>JBAZQF010000006.1:0-196166 GCA_041645355.1 Methanoregula sp.
GATATACCGGTTTGCTGACATTAGTTTGCCTCCTTAATCGTTAGTAGCATAACAATGTAAGGAGGCACTGTACCTTAGATCTTTTGGTCGAATTTACGTCTACAGGGATACCATTTCTACAGAGCCCGAATTATATCATTATCTCAAAGAAAATAAAAAAGAACGTTGGGATTCCGAATCTGTAAAAAATAGCGATATTATCTCATTATATATTAACGACATTGTGGAAATTTACTCTAAAGAATTCAAAGATCAATTACAGAGGATTCGTTTTAAAATCTGATATCTTTTCGAGTTTTTTTAATCAATCCCCACTTCCCTCGCCCGAACCTGCACACCCGGAACATCTATCCCATTCTCGCGGAAGATTTTCTGTACCGACTCGATCTCCTTCACCAAACGATCGATAATCTTTTTACTCTGCCGGGGGGAATTGACAGTAATTGCGATATTGGGTTTGGAAAAGGCAAGATACTTGATATTCATATGGCCTTTCCAGAATTGCACGGCTTCCTTGTCGACCGCTCCGTGCCCATCTTTCAGATCATCTTTGATCTCAACGAAAACCGGAGTCGGGCATTTGAAATTCGTGATCTCGCAGGCATCAATCAACCGGAAAACAGCACTGATCAATCGAACCCGTACTGCCCCCCGCCTCACAGGAACATCATTGATGTTATAGGACGAGGAATGGCTTTCGATTATATCTTGCACATCGGCAAGTAAATCGTTGTCCAGACCGGTGAACAGACTGGTAATATTCTCGTTTCTCAATAGGATGCTCGCTGAAATTGTGTTATGCGGACTTCGGTCCTTGACACAGCCGATATCATGAAGCCATGCTGCAGAATAGAGAATAAACCTCTCATTTTTTGATAGTTTTATCTCCCATTTTTCCGTAAAATCATTGATCATTCTGATAATATTGACCGAATGATCGATACCATGTGACGGATAATTCCGGATAGTCCTTGGGGCAAACCGCAGGAAACCTTCAGCAAATTTTGAAACAGTTACTAGAATAGTCTTCTGGGGATGAGTAATTCCCTTGTACTCATACTTGGGAAAAATAGAGGTATCCATATCTCACGGCTTATCGGTTTTTCCAGTATTTTTCGTAGAGTTCTTTGATGAGCGGGGTTGATTCGTTGCTGATCATCAGCAATCGACCTGCCCGCCCGTTTTCCGTCTCGCCATACTCTGCCTTGATAATCCCCCAGTCAAAGAGGGTATCCAGTGCCGCAGAGACCGTATTCTTACTGATCTCTCCGTTTAAGTTTGCCTGGAGTTTACCAAGCCAGACCTTCTCTCCCCGCTCCTGGCATCCGAATATCTCGGTTGCCACTTTTAACTCGTTGGACAAGGGATTTTTTATCATAGTAGCCATTCGGCATTCGCCTCCTGCATCAAACCCGTATTTCAGGAATTCTTCAATCACCGTGGGTCTCAGTAGGAGAGAAGGTGTTGTGCTGCCATTATCCCACTTCATACTGACTGTTCCAGTGGCTTCCATAGGAACACGACCATCAAAGTAGGTCAGACACTAGTGTCATCTTTTCTGGATATATAGTTTATTATTTGGGTATTATATTCAAAATTTGGGTGTATAACGTACATTTTAATTATTTATCAGTCTTCGGAAGATACAAATCAAAAATGCATAAAATATCAAGAGATGGATAATTCTTCAGCTGAAGACCAAATAACAATAAAAAATCAAATGGGTTTCATTTCGGATGAGGAATCTCTAAGAATAGCAAATGCAATCGATAACGAGCTTTTCCCATTTTTTAACAAAGAGATTGTTCAGGATAAAGAAACGAATATAATCGCTGTCGAACGCAAAGGATTGAACCTGTTCCATCCATATCTCAACAGCATTAAGGGAATGCGCACTATTATTTCCATCAAACCACTCAGCCACCGTGGTCCACATTCAATGGAACATCATTTTTTTTCTGCGTTTAATTTTGATAAAAGTAATATCCTTCTGACCGATGCAATTACAACCGGAAAAGAAACGAGAGACATCCTTCGGTTATCACCGTTCAAATTTGAAGCTCTGGGCGGATTCAAAAAAGTATGCGGGTATATGGCGCTGAAAGGTTCCCTTGATAAATTGGAACGAGAATTTCCAAAAATTTCATTTAAATTTTTAAAAATAATTGAAGATCGGAGCGAATATTATGCCGAACATAAAAAAATAATTTACGTTTACCAAAAACGCATGGAGCCGATTGACGAAGAACATGACTTTTTTGTTGTGGATATAAACCCAGAATTGACAATTGAAGCAATTAAAATGAGAATTTTAGAAATTGTCAAAGAAAAATATGGTAATAATTTGGAACTACGGGATAACGATCTCGGGATTGACTCAATATTCAATTTTACTATCTACTTTGACGAGCCAATGACTTTTTTGAAATCTCAATTTAATGTCACGTTACAAAAAGAAGATAATATCGAGAAACTGGCAATACGGTTCAAATATTCTTCAACCGATGCAAAACTTCGAATCATGGCCTTATCCATGCCAGATCTGAACAGTGAGAATAAATTACAATATTTTAGAAGGATTCTATTAAAATCATGTAAGAGAAATATCCCTAAAAAACATTGCCATCTCCCTTTTTTCATAAGATTACTCGTACAGTATAATCGTAGTGCATTATGCGCAGATTGCGTGGATACAAATGTTTCAGCAACATTACTCGATGATATGTATTCCATAATTTCTGAATCGGGATTGCTAAAAGTGAGCTAACCCGATGTTCCCGTACAAGTTCTCCTGCCTTTATTGATTCACCAAAATTTAACCGTGGGCCTGGCACTCTGATTCATTCATCGAACCCATCCCATCGTATATATTTAAATCGTAATATTGTTCTTTTTTATGTAATCACACTGCTTCACGAACAGGGTTCACCGTGATGGCATTGTGGGATGCACAGCACAAAAGACTATCCCGAGCGCGGAACCGGTGGATGTGACGGCATACACGGCTGCAAAAACGCAAGGACCGTGTACCAACCGTTGTCGGAGAGAATCATCTATGATACTATGCGTACAAACACCAGAATTACCGGAAACGCCGAAGGAGCTTTGCGTCTCACTCCGGCAGGCTTCGGGAGTAATGCTCCCGCAGAAGGAATCGCAATTGAACACCTGATCCCTGTGCCAGAGCGCCCGGGATGCAGCCCGGGCATAATTCTCCATGATGGCGAAGGCTCCGTGGAGCAAAAGAGGTTCAGCCGGAGCAACCCTCTCGTGTATGAAGCGATGAGGATCCTCAAAGCTCACGGGTACCTTCCCGTCAGGGTGACTGAATCAACCCTGCCGGTCAACCTGATCGGGCTGAAGAAAGCCCGATCGCTCCTGATCCATGTCATCCGCTCCCGCAGGCCGGTGCCGAGCGCCGCCGTGCTCCATGTCCACTTTAAGGATGTAGTGGAGAACCTCTGCTGCCTGGCAGGATCGATCCAGTACCAGATCATGATCTGGGTCTACTCCCCGGCCTGCAGCTGGCGGTATTATCTCGTATACCCAGGCGGTCTGCGAAGGGACCTGGACTTCCCGGGATCCCTTGATAAATAATCCCCTTTTTTCCCGGATCGATGCCAATCCATGCCGGTGCTTCCCGATCCGCTGAAACGCCATGCAGGTGCCCCGGATTGCACCCCCGCGGATTATCCGTTATATCCCGATTGCCAATGCTGTAATGTCAAAGGGCGCCCCGCGACAAACCCCGGGGAAGTTCGGAGAACTTCCCTGAAAGAAAAGGTTCATTCGGATCCGGAAAGGAGAGATTACCACCACACGTTCCCACCCCGGAAGGGTCCGGTTGAACCCGGAAAACGAAAAAGGAGAGACCAAAAATGGCAGACTTTACCACAAGCAACACCACGAAGAGCGCGGTCCGCAGGCTCGCGGCCCCGCTCCCTGACGTGACTGCCTTCGACAACCTTGTCCAGGGCGTCATCGCAAACAACCCCTTCCAGTGCGTTTCCTACAATGCACAGGGAGTGAACCACCCCCCGGTAGAACTGAGTAAACAGGGGTATACGGTACGGGTCTTCTACCAGGACTCCGATGCAAAGACCATCGCCCTGATCACGGCCCGGGCACCCACCATCGCGGCATTCACCAGTGTCGCCAATCACATTGTTGCAGACACCGAGATCGCAACTGCAGTTGGCGGGAATCCCATCCGTGACCTTGACAACGAGAGGTATGCCGCCACCCTGCGGTGCCACGATGCCAACGGCGAGATCTACTTCGTCAACTTCAGCCGGGATCAGATTACCCTGACATCATTCTCGGACGAGGCTATCCGGAGCAGGGTCGAGACCTGGGCAGACACCGTGCCTGCACTTGCTTAAAGGGGTGGATGATGGACAATGAACTCATCATCACCGGCGCATTCCTCGGGGCAGGACTGCTTGCCTACGTGGTCATCCCCGGTCTCCTCGTCATCTGGGACCGGGTGCTCGATCATATCGGCACGGAAAGTGAGACCAAAAAGTAACGCAGGATGAACAAAAGAGGCGGGGCAGATCCCCGTCTCATATTTTTTTCAATGAACCGCTGAAAAAATCAATCGGTATCCCACCGGATTCATACCCCGGATTACGGATCCTGACAGGTCCACAGACATGGTCTTTTTTGTGACCTTCGCATTTTATCATCTCGGCCAGAAAAGAAAATATCAGGAACCTCCCAAGAGAAGCAGACCATGTCATTGTGCGAAGTACGGACCATCGAAGATATTACCATTGTCGGGATGCCTCCCCAGATCGACCACATCGCTGCAATGACGCTGGACCATGAGATCCAGGAACGTGCTCTTGAAAGACCGGCAGCCCTGCTCCTCGATTTCTCCCACACAAAATACATCTCGAGTTCGGGGCTCCGGGTCATTCTCAAGGCTGCGAAAAGTGTAAAATCCGGGGGAGGCCGTTTCGGTATCTTTGCCATCACCCCGTTTGTTGCCCATATCCTCGCCATGTCGGGATTTGCACAGCTCTTGTCGATCTATGATACCGAGGAAGCGGCGATAAAGGCGGTTTCGGGATAGGGTCTGCATCGGCCCTGTTTTTTTAATACACCAGAATTATGAAGTGTGGGTGCAGGTATCTGATAGGAATTCCCGCCCCGGTGGCAGATATCGTGCTGAAAGGGAAACGGGATTTAAAGTCTGTGGCCAAAGGGTCATCGCATCTTTAGCCAGCACAAGGAAACGATATCAAATAAGACGGGGTTCTGAAAACAGTTTCTTAATTCTTTTGATTTTATTTTTCAATGCGAGGCGATATGGTAGCAATATTGCTTTGCAATTTTATTATTAATATAAAAGTATTATTTTTACATGGCAGGAGTTCCTGAAAATGCTGCTACCAGCCGACCAACCGGAAATTCAGGAACAAATGCCAAAAACGTAGGACGGGTTCAAAAAGTTAGCAGACTCTGTCGAACCCGTACCTGCCCGAGGGCATGAGAAGATTATCTTCTATTCCTATGAAGGTTTTCCCGTGCCCTGTGAGCGAGTGCTATCGAAAAAAAGGAGTTGAAAAGAATGCAACAACCTAAAACAGGCGTCGTCCTGCTGATATTAATGTTGGCAGCGATGGCGATGGTACCGATTGTGAGCGCGGATGAAACCCAGAACCTTGCCCTGCAACAGGACATTAGAACCATAGTAAGAACACCGGTACGGCTGGCCGATCCGGCAGAGACCATAATGGCAAGCACGCAGCAAAGCCCACAGACCTATGCTATGCCTGAAAATGACAAACAGGAAATATTCAAGGCAATCGACAAGAGTATTCTTTCCAAAAAGGAAAAAACAGAACTGAAAAAGAAACTTGGCGAGATCTGGTCGGGCACACCAAAACTATCTGATGATGAGAAAAAAGCAGTATTTTCCACGGTTTATTCCATTGTCATGAAACCCGATGTTATCAAACCCACGTGGTCAGGATATCCTGTGGATCCATATTATATGGATGTCCACAATGACATGGCCTGGATTGCAGGATACTCGATGGGTCTCGGTCAGAATTCGGCTGACACATTAAAGTCCATGGCCGGACAGCCAGACGTCCCTCCCCCTTCAGCATCATGGAACCATTACTACAGTTCCGGTGCTGCCGACCAGGCTGCATGGTATGCCTATTTGTCAAGCAACGAATGGATCTCAGATCACTCACAGGCACTGCAGTATCTTGCCTATTCTATGCATTATATAGCAGATATGTCGCAACCATTCCACTACTGGTTTGCCCAGAGTCTGCCCCAGCATGCAGAATATGAAAACTTTGTCGGCCAGAACTGGCACTCGTCTGACCTGAATTTCTATAACTCGGCTGCGAATGACGGGTATTATTACTATATTACCAATGTCCGCGATTCTGCAAGTTATCTTGCCTGGAGAACGCATTACTCCCAGAACCAATATGACTACATCAATGATAAGATCCTTAATGATCCCAACTGGAGAACGGATCAGACCCTGATACGGTATACGCGAGAGTGCCTTGTTGATGGAGAGCGATACCAGATGGGGCTTGTCGACTGGGTACAACGCAATGTGAATGCAGCTTGATTGGAAAACCCATTTTTTTTATAGGAGCGCCAAAATGACAGATAAAAAAAGCCGGCCCATCCTTATCAGCGGTATAGGAACCGCAATAATTCTGACACTGGGGGCCTATTTTTTACTGATTTTCTGGATCTGGAAATCGGATTCTCTCCTTCAGATTAATATTTATGATACGTTTCTGCTTCTCATTGGAGTAATCGTAACAGGTATCCTCGCGGGATTGTACTTCCAGAACCGGAATACTAAAGACCATCAGTATGATCGGGTTGTTTTTGGATCGATACTCTTTGGCATATGGCTTTTCCTGATCATTCCTGTCGGCAGTCTGGCTTACCTGTCCACAAGTCCGGCATCTTATCATTATGTTATTTCGATAAATGGTCTGGATCATTATACAGGGGGACTTACAACAGATATCATCGTCCCTTTGCCCATGAAAGATAATGTATCCATTATACCTGAAGATGGACTCCAGTACCGGCATTTTGGTAAATGGACGTCAATGCTTGTGATGACACCCCGGGGAAAAATGCTGGCATTCCAGACCGGGGACAAAAACCTGACGGATATCCATGCCGATTTTCTGGTAAAACTTGAAAGCCCATCCTTGTTTTCTGATGCAAAAAAGAGCGTACTTTATCCCATGATAACCATTCCCGTGGAGGAATCCGCCTACCCGGCGTATAACAGTCATACGATTTCAGCGTATTCTACGCAGGTTTATATCGACAAGAACATTGAACCTGTTCACTCAGGAAATAATTCTGTCCGCATGAATCTGAAATTCTATATCCATGAAGGGATGCTCTTTGGAAGATCGGGTGAAAACTATCAACAGGTAATTTCTGAAGATATCGATGGAGAAAGGAATGGCATGATACCGATGAGAACACAAATAACCCGATCCACGCTCACCGACCTGTCAGAAGAATATCTCGAATATGAAACGCAGTTTAGGTAAAATTTGAAACACTGCGGGTATAGAGCATAGACTTCGGATATCCATCAACATCCGGGTTATCCGTAAATACGGAGGCATGGCCGACAAGTGTTACGGTACATACAATCAGCCCATGAAATCGGGCATAATTTCGGTGCGGATCACGAGAATTCGTCATCGTCCCCAACATGGGCCCGTGCATATCATTGGGTAGAGTGGTTGATATTTAACAAATATACCGCAATGTGGTCACTGTGGCAGGGAAATGCCGGGCAAATGGAGTACTCCAACCGGAATAATCATGGCGATTCAACACACGATAATATCCAACGGATCCGTGATACCCGGGCTACTGTTGCAGGGTATCAATAACCCTGAGAGGAACTGATAATGTCCAAAAGAGCCTGCCTAATCCTTATTATTGTCGGGGCAGGTGCAGCTCTCCTCTTTTTTTCTATGCAATGTATAAGGGATCCAGAACCAGCTGCGCCGTTACTCCCGCTCTTTATCATTAACAATCAGGATCCCAATCAGACACATTCTGCACAGATAATTGTCACAAATAAAACAGGAACTAGTCTTTTTAACAAAGAATATTCACTGGCCCCCCATGAAAAAATCAAACCGGAAATTTACTCTCCGACATCTTCGGAAGATCTTTTTCTCACGGTCGTAACTGACAGGACCGTTATTTCAAAAATCCTGATAAATGCAAGCCCGACACACGTGATGGTCATTGAAATAAATTCTCATGATGAAAAAGAACGTATCTCATTCTCGATGATTGACGTAACCCCATCAGGGCGTCACCTTTTCGTTCTGGATCCTTTATTTATTAAAACCTGATAACGGCGAGTAATCTCTTTCGAAAACCAAGAGGAAAAAAAATGCAACAACCCAAAACAGGTGTTGTCCTGCTGATACTACTTCTGGCAGGAGTGCCGATGGTACCGATTGTGAGTGCTGATAATGTCTCCCTTAGTAAACATGTGAGGACAATAAAACCCGTCAATGAATTCCCGGGTAAAAACCCATTGGTCAATTCAATCTGTCCAGTGAGTTCCTGGACTACATGAACGCCCCAGCAATAACCCGGAATGAGAAGATTCAATGCCAGCGGATAATTACGGATTCAAAGTGTTTTGAAAAGTTCAAGAATATTTCTCAGGGCCCCACAAGTGTTGTATAGGCTTATCCCTACACGGGCAAACAAAAAATATCCACCATCGTCGGTTCGAAAACATCTGACATCTATGGGTTATACTATGCATATGCTGACACTGAAAGTGGCAGTGTTCTTGACGAGGTGTTTGTAAACTGGAAGAAATACTGGTAGATGAAAAACTGCAAAATCCGGTTACGATCGGTTCCCTGCTAATCTCTTCTCCTTCGCCTTCTTTTTCTTCCTTTCTAAAATACTCTTGACCTTCTTTAACCGGAACAGGTCTTCGCGCTCCCGCTCCTCGATGGCGTTCTTGATGTACTTGGCCTGGCTTTTGAGCTCGGGGATCAAGATTTGCTCAAGGGCGTTCACCCGCCGGCGGTTCATCTGGATCTCGGTTCCGAGCCGGCGCATCGCGGTCTCAGTCTCGGCGAGCTTGATTAAGAGGTCCAGCTCCACCTCGTACCGCTCGGCCGTCTCATCGATCCGGGCGCTTGTCGTGATGATCCCGTAGCCCCGCTCCAGCATGCTCTTTGAGACCCGCTTCTTCTCGATCACCGGGACGGGGACGCCCATGATGTTCTTCCCGCTGATGTCAACTGTTATCGACCGCCGTGTCGCAAACGAGGCCGACTTCAGGGTCACCGGGTCGTCCGTTGCCTGCGCTATCATCAGGGCAAGATCGGCTGCCCGGGACACCTGCTCCAGCTCGTCGCGGGAGTCCGAGACGGTGCTTAAGATCTTGAAGAACTCCTGGATCAGGGCATCCATCTTCTCCCGCAGGAGATCCCTGCCCTGCTCCGCAAGCCGGATCTGGGCCTTCTTCTTCATCAGCTCCATCCGGGTGGGCTTGACCTGCTCCATCCCGATCAGCTCTCCCCGGGTTTTCCGGGAGCCGGCTGCGCTGCCGGGTGGTACTTCCGGATGTGCTCCCGCTTGATCCTCTTAAGTTCATCCTCGGGAAGGGTGGAGAAGAGGTCCCAGGCAATCGAGAGGGTCTTCTCGATGGGCCGGTCCTCGTCCCCCTGGGTAATGAACTGCCGCTCGAACCCGTCTGCGAACTTCAGGTACTTCCGGTCAAGGTCGGTGAGTGCCTCCTCCCCGACAATCGCAACCAGCCGGCGCAGGTCGCGCCCGTACGCGTAGCTGGCATAGAGCTGGTCGGCCACACCCCGGTGATCCTCCCGGGTCTTCCCCGGCCCGATACCCAGGTTCATGAGCCGGGACAGGCAGGGCAGGGCATCGACCGGCGGGTCGCCGCCGCGCCGGAAGATGTCCCGCGAGAGCACGATCTGGCCTTCGGTGATGTAGCCCGTGAGATCAGGAACCGGGTGGGTGATGTCATCGTCGGGCATGGTCAGGATCGGGATCTGGGTGATGGAACCCGGTTTGCCTTTCAGCCTCCCGGCCCGCTCATAGATCGAGGCGAGATCGGTATACATGTACCCCGGGTAGCCCCGGCGCCCGGGCACCTCTTCCCTCGCAGTCGAGATCTCGCGGAGCGCCTCGCAGTAATTGATCATGTCCGTTAAGATCACGAGGACATGGAGGTTGTGGGTGAACGCAAGGTACTCGGCAACCGTCAGGCCGCAACGCGGAGCAGCGAGACGTTCCACCGTCGGGTCATCGGCAAGGTTCATGAAAAAGACCACGCGGTCGAGCGCTCCCGTGCGCTCGAAGTCCTGCATAAAGAACGATGCCTCCTTGTGGGTGATGCCCATGGCAACAAAGACCACGGCAAACTCCTCGCCCTCGCCCCGGACTTTCGCCTGCCTCGCAATCTGGGCAGCCAGCTTGCTTGCCGGGAGACCCGAGCCGGAGAAGATTGGCAGTTTCTGCCCCCGCACCAGCGTGTTGAGGCCGTCTATCGCCGACATGCCGGTCTGGATAAAGTCCGCCGGCTTGTCCCGGGCAGAGGGGTTGAGGGGCGAGCCGGCAATGTCGAGCACCGCATCGGGAATAATGTCGGGGCCGCCGTCGCGTGCCGTCCCGACACCGGTAAAGATCCGGCCCAGCATGTCCTTTGAGACATTGATCCGGGCCGGCTCGCCGATGAACCGGGCGGTGGTCCCGACCAGATCGATCCCCCGTGTCCCCTCGAAGACCTGCACGACCGCGTGTTCTTCCGAGATGTCGAGCACCTGCCCGGTCCGCACTTCGCCATCTTTGAGGGTAATCTTCACGATCTCCCCGTAGGATGCCCCGAGGACTCCGGAGACGAAGATGAGCGGCCCCGAGACATAATCGATTGTCCGGTACTCCCGGGTCAGGAGCGATGATTCCTTCATTTCTCCACCTCCAGCCGGGAGATGGTGGAACTGACTTCATCGATGATCTTCCGGACCGCATCCGCATCACCGGCTTCCTTCATCCTCCCGATCGTTGCCTTCAGCGGGAGGGCCTGGATCTGCCGCAGGCTGACTCCCCGGTTCATGGCAAGGTTGGCCTGCTCGTAGAAGGTCATGATCACCTTGAGCATCAGGTACTGCTTCTCAATCGGGCAGAATGAGTCGGTATCGCTGTAAGCGCTCTGCTGGAGGAAATCCTCGCGGATCATCCGGGTCACTTCCAGGATCGCCTTCTCGCTGTCAGGGAGGGCATCCGGGCCTACCAGCTGGACAATCTCCTGCAGCTCCACCTCTTTCTGGAGCAGGTACATGGCCTTCTCCCGGAGCTCCCGCCAGTCACGGGCGATCGTCTTGCTGTACCATTCGGCGATACTGTCAAGGTAGAGCGAATAGCTCTTGATCCAGTTCACCGACGGGAAGTGCCGCCGGTAGGCGAGGTTCGTGTCAAGGGCCCAGAAGGTCCCGACCACCCGGAGCGTGTTCTGGGTGATCGGTTCCGAGAAGTCCCCGCCGGGGGGTGAGACCGCCCCGACAACCGTGATCGAGCCGTTCCGCTCCCCGGTGCCGAGGCAGACAACCCGGCCCGCCCGCTCGTAGAAGGCCGAGAGCCGGGTTGCAAGGTACGCGGGGTAGCCTTCCTCGCCGGGCATCTCCTCGAGCCGGCCCGAGACTTCCCTTAACGCTTCTCCCCACCGGGATGTCGAGTCCGCCAGGAGCGCTACATCGTAACCCATGTCCCGGAAATACTCCGCTATGGTGATCCCGGTGTAGATCGAAGCCTCCCGGGCGGCAACCGGCATATTTGAGGTGTTGGCAATGAGGATCGTCCGCTGGATCAGCGGGAGCTTTGTCCGGGGATCGATGAGCTCGGGGAACTCGGCAAGCACGTCCGTCATCTCGTTGCCCCGCTCCCCGCAGCCGATATAGACCACGATCTGGGTATCCGACCATTTGGCAAGCGTCTGTTCGGAAACGGTCTTGCCGGTGCCAAAACCGCCCGGGATCATCGCTGTTCCTCCCTTCGTTACCGGGAACATGCAGTCAAAGACCCGCTGCCCGGTGATAAGGGGCAGGACCGGGTCAAGCTTCTTCCGGTGGGGCCGGGGAATCCGCACCGGCCAGGACTGCATCATGGGGAGCGGTATCTTCCCGTCAAGGACACAGACAATCTCTTCGACCGTGAACGATCCAGCCCGGATCTCAGTCACCCTGCCGGAAACTTTTGGGGGGACAATTACCCGGTGCTCGAACTGGAACTCGGCAACCGTGCCGATCACGTCGCCAGGGTTCAATGCATCCCCGACTTTGACCTTCGGGACAAAATCCCACTTTTTCGCCCGGTCGAGCCCGGGAGCAAAGATACCACGGCCGATAAAGTCACCGCTCTTCTCAAGAAGGACCGGCAGAGGGCGCTGTACACCATCGTAGATGGAGGAGAGGAGGCCGGGGCCAAGTTCAACCGAGAGCGGGGTTTCTGTATTCTCAACGCTCTCGCCCAGGGTGAGACCGGTGGTATCCTCGTACACCTGGATGACCGCCTCCTCCCCCTCAAGCCGGATGATCTCGCCTCGGAGGGCCTCTTGTCCCACTTTCACTACGTCATACATCTTGGACCCTTTCATACCCTTTGCGATAATCACCGGGCCCGAGATCCGTGAAATTGTTCCCGTAATCATACCATCACCTCTTCAGGACAATGTTGTACCCGATCGCCTTCCGGAGGAGGCGCTCGATGTAGGTCCGCCGGTCCAGTTCCTTTGATTTCGATGGGATCGGGATGATGAGCGGGCGGTGCATCTTCTCGATCCGGTCCATCAGTTTCTCGTCAAGCGAGAGCATGTACTCCTCATTCACCGCCACGATACCGATATCATCCTGGTGCAGCAGGGGAGGGATGACGACCCGGGCCTCCTCCGCATCCCCTGCCTCGAAGACCTCGGCCCCGGCAAGCCGGAATCCCGAGGCCCGGTCGCTGTCCGTGACAATAACGAACTTATACATACACCAGCTCCTCTTTTAAGGTCTCCACGGGAAAATCCGCAGTCTTGCAGCGCGAAATGACCCGGATATTGGTGATCTCGTTGTATTTTGCCCAGAAGTACCCGATGAGCGAGGCCACGCTCAGGGGATCAGAAAGGAAGGATTTGGTTCCCTGCAGGACAAGGTACCGTTCCAGTTCTTTCTCGATGACCGATATCTTCTGGGCCCGCAGGGCTGATTCCGGTGTACCTGAAAGGAAACGGTACCGGGTCTGTGCCAGTTCCGGCAGGACATCCTCGATCGTATGCAGCGTGAGCAGGTGGCCAAGCTTCTTGAGATCGAACTCCAGCCCGCCTTCAAGCAGAAATTTTGTTGCTTCTTCGGGGGCTACATGGTCACGGATCATACGCAGCACCGTTTTGATGTTCACTACGTCAATCTCAAGGGAGAGGATCTGCCGGATCATGGCATTGTTCTTCCCGGGCCGGCTGACTGCCAGGAGGGCCTCTTCGTAATAATACCGGTCAAGGGCACATTCGAGCATGCCAAGATCCCCGCTCCGGGCAAACTCCGGAAATGCCGTAGTAAGGGGTTTTGACCAGGAGATCTCCCAGGTTGCGAGCAGGTCGATGACCGCTTTGGTATCCTGCTGGCGCACGAGCTCGGTCAGGGTCGCCTCGTCCATCTCTCCTGCAGGGACAATGCAGTCAAGGATCTCCTCGTTGGTCACATGGATGTTCTTGCCGCGGAGGATGGTCTTGATGTTCTGGATGTCCCACCGGTGGAGAAAGATACTGATGTACTGTTCCGCTTCCTCTTTCTTTGCAAAATCGAGGATCTTCCGGAATGTCCGCACGAAATTGCTGCGCAGGGCATGCTCTATGCAGGGCATGCCGGAGTACCTGCCCCGGGCCTCCACGATGTCATCGTGGTACGGTGTCTTCTCGAGCTCGCTGACCAGGGAGTCAAGGTCCGGCTGGAGAACCAGGGAGTCAAGCGCATGATGATCCAGGAGCCGGCTCTTCATTCCCCGCATGCGGGCATTGATGTACCCCCAGTCCATCTCAGCCTCCTTGGAGAATGGCGTAGATCTCGCGCCGCCTGAGCTCCCGGATCCGTTCAAGCCTTGATTCGATTGTGTTGGAGATCTTCACAAGGCCATCCGGAGAACTGGCTACAAGCCCGCCGGCACACGTAATATCCGGGACAACTTCACACCGTACCCCGAGCGCAGCAAGAGTCTTGTTGCAGAGTTCAATATCGCGTGTATCGACGTGGAGCCGGAACGGGGTGCTCTCCATGGTACCGATTGCTTCACGGGCGAGCCGTTCAAATATTTTCGGGTATTGCCGATCCTGGCGGATCCGGTCCAGCTGCTTTGTTGCTTCTTCGAAAGCAGCAAGGAATACCCGCTCCCGGTTCCGGAGCGACATCTCCTTGATAGCCCCTTTTGTAAGGTAGAGCTGCTTGTTCCGCTCAATTGCAGCAGATCGTTCCGCTTCGGCAATGGCATGGTTCGAAAGCTCTTCCGCCTCATGCTTCGCATCTGCACGAATCTCGTCTGCGAGCTGTTTTGCCCGTTTTCGGAGTTCCTGCTCCCGTTCCTGTGCGCTCTCCTCTACCGATTTTAAAAGATTCTCATAGGCCATGGCATCACCTTCACCAGCTCATTTCCCATGAAGCGGCACGGCTGACCTGTAACTCCCGGTGTTCCCGGCCCGGGAGGGTAAAGGAATAGTATATACGGGGAACGTGGTGCATCTCACGGACAGCAGGTCGTGCCGCCCGGTTCACTTCACCATCAGGATGATCATCGCAGCGACAACGAAACCAAGGATGACGAGGGTTTCGGGGATTGCTTCAAGGATGATGATAGAACCCACGGTCTCAGGCCGTTCGGCAATCGCGCCTGCACCGGCCGCACCGATGCGTGACTGTGCCCATCCGGTGCCGATAGCACCAAAGGAAAATGCAATTGCAGCTCCAATCGGGACTTCCCAACCAACCATATCAATTCCTCCCAATGATACAACCTACAGGGTGCAGGTATATTAAAGTTTTCTATTCAGAGGAAGGGCCCCGGCTTTTTTGATACGTATCCATGGCCCTTCATGCAGAAAACGATCCTTAATCCGGACAGGCATGAACGACCGGGAGCGTAAGGTGTAACCGGCTCTCCGCCAGGCCGGTCATGGTTTTTTTGGGTTTTGCAGGGTGCGGGAGAGGATCTGTTCCATCTCGTTCACGGTTGTACAGGCAAGACACCGGCAGGGCAGGCCGGCACCGAGACTGATAAGGGCCCGGATGTCCTGCCGGGTGAGCTTGGAGAACGAGTACTGTTCCCATTTCTGGTGATCGATGCTGCTCCAGAGTTCCCCGAGAATTTCACGGAGGCAGGCATAGTCCGTGCTGGAAAAAGAGTGCCATTCAGCTTCCGGAGCGTGCCGTATCTTCTCTATTGCTGCTTCTACGGCCTGATCCCGGGAGATCTGGAACCGCCGCCTCCCGAGCGTGTCATCGCTGCTGTGGGGCATACTGCTTGTGTATCGGAATTATTCCGTTCCGGGTAATAGCATTTTCTATGCCGGGCTGGCCGGGAAGGCAGAGCAGGAGACATTTATGTTCCCGTTCCCGGAAGAACAGCCACAAAGTATATGGTTGCACAGCGGGATTCACTCATCATAACCCGGGAAGGATTGGAGGAAGATACATGCCGGACGTTACTCAGGCCGAGGTGGGCAGGCGGTTGTACCATGTCCACCGTGAAAAGACCGTAGAAGGGGCAATCAAGCTGATGCAGCAGGGAATCGGGGCAGAGTGGAAGTCGTTCTCCGAGGCAGAGAACGGCCTTCTCCTGCACCTGCTCCAGTGCACCTGGAACAGGATAGACCAGAAGGTCTGGGACAAGATCCCTTTTGCAAAAATCACTTCAAAGGATGTCCGGCAGATCCTGTCGTACGGTGAGGGGGTTTCACCCGGGCACAACCCGAAACCGGAAGCGGTTGCAGAGATCATGAAGATCCTGCTTGCGCTACACTGATCATACTCTTTTTTAAAACGTAAGGCCGGAGTTTTCCCGGTTTGGCCAATCTGAATGGAAAAAAAGGTCAGACTTCCCTTCTTGCAAGGAAGAGTGCCCCGCAGATCCCGGTGGCGAGGACAACCGTCATCCAACCAGCTGCAGATTTTGTCGGCGGGGGTGTGGCCGGCGCGCCGGCAGAGAGCGTTCCGGAGGCTTCGATCGTGCTTCCCCCGACAACGTTCACGGGTTTAACGAGATCCTGGTACCCGTTCACCCGCAGGGTCACCGTGTGACTCCCTTCGGGGATATTTGTCAGGGTCAGCGGGGTGATACCCTTGTAGGCATTATCCAGGTAGATGTTTGCACCGGAGGGGGACGATGAGACAAGGATCTGGCCGGTTGTATCCCGGACCGGACCCGGGACAACCGGTACAAGGGTTGCATGGATATCGTTGATGATCCCGGCCTGTATCACGGCTGATTCGGTATAAGGCTGGTAATCCTGCATAACGATGCGCAGGTTATAAGTGCCCGGGGCAAGGTCGTTAATATAAGTCACACCGCTCGAAGGAGTGTTGCCCTTGTAGTTACCGTTCAGGAAGATCGCTGCCCCGCCGGGAGTTGAATCAATCTGGAAAGACCCGTACTTCGGCTGCTGGGGATAGGGAGTGAGGACGGCATTATAATAATACGTCTGACCTGACGAGATGGGGATGGTGTCCGTTGTATCATAATAACCGGCTTTCCGGACAACCAGTTTGTGGTTCCCTGCCCAGAGGTTCCCGATGATCATGGGGGCGTTCCCGTAATATGAGCCGTCAAGATAAACATCGGCGCTGTCCGGCTGGGAGCGAATGTCAAGGTACCCAACAGAGGGACCCAGCGGCACCAGGTTTGCATTCACGACTGTAGTTCCATCCTCGACAAGATCGGTTTCCGAGTAGGACTGGTACCCGTCCATGTAGACCTGGATCGTATGCCACCCGTTCCCGATATTGTCAAAGGTTGCCGGGGTTGTCTGCCACCACCAGCCGTCAAGGCAGGCACTGGCTCCCGAGGGTGTCGAATAGATCTGCATACCCGCCGGGGATGCTGCTGCAGGTGCGAACAGTACAAGACCCGCAAGGAGCAAACCTGCCAGCACCGGCAGGGAGGATTTCCGTAAAGTGTGATCCATGGAATTGCATAGAGAGGAAACCCATAATAACATTTCGAGATAGTTACTGGAGAAAAACCAGCCAAAAAAAGGTCGGGGTGACTGAAGATACGGATGTTCTCCTATACCTCCTGGGAATGCTCCTTTGTTTCCTCGCGTTCATGAGAGAAGTATGCCGTGACAAGGACCATGAAAGCCACGGCAAGCCCGAAAATGAATGCTGCATGAAGCCCGGCATCCCGCTGGGCTGCGGTCATTCCGGCACTCCCGGAGGGTATGCCGGCAGCGAATACAAAAAGCATGGAGAAGACCGCTACCCCTATCGAGGACCCGGTGTTCCGTACCGTCATCGCAAGGCTGGATATGACCCCCTCCTCCCCGTGCGGTGCATGGCTCATGAGAAGCCGGAAATTCGGTGCCACAAAGAGGCCGATCGAACACCCGAACAGGATGAGGTTGAGGATCAGGAGGGGGAGGGGCGTTCCTGTACTGAGCGTGGTGAAGAGGAGCATAGCGCCAATAAAACAGAAGCCTGACAGGATACAGAGAAGCCGGGAGCCGATCCGGTCCGATACCCTGCCGGCAACCGAGGATGTGACAATCAGGGCAATTGCAGGAACCAGCATGAAGAGCCCGGCAATGTCTGTAGTAAATCCCCGCCCCTGCTCCAGGTAGAACGGCATCAGGAAACTGCTCCCGAGATACAGGGTAAAAACACAGAGAAGTCCCACATTCCCCAGCGTGTAATCGCGGTTCCTGAAAAGCGGGAGGCGGATGAGCGGGTCCGGCACATGCGACTCACGG
This sequence comes from Methanoregula sp., assembly GCA_041645355.1. Classification (GTDB taxonomy): domain Archaea; phylum Halobacteriota; class Methanomicrobia; order Methanomicrobiales; family Methanospirillaceae; genus Methanoregula. The sequence continues at coordinate 18,014 of JBAZQF010000006.1, forward strand.
TACAGGAATCCCCCCGTCCCGAGAATGAAAAGGACGGCAGTCGCAAGAATGATCGGGGAGCTGTACCCAAACGTCCTTCCCATCGATATCGTGAAGATAAAGGAGGACAGCGCAAGGAACAAAAGCCCGGCCCCGGCAAGATCAAACGCAGACCGGGGCGATGTCACCGGATGATCTTCTGGCATAACCATCCGGCCGAGCAGGATCGCCCCGATGCCAACAGGGATATTCACGAGAAAGATCCAGTGCCAGCTTAAGTACTCGGTCAGGTATCCCCCCATAACCGGCCCGACTGCGATGCCGATCGCCGCAAATGTCGAGAGCATTCCCAGTGCCCATCCCCGGCGTTCCCGGGGAAGGTACAGGGCGATCATGGCCCCTCCGATTGCCTGGAGCATTGCTGCCCCGAGACCCTGGAGGACCCGGCACCCTATCAGGACTTCGATCGACGGGGAAATAGCGCACAGGAAAGACGCTGCGGTGAAAAGGGCAAATCCCGAAAGGTACACTTTCCGGTACCCGTGGAGATCGGCAAAGCGCCCGAATGCGATGAGTGCCGCTGCAAGGGTGAGGAGGTAAGCTACCGGGATCCAGGAAACAAGGGTGACACTGGTATGGTAATAGTCCGCTATCGTTGGAAGCGAGATATTGACAATCGTGGAGTCAAGGGTTCCCATGAACGAGGCAACGGAGATGAGGATGACAAACAGGCGCTCGCGGGATGGTGAATTCTGGAGAATATCTTCATCGGGCATGGGATTTCCCGATCCCCTGTTTTATTCATGCAGTCTTGAATATTTCGAAACAGGAACCGGCTATGAGCGTTTTTCTTATCGCTGTAGTAAAAAAGGATTCGCCGGGGCAGACCGCACGGGTGGTCCCGGGGAGGGATCTTATTCCGTTGCCACCGTTACGCAATCCGCGATCGTCCCGATCCGGGCAACGGCGGCGCACATATCCGGCACGTACGCAAGGGCCTTGCCGCTGTTCACCATGATCGCGGAGTACTGTTCCATCACGGGAGAGACCACCATGCAGGTATCGGCAAAGACCCGGGCCCCGCTCTTCTCGATCGAGTCAACAATGCGCTGGTTTTTGTCGATCACTCCCTGCGAAGCAAAGACATAGAATGGTTTCATCACGAGTCTGCCTTTCAGGAGGGTGGCAATCTCCGCAAGCTCTTCGGGGGAGCAGTGCGGGCAGCCCACGGCAACAGCATCAACCGGCATGTGCCGGAACAGCTTCTCGATCTCATCAGTTTCTACCGTGATGACCTCGAGGCCGGAGAGATCGTACGGGACTTTTATTGCCTCAGGTGTGATTCCCTCGACATGGTAAAGCGCAACGGCACCGGTGGCCGCCATTGCCGCCCCGAGCCCCTTGAGCTGGTCGCGGTCAGCGGCTTCAAGACCGGAGAAGAACGGGATCCGGTTGCCAACCAGTTTGCCGGTATGGAAACCGAGCGCCCCGTAGTGGGCGATACTCCAGTCGCGGGTATCCGCCTGCACGCGGACGATCACCTGAGGCCGGCGGTTCTCTTCAAGATGGAACCCGTAACAGGGGGTCTTTCCTATGATCGCTGCGGCAAGGGCCCCGGGCCCGCCTTCGCGGTTGGTCCGGGCACCGATCACCGAGTTCGCGTAACTGACCGCCGAGGACTCTGACCATGCGAGATGGTCGCCATACGAGGTTTCGCGCAGGTAGTAAGGCGTGCAGGTGCATTCAAGGCCGATCCCCAGCCTCCCGTACGCGTCAACCACTGCCTGCTGTTTTGCGGCAAATTCCTCGCTGACCCCCATCTCCTGCCAGCGTTCACGGGGCATGCCGATCGGGTTCAGCACTGCCGGGACAACGGCTTTGGCATCAAGGGTTGAGAGCCAGGCAAGGCCGTACTCGCCGATCGTCTTGTAAGATGCTCCGCTCACCTGGGCACTCCGGATCGGGACAAGTTTTTCAGCCCCGAATACCTTGCCAAGAGCTACCAAGAGTTCGAGCATCTTCTGCCGGGTCTCTCCCTGTTCACCGGCAAGGATCTTTTCGTCAGCAGGATCGAGATACATCAGGTCACCACGTTGCCCGCCTGAAATCTGCCTCGCGTCCGAGCACCATTGTTGCATCCACCCCGACCTTGACATTCGTGCCGTCCTCGAGCTGGCACGGGTCGAGCGAGGAGCCGCGGACGCCGGTGATGACCATAATGTCCCGGTCGCCACTCACCCGGGTCGCAATCGCGTACTCGACCTCGTGGGGGTTGGTGGGGTCAATGTCCTCGTCTACCACGACCACGTGCTTGAGCGATGTGTGGGCGGCAAATGCGGCCATGATGGCGTTCTTGCCATCGCCCTGCGTGCTCTTTTTGATCTGGATAACCGCGTGGAGGTAGCCGCAGCCGCCCTTGGTCAGGACAACGTTCTTCACGACCGTGACACCGGCCACCGCCTTATAGATCTTCGGCTCGTAGGGAGCGCCCATCAGCATCTTGTGCTCGTCGCCGCCGGGCAGGATCCCGTGGTAGATGAAATCCGGTTTCGTGTACATACCGGTGAACTCGATGACATGCTGCATGCGGACAGGGTCATAGGTCCCGGTAATGTCAACAAAGGGTCCCTCCTCGGTGAGTTCGGCCGTGATGAATCCTTCGAGCACGATCTCTGCATCGGGAACGAGCACGCCGTTGCTGCACCGTTTCACCTTCAGCTCCCCGCCCATCAGTTCGGCAGCAAATGCAAGCTCCATGCCTGTCGGCACCCGCGTACAGCTCGCAAAGGTCACGGCCGGGTGCGTACCGATCGTAACCGCAACGGGGAGCTTCTCGCCTTTTGCCAGTGCATTCTTGAGCATCACGTGGGTGTGCCGGCCCTCGACCAGCCGGGCTGCCACCCGGTGATCATCCAGCACCTGCATCCGGTGGATGGAGGCGTTCTCCACACCGTCCCAGCAGGAGAAGACGATCGCAGAAGTGAGGTATTTCCCGGCATCTTTCGGGAAGTGGTGCATGATCGGGAGTTTCGATAGATCAGCCTTCTTCATCGGGAGGGTCCCGTCTTCCAGGACCTTCCCGTTGAACTTTGCATCCGCGAGCGTCTTCACGATATCGGCCTCGTTCATCCCGAGCGCAAGGGAGAGCGCGGCCCGGGACGCCGTGAGGTTCATCACAGCACGGTGGCCGCCGACATTGTGGAAGAAGAGGAGCTTGTCTGTTCCCGCCGCCATCTTCGGGGCCTGCATATCCGCAGATACCGGCTCTTTCACTTCGGTGACGAGACCGGCTTTTCGCATTTTTTCAATAAATTCACGCATCGTAACCACTCCAGCGCTGTACGAGGTTGTGTTCTACGTCGAGATGATCCAGCACGCGGGCAACCACCATGTCCACGAGGTCATCGATGGTCTCCGGCTTATGGTAAAAGCCCGGGCTTGCCGGCATGATAATGGCACCGGCTTCTTTTGCGGCAAGCATGTTTTTTAAGTGGATCTTCGAGAGCGGCATCTCGCGGGTGACGAGGATACATTTCCGGTTTTCCTTGAGGCAGACATCCGCGGTCCGGGTGATCAGGTTGTCCGCGTAGCCGGTGGCAATCGCTGCAAGCGTCTTGGCACTGCACGGGATCACGACCATTCCGTTATATTTGTGCGACCCGCTCGCAATGGAAGCAAAGAGCTTGTCGTTGTGGTGGTATGTGGCATTGAACCCCTCCAGCGATACCCCTTCGTGGACTGCGATCTTTGCTGCAACATCCGATATTATGACATGGACATCGGCATCCCGGCACAGCACTTCCAGCAGGCGGCGGGCATAACATGCCCCGCTTGCCCCCGTCACCCCGACAACATATTCCTTCTTCATGGTTTTTTACGCGCTCTCCTGTGATACCAATGTCGGAGCGATGACAAAAAGAGTTTGTGCCGGGCAGGCCGGCACCGGAAGTATCACTTGTTTTTCATCGGGGCAAAGAAGCGGTACCTGACCTGCGCTTCTTCAACCTGCTTTGCATGAGTGGGATTGAGATCGCGGCGCGCTTCGATCACAAGGGTATTGAGGATATTGTGGAGCCGGAGTGTGTCATAGTCCTTATCCTTGTGTTCATTCAGGAAGTCGAGAAGATCATTGGTGCTTTTAAGGACGCCGGTGCTTCCGACAAGGTTGAGGCGGTTGAGGGTGAGAGCAAGGTTCTTCTTTGCAATATCCATCTTGTACGGGTCTCCGCCGGCAAGGTTGAGTTCGGTGATCGCGTTTAAGAGGTCGCTGTAGACCTTGAGCTTGTGGGTGTTCTCGTGCATCCTGCGCTCTGCAGCCCGGAGTTTCAGGAGGGTGACCGCAACAATGAGAATCACCACTACAACCCCGCAGGTCACTACAATCCAGTCTTCAATCATATCATTTCACCTCATCCATTACGGGTTCCTCTTTGCCACGGTAACCCATACTTTTACTTGATTTCCTTTCATAGTAATCTTATAGGGTCCCTGGTTATACATCGGGATCATCTGCTGATCAATAAAGGAGAAATTTCTTCCGTACCCAAATGAATCTGTCCTTTTCGTGTTCGTGTTGGTCACATCGATGACGAACCAGGAATTCTTCACGCTCTCGTTATTCGTGGGTATCACTTTGAGATCGATTCCCCACGAAGGGTCATCCACGATAAATGATTGTTCGACAACGGTCGTCTCGTTCCGGAAGAGTGTGCCGTAAGGATTATTGAAATAAATATCACCCAGTGTAAAGGAGGGGCGGGCAGCCGGATTTGCCGGAATGGTGGTTGTCACCGGGGTTACAGAAGGGGTTACCGTGGGAAGCGGACTTTGTGTACAGCCCGCAAGAAGGACACCCAGAATAACCAGCGCGGGAAGGACAAGTCCACTCAGTTTCATGGGGGAATGTTTGGTGCAGGATTATATTTTTTTATGGTATTTGTCGCAGGCCGGAAAGACAGGAGCATGCGAAGGCTGGTTTTTTTCCCATTCCGGCCGGTTAAAACAGGGTATCCTGCCGGGAGGGCTTTTTGAGGTGGAGGATCTCGATCCCTGCCTCGGATACCTTCTCCCGGTACCGGGGAAGGGTATAGACCCCGAGGCGCCACTGCTCCCGCCTTGTCTCATTCAGGGTCCGGGCCCGGGGCGATATCTCTTCGAGACTGACCACTGCGTGCCGGTTCTTCACCCGGACCCCAAGCGAGATCTCCCGGGGTATGGAGGGGATGTCCACCAGGACTTCGTGGGGCTGGATCCCCGCAATGTCAGCTATCTCGGCTGCCAGCTCCCGGCTCTTCTCTATCGTGACCCCCGCATGGAAGACCGAAGTATTCACCTGGTCGCTTCCGGCATAGATGGCCCGTTTATACAGGCGGCGCCCGTACAGGCTGCCGGCAAGTTCCCGCGCAACCGGGTCTTTTGAGGTCATGAGGGTGTGCAGGCAGGTTGCATCGTCCATCTGCACAAGAGCACTCACCGTCTTTTTCAGATTGTCTTTAGCATGCGCGAGTATGGAGAGATGGAACATGCTCTCACCGATCCGGCTCACGTGGTGGAAATATACCGCAGGGCGCATGAGAGTCCGGGCAATCAGGAGCGATTCGGCTGCATTGATACCGTTCTCATCGAGAACGGTACCACCGGGAGTCCGGATCAGGTGCCGGATAAGACGCTGGGCATCCACCGTCCCGTACGGGGCGCCGGTATAATAGGCATCCCGGAGGAGGTAGTCCATCCGGTCCACGTCGAGATCCCCGTGGATGATTCCCGAGAGCGGGTGCTTTCCTTTCACGATATTGCAGAGTTCCGCGGGATCAATACCGGAAGCCCGTAGCTGCCCGCCGACACGGTCTTCGACGATCCCATCGATCTCGTCATGCGTGCGCATAAGGACCTCCTCCATGAGGGGCTCGCTCGCATGGGAGAACGGGCCGTGGCCGATATCGTGGAGGAGGGCGGCGGCAATCACGAGCCGGCGTTCATCTTCCGCCAGGCTGAACCGGCGGCTTGCCAGGTCGGCAAGGAACATGGTGCCCAGCGAATGCTCGAACCGGGTATGATTCGCGCCCGGGTAGACAAGATACGAGAACCCCAGCTGCTTGACGTAACGGAGGCGCTGGAGGGCCGGGGAATCGAGGAGGGAAAGGGCAAAATCCTCGAGTTCAACATATCCGTGGACCGGGTCCTTGATGATCTTCTGGTTCACTAAAGAATCTTCATATACATCGCATAAAAGTATTGAGTAATGATCACCTTTCTTTCGGGCGGGACCGGAACCCCGAAACTCCTGCGGGGCATGCAGAAGGTCATGGACAGGCATGAGATCTCGGTCGTGGTCAATACCGCAGAGGATATCTGGATCTCGGGAAACCACATCTCACCGGATATCGACACTGTGATGTACCTGTTTGCCGGCATGCTCAACACGGACACCTGGTGGGGGATCCGGTCCGACACGTTCATAGCTCACGATGAACTGATGCGCCTTGGAATCGATGAATTCATCGCGATCGGCGACCGGGATCGGGCAGTCCAGATCGCGAGAGGCGAGATGCTCAGAAACGGCATGCGCCTCACCAATGTCACAAAGACGCTCTGCGATCGCTTCGGAGTCCGGGAGAACGTGCTGCCCATGACTGACACCGAAGTGACAACCCAGGTCAGGACCGAGCTCGGCCTGATCCACTTCCAGGAATACTGGGTGCGGGCAAAAGGCAGGATCGCGATCCAGGATGTCATAAGGAGTTCCCGCGAACCTCCGGTTGCATCGGAGGAGGTATTAGCAGCAATCGAGGCCAGCGATGCGGTTGTGATCGGGCCATCCAACCCGATCACCAGCATCCTGCCTATCCTCTCCTGCGAGGGTATCAGGCAGGCACTGCGGGATAAGGTAGTCCTTGCCGTAAGCCCGTTCATCGGAAATGCACCGGTGAGCGGCCCTGCCGGAGCACTCATGACCGCAGCGGGTTTTGAGCCGAGTTCAGAAGGAACCGTCACCTGCTATGACGGGATTTGTGATGTTTTCGTGCAGGATATCCGCGATCCTGTCGAAGTCAGCAATTCGGTCAGGTTCGACACCCTGATGGTTGACGAGGATAAGAGCATTGACCTGGCAAGGGAAGTCCTGCGCCTTATCAATACTCCCTGATCCCATTTTCGGGGAGTGCCCCGCATGAGATCCGGAAAAATGCCATTGCTACGGCAACGGGTTTGCAAATCTATATATTGCCACGCAATAACGGTTATCGTGAGAGGAAGAACCACACAATGATCCGGAAGACTATCTTTTTCCTGGTAATAATTTTTGTTTTCCTGTCGGGGTGTATTTCCGAGAGGCCTCCGGACAAGGGAACTATCCAGTTCACATCGTCGCCATCCGGCGGACAGGTATATCTCGACGACCAGTTCCGGGGAAGCACCCCCTGTACAGTGACGGGTATCGAACCCGGTAACCACTCCCTTGAAATCCGGTATGCCGGCTACGACAGCTGGTCCACCGTGATGGCAGTCTCATCGGGTTCAAATAATGTGTATGCTGCACTTCAGCTCGCATCCACCCGGATTACCCCGATTCCGGTTGTACTGGTAAACACCACCCCGACTGCCGGAATCCTGTCATACGTGACGATCAAGGCAAGCAGGGACAGCATGGTGACCGGCGATTCGGTCACGTTTTCCGGCAGCGCGGCGGGGTGTAACCAGGTACTGCTGACAATGACCGGCCCCGGGGCCTATCTGAAAGGTATGCCAATCCAGTCCATCCCGAATGTGAATTCCGCCGGGGAATGGACATATCTCTGGAACCCGGGAACAGGTATTATGCCGGGGACCTATACCATGACCGTGAGCGATCCCTATAAGACCGTTTCCAGCAGTGTGCCAGTCAAGGTTACCGGCAACGGGCAGCTTTCCATCACCGCGAACAACTTTGCTGCAGCTCAGGGAAACACGGTCTGGTTCTCCGGTTTATGTACAACAGGTTCCCAGAATGTCCAGCTGGTATTGTACGGGCCCGGGCAGTATTCGGGCGGGGTAGTCCTGGGTACGGTCTCGGTCCTTGCCGACAAGAACTGGAATTTCCCCTTCACCATTGATTTAAGCACCCCTACCGGATACTATACCATGTACGTATATGACATTCCCAAGACTGCCACAAGTTCAGTCCAGTTCTCCGTGGGTTATGCGTGAGATTTTTTCCCCTTTTTTTCAAGGTTTTCTGTTTTTTTCTCCAGAAGGCGGATGCAGCGGCCCGGAATTCCGCTAAAATGCCTATACGATACCTATTTGAATGATTTATACAAATACTCGTCCAGAGGATTACCATGAGTATCATCAAGAATTTCGTCAACATGTTCAAATCGGGGAGTGGTGAGGGGGAGGAAGCTCGTCTCCGTGCACAAAAAGAGCGGTACGAGAACTTCCTCAAGGCCCTGACTGAGGGGGATCTCGACGCCCGATGGGCTGCAGTCAGATCGGTAGGCGATCTTGGCGAACCGTTTATCGAACCGCTGATCCGGGGACTGAAGGATGAGTACTGGATCATCAGGCGCGGGTCTGCAGACACCCTGGGCAAGATCGGATCCCCTGCCGTTCTCCCGCTCATCAATGCCCTCGACAATCCCGGTGAGGATATCCAGCAGGAGACCATCCGTGCCCTTCAGCTCATTGGGGAACCATCCATCACCCCCCTTGTCCAGGCAACCAAGAACAACCACCCGCTCATTCGGAGGGGGGCGGTGCAGGCATTGGGAATCATGGGCGACGAAAGAGTGGTCCCAGCTCTCATCGAAGCCCTCAAAGATGCCGATGCCGGTGTAAGACATGAGAGTGCCGTGGCACTCGGGCGGATCGGTGATCCAAAAGCAGTAATCCCCCTTATCGCATGTCTCAATGATCCAAAAGAACAGGTCCGCCTTTCCGCGATGGCCACGCTCTGCTCCCTGGGAGAGCCCGCGATTGAGCCACTGATCCGTGCACTGGTTGATACCAACGATGATGTCGGCCGGAGGGCAGGACTCTCTATTGTCACGATTGGGGAGGTTTCCATTGAACCGCTCATCAGGGCTCTTGGCGACCAGAACCCCGGGATCCGCAGGGGTGCCATTGATGTGCTCGGACAGATAGGGAATACCCGGGCTATTACGCCGATCATCGATACGCTCGATGACCCCGAGCGGCTGGTCCGGATCGAGGCAGTAAAAGCCCTCTCAGCTCTGGGCGTTCCGGCAATCGCCCCGCTCATGCAGGTATTCAGGGAAGGGGATACAAGGATGCGGACCGGTGCAATGGAGGCGCTCTGGATGCTCGGGCAACCGGCAACGACCCCCCTTATCATGGTACTCAAGGATGACCAGAGCGACGTGCGTAAACGTGCTGCACTCCTGCTTGGGGAGATCGGCGACCAGAAGGCTGTCGATCACCTGACCGGCCTCCTCTCGGACGACAATGTCGCCGTCCGGCGCGAGGCATTCGAAGCGCTCGAGATGATCAAGAAGAGAAACGCTGCATAAACCCCCGTCAATCCTTTTTTTGTTAGGGTGCCGGTTCTTTTTTCCTGCCAGGTCTGGAGCGGTCAGAAAATTCACCAGACATTTTCCTCTCCTTGCGGGGATATCATGCAATACCGGCGGCTGGATGTGACAGGAAACCACGCAAACGTACCTTGCAACAACCTATATACGGACAAAAAAAACAGTGACACTGGGGCAACCCATGCGCCAGGTGGTTACAAAACGGAACTATGAGACGGTACTTGCCCGTTCTGCCGGGAACACGGCTGTACCGGTATCCTGTGATAGCTACCGGGAACGGCTGGTAAAATATGTACCGGTTGAGGTCCTCGCCCTCTACGTTTCAGTATACGGAATTGGTTATGCCGTCATGGGTACAGATCCCGGGTTCTCTCTTGCCAGCCGGTGGATCCTTATTGCGGGTATTGCCGCAACCCTGCTGTATCTCTGGAAATCTGAAGGGGTTGTGGATGTTGTTCAGTTGTCGATCTCTCTTATCGGATTTGTCGCCTGGGCGTTTGCACTCGGTGTTATCCCGGTGTCGGAACTTCCCTGGTATAACCAGATCGCTGCTGCAATCTTCCTCTCGGCATATATCTTTTTGACACCGCTGATTGACGGTATCCCCGACCGGTTCTGACAGGCCGGTTCCTGCCGGACCGTCATCCTGGTGAAAAATTCAAATGCGAAGCGGGCAGATCCTCAACCATGGACCCTTACATGCAGGAAGCCATTGCAGAGGCAAAGAAAGGGCTTTTGGAAGGAGGTATTCCTATTGGCTCGGTTCTGGTACGGGGAAACACCATCCTTGGGAGAGGTCATAACCGCAGGGTCCAGGAGGATGACCCGGTTATCCACGCGGAGATCGACTGTCTCCGTTCTGCCGGGCGGATCGGGAGTTATCGCGACACCGTCCTGTATTCCACGCTGATGCCCTGCTATCTCTGTGCCGGTGCTGCCGTCCAGTTCGGTATCAGGAAAGTGGTTGCCGGCGAATCGAGAACCTTTGCCGGTGCCCGGGCATTTATGGAGGAGCATGGGATTGAGGTATTCGACCTTGAACTGCCGGAGTGCGTGGATATGATGCAGGAGTTCATCCGGAAGAACCCAAGGCTCTGGAACGAGGATATCGGGGAGCTTTGAAGCCGTACCGGAGCACAATGGTCTGGAAAAAACCGGCCTTCTGTACGTTCCCCAAAATAAGACAGGGATAACTATGGAATGGATCTCCCAGGCCACCAGCACCATTCTCTCTCACAGAATACGGCAACTTTTTTTTAATACCCGGATACCGGCAGATTCCCGCTGGCGCCTCCTGTATAACTGCCCACCTCATTCAGCCTGCAGTATTGAAAACATTCCAGACATGGATCCAGAGGAGGTTCTATTATGGAAAGCGTTTTATTAAACAGAATATAGAGTGAATTAACCGGAATTCAATCGATGCCCCATGATTTCAGTCCTGCTAGTTGATGACGAGGATTCGCTCCTCGATCTGACGAAAACGTTCCTGGAGAAAGCAAAGGACATCGAAGTCACCGCAACCTTGTCGGCATTTGATGCACTCACCCTTATGGAATCTGATATGTTTCATGCCGTGGTGTCGGATTATGAGATGCCACTCATGAACGGCATCGATTTTTTAAAAGCCGTCAAGTCGCGGGGTGATGACACCCCCTTCATCATTTTCACCGGCCGCGGGCGCGAATATGTTGCCATTGATGCCCTGAACAACGGTGCAGCATTTTACCTCCAGAAAGGGGGCGATGTCACCACGCAGTATGCCGAACTGCGGAATATGATCCACCAGGCAGTCCAGCGCAGGCAGTCAGAACAGGCCCTTCTCACAAGCGAGGAACGGTACCGCGCAGTGGTTGAAAGCCAGATGGAGCTGATCTGCCGGTTCCGGCCGGATGGATCCTATCTTTTTGTGAACGGTGCATTCTGCCGGTACTATGCCAAGACTATCGATGAACTGGTCGGGCACCGGTTCCGCCCTGCACTCTTTTCCGAAGACCGGTCGGCAATCGATCTCCATTTCTCCACCCTCTCGCCGGATAATCCGACAGGCACCATGGAACACCGGATCATCTGCCCCCATAGCGGTATACGGTGGCAGCAGTGGAGCGATACCGCCATCTTCGGTGAGCGGGGCGAAGTGATCGAGTTCCAGTCAGTTGGGCGGGATATCACGGATAAGAAGAAAACGGAAGATGAACTCAAAAACACGCTCTCTCTTGTTGAGGCCACCCTTGAATCAACCGATAATGGTATTCTCGTAGTCAACCAGGAGGGAAAGATCATCAGGATGAACGGCAGGTTTGTCGAGATGTGGCGTATTCCCGGCGATCTCCTTGCCGCGGGGAAAGATGAACAACTGCAGACCGCGATTCTGGATCAGTTATCAGATCCTGATTCGGTAATCACCAGGATCAGGGAAGTGTATAGCAAACCTGAAGCGGAAAGCCACGACCTGCTTTATTTTAATGACGGGCGGGTATTTGAACACAATTCAAAGCCGATGTTCGTTGCCCGGGAGCCGAGAGGGAGAGTCTGGTCGTTTCTTGATATCACTGAACGGATCCGGGCCGAGAAAGTGCTCATGGAGGCTAACAAGAAACTGTACCTCCTCAATACCGTCACGCGTCACGATGTCTTGAACCAGCTGACCGCAATCTCTTCCATGCTCCAGCTGGCTCACCATAAGGATGTTGATAACCAGCTCAATGAACTGCTTGGGCGGGCAGAAAACTCGGTCGATGTTATCGAGCGCCAGATTGCGTTTATGAGCGATTACCAGGATATCGATATCCATACCCCCCGCTGGCAGGATCCCGCCGAAATTCTCGGGAGGGTAAAGGAGGCAATGCCGCCCGCCTCCGCGAGGCTGGAATCAGAGCTATCAGACCTGGAAATCTATGCCGATCCTCTCCTTGAAAAAGTCTTCATTAACCTTGTCGATAACGCGATCAGGCACGGGGGAGGAATATCCCGGGTGAGATTTTATTCACGGGAGGAGAACGGGGAGATCTTCATCTTCTGCGAGGATGACGGGCGGGGGATCCCACCGGAGGAAAAAGAGCGGATCTTTAACCTTGGGTATGGCAATCATACCGGCTTTGGTCTCTATCTTGCCCGGGAGATCCTGTCTATCACCGATATCACCATGGATGAAATCGGGGAGCCGGGAAAGGGGGCCCTCTTCCGGATAAGGGTTCCGGGAAAAGGATTCCGTACCAAACCGGGGAGGGCGACATGAAAAAAGAACAGCAGATGAACAGATACCCGTCATCCAGATTATGGCATGAAGGGAAATGGATAGTACAGGGGCATAGAAAATTAGAATCAGGGGTATGAAAAATGGCAGGCAGAATCAAACAGCTGATCGATACAATCATTGAGCAGGAAGCGAAAGGCGATCCGAGGTTGATCAATATTACCCGGACAAAGCTCATAGTGAGGGGAATTCACCCGGATAAATACTCTCCCCATTCGGAGGATGATCCCATTATTATCCGGCAGCTTGAAAAGATGATCCGGTTGACGGGAATTGCCAATGTTGCAGTGGCTGTTTCAGAGGCAGATTCAGTAAAAGAAGCTGTTCTGGAGATAAAAAAGACCATCCGGGTTGTCCAGCCAAAGATGATTCTCTATTTTGCCTCTTCAAGTTACCCTGCCCAGGAGCTTGCGCAGCACATGAAGGATGCCTTCCCCCAGGTGTGCGTGTTTGGCTGTTCAACTGCCGGTGAGCTGGCAAACACCCGGATGCTCAAGAATTCTGTTGTTGCAATGGCGTTGAATGCAAACATTATAGAAGATGTCAGGGTTGCGACCATCAGGGACCTCCGGCATGCAGACGGGGTCAGTCATGCATTTGAAGAATTTGAGAAGCATTTTGGGACACCCATGCGGGATCTCGACTTCCAGAAATATGTAGGAATTATCCTTTTCGACGGGCTTGCCGGGGCTGAAGAGCAGACCATGGAGACGATCGGGGACCTGACCCGCGTGTTATTCATCGGCGGATCGGCCGGCGATGACCAGAAATTTGTTGCAACCCAGGTAGCTGCCAACGGGAAGGCATACTCTAATGCCGCCGTTCTCGCCCTGATCAAACCCTCGGTGAAATTTGATTTTATCAAGACCCAGAGTTTCCGGACCCTGGATAAACACCTGATCCCGACCAGGATCGATGAGAAGACCCGGGAAGTCTGTGAGTTTGACGGAAAACCTGCAGTTGACGCGTACGCAGAGGCAGTAGGGTGCCCGCGGGAGGAGGTTGCAGAACATTTCATGGTCAACCCGCTGGGTCTTGTTGTGGGACATGATGATATCTATGTGCGCAGCCCGTTCCGTGCAGAGGGGAACAGTCTCTATCTCTTCTGCCATGTGAAGGCCGGCATGGACCTTGCACTCCTTGAATCCACCAATATCATCGTCGACACGAAGGCAGCACTGGAGCGGAAAAAACTCGAACTTGGCCGGATCTCGGCTATTATCAACTTCCACTGCATACTGCGGACCCTTGAGCTCGAGCAGAAGCACCAGACAGAGGAGTACGGCAATATTTTTTCCGGTATCCCGACCATCGGCTTCTCAACCTACGGTGAGGAGTTTATCGGGCACATCAACCAGACATCCACGATGCTGGTATTCCGGTAATTTTTTACCGGGTATTTCATAAAAAAAAGAGACAGAAATAGTAATTATTTCAGTTCTCCCAGACCCTTCCAGTAATCGTACTCATGCTTCCAGAGGTCCTTGTTGAACATGACAAGGCGCTTGAAATATTCCCTGCGCTCTTTGTGGTGTTTCTCCTGGACCGGATCCTCCCATTTCGTTTTGATCGCATCAGCCAGTTTCCTTCCCAGCTCCTTTGCCTGGTTCTCACCGGCCGTAATTGCACTCGGATCGGCGCCAACGTGGGATCCGACTTTCCCAACTGTGGTTGCCCCGAAGTTTAAAAGCGCCATGTTCATGTACTCTGCAACCTCGTCAGCATATGTTCCGCCGGCTGTACAGACGGCGCACCCGTACTTCCCTGCAAGCTGCTGGCAGTGGACAACGTCTGCCATCCGGTCAAGCATCGTCTTGAGCTGGGCAGTCACCGCATTGATATAGTTCGGTGAGCCAAGGATAATGCCATCGGCGTCCAGCATCTTTTCAAGGAGCATTGCGTAATCATCGTCAATAACGCACTCGCCTTTTGCATAGCAGGTGCCGCAGGCAGTACAATACCCGATGTCAAGGCTGCAGATATCGATGAACGTGACATCGGCCCCCGATTGCCGGGCACCTTCGAGTACTCCCATGACCAGACGGCGGGTCTGGCTCTTCTCGCCTTTCGGGCTTGCATTGATTCCAAGGATCTTCATCATACGGTCACTGGAGAGGGGTATATGCTGGAATGGATAAAAGGGTGTTTGAGACCGACCCGGCACTTGCTTGTTTTTCCCTGTGCAGGGCCGGGCAGGAAAACTCTTTTTTAACCTATTGCGGACAGAGAGTACCGGTAATACTGATGTGAGGAGATCTCCTGTGCTCATCCGCGACATTGCCGACTGCCCCCATGAACGGGTCATCGATCGTTCGATTCTCTCTGAGATCCTGCACCCCGACAAGACGGCCGGTGCCGGGGGGCTCGGGTGCAGTGTCGCCCATGCAATTGTTCCAACGGGGGAGTCCACCCTCCCGCACGTCCTTTCGGTCTCAACCGAGATCTATTACATCCTGAGCGGGAGTGGCGAGATGCATATCGGCCCGGAACATGAGCAGGTTCACGAGGGGCAGATTGTCCTGATCCCTCCGGGAGCACGCCAGTATATCCAGAATACCGGGACCGGAGATCTTGAATTCCTCTGCATTGTTGCACCAAAATGGCAGGCAGAGGACGAGAAGATTGTACGCTGACAATATGTCCCCTAATCGAACCTCTGAATCACCGATAGGGAAATTGATACAGCAGGAGATCACACCATGAGGTGAGAGCAATGAATGAAGAGAGCGAGTACCATATAGCGAAAAACCGGCTGGAGACCCTTTTCGATGGTATCTTCGCCATCGCGATGACCCTGCTCGTCCTGAGCATTGCTGCACCAAAACCTCCGGTTTCTGAGGCTGCAAAAATCCTTCCCAAGGAGATTTTCCATCTCTTCCCGCAGTTCTTTATCTTTGTTATCGCTTTTCTGGTGCTCGCAATCTTCTGGCTGATCCATCACCGGCAGTTCCATTTCATCAGGATCGTTGATCCGCGGCTCCTCTGGATCAATGTCTTCCTCCTCATCTTCATTGTCCTTATCCCGTTCTCAACCGACATAGCCGGGGACTACCCGGAGGTGCCTATTGCGGTTCTCTTCTTCCATGTGAATATCCTGATGATAGGGCTCATCTTTGCCGTTCACTGGAGACACATCTGCCATTCGGAACACCTCTGCGATCAAAAGCCGGATGATTCCGTGATACGGGCACGTTTCATCGATACTACCCTCATACCAGTCGTTGCCGTTGCTGCAATCCTGGTATCCATGATAAGTTGCCCGGCTTCGTTGCTCGTGTACCTCACCATCCCGGGGATTATTCTGCTCATGAACCCAAAGAGCATTTTCTGAGATCGCTGAGTGTATGGCTACGGCACATGCACCGGTTTAAGTTTTTTATATCCGGAAAAAAGGGGGAGGATTTAGTCCCAGTAATTTTTAACAAATAACCGGGATTTCTGAATCTTCGGACTCAGGAACCGCAGGGCAATCGGTACTATCAGGATGGTAACGATGATATTACCGATAAGCCATGTAGAGAAGACACTCCCGATCTGGTCGGGGGTGATGATATTCCCAAGACTCATGGTCCAGGCGGCCCAGGCGGCCCCGATGACATTGTTGATGATAACCCCGAAAACGACAAGAATATTGATATCGCGGAGATTTGCAAGGCTCAGGTCTACATCAAGCGATCTGACCGCAACGAGCGGGATGAGCACCTGCAAAAGACCGGCCACAGCCCAGTAAACGACAACTTCCGGATGGTTCGAGAGCCCGCCCGGAGAAAGGAGGCCGGAACCGATGAATGTCCCGACATATGCGGCGATCGCACCATAAGCACCAAACCAGAGCGTGAAGAGGATCATGAATGCAACGGCGATATACAGCCCGGATACCCAGTTTTGTCCGGCGGGCAGGAAAAGAGTGCAGAGCCAGGCTAAAAGAGTATCAATAACAATTAAGACGAGTGTGAGAATCACAAAGGAATAGGTAGGTTCATGAGTTTTTTTCATGGTTACACCTTTATTGCATATTGTATGCACTTAAAATAGTATTTATCCTTTTACGGAATTGTCAGCATTTTTTTTGAGTCGTTCAATTACACAAGGTATCTGCCGGAACGGGCTGAAATTCGGCCAGGCTATTTTCCTTCCTGTTTTTTATAAAACGTGCAGAAAGATCCGCACCGGGTGCAGCCCTCGTTGCAGGGCTCGATATGGATAGTCACATTGGCCCGCGGATACTCCAGCATGAGATCTGCTTCGAGATGATCAGCGAAATCATGGGACTGCAATACCGTGATCTCCCCGGGCATCACGAGATGGAACTCGATAAAAATCTCTGGACCCGAGCGCCGGGTCCTCAGGTCGTGGAATCCTGCATAGTCGTTTGAGTGTTCGCAGATGATCTTTTTGATGCGCTCTTCATCCGCCTCCGGGATACTGTGATCAATGAGATCGGCAAATGACCGCACGGTAAGGTCATAGGCAGCCTTCATGATGACAATGGCAACCCCGATGGCAAAGAGCGGGTCAAAGAGCGTGATCCCGGTAAGCCGGATAAGGATGAGGCCGAGAAACACGCCGAGCGAGGTGTAGACGTCAGTTCTCAGGTGCCAAGCATCGCTCTCGAGTGCTATGGACTCGGTCTGTTTTGCCACCTTCATGAGACGCTGGGAGACATACCAGTTGACAAGGGCTGAGATCCCCATGACGGCAATACCCGCAAACAGCAGTTCGGGTTTGAGCTCCTCGGGACTGTGGCCCAGCAGCTTGATGACCGCTTCCCGGATGATCAGGATCGCTGCAACAAAGATGAGCAGGGCTTCTACAAGACCGGAGATATCCTCAAACTTCCCGTGACCGAACGAGTGTGCAGCATCCGGGGGTTCTGCAGATTTCCGAACCGAAAAAAATGCGATTACTGCCGCGATGAGATCCATCGAGGAGTGGATAGCTTCTGAGATGATACTGACAGAGCCGATTGCAAACCCGACAACGAATTTCATCAGCACAAGGCCGGCGTTGGAGATGACAGAGAGGTGGGCGGTCTTTTCCTTGAGCTTGTCGAGGGTCGCTTTATCAGCTGGGGGAGAACTCATTCCGTTCGTATCAGTATTCGGCGGCTGTCCACTTCAAGGTATGGCGGGGCCTTCTGATTACCCGCTACGGGAAACGGTTTACCGTTGTGTCTGGACAGGGGTCATATGCTGCCTGCCGCAGAAAGAGTGGAGAAAATATCTGATAACTTCCATTATTTTCGCAGTTAACGCCAGATTCATCATCTTTTCCCGCACAAGGGATCCTGATCGAATATGTTACGCAGGATGAGTTGTTCCCTTGCATTCGCCATGATTGTTGTAGTCATCATTATCGCAGCTGGCTGCACCAGTTCCACTTCAGTGCCTGCACCTGGGGAGATAAAAAAATTCAGTTCGGCGGCCGAGATCCGCCAGTACATAGAGGAGAACACGAAACTCGCGATGGAAGCGGAAGATGGGGGATATTCCACCATAGGTGTGGCAGTTGCCAAAGATGCCGGTGTGGCACCTCCATCGCGGGCATCAGCCGAATCAGGCACGGGTCTCTCCAGCTCCATGCCATTGGCCGGGACCGTAGACCATTCAGAGACCAACATCCAGGTTGCCGGTGTCGATGAGCCGGATTTTGTGAAGAATGATGACAGGTATATCTATGTGATCTCCGGGGATGCCCTGACGATCGTTGATGCCTACCCAACCACGACGGCTTCAGTAGTATCCAAAACTACCCTTGACGATACCCCCAAAGAACTTTTCATCTATGGGGACCGGCTCGTACTCTTCACGACCGGCAGCGCACCTGCACCGGACAATTCCGAATCTGCCTCAACCCCGCGGATTATGTCCATGCCCTATCACCGGAGTACCTCACCTGTAACTCATGCAGTGTTCTATGATATCAGCGACCATAAGAACCCGAAACTCTCAAAGGACTACGTGATCGACGGCGATTATATCGATGCCCGGCTGATCGGCAGCAACCTCTACCTTGTCACCCGCGAGCAGGTGTACATCTACCAGAGCAGGGATTTTACCGTACCGGTTATAAAAGAGAGCGGTAAGATCATCGCCTCACCGGGGGTCTATTACTTCGACAATCCTGAACGGCAATATGCATTCACCACTATCACCTCGTTCGACATGAACAGCGGAAATGAGAAGGATGCAAAAACATATCTCGCCGGCAGCGGCAACATCCTCTACGTCTCACCGGCCGCGATGTACATCAGCTACCAGAAATATCATACCATCTATCCTATGAGGGGTGTTGTGGAGCCGGCGATTGCAGTCGATGGACGGGAGGTCCGCACGGTGGGGGCTTTTTCAGGAGTCTCCTCTCCCGTGCTCCCGGCGGATTTCAATTCGATGAGTGAGGCCGAAAAGCAGGCCGTGATCGCTGAAATGAAGAGCGGGGAGCAGGAGTTGATCAAAAAGAAGGAAATCGACCAGAGCACGACCATCATCCACAAGATCGCAATCGATAACGGCGCGATCACCTACATAGCGAGGGGCGATGTGCCGGGATACCTGAACAACCAGTTCGCGATGGACGAGTACGACAACAATCTCCGCGTTGCAACTACATCGGATGTCTCGACACCAAGGGGGCAGTACGAGTACAACAACGTCTTCGTGCTCAACACCGGCATGAAAGTAATCGGTTCCCTGACTCATATTGCCGAGCAGGAGAAGATCTACTCAACAAGGTTCATGGGCGATCGCCTCTACATGGTAACCTTCAAGCGGATCGATCCGTTCTTTGTCATCGACCTCTCAACCCCGGCGAGCCCGAAGATCCTCGGCAAACTCAAGATCCCCGGCTACTCGGATTACCTCCACCCGTATGATAACAACTACGTCATTGGTCTTGGCAAAGAGACCGGCACCAATGACTGGGGAGGGGTCTCAGCACAGGGGCTCAAACTCGCCCTCTTTGATGTGAGCGACGTGGAACATCCCCGACAGGCAGGGAAAGTCGAGATCGGTGATGCCGGTTCGGACTCCGCGGCGATTTCCGATCACAAGGCCTTCCTTTTCAGCAAGGCAAAGAACCTCCTTGTTATCCCGGCCCGGGTAGTCCGGCAGGACGCTATGCAGGCTGGGAAGCTGAGTGGAGACCAGCCGCAGATCTGGTACGGGGCGTACGTCTTCGGAGTGAGTCCTGAAAACGGATTTGTCCTGCGGGGCACCATAGAGCACGGTACGGGTGGCAGCGGGTACTACTTCTATGGCAGTTCGCAGAATGAGGTAAAACGCTCCCTCTATATCGGTGACATGCTCTATACACTTTCCACAAAAAAGATCCTTGCAAACCCGCTCGACCGGATCAATACAACTGTTGCAACGATTGTACTGAATGGAAAGGATGAAGTCCTGTATCCGCCCATGCGAATGGCAGAGTAAAAAGATCGTTTTTCTTTTTTTAAAAAGTTACAACGGCTGGGCATTCATGTTTGCCGGGATAAGATGCCGAAGTCCCGGAGCCACGATGTCGGGGAGTTGGATGAGGTGTCCCGGAAGGCAACAGCAACCGGGGATTTCCCGGTTGTTACGTTTGCGGTGAAGTTGGCTACTGGGAAGATCAAGTTGTTGACTGAGATGTATGTCGGTTTTTCCATCGTGTCGCTGCCAAGGTCGTTCCATGCTTTCAGCGAGACATTGTAGGTACCTGCGGTTGTGTACTGGTGTATCGGATTCTGATCGGTCGAATTTATGCCGTCACCGAAGTTCCAGAGCCATTTTATTGGTGACGCGCCCGAGGTGTCGGTGAACGTCACGTTCAGCGGGACTTTACCGGAGGTTGGTGTGGCGGTGAAGTTTGAGAATTGACGGGCGTAAACATACAAACTAATCCGATCTCCAGATTGCGTTGTACCGGAAAATATCCAGACAGGTTCCAGAAAGATCTGGGGGTCAGTCCTGCTCTTTTCATAAAATCCTAAAGTAATATTGGTGATGACGATACCTGAATCCGACATCACATGATGAATACTTTCGCCATTCTGAAGTTTTTCTACTGCCTGCTGGGGGGAGATTATTGAGACGTTGGTTCCGGTGTATTCAAGATGTCTCCAGATTTTATAAATCTCCAATAATTCTCCGTTTTCACCCAAATTAATAGCAATCCTGTCGCCATCCCCGATAACTGGTAATCCCATCAGATTTCTAGTATATAATACACCAGTGAATGTAGGCCATTTTTCTAATACCTCCCCAGTATCGCGATTCATTTTTTTCATATAATTAGTATTTACCATTACCAGCTTCGCATCTGGCGGTAAACCCCCGTATGATGCCATTACTTGCTCCGCAACTCCAGGAGCATCCTTTTCTGAGGTTACGTTATTTTTTGGGGACATCGGATCTCCGGGAGACAGATAAACTGCATCACCCTCCAATAATGTCCCTTTATACAGGGGAAACGATGCTGGAACCTCCGGAGATAATGCGTGGATAGTAATGTAATCCGATTGTCCCAGCAGATTCAGATGCAGATTATTTCTGCCAATGGTAGCATCGATCCATTTATGCGATGGATCATTGGTATCATGCGTTGACAAGAATAATTGAGAATTTGATAATACCGCGATTCCAGTTAATGCTATCGTCATTGTTACTACAACTGCAATCAAAACTATGGATTTTTTCATGATGTCACTTCTGGCCCAACACATTGCCATTCATTATAAAAATACGAATGATCGTTGGGATCTTTGTCAGCTGCCATCGACCCATGACCCGGAAGATAATCGTTATTGTACTGATCCTTGTTCCCGAATATCACCGCTGCCGTCACCGAAGGGGGTTGATTCTGCCTCGTCGCATTATAGAATGCTTTTGATAACGGTTTGGCTGCTGCGGCTGGATATGTTCGGCCTTGTGCCATTTCAATAAAGTCAGTTTTTTCTTTAGTTCCGGTATATTTTTTAGTTGTGTATCCGAATATCCCGTGAGTAGTACTAAGTGCCTTACTCCATGACCGATCGCTCAAAATATCACAAGAATCCAAATAAACCCATTTATTGTTTCCTCCCCACTTTCCTGCAACATCCGTTGCGTGAAGAGTTTGTCCATTACTCAAGGCGAGGTAGGTCTTTCCCAAAATAAATAAGTCCTTAGCTCCATGACCGGCATGATAATGGAAGATGGCATTATTCAGACCCCCTCCATTAATTCCCAAATCTTCTTTTGTTACAGAGGTCTCCTTTTTCCAGGATACCGGTATCCATGTTACTTTATTGTCATGCTCTAACGAATTACTAAGTATAGTTGCCTCCAAATCCACAGCACTGGAAATATCTTCAAAACCTGCACTTCCTGGATTACCAACTTGAGTAATGGAGAAAGAATATTGTGTCGGCGTCGGCGTCACTGTCACTGTCGGTGTCGGCGTCGGAGGCGCCGTTACCACCACATACCCGGTCTTCGTTTCCGTGTTACTTCCATAGGCATTTGTCGCAGTGAGCTGGACGGTATAGAATCCGGGGGTTGTGTAAGAATGAGACGGGTTCTGCTGAATTGACGTCCCGCCATCGCCGAACGACCACGACCACGATGCCGGGCAGACACCGGTTCCTTTTTTGGGGATAATTTTTGACATATGGAAAAATCAGGGTTGGATTATTTTCACTTCTTCCCCGCTGCAAACACCAGCCCGGTAATTGCGAGACCGGCTATCGCAACCAGAGGCGAGAGAGGTTGTCTCGTTGGCCTGGGGGTAGGCCGGGTTGTCGGCGGTGTCGTGGGTATCGTTGTTGGCGGAGCAGCGGACACCGAAATATACCCCGGCCGGTTCAGGGAGCCGGTGCCGTCCACGTTGGTCGCGTCCAGCACGATTGTGTAATTACCGGCATTGGAATAGACGTGGACCGGGGACGGGAGGGCCGAAGTCACCCCGTCTCCAAAGGACCAGTTCCAGGAGGTTGGTGCATTGGATGAGGTATCGGCGAATGCGACCGTGAGAGGCGCCTGCCCGGAGAGCGGTGTGGCAATAAAGTTGGCTATGGGGGGAGTGAGCGGGAGAACCGTGATATAGTTGTTCACGGTTCTGTTCAGATCCCCGTCGCCATTCGCGGTTTCGAGATCAACGCTGTAGTTCCCGGCACGGATGTACGTATACACCGGGTCCGGCACCGATGCATTTGTGCCATCCCCGAACTGCCAGAACCATAATGTCGGTGTACCCCCGGAAGAAGTATCATTGAAGAATACTGTCAGCGGCACTTTTCCCGACCGGGGTGTGGCCGAAAAGTTGGGGAAGCTCGGGTTCGGGGTTACCCGGATATAATCCGGGCTTATCCGGATACCGCTCCCGTTCTCATTCGTTGCATTCAGGCTCACGGTGTAATTGCCGCCCCGGTTATATTCATGGATGGGATGTTGATTCGTGGATGTTGAGTTGTCACCGAAGTCCCAGAGCCACGATGTCGGGGAGTTGGATGAGGTGTCGGTGAAAACAATGGTGACGGGAGATTTACCGGTTGTTACGTTGGCGGTGAAGTTGGCCATTGGGAAGATCAAGTTATTAACTGATATGTATGCCGGTTTTTCCATCGTGTCGCTGCCAAGATCGTTCCATGCTCTCAGCGATATATTGTACCTGCCGGCGGATGTGTACATGTGCACAGGGTTCTGTTTGGTTGAGTTTGTACCGTCGCCAAAGTCCCAGAGCCATGTTGTTGGCGAAGCGTCCGAGGTGTCGGTGAAAGTCACGTTCAGCGGGGCTTTGCCGGAGGTTGGTGTGGCGGTGAAGTTTGAGAACTGGCGGGCGTAGACGTAGAAATCAATTGGGGCACCGGATGAGGTATAGCCGGAAAAAATCCAAATTGGCTCCAAGAAAACTTCTGGATCGATTCTGCTTTTTTCGTAATATCCTAATATAATAGTATTAACAGTAATATTATCGGAATCTACAGGTGGCTCAATTATCTCACCATTTTGCAGTTTTTCGATTGCTTTGGTGGGAGTGATTATAGAGACATTATGTCCTGTATATTCAAGAGTTCTCCAGATTTTATAAATCCGCAGAAGCGTTCCGTTCTCTCCCAATTCAACTCTAAGTTTATCACTTTGACCACCAACCGGCATTCCATTTAGCTTTCTGCGGTATGATACAACTGTACAAAGTGGATAACTCTCTACTACCTTTAAAGTAGTGCGATTATATCCAATTGCATAATTAATTCTTGAAATACCTAACTCTGCATCTGAGGGCAGTCCACCATATGGCCCCATCGCAATTTTTGCAGATTGCGGAGCCTCCTGTTCTGATATTAAGTTAGTTCTTTCTGTAAATGAATCGCCAAGAATGACATCGAGAGTATCTCCTTGATGAAAAACTCCCTTGTATAAAGGTAATGATTCGGGAGCCGTAGGCACGGCTGTCTGAATGACAATCCCACTAATTGAACCAAGAGTATGGGAGGATATTTTTTCTACAGGTATTATTTTATCAATCATCTTGTTTGACGGGTTACTTGTTTCGCTTATTGTTGATTGGGGGATGATATGAACTACCCATAACAAACTTGTAAAGAGTGCAGAAATGATTACTAACAACATAATTTTTTTTACATTAATTTTCATCAATATCACCTAACACGTCCAATTATCTACAAATAGGATGTCATTCGGATTTCCATCACTCTCAACAGATCCATAACCGGGCAAGTGATCACCATATGCTTGACGTTTATTATAAAAGATTACAGCAGCGGTGGTTTTTTCATCATACGCCTCAATTGAGGCATTTTTATAAGCCAGATAGAGTGGCATCTTTTTTTCAGTTGCAT
This sequence comes from Methanoregula sp., assembly GCA_041645355.1. Taxonomy (GTDB): domain Archaea; phylum Halobacteriota; class Methanomicrobia; order Methanomicrobiales; family Methanospirillaceae; genus Methanoregula. The sequence goes on from JBAZQF010000006.1 coordinate 42,591, forward strand.
ATTGTAAGAATGCTGGCATTAACCAGCCATTTTCATGTACAGTGGATTGAAAACCAAAAATTCCATGAGAGGTATCTAAAGATTGGCCCCATTGAAGGTTCTCCAGAACTTTGCATGAGTATAAAAACACCCATTTATTATTTTTCCCCCATTTATTATTCACATCCAGGGGGGAAACCATTTCTCCATGAGGTAATTCAATTTGCGTAGGATCACCATGACCGAAATGGAAATGGAATGTCGCATCATTCAGACCTTCGCCAGAAGTACCAAAATCGGAGCTGGAGATGGTACTATCATCATGGTAAAATTTTAAATCCCATCCGGATTTTTCATGCAAAGAGCGGTTAATAAACATAATATCATTGTCGAAATTGTGTTCAAGCGATTCTTGCGTTGGATCGTTTTTAAATTCTGCTTTAGTCATTGAATAGCAATATGGGGAGGGGGGCGTCGGCGTCACTGTCACCGTTGGTGTCGGCGTCGGAGGCGCCGTTACCACCACATACCCGGTCTTCGTTTCCGTGTTACTTCCATAGGCATTTGTCGCAGTGAGCTGGACGGTATAGGATCCGGGGGTTGTGTAAGGATAAGAGGGATTCTGTTGCGTTGACGTCCCCCCATCGCCAAACGACCACGACCACGAGGTCGGGGAGCCGGTGGACGTGTCCGTGAACTGCACGTTCAGAGGGGGTAACCCTGAGAGCGGCGTTGCGGTAAACGCGGCCACAGGAGGTTCACGGACAGGGCCATCGTTCCCGAAGGACAGGTAACCGGTTGAAAGGGCTTTATCACAGAGGCCGTTATTTCCTACAAGATAAAACCGCACACCCGTTATAGGATAACCGGCAATCGATGAAGGGGCAAAAATCTGCCAGGTATTCTCCGATGTATTCGATGTGCGGACATCTGCAAGATGACGCCCGTAACAATCACCACCGGGAAAACTATACGCATCAACAATGAATCCATTCACCGTGAAAACATTCGGCGGTGCGGTGCCACTCACAACAGTCCCGCCTGCCGCAAATGATATCGTAAATGGATTCGGAATATGATACTCCCGCTCTGATGTGGCAATCGCACCTGTCGCTGCCCAGGGCGACGGCTGAAAACTATAGGCACCAGCGGGAGATATAATAAGAAGAACTATACTGAACATAATTAAAATGTGTTTATTATTTCGCGTAATAATAAAACCTCAATATAAATAAGTTGCAATCAAAAGGAATTTAATAATTTCGCAACGCATTGCGTGACTCAATGCCATGCATTGACACGTTCAATGCAATACAATAGAGCCCTGACACAGGAAGCAATTGATAAAAATGGCTCAGGTGATCGGGTATGAAAAGATCCGGTTCGAACAGAACCATGAGAACGGACATGATGCCGGATGGTCACACGCGTATACAATGAAACTGCCGGTGCATTTTCATGTTAAACCAACACAGCATGAGCATTCCTCACCTCTTGGCCCCTCGCCGGTACGGCAGGATAATACCCTGTTTTTCCATTGGCGGGTAATTGAAGCGCCACGGGGATCCCTTTGAGGAATGGAAAAGGAACCGTTGTGGCGGGTGATCAATGCTCCATTTTTTCAACCAGGGTTTGGTTGAAAAAAAATAATCAGGGTCCGGTAGATCTGCAAATGATTTTCAATCGGGATCATGATCGCGATGAACTTTTTGAAATCGAAGCTTGATTGAAAATTAAAAATCAAAGTCTGCCAAAAAAATTTTCATCAGGGTTTGATGATGAAAAGTTAAGTACGTATGCACTAGTGCACCCAAACCGTTCACGACGAGAACTGGATCGCGAGACCTGGTTTTCAATCACGATTCGCTGAAAAATTTTCAATCAGGATCTGGTTGAAAGGAAAAAATCGAAGTCCGGTTGAAAATTTCAAATCAAGGTTTGATTGATCTGCAAATGGTTTTCAATCGGGATCCTGATTGTGATGGAAAAATTTCAGGCAAAGTCTGGTTGAAAAAAGCGGTTCCGTTGCAACCCGACATGAGATGAGAATTCGCTTGGGGGGACAAAAACAGGGCATGCTCCTCAGGCCTGGGAATCCGGTTTGAGAAAGATGGCTAAAAAAGGGGAAATCCCCCGGATGATCGTGGGATTCCTGACACTATGTTACCGGCTGGGCATTCATGTTCGCCGGAATAAGCCGCCTGAGCACAAACTCGGGTATCTGGTTCGACGTCCTGACGGTCATATCGAAGAGATTATTCTTCCCGCTGGTGCCAAGGTACGTGAGCGTGATCTGGAAATCCGTGTCGATGAGGGGGATACCGAGAACCGTCACCCGGGCATGCCGCGGGCTTATCACCCGTTGCTGGCCGACAACGAGTTTTTCCCGGGAGCCATCAACATCGGCAACCATCTCGTTGTCGTAAGACATGGTGACGATCCGGCTGTTCCCGATCATCACCGGTTCCCCGTCCGGCAGGGATACCCGGTACGAGGTGACATACGGGAACTGTGTCCCGGCCTGCGTATCAAGGACCGCGATTGTCAGGGTGACGATCGCAAGAGTGGCGATGAGAACAATGACCACGATAATTCCAAGGAGGACTTTTGTCCCCGTGCTCCAGCCCTTTTTGTTTTTGGATTCCATCTGGCTGAGTGTATCCGACATAATCTCCCATTGTACACGAACGGCGTGAAAATATATACGAATTGTGGCATTCTGGACACCCTGCCGGGCCATAAGATCCCCATAAAGTCCATTATCCCAAAAGGCCCATTGTTATAGGATTTTGATGCGCATACCCATACAGAACGTCACACCGGAATGCGGCCACGCGGAAGTCTGCGGCTGGGTCCACGAGGTCAGGGACCTCGGCGGCCTCGCCTTCATGCTCATCCGCGACCGGACCGGCATCATCCAGGTGACCATCCCGAAGAAGAAAGTCCCCGAGGCAGTCCTTGCTGCGGTAAAAGCGGTCTCCCGCGAATCCGTTGTCCGGGTCAGTGGCCCGGTCAAGGCGATCGACAAGGCCCCCGGCGGCCGCGAGCTCGTGCCCGAATCACTCGAGATCATAAGCCTTGCCGAGACCCCGCTCCCGCTCGATGTTTCCGAGAAAGTCTCGGCTGAGCTCGACACCCGGCTCGATGCCCGGTTCCTCGATGTCAGGAGACCCCGTGTTGCTGCCGTTTTTGAGATCCGGAGTGCAGCAACCTACGCGATAAACCAGTATCTCCACAACGAAGGTTTCACCGGCATCACCACGCCCAAGATCGTTGCCGCGGCAACCGAGGGCGGGACCGAACTCTTCCCGATCGCCTACTTTGACAAGGAAGCCTTCCTCAACCAGAGCCCGCAGCTCTACAAGCAGATGATGATGGCTGCAGGCTGCGAGAAAGTGTACGAAATCGGACCGATCTTCCGTGCCGAAGAACACAATACCACCAAGCACCTGAACGAGGCAACCAGCATCGATATCGAGGTCTCGTTTGCCGACCACCTCGAAGTCATGCGCACCCTCGAAGATCTCATTGTTAAAACGTACGAGTACGTGAACAAGACCTGCAGCACGCAGCTTGCCAATATCGAAGTGGAGGATTTTACGGTTCCGAAAGCCCCGTTCCCCCGACTCCCGTACGCTGAGGCGATCGAGATCGCAGCAAAGAAGATCGAGGACCCGATCAAGTACGGCGACGATGTCAGCCCGGCAGCCGAGCGGGCTATCGGCGCCGAGATGGGGGGTCACTACTTTATCGTGGACTGGCCATCCGAGATCCGGCCGTATTACGCAATGCAGTACGAGAACAATCCATCCATCTGCAAGGCGTTCGACCTGATGCACCCCAGAATGGAACTTTCAAGCGGTGCCCAGCGGGAGCACCGGTACGACCGGCTCGTGCAGCAGATCGCAAAGAAAGGGCTCAATCCCGAAAGTTTCGAGTTCTACCTCCGCCCGTTCCGCTATGGCATGCCGCCCCATGCAGGCTGGGGGCTTGGTGCTGACCGGCTTGTCATGACCATGCTCGGGCTCTCCAATGTCCGCGAGGCGGTCCTCTTCCCAAGGGACATGCACCGGCTGGTTCCCTGACCACGAACTATTTTTACGCGGGCGTCGATGTGGTTGTAACAAATTCATAGCCCGGAATACTATGTCAAAGAGTTATTTCATCAACAAAGTGCTGGCGACAACCGTTGTCGGGAGTTACCCGGTGGTGAAGGGGAGCGGACTCAAGAGTCTCTTTGACCCGCTCCACGCGGCAGTGGAGACTGCCGTTGCCGACCAGATCGGGGCGGGCATTGATATCATCTCGGACGGGCAGGTCCGGGGAGACATGATCGGGGCCTTTACGGCCCAGCTCCCGGGCATCAAGGGACAGGAAGTGATTGGCAAAATCCAGCCTGCCGCCGGACCCATAACCACGGCTGATACAAAGTATGCCATCTCAAAAGCCCCCAAAGTGAAAGGGATCATCACCGGTCCTTCCACCCTTGCCCACGGGCTTCACCTGAGCACCCCGATGTACCGGAACAAGGAGGAACTGGCACTCGACCTTGCCGCAGCGCTGATCGTGGAAGCAAAAAGTCTCGAAGCAGCAGGGGTAACCCTGCTCCAGATCGATGAGCCGATCCTCTCGACCGGTATCGCGGATCTTGCCATCGGGAAGCAGGCGGTGGAGATGATCACCTCCGCAGTCCGCATTCCCACCTGCATGCATGTCTGCGGCAACCTGGGAAATGTCCTTGACGAGCTCCTGAAATTCAATGTCAATGTCCTCGATTTTGAGTTCTCGAAGAACCAGGCAAATCTCGATATCCTCTCCCGCCGGGACCTGGCCGGTAAGATGCTCGGGTACGGCTGCGTTGATTCCTCGTCCGAAGAGGTTGAAACCGTTCACGAGATCAAAAAACGGATCGAGAAAGCTGTGGAATACTTCGACCCGAAGATCCTCTTAATTGACCCTGACTGCGGTATGCGGATGCGGAGCCGGGAATCCGCGTACTGGAAACTCAAGAATATGTGCGACGCGGCAAAGGAAGTCCGGATCGCGCTGTAATTTTTAAAAATAAAATTTAAAAAAAAAATTCCCGGAAATTTTTTAAAAAAAATATTTTTTTCGGCAAAAAAATCATTGGCCGGCCCTGACCATCAGGAGACCCCTCCGGATCCCCCTTCCACCGGCCAAACCCCCCCATTATAGCACGATCGCAGGGGACTTTCTGCGCCCAATTGATGCTAATTGCGTTTTTCAAAACCTTCGGCGTGAAAATTTCTATCCGGCCGATTTGCGGGCAGAAATCCGGGCTCATTGTACCGTTTTTCCCCCAATTCGATCTGTTTTCGGATCCCCGAAAACGGGGGCCCGGATAAAGTCCGTTATACGGGCTCCGTTTGCCAATCCGGGCGTTTTACGAGGGGGCGACCATCGGGTACCCTTGCCCTTTTTTCCGGGTTTCTCACCGACGGAGAACTGGGGGAGTGTGGCCGCCTTGCCTGGGCTCACCGAGCAGGAGCGTTGTTTGAAACCTTTCAATTTTAATGGGGGTCAAGGGGGTGCACCCCTTGGGATGCTTCCCCCTCTGGGGGAGAGAGGGGGTCACCCTCATAATTTGGAAATAATGTGAAGCATACGATGAGAATGAATCTGGTAACAACGTACTGAAATAAATTCGGGGTATCACAACCGAATTAAGAGAGCTTGGAAAATTTTTTTAAAAATATTTACCCGATCCACCCGGATACGATAACGAGCCCGATTCCCACCATCGCAAGGCCGATGATAAGCCTGATGAGCCGGCGGTTCGTGGTCCGCCAGGTGTTCGCATTCCCAAGCGGAACCCCGTATGCCACGAGGAGCACGACAAGGGCGAGAGGCAGGACAAAGATCACATTATAGAGAATAAGATAGGGAAGTCCGGATACGAGCGTGAAGCTGCGGCCCATGAGGCCGAGGATACCGATATAGATCCCGCCGGTGCAGGAAAACCCGAACACACCGGCGAGAATTCCCAGGACAAACGAAGCCGGCATGGACACTTTTTCCAGATAGCGTCCGATTATTCCCTTCTTTGAATCGGGAACGGAGAGAAGGAAGCGGTCATTGTTCCTGATCACATCAAAGATCGTTATCAGTCCAAGAGCAACCGCAACAGCGGCACCGATGAGCGAGAATGCTCTTGAAAACCCGGACAGGGAAAATACCGAGAAGAGTCCCACACCGACAAGGAGATGGAAGAGGAACATCGCTGCCACATATGAGCCACCGACCAGCAGAATTCTCTGCCGGTTCCCTGCAGCAACCAGCGAGACTAAAAGGAAGATCAGGATGGCAAAGGCACAGGGGTTGATGCTGTCGATGAGTGCTGATACGACCACCACGGGGATGGTCAGCGATGTAATTCCTGTCGGACAGTCAGAGACCGGGGATTGAGGCTGGCTGGAGGACGTGCCATTGCAGGCAGCCAGCCGTTCTCTCTCGGCAAGGACTGCTTCTTCCAGGTGGTCCCTGATCTCGACATCCCCACTGAAAGCGTGGTTCCCGATGATGATGAGGGGGATTCCGGCATTCCCGAGATTATACTGTCCCACCGTTGATGAAAAGATCTGCTGGTTTGTGGCGTTATTGTTCACTTCCAGCATCTCAATCCGGAGTTCCGGGTACTTCGCAAGAAGGGATGAAAGAACCGGCTTCACATTCTCGCAATGGCTGCAGCCGTTACCATAAAAATAGACCGCAGAAATCGTAAAATTGGTGGCTGGACTGCCAATCCGGGAAACACCGGGAGCAGGGGGTTCAGGTTCGCTCAGGGTTTTTTTTTAATCTGGTTAAGAATTGCCTGCTCAAGGCCGGCAGGAATGTCCCGCTCCCCGTTCAGGACAGTATCACCGACAATTGCCTGGGGGACACCGGAGTACCTGGTTTTGAGTTCCTGGTTGAGAGCGTAATAAAACGCATAGTTGGTTTCGTTATGCCATATTTCCAGGTACTGGAATTCAACATTGGGGTATTTCTGCTCAAGCGACTTCACCAGCGGCATAACATTATGGCAGTGGGGGCATTCTTCACCGTAAAAAAAATACACGGGTGCATTGCCCGTGGAGCCCGGGTTTGCACTTTCCATGGATACCCCGCTTGACAATGAGCCGGGGAAGAAAAAAAAGAGTGCAACACAGAGAATAATAACCGCAGTCAGGCCTGCGGCGATTTTTATTATTTTATCCATGAGTGATAATCCCTGTACCTATGTGCCGGTCCGTGATTAATAAAATTCCTTTATGGGAAAAAAATTATTTGAGCGAGATCATGGTTCCCACGCCGTCATTCGTGAACAGTTCCAGGATAAGGTTGTGCTCGATATTGCCATTGATGACATGGGAGTAGCTGACACCATTCTGCACCGCTTTTATCACGGAGTTTACCTTCGGGATCATTCCCTCGCCGATAGCCCCGGTTTTTTGCAGTTCGCCCGCTTCTGCAATGGTAAGTTTCCGGAAGACCTTTGTCCGCCCCTTGTCCATGACACCGTCAACGTCCGTCATGTTCACCAGCTTGTACGCCTTCAGGGCGATAGCGATATCGCCGGCCGCAGTATCGGCATTGATATTGAGGCTTCCCCCGGATTTGTCAATGGCAATGGGCGAGACCACCGGGATGTAAGACTTGTCAAGCAGAGTATTGAGAATGGTGGGATCGATCCATTCGATCTCTCCCACATGCCCGAGATCCACTTCCTTCTGGACACCGCCAATCTCGATCTTCTGGAGTTCCATCTTCTTTGCAAGGATCAGGTTCCCGTCGCTGCCCGAGAGACCGACTCCCCGGGCACCGCACTTGGCTATCAGGGAAACAATCCCCTTGTTGATCTTTCCTACGAGAACCATCTGGGCGATCTCCAGGGTTTCCTGGTCGGTTACCCGCAGCCCGCCGACGAAGACCGATTCCTTGCCCATCTGCTTCATCTTCTCGCTGATCTCGGGGCCGCCGCCGTGGACCAGCACAACCCTGATACCAACATAGTGCAGGAGAACTGCGTCGCGGATGGCATTTTCCAGTACAACCGGGTCCACCATCGCGTGGCCGCCCAGCTTGATCACGATTGTCTTCCCGTGGAACTGCTGGATATAGGGAAGAGCTTCCATAAGTACGTCTTCGCGTTTCATCATGTGGTGTACCTCCCGTTGATCTCCACATATCGCTCGGTCAGGTCACAGCCCCATGCGGTGGCTTCCTCCTTCCCGGCAGCAAGATCGAGGATGAAGACAACCGTCTTGCTGTGCATCGCCTGCTTGGCTTTTTTGAGGTCAGCAATGATCTCGCCGGATTTGACCAGGGGGTAGCGGTTCTTCCCGTCGCTGATCCAGAGGGAGACTGCATTCGGGTCAAACTTCACCCGGGCCCGCCCGGCTGCCGCCACTACCCGGCCCCAGTTGGGGTCTTCCCCGTAAACCGCGGTCTTCACCAGGGGCGATTCGATGACCGTCCGTGCAACTTTTGCTGCATCATCCTCTTTTGCTGCTCCCGTGACCCGGACTTCAAGAAGCTTGGTTGCTCCCTCGCCATCGGCGGCGATCTGTTTTGCAAGCGAGCGGCAGCACTCCTCGAGAGCCGCGGAGAACTCTTTCTCTTTTACTTTCCCGGATTCACCGGTCGCCGTGCAGAGGGCGATATCGTTCGTGCTCGTGTCCCCGTCAACCACGACCCGGTTGAACGACCGCTTTGTTGCCAGTTTCAGGGCCTCCTTGAGGGGTTTTGCCCCGATCTCGGCATCGGTATAGATGAACGCGAGCATGGTCCCCATATTCGGTGCAATCATCCCGCTCCCCTTGGTGATCCCGGCAACGGTGAATGTTTCTTTTTCAACCAGGGCATGTTTCGGGTACAGATCCGTGGTCATGATGGCATTGGCCGCAAGTGTCTCGGCCTCTGCACTGGATGCAAGATCAGGTGCGATCTGTTTACATTGCCGCTGGATAAGGGGCAGGTCCAGGTATCTCCCGATAACACCGGTGCTTGCTACCCCGACATGGTTTGCCGGGACCCCGAGAGCTGAGCCTGCATACTCGGTCATGACGACAGCATCCTTGTATCCTTTCTGCCCGGTATAAGCGTTTGCACACCCGCTGTTCACGATGACTGCATCGAGCCTGCCGTTCCGGATCTGGCTGCGCATGAGCTGGATCGGGGCAGCCCTGACAAGATTCTCCGTGAACACTCCGGCCGCGGTCCCGCTTGCCCGGATCAGTGCGAGACCGAACTTCCCTTCCTTCATTCCACAGGCAGTCACGCCCTCAACTGCGCAGATACTTCGTTTCTTCATGGTTTTTTTGCTCCTTCCTCAGCAGTATAGGTTGATCCGATCGCATTGATGATGTCTGCCCGGGTGATGATCCCGGTAATTTTCTTCCCTTCAAGTACAGGCAGGCGCGAAATTCCTTCCCTGAGCATGATTGAGGCGGCAGCCTCGACATCCATCTCTTCTGTCGCGGTTACCACCCTTCGGGTCATCACCTTTGTGACCGGCATATCCCCGATATTCCGGAGTGCGTGCTTGGTCTTTTCCCAGTTTACATATTCGCGGATAGGGATCTCGATGACTTCGAACGGGGAGGGAAGCCAGAGATCGTCGCTTGTCCGCTCGGTTTCGAGGAGGGAGATGAGGTCGGATTCGGTGATCATCCCGACAAGGTCCGTTCCCTCCATGACCGGAAGGCCCCCGATATGGTGCCTGCGGAACAGTGCTACAACTTCGCGGAGCGGGGTATCGGGCCGGCAGGTAACCGGTGTTTTTGTCATGGCTTCTTTAACAAGCATCGTCTCTCCCTAGGGCAGCATGCCCGCGTGCATGAGGCCGTCCTGTTCCTTTAAGCCGCACATCAGGTTCATGTTCTGGATAGCCTGGCCGCTTGCGCCTTTCACGAGATTGTCGATCGCTGAAATCGCCACTACGCGCAGGCCCTCGCTCTCGACCATGATGTCGCAGAAGTTGCTCCCCCGGACCGCTGCAAGAGTGGGCTTCTGGAGCCGGACAAAGTATTCTTTCTTGTAATAATCCTGGTAGATCTTCTCAACTTCTTTCTGGTCAAGAGGTTCGTTGAGCAGGATATGAGCCGTTGTCAGGATACCGCGGTTGACCGGGACCAGGTGCGGGGTGAAGTAACATTTCGCGGTTGATCCGAGGTGTGCAAGCTCCTGTTTCATCTCGGCGAGATGCCGGTGGGTAGTAAGCTTGTAAGGCCCGACATTATCCCCCACATTGGGGTAATGGGTTGTTGCCGAAGGATTGTCGCCGGCTCCGCTCACGCCGGTCTTGGAGTCGTATACCACGGTATGCGCGTATTTGGCAAGCGGGGCAGCGGCGAGGGTTGCCCCGGTGGGGAAGCACCCGGGGTTTGAAACGAATTTTGCACCGATGCACTCCTTGCGGTGAATTTCGGGAATGCCGTAGGGGACTTTGAAATAATCGGTATGGGATACCCCATATGTCTTTTCAAAGATATCCTTTGGCAGCCGGTAATCCGCACTCAGGTCCACAACTTTGATCCCGCGGGAGAGTAATTTGCCGGCATACGTCATCGCGGCAGTATGGGGAACGGCAAGGAATGCCACATCCGCATCGATGGCATCTGCTTCGGGATTCTCAAATTTGAGGCTGGTAAATCCTTTCAACTGGGGATGTACCTGATCCAGGGGGGTTCCCGCAAGTTTGCGCGAGGTGGCGCAGACTACTTTTGCGGTGGAGTGGTGAACAAGGAGGCGAATCAGCTCACCACCGGCATAGCCGGAGGCCCCGATAATCGCAATTTTCATAGAAGAGTTTCCTGTTGTGAAAATTTAATGCTTTTTAGACGGGAGACATTTTCCCGGTTTTAAAAAAAAAGGAAACCCGTCTACATCTGCTCAAGTTTGCGGGTATATACATTGAAGAGCCGCTGGCCAAGCAGTTCGATCCGCTGCCGGTCCTCGAGGCCTTCCAGAAGATCTGCAGGGAGAATATCCATTCCCCGCGATGCGCCGAGGTATGCTCCGCAGAGAAATGCGATGGTATCGGAGTTTCCACCGGTATTGGCTGAGACCGTGAGAAGGTCCGGGGGGTGGGTGTACCTGCTGATGAGGAAGAAGGCGATGGGAAGTGTCTGGAACACCGAGAGATCGTTTCCGATCTTGAGGAGCGCTGTTTCTGTTTCCATCCCGTCTTTTTCCATCTTGATAGCATTCCGGATCTTCCCGCCAAGGACTTCATCTTCCACTTGGGCCTGCTTCATTGCCATCCCTATCGGGTCGGGGGTTTCATGCAGGGTATGGTAAATGAGGGTAACGAAAGTCGAGACCGCTGCATGGGCTGCCGGATGGGTATGGGTGACATTGCAGGCCCGGACTGCCCGTTCCGATCCCTCGCTCAGGCCGGGGAACGCGAGAGCAAACGGAACCGATCCGGCAAGACAGCCGGAAGTGGTGGATTTGACACCGCCGGGGTTGCCGCTTCCATCATTCAGGTGCTCACAGACTGCTGAAACGGAACCGTCGGGAAACCTGAGGCTTCCCCGGGAAGCGAGCTCTTTTAAAGCCGAAGCATACCGCTCTTCATTGTATTTGCCATCCGCAAGGAGGGTGCCGGTGAGGAGCATCAGCTGGGTATCGTCGGTATACTGCCCGGGGTTGAGCCCTTCGTTGGGATGGCCTTTATACGGGCGGCGGTATCCGTATTTCATCTTGTTCAGATTGGGTGCATTACTCTCATTGGGCATTCCGAGAGCATCCCCAATTGCAGCCCCAAGCAGGCATCCCTTGAATTTCGAGAGCATCGATCTTATATTGAAAAACCCGGATAGATAACCCTTCGTACTCCTGTCCTTTCCGGGGAGGAACCGGATTTGCCGGGTAATCTATAACGATTCTACACGATATAAGAAAATATATCTACTAAAAACACCTTTTCCCATTATCAATACTAAATTATAAATATCATGTCTAACATGATTAATAATGAAGAATAGGAGCACCTATGAAAGAAGACTTCGATGTCAAACTTGTCGGGGATGTGAAATCGTACACTCCCGATTCCCAGTACAGAAAAAAAGCATGGATGGGAGATTACCAGAAAGCGTACAATGAGTTTCTGGCAAACCCTGATGCATTCTGGGAAAAGATGGCAAAGGAGCTGGACTGGATCAAGCCATGGGATGCCGTGAAGGAATGGAATTATCCCTATGTCAAATGGTTTACCAATGCCAGGCTGAACATCTCGGCAAACTGTCTTGACCGTCATGTCGATGGCAACCGCCGCAACAAGGTTGCTCTTATCTGGCGGGGCGAGGAGGGGAGGGAGCGGATCTTTACCTACCAGAAGCTCCTCTCCCAGGTGGCACAGTTTGCCAATGCCTTAAAGAAGATCGGGGTGAAGAAAGGCGACTGTGTCTGTATCTACATGCCGCTGGTTCCCGAACAGCTCATCGCCATGCTCGCCTGCGCCCGGATAGGGGCCGTTCACAGCGTTGTCTTTGGGGGTTTTGGTGCAGCGGCACTGAATATGCGAATCCAGGATGCCGAAGCAAAGGTCGTGATCACGGCAGATATCTCGATCCGGCGGGGAAAGGCAATCCAGCTCAAGGCAATTGTCGATGAAGCGATCATCCATGCACCAACCGTTGAGCACGTGGTTGTCTTAAGAAGGAGAGATCCCCCGTTGGATCTCCACGAACGCGAACTGGATTTCCACGAGATGATGGAGGGGATGTCCGATGTCTGCCCTCCCGAAGTCATGGACGCCGAGGACCCGTTCTTCATCCTGTACACCAGCGGATCCACCGGCAAGCCCAAGGGGATTGTCCATACGTGCGCCGGATACATGGTCGGGACGTACTATACCAGCAAATATGTCTTCGATCTCAAGGACAACGACATTTACTGGTGCACTGCCGACCCGGGCTGGATCACCGGCCACAGTTACATAGTGTACGGTCCCCTCGCAGTCGGTGCCACCGTCTTCATCTCAGAACTGACACCGGATTACCCGGATGCCGGCAGCTACTGGAACCTGATCGAGGAGCAGAAGATCACGATCTTCTATACAGCCCCGACCGCAATCCGGATGTTCATGAAGATGGGCGAGTCCTGGCCGAACAAGTACAACCTGAGCTCCCTGCGTATCATCGGATCGGTTGGCGAGCCCCTGAACCCCGAGGCATTCGAATGGTATTACCGGGTTATCGGCAAGAGCAAATGCCCCATCCTCGACACCTGGTGGCAGACCGAGACCGGTATGCACATGATCACAACCATGATCGGGGAACCCATGCGCCCGGGTTTTGCAGGAAAACCCATCCCGGGTGTTGAAGCAGATGTGGTTGACAAAGACGGCAAGTCCGTCAAACCCGGGACCGGCGGGCTGCTTGTGATCAAATCCCCGTGGCCATCCATGCTGCGCACGGTGTACAACGACGATGAACGGTACCGCAAGTACTGGTACACCATTGACGGGGTTTATGCGGTGGGTGACCTTGCGGTCAAAGGCAAGGACGGGTACATCATGATCCTCGGGAGGGCGGATGACATCATCATCGTTGCCGGGCACAACATCGGGACTGCTGAAGTGGAAAGTGCACTCGTTTCCCATAATGCCGTTGCCGAAGCAGCCGTCATCGGTAAGCCGGATGTTGTCAAGGGCAATTCGATCAAGGCGTTTGTCATCCTCCGGGTGGGAAACGAACCAAGCGCGAACCTCAAGCAGGACCTCCTGCACCATGTCCGGACCACCCTCGGGCCGATCGCCATGCCCCACGAGATCGATTTCGTGGACAAGCTCCCCAAGACCCGGAGCGGCAAGATCATGCGCAGGGTCTTAAAGGCAAAAGAGATGGGAATCGATCCGGGCGATATCTCAACCTTAGAGGAGTAGCCCAAAAAATTTTTTATACTGACAAAAGAATCCGCATTCATTCATGAGTTCATATTGGGGAGAAAAACATGAGCGAAAGTACACCAGAAACTATCATGGGGATGGAAGCTGAAAAAGGACGCTGGGTCCTTATCATTCTTGGAATGATCATCAACCTCTGTCTTGGTTCCATTTACTCGTGGAGCGTCTTTGTCGGACCGCTGACCGATTATTTCACCAAAGGACTTGGCCAGGCGGTCTCGGCCAGTGAGATCCTGCTGCCATTCTCGGTCTTCCTGGCATTCTTTGCCATTGCAATGCCATTCACGGGCAAGTATATCGAGAAGTACGGGCCGCGGAATATCGTGATTGTCGGGGGCGTCCTGACCGGACTGGGCTGGCTCCTCTCGTCGTTTGCAGGATCCGTCCAGTGGCTGTACCTCTTCTACGGGGTCATCGCCGGTGCGGGCGTGGGGATCGCGTACGGGGTCCCGGTTGCTATCGCAGCCCGCTGGTTCCCGGATAAGCGCGGTCTTGCGGTGGGCTTAACCCTGCTCGGGTTCGGGTTCTCTGCAGTCATCACGGCAAACATTGCCGGTTATCTGATCGGAACAGCGGGAGTTATGAACACCTTCCGGATCTTCGGTATTGCGTTCATCATCCTCATCATCCTCCTCGCATTACCCTTAAAATTCCCAAAAGCCGGGTGGACACCCGCCAACTGGAAACCCCCGGCGCCAGCTCCCGGCCAGTCGGTAACCTGTGAACTCAGGCGGGAACAGATGTGCAGGACGCCATCGTTTTACGCCCTCTGGATCTGTTACTTCATAGGCTGCCTGGCCGGACTCATGGCAATCGGGATTGCAAAGCCGGTGGGAGTCGACGTAGGCGTTGAGGCGGGACTTGCAACCATGCTGGTTGGTATCTTTGCAATCTTCAACGGCTTTGGGCGGCCGGTCTTTGGAGTACTCACGGATAAGCTTACCCCGCGGAACACGGCCATGCTGTCGTTTGTTCTCATTGCCCTGGCAGCATTGCTTATCATGCTTGCACCGGGGGTGCTTGTCTATATCCTGGTATTTGCAATCCTGTGGGGATGCCTTGGAGGCTGGCTCGCAATAGCTCCAACTGCAACCGCCAGTTACTTTGGTACATGTGACTACCCGCGGTGTTATGGGGTGATGTTCCTGGCCTATGGTGCAGGCGGTATCGCCGGACCCCAGCTTGCCGGGTTCATCAAGACCTCTTCTGGGTCCTATCTCGGGGTCTTTCCCTATGTCCTCGTCCTCGCGGTCATCGGTCTTGTCATCGCCTTTGCGATGCTGAAACCCCCCAGGGCGCCGGATACCGCATAATCTTTTTTTGGAAATTTGCCATCCGGCAGGATGATCTCAGGTTGTTTCTGCAGGAAAAAGAGACTGTTATTTCAGTGGTGGATCTTCTTGCGCTGGGCAATCCGGTACCCTGAGATCACCTGAATGGAGGCCCCAAATTCCTGGTCAAGCTCCGGATCGCCGGAATCGACATACAATTCAGGGAGCTCTGCAAGTTTGTGGGGGGTGGCAACAACGATGATCTTTCGTATCCCCGCGTTCCTGACAACGCGGGCGCTGATCTGCTGGTTCCCCCGACCGAGAAGAAAACCCTGTGCGCCGATCGGGCTTATCACGATCCGGGTATCTTTCTCCTGACGGGCCAGGGACAGCAGGGTCTTCTCGTCCGCATCGGCAGCAACCAGGGCCCCGTTCTTTATGGCATCAACACCAAGGAGCGTCTTTTTCACACCGATACGGTGGGCAATCGTTTCCGTGGTCGTCCCCGCCCCGAGGAGATAGAGCGTATCAGGGAGCATCACTTCTTTCATGAACCGTGCGATCTCCTGCTTTGCCCGCTCCTCATCGGGCTCTTCATACACCTGTTTTGATACCTGCACCTTCCCCGGGCTCGCGGGTGTCCGGGCGATACCGAAGATCCGTGTTTTCAGAACGCCGGCCCGGTACGCATCTTCATCTACATCGAGAAGTTCGGAATCCCGGAGATGTTTTTTGTCAGACTCACGCACGAGTTCCGCAGCGGTTGCGGGATCAATGGCAAATACCGCGGAATACATTTTCACACCGGAAGGGATCCCGAGGAGCGGCACATCCCTCCCGATAACTTCAAAGATATCCCGGGCAGTGCCATCGCCGCCGCAGAAGAGGATCAGATCGGGCGCGGATTCTGCCAGCCGGAGGGCTGCTGCCCTGGTATCACGGGAAGTGCTGTCACCCGTGTAGGTGTACACGATCTCATAATCCGGACATCCGGCATCCCGCAGGATCTCTTCTCCCATGGCGCCGGAACAGGTGAGGAAATGCAGGTCCTTCTCACGAGAAAGGAGCATAAGGGTGATGAGGGCCCGGTTTTTTGCCTGGGGCAGGGCCCCGCGGCGCCGGGCTTCCTCTACATTGCCATCGGTACCTTTCAGCCCCACCGATCCGCCCATCCCGGCAACCGGGTTGACGATGAGACCGATACGTTTCATAAAAAGAGATGGGGAGAGGATGGTTATTGTATCTTGGGTATCCGGCCGATGGCTTCCTTGATCAGCTCATCGGGATACTCGTAATCCACAAGCTTCCCGTTGTAAAAGTCATCGTAGGCACTCATGTCGAAGTTGCCGTGGCCCGAGCAGTTGAAGAGGATCGTCTTGGCCTCTCCGGATTTTTTACACTTGAGCGCTTCGTCTATTGCTGACTTTACTGCATGGGAAGTCTCGGGGGCAACAATGATGCCTTCGGTTCTTGCAAAGGTCTGGGCTGCTTCAAAGACTTCGCTCTGGTGGTAGGCAACCCCCCGCATCACGCCATCGTGCACGAGCCGGGATACGATGGGGGAATCCCCGTGGTAGCGGAGCCCCCCGGCATGCATGGAGGGCGGAACGAAATCATGGCCGAGAGTGAACATCTTCATGAGCGGGGTGAGGCCGGCCACATCGCCGAAATCGTAGGTATAGAGGCCTTTTGTGAGCGTTGGGCACGATGCCGGTTCAACGCCGATGATATCCACATCCTTGTGCTTCCCGGTCATCTTGTCGCCGGCAAAGGGGAACGAGATCCCTGCAAAGTTGGACCCGCCGCCAACGCACCCGATCACAACATCGGGATAATCGTCGACCATGGCGAGCTGCTCGCGGCACTCGAGCCCGATAACGGTCTGGTGGAGGCAGACATGGTTCAGCACGGAGCCAAGCGCATAATTGGTGTTGGCATGGGTTGCCGCGTCCTCAACTGCTTCGGATATTGCGATACCGAGAGCCCCCGGGGTATCCGGGTCTTTTTCAAGAACCGCACGTCCCGAGTTGGTCTTGGTGCTGGGGCTCGGGATACACTCCGCTCCCCAGACATGCATCATGGATTTCCGGTAGGGTTTCTGCGTGTAACTGGATCTGACCATGTAGATGGTGCATTCAAGATCGTACAGCATGGTTGCAAACGCAAGCGCAGATCCCCACTGCCCTGCTCCGGTCTCGGTGGCGATACGCTCGATCCCGGCCTTCATATTGTAATATGCCTGGGGAATCGAGGTATTGGTCTTGTGGCTGCCGGCCGGGCTGACACCCTCCCACTTGTAGTAAATCTTTGCAGGAGTTTTCAGGAACTTCTCGAGCCGGTGGGCCCGGTACAGGGGACTCGGTCTCCAGAGGTGCAGGACCTCCTGCACCTCTTCAGGGATGGGGATGTGGCGATCGGTGGTCACTTCCTGCCGGATCAGTTCCATCGGGAAGATCGCCGAAAGGTCATCGGGTCCGACCGGCTTCTGGGTCTTGGGATGAAGCGGGGGATCGAGCGGGGAGGGCAGATCTGCCTGGACGTTATACCATTTCTTTGGCATCTGATCCTCATCGAGAAGGATTTTCGTCTGCATACTCAGTAATCGGTTTGTACAAATATATACATTGTGGGACACAATTGCTTAACAATGTGTTTTGTTGGACGTTTTATCGGGGAACACTGATCTGTTTTAATAGTGCAAAGAGCACGGGAAAGCGGGCATCAGTTGCCGGAGATTCGCAATTCCTGGAGAGGTAAAAACCGATCTTTTCGTTTTTTGGCTTTTCACAAAAACATATTATTTGCCGGCATGCAACACTGATGTAAGATTATCGTTTTCCGATTCTGAATCAGCAAACAGGGATAAAACAGATGGGTAAGTGATTTTTATCAGTGCCGATGCATTCAGAAAAAAGATTTGTACGATGACTAAAGAGAGATTACAGGAATATTTATTTAAGTCTGCATATAAATTATGATTAATTGATCCCCGCCGGGGATAAGTCGTTGGTAAAAGAGGAATTGCCATACATAAACAAAAGGTGAATCCAATGAGTCGTTCATTAACAGATATCCTGATAAATCCCAATGCGTTCTTTACGGACATCATCGGGGAGAAAGAAGATTTCAAGCTGCCGCTGATCATCCTGCTCGCCGGCGGGATCCTTGCTGCCGGGTACGGGTACCTGATCGGAGGGGTGACGGCACAGATGATGTCCGGGGCAGTCCCCGGAATCGGGGAGGTTATTACCCTCTCATCTGCCATTGGCGCCCTCTTCGGGGTTTTTATCTTCTGGCTGGTCTGGACCGGTATCATCTACCTTATCTCAGCCGCATTCAAAGGCAAGGGCAGCTTCAGACGAACCCTGCAGGTTACCGGGTACGGATACCTCCCCCAGGTATTCGGGTCGCTCATCAGCCTGATTGTAGCATTTGAATACGTGCCAAGAATCGTGGTTCCCCAATTAACCCAGGCCGTGATGCAGGACCCCGCCGCTATGCAACAGACAATAAGTGCCATGATGCATGATCCTGCCATGATGGAAATGACGCAGATAACAACGGTAGTTTCCATCGTATTCCTCCTCTGGAGCGCCAATATCTGGATATTCGGGGTCCAGCATGCACGCGGGATAACCACGCGTGACGCCGCACTCTCGGTCGGCATTCCCGTCATTATCTATATTGCATACATTGTCTATACGCTCGGAGCTGTGTAATGAGAGATCCACGGTATCTTTCAGTTATTCTTGTTCTGCTGGTCCTTACAGCCATGGCCGGCGTAGTCCAGGCCTATGAAACACCGGAATCGATAGTCGCGTCAAGCAAGGTCTATGTATCGAAAGTTGTCTATGATCCCGGCTCGTTTTTTACCGGGGACTCCGGAACGGCCACCATTTATGTCACCAATGCCAACACCAACCAGAGCATTGTAGTGAACCATGTCTCTTTCGGCGATGAGAATATCAAGCTCACCAGCCGTCCCTACGACAGTTCAACCAATATCGGTCCCCTCCAGACACAGCCATTTGTCTTCTCTGTTGAGACTCAGGCAAATGAAGGAACGTATTATCCCACGTTCACCCTGAATTTCCGGGATGCCGACAGCCTGTACTACCGGGCCACGGTCAAAGTGGATAACACCCCCCTCCAGCTGACGATTGTTGACAAACCGGATGCATATGTTGCAGGCAAGAAGAAAACCGTGTATGTGCAGGTTGCCAACCCGCGTGATGATACTGTTAAAAATGCCATTCTGGAGGTGACCGGGCAGGGAATCTCTACAACCCCCTCAAAGACCTTTATCGGGGACATGGCCCCGGGGGCAAAAATTCCCGTAAACTTTACAATTACTCCGGAACAGCCAACCACAGCACTGGTCACGCTGAAGTACGATAACGGGGATTTAACCCACAGTGTTCAGGTGGATCTCTTGGTAACATTTGGTGTGGATAAAAAACAGGCAAACCCGGTCATCAGCAATGTCCAGGTCAAGCCGGATGCCGGCTTTTACCGCGTAACCGGTGACGTCACAAATGCCGGCCTCGAAAACGCCAACTCGGTGACCGTAACTTCCCTCTCGCCCGCCGTCCCCCAGGATCCGTACCGGACCTATGTTGTAGGTGTCCTCAAGCCCGACGACTTTGGCAGCTTTGAAGTCACGTTTGCCGCTGCAAACACAACCATGGTACCTCTCCAGATGTCCTACAAGGATGCCGACGGGAACATCTATACGTCTGTCCAGGACGTGAAGATCTCGGGGGTATCCCTCTCCTCCACCCAGAAAAATGATCTGCCACTTGTCCCCATCGCAGTCATCGTGATCATAGTCGCGGCATTTGCAGGCGGATGGTTCTTCTATCTCAGGAAAAAGAAGTGACGCCCAATGGACGATACACCCGTAATGCTGTTTGAAGAAGTATCCAAGATCTACCCCCTTCCGGCAGGAGATGTCACCGCTCTCGACCGGGTCTCGTTCCGGGTTGACCGGGGCGAATTCATCTCGGTGATGGGGCCGTCAGGATCGGGAAAATCAACCCTCCTCAACCTGATGGGCTGCCTCGACACACCCACAACCGGGGATATTTACATAAGCGGCACCCGCACCGGGGACATGTCGGACATGGAACTCACGAACCTCCGCCGTGACCGGATCGGGTTCATATTCCAGTACTTCAACCTCTTCCCCCTCCTCAACATCATCGAGAACGTGACCTTCCCCATGATGCTCAAATCCCAGAAATCCGTTGACCCGGAGCGGGGCCGCGAGGTGCTCCGGGCAGTCCAGCTGGAAGATTCGCTCTTTACCCATACCCCGACTGAGCTCTCCGGCGGCCAGCAGCAGCGTGTGGCAGTTGCGCGGGCACTCGTGAACAACCCGGACATCCTCCTCTGTGATGAGCCCACGGGCAACCTTGATTCGAAAACAGGGGCCGGTATCATGGACCTGATGACCGAACTCAACCGGAAGGGTACGACAATCATCATGGTCACCCATGACCCCCACATAGCCGAATATTCGCGGAGGACCATCCGCATAGCAGACGGGAGGATCGTCTCATGATCTTCTGGGAGATCGCAAAGCGCAATATCCGGATCCACCTGCTCCGTTCATTCCTTGCCATGCTCGGGATCGTTATCGGCGTGGTTGCAATATCATCGATGGGGATTCTCGGGAACAGCATGGTCCTTTCCGTTTCCGACAGTCTCAAAACCGTTGGCGACAGCGTGATTGTCACCCCTCACTCGGGGGGGAATGCCAGGGGATTCGGTGGCGGGGGTTCAACCAGTACCGCGTTCAAGATAACCGAGCAGGACTTCCAGCAGATAAAGCGGGTTTCTGCACCCAATACTGCGATTCCGGTGCTCCAGACATCGGACCGTATGAAGATGGGGGTGGGAAGCGATGATATCGTGGCTGCCATCTACGGGCTGAACCCGGATGATGTCCCCGAACTTTTGAAACTGACCGAAGGGGGTTACAGCCGCGGAAATTCAGGCTGTCTTGTCGGGGCCACCTTTGCAAAGGACCACGATATCAAGGTAGGTTCCCGGATCGCCATCGGGACCGACGGGGAGAAAGGGACCCTGCGGGTCACCGGAATCATCGAGGAGAGGGGGATGGCATTCGATGTCAGCACGGACTCGGCAATTGTCGTGACAAAAGACTGGTTCGACAGCACCTACAATCGCGAAGATTACGACAAAGTCGTGGTCAAGGTGAAAAACCTCGACGAGATCGCCAATGTCAAGACCGCGATCGAGAAGCAGATGAACCGGCGGGACCAGACTGTTGACGTGATGGATACCCGAAAGACCATGGAGACGATCTTCCAGGCATTTGGCCAGATCACCACATTCGTTTCGGCGATCGGCGGCATATCCATGCTGGTTGCCGGGGTCTCCATCCTGAACATCATGATGATGTCGGTTACGGAACGGATCAAGGAGATCGGTATCATGCGCAGCATCGGCGCCCAGAGAAAAGAGGTGATGTCGATGTTCCTCTATGAAGCCCTCATCCTGGGAGTTGTGGGAAGCCTGATCGGAGGGATCCTCAGTCTCCTTGGAGGCTATGCCATCAGCGCGATGATGCTCCAGACTACGAAGTATTTGTTCGTCCCCTCAAGCCTCATCCATATCGTGTACGGGATGACGTTTGGTATTGCCATCTGCCTCATCTGCGGCATTTACCCGGCATGGCGGGCGGCAAACCTAAACCCGATTGATGCGCTGCGGCACGAGTGATCTCATCTTTTTCTTTGGCAATTCCTTATTATAAGCCACTAATTACATTATACCCCCCTCTTGCGCCACCAGTCCCCCAAGGGGGACGGGGCGCATTATGATTGGACGAGGTCGGTAACAGGTAATACGTCGTCATCACAATACGGGGGATGCCACAGTGGCGGGGGCGGAGGGAGCCCCGAAGCCCCCAAGAACGTCAGGTGAATTGATTCCACGTTGGTTTCACAATACTGAAACAAAAAATATTTGGTGGCTTGAATTGAGGAATCACCTTTTCTTTTTTATCTGCAGAACATTATTACCGTCGCACGCATACCCAATGGTATGACTAGTCCAGTACCGGCAGGGACCGATCCTGACTGGAACGAGATCTGGAAGAGGCGGCAGGATCAGCAGGAGTCCTCAAAACTTTCCACCGATCGTTCCCATGACTGGAACAAGGTGGAGAACGCCGAGCGTTACGATGCAAATGCCAGGAGCGGGTACGATGACCGGGTAAGAACTACCATTGCTGCGCTTGCGATCACCAAAAACACCCGGGTGCTGGATATCGGTGCCGGGCCCGGGACCCTTGCTATCCCATTGGCGCCGCTTGCAAAGGAGATCACTGCCGTGGAACCGGGTGCCGGGATGGTGGAGATCCTCAAAAAGCATGCAGATGCACAGGGGATCCGGAATATCACCTGCGTACAGAAACTCTGGGAGGACGTGGACATCTCCCGGGACCTGGACGCCCCGTATGATCTCGTGATAGCATCGCTCTCCCTCACTATGCATGATATCCGTGAGGCGCTCAGGAAGATGGACGAGGCCGCTTCCGGTTCCGTCCATCTCTTCTGGTTCGTGGACATGCCCTTCTGGGAGCGGATGTCTGCCGAGCTCCAGGAGGCCGTGCACGATAGACCGTACTTCCCCGGGCCAAAAGCGGACTGTCTCTTCGGGGTCCTGTACCAGATGGGGATCTTTCCTGATGTGACAATGCTGCCACTTTCAAAAGAGTACCGCTTTCCAGGCCGGGACGGGATGTCGGCATTCTTCCGGCACCGTTTCGGGGCAACAACCCCAAAACAGGAGAGGATCGTGGAGGATTACATCACCCGGCTTATCCGGAAAGAAGGGGGGGAGTTCGTCATCTCCGGGGATTCGACATTCGCCCACATCTGGTGGAAAAAGAGGTAGCTTCCCGCAGGGGATACGGGAGGTTATCGTCTGGAACTCAGGCGAGCCCGTTCCCGATACGGATCACTTCCCGCACCAGCAGATCGAAGTCATCCCGCCGGCTCCGGTGGTTGGTGATTGCGATGTGCAGGTACTTCCTGCCCCGGATGAGTACGGTCGACGGGACAGCGATCCCCTGCTCCTGGAGTTCAACCTCTATCTGCTTGTTCAGTTCATTGATCCGGGGATCGGAAAGACCGGGCCGCACGTAGCGGAAATTCACGATATTCAGAGAGACCGGCAGCGCAAGCTCGAGTTCTCCGGCTTCCCGCACCAGTCCTTCGAGGTAGTGCGCCTGCTCAATGTTCTGCTGGATCAGCCGGCCGTACTTGTCAGTGCCCTGCTCTTTTATGGTCATCCAGGCCTTGAGCGCAAGGAATCCCCGGGAGAGCTCGAAACCATAGTCCGACAGCCACGGCACATCCACGCCGGTCAGGCCGCGATCGCCTTCGCCATGGGCAAGGTAGCTCGGGGTGAGGGAGAAGGCATTGCGATGAGCCTCTGCATCGCGGACAAGGACACACGCGATCGGGTACGCTAAGTACATCCACTTGTGCAGGTCGAACGCGAGCGAGTCTGCCCGTTCCATCCCGGCTACAAGGTGACGGTACTTCGGGGCTATGGCCGCCCAGGCACCAAACGCCCCGTCGATATGGAACCAGCATCGTTCTTCTGCACAGATGTCAGCAAGAGCATCCAGATCATCGATGGCCCCGGTATTCGTGGTGCCTGCAGCCCCGATAATGCAGACCGGGTGGCAGCCGCGTGCACGGTCAGCTGCGATCATCTTCCGCAGGGCCGAAATGTCGATCTGCATGGATTCGTTTACGGGCACCCGCCGGAGGGAATCGTTGCCGAAACCGAGCAGTTCAACCGCTTTCTGGATCGATGAGTGGGCTTCTTCCGAGCAGTACAGCGTCATCTGCTTTCCCGCGCCATGCATCCCCTCTCTCCGCAGATCGTACCCGGCCATCGTGTTCCGGGCAACCGCGAGGCCGATCAGGGTTGAGGACGAACACCCGCTCGTGATAAGGCCGCTTGCACCGGGAGGGAAGCCAAGAAGTGTCCGGCACCAGTCCACGACCTGCATCTCAACGTAATTATTACTCATGTAGGCAAAGGACCCGCTGACCGCATCCGTCGAAGCTGCCAGCAGCTCGGCATACGCCCCCATAACGGTCCCCGAGCCCGCCACCCAGCCCCAGAAACGCGGGTGGCTGTTGCCCACCTGGTACGGAAGGATGGACCGGACATACTCCCGGTACACCTCTTCCGGGGACTCAGGGCCGGCCGGGGGCGCCCCTTCGAAATGCGCTTTGACCTTCGGGGGTGCATGCTGCCAGACCGGGCGGTCCCGGATCGTCTCGATATAGTCCATCGTATCATCCACGATGCGGTGGCCCAGTGCCCGCATGGAGGCCCAGTCCTCAGGGTCCAGCGTCTCTTCCCTATGTATGTCCGGCTTCCTCTCCATACCTGTGATTCTCCCGAACCGAAAGGGCGGTGTGCGTTTTTTTCCGCCGTTTTTTAGTTCGTAATGAATAATGGTGGAGCGGTGCCCTTGAAATCAGTTGCGGGATGTTGTGAGTTCGACCTGTGTGAGACATGTGGAGTGTAAGGAAGTGGCGGGAGCAACCCACATACCGAGCAATTCATTTAAAAAAAATTTCAGTGCACAAAAATTCCGGAAAGAAATCGGCCCCCCGCCCGACCCGTCTCCCGGACACAATTACAAGAGCATATATAATTTAAATAAAAAATAAGAAATATTATGATTAAGATAGTGCTCGTGGCTATCCTGATTTTCGGCATCATAACTGCAGGATGCAGCAGTCCCGCGCTGCAAAAGGCTGCCGCTGCTCCCAAACCAACGCAGACTTCCTTCTACCAGTTTGGAAACGGCACCTTCAATGTTAATGGCACGCTCCAGCAGGTGAACGGCACCCTCCATATCAACTCAATGCCACCGGGCGCGGATGTCTATATGGATGGCAAATACCTGATCCGAACCAATTGCGCCCTCTCCTATACCATCCCGCCCGGCCGCCACACTCTTGAGTTCCGGATGGACGGCTATGAGACGGTCGGTTATCCGATCACGGTCGAGAAAGGTGGCATGGAAGGGATCAACATAACTCTCGAAAAGAAAGCAGGCAGCCTGCCGGTTGCTTCTGCAACAATGGCCGGGACATCATAGGATCTCCGGAAGATTCCAATATTTTTTTACCGAAAAATTAGTTTTGAAAAGATTCCGGAAAAATTTTTTAGAAATTTTTTTGAAAACATTTACCCGACCCTCTTAATCCGGCTCATCGCTTCCTTAAGCCGGTCTATCGGGGTCGCAATGATAATCAGGATGATCGCGTTGCGAATCGCTGAAGTCTGCCGGGTCAAACCGTTTCCGTGCAAAACTCATCCATTAAAGAGATCGGATATCCTTGATCCATTATCATGTCAACAGGTTCCCGGTCGGAAAGGCTCCCGATCAAATTGCCGGTCATTGCAGGACTCGGCATTCTCTGTGTGATCATACTGGCAGTGATGCTGTTCTGGTATCTGCCCGGGACTGCCCCTGCACCGCACGCAAACGCAACGGTTCATGTAAAAATTGTCGGGGTGAACGATTTTCACGGGTACATGCCCCCCGGCCAGGTGATGAACAACCGCCCTGTTGGAAGTGCCCCGGTACTGGCCTCCTACCTCACATCAGCGATGGCGCCCGGGAATGCCGACGGGATAATCTTTGCCCTGCCGGGAGATGTGATCGGGAATTCTCCCCCCCAGTCCTCGCTGCTCCTTGACGAGCCGGCCATGGTGTTCTTCAACAGCTTTGCAAACGGGGATTGTTCTGTCGGATCGAAGTCACAGAGTGCATCCTGCAATGTGGTTGCAACGCTGGGGAACAACGAGTTCGATTACGGGTTACCGGAATTGTCCAGGATGATCAATGGCGGGAACGGGAATACGACCATCCCCCACATCGTCGATCCATACCCGGGTTCGAAACTGGGCTATGTCTCTGCAAATGTGGTCCGGAGCTCCGGCAACACCACGATTCTTCCCCCCTATACTGTGCGAAATGTCGGCGGGGTTCCCGTTGCATTCATCGGTGCAACCACGATAAGTACGCCTGGCCTCCAGAACCCTTCTGATGTTGAAGGCCTGACATTCCTTGACGAAGCCGATACCATAAACCGGTATATTCCGGAGATCCACCGCCAGGGCGTACATTCAATTGTTGTCCTGCTTCACGAGGGTGGGAACCAGACGCCCTATGACGGCCCTACCCGGGTGAATGAAACCGTGACCGGGCGGGTCACCCAGATTATTCCCCGTCTTGACCCGGGTGTTGACGTAGTTCTGTCCGCCCATACCCATGAGTTCACCAATGCCTACCTGAACAATAATGCCGGAAAACCCGTGCTTGTTACCCAGGCGGATATGTGGAGCAGGGCGTATGCCGACATTGACCTCATCATCGATAAAAATACCGGGGAGATTGTATCAAAATCCGCACGGATTGTCCCGGCCTACGCTGACCAGCCACCCGGAACCCGCCCGGAACCCGCCGCCACCGCGTTGCTTCTTAGGGAAGAGAGCCTGTACGCCTCAGCAGCAAACCAGACAATCGGCGTTGCTTTATGGAACATTACCATGGAAGAAAACCCGGCCGGGGAATCGGCAATGGGGGATATGGTTGCGGATGGAGCGCGGGCTGCAATGAAGACCGACGTGGGATTTGATATTTCCACCGACATCCGGGCCGGCCTGTCCGCAGGAAATATCACCTGGAACAACGTGTATGCCGTCCAGCCGGCGGGCGGGACGATCCTGTCAATGACATTGACCGGTGAACAGATCCGGTCGGCCCTCGAACAGCAGTGGCAGGAGCCGGCTCCCGAAGGCAACCTCATCGTTTCGGGGCTTGCCTATACCTGGAATGCCTCACAACCTGCAGGCAGTAAAGTAGCCCGCGTGAATGTCAACGGGGTCCCGTTAAACCCAAAAACAACCTACACCGTTTCCATCGAATCGTTCCTCGTCAGTGGCGGCACGGGTTATACCATATTTTCGGGGGGGCAGAACATAACCACCGGGTATGACAATACCGATACCCTTGTTTCGTACGTACAGTCCCTGCCACAACCGGTGAACGTGACGGTTGACGGGAGGGTACAGAGGATCGGAAGCTGAAAAGGCCCGGAAACCCCCCTCCGGATACAACAGCTTTGCCAATGCCGGTGTGCCCCGGCCTGAGGCGATTGTAACGTTGCTACATATTACCTCACCAATTCCCACCGGAAAACCCTGATTTGTTCCGGGAGAATTACCGCGTTTTTCAATAACATTGCCTCTGCCAAATCAGGGGGTGAGGCAAAACTGGTACAACGGGACACGATACGGGCCCGGATTTCTTATCGACGGGGGAGGGGGTGACGGGGGGGTCCTCCCCCCTATTCCCGAAGAGCGGCCTGGACCTTGTACATGATTCGCTGCCCTACTTCGATCCGTTTCCTCCATGCCGGCTTTTAATAACACTCAAGAAGCTCTTGGGTAAAGACAGCTCCTACGAGAATAGTATTTGAGGGGGGGCTGGAAGGACAGATTGAGTGTGGCGGATAATTTGGATTATTAAAAGAATTTCAAAGAGAAAAATAAATGATGTGAAATTCTAAAGACTTCAGTTAGTAGGGAGATTATGACTATCTGCATCGCAGCTATTGGAAAAGAAGGCAAGGATGAAGTTATTGTTGCGGCTACGGACCATATGATAACGATGGGAAATTTGGGCCAGTTCGAGCATACGATTTCCAAATATAAAGAATTAAACAAAAACACAATCGCAATGCTTTCAGGAATTCCTCTCTTATTTGATGATCTAATTCAGATGCCAGGAAATAATTTAACATATTTTGAGATTAAAGCACAAATTAAAAAGAATTTTAAAAGTAAAAGGAATGAAATTTTTCAGGATCATGTCTTAGATCTCTATGGAATGACTTGGGAGAGGTTTGTTGATGCAGTAGAAAAACCATTTCCGAATCCATTGATTGAAGAAATAATGAAACAAAATAACAAGTTCAAACTAAAATCATCCGTTTTGCTCGCGGGATTTGATGGAGATAAAGCAATTATCTCCGAGATTTCAGAAAGAACGTATGCTGATTTTAGGGATATGAATTCTCACGCAATAGGATCAGGAAGTATCCAAGCTGTGAACACGTTAATGTTTCAAAAACACGACAAATCCGATACACTAAATACTACAATTTATGATGTGTACAAAGCAAAACGCAATGCTGAGGTTGCTCAGGGTGTAGGTAAAGAAACTGAGTTAATTGTCCTAACCAAAGGCAAAGGTTGTAGAACCATTACCAGTGAAAGTTTTAAGTTGCTAAAAGAGATTTATGATAATGAAGTAAAACAGGGGCGGACACATTCCCAGTTGAAATCGTTGAAATTTAGTAGCGGTGGAGCAGGGCCATGTTCTTAAAAGATGAAAAAAAGTATCCTTCTCTAAGAGAGGAGTTTGTTGCAAATCTCAACAAACGTTTCGATGAGGATAAGAAAAAACAAACAACAAAGCAGAAAATTATAGACAACAACGGAATGAAAAACCACAGTTCATACTTCTAATTTGTAATTTGATTCCTTGCTCCTTTTTTCACCTCAACAATCTATTCTATTATTTCACTTGAAAAGAAAGCGAATTTTATGATTATGCCGTTTTTAAAACAAAATAATTATTCGACGACGTGTGTGGATTCGGTGATCGTGATTTCGTGACGAATATATCCCTTCCTATGCTCAAATCCTTAGTTACTTTTCCAAAGGCCATTGCATTATACTCGTGTCCTTCATTATCCTTAACCGTCAGTATTCGCATCGTACGCGAAACCCCAGACGTTCCAAAATCTATTTCACGACCAACAGATTCTATTTTAACCTTAATCACACCATGCTGAATTTGAACCGCCTCCTATGTCAAAATTGTTCTAAATCGCTCAATAGCTTCCTGGTCGGTTAGCGATGCAATGTAATCGCAGATGATACGAATATCTTCATTTTGAGTAATATTTGTACGTGGGTATTTCTTTGTATCGTTTATCTTTTTCTGAATGGCTTTTGATAAACCGTTTTTATGAACTAATGGAAGACAATGAGCATCGTCACGAAACAGCTCATAGAGAGAACGGATAATATGTCTCCCCCTTGAGTTCGTTTGACTCACTTCGTCACTATTGATTCCTTTTAATTTTGTAAGATTTTTGATCTCTTCGACAAATTTTTCAGTATCTTTCGCGTATTTAATGAATTGATGGGACTCAGGGCTTCCATTGTATTTTTTGTTCAATTCATCTATGCTCGTTTCTCTCACATCATTAACCAAAGTTCCAACAAGATATGATGAAAATTCACGCGTGAATCCATCCTTCATAAATTTATCATACATTCGGTCTAAATCCTCAGCGTCATCAGTCTCATATCCAAAATACATGGGGTAGGTCATTATTAGGTCTAATAAATGTTGATAGCCGAGGATTTTAGTCGTCCATAGATCGGCGAGATCATGCGTATTTTGCGCGATGTCATCTGCAATATGAACAATTTGGGCTTCGATAGAGCCAAATGAGGTTTCTGTGAACCTATCACATATTCTTTCATCTTGGCACCCATCTTTAACCCTCGACGGTGTATGCCTATAAATCCCTTCTATAGTGTGTTCTGTTAAGTTCAATCCAACAGGGATTATTGGAGTACTCTTTATTGATTTGGGACTCTCCTCTAGGAAACAGGCGACAACAACGCTCTGCTCATTATGATTGAAACCTCGATTTGTTTTTTCTTCAAGGATTTTTCCCAATTCCCCTTCCCCAGAGTGTCCAAATGGGGTATGCCCAATGTCATGACCTAAGGCAATTGCTTCAACCAAATCAGTATTGACTCTAAAGGTTCTCGCAAGTGAAGTTGCTATTTGCCAAACCTCAAGTGTATGGGTTAGCCGGTTTCGAATAGTAGGGTTGATCCCAGCAACAAAAACCTGTGTTTTACCCTGAAGCTTCCTAAAACTTTTACTATGGATAATACGATCTCGATCTCTCTCGAATGCATTTCTATACCTGCAAGCCGTCTCGGGGATTTGTCTACTTTCATCCGCTTGTTTTAATGGATATGGTGTGGCATACTCTGCCAATGAGGTATTCTTTATATAATCGGGTGTTAATTGCAATTTAAACCGTTTTGTTTTTACCATAACTCATTCGTGTTCTGTTTAAGTTTGGAGTTTATAAATTTTTATAGTATAATGCTGTGTTGCATAAAAGAGAGTAATGGGGGCTTAGGTTTATCCGGCATCCGGTTCTTATAAAAAATAATGGCAAAGAACGAACGATGGGGCAAACCATTTGTGGATAAGCATAACTAGCCAAAAAATAATGAGCATCTGGTTTAATGGGGAGAATTCTATCTCTCATTGGAATAATCGTGATTTATCCAACGCAGCAATTGACGACTTAACGGTTAATGAGATAAAAGTATGTTCGCCAACAATTACGCAACACCAACGGTTACTAAAAAAAAATATCGAAGAAAATTAAATCGGTACTTTTACCCAACCGCCCTTATCCGGTTCATCGCTTCTTTCAGCCGGTCCAGTGACGTAGCATACGACAACCGGATCCATCCCGGGGCATCGAACGCTGCGCCGGGCGTTGCTGCAACGTGGCCCTTCTCAAGCCAGCGGGAGGCAACTTCCATATCATCGCCCTGCACTTTCACAAATGCGTAGAACGCCCCATCAGCCGGGGCAGTCTCGTAGCCCATCTTCTTCAGCTCGGCGATGATGTATTTCCGCCGCTGGTCGAACTCTTTTCTCATCTCCTCAACGCAGGACTGGTCGCCTTTGAGCGCCGCAACCGCGCCCCACATCGCAAACGTGGTGGCCTGGCTGACGGAGTGCTGCTGCACCTTGGACATCTCGGTGATGATCTCTTTTGGGCCAACCGCGTACCCGAGCCGCCAGCCGGTCATGGCATAGGCTTTCGAGAACCCGTTGATGGTGATGGTCCGCTGTGCCATGTCGCCAAGGGACGCAAGCGAGATGTGTTCCTTCCCGTACACCATCTTCTCGTAGATCTCGTCCGACATTGCGTAAATGTCGTGGTCCTCGCAGAGGTCTGCAACAAGCTGCATGGATTTTTTATCGAGCACCGCTCCCGAGGGGTTCGATGGGGAGTTGACTACGATCATCTTGGTCTTCTTGTTGACCCGTTCGAGCAAGGAATCATCGAGCTGGAAGCTCTTCTGGCTGACGGCATGCTTCACGGTCTTCCCGCCGGCGATTTGCACGCAGGGCTCGTACGAGACCCAGGCCGGGGTGAGGATGATCGTCTCGTCGCCGGGGTTGAGGACTGCTTCCATTGCCTCGTAAATCGCGTCCTTGGCCCCGCAGGCAACAATAACCTGCTGGGGGGTGCAGGGGAAATGGTTCTCTTTTACGATCTTCTCGCTGATGGCACTCGTCAGTTCGGGGATACCGTTGCTTGGCGCGTAATGGGTCTCGCCCCGCCTGAGGGCATCGATGCATGCATCCGTGATATGCTGCGGGGTGGCAAAGTCGGGCTCTCCGATAGAGAGGCTGATGACATCGATCCCCTGCCGCTGCATCGCCTTAGCCTTGTTGGAGATAGCGATCGTGGCCGATTCGGTGACGCCGGCGATCTTCGCCGAGAGGGGCTTCATTTCAGTCGTTTGACCATCTTGATGGCTGACTCAACGGCTCGTTTCGCGTAATCGATCCGCTCGTTGGCTTCAAGCCTCGTCATGCCGGGCCCGGAGATACCGAGCGATACGGGTTTTCCGAACTCAAGCGAGAGATCGATGATCTTCCTTGCTGCGTGCTGCACAACGATCTCGTCGTGCTGGGTTGAGCCCTCGATAACGCATCCGATGGTGACTACGGCATCGACTTTCCCGGCAACAAGCAGCTTCTTGATTGCAAGCGGCATGTCATAGGCGCCGGGCACATAGATGCAGTCGGTCACTTCGGCGCCAAGGAATGCGGCGTGTTCGCGGCCTTCGATCTCCATCATATAGGTAATGTCGCGGTTGAACTCGGCAACCACGAATCCGAGTTTTATGGGGTTGGTTTCACACATAGTAGATCATCTCGTGTAAAGGGTCTTAAATTCTTACGGTTGGTCTTACCGGCGTGCCGGTCCGGCATCCTCAAATCCCTGCCGCTGGCCGGTGCCGGCATCGCGTTCAAGGTCTTTTGGGCGGAGCACCAGCTTCACGGCATTGACCGCATGTTCCCGGGTGCGCTCTTCCATGAGCCATGCCAGCTCGCGGTCATCCTTTGCCTCGTCCTCGTGGACAAATACCTCGATGATATGGGTGTTTGTCATGAGCTGGCACATGATGAGACCCTGCGAAGCCTCGTGGGCGCACATCTTATCCTTGTCCTTTCCCCCGGGCATGCCCAGAGCCATGACGATATCGCACCGGCGTTCTTCTATCAGTTTCTTGCAGGCAACGGGGAGATCTTTTATCCCAGGCACCGTTGTCCTCTCGATCGCCACACTGGCGTGTTTTTTGAGCTCGTCGACGGCTATTGCTCCCATGTTGACGCGTGAGAAGGTGGTGTCGGCGACGCCCACTCTCATCCGAGCACCTCAGCAGCGGCTTCAACACCGTCGCCAGCAACCTTGTACCCGCCCTTTCTGAGGGCATGCTGGGTGGCTGCAAGGGTTGCAAGGATCTCCAGTGCGCCGACTGCACCCATGCTGCCGATGCGGAAGATCTTGCCTTTCAGGTGGTCCTGGCCGCCGGCGATCACGATGCCCATCTTCTTGACCGATGCCCGCATCTCATCATCCTTGACGCCCGCGGGGTATTCGATAGCCGTCACCGTTGACGAATAGTTGTGCAGCTTGTCGATCTTCGGGAAGAGGGAGAGGCCCCAGGCCTTTGCTGCTGACTGGACCGCTTTTGACATCTTCTGGTGCCGGGCAATCCGTGCGGGAAGCCCTTCCTCCTCGATTATCAGGCAGGCCTCGCGGAGCGCAAGGAAGAGCGGGACTGCCGGGGTGTACGGGGTTTCCATCGGCGTTCCGCCTGCGCTCTTCTTGTAGGCCGCAAGGTCGAGATAGTACGGCGGGTTCTTGGTTACCCGCTCCCATGCCCGGCTGCTCACCGAGACCATGGCAAGGCCGGCAGGAGCAGCAAAGCACTTCTGGGAGCCGGTGATGGCGATATCCACACCCCACCGGTCAACCTCAACGGTATCCCCGCCAATGGAAGTGATGCCGTCCATGATGAAGAGGGCGTCGTGCTTCCGGCAGAGCTTCCCGATCTCCTCGGCCGGGTTCTTGATACCGGCCGAAGTCTCGTTGTGGACGAGGGTGACAACCTGTGCACCCGCTTCGAGCTGCGCCTTGAGGGCCTCGAGATTGACGGGCGTACCCCAGTCGGATTTAATCTCGTGGGCTTTCCCGTAGCGCTGGCTGATCTTATAGAGCCGCTCGCCAAACTTCCCGTTGACAATGCAGGCGATATCCTTGTCGCGTCCCACATTTGCGATCGCGGCTTCCATGCCGGCCGTGCCGGAACCGCTGATGACTACGAGATCATTCTTCGTTGCAAACGCGGTCTTGAGGACACGCACACAGTCGGCATACGCGGCACCGAACTCGGCGCTGCGGTGGTTTATTGCCTGACGGGACATCGCGAGCCTGACCCGTTCCGGTATCGGGACCGGGCCTGGCATCATCAGGAGAAGTTCTTTTTCCATAAGGATCTGCTCATAGTATATCTAAATAAGAACAATATATGTTTGGATGGCTGACATGGCTGACGTTGCTATTATTTCAGGTTCCGCATCGGATGCGGCGATCACGGACAAGGTCAGAAAAGTCCTTGATGAGAACACGGTGTCATATGATGCCCAGATCATCTCCGCCCACCGCGATCCCGACAAGCTCGATGCTTACATCAGGACAAGCCCGGTAAAAATTTACATCGCGATCGCCGGCCTTTCAGCAGCTCTCCCGGGCGTGATCGCTTCAAAGACCGATAAACCGGTCATCGGCGTCCCGGTCAGCGGCACCCTCAACGGGCTCGATGCCCTTCTTGCCATTGCCCAGATGCCAAAAGGGGTACCGGTAGCCTGCGTTGGTGTCGATAACGGGGACAATGCAGCGTGGCTTGCAATACGGATCCTGAAGCTGGCGGGGAAGTAAGAGAGACCCGTTCTTTTTTCCTGAATAATGGTCGGGATGTACCTGGCAGAATTCAAGGGTGAAGTCAGTTGCTGCCTCGCCAAGTTACCCCATCGTCCCGTCTCTTTTTGCCCTGAGCCGGATCCGGCTGAAATACACCATCTTGACCAGCTGGATTACTGCCACAAAGCCGATGAAGATCCCGGCGAGCCAGATAAAGAACATACCCGGCAGCGGGACAAGCGAGAGCGTCTCCGCGAGCGGAGAGTAGGGGAGCAGGATGCCGAAGAGGCAGACAATCCCGGTTGCAAGCCCGAACGTGAGGCTCGCCCTGCTCTGCAAAAACGGGATCCGGTCGGTCCTGAAGACGTGGATCGAGAGGATCATGATGATGACCGACTGGACAAACCACCCGGTCTGGAAGAGGGCGGGATCTGCCAGTGCCCCGAAAGCGAAGATGAGAACCCCCCAGGTCAGGTAATCGAAAGCCGAGCAGAATGGTCCGAATGTGGTGATAAAACGGGCGAGATCCGAGATATCCCACCGCAAGGGTTTTTCCACATATTCCGTATCAACAGCATCAGTGGGAAGTGCTGTCATGGAGAGATCAAAGAGCAGGTTGTTTACAAGGATCTGGATAGGAAGGACCGGGAGGAACGGGAAGAGGATGCTTGCACCGATATTGCTGAAGATGTATCCCACGTTGACACTCGACTGGGCGCGGAGGTATTTCCGGATATTTGCAAAGACCTTCCTCCCCTCGGTTACACCCTCCGAGAGGACAAGGAGGCTCTGTTTGAGGAGGACGATGTCCGATGCCTCCTTTGCTATGTCGACCGCTGAATTGACGGATATCGCGATATCTGCCGATTTCATTGCCGAGACATCGTTGATGCCGTCGCCGAGGAAACCCACGACATGGCCGCGCTTTTTATACGATTGCAGGATCCGCTCCTTCTGGTGCGGCAGGAGGCGGGCAAATACGGTGACCGAATCGATCCTCTCTTTGAGTTCTTCGTCGCTCATGCCGTTCATCTCACTGCCGCAAAGAACACCGGTGACCGGAAGGTTCACCTGCCGGCAGATGCTCTGCGCCACATCCTCGTGATCGCCCGTGAGGATCTTCACCGAGATGCCTGCCTTTTTCAAATCTTCAAGAGCCTTTGCCGTCGTGTCCCGCGGCGGATCGCTTAAGACGAGGAACCCGGCAAGAACAAGATCTGACTCATCCTCCGGGCTGTACCGGTTTTTACTCCCGATATCTCGGGCAGCAACTGCAATAACGCGGAAACCTTCCCGGTACATGGAGGAGATGCGGGCATCAACCGTACCCCGGGACAGGAGACCTTTGCCGGTCCGTACAAGGTCCCCGGTATCCTGGCACAGGGGGAGGACGTTGTCCGGAGATCCCTTGCAGAGAAGGGCGGTCCTGCCGTCAGGGAAGGAGACAATGACTGACATCCGCTTCCGTAAAAAATCAAAGGGAATCTCCCCGCATTTTGCATACGATGCTCCCTGTGCGATCTCATGGCCGACGGAGGGGTGGCGGAGGACC
Source organism: Methanoregula sp. (assembly GCA_041645355.1). Taxonomy (GTDB): domain Archaea; phylum Halobacteriota; class Methanomicrobia; order Methanomicrobiales; family Methanospirillaceae; genus Methanoregula. Next base: position 78,492 of record JBAZQF010000006.1, read on the forward strand.
GCCTCATCGATGGGGTTACGAAGACCGGTCTGGAACCGGCTTGTCAGGGCGGCATACTCCAGTATGACGGGATCTTCTGTCCCATCAGGGGAGAGGCAGGAAGTCAGGGATACTTTTCCCTCGGTTATCGTCCCGGTTTTGTCGGTGCAGAGGATGTCCATGGCGCCAAATCCCTGGATCGACCCAAGCCTTTTTACGATCACGTCCTTCTTTGCCATCCCGATGGTCCCCTTCGAGAGGTTCATGGTCATGACAAGCGGGAGCATCTCGGGAGTGATTCCGACAATGAGTGCAAGCGAGAAGAGAAGGGCCTGAGCCATATCACCCTTTGTCAGGGTATTAATCACAAAGACGAGCGGTGCGGCAACGAGCATCATCACGATCATGAGCCAGGTGAACTTCCTGATCCCGTGGTCAAACTCGGTCTGTGGCTTTTCGGAGCGGGCGGCCCGGACAACGCTCCCGTATTCTGTCTGCATTCCCGTCCTGATGACAACTCCCGTGGCGGAGCCGGACTCAACACTCGAGCCAAGGAAGCAGATATGGGAACGCACGGCACTATCCGGTCCGTCCACCGGAAGGCAGCCGGAAACGGGCACGGGTGTCTTCTCCCGGGGGAGGGCTTCCCCGGAGATTGGCGCATCATTGCAGTAAAACTCAGTGGCTGAGATGAGGATCAGGTCGGCAGGAATGAGGTCGCCGGCAGAGAGCTGCACGATGTCTCCCGGGACAAGGAGGGTGGATTTGATCTCAATGATGGTCCCGTCCCGGTTCACGCGGCTTGTCAGGGCAACAAGATCCCGGAGTGCCCTGACCTTTCCTTCCGCCCGTATCTCCTGGAACAACTGGAGGGAGAGGCTGAGTAAGACCATGACCACGAGAACAACCGTTGTCCTCATATCGTTTAAGAGAAAGGAGATCGCCGAGAGAGTAAACAAAAGGAGCGTGAAAGGGTTCGCAAGAATGCTGAATAATTTCTTTATACTGCCCAGCGGATCCGCGGGGAAGAGATCGTTTGAGCCAGCCCTGCGAAGGCGGGCAGCTGCCTCATCGCGGGTAAGCCCATCCGGGGAAGATCCGAGCGCCGCAAGGACCTCATCCCTCCCGGGGCAGCGCCGGTCCCATTCCTGGAGAATGTCTTCCCCTGTCATGCCTGAATAAGAGATCACCGTGGTTTAGTGAAAAGGTTTGGGGAGGATCAATCATATTGATGATGAGTGTATTAACACTGCAGCTATGCCTGAAATGAAAATGGGGAGAGATGATGAAAAATATGTTCTTGAAACAGGAAGGAAAGGAGAAGGGCGTCTCAATCTCCTCCATGAGGTGTATGGTAAAAAAACCGAAAAACTTCTTCTTGGAATCGGGCTTGCGCCGGGCATGCGTGTGGCTGATATTGGCTGCGGGCCCGGAACAGTGACCTTCTTCATGGCCGGGCAGATACGTCCGGGAGGAATTGCATCGGGAGTTGATGCCAGTTCAGAGCAGCTCAGCGTAGCACGTGAAGAGGCGCAGAAAAAAGGATTAAAAAATGTCTGCTTCATCGAAGCTGATGTATATTCTCTCGGGCTCGAGAAGGATTCCTTTGACCTGGTTTTTGCAAGGTCGCTTTTATCCCACCTGCAGGATCCACTTCACGCCATCATGGAGATGAAAAGGATTGTAAAGCCGGGCGGGGTGCTGGTTTGTGAGGATATCGATATGGGTACTATCCATAGCGAGCCTTCGACAGCGGAATATGAAAGAGCGGTTGAGATCTGGTCTGCGTTCGGTGCAGAGAGAAGAACGGATTACCGTGTCGGCCCCCATATGGCTGATCTGTTCAGAAAAGCAGGTTTTGCTCAGGTGCAGGAGACATCCCATCAGCCGAAATTCATATCCGGAGAGAAGAAAAGATACTGGGAATACACGTTGTACGAAGTATCGCCGGCAATGATAAGTGCAGGCATTTTGTCTGATGCTGAACTGTCCACGCTAAAGAATGGTTTTGAAAAAATTGCAGAAAATGAAGCCATTGCCGTTGCACAGGCTGCCCAGTTCCAGGTCTGGGCAGTGAAACCCGGACAATCCGCTCAATAGGGGAATTATGTCCGCTTTTTTTCGTTTTCCTCCCCGGTTTTCAGACATTCCCGGGCATGTCCAGGCAAAATAATTGCTGATCGGACAATAAGGTCATTTTTTCATCCGCAACGGCAAGCCCGATGATGAAGATCACCAGGTTCCTGAGTGCATCTGAGGGGGGAGCGTCTGTCATACGATGCAATAAGGAACCGGAAATTAAAAGTTGGGGGGATCATGGTACGGCAGCCCGGGCAGGCACCGTGACAGGACGTCATAAATGCGAGTGACTACGAATCCTTTTTGCCCTTCCCCTTCTTCCGGCCATGCGGGCACACCCACAAACAAAGCCCGCAGACAGCAACGCTCTTCTCCCTCTCCATCTCTTTGAAGTACCGGTCGCACGCCGCTGCATCGAACCGGGCTTCCCGGGGTTCATCGGGTGAAAATGGCCGGCCCGAAAATGCCTGCACCGGGCAGATATCCACACATGCGGTACATTCCCCGCACCGGGGCTCCATTGGTGACCCGGTGGGGCAGAGCGGGGCATCGGTGAGAATAGTTACCCACCGGACTCTCGGGCCATGATCGGGGGTTACAAGCAGGCAGCTCTTCCCAATCCAGCCAAGGCCGGCCAGGTGTGCCCCGAGTTTCTGGGAGAATATGCCGGAGATATGCTCATCGTTCGTCCTCTTTGAGGCCGGTACGGGAAATGCGTCAAAACCTGCCCGGCGGAGCGTGTTTGCAACCCGGAGCGCGATCTGGTCAAGAGCAAGGTTGACCACGTCGTAGCTGTTGTGCTTGTACAGGATTGCTCCCGCCGCATCTCCATCCGGCAGCAGATCGACAAGGCTGTCCTGCAATACTATCCCGAGCACCACACCTCTCGGGTAGCGGCCTGCCCGCTCCCCGCCCTGGGCACAGATAAAATCCCGAGCAGGTGCGAGATCCGCCACCCCGAAGTAATCAGTATCGAGCGTGCGGGCGAGAGCATGGATCCCTTTGTCGATATCGCCTGACATAATTATGTACCTGAGGTCTGATGGATCATTTCAGGATAGTGGTCGCGGGTCAGGGGTTTGCCATGACAAAGAACGTGTACCCGTAATACCTCTTGTATTGCCGGTAATTCTCCGCTTCCTCTTCGAGTTCGTTGAGAATTTCGGCATTCTCCGGTACAGAACCATGGGTCTTTTTCAGCTCCTGTATCCGGGCCAGCATCGGCACATGGTAGTTCTCCCACCACCCGGCTTCGGGGAGCCGGTATGTTGCAACAAGGCGGAGCCCGGCGTTCTTCACCCGTTCCTTCATCACTTCTTCGGAGACCGGGACATAGCCCTTGCTTTCCCACCATTGCACGAGTTCGGCGGGAGGATTCGGTTCGAACCAGTCGGCATCTGATACCACCATGCAGCCGCCTTTTTTCAGGAACGGTTTCCAGAGGTTGAGGCCCTCCTCAAAGCCGACAATGAAGATGGCGCCCTCGGACCAGATGAGGTCGAACGAACCCTTCTCAAACGGCAGGGCATCCATGGAGGCGCAGACGGTTCTGACCCGTGATGCCATGCCGGCCTTCTTTGCCCACGCATCGATCGTGTCCAGGAACGGCTGGTGGTTATCGACGGCGGTGATTGTCCCGGAGGTCAGGGCGGCAAGGTCCCGCGTCTGGGTACCGCTGCCGCACCCGATATCGAGGACCTTCGCGTCCGCGGGAACAGGGGGGAGAAGGGCCCAGACCTTCCGGGTTGCCTGCGTGCAGCCCGGCCCCTGCCGGGGGAGAGATTCGAATACCTGGTAAAAAAACGGAGGTAATTTCATGCAGAGAACGTTGGAGAGAGCGGTTTGAGTGCTTTGTGGTCAAGATTACCCGGAACCCTCATTTTCCATCAGGTTCCAACCTTCTTTCATGAACAATGAGAGGGAGAAACGGATACTGCTGGTAGTCGCCTCCCTCGCCTCCTTCCTGGTCCCGTACACCGTAGCGTCATTAAACGTCGCCCTCCCGGCGATCAGCGCCTCGTTTGGGATCGATGCTGTCATGCTCGGCTGGGTGACGTCGGCCTACCTGCTCACGGCAGCAATCTTCATTGTCCCGTTCGGGAAACTCGCCGACATGTACGGGAGAAAACGGTTCTTCATCCTCGGAAACGTCCTGTTTGCAATCGGGTCATTCCTTGCAGCCGTTTCCTGGTCGGGCACCGTCATCATTGCGGCCCGGGTCATCCAGGCCCTCGGGGGCGCCATGGTATTCTCCACATCGATCGCCATCGTCACTTCGGTCTTCCCGCCCGGGGAGCGCGGGCGGGCGATCGGGATCATCACGGCAACGGTCTATGCCGGGCTCTCCCTCGGGCCGTTCATTGGCGGCGTCCTGACCCAGAACGCCGGATGGCCCAGCATCTTCCTCATCAACATCCCGCTTGCCATCCTCGTCATCATCCTCACCCTGCTCTACATCCCAGGGGAATGGAAAGAGACCGGCGGGCACCGTTTCGATCTCGCGGGGGCCGGCCTGTATGGCGTGATGCTCTTTGGCTGTATCTATGGTCTCACCCTGCTGCCATCCGTTTCTGGGATCGCATGGGTGCTGTCCGGCCTCGTGGTCCTTGCGCTCTTTCTCTGGTGGGAGCAGCGCGTGGAGGCGCCGATGGTCGAGATCGCGCTCTTCAGGAAGAGCCCGGCCTTCCTCTTCTCGAATATTGCAGCCCTGATCAACTATGCAGTGGTCTTTGCCGTTGCATTCCTCATGAGCCTGTACCTGCAGTACAACCGGGGAATCGACCCGCAGACCGCCGGGCTGATCCTCATCGCCCAGCCGGTTGTCCAGATGATCGTCTCTCCCGCGGCAGGCCATCTCTCGGACCGGATCGAGCCCCGGGTCCTGGCCACTGCCGGCATGGCAATCACAACCGTCGGGATCGGTATCCTGATGCTTGTCTCCCCCTCGACTCCACTTCTGGTGATAATTGCCGGGCTCGCCATCCTCGGCCTCGGGTACGGCCTCTTCTCCTCGCCGAACACCAACGCCATCATGAGTTCCGTTGATGTGCGGTACCTCGGCCTTGCCTCCGGCATGGTCTCGACCATGAGAGCAATCGGCCAGATGCTCAGCCTTGCAATAGCTATGCTCGTCTTCTCGGCGATCATCGGCACGGTCCAGATATCACCGGAAGTCTATCCCGAGCTGCAGCAGAGTGTCACTATTGCATTTGCGGTCTTTTTCATTCTCGGACTTATCGGTATTGCTGCATCCTATGCCCGGGGAACGGTACGGGATCCCCAATAACCCGTGGTGAGATTTCTGTTTTTTGCTGACAGGAGCTCTTCCGGATACTTTCACATCGCCCATACCTCAGGGTTATTGAGCTGTGCGGGAGAGATCAGGATATGACAAAGAAGATCGAGACCGTCTGCGGGTATTCCTGCACCGGGTGCGAGTACCACAAAAAAGAGTGCCCGGGGTGCGAAGCAACGAAGGGCAAGCCGTTCTGGACAGCGTTTGCCGGTGCAGATGCCTGCCCCGTTTATTCCTGCTGTAAAACCGAGCGCCATCTTCCGCATTGCGGGAAGTGCCCTGACCTGGTGTGCGAACGGTTCACCCGCTACAGGGACCCGGGCATGAGCGACGAGCAGGTGAAGACCGGGCTTGCGGAGATGGAACGGGAACTGAGGGGGAGGAAGTAACCTGCACAATCTTCCCGTGATGTTTTTCATTCCTTTACTGCACGTTTCCGGGCACCCGCCATCAAAAAAAAGATCGCTGCTGTACCTATGAACACCTCAAGGTACAACCCGATCATGAGAAGGATACTATTCCATGGGGGAACATAGGAAAAGGAGGAGAGATTCAGGAGCCAGATGAGACAATCCATGACCGGCCCGAGCACAGGAAAACGGTACGAGAAACCGGGGGCCGGCTGCCCTGCCCGTGCTTCAACGCTTCCCCCGAGAAAGAAGATCCCGAGGAGCAGCATGGCAATGTACGAGACGAGCGCCACAGCTGCCCACGGCGGCATCCCGAGGTCCTTTCCTTCGAAAAGCGAGAATGCGCCAAGCTCCGCCATAATGACAAATGTCAGCATGAGGAAGAGCATGGGGATGACAAAATATTCCGGGGCCGGGCCATCAGGCGCAAGAAAAGCATATACCACAGCAGTGAGCCCTGCAAGGATCGGGGGGACATACACCGGAATCGTATTTGCGATTTTTCTGATCAGAAGATAGATGCCTGATGCGTATAAGCCGGTAAAAAGAATCCCGCCAGGGATGAGGGCCCATACTGGAATCCAGTCAGCCATATGTACCAATGGTTTTCCGGATATTAATATAATGCTTATTTGAATAATATATGATTTCTACAAAGTAAAAAATTCAATCGGGATCAGCCAAAAAAATTTCAACCAGAGTCTGATGAAAAAATAAAAATCAAAGTCTGGTTTATCCGGAACAGGTTTTCAATCGGGATCCTGATCGCGATGAAAATTGTAAAATCAGGGTTTGATTGAAAAGAAAAAATCAAAGTCCGGTTGAGAATGAAAAATCAAGGTCTGGCAGCAAAAAGTTAAACGGGTTTGCATAAAACCAAAAAGAGAGTTTACGACGTAGACCAGATCGCCAAGCCCGCTTTTCAATCAGGGTTCGCCAAAAAAAATTCAATCAAAGTCTGGTTGAAAAGAAAAAATCAAAGTCCGGTTAAGAAATAAAAATCAAGGTTTGATTGATCGGTAAACGGTTTTCAACCGGGATCCTGATCGCGATTGAAAATATAAAACCGGAGTTTGATTGAAAACTGTGGCTCTGTTAAGAGTTAAAAGTGAGATCAACATTCGCTCCCGGATCACAAAAACGGGGGGTCAAGGGGATGCTCCCATTGGGCTGCCTCCCCCTTTGGGGGAGAGAGGGGGTCACGCTCCTTAATTGGTGAGCGGAGGGGAGCGTGCCTGTCCCCCCGCACTTCGGTTCTCTTTCGATCTTGTCATACCGGCACAACTTCTGCAAGCACGTACGGCCTGATCGCGGGTTTGAGTCCGCTCTTCTCAACAAGGTCAACCCGGACGCCAAGGAAATCCACGAGGTCATTCTGCAGATGGATAAAATCGAGAAGGGTTCCCGGGCGGTCGAACTCCACGAGGAGGTCAACATCGCTTGTTGTTTTCTGTTCTCCCCGTACATAGGAGCCGAATATCCCAAGATAGGTAATGCCATAGCGTTCCCGTAGTTCCGGCAGGTGTGCCCGCAGATCCTCCTGGATCTCGTCAACCGACCGTTTTCTGTGAGACTGGCTGATCCTTGGCACGGCACTTCCCTCTTAGTATAGATGATGGGATTGCCCTATGTTATATTTTTTTGAGGGGATGGAAAAACGGCTTATCGGTATTATGGAAAAAAGGAGCGGGAAAGACGGGGTATTATTTCTTCCCTTTCTTCTCCCCGGTCCCGAACAGTTCGTTGACCATCTTCACCGCACACAGATCCCCGCACATCGAACAGGTCTCGGTTTCGCCGTCCCGCTCGTGGATCTTCTTTGCATGGTCCCCGTAGAGGGCCAGCCGGAACTGTTCGTCCCAGTCAAGGGTATGCCGGGCCTCGGCCATCTGCGCCTCGCGGTCCATCTTCCAGCCCTCGTGCTTCCGGACGGTGTCCCCCACGTGCGCTGCAATCTTTGCCACCCTTGTTCCTTCGATGATGTCATCAACATCCGGGAGGGCGAGGTGCTCGCTTGGCGAGACCATGCAGAGGAAATCAGCGCCGTTCAGGCAGGCTGTTGCGCCGCCGATAGCCGCCACGACATGGTCGTAGCCCGGCGCGATATCCGTCACGATCGGGCCGAGCAGGTAGAGCGGGGCATGGTCGGTGATCTCCTTGATCATCCGCACGTTGTAGCCAACCTGGTCGAGCGGCATGTGGCCCGGCCCCTCGATCATCCGCTGGACCCCTGCTGCCTGCGCCCGTTTTGCAAGGGTGCCGAGCGTGACATACTCCACGGACTTTGCCAGCTTCCCGGCATCCAGCAGGCAGCCGGGGCGCATCCCGTCCCCGAGGCTGATGGTCACATCGTATTCCGCAAGGATCTCGAGCAGGTAATCGTACTCGGCATAGAGCGGGTTCTCTTCCCCCCGCTGCATCATCATGGCGCAGTGGAACGAGCCCCCCCGGCTCACGACCCCCATCTTCCGGGGATCGGCCCGCAGCGCTGAAAGCGCCTGCATGTTCACGCCGCAGTGGAGGGTGAGGAAATCAACGCCCTGTCTGCAGTGCTCCCGGATAACCGTAAAGAGCAGGTCGGGGGTGACATCCCGGGCATTTCCCGCCCTGCGCACGGCTTCGTATACCGGGACCGTACCGACCGTGGTGTCGAGCGCGAGCATCTTTTTCCGGATCGCCACAAGGTCGCCGCCGGTAGAGAGATCCATGATGGCATCGGCGCCATTTGCCAGCGCGGCTTTTGCTTTCTTCTCCTCAAGGGCGGGATCGCACCTGCTGCCTGATGTCCCGACATTCACGTTGATCTTGACCGAACAGCCGCTCCCGATGGCGCACAGCGGGTGCTCCCGGGCCGGGTTGGCGGGGACAACGATCCGCCCCCCCGCGACTCCCCTCGCAAGTCGCTCCGGCTCCATCTGTTCCGCCCGTGCCACACCATCGAGCTCTGCCGTGGCCCCGCGGCAGCACCTGCGGATAAGCAAATCCATAAGAAACATCTGTTACGGCTCCTTATTATTGTGCATGCAGGTCAGGTGGATTTGCGGGGAGTCGGTCTATGCCAATGCGTATATTTTCAAAAATATCCTGGTGGACGCGGGTGTCACACCGATGGCGGTCCAGCCCTGGAAGGAAGAGATAGATACCATTGTCCTCACGCACTGCCATTATGACCATATAGCCCGGGTCAAAGAGATCGCGCACATGTGCAAGGCAAAAGTTGCCATACATCAGGAAGACGCCCTGGGCCTTCTTGAGGATATGAAGAGCCTCTCCATGCATTTTGGCGCCCGGTCGCCGGGAATTCTCCCCGACATCAAGCTCAAAAACGGGGATAAAATCGGCGACCTCGAAGTCATCCACACCCCGGGCCATACCAAAGGGAGCATCTGCCTCTGGTCGGAAAAGGACCGGGTGCTTATCAGCGGGGACACGGTGTTTGCCGACGGGTATTTCGGCCGTTACGATTTCCCGGGCGGGAGCCGGGCGGAGCTTGCCCGCTCGCTTGACCGGCTCTCGCTTTTGGATGTTGAAGGATTGTATGCCGGGCATGGCGAGCCAACCGACGAGGGCGGCAGCCGGTGCATTGCAGCAGCCCTCGGCCTCATGAAGAGCGGTTATGGATAAGGGGATCTATTGCCTGGTTTTTTTAACTCCCGGCTGCACTGCCGGGATCGGGGCGCTCGGCGGGATTGCGTTCCGGAAGGGCTGGTATATCTACGTGGGCTCTGCACTCGGGAGCGGGGGACTTGCCCGGCTCGAACGCCACATTGCCCTCTCCCGGGACAGAGACAGACGCCCGAAATGGCACGTGGATTATCTCTCAGCCAGCGATCATTTTTCGCTCCGGTATACCGTTCATGCAGTCACAGGCAACCGGTTTGAGTGCCGGCTTGCAGATCTCCTTGCAGAACCGGGTGTTCCCGGGTTCGGGTGCAGTGACTGCACCTGCCCGTCCCATCTCTTTTACCGCACCCGCAATCCTGTTCATGAGATCGAAAATGCATTCCGCTCCCTCGGGCTCGCACCGGTAACCGCAACCATCAAGAACCCGTAATGCAGTAACGGTAACGTATGAAGATTCTGGGTATCTCGGGTAGCATGAGAAAGGAGGGCAACACGGCAAGCCTCGTGAAAGTTATCCTGGACAGGTGCAGGGAGGCCGGGCTGAAAACCGAGTTTGTTTCCCTTGCAGGCAAGAAGATCCAGCCCTGCTTAGGCTGTGACAAGTGCCGGGAGAAGAAGTGGTGCATCATCGAGAACGATGACTGGGATGCGGTTGCGAAAAAAGTGCTGGACTGCGATGTCCTTGTTATCGGCTCCCCTACCTACTATTTCGATGTCAACGGTCACACCAAGAACTTTATCGACCGCACGTATTCCCTGTACCATGACCGCAAGCTGGCCGGCAGGAAAGGCGTTGCGGTAGCGGTGCATGCCAATAAAGGGGGGAGCCGGACCATCCAGACGCTCGAGGGATTCCTCAGTACCCATGAGTTCTCCTCGCTCGGGTCCGTGAAAGGCACGGGATTTAAGGAAGGCGATGTCCTGAGCGATACCGAGGCTGTCCAGAAAGCCGAGAAGACTGCTGATAAGATCATCCGTCTCGTCAAGTCCCATCACGGGTGATATTCAGCACCCGTGCTTCTTTCCGGTCATCCCCGTGATATCGATCCGGATCACACAGACCCGGTCCAGCTCTTTTTCTGAAAATCCGTATTCTTCTCCCCCGTAATGCTTCAGGATGCAGTTGAGCCCCCGGCGTTTCTCCCCGTGTTCGGTCACAAAAGAGGCAGTCCCGGTGCAGATAACGCTCTGGTACTGCATCTCCCAGGAGCAGGGATTTTTGCCAGGAATAGGTCCCATGGTGCTATCCGCTTCAATACAACAGCGCGGGTTGTGTCTGAGGATTTCGATCTTCTTTCCTTCCGGCGCGGAATGGATGTAGATTGCGCTGCCATCCCTGCCAAAACAGAGCGGGACTACATAGGGCTCGTTACCATCAGAAAGACCAAGATGGCATACGGGCGCCAAATCAAGTATCGCCGCCATTTCAGCAGTGTCGGTAATTTCCCGGTCTTTTCGCCGCATACCTGTTTCCCGTACTTACCTCAGGGAGAGACCAGCTCGTATAATGTTGTCCTCCGGGCGAGCGTTCTCCCGAGATCCTCCACAACACGCTGCATCTCGGCAGGGTCAAGGTAGTCCGTGTTGACCGCACCGGCCCCTTTCGAGATGCTCTCCTCGAACATGGTGCCCCCAAGGTCGTTTCCTCCCGCGATGAGGCCGAGCTGGGCCATCTTGATCCCCTCCTTGACCCACGAGACCTGGATGTTCCGGAAATTGTCGAGGAACAGGCGGGCAACCGCAACCATGAGGAGATCTTCCCTCCCGGTTGCCCCGGCCCGGGCTTTTCCCTGCCGGAAGATCGGGGTGTTCATGTGGATGAACGAGAGGGGAACAAACTCGGTAAACCCTCCCGTCTCATCCTGGATGTCCCGGAGGATGGCAAGGTGCCGGACCCGGTCCCGGTCGGTCTCGCAGTGGCCGTACATGATCGTTGCCGTTGTCCGGATCCCAAGCCCGTGCGCCTCAGTGATGATCCGTACCCATTCTGCGGTCGGGATCTTCTGGCGGCAGATCTCGTCCCGGATCGAATCCACGAGGATCTCGGCAGCGGTCCCGCACATCGAGCCAAGGCCCGCCTCTTTCATCATATCCAGCACCCGGGCCGTGCTCAGGTGGCTCTGTTTTGCTGCATAGGCAACCTCCATAGGGTTGCTTGCATGGAGGTGGACATCCGGGGCTGCCTCGCAGATCCAGCGGTAGACATCGATATAGGATTGGGCAGTGAAATCCGGGTGGAGGCCGCTCACCGTGCAGATCTCGGAGACGCCCCGCTCCTTTGCAAGGGCGGATTTTCTCTGGATCTCTGCTTTGTCATGGAAATAGATCCCGGGATCGCCCGGTTTCTTTGAGTACCCGCAGAAACCGCAGGCATTCACGCAGAGGTTGGTGACGTTGATATTCTGGTTGCGGACATAGGTGACCGCGTTTCCCGCCCGCTGTTCGCGCACTTCATCCGCTGCAGTGGCGATCTTCCAGACCTGCCGGTCGCGGGTCCGGAAGAGAGAGAGCGCTTCGTCTTCCGTCAGCCGGTGCCCGGCTATAACATCGTTGAGTAATGTCCTGAGGGTAGCATCCATATTCTTCCCCGGTTCGGTATGGAATGTAGCCCCGCGGAAAAGTAAAAGTATCGCATATGTATGCCGCAGGCTTATTAGCCTCTGCGACAACCATCCTTTTGAGAACAATGAAACAGACTCACGTGCACCTGGGAAAGAAAGTTGCAGACGGATTTGTTATCCCCCTTGGCCCGGCAAACCTTGTCGCGGTCAGGACCGACGTGGGTATGGTCGGGTGCGGCGCCTTCGATGTTGCGGCGCTCGATAAATTCAGTTACCCCGCGGCAAAGGTGAGGCCGGTATCGGGGCCGTCCATAGTCACCATCGATGACCTGCTTGACGGTATAGTCAGGGAGGCCAACCGCTCCGCCATCGGCCGGGGGATCAACAACGGCATGACCGGCCGCGAAGCCCTGGAACTGCTCTGAAAAAATACTCTTTTTTCCGGTTGAAAAGAAGAAGGTCGGGTATTACACCAGCTCGTAGAGCGTTGTCCGCTGCCGGAGCTTCCGGCCGAGATCGCTTGCGATCCGGTCCATATCTTTTGGATCGAGATAATCCGATCCCGATGCACCGGCATTGCCGGTCACATCATCCGTGAACATGGTGCCGGCAAGGTCGTTGGCACCCGACAGGAGGGCGAGCTGGGTCATCTTGAGGCCCACTTTTCCCCACGCAACCTGGATATTGTCGAAGTTATCGAGGAAGAGGCGGGAGACGGCGATCATCAGGAGATCCTCGCGGCCGGTTGGCCCTGCCCGGGCAAGTCCCTGCTGGTATAACGGCGTATTGGTGTGGACAAAGGGCAGGGTAACAAGCTCGGTGAAGCCGTGCGTCTCGTCCTGCACATCCCGCAGGAGACCGAGGTGCTCGGCCTGGTCCTTTGCGGTTTCGAACGAGCCGTACATGATGGTTGCCGTTGAACGCAGGCCCGCCCGGTGGGCTTCTTTGATAACCCGGATCCAGTCGGCTGTGGGGATCTTCCGTGGGCAGATAACTTCCCGGACAGAGTCCACCAGGATCTCGGCAGCGGTCCCCTGGATCGTGCCAAGCCCTTCCGCTTTTAAGCGGGCAAGCACCTCGGTTGTTGCAATCCCGCCTTTCTTTGCCGCAAAGGCCACTTCATCAGGGCTGAACGCATGGATATGGACGTCCGGCGCAACCTCGTGCACCCAGTCCATGAGCTCAACATAGGTATCGAGCGTAAATCCCGGGTGGACTCCCGAGAGAAAACAGATCTCGGTGACCTCGCGTTCCATGGCAAGCCGGGCCTTGGCCTGGATCGCCTCCCGGTCATTGCAGTACGCACCCTCATCGGTTGCCTTCCGGCCAAAACCGCAGAACCCGCAGAGGTTCTTGCAGATGTTGGTAACATGGAGGTTCTGGTTTTTCACGTAGGTGACTAAATCGCCGACCTTTCGTTCCCGCAGTTCATCCGCCGCAGCAACAATGCTGTGAACCTCCCGGTCCTTTGTATTGAGCAGCAGGGTTGCTTCACCAGGAGTGAGCCGGTGGCCAGACAGGGTATCGTCAAGGAGCGTGGAGATCTTTGTCATGGTAACAGTCCCGTTTACCGCTGTTTTTTCCCGGTTTTCTTTGCCGGTTTTGTCTCTTTCTCTTCACGGGACCGCAGGTACATCTCGTGAAGGACCATGATGACGATAACGATAATTATCACTTCCACGATGTGGAGGGGCAGGTACCCGACAAGGGGAACCGTGAAGAGGGATTTGCCGACAATCCATTCATCTTTGACCGGCTCGGGCTGGCCTATGCCCTGGAACGTGACGAACTGGTCCGGGTAGGGGTTGTTGTCCCCCCAGGTTATGTAGCCCGGGTGGGGTGCAGTATAATTCGTTTTAAGGGTCACACCCCGGATCGTGGTAAGGGGCTGGTCGGTGGCATAGACAACAGCCCGGTGGATGATCGGGTGAACCGAGGTGAGGCCGTTTGGCTTGTAGATGATGACATCCCCGTAGCTGCCAAACTTCGGATTATCTGCCGCTTTCCCCTCCAGCCAGGTCTGGAATGTCCCGTACCGGTCCTTCTGCACTACAACGACCAGGTCCCCGACCTTCATGTTGGGATCCATGCTCTTGGATTCGATCGTCACGACCGCCGGCCACGTGCCGCAGATCAGGTACAGTGCAAGGGCAATCGCCCCGACAACGGCAACAACCCAGAGGAGATCGCGGGCAAGCGAGACTGCCCAGTGATCGCTTGTCCGGAACCGGGTGAAAAGTGAGCGTATATCCTGTTTATTTTCTTTCTCTGCCACGTGCAATCGCGCCCTGTACTGGATTTTCGTATAGTGTTGGACCCGTTATACATTAACCCTGTGGGATTGGCCGGTCGGTGGTGCCTTACGGGTGCAGGATGACCTGGAAGAGGTAATACAGGCCAAAGGCGAGAAGAAAAAGGCCGCAGGCCGCCATGATGTAGTGATACGATCGGTCGGACAGGATAGTCCTGCCCCGGGCAATGCTCGTGGAGACGAAGGTATACCAGGCGGTATCGGCGCTCCAGTGGCCGATCATGAAGACAATGGCAAGGAGAACGCCCCCTTCGAGCGACGAGATGAGGAGTGCGCTTCCCACCGAGAGCCACCATATCCAGAAGTAGGGATTTGCAGCACTGGTGAGGAGCCCGGCCATGCAGGGACTGACAACGGCAGGTGCCTGGCCTGCGGAGAGCGTGGCAGTCCTGCTGCCGGTGATCGTCATGATCCCGAAGATGATGAGCGCACTGCCCCCGACAACGGCGATCAGAGAAGTATACGGGCTCGCTATGCTGGCAAGACCGAGAATAATTAAGAGGAAGATGGCAGTCTCGATAAAAATATGGCCAAGCGAAATCTTAAGACCCGCCGTCCAGTTCCCGGAGAGGGAGGCATTGATGGTGGCAACCAGCATGGGGCCGGGGGCAAGCGCACCGGTAAAACCGATAAGAAAGCCAAGCACCAGCGTTGAGAGGATTTCGGACACCAATTTCTGCAGCCCCGGTTGTCACCTGAGGATTGATTCGGTTGGATAATGAAGCCTCCCGACCAGGCCGCAATATATAAACAGGCGGAATCCAAACCCCCCTTAATGGCGGCGAAAGATCCTTTCCGGACAACCCTTGTTGCACCCTGCGGCATGGACTGCGCTATCTGCATGGCGTTTTTAAGAGAGAAGAACCGGTGCGGCGGCTGTTCGGAGGCAAACCACAGTTACCGGAAGCAGTGCACCGTCGCGGCCTGCGAACAGGTGAAGCACAGGTTTTCCCATGAATGTGGCAGTTTCCCGTGCCGGAGGCTCAGGCAGCTCGACAAGCGCTACCGGACGAAATACCACATGAGCATGCTCGACAACCTTGCGGCAATCCGGGAGCACGGCATCCATGCATTTGTCCAAAGCGAGCGGGAGCGCTGGACCTGCAGGGAGTGCGGCGGGACGATCGATGTCCACCACTTCAGCTGCTCGTCGTGCGGGAAGACACCGGAATGAGCGCCGGGCCTGTCGGGAGGACATTCCCGCGGGTCCTGGAGGCATCCCGCACCTTATAAGCCGGCTTTAATCCATCCTGTGCCCGAACAACAACCCATATTTTCTTGGCCGCCGATATTCCGGTATGCTTGATGTGCGGGAGATCACGCTCCGCTTCCTTGATACAAAACTGCAGGTGCACCCCGATGTGGTGCGCTATATCCAGGAGCAGGACGACCCGGACCTGATCGATCGCATCATAGAGAGTATTCCCACGGATACTATCGTGGTCTCTGCAAAGCACATCCCCGGTATCACCCCCACCCGCGACGGGACGAGGTTCGCTGTCGAACCGGACGTTGAGGTGGTTTCAGGTATTGCAGGCACCTCCGGCGCAGTGACGGGAAGTGGAGATTATCTCCATTATTTCCGGGACCGGTACAGCAGGCTTGGCGGCATGATCCGGTCACGAGCCGGCTCGATGCCCATCGAGGGGCTCACCAAGAACTCCCGGTACCGGCAGGAGGAATGTACCGTTATCGGGATGGTTGTGGAGGTCAAGACCACGACAAATGGTCACCGCATTGCCGAGATCGAGGATTCGTCGGGGTCCGTCTCGGTGCTCTTCCGGAAGGACCGGCCGGTCCACGAGGATGCCGAGAAGATCATCCCTGACGAGGTTATCGGCATCAAGGGGAAACTCTCAAGCGACGGGAAACTCTTCTTTGCCGAGACACTCTACCGCCCCGATATCCGCATCGATAATGCGCCGTACAAGAGCGAGCAGCCGGGAAAAGCGGTCTTCATCTCGGACGTCCATGTGGGAAGCGACACGTTCCTCGAGGAGTGCTGGAACCGCTTTGCCGACTGGCTCGCGGACAATGACTTCTCCTACCTGCTCATAGCAGGCGATCTTGTGGACGGGATCGGCATCTACCCGGGGCAGGAGGCGGAGCTGACAATGAAGAACATCTACGAGCAGTACGATGCCTTCGGGGAGATGATGCGAAAACTCCCGTCCCGCATGAAGATCATCATCTCACCCGGCAACCACGATGTGGTGAGGGGGGCAGAGCCCCAGCCGGTACTGCCGGAGCAGTTCACGCGGAAATTTTCGGATAACTGCATCCTTGTCGAGAACCCGGCCCTTGTCCGCCTGCAGGGCGTGCGGGTGCTCATGTACCACGGGCGCTCGATCGATGATATGATCGGCCTCATACCCGGCGCTTCCTATGACAAGAGTGGTCAGATGATGGAGGAGATGCTCATCCGCCGCCATCTTGCACCGGCCTATGGCCGCAGGACGCCGATTGCTGCCGGCAAGACCGACCGGCTGATCATCGATCCCCTGCCGGAGATCCTGCACACGGGCCACGTTCACATCAAAGGGATCACCACCTACCGGGGGGTTCTCGGCATCAACGCGGGAACCTGGCAGGCCCAGACCAAGTTCCAGAAGCAGATGAACGTGAACCCGACACCGGCGCTCGCGGTTGTTGTTGATCTGCAGACGCTGGTACCGGAAACGTTCAGTTTTGCGTCCTAGTGCTGCTGGTTTTCATGAATGGGGGGGGCAGGATACCGGCCTTTTTCACACCGTCGTATCAGCCCGGTTTAAAACACAATTTTCATGTAGATTAGTCTGCCATATCCATGCATGAAGACCGGTACCGGGAAAAATGAGGACAGCCAATGAATCTCCCTGTCCGGTTCGAGAACCGCGATCTCTTCTGGAAAGCGGTGATCCTCGGCACGGCTGTAGCTGCACTTCTGGCAACCACTGCCGGGCTCCTTTTCGGGATAACAACCGGGATCCCCCATCTCCTGTATATTCCGGTGGTTATCGCCTCGTACCAGTACCCGCGCCGGGGGGCAGTCATTGCCGGGTGCATTGGCGCAGTCTACCTGCTCTCGGTCTTTATTATTGCCGGGTCCTCACAAACGGTTCTTCTCGAAGCAGTGCTGCGCACCCTTGTCATTGTCGTGATCGGGTGGCTGATCGCCCTGCTCACGTACCGGCTCCGGGAACAAGAAGACCTCTACAAGGGCCTCTTTGACCATTCGGAAGGGGGGAGCATCGTCATTGCCGATACCGGCAAAAGCCGGACAATCGAGGAGATCAACTGGAAAGCTGCTGCCCTTCTTCACCGGAAAATCTCCGAGCTGAAAGGTTCGCCGATTACCGGCATATGGAGCGGAGAAGAGGAGGAAACATTTTTTGGCCGGCTCGCCAGTGAAGGGGCAGTTTATGCTACTGAGACGAAATTTGCCCTGCCGGATGAGAACAGCTTCATCGTGCTCGTCTCCGCTGCCTCGCTTCCCGGCAACCGGGCGATCCTCACCTTCTTCGATATCACGAGCCGGGTCCATTCAGAACATGCGCTGAAGATGGCAAACGACAAGCTCAGCCTCCTCTCGCAGTTCTCGTCAGACCACCTCCACCGGTCGGTTGACGAGATCATAGAGACCGTTGACGAGGCAGATACGCATTGCAAAGACGACGGCATTCGAACCTATATTGAACGCATCCGGACGCTGGCATGGAATGTTGCCCGCCAGCTCTTTCTCACCGAATCCTACAAGGATCTCGGGACACTTCCCCCGGTCTGGCTGAGTGTGCAGCAGGTAATTGAGACCGCCCGGCTTCCTTCGGATGACGGGACCATCCCGATCCGGTGCTGGGCCGGACGCCTTGAGTTATATGCAGATCCGCTCTTCTCGGATGTCCTCACTCACCTCCTGGAAAATTCCCTGCGGCACAGCAACGGCAGGGTAAAGAACATTACCGTCACCTATCACGAGACTCAGGACGGGCTTGATCTCTTTATATCGGATGATGGTTCGGGAATCCCGGCTGCAAAGAAACAGCAGATATTCGAGTATGATGCCGGGGGACATGCGGGGATAGGTCTCTTCATCTGCCGCCAGATCGTCGAGGTGACCGACATGAGCATCCGGGAGATTGGAGTTGAGGGTACGGGGGCACGGTTCGTGATCCATGTCCCGGCCGGCGGGTACCGTATCGAGGGAACGGACGAGGACGCCCCCCCGCTTCCGGTATCATCTTCACCGGAACTTCACCCGGCAAAACACAAGACCGGGGCAACGGTGAGAGAACTTTTATCCCGGGAATTTCCCCTTGCCGAGGCACTCTGGACCGATTACCATAACACAAAAGGGGATCCAAAAACCGACCGCATATTTGCCGCGTTTTACCAGGGAGATGTGGTCTCGGTTGCCCGGTGCAAACGGCACCCGGATGGTTTTGAGGTGGACGGCGTATTCACCCCGGAGACCCGGCGCGGGCACGGGTACGCAAATGCCGCGGTATGGGGGCTCATCGAGGCGTGCGGGCAGGATACGCTCTACATGCACTCGGTCTGGGATCTCACCCGGTTCTATGGCAACTTTGGGTTTGTAGCAATTGAAGAGAAGGAACTCCCGCCAACCATACGGGAACGGTTTGCCTGGGCCGAGGGCGAGATGGAAGGGGCAAACGTCCGCCCGATGAAACGGGACCCGACCCCGGTCTGAACGCTTGTACCGGAACGAAGGTGCGTGGAATCCTGGCAGATCAGCTTTTTTATTGCACACATTTTTTCAAAAACGGTGGCCCGGATAAAGCAATCACCGGGTAATTTACTATCCCGGTACCCCCATTGGGGGAATTGGTTCCTGATAATTTAAAAAAAATTATTCTTTGGCCGGCTTTGCCGCATCTGCAAGAGCGGGTGCTGCCGGTTCCTTCTTCTTTGGCCCGGCAACCGTGAATTTTTCAAGACCGCCCCGGGCAGTCATGGCCGGGCGGTACTGGTTGTCCATGGTGAGGCACTTGGTGGGGCAGACATCCACGCACACGGCGCAGACCACGCAGCGCATCTGGTCGATCTGCCATGTCTTCTCCTTGACCTCAACGCAGATCGCCTGTGTCGGGCACTTGCGCTGGCAGGACCGGCACGTTATACAGCCGTCAGGGTTGATCTTCACGTGACCGCGGGTATTGGGGGTCTTCTTTGCCGGTTTTGCCGGGTACATCAGGGTTGCCGGGCGGGAGAAGAGGCTTTTTAATACCGTCTTTGTCATCTGGAAAATGCTCATCTCTTCTCACCTCTCCGCACAGCCGATACACGGGTCAATCGTCAGGACAATCACCGGCACATCTGCAAGCTCACAGCCCTTGAGGAGCGTGACAAGCGGCGGGATGTTGGTGAACGTGGGGGTCCGCACCCGGTGACGGACAAGATTCTTCTTGCCGTTCCCCTTGATGTAGTGGATAACCTCGCCCCGGGGCTGCTCGGTCCGGGAGAAGTATTCCCCATCGGGGGCCCCGGTGACTTTCATGTCAACCGGGCCGTCGGGGATCTTCTTAATGCACTGCTCGATGATATCGATGGACGTGAACATCTCCTTTGCCCGGACTGCACAGCGGGCATAGCAGTCACCATCGTGCTCAACCACCGGCTTGAAGTTGATCTTGCCGAGTGCCCCGTAGCCGGTCTCCCGGATATCGATGGCAAGACCGCTGCCCCGGGCAGTTGGTCCGACTGCTCCGAAATAATAGGCATCCTCCTGACTGAGCCTGCCGACATTTACCAGACGGTGCCTGACGGAACTGTCGTGGAGGAAAACATTCGTGAGGTCGTGAAGCTCGTGCTCCATTGATTTGAGCCCTTTGAGCATCTCGTCGAGCTTCTCAGGGGTTATGTCTTTGCGGACACCGCCAACCTTGCAGACTCCCTGGATGACCCGCCCGCCCGTGGTAGCTTCGAGATCGTCGAGGATGTGCTCCCGGAGGCGCCAGGCGTTCATGAAAACACTCTCGAATCCCATACTGTCGGCAAAACAGCCGAGCCAGAGGAGATGGGAGTGCAGCCTTGAGTATTCGCCCCAGATGGTTCTCAGGAACTGCGCCCGCTCGGGTACCTCAAGGCCCATGATCTGCTCGATGCCCTGGACATAGGTCTGGCTGTGGATGAAACTGCAGATACCGCAGATCCGCTCTGCAATAAAGACATACTCGGTGAACTCCCGCTTCTCCACGAGTTTTTCCAGGCCGCGGTGGACATACCCGATGGTAGGGATGACATCCACGACCTTCTCGTCCTCAAGGACAAGGTCAAGGTGCAGGGGCTCGGGAAGAACCGGGTGCTGTGGCCCGAACGGGACGGTTATTTGTTTTGACATGAGTCATCCTCCTTGGTAATAGTCACACTGAACGGATGTTTGACTGCGGTCTTGTAGAACGTGCCCTTGAAGTCGATGTTCATCCCTTTCACGTGGATTCCGTACAGGTCGTGGATCTCGTTCTCGTACACGAAAGCCCCGAAGTAAACCCCGCTGACACTGGGAATCTCGGTGTCCTGTTTCACGGTAACCCGGTAACTGGTGAGCTTGTAGTCCTTGTCGTACACGTAGATGATCTCGAAATCATCCCCGATCTTCGTGCACCCGATCTGGACTAAACGGTTCCCGTCTTTTTTTGCCTGTTCTGCTTTTGGGACGATATCCCCGACCGTGATCGGGACAATTGTCTGCGGTTCCATCATTGTGCACCTCCTTCTGTACGCTTATGGTGATGTTCTGCATGTCCGGGATCCGTCACCAGCGGGGAGCGGACATTTTTACTCCGTTTCTCCTCAAGGATCCCGAGCGCCGTCACAATCCCGTCAATAATTGATTCGGGGCGGGCAGCGCAGCCGGGCACGTATACGTCGACCGGGATCAGCTTGTCAATCCCGCCGGCAACATTGTAGCACTCCCGGAACACCCCGCCGGAGCAGGCACAGATACCGACGGCAACCACGACTTTCGGGTCCGGTATCTGGTTGTAGATGTTCTGGACAACCTCGCGGTTTGCCTCGTTGATGGAGCCGGTGACCACGAAGATATCGGCATGCTTGGGGTTACCGGTGTTGATGATGCCGAACCGCTCGACATCGTACATCGGGGTGAGGCATGCAAGGATCTCGATATCGCAGCCATTGCAGCTCGAAGCATCGTAGTGGATGATCCAGGGGGATTTTGCAAGGTATGCCATTATACACCTCCGTTCAGGAAGTAGAGTACTGCCAGGTTGACCACACCCACGACGGCAGCAATCAGCCACGAGCTCTTGACGGCAAACTGCCACTTGGCACGGGCGTTGGTGTTATCGATCAGGATCTCGAGCAGGTAAATTACGATGACCGCGATAACCGCTATCACCGGGTTTGCCCCGAAGAAGAGCCAGACAAAGCCGAGCAGGAGGACCGTCTCGTACCAGTGGGTGATCTCGATAAGGCCGAGCGACGGGCCCGAGAACTCGGTTGTCACACCCTTGACAATCTCCTGGTGGGCATGGTGGGAGGTGGAGATATCGAACGGGGACTTGCGGAGCTTGATGGTCAGGACATACAAGAATCCAAGAAAGATACCCGGGATCAGGAGGACAACCGGCGTTGTGCTGGCCGCGATATCCGATACATTGAAGCTCTTTGTCGCAACGAACATCCCGACTGCCGTGAGGATCACCATCGGTTCGTATGCCATGATCTGGAGGAGCTCGCGTTCTGCCCCCACGTAGCTGTAGGGGGAGTTGGCGGCAAAGGCACCCAGCACCAGGAATACCTGCGCGAGCGTGAGCGCAAATATGACGAGCAGGAGATCCCCGCCGGCAAAGAAGAGCGCTCCCGTGAAGGCCATGAAAATGACATAGCAGACCGCGTAGAAGACCTGCGTGTCGTTCACGACAGCATTCTCTTTCTCAAAGAGCTTGCCCACGTCCCAGAACGGCTGGAGGATCGATGGCCCGACCCTGCCCTGCATATGGGCGGTGATCTTCCGGTCGATACCGGCGACAAGTCCGCCGACAACCGGTGCAAGGAGGACAAAGATGATTGCCCAGAGGATATTGATCATCTGAACACCCCCGGTAGTGCACCCGCTGCAAGCATGATCACAATCAGTATGGAGCAGATCCATATACCCGTTGATCTGAGTTTGGTCTCGCCAAACCAGTCACCGAGGTAGTAATTGGAGAGCAGGGTCTTTTTCTGGACGCCAAGCGATCCCGAGAACCGCATATCGTGCGTGGTTGTCCTGCCCCCCATGTAGGGAGCCAGGTGACGGCGTTTCCGGTGCGGCAGGAGAATCGAGAGCGGCATCACGACCAGCAGGAAGAGCATCAGGATCATGATGATGACATTGTCCTGCGAGAGCTGGGCGGTCTGGCCGTAGTTTGCAAGGAGGAACGGTTCAAGAAGTTTTGTCGAGAGTACCGGGAAGACCAGCGTGGTGATGATGGAGAGCCCGGCAAGAGACGTGAGGGCCGCCCATTCGCTCCGGTCAACCTCCCCTTCGATATTCTTGCTGTCGCTTGTCACCGCAATGATCTTGCCCATCCACTTGGCCCAGAAGAAGAGGGTGAGGGCACTGCCGAACACGAGGATGACAACGAAGATAAAACCGTACGGTGCATCGATGAATGCCCGGATGGCTGCCCACTTGGAGATGAGCATCCCAAACGGCAGGAGGAACATGCCGGCAATGCCGATGACCATCATGGCGGCGATCCTCGGCATGCGCACGACAAGGCCGTTCATGTCGTCGATCTCCCGGCTCTTGATCCGGTGCTCCACCGTTCCCACGGAGAGGAAGAGAAGCGACTTGGAGATCGCGTGGAAGACGATTAAGAGGATTGCAGCCCAGATGGCCTCGTACGTGCCAATCCCTGCACAGGCCACGATGAGACCGAGGTTGGCTATCGTGGAGTATGCAAGAACGCGTTTCGCATTGCTCTGCGAGATGGCGATCCCTGATGCCAGCAGGAACGTAAGTCCCCCCACCATTGCTATCATATAGCCGGTAAAGGTGGACTGGAAGACCGGTGCAAGCCGGACAATGATATACACGCCGGCTTTTACCATGGTGCTCGAGTGGAGCAGCGCCGAGACCGGGGTCGGTGCAACCATGGCCCCGACAAGCCATGAGGAGAACGGGAGCTGGGCGGCTTTGGTAAGCCCGGCAAACCCGATGAGGGCTGCGGGGATGAGGGCAATCACTTTCCCCGATGCAAGGAGCTGGTCAAGGCCCATGATACCATTCCCGAACATTGCCAGGTACAGGATTGCCCCGGCAAAGGCAATACCCCCAAGCAGGTTCATCCACAGGGCATTGAATGCATTGTTGGTGGCCTCGTCGGTCTTTGTGTATCCGATGAGAAGGAACGAACAGAGCGTTGTTACTTCCCAGAAGAAGTAGACCCAGGTGATGTTGTTGGAGAAGACAAGCCCGAACATTGCCGACAAAAAGACAAAAAGGATACAGAAGAACCAGTTGCGCCGGTCTTTTATCTCGGGGTGGGACTCGTGGAAGAACTTCATGTAGCCAAGCGAGTACACGCAGATGAGACTGCCGATGATACCGATGATGAGGGCGAGGATGTTCGAGAACTCATCGATGAACAGGTTCGATGCCGTGTGAACGGAATGCGCATACACGGCCTCGAAATAGATCATCATCACGGACTGGACAAGTATGAGCCCGACAACAAGGTACTTCCGGTGCTTCAGACCGAGATACAGGATGAAAATGGCAATCAGTATCTCGAGAATGAACATGAAAAGCCCGACCGGTTCTGCCGGAATGGCAGAGACCATCTGGGCCCCTTTGTCGAACGTGGTGATGAGCAGATACAAGGTTACCACACCGATGGCCAGTGCGGACAGTTTCACAATAACGATGCGTTCAATCTCTTTTCGTAAACAGAGCATGAAACATGCAACGATCAGGGGAAACAAAATAAGAAACAACAGAAGCTGTACGAATTGCACCAGATACCCTCCTTCTCTGAATATACGAATTTTTCATTATTAATCATATTGAATTGTGCACGATTCATCATTTCATAAAAAAGCTGGGAGAGAAAGGGAAAAACCAGAAAAAATCTCCGGAATTCTTAAAAAAAACAGGTCTGGAGCGGGAAAAACAGATGTTTTTTTGAAAGTTACAGGAACGATCAATACCGGGCGGGAAGGTCCCCGGGCGGTTCACACTGAAAGATAAAAGTTTAATGTTTCAAAAATGCACTATTGATCTCATAGGGTGGGGTATGGACTTTTCAGGGGTAAGCCCCAGAGCCATTGCACATCCTCTGGAGTCATCAGGGCAGGTTAGCTGCCGGTGCCAATATTCAGCAGACCTGATGTGTCCAGAAATCCTGTCCCGGAAAGATTGCCCGCACACTGCGTGCCGGCTCGTTCCGGGCGGTTTTTGCACACCAGGGAGGTCATGGAATGATCGAAAACGTATTACTAATCGTGATTGCGATCTGTATCATCGCTCTGGGCCTTGCCGCATTCCTGACGCGTAATCTCCTCTCTCAGGATGAGGGTACGCCCAAGATGCGCGAGGTCGCCGATGCGATCCGGGTGGGTGCGGAAGCATTCATCAAGCGCCAGTACTCGACTATCGCCATACTTACCATCGTGTTTGCCGTGGTGCTCTTTGCAGTGTATTATCTCACCAACCAGCAGTCGCTTGCCCTTTCAACGGCAATCTCGTTCATAGTTGGTGCAGCCTGCAGTGCAGTTGCCGGTATTGTTGCCATGTGGATTGCCGTCAGGACAAACATCCGTACGGCAGCAGCAGCACAGCACAGCGACGGGAAGGCACTTGACTTCTCGTTCCGGGGCGGGGCCATTTCGGGCCTGATCATCACCTCGATGTCGCTCCTCGGTGTCTCGCTCACCTACATTGCACTCGGTGCAAACCCGCAGACCACCCCGTTCGTCATCATCGGGTTCGGTTTCGGTGCCTCGTTCGTGGCACTCTTTGCCCAGCTCGGTGGCGGTATCTATACCAAGGCCGCTGATGTCGGTGCAGATCTTGTGGGAAAAGTCGAGGCAGGTATCCCTGAAGACGATGTCCGGAACCCGGCAACCATCGCAGACCTTGTCGGTGACAATGTCGGTGACTGTGCCGGCCGTGGCGCTGATCTCTTCGAGTCCACTGCAGCCGAGAACATCGGTGCAATGATCCTCGGTGTTGCGCTCTTCCCCTTCTTTGGTGTCAATGGTATCCTCTTCCCCATCGTCATGTGTTCGCTCGGTCTCCTTGCAAGCATAATCGGTATCCTCTCGGTCAAGGGCAAAGACGGTGCCGACCCGATGGATGCCATGAACCGGGGGTACTACATCACGGCAATCATCTCCGCGATCTTCCTCTTCTTTGGAACCCAGTGGCTCCTTGGAACAATTCCGGGCTGGATCAACTTCTTCTATGCAGGTCTCGTAGGAATCGTACTCTCCGTCCTTTTCCTCCGGGTCACCCTGTATTACACCGACCACCACTACCGTCCGGTGCAGGAGATTGCCGAAGCCTCTGAAACCGGAGCAGCAACCAACATCATTACCGGGTTCTCCGTTGGTCTTGAGACCACGGCAGTTCCGGCCATCATGATCGGCCTCTCCCTCATAATCTCCTACGGGTTCGGTACCTTAAGCGGCGTCCCGAACGGCGGCCTCTATGGAACTGCAGTTGCAACTGTCGGTATGCTGATGGTCTGCGCCTACGTCCTGACCATGGACACCTTCGGCCCCATCGCTGACAACGCCGGCGGTATCGTCGAGATGAGCCAGGCCCCCGAGGAAGTCAGGAAGCGCATGGACAAGCTCGATGCAGCAGGCAACACGACAAAGGCGCTCACCAAGGGGTATGCCATTGGCAGTGCCTCGCTCGCGGTCTTCCTGCTCTTCAATGCGTACATGGCCGACATTGCCAAGCTCACCGGCAAGGCATTTGATGTCGTCAACCTGGCAAGCGTCCCGGTCTTCGTCGGGGCACTTCTCGGTGCCATGCTCGTTTTCGTCTTTGCAAGCCTCGCCATCCGTGCAGTCTCCAAGACCGCACAGTCCGTGATCACGGCAGTCCGTATCCAGTTCAAGGACCCCGCAATCATGGCAGGCACCAAGAAGCCCGACTATGCAGCCGTCATCGACATCACCACCCAGGGTGCACTCCGGAGCATGGTGCTTCCGGGAATCCTTGTAATCGGTTTCCCGATCGTCATCGGCGTTACCATGAAGTACGAAGCCCTCGCAGGCTTCCTCATGGTCGGAACCATCACCGGTATCCTCATGGCACTCATCCTGAACAACAGCGGTGGTGCATGGGACAATGCCAAGAAATACATCGAATCCGGTGCCCACGGCGGTAAGAAGAGCGAGGCCCACAAGGCAGCCGTTGTTGGTGACACGCTCGGCGATCCATTCAAGGACACTGCCGGCCCGTCGCTCCACGTGCTCATCAAGCTCCTTGCAACCCTGACGCTCGTGCTTGCACCGATCTTCATCTAAATACCCTTTTTTTATTTTCCCAACAGCTTATCGGGCAACCATTTATCATACGGATCCGGATACTATTCATGGACCGGCAGGAGCATATCCACATCATCAGCGCAGGGGAGAGTATCCATACCACCTATCCTGCGGTTCTCAAAGAGCTTCCGACGATCACGCATACATTCATCTTTGCCGAAAAAGAGGTCTATACCAACTCGTCCCGGGACGATGCCTCAAAAAGAGCCTGGAAGTGTTCTATCCGCAACTCGATTGATGCAGTGAATGCCCTCTGCCTTTCCCGGAATATTTCCTGTGCTCTCGTCTGTATTGATGCAGCAGGATTCGATGCCATCCGCGACCCGGTTCTCGGGATCTATGGTGAACACCCGGCAGCCCGGTACAGCTTTGATATATCAGCCGGTTCAAAACGGCTCTCGCTTGGCCTTTTCTCCCTGTCGCTCTGGGTGGAGGGTGACTCGTATTACGCATTCGGGAACTCTCCCCCCCGGAGAGTCCCTGTCCCGACACTTGCTTCAAGGAATCTGCCGGCAAATCCGCACTATCTTCTCATTCTCACCCTTCTCTTCCGGGCTCAGGATCACAAAAAAGAGGCCCAAACCCTGGTGCCAAAAGAGACCCTCTTCAACGAGACCAGGGCCTGGAAAGTCCCGGGCCGGGATGGCAGAGAGGATTCTGACAGCAGCGAACTCTCACCCGTAACATTCTCCCGCCTGCTCTCGACACTGGCTGGATGGAACCTTATCCGGGAAGAGACCGATCCCGGCAGGGACCACGAGAAACTCTACAGCCTCACACCGGATGGCGAACTGGCACTGTTTGTCTACTCCGCCCGGATCAAAAAACGGGGTGTTGCCGGCACTCCCGGCCTCACGTGATACTTGAGTCCGGGAAAGATTGGTGAAAATACAGGCGCCCTGATCGGGATATCCCGGCAACTGATTGGGAAAAAAAGATTCGTTTCCCGGGCAATGGCAGGCAGTTACTTCAGCCGTTCCTCGTCATCGGCAATCCATTGCTCCAGTTTCAGGATGCCTTCCCCGATATCCCTGATCCGGGCCTCGGTTTCTGCAAGCTTGGCTTTTGCCACGGCAATCTTTTCAGGATCCTTGCAGGACGCAAGGAATGTCAGTATATGGTCCCTGCCGATCTGAAAATTTTCAAGAGCGCTCAATGCTTTTTTATAACGTTCACGATTGGCTTTGAGGTTTTCCCGGACACTGGACTCGGCTTTTGACTCCCGGTGTGGTTTTCCTGCTTTTACCATCTCCCAGGCAGCGTCATGGGCTCTCCGGATCTCCTGGATCTCATCAAAACAGGCTTTCTTGTGTTTTGCAATCATCTCGTGCTTGTATTTCCCGAGCAGGTCACCGGCTTTTTTCAGCGCCTGCCCCCGCTCCACCAGGTCATGAACCGCGGAGCCGGGAGTGCCCGCAGGGAGCCGTGCCCCTTCTGCATGTTTCATGATCTCTTCCCGATGCGAAAGCGAGACCGATTCCAGGGTCCCGTACTCGGTTTTCTGCTTCTCCTTGACATCCCGGCAGAGGGCATTGAACCGCTTCCAGAGGAGATCCCGGTCAGCGCGTGCAAGGGGTTTGAGCTCCTTGAAGAGCGCAGTGATATGTTTTGCCTGGTTCCAGAAATCCTGGTACTTGGTGATGACCGGCAGATCATCCCGGATCGGGTTGGAGAGCGACCAGAGTTTCTGGTTTTCCCGGTCAATGAGTTCTGCATTCTCATGGGCGGATTTCAGCCAGGGATCATCTTCAGGTTTCATAAAAAACTCGCTCTTGTGGCCTTCTGGTTATTGCATGTGTATCTGCCCGTGGGGCTTTAAAACAGTATCCACTACCGGGATTTCCCGGGGGGTGGGTCCCCCGGTACATCCGGAGTGGGTGGAAGTTCAGGGCAGGTGCACTTTACGTTATTTCCTTGAGATTGACGCTGACATCATTCGAGATCCGGGAATACCGTTTCGGGTTCTCATCGAACTTTGTCTTGCACCAGTTACAGCAGAAATAGTATTTCTGGTCCCGGTAAACGCTCGTGAACTTTGCCCCGTCTTCATCGACGATCATCAGACATACAGGATCGGTTGCCATAACAGGTTGCCTCGTTCGCCTGTAATAGGATCGGGTTTGTTTCTTTAAGTGTTATCGCCTTTTGCCCCGGCAAACCCGGTTGCCGGGGGGGCCTCGCACCCTACCGGGAATATTTTGCAATGTGGGCGGCAATATCTGCAAACATCTTGAGGACGAGGAAGAGGACCAGAACCGGCAGGGTGGATTCGATGCCGAGATCCTGCAGGAAAAACAGAACAATGCTGCCAAAGATGATAGTCATGTGCATGGGGATGATGCGGTGGTAGGGTGCAAAGAAATCGTCATCCCCGTCTCCCTGGATGTGAACATTCCAGTGGGCGATGAACGAGTACAGGTGATTGAGAAAGAAGATCCCGCTGGCGACCCAGATATACGGGTCTGACAGGTTCACCGGCCCAAAAAGGCCGGATCCGATAAGAATTTCGTAATAGGCAAGGTGAAAAATCCCGTAATGGAGACAAAAGAATCCAGCAAGGCCGTACCGGGCCACAACGCTGCCAAGCCGGTCCAGGATTGCCACCGTTGCTGCTGCCGGGTCGCCACTTTCCGGTGCAGTCCATTTCCGGGCCGCACCGGCAGTCAGGAGCGCGACAACGGTGAATAGCCCTATAATGATACTCTGGACCCAGTAGATGAACATCACGGTTGCAAGATCCCAGTTCCCCGCAACCGCGAGGACGATCGTGACAAGATTTGCAATGATGAGGGAGATGAGCGGGTAATTATGGACAAGATCGGCCCTTCCGGGAAGGATCCGGGAAAAGAGCAAAGGAAACTGCATCATGGGGTTGTTGTCCGGAATATATGAAAAAGGATGCAGGTATTCCTGGAGGAGATCGATTCGTGCCCTGACCCGGGTATTCTTACCGGTCCTTCACTGGAACAAAGAGGCAATAATCTGCAAGGCCGGCATGCCGTCATATCTTACCTTAAGAGCGTATCGGGCACATTGGGGCAAGAACCAATCAAAAAAGGTTATCATGTGTAAAAATAATTAAACACATAGCATGCTGAGCCCGACATCCCTTCCGGAACTGGCGAAGATCCTGAGTTTTCTTGGGAACGAGCAACGGCTCTGCATACTCAGGGCGATCTCCCGCGAAGAAAAGTTCGCACGTCAGATCGCCGAGGAGGTCGGGATCTCCCGGCCGCTCGTGAACATTTATTTAAAACAGTTCGAAAGGGCAGGCCTTGTCACCGGCATGAACCGGGTTTCTGAGGAGCCGCCATATCTCAGGCGGTACTACAGGGCCGTGCCTTTCGAACTGGTAGTCAACATGGATGTGATCGGTACAACCGGAGAAGAATGAGTATGGAACTTACAAGAACAGTAAAGAATTTTCACCCTGTTACGAAGATAGTGATAGGACTAACCGTGCTGCTCCTCGGTTTGATCCTGGCAGCACTGATCGCGAGTGTGTACTGGATGTCGAACCCGCAGAACCAGGCAGCATTCGGTGCCAGTCAGGGATTCGGATCCATGGCAATGGCCCTGTCGGCGGTTCTGATGCAGGCGTTCCTTCTGCTCCTGGTTATCATTGCGATTTACATGGCGGCGATGGAGATCAAGAAGTGGATAGAGAAGTACCTTGACTCAATGCTTGCCCGGCTCGATACGCTTGCCGAGCAGAAGACCGAGCGGGACGCTGGTTCATTTGAACTTGCTGCAATAAGCGAGAAAGTTTCACGCATGGAGAAGAAACTCGATAATATCGAAAATATTCTCTCGAAGGTCTCTGAGTGATGGGATATGAATACAAAACTGACCGGGATTTTCCGTGACGGGGATATGAAGGAGCTGAGGGAGTGGATCGGGAACGTTGCGGGCGCATCGACTGAACAGAGATCCGAAATTGCTGATCTCCGGGCCGAAGTATTCCAGATAAGGCTGTCTGTTGAGGCAATACAGAAAAAAGTGGACAACATCGAGCGGCTCCTTACGAACCTGGCGGAGTGAGCCTGTTCCGGCACACCACATCCCATCCGTGACGGAAGCACGGTATTTAATGATCTTGGGCACCCCATCATTCCGGAAGAGATATTATGGCACGAATACTTGTCGCATATGTAACACGGAACGGTTCCACGGCTGAGATTGCTGAGGCAATCGGCAGGGAACTAAAAAAGACCGGATCTGCCGTCACGGTAGCAGACATTATGACCAACCGGTCAATCGATGGATATACTGCGGTTGTATTCGGCGGACCGCTCTACATGGGGCGGATGGACGGGCAGGTGGTAAAATTTGTAAAAAAATACATGGATACGTTGTCACACATACCCGTTGCGGCGTTTGCCGTTGGTCTTGCCCCAAAAGACCCCAAACCCGAAGCAGTCGGGCTGGCCATGGAGGCTCTTGAAAAGGCAATCATACCCCTCTGTCCCGTCTCGACGGCCCTTTTCGCCGGCAGGCTGGACCCGGCAAAGATCGGTTTTTTAATGCGCAAATTCATGGAGATGGCAAAGATCCCGGCCGGCGATTTCCGCGACTGGGACGCGATAGCCGCGTGGGCAGCGAAGCTTCCCGGGCCCCTGGGGATCTCAAAAACTTAGCAAATTTACCCCCACGGCTAAACGCTCTTTTCCTGAAGCACCAGGTACATCCCGGCGAGGGCCGAGAGGACTGCTATGATATTCAGTACCGAAAGAACATCTGTTGATACTCCAATCGATCCCAGGTAGTCAAATGCCGCAAAGACCAGGAATGTAACGGCGAACAGATAGCCATAGGTTTTTTTCCGGGAATATCCCGCATAGACACCCATACAACAAATGATTAGCTCAAGGACCATTGCGACGGGTGTCAGGATCGCTGAATATGTCATATAAAAAAAATTACCCGTTTGAGATATTAATCTGACGGGGGATCAGCAGGTGAAATGCCATTGTAACAGGTAACGGCTCAGATCCCGGCTTCGGACCTGCCCTTTGGCATGCAGCTGATGCTATCCGATATGGTAACAATACCCTCCCGGTGATCCGGATACAAACAACTCTTTTATCAGGAATGAGGGTAATTTTCAATCTATGGCACTGAATGAGAGAGCAACCAGTGAAGTTGCAGAGGTTATGAACAACTATGTCCGGTATTACAATGAGAGGAACGCGGGAAAGGTCCTTTCACTTTTCTCAAAGACTGTCTCCGGGTTTGGCACCGCAAAAGACGAGATTGCCTGCAATCTCTCCGAGTTAAGGGAGAGAATCCTTATCGATCTCAGTCCTGCAAATGCCATTAGCATGAGCGTGAAAATACTGGCCACCGGGGGAGAGATGCCAGCAGCATGGATCACCGGGCTCTGTAACCTTGACGGCAGGATGGGCGGGAAGAGTATCCATATGGAGGGCAGGGTAACAGCAGTCCTTGTCAACCATGGCGGCAAGTGGCTCTTCGAGCAGGTCCACTTCTCTGTACCGGATGCGTAATTGCAGGCAACAGGACAGCCCCGTTCCACGGGGATGGATGAAAAAAGTGCTGTACCGGGATCTTCCCCTTACATCACATCGTCATGAACAGGTAGACTGCGAAGAGTGGAACGAACGCTCCAGCCCACACAAGCTTATTCCAGGCAAAGATCTCTTTTCCTTCGCAGGGCGGGATCGGGAGCAGCTCGAAGACCGCGGTCACCATGTTCATGAGAAAACCGATCATCCCGGCAGTCCGGAACAATCCTCCCATGGGTATCAGGAGCAGGCAGAGGAATGCCAGAAGCGTTGAAACGGCAGGGCCGGACAGCATCATGTACCCGAGACTGCGTTTTTCAAGCGGTTTTTGGGAATGGACCAGGGTCAGGAACGGCTGGGCGAAAACATTCCCGAAGAGCCATGCGGTAACGGCCATGATCACGGTCCCGATTCCCCAGAACTGGATCTCGGTCCTGCAGGTGAATTTGTGTTCAAAGTATAGGTGGGCCAGTTCGTGTATCACGAGGGAGAGGCCCCCCATCACAATGTAGATCGCTATCATGGCCGGCTCAAACGGCTGCCGGTCTGCATACAGGAAGAGAATCCCGATGATCAGCGTGCCTGCAAGAAGGACCAGGAGCTCTTTTTTTGAGAACCCGAAATAGAGTTTTTCTGTCTCCTCAGAGATTATCGTGCGCCGTTCCTTGTCACGGTCAAGGATCTTTCCGGTGATTACCCCGCCAAAAGCATTTTTCAAAAACGAGGTAATCTGCCCGCCCCAGGATGAGATGGTTGAGTTGAACAGAGCGATAATGCCGGTAATGGCGATAGCTGATCCTGCGGCGGCGGCAGGCAGTGCCTCCTCCGGGATGACACCGGAAAGCGGAACCTGTTTTGCCGGGAGTTGTGTCCCGGTTGCCGGGGTTGCTATGACTGCTGGTGCCAAGGTCCCGACCGGGGCCGTTGTGACTGCAATCGTTGGAACGGTAGTCACAGCCGCGGCCCGGGTAGATGCGGGTGTGACGGTCTGTGTCGGGGATGGCGTTGTGGTCGGCACCGGTGACGGTGTGGCACTCACGGTCGGGCTTGGGGTTTGCCCGGGTGTCTGCGTGGCTCTGTCCTTGTCATGACCATAGGCATAGGCATTTCCGTTCGGATCCGCTGCCGGGGAGGTATCCGCCTGTATCAGAAGTGAGCTGCTGCCTGCTCCAAAGTGAGATTCAGATAATTCCGGCGGGAGGCCGGTGCTCTGATCTGCACAGGCTGCCAGCACAAAAACTGGTGAACAAATCAGCAATACCGATAAAAGGACGAGAATTCCCCGTTGCATCTTCTGCATCCGCAGTTCTGTCATGTAGTATCAGTTCCTCAAAAATAGCCTTGACAGTATATACTATTTCAAAGTGCGTTTTTTTATCAACTGGGCTGTCTTTCCGGGCCCGAAATAATCTTGGATAAACAAGAAAAAGAAGGGTGGGTTCACCGTACCCAGGTAACAACCGGGGCGTGCTTATCGTGGGCCTCCGGCTTCTCTTCAGGGTAGCCGAAGACGATCGTCCCAACCGGGCTGTAGCCCTCAGGAATATGGAATCCGGCCATGAGCTCTTTGTTCTCATAGGCAACTTCCGTTGACCCGATCCAGCAGCTGCCGATCCCAAGGGCATGGGCGGCAAGCATCATGTTCTCAGCACAAAGAGAGCAGTCGATCTCCCGGAACCGGCTGCCGGTCTTCCCGATGACCATGATGACCGTCGGGGCGTGGTAGTAGATCGAGTACCCCGGGCTCTCCAGCAGCGCCCGGAACGCGTCCGACATCCCGTCATGGGCATTTTTCATGTGCGAGATCATGATAGGCTTGCAGTAATCCGAGACCCGATCAAGGAATGCCTGGTTCTGCACTACCACAAAACCCCATGGCTGGAGCGCGAGGGCCGAGGGGGCATATGTTCCTGCTTTTATGATCTTTTCCAGTACCGCATCGGGTATCTGCCGCTGTGCAAATTTCCTGACACTGCGGCGTGTCATGATGGCATCGATTGCTTCCATATCAGATAACTCCCTTCATTCTCATATGCTGATGTGCCTAAATAGCCTGTTTCATACCAGCAGGTCCCTGCCGATCCGGTATGCCCTGTCCATGTACTCCTTTTTCTCCGTTACCGGTGGTTTGATCCCGGCATCGAGATCACAGGCTATGAGATGATCTTTTACCAACAAGCCTGTAAGACCTGTCATATGCATGAACGTATTGACAGGAGTTTCAAACAATCGGGCATCCGGCTGGTTCTGCGTGAAGATAAACGAGATTCTTTTCACCTTCGGCATCTTCGGGCTCAGGTCCATTCCTATGTACGGGAAGAGCCGGTCAAGCCATAGCTTGGTCTGGGCGGTGACACCCGCAAAATAGATGGGAGTGGCAACGATAATGCCATCGGATTCCTTCATCAGCGTATGGATCTTCTGCATGTCGTCTTTCACCGCACATTCCGCAATGTCATTCTTCTTGCACCAGTAGCAGGCCTGGCAGCCCCGGATTTTCAGGTCATTGAGGAATACAGTCCCGGTTGTAATACCCTGTTCGACAAGTCCTCGCTCTGCTTCCGCAGCAAGGATGCGGGTGCTGCCGTTCTTCCGGGGACTGCCAATAAGAATAGTCACTTTTTTCATGGTTGTATCAGCCGCTCTCCCATTTCAAACGCCCGTCTGCAGTCTTGCGGGAATACTGTCCTTCGCCGCTCTTTTCTCTCTTCCGGATCAGCGTATCTGAAGACGACCTTTTCATAGTCCTCGAACTGGAGGGTCTCGAACGAGAAGAATGATTCCGCTGACTGGCCGAAAGTCCGGCTCAGGACATTTTCATTGAGACCGGTATGCACGGGATACTGTAACTCTTTCATCTGGGCTTCCGATACGTTCATCGTATAGACAAACGCCGTGGGCATCTTCCGCCCGAATAACGATGACGGTGGGCGGGCGTAGACAAGGTACGGGAAGAGCAGCCGTTCCATGAAGGACCGCATCTCACCGGTGACGGTACCGAAATAGATCGGCGACCCGAGGATGAGCGCATCCGCCCGGGCGATCCGTTCGAGAACGGGTGTCAAATCATCCTGAAGAGCGCATTTCCCGTAACTCT
The DNA here is from genome assembly GCA_041645355.1 of Methanoregula sp. GTDB lineage: Archaea > Halobacteriota > Methanomicrobia > Methanomicrobiales > Methanospirillaceae > Methanoregula. The sequence continues at coordinate 113,880 of JBAZQF010000006.1, forward strand.
TCCCGCCTTTCAGTTTGCAGGCAAAGCAGCTGGTGCAGCCCCTGAAATCCAGATCGTAGAGGTGAACGAGATCAGTTCTGGCCCCCTTCGATCCTGCCCCGGAAAGGGCGTGTTCAAGCAGCGTTGCAGTGTTCCACTTCTTCCGCGGGCTTCCATTGATGGCTATGACATTCATTGAATGCTCCAAAAAATTCCGGATATCCCGGGTTCCTACTGCCACGTCACCTGCAGGGGTTTCCGCCGGGGGATCCCGTAAATCTTGTACTGTGGGTGACCAAACATCATCGCATACGCAGATGTCCTGCCCGCGGGGAGCCCGAGATACTTTTGCAGCGGGGGGTATTCTCGGGCGGCACCGGCCACAAATCCGGCCCAGCACGTTCCTATCCCATAGGCTGGTGCCGCGACATCGAAATGGGTTAGCGCGATGATGGCGTCGACCGGTGCAATCGGGTTACCCTCAGGAATGTGGGCAAAGAGCAGGTGCGGGGCTCCCCGGCAGATGACATCGTACCCGGCTTCAAAGGGCTGGATCAGCATCGGCACATAACCGCTCATCGGATGTGAGGTATTGATAAGGGTCTTCATCCATTCAACGGTCAGCACGGCGATCTTCTTCACCTTCTCCGGGTCATGGACAACGATCCACTCCACCGGCTGCCCGTTGCCACCCGATGCAGCGTAACGGGCAATATCGAGGAGTTCTACGATCTTCTCTTTCGGCACCGGGTCTTTTGTGAAGCGTCGCACGGACCGCCGTTTTTTCAGGTAATATCCCATCTCATCAGGAGCAATCGTCCCGGCACCGGCCGGAAGAAACACTTTCTCGTCCGGGCGATCATTGAGGAGGAGCGCCTGCGAGGGGCAGAATACCTCGCAGTGCCCGCACCGGATGCACATTTTTTTCTTTGCATCCGGTATCCTTGGCAGGGTGTTCTCATCAGCGGGGTCAATGAGCCCCATGGTACAGGCATTCGAACAGATCCCGCACCGGGTGCAGAGATCCTGGTCAACAAGTATCGCGGTCATGATTATTCTCTCACTTTGAATTTTTAAGGTCAATGTTTTCTGGTCTTGTGCGGGGAAGTCTTCGATTGATGTATCTTTGCAAGAAGCCACGCCATATTCTTTCCGGTATCCCGGGCCCAGGACATCCCTTCCTCATCGTTTGCCACTTCCCCTTTCTCCCTGCCAACGCCGATTGCCGGAAAACCCGGGACGATCATTCCCCCGATCAGCAGGAAGTGGAGGAGAGTATCGAGGGCATGGGTTGCCCCGGCCCGCCGGACTGCAACAACGGCTGACCCCGCCTTGCGCCGGAACAGGCCCCCGTTTGCCATCGAGACAAACCCGGCCCGGTCGATGAGAGCCTTCATCTCTGGCGTGATATCCGTGAAATAGACCGGGGAGCCAATGAGAATCCCGTCAGCACGGGCCATCTTTTCAATGCAGCTGTTCACGATATCGTCATCAAACACGCACTTTTTATTGCGGTTCTCGAAACATTTCATGCATGCAGTGCACCCGCGGATCTGTTTTCCTCCAACCTGCACAAGTTCTGTCCTGATTTTTTCTTTCTCAAGCTCCTGGAGAACCTCCCGGATCAGGATTGAAGTGTTCCCTTCTGCCCGGGGACTGCCGTTGAATGCAACAACCGTGGTCATTTTGGATCCACCTTCAGCTTCTTTCCGGCACTCCATGCATCGCCCGCGAACTTCCCGAGCGTCCAGTACCGGTTGTCGGGCATGGTGAGGAAGAGCGGATCAATCTCCGGAAAATCCGGCTTGTTGTCCCTGATGACCCGGCCATCTGCATAGGCCCCTATAATCTCGCCGATATAGAGGGTGTTGGTCGGGAGGGGCACGGTCTGGACAAGCCGGCACTCGAGCGAGACCGGGCACTCCCGGATCATCGGGGCCGTCTTCAGTGAGCCATAGAAGACATCGAATACTTTCGACTTGTCTGTCTTCTCGCCGGAGACCAGGCCGCAGTAATCGGTCTTTTCCAGAAGATCCGATGATGGGATATTGACCGAGAAGGTTTTCGTTTCCATAATCCCTTTCGGGGTGTAGTGGTGGTTCCCGATCCCGCACGCGATCATGGGCGGGTTCGCATTCGCCCTGGCGCACCAGCCCACGGTCATAAAGTTGTCCTTCCCGTTCACTTGTGATCCTACAAGAACCACCGGCATGGGGATAAAAAAGTTCGATCCAATCTGTTTCTTATCCATAGGTTTTCCTCAAACTCAGGTCAGCAGAGTTCCCTGACAGAAAGTCATAAGCAGGCAGGATGCATACTATTCTTCTGCAAGGGTAATCTGGACTGTTAGATTAAAATCTGCCTTAACTGAATATATAGGAAATACAATAGATATTGCAACATACTTTCATTGAGGTAACCATGACCTATACCAAAAACGGAAAAATTTACCACTGCACGGTCGAGGCTGCACTCGATGTTATCGGCGGGAAGTGGAAACCCATTATCCTCTGGCACTTAAGGGAGAACGTGCTCCGGTTCAACGAGCTGCAGAAAGGATTGCCCGGGGTCAATTCAAAGATGCTCACCAAACAGTTGCGGGAACTGGAGGAAGACGGGGTTATCCGGAGGAAAGTCTATGCCGAAGTGCCCCCGCGGGTGGAATATACGATAACGGACTTCGGGAAGACGGTCCTCCCGATTCTGGAGGCCCTCTGCGACTGGGGAGCCCGGTACCTGGGTGTTGAAGATACAGCCACGGATAAGTGTCAGGCAAAAGCGAAGCAGAGAGAAGAGAAGAAGTGAGCCGGATTATCTACGACTTTAAAAACTCAAATCATTTTATTATCCGGTAAAAGGGATGGGTTGAATCCTCTCACTGCAAAGCCGGATCCGGCTTTCTTTGGATCCTCCGGGTAACTCTTTCGCGGATATTGATAAATTCAGGACCCGCCGGATCCCGCGGGTGGGGGAGGTTCACCGGCAGTATTTCAGACACGACTGCCGGCCTCTTCGAAAGGATTACAATACGGTCTGCAAGATAAACGGCTTCCTCGGGGTTATGAGTGACCAGAAGGATGGTCGTCTTCATTACATTACGGATTCTCAGGACTTCATCCTCAAGTTCCTTCCGGGTGAACGTGTCAAGCGCACTGAACGGTTCATCCATTAGGAGGATATCCGGTTTTACTGCAAGCGCCCGGGCAACCGCGACGCGCTGTTTCATCCCGCCTGAGAGCTGGTGGGGAAGGGAATTTTGGAACATATCCAGGTGGGTGAGGGATAAAAGAGCCTCTGCCCGTTCCTTTACAGTCTCTTCCGGCACCTTCTGTGCTTCAAGCCGCAGGCCGTACACAATATTCTCATAGATTGAGAGCCACGGGAAGAGGGCAGGGTCCTGAAAGACCATAGCCGCCGAAGATTTGCCGGGGGTCATTCCCGAAGCCTCGCGGATGGTGCCGGTTTCCTTCTGCTCGAGCCCCCCGATGATCCGGAGCAGCGTGGTCTTGCCGCAGCCGGATGGCCCCATGATGCAGAGGATCTCGTTTTCACTGACGTCAAAGGAGATGTTATCCAAGGCGGGGCAGATCTCATTATCGTCACGGAACGTCTTTGCAATTTTATCAAGAGCGAGAACCGGATCCATCATTCCTTCCCCTGCCAGCTGAAGAACCGTACCTGTCCTGCCCGGAAAAGGGTATCTGCAACAAGCCCGATAAGACCGATAATGATCATACCTGCTCCAATCACCTGGAGCTGGCCGAGGTTGTAGGCGTACATGATGAGAAAACCAAGGCCGGCCGTTGTCCCGGGCAGCATCTCGGCGGCAACCACGCACATCCATGCAACGCCAAACGAGACCCGGAGACCCGTCCAGATAACAGGAAGGGCCCCGGGTACCACAACGGTGCGGATCTGCTCAAAGCCGGTTGCATGCAGCATCTCTGCAACCTCCAACCATCTCTTCCTCACGCCCCCCACGCCATCTATGGTGTTTATCAGGATCGGGAAGAATGCGCCCGCGACAATGATGAACAGGACCGAATTGAACCCGATGCCGAACCATGCAATGGCAAAGGGCATCCAGGCGATCGGGGGGACGGGACGCAGGATCTGGATGACCGGGTTGAGATATTCCCGGACTTCCGCGGACCAGCCGATCAAAAGACCGAGCGGGATCGCAATTGCTGCAGCACAGAAAAAGCCGGTCAGCACCTCTTTGAGGCTCACAAAGGTATTCTGAATAAGGGTCTGGCCGCCAAGGACCGGTGATGCCGGGTTGAGAAGCACAGAAAAAATATCCCCGAGCGTGGGGAGAATGTAGTTGTTCTGGATGACAAGAGCTAATCCCTGCCATACCACAAGAAGGATGACGATGACTGCCAGTCCTTTGCTGCATTTAGAGATATTCTGTTTCGAAATCAGTTCCATACAATATCACCGGAATCTTCTCATATGCAAGTGCTTCGCGTATCATGTCTTCCTGGATGGAGCTCTGGACCGTTGCAATAACAACCGGATCTTTCCCTGAATAGCTGTTTCTTGCCCAGGTAACAAAACTGTTCCAGTCATGGCAGGGAGCCGCATTCCCGACAACCAGACCGGAACCCCCGGTATTTATCGACTGGATGATGGAGGTGGGGTTGCCAAGGGCAATCTGCAGTTCGGCGGGTACGGATCCCACGTATGCTCCGTCAAGGGATTTCTGGCCGATCGTTGTCATGATTCCTCCTCCGGACTGGCCTGGGATCAGGTTGATATGCGCCGCCGGTTCCCCCTGCACCAGAAGGGTGCACTGGACCGGTCTTGTGGCTTTTTCATCATCCGGGACCAGGCAGAAACCGTACCGGTTACAGAAGTATTCCGAGTCCATGACCAGGACATACAGCGGTGCATAATTGTCACTTGAGGAGATGTATCCGATGTTGAGGGTCGGGATCTTTTCAGGCAGGACGGGGACTGCAGAACCATTCAGGAACTGCTCTCCCTGCACCGACACGGCAGGGTTTACCATAGCCGAGGGATTGTAGGTGTCGTTACCCGACACTATGAGTGCATGGCGGACGATACCGGATTCCGGTATTTGTGCCTGCGCAGTAAATACCATATTGTCAAAGGAGAGGCTCTCAACATCGAGAGGAGAGAGAGAGCCTTTGGGAGTCAGGACAGGGTTTTCCCCAAATACCCAGGCTGCGGTGATATTCTCAGCCAGTTCCGGGTTTTCCCTGGTACGGTTTATGGCCGCGGTTGTCAGGGCGGAGAGGAGCGCTGACACCTCCGGGTTTTGGGCGATGGCGTCATTGCGGAGCACCAGGACATTGATTGCAGCATTGTCCCATTTCCCGGGGGGCGGAAGATCGGAAGGGACTGCAACCAGTTTTCCGATGCCGGCAAGCTGGGTGTTGGCAACAACCGGCTCCCAGATGAGAAAGGCATCGATCTGGCCGGTATTGAGCAGCTGGGGCATGGAGCCGGACGATGCGTAGAGGAGATAGACGGTCGGTCTCTCGTACTCCGAATGAACAAACCGGGGTGCAACTGCAGGAAGAATCAGGAAGAGAATTGCAAGCAGAATACACGCTGCTACCATAAACCAGATGATCGGCCTCTGTCCCTGCATGAATGAACCGCTTCCGGATATTTGGATCTTCGGGTATTTATGCTGGGTTATATGGTGGCAGATGACGAAACTGAAGAAAAAAAGAGGTCTTGTATATTATTGCTGGAGGCTGAACTCTGCTGCCTCCTTTGAGAGGAAATAGCCAAGGATGGTCCGTATGACAACCACCACGGCAAGATTGATGAGATCCTGTTCGGTTGGTGAGAGGAGCGTGGCAAGGATATCGGCGGCAATGAGGAATTCGAGCCCGAAGACAATCTTGTCGGTGAACTGCCGCCGGATCTGGTTGTAGGTTACAGCCGTTTTTTTCATTTCCCGGAGAATGACCCGGGCAATGGCGACAAATCCCCCGTATATGATCAGGATTGCCCCTGCCACCCCAAGGAGAGTGGCACAGAGATCGATAATGGGGAAAATGACCGGCAGTTCCATACTCAAAACAGGGTACGGAACGGCTTTAACTTTGGGGTTGGATTGCCCCGCGGGTGAATCCCATAGGATTATTCATAAAAACGCCCCACGATCCGGGTAACAATGACTCGATACGGATTCATCGGAACGGGATCCATGGGAAGCATGCTGATCCGGCAGTTCATTCTCTCCGGGGCAATCGCAAAACAGGATATTACTGCATGCAGCAGGCAGGGGGCGTCCGCACAGGAGGTAGCAGGCGAGACGGGAATTACCGTGCAGGATTCCCCGGCGGAGGTTGCTCTCAACGCCGATGTGCTCTTTCTCTGCGTCCGTCCGCTGGATGTCCACGGGGTTATAAACGAGATCCGGAGCAGCCTCTCAGAGCGCACTCTCCTCGTATCAATCGCCGGCTGCGTCACCCTTGCAAACCTGGCTGACTGGGCAGGGCAAAATGCCCGCTGCGTCAAGGTGATCCCGAGTATCACCGCAGAAGAGCATGCCGGGATCTCGCTTGTTGCATGGGGGCAGGCAGTGACGGAGGCAGACAGGGAACTTGTCTTCAGGATATTCTCTGCAATCGGGACCCCGGTGGAGATCGAGGAGCGGCACTTTGAGATCTACGGCGACCTGACCAGCTGTGCACCGGCACTCATTTCTGCCATGATGCAGGAATTTGCGCTGGCTGCGGTGCGGCGGGAGGGGGTTCCCCCGGCCCTTGCCACATTCCTTGTACAGCAGACGCTGATCGGGACCGCATGGCTCGTGGATCGTGACGATACAGACTTTGACGAAGTGATCAGTCGCGTGGCAACCAAAGGAGGGATTACCGAAGAGGGTGTAAAAGTGCTCCGGAACCGTCTTCCGGCAATATATGACGAGCTGCTGGATGTCACGCTGGCCAAACACGAACTGGTCAAGCAGAAGATAACCAATCCGGACACTCCGCACCGGAACTGAGATCCGATCTGTTGGAGAGAGACCGGTCATTTTCACCCCGCACTGCCGTGTGTCTTATCAGCATTACGTGCCTATCCTTTTTCATGGACCCGGTCATTGAACATATCCGGCAGGAACTACAGGATCAGGCAGATCCGGAGATCCGGAAGACGTCCCGGCGGTTTTTCAAAGAAGAGATCACGTGCTATGGCATGAAAACGGCCTCCGTGATGGCAATTGCGAAAAAGTACTGGAAGGAGGTAAAAAACCGAAATAAGAAGGAGGTATTCGATCTCTGCGAGGAGCTGTACCGGTCAGGATACATAGAAGAAGCCTTCATCGTCTCTGCATGGGCTCATGCTCTCTCAGGTATGTACGAACGGGAGGATTTTGAGGTATTCCGGCGCTGGATTGATACGTACATCACCAACTGGGCCGCCTGCGACGGGTTCTGCAACCACACGATGGGTGACTTCATTGAAAAGTACCCGGAATACATCGATGAACTGAAGATCTGGACACGGTCAGAGAACCGCTGGATGCGGCGGGCTGCAGCGGTTTCACTTATCGTTCCGGCAAAGCACGGGAGGTTCCAAAAAGAGAGCATGGAGATTGCCGGGCTGCTCCTGACCGATCCCGATGACCTCGTCCAGAAAGGTTACGGCTGGCTGCTCAAAGAGGCAAGCCGCAAGCACACGGATGAGATCTTCTCCTACGTGATGAGAAACAAGCGGGTGATGCCCCGCACTGCGCTGCGCTATGCTATCGAGCTAATGCCAAAAGATCTCAAAGCAGAGGCAATGAAGAAGGACTGGTAGGATCCCACTCAAAAAAAACCGTTCAGAGGGATGTATGCTGAGAAAAAAGGTCCGGGTTATTCCATGTCACGGATATGGTGCCTGCCCCCGTCCTCAAGCTGGCGCGCCACCTCGGCTTTCATGGATGCGAGCGCTTCTTGTGTGATCAGTTTCCCGGACATCACATGGATCTCTTTTTTTCCGGTTGCGGGATTCTGCTCGTACGTGACGATGAAATCCTCGTGGTTGGCCATTGCGGAGAAGAGGAGATCCGTCACCGCTTCATGAAACGGCTTCTCTTCTTTCTTCCGGCGCCCTTTCCTGATAGTCATATCAGTACCTGTAATATCATGAATTATTAAAGGTTCAGATCAGTTCCGGATTATTCTTCAATACGGATTCCCTGATTCCACATAGATCCCTGACCCGTTTCAGATGAATGCTTTGCAGATAAAACATCCTGTCAGTTTTTTTGGTGCACCACAGATATTAATAGAGTCAACATACATATGTTGACTTATGCTCCTGCCCACCGATGATAAGCAATTCCTCTTCTGGACAATGAGGAGAGGCGGGATTCCCAATATCACCATTGCCACGCAGCTCGGGATCTCCCGGCAGGCAGTCTCACGGGCACTTCTCCTGATGGATGAGAAAGTTGAATCCACGCTTCAGGAGATGGCACGCGCAAACCAGATTGCCGTTGAGAGGGTCAATCCGGAACAGGGAATTCTCCTGGGAAGGTCGATACCGTTCCGGACTGCAGCAATCATCTTTGTCTCAAAAAAACATGGCGTGCAGGTATGGTACGAGCATGACGGTGACTGCGGTACCTGCCAGCGGTATACCGAGTGCATAGAGCTGCTCTGGGACTATGCCGGTGAACTGGGGATCAGACTGAAAAAAACAGATCATCCGACAAAGATGGCAGAAGAATTATTTGAAGCCGTAAAAGCACTCGTATAATATTGAATCGTATTAGCGGGATTCTGCATAGTGAAGTGGTTGCCCGAAGCACTCAAAGCCGCTTTCGTTTTTTTATTGTGCCGGGCAAAGACGCTGTTGCAGGAGACTCATAAGATCCTCAAGTTCCCTGCACCGGTTCAGTTCTTCAGTGCTGATCAGCACCGAGAGACCTCTTTTTGTCCTGACCAGTACCACCGGAAATACCGTGATTCCGTACCCATACTGTTCGCGGAATTCATTCCTGTCGAGGACCTGTGACGGGATCTTCTGTTCCCGGATGAAGCGTTTCCATTCTTTTTTCATTCCCACCGGGCTGTAGATGAGCCCGGAAAGGCGGCAGTCGTCTGCAGGGGATACTCCTGCGTGTGCAGAATAATTTTTCATCCGGGGCAGCACCCCGCTGTTGCTGTTGCAGACAAACAGGAGAGTCTCTTCCTGGGGCATGAAGATCCCTTTTTTTCTCGCTGCATATAATTTGCAAGGATGGTCCTGGTTCAATCAATAAAATACCGGCTCTGCAGAGACCAATTAAAAAAGGAACCAGTATTCGGCAGGGATTACCGGCTCTGCCCGGTTATCCCGAGATTCTGTAAGAACCGTTCGTGAAGCCGTGTATCATCACCAAGTTCCGGGTGGAATGAGAACGCAACATGCTTCCCGTGTTCAACGGCGACAATTCCCTGTTCAGTGCGGGCAAGAACCCTGACACCTGTTCCGGCTTTTGTTACCACCGGGGCTCTGATGAAAACGGCATGGAACAAACCACCGTCAAGCCCTTCGATCGCAAGATCGGCCTCGAACGATTCCCGCTGACGGCCAAACGCATTCCGATCAACGGTCATGTCCAGAAGACCCAGCGGATGGACCCGGGGATCGGCAACTTCAGAAGCCATCAGCACCATGCCGGCACAGGTGGCAAAAATTCCGCCCCGAAACTGCCGGATCGGTTCAAAGAGGTTATTCTTGTCTATAAGCCGGGAGATGGTGGTTGATTCCCCTCCGGGAATGGCAAGTGCATGGCACTCAAAGAGATCCGCCGGGCTCCGTACCTCAAAAACTTCGGACGCGGGACCGTGCCCCATCCGTTCAAGCGCCAGCAGGAACGCATCGATATGTTCGCTGACATTTCCCTGCAGCGCAAGGACTCCGATCCTAGCGTCCACGGGTCTGAAGCACCTCGTCGTCCCGGAGCTTGTGGATGTCAAGGCCCGGCATTGCATCGCCAAGACCCGTGCTCACCTTTGCAATGACCTTTGCATCATCGAAATGGTTGACTGCCTCGACAATCGCTTTGGCCATACGCTCGGGCTCCGATGACTTGAAAATGCCGGATCCCACAAAGACGCCATCTGCGCCAAGCTGCATCATGAGGGCTGCATCCGAGGGGGTCGCGATGCCGCCTGCCGAGAAGTTCACGACGGGCAGCCGGCCGCGCTCAGCGCATTCGATGACCAGTTCCGCGGGAGCTTCGATCTCGCGGGCATAATCGATCATCTCCTGCTTGTCAAGACCGCGGAGCAGCCGGATCTCTCCCATGATCGTACGCATGTGCCTGACCGCCTCGACCACATTTCCGGTTCCGGCCTCTCCCTTGGTCCGGATCATTGCTGCGCCTTCATTGATCCTGCGCAGGGCTTCCCCGAGATCGCGGGCACCGCAGACAAAGGGGACCTTAAATTGGGTCTTATCGATATGGTATTGTTCATCTGCAGGGGTCAGGACTTCACTCTCATCGATCATGTCCACGCCAAGGACTTCAAGTACCTGCGCTTCCACGAAATGGCCGATCCGCACCTTTCCCATGACCGGAATCGAGACCGCATCGATGATCTCAGCAACCTTCTGGGGATCTGCCATGCGGGCAACGCCACCGGCTTTCCGGATATCGGACGGGACCCGTTCAAGCGACATGACTGCGACGGCACCTGCTTCCTCAGCAATCTTTGCCTGTTCGGCATTCACGACATCCATGATGACGCCCCCCTTCTGCATGGATGCAAAACCGCGCTTGAGAAGCTCAGTGCCAAATCTCAGTTCTTCCAGTATCATATGCCAGTACTATTGATCAAGGATCCCAATAAAAACAGTGCGCAACAGGCAACTATTGCAAACATTAAGATAACTGCCCGGGTGGCCCGGATGATCTCAACTCCCCCCTCATCAAGAGTCCTGATACCGTCACCGATAGTATAAACTCCGGGTTTCTCGAACCGTATCCCCACACCACCCGCCATAACGGCCATGACTATACCACCATTAAACCCTGGCCGCTTATGGCCATCCCGCCGCATGGTTCTCCACGCGGGAATGAGACGTCCCTTCAGGGCAAAATAAACAAGCAACAGGAAAACCGTGATCCGGGCAGGAATGAAGTTCAGGATATCATCCATCCGGGCCGGGCACCAGCCGATCCGTTCGCGTTCGTCCCGGTACCCGAGCATTGCATCCATGGTATTTGCAGCCCGGTACACCGCTGCACCGGGAAGACCGAAAACGAGGAAAAATGAGAGCGGTGAGATGATGCTGTCCGTTAAATTCTCTGTCATGGACTCGTATCCTGCGGAGAGGATATGCTCCCGGCCAAGCGCGGCTGTATCCCGTGAAACAAGGAACCGGACCTTTTCCCGGCCGTTCTCCACCCCGTCCTTCAATGCGGTAACAACTGCAAGTGTATGCTCTTCAAGAGATCGCCAGGCAAGACAGCATTTCAGCAGGAACGGGGCGATGATGAGGTACAGGTACCAGGGTGCAAGAGCCGAGAAGAGGATAAACGGGAGGGCAGCAAGGAGTATTGTCAGGAGCCAGAAAAAGGCGCCTGCTGTCCGCTGCCAGCCCGGGGAGTAGGAGGAGGGGTTTCCCCACCACCCGATGAACCGCCCGAGCAGGGCAACAGGATGGTAACGAGAATGCGGATCTCCTGTCAGTCGATCCACGAGCAGAGCGGCACACAGCACGACCGCTGTGAGCACTATTCCTGGCGGTACCATGTGTACAGTGCACCGACAATAAGAATGATGAATGATGCTATGTTAAGGAACTCAATATTCGTATAGAACCATGAGGTGTAGAGAATCAGGGCGATTCCCATCAGGATCATCAGGAAATGGGGGCGGCCATGTGCTACCGGGTGGAGGGGCATCTCTTCCTGAACAACGGGCCTCAGGTGAGAGGAACGAAGAACCTGAACATGCGTTATTGTTTTTATCACCCCATACCCGGCGATAATCTCCAGGTCAAAAGACCCTTCTTCACTCTCTTTCCGTATGGGGATAGTAACAACAGAGGCATCAACAACATACAGGTTCTCATGGAAAAAATCCGTGTACATGGCTGCGTTGGATGATGAAACCGTGATGTGGACAGGTGCGCCCCGGTTAATAAATTTCAGGATAAGCCTGTCACCGCACTCAGCTGATATCTTCCCGCGGGGAAGGTCGATCGAGTTGATACCGCTGCGATTGAGATAGATCTCATACCCGCCTTCATCTCCCGAAACATCCTGACTGATCAATACCGGCAGGGCGAGCGGGAGACTCATAGCGGTTACCTCTTATTCTGATGTCTGGGGAAGCAGATTGGGAATGCCTTCATGAATAGGATACGCAACGCTGCAGGCAGCGCAGTTCAGGGTGCCTTCGAGAATCTCTTTCTCATTCTCCTCCCCGACCTGAAGGGTGAGATCCCCTTTGCAGACCGGGCAGCAGAGAATGTCCATGAGGGAACGCTTCATGCAAGTTCATCCCGCAAATCAATGATCTGGGTGATCTCGGGGCCGGTTGAGATCAGGGTTATGGGGCTGCCGATGTCATCTTCAGCCTGTTTGAGGAAATCTTTTGCTTTCTTAGTGAGCTTTGAATACTCGGTCACGCCAAAACAGGTCTCGTCAACGCGGTCGATACCGGTGATAGCGGCCTGCGTGCACCCGTTGATCATTGCGGAATACCGGGCCATATCCCCGTCCCAGCCACCGATCCGGCGCTTCCGGTGGGTCACCGTGCCGAACTCCTGGATTCCCATGGCATCGGATTTCTCAAAAGACATCTCGGTGCTGAACGGGCCCTCTCCAACCCTCGTCGGGTAGGCCTTGAAGACCACGATAACATCATCGATCTTTGTCGGGCCAACACCATTGTCTGCGGCTATCTGCGAAGCTGAGGTGTCCTTGCTGGTCACGAACGGATAGGTACCATAGTACAGGGAGATTCCAAAACCCTGTGTGCCTTCAAGAAGGACGGTGCTGCCTTTTTTCAGCTCGTCGTCGATAGCCTTGGGGACGTCAAGCAGGTATTCAGCAAGTTCAGGAACATCTTTTGCCTGCGGGGAGACTCTCATTACCCTGTCGGAGTTTGCAGGTCCGCAACCCGAGCCGGTGCTCCCGATCTTCTTTCTTAAATGGTCGCTTCCCTTGTCCCGTGCGATATGATCTTCAGTTATAATACCGCAGCGTTTGTCAACAAAGACCCGGCCCCGTACACCCAGTGTTTCCACTTCATGTTTGAGGACTCTTGGATCGACAAGCACACCGCTTCCGATACAGAGTTTTGCTTCCTTATACACAAAACCGGAAGGAACCATGCGGACGCCGTATTCCTTGGTTCCAACCTGGACAGTGTGACCGGCATTCGGACCAACACCGCCGCGGGAGATGATTACGGGTTTATCCTTGTGGGCAATATGGGCAACCACTTTGCCTTTTCCCTCATCCCCAAAAAATCCACCAACGATGATCGAGCAACTCATTGTGTTTCATGTAATATTGGTCAAGTTCCAAAATAAAGTATCCCTCAGGATCGTGTGGGAAAAAAGGGTGAGATGGAGACTGCAATCAGGCAGGACAGCGAATCAGAGTCCCTGGATGAAGGTTTCCATTCTTGCAAGAGCTTCATTGAGTTCCTTTCTGGAAACTGCATAGGCGCACCGGAGGTGATCTTCCCCGCCTGCACCAAAGACGCTGCCAGGGACCACGGCTACCCGCTGCTCCTTAAGCAGCCGCTCGGCAAATTCCACATCTGATAACCCGGTCTCTTTTACCGAGGGGAAGGCATAGAATGCACCTTCAGGGACATGACATGACAGGCCGATCCGGTTGAGCCCTGCAACAAACATGTTGCGCCTGAGCCGGTATTCGTTGACCATGCTGTTCTTATCTTCTTCAGCAGACCGTAGGGCTTCAAGCGCCCCGACCTGCCCCATTACCGGGGCGCAGAGCATCACGTACTGGTGGATCTTCAATGCTGCATCACAGAGGCTTTTTGGTGCGCAGAGATAGCCGATACGCCAGCCGGTCATTGCATACGCCTTGGAGAACCCGTTCAGGGTGATGGTGCGTTCGTGGAGATCACTTACCGTAGCGGTGGCGCAGTGGCGTTTCTCGTATGTCAGTTCCGCATAAACCTCATCGCTGATGAGGAGGAGATCGTGATCGATTACCAGATCCGCGATTGCCTTGAGATCGCCCTCCTCCATCACTGCACCGGTGGGATTGTTCGGGAAATTGATGATCAGGGCCTTTGATTTTTGGGTGATCTGCTCCGCAAGCGCATCGGCATTCAGCTTAAAGTGATCCTTTTCAGAACACCGGACCGGAACGGCTTTTCCACCCGCGAGGGATACGCAGGGGGCATACGAGACATAGCTTGGCTGGGCTATGAGTATTTCATCGCCCGGATCCGTGATGGCCCGGATGGCGATATCGAGGGCTTCTGATACACCGCTTGTGATGATGATCTCGTCATCAGCGCTGTATTGAAGCTGGTAGTGCTGGCTGAGGTAGCTCGAGAGTGCGGTGCGCAGGGACTGGAGTCCTTTGTTGGAGGTGTATGACGTGGTGCCCTGCTCGATCGAGTAAATGCTCGATTCGCAGATATTCCATGGAGTACGGAAGTCCGGCTCTCCTACACCGAGCGAGATTACATCCTCCATGGTGAGCACGAGATCGAAAAACTTCCTTATGCCGGATGGGGGGATCTCCCGCGCACGCTCTGAGATAAAGTCACGCATCTTCCCACCTCAGAAACTATAGGGAAGACGTTCGGTCTCGGGTTGTTCAAAGAGCGCGTTCCCATTCTCCTTATAGGATTTCATGATAATATGGGTGGCCGTTTCACGGATACGGTCCATGGGGGCCACGTGTTCGGAGACAAAACGCGAGACTTCCTGCATATTTTTACCGGTTACGATCAGCTGTAGATCATATGTCCCGGTGATCAGGCGCAGGGTCTTTACCTGCCGGAACCGGGAGAGACGCTCGGCAATGCGATCATAGCCGAAATCCCGCTCCGGGCTGACCTTGAGTTCGATAATGGCAGAGACCTCCCCGTTGCCGGCCTTCTCCCAGTTTATTACGGTAGAATACCTCTTGATGACCTGGCCGGCTTCCAGTGCGTGCACCCGTGCCTCAACCTCGCCTGCCGCAAGATTGGTCATGGTCGCAATTTCTTCTGCAGAGAGCCGGCTGTTCTCCTCAAGAATCCGGAGGAGTTCGAGATCTTTTTCATCCATCCTCATTCACCTTATCTGAACCAGGTTTTCAACCACTTTGCTTCCATCTGGGACACGTCGAGATTCCTGAGTCCGTCCAGCCTCTGGTCCTTAAGCACAACTTCGCGGATCTTGGCCGTGTTGGAATCAAACCACATCTCTTTTGTCCTGCCATAACGCCCGCGGCTCACCACCCGGGTGTTGATAACCCCGAGCATGTTCAGCTCGGAGATCAGATCGGTTATCCTCCGGTGGGTAAGCACATCAAGTTCGATGGTGGGGGCAATGTCCTGATATATGCGTGAGACTTCCCCGCTCGTAAAGATATTCTGTCCCAGCTGCTCAAGAATCAGCATCGAGAAGAGGATCAGTTTGCTCTGGGTGGGGAGCGTGGAGATACACTCTATCATGCTGTCGGTCTCGATCTTTGCCTGGGCGGATTTGACATGCTCCTCGGTCACCCGGGTGGACTCGTCCCGATCGGCAAGTTCACCGGAGATACGGAAGAGATCAAGAGCGCGGCGGGCATCCCCGTGTTCCTGGGCAGCCAGGGCAGAACAGAGGGGAATGACCCCGTCTGCAACAGCGCCGGGCATGAATGCACCTTCCGCCCGCTGGGCGAGGATGTCCACGAGCTGGGGGGCATTGTATGGCGGGAAAACAATCTCTTCTTCTGAGAGGGAGGAGAGAACCCTCGGGTCCAGGAAATCCTTGAAACTCAGGTCATTGGAGATCCCGATGATACTCACTTTGGAGTTCTTCAGGTCGGAGTTGATCCGGGTCAGGTTATAGAGTGTGTCATCACCGCTCTTCTTGACAAGCTTGTCGATTTCATCAAGTACGATAACAAGAACGCCCCCGCCGGCTTCAAGCTGGTTTTTCAGTTCGGCATACACCTGATCGGTAGGCCACCCGGTCATCGGGATATGGGTCCTTGCCTTGTCACTTGAAATGTCGTCAACAACATCCAGGCATTTGGCAATTTGTGCGAGAACACGGTACTGAGTGTCAATGACTTCGCAGTTCAGATGGACAATCCGGCACAGGGTTCCCATCTTGCTGCTTGCTTTTTCAAGCTCGGTGCCCACGTACCGGACGCATGCTGTCTTTCCCGTTCCGGTTTTACCGTAGATGAGAATATTAGAGGGAGTCTCATTACGGAGTGAGGGGGCCAGAATTGAAGCTACCTCATCAATCTGAGGTTTCCGATGGGGAAGGATCTGGGGGCGGTAAGAGTGCCGGAGCACCTCACGATCCTTGAAAATCCTGTTATTGCTCAGGTACTTTTTGAAAAGTCCTGTTGATGCATCTTCTGGTTCGGGCATGATCACACTATGGAGCTGAGCATTGGCAGCATGAGGCAAAAAAACGATCGGTTTCCCCGGGTTATAAACCCCTTTGCTTCCAGTGGAATATCTGTGATTATCAATCTAAATTCAAAATAAGTCGCAAATTACAGAAATTAATTTTTCGTTCATTATGCATTTATCCAACAAACTGAATTGGTTAAATAAATCCTGCTGCCAGGGTTCCTGAACAATACTCGATTGGAAAACTACTTATCTCTATGGGGGACACCCCTTTATTTCGTGTGGAAATGTTCCAAAAAACTGACTGATGTCATAATAAATTAAAACAAAAAAAACAGATCATGTAATATTACAATTTAATAGTATATATAGTATTTTAAAAATTATTTCTAATTTTTAAACGTTATTTTGCTTTTTATTACATTATTAAGACTGGTAAAGAAAAAAAATCAGATAGTTCCATAAGAAACAAAGGGGTCGGACACTAAAAATTTAATATTGCTGCAAAATGACAGGACTCACATAACACCCTTAAACAATTCCAATCTAGATTTTCAGTACAATTTGGGAATTCTCTTAATGAATAAAGAAAGATCTCTGTTATCATGCATTCCAATCATGTCCGGCCTTTCCCGGTTTCAGCAGCGGTAATCACAGTCTCAACAACCCGGTTGCCCGAGAACGATACCAGCGGTGCAACAATAACCAAGCTCCTCAAAGAGCAGGATATACCTGTCACCTATTATGTGATAGTCCCTGACCGCGTAGATGCTATCCGGGACGCTCTCTTTGTCGCTCTCAAGAATTCGAACTGCATCATCTTTAACGGTGGCACCGGTCTTACCTTTGATGACTGCACGATCGAGGCCATCTCCCCGCTTCTTGAGAAAAGGATGGATGGATTCGGGGAGCTGTTCCGGATGAAGAGCCTGGATCAGATCGGAACTTCCTCCATGTTATCCCGGGCAATTGCGGGAATTATCGGAGGAAAAGCAGTCTTCTGCATTCCAGGATCAACTCCTGCTGTAACTCTGGCAACCACAGAACTGATCCTGCCGGAGATCCTGCATATTCTCAGTCATGCCAACCGATAACAGACCACCCGGCACCCGTTCAGAATTATCCGGACCCCCCGCCATTTTTCAGGCTGACAAATCCTGCAAACCGCCCGCACAAAAGCATTGAGATTTTTCCTATCAACCGCGGAATGGTGTTTATTTAAAGAAAATCATGGTTATCAATCCCTCAAAAAAGCTATTTCTGGTCACGATTCCGGGCAAACCCCGAAAAGGGGCACGGGATCTGTTTCCGGGGACGTACCGTGTGACCATCCAATCCCGGATAGCAGCGTTGCCTTTTTTTAAAAAATTCGATGGTTTACCGCAGAGCATCCAGCAGGGCGACCCGTTCCAGGACAAGATCCACAATCCGGGTCTCATTCTCCTGTGTCTTTAATTCCCCGGGAGTGATTCCGAACAGATCCATCAGGCGCTTCTGCCGTTCAGGATCAATTATGTTCCAGGAACTACCTGAGACAAACTGCATAACCGGCTCAAGCGCAGAAAAAACGGCATTCCCGACATCCGGGTAACAACAGACCCAGAGCTGGTTTTCTCCCTCGTGAATGCCAAATGATGTGCCGATATTGCACTGCCGGGATCCAGCTGCATAGAGAAGTGCCTCCATTTCCAGGGTATTGGAGATCGCATTTCCCTCACAAAATGACCGTACGGCATGATCTATTGCAGCCCGGACGTGGGCTTTGCCTGCAACCATGTCTGCATTGAAACAGATGATACAGGTGTTGTTTGCTGCCGCGATGTTTTTGAGATCTTTGAGGAAAGCAGCGCGATCGTGAATCATGCATACTGCCGCCCGGATATCTCCAATACCCATGTCCATACATTCACCTGAATTGTGAGAAGGTTGACTGCCCCGCCATATTATCCTGACTGGAGGCAGCCGGAGTTCCCTTAGTATTCTGCAGTTGGAAAAAGATCTGTTCGGCAATGCCGCGCCCGAGAATCTTTGTTATAGTCTCAATACCGGCGGCCCTGACGGCATCGGGAGAAGTGATGGAGTTGTTGAAGAGCCGTCGGGCACGGACCCTGCCTATCCCCCGCAGTTTCACGAGCGGGAGCAGCTCGCGCCGGATGCCATGTTTCATGCATATCTCAAATTCCCGGATCGGGGAATGGAATTCAGGCACAAACATCCTGGAGAGCTCGGCGCTGGCATGGAGCAGCCAGTTCACGCTCTCCACCATCCCGTAGATATCCCCGGGCCCGACCGAATACCGCTCGCAGATCTTGGCATCAGTGAGTTCATCTGTCCAATCCGAAAGAAGCATGGCAGTCTTGAGAGCACGGTAATATCCTTCAACCTCTTCCTCATCAGATGGATACGGCGACCAGAGTTCGGTTTCATGGGCCTCGATCATCCGGTCGATGGCCGGCTTATCGGAATTGCGCGCATAGAGCCGGGGCATGTCAGGTGTACTGCAGATTGTCTGGAGGAGGCCGAGATCGGTATACTCTTTCTGCATCCTCAGCGCGGAAACGATTGCGGCAGCACTCCGGGGATCGATATAGAGCCTTGAAACAAGAGCTCCGAACTCTGTTGATCCCAGGTGTTCGCCGATCTCCAGCACCATCTCAGCCTCTATAAGAAACCTCAGGGCCGCATCAACCGCCCGTTGCATCAACCGTCCCTGCTTATGCTCGTGGGCATAGAAGCTTCTGCTCATGAAGGCTGCAAGCTCGCTACGGGTACCGGCAAACCCGGAGGCGATGATGGAGAGTACGTGGGTGTAGAGCGCGGCAGGTTCTGCAATCTTTGAATGAACTTCCTCTGCCGGGGCTTCAATGTAACATTCGAAGAGCTCTTCGACCTGCCGGTCATCTTTGGCTATGAGAACGGCCTCGCCGTACGGGTCGAGCCGTGGCCGGCCGGCACGTCCCGCCATCTGGTGGTACTCGCTCACCGGTATTGGCTGCATTCCCTCTCCTGCCGAAAAACGGAGATAATCGCGGATGATCACCCGGCGTGCCGGGAGGTTCAGGCCGGCTGCAAGGGTCGGGGTCGAGGAGATGCACTTGATGTATCCTTTCCGGAATCCTTCCTCAACCACTCCCCGTTCAGCCCGGCTCAACCCGGCATGGTGGAACGCAGCACCCTGCCCCACACAAAGGGCAAGGGTTTTGGCCATCTCGGTTTCTGCACCCCCAGTTATTTTTTCCGCATATGATTTGAGTTCGGGCACCTCGCTTTTAATGGCACCCGCCGCCCGTTTTGCGAATGCTTCGGCATTCCTCCGGGAGGAGACAAAGACCAGGCACTGACCGCCTTCGGCGATGGTGTCAAGGCAGAGGTTGATATCATCGTAGTTTTTCGATACTTCCTTGATTCGCCGATCTCCCTCGCGAAAGTGAATACGATCGTTACAGAAAACACCCTGCCGGAGATCGACCGGCCTCCATGTGCTGGTGACGAGATCCGCATCAAGCCAGCCGGCCAGTGTTTTCGGATTGCCAATCGTTGCCGAAAGACCGATAATCTGCATGCCGGGATTGCGGTAGCGCATCTTCGCTATGACCATCTCCACGGTCGGACCACGATTTTCAGAATCAATAAGATGGACTTCGTCAACAACCAGAAGAGTGATATCCTGAATCCATCCGGCATTGTTTCGGAGGAGAGAATCGACTTTCTCGCTCGTGGCAACGATGATGTCGTTCTTCCCGAGCAGGTCGTCACGGCGGTCAAAATCCCCGGTCGAGATGCCGACCCGGACCCCCTTATTGGTGAACTCGTCGAATTTCTCGCTTGCGAGTGCCTTGAGGGGAACGATGTAAAGGCACCTTCCTCTCTGTGCGATGTGGGTATGCATCGCCATTTCAGCGATAAGGGTCTTTCCGCTTGCTGTAGGAATTGCAACGAGCAGATTCTTTCCATCCAGCATTCCTCTGTCAATGCACTCTGCCTGCGGTGGGTAGAGCTCGTTAATTCCACCGGATATATATTTGTCTTTTAAATATGCAGGAATGGGGATTTTTTGAATCTCCATCTCACACCCCAAAAAAAACCCCTTTGATTCCACTGAAAAACCGCATGAATCTGGTCGGTTTAGCGAAATCTATCATATATAACGACATATTCTCCACTGGAAACAGAGCAAAATATATTTATATTGGTGCGGAGATTTATGCAACCCGCCTCAGTAATAATAACTGATCATATCCTGCTTGGACTCTTTCTTCTTCCGGTCAAGGAAGGCAAAAACATTCTCGTGGGGGACACCCTCGATGAGCATGTCAACGGCTGCCCGGGCAGTCTTGAGCTGCTCCGGGTACCCGATCAGGGCCACGGTCTTGCCAAAGACGGAGATCTCCACGTCCGTCATATCCTCGATTTGCTCCCTGGCGCGCCCGTCTTTCCCGATGATCCTTCCCCGGAGTCTGTCGAGCTGGCGGGGGCTGTCTGCCATGCCGGCGAGATCGATAACTTCAAGGAGCAGGTCTTCATCCTCGATCATCTCGAATGCACGTTCCGGTGAGAATCCCCGGTTGATAGCATTGATGATCTCGACAGCCCTGAGAAGGGGAATGGTGTTCTCATCAGTTCCCTCCACTTTTACCATACCCTCCTTGCTGTCGATGGTGATGGTTGTGTGGGTTTTTGTTTCCAGTTCTTTTTTGGTAGCGCCGCTCTTACCGATCAGGACGCCAATCCTGCTGCCGGCAATTTTTACTTCCTGCATCATTTTAACTTTCACCTCGTATTGGGGAGTATCCGTCTGCTGGTCATCAGCTTCTGTTGCGGCATGATTCCGGGTTCCGGTACAATCGGACTCATGGTTCTGCAACATTCAGTCCGGTGACGGCATGGAAAATTTCTGTATCTTTCTTTACTTCGCACCGGTTTTTAAAGAACCGGTTGATGTTTTTAATGTCCCTCATCAGGAACGGAAGGGCACGGGGGTGATCGCGGGTTACGGACTGGCCCATGTCAATGAGATATGGTTGGTCGCCGTACAATATATTGAACTCGCTCAAATCGGCATGCACCAGCTCGGCCTTATTGTAGAGGATGCCGATCGTTTTGATAATCCGGGAATAGATGTCCTGCGGGTCCTCCAGTTCAGCGTTGCGCAGCTGGGGATACGGGATCTCCCCCTCTCCGATAAATGACATAATCAGGATATTCCTGTCCCAGACCAGGGGTTCGGGAACGGCAATTCCTGCATCCCGCGCCCGGACCAGGTTCGAGAATTCTTTCCTGGTCCAGGCAAAGATGAGCTCCTTTTTGGCTTTTTTCACGTGCGAGAACCTGCGGTCACCCGTGATATACGAGCTCATAGTGGTGAAATTTGCCGTCCGGATCCGGTAGATCTTGATGGCGATACCCGCACCGTCCCGCTCGCCATAGAATACATTGGCCTCCTTGCCGGTACTGATGGAACCCCCGATGGCAGAGAGCCATTTCTTGTGGACCAGCTTGTAGAGCGCAAGGAGGGTGACTTCGTCAAATACATCTTCGCGGACCTTGAGCTGGTCGGCATCCTTGATACGGATGCCCATCTCCTCCAGTTTCTGGTCGAACTGGTCCAGTTGTTTATCGATTGCGCTCTCTTTACTCACGAAGTGCCACCAATCATCCAAGAGTATTGGACACGCTCATTGTATATAATCCCGCACAGGGGCAAGGATCTCTGCAAGCGACTGCCCGCAAGTCTTCTTGAGATCGAGCGGGTGGATCTCGCCTTTGCCATAGGCAGCTTCGAGGTCAGCGTACCCGGTAAATACCCTGTCACCACCGAACTTCTCGGGTCTTTTGATCGTGATCTCAGGAAGGCGGGGAAAGACATGGTACTGGAAGATCTGGAGTATCGGGTTCTCGGGAATTTCCGGCGGGCAGAACGCTTTCTGGCACTTCTTTAGGATCTCTTCCTCGCTGTCGGCAACGGAAATATAGTTGCCCTGCGATGAGGACATCTTCTTGCCGTCAAGACCGTTCAGGATGGGGGTATGAATACAGACCGGGGCTTTGTACCCGAAGTTGATGAGGTGCTCCCGGGCAAGCATATGGATTTTACGCTGATCGATACCGCCGACTGCGGCATCGGCCTTGAGAAGGGCGATATCTGCCATCTGCATGATCGGGTAGATCATCTGGGAAACGGTCGGGTGGTCCATCTGCCGGCCAACCTCGTCCATGCTCCGGGTTGCCCGGTTTAACGTAATCTGCTGGGAGAGTTCCAGCACGAGCAGCTCATATTCCGGGTTGAGCTGGAGATCGGAACCCAGGACATAGGTCACGTTCTTCAGCCCGAGTCCCTCGAAGCAGCGCTTGTTGTACTCTGCGAGCTCCTTTACCTTCTCCATGGTCCCTTTGCGGTTCAGGAAAGCATGGAGATCGGCAAGAAGCACGGTGACTTCAAAACCGGCAGCCTGGAGATCCACCAGTTTGTTGATCGTGACCAGGTGCCCGAGATGGATCTCTCCACTGGGTTCATAACCGGCATATACCCGCTTTGTAGGCCGGGCCAGGAGGGCCCGGAGATCATCGTCCGTAACAACCTCTACGGTATTCCGGGTAACGCGCTCGTATGCGTCCATTCAAAGAAATGGGTTATAATGGGAGTTAATGGTTATTCTGGATGGTCACAAATCCGAGAGCTGCATTGGTCGCGGCAATGGATTTTGCCGCATCCTTCTCACCGCCCATCATGGCCCGGATTGCATCAACGTTCTCAACAACCACATCGGCTTCCTGGTGGATGGCCTGGAAGAAGCAGAGCTCGTTCTTGTTTGCATAAATCGAGTCCTCGAATATACAGTTCTCCCAGAGATCGGAGCGCTGCCGGCCAAGATCCATGGCGAACTCTTTGAGCTCGGCAGTGCTCCTGAGCCCTGCGGTTTTCTTGATAAGGCCGAGCCGGGGATGGGAGTTGATGAGCTCGATCACACGCTCTTTGCTGACCGGTTTTTTCGTGGTCATCTGGATTGCGTGCATATGCATCATCGTGGTCGGAACTATCATGGCCATCGTTGTGATCGATATGTGGGGGAGCACCGAGAGGACATCCGGTCCATGGTGGCTCGGCACGCTGACCGGATCAAGAACAATAGCATCGATAGGTCCTTTCTTGATCTCGCCAGGATCGGAGCCCCGGCGGACCATGATGGCATGGACATGGGTTACCCCGTATTCCTTGTCGATCTCGTGGATGATCCGGCAGAGGCCGGTGGTGTTACAGGAAACAACCCGGACAAACTGCCTGCCGACGGCGTCCTTGTAGTTGCACGCGGAGTTAAAGGAGAAGCCGGCAACTTCATGGTCCTCTCCCCCCTGCCAGAGTGCTTTCTTGCCCAGTTTCTCGTAGAGCGGCTTGTTGGTGGCCCCGACATCGCCCGGTGTGGCATCGACAATGATGTCAGCAGCCTTGCACATGTCTTCGACCGAGCCTGCGACTTTCAGCCCTGCCTTCTCGAATGCGGCTTTCTTCGAGAGATCTGCAATATAGAGCGGGTAGCCCCGCTGTTTTGCAACAAATGCCTCAGCGTTCGGGCGAGTCTTGGACACGCCTACCACCTTCATGTCTTTCTGAGCGGCGACCGCATCGGCAACGCGTTTGCCGATAGTACCATACCCGTTGATGGCAACCTTGATCATACTCGTACATTGCGTTTGAACTCAAAAAGCTATGCGGAAAATACATGGTGAAGAATCAGAAAAAAAGCCCGGCTATTGACTCCAGAATATGATCCGGCCCAGTTATAAGATGATTATTCGTTTCCCCCATCAGTGACCGGCCAATTCACCTTCGATTAGGGGATTGCATGTTCCCTTGAGAGCAAAAAACCGTTACAGGTACGTTGCCTGGATTTCGACAACCTCGGTGCTGTCTTTTGCCTTCGAGTACAGATCAAGCGGCTCTTCATTCACTTCCAGGAACCGGATCCCCCAGTTCACTTTCGAGAGGATGGATTTTGCCTGCTCTTTCTCGCCAACGATAAAGAGGGCCGCTGCAAGCGCCTCCACGGAAGACAGTGTGCATGGCTTTCCGAAATTCACCGGGTTTGCCGCAACAAGAAACGGGAGCGCCCGCCGGGTCCTCCAGGATGATACCGCTCCGGTATCCAGCACTACCCAGGAGCAGTCCAGGACCGTTATGGACCGGACGAACCGGTCGGCGGGAGAGAGGGCCTGCTCAGCGGTTGGATCAAGGAGCAGGGAATTCCTTGGGATCTGGGGGATCCTGGAAAAAATTTTGATCATCCCGGCCTTTTCGAGTTTCTTGACCGTGCACTTCCGGGGATCGCAGCTGTTGTCCCGGAAGGCATACAGGGGTATCATTGATCATCAGTGAGTGCGAACAGAGTATCAATGTACGTACTCTGCAGCCCCTGCGTACTGAATCCCGGTCTTCGTGCGGACGGGATTACACGGCCATCGGATCTCGAGCTTTTCCGGCGCTCAATCGAGCGTTGCGAACGGTTCTCCATTGAGATAGTGCCGCTTCCCTGTCCCGAAACCCTCTATCTGGGACCGGGGCGGAAACCCGGCACGTTCCTCGAACGCCTCAACACTCCGGCATTTGCCGCGCTTATGGACAAACTGGAGCAGGACGTCCTCAGGATCATCCACGAACGGGGCCCCCCGCTCTGCATTCTCGGCGTAAACTCTTCTCCTACCTGCGGGGTGACGAGTACATATTTCGGGAGCACAGGCAAAGAATCCTCAAAACGGGCCGGGCGCGGGGTCTTCCTGTCCCGTTTTTCGGATATCCCGGCAATGGATGTATCGATCTTTGCCCGGTACCGGGTATATCTTGCCGCCCCGCTCTTCTCAGAGGCAGAACGCAGTTACAATGCAACCCTTGCCGATCTCCTTCAAAAGAACCTGTTCGGTGTCTATCTCCCGCAGGAAGCCGGGGACGATACAAATACCCGGGGAAAGGATGCCCAGAAACAGATATTTTCCGACAATAAAAGAGCTCTTGAGGAATCGGATTTCGTAGTTGCCGTGATCGATGGTGCCGACGCAGATTCCGGCACTGCTTGGGAGATGGGATATGCATTCGCGTTCAAAAAACCGGTCATTGCCATCAGGACGGATTTCCGCAGGGTCGGCCAGTACGAACACGTGAATCTCATGCTTGAAGAATCTTCAACCGTGGTGACCAGCACCCAAGATCTTCTTGATGCACTCCATTCCCCGTTATCCGCCCGGTAACCGGGCAGGCATAAAAATCCCGTTTTTTACAAAACTGTCCCTTTCTTTTACGGCGTAATTCCGGACAAACCAGGCCTACAGGAACCTATATCAGAATATTTACGCAATAATAAATGATTGCAATGGCGAAGAAGAGAGAGGATCGAACCAGGGAGAAGAAAACCAGCGGGGATCGTGATTGTGACCTTGACGGGGGCTATCACTCCCCGATCAAAACGGTCCGGGATGTCACGGGGCAGAACATCCGTGACGTGCTCGTCCACAGCAGGTACATGCAGATCCTCCTCTCTCTCACCATTATCGGCCTTCTTCTCAGGTTCTATAACCTGGGGTATAACTCCCTCTGGCTCGATGAAGCCTCGACCAACACATTTGCGATCCTGTCGATTTCTGATATCTGGCAGGCAACCATGGGAGGTGAATTTAATCCCCCCCTGTTCTACTGGATTGAACACTGCATGCTGGTTTTCGGGAATAACGAGTTCGTTCTCCGGTTTTTCCCCGCTCTGCTGGGCGTCCTGACAATCCCTCTCGTGTATTTTGTTGGCAGGGAATTCATGGACCGGAATGTCGGGCTCATTGCTGCCGCAGCGTTCGCCTTCTCCCCATTCCTCATCTTCTATTCACAGGAAGCCCGGGCATATTCGATGATGCTCTTCTTTGTTGCCTTTGCCATGATATTCTATTTCCGGGCCCTGAAAACAAACGATATAACCAACTGGGCTATCTTCGGTCTTCTTTCGGCACTGGCTTTCTGGTCCCATTTCTATGCTCTCGTCATCATCGGGGCGCTCGTCCTCTGGGCACTTGTTGTCCAGGCCCTGAAATATTATAAAGATATCCGGATGCTCCTTCCGATGATCATCGGCTGGGCTGTTTTCGCGGTCATCTGCTCCCCGCTGATCCTCATCACTGTCCAGCTTTTCAGCTCCCGGACTACCGGTGGCCCCACATTCGGGTTGCAGGGACTCCAGATGATAATCGCAACCTTTCAGCAGCTTTCAGGTTTTTCTGATATTCTCATGTACCTGTTCCTTGCCCTGTTCATAATCGGGATAATTCAGGCATTTATTATCGATAAAAGCAAGGGTGTATTCCTCGTCCTCCTGACACTTCTCACATTCGTTATCAGCTTTATTCTCTCATACAAGATGCCCATGGTTCCCCGGTACCTGATCTTTTTCAGTATCGTCTTTTTCCTCGGTATTGCTGTTTCTTATAAAACGCTCAGTATTGTTGTGAACAGCCGCGTGGCGGTGTATGGGTTCATCGCGATCATGTTAGTTCTTAACGTTCCTATGCTTGCGGGTTATTACTCAGGATTCAGCAAGGATGACTGGAGAGGATTCTCCGGCCAACTACAGCAGGTCACGAAACCTGGAGATCTTGTCGTCGTTGTCCCGGGTTACGTTTCCCAGCCGCTTAACTATTATTATTCCAACCGTTCTGACCAGACCCGGGAGTTTGGTGCATCCACCGGAACCGAACTTCAGGACCTATCGGTGCAGAAGGGCAACAATACGGTCTATTATGTGATAACCGGGGATATCGGCTCAGCGAACCCGGGTGGCGATGCCCTTCTATGGTTGAAGGAACACTCAAGACCCGTTGCCCAGAACACCGGTATTTATCTCTTCGTATCGCAGTAGAACCCACCTGGATAAACGAAAATGTATGATCTCTCCGTAATCATCCCGACATTCAATGAAGAGGAGAACATCCTTACCATCATTGAGGAAGTGGATGCTGTCTTCAAAAAGAGCAACCTCAACGGGGAGATCCTGGTTGTGGATGATAATTCCCGGGATCGGACGATTGCCCTTGTCCGGGAGCTGCACACGAAAAAAGAGCATGTAAACATCCTCGTCCGTACTGCCGATCACGGGCTTTCCCAGTCTGTAGCAGATGGGTTTTCCCACGCCTCCTCCAGGATCTTTGTGGTTATCGATGCAGACCTTTCCCACCCGCCTGCACTTATCCCGAAGATGTACGAGGAGATCCTGGCGGGAAATGACATTGTTATCGGCAGCAGGTACATGGAAGGGGGGGGAATCAGACAATGGCCCCTGAAACGGAGGGTTATCTCCATCGGGGCAACATTCCTTGGCCGGCTCCTCTTCCCGGATATCAGGGATCCGGTGAGCGGGTTTTTTGCCGTCAGAAAAGAGGTGGTAGCCAGCGCTCCCCTGAAACCCAAGGGCTATAAAATATTGCTCGAGGTACTTGGAAAGGGAACCTGGGAGAAAGACAAGGAGATCCCGTTTGAATTTGTTGATCGGGAGATCGGGTCGAGCAAACTGAAATTCAAAACCATCACCGAATATGCCGGGCAGGTTATTGATATCACCCTCTATTCCTTCTCCCATCACCAAAGTGCTGCATGGAGGGAGTGGAAGAAGGTTTTCAAGTTCGGGATTGTGGGAATTTCAGGAATTGTGGTAAATCTTGCAATTCTCTTCTGCCTTGTGGAATTTCTTACCCTGAATAAGGATCTGGCAAGTGCGATTGCAATAGAATTTTCCATCCTGAACAATTTCATCTGGAATGATCTCTGGACCTTCTCTTCTCATGAAAATAACAAGTCTTCGAGCCTGTGGCGCCGTCTTGTTACATTCAATCTCATATCCGCCGGAGGGGCTCTGATAAATATCGGGATTTTCGTGGTTCTGACCAAATGGTTCGCGGTTTATTATATGGCAGCCCAGTTTATCGGGATACTTATCGGGTTTATCTGGAATTTCCTTGTCAACCGCAGGATCACGTGGGGCCGGCAGTAATCCGGACCCGGCAATAAAAATACAAAGGAATTTCTGGATAGAATAAAAACGGAAGATCAATAAGGAATACACGATTCAAGAGAGGAATTTACATGGGGAAAAAAAATAAGACTGATCCTGAAACAACCGTTAAAAAAGGAAAAAAGGGGAAAATACCCTTTGATTTTCTCAATGTCCGGTTTGATACAATCGAGAGGGATACCATAATGAAGCATATTGTTCTCCTGGTTGCCGCTTCTCTTCTGACAAAGCTGGTTCTTCTCTTCGTTACAACGTTTGTTTTTCATTCGTTTATCGATCTCTTTGATATCGGGTTCTATTTTGACCATGCCAAGCTCCTGCTCCAGGGCCAGTTACCCTATATCAACTATAGTTTCGATTATCCTGTCCTGGTCTTTGTTCCCATCACGATAGCTTTTGTTCCTGCCCTCCTTTTACAGAATGCCATGACTTTTGTCTACTCCTTCCAGATCCTCATGGTGCTCGCCGACATTGTTACCCTCCTCTGCATCTACCTTATCGGGTTGAAGGTGTGGGATGAGAAGAGAGCTTTTTTTGCCGGTCTTCTTTATGCCACCGCTTTCTCGACTGCGTATTTTGTGCTGACAAAATATGATGCGTTCCCAACCGCTCTCCTGATGCTCGCCATCCTCTTCACCATCTATGGAATGAACCTGAAAGGATACCTCTCTGCAACGCTTGGCTTCTTTGCAAAAATATTTCCGGCAATCGCATTTCCGTTCATGCTCCTCTATAATGCAAAGGAGACCTCGATAAAGGAAGAGATTATATCGGTACTGAAAATTGTCGTTCCCGTATCCGTTGTACTGTTTCTGCCCCTCTTTATCCTGCGCCCTGATGTAATCAATTCCTATCTTTTTGCAACAGGAGGCAGTGTTGGCATCTATGCAAACACAGCAACCAATACGATCTGTTTCTGGCTGCAGGATATTGTGCATCTCGGGATTCCGTCATCGGCAGTCTCTCTCCTGATGTATATCCTGATGGGCATCTTCCTCCTCCTCCTTGTCTTTGTTGCCTATATTGATCCGAAAAAGAACCCGGTGACCCTTCTGAAACTGGTATTATGTGCAATCTTCTGCCTGGTATTTTTCACTAAATTCCACAGCCCGCAGTATATTGTCTGGTTCACCCCGTTCCTCTGTCTCCTGGTTGCGGATAACCTCTATACCGTCATTCTGTTCTATATCACCCAGGTCTTTGCGTACATCGAGTTCCCCCTGATGTTCGGCCGGTTTTATACCAACCTTGAGTATGCAAACCCTGTCGGATCATCCGACTGGTACCTGACCCTGTTCTTTTTCACGGTCGAGTACGTGGCACTCGTGCTCCTGATCTTCCTGACGGTCCGGCCCGATACCGGAATCATGAAAAGGATCCGGGTCCTCTTTCCCCAAAAATAAATTTTTTCTTCTTTTTACCCGCAGAGAACCCGGATAATCCGGTCTCCCGCCTTCCCATCCCCGAATGGATTCTCCCATGAGCGGGGCTTTCTCATCATTTCCCCGGCCGCATGTACTATCGAATCCGGATTGAACCCGGCGATGATGTTTGCACCGGTCGTTACCGTCTCCGGCCGCTCGGTTGAATCCCGGATAGTCACACAGGGAACCTTAAGGATGCAGGTCTCTTCCTGTACGCCGCCGGAATCGGTGAGCGCAAGACGTGCATTTGATTCGAGCTGGAGAAATTCCAGAAAACCGAGCGGTTTTATCATCCGGAATCCCTTCAGGTTCAGCCCAAACGAGGCTATCATCTTCCCGGTACGGGGATGCACCGGGAAGACCAGCGGCAATCCGGTCTCTTCGTGGACGCGGGTGAGCCCTTCGAGAATGCCAATAAATCGCTTCTTATTATCGACATTTTCCTGCCGGTGAAGGGTGACAAGGAGGTACCCTTCAGGCAAAAGCCCCAGGTCTTTTATGGTATCTGCCCGCTTTTTCGATACAGCAAGGTTTTCCTGGACTGCATCCACGATGGTGTTACCCGTTACATGGATCTTATCTTCAGGAATGCCCTCATTGAGAAGGTGCTCCCGAGCCTTCCCGGTGGGGGCAAAGAGATACCGGGAAAGGTGATCGGCAACGATGCGGTTCACCTCTTCCGGCATTGATCGATCGAAACTCCGGAGACCGGCTTCAACATGCCCGACATCGATAGGGGATGTTCCCCGCACATAACACTTGGAAGCTGCAAGGGTTCCGGCAAGGACCGTGTTGGTATCGCCCTGCACCAGCACGACATCCGGTTTTTTTTCAAGAAGAATTTTTTCAACACCTGCCATGATGGCCCCCGTCTGTTCGGCATGGCTCTTCGATCCGACATCGAGATTGAAATCCGGGCGGGGGAGCTCGAGCTCTTCAAAAAAGACCCTGTCCATCTCGTACGAATAGTGCTGGCCGGTATGGAGAACGAAATAATCAAGTCCCTTCTTCTCGCACGATCGGATTATCGGGGACATCTTGATGATCTCGGGACGGGTGCCCAGTATGATGGCAAACATGGTAACTGGTATTTTTGAATAATTCCAGATATATGTTGATATTAAAAAGAGGGGGTTATACCCATTTCATGTGGAGATATTTTGTTTTGAATATCTTGAAAAGGAGAAGGATGTAATTTTTTACCTCTTTTTTTATGTTGATCTTCGATTCCCCGTATTTTCGTTTCAGGAGCGGAACAGGGACCTCGACAACAGTCTTCCCGCCGATGAGGAGCTTTGAGATGATCTCAGCATTGATCTCGAAATTCCGGCTGGTTATCTCCATTTCTGCGAGCACACTGCGCTTATAGAGCCGGAAAATGGGGCTGACACAGGTAATTCTGCTCCCGAGAAGCATGCGATAGAGGAAGTTCACCGATTTGCTCATGAGCAGCCGGAACGGAGTCACCTCCTCCATAAGCCCTTTCTCAAGGTAGGGGGACCCGGATACGCAGTCGGCATGGGTCTCCTGATATTTCACGAGGAGTTTTTCCACATCAACCGGCCGGAACGTCAGATCGGCATCCATGGTTATGATGAGATCCCCGCTGCTTGCGGCAAGGCCGGTCTTAATTGCAGTCCCCATCCCGCTGTTTTTTTCATGCCTGAGGATCTTGACATCAGTCCGGTCCCTGGTAATCGTCTGGATTCTTTTGACCGTGTCGTCACGGCTGCCATCATCAACAAAAATATATTCAAAATCCTCTCCTGACTTCTTCTGTATTTCATCGATTATGGGAAACAGGTCGGTTGTGTAATGGACAATGTTCTCCTGCTCATTATAGAGGGGAAAAATCAGGGATATCATCAGGCTCATTAAGCTCTTTGCCCGGAAACCTTAAAAAACTCATTACCGGCAGAGCCTGGCTCAGGTGCCTGAAAAAACCGATCCTAAATAGGAAATAGCATACGGCACAATAATATCATGAATCCGGGTGTGCATATGGCTGCTGCAGATGAGGTCTGGGAGAAAGTCTGGACAAAGAACCTGATAACCAGCGATTACAGCCTCAAGTATCTTGCCTTCATGGAGGAGATCGAACGGCATCTTCCCCACCACTCGAAAGTTCTTGAAGCAGGATGCGGGACAGGACAGACGCTGGGCCTCTTCTCGGGCAGGCACGAGGCATTCGGCCTTGATATCTCCCGGGCCGCTCTTTCCCTTGCAAAGGAGAACTGCCAGAACCCAGTTCTCGGGAGTATCTTCTCCATTCCTTTTCAGAACGATACGTTCGATCTGGTGTATAATTCAGGAGTTATCGAGCACTTCAGGGATCCAGCCAATGTTGCCGCGATACAGGAGATGGCCCGGGTGGTAAAACCCTCGGGAAAGGTCATCATCATTGTTCCCAATACGCTCTGCCTCTGGTACATGCTGGGGAAAAAGATAGCAGTTATGATGAAAAATTTTGAATTCGGGTATGAAGAGGATTATTCCTGTCATCGCCTGCATGATGCAGCCCTGCGGGCAGGTCTGGTTATTGAAAGAACCTTTGGACTCCAGGCACTCCCCCCGCTCGCAACCAATGACCGGGAGATCGCATCGATAGGACTTCGGAAACGGATCGGGAGGATCGAAGAGATCTTTCCCAAAAAGCAATACTATGCGTATACGGTTGGCATTGTTGCCAAAAAACAAGGCAGGACCTAGGTTATCTCTTCCGGGATCTTCACCGGATACCTGAGGTAAACTCCCGCACCGATCAGGGCAATAAGCCAGTAACTCATGAACAGGTAGAGGAGCGAGAATGCCACCGCCTGCTCAGGCGATATTGCCTTAAGACCAAAGAGGAAGATAAGCGCCACGTCCCGCGTCCCTATCCCGGAGATACTGATGGGGAGCAGATCGAGCAGGCTGAGTACCGGGATAACCAGGACGAAGAACAGAAGGCCGGTATCGATCCCGATAGACAGTGCCAGCAGGTACCCGTATACAAACGGCGGGATCCAGGAGATGATCCCGATAAAGATGCTCGAGAAGAACCGCTTGCGGTCATGGTAATACATGAAGAGACCGCGGTAGAAATCATCGAAATACAGGGTGAGCTTGTCTTTCAGGTGGACTGGCACAAAGATATTGAAAAACGGCCTGAGCAGGCGCGAGAGGAGCTGTTTGTTCAGTACAATATAAAGCCCGATACCAATCCCGGCAAGGAGCAGAACCATGGTGCTGATGGAGAGGATCTCGATATGATAAACAAGGGAAAAACTGCATATCGCGATGAGTGCGATGGAGAAGAGCAGTATGATATCGATCAGCCGATCGATCACTACGGTAGCTAAGGATTTTCCAAGCCCGCAGTTCTCATCGGTGATATAGAGTACCTTGACAAAATCCCCGATTTTTGCCGGCGTGATGGCAGAAAAGGAGAAACCCACAAAGAAGGCTATTACACTTTCCTTAAAGGAAAAAGATGGCTTGACGGAATTGACGATGATCTTCCACTTCAGGGATTTCAGAACAATGGCAACACAGTTCACCAGGAATGCCAGTAAGAGGAAGAGCACACTGGTATGGGAAAGGATCTCAAAAAGGGCACTGAGGTTGATGCGCCACAGGATTATAATAAAAAGAACAATGCCAATGAGGCTGAGCAATTTTATACTGTGCTTCATTTATTCCCACAACTGTGGTCCGGGCAGTAATTATTTTTTGTTATTGCCGGGTGCAGCTCAGGGGGTCATCCATTGTGATCCTAAACCCTAATAGCGAACATCTCCTAATTATTCAGTCATGTCCAATCTCACCATCGCAATGCTTGCCCCCCCGGATTATGCAAAGGATCTGGGAAAGAAGGGGACAACAAGCGATATCACCTTTTATAATCTCAAGAAGGGCGATGCAACGGTTACGTTCATTGAGCCCACCCGGTACCCGGAAAAATTATCCTCGCTCTTTTATGCAGTCTCGATGGCAGACCGGGCGATCCTGGTTGTGGACGAGATCAATGCAACTTTTGGCGAATGCGTACTGATGCTCCAGAGTGCCGGCAAATCGTCAGGGTACCTCATCCTCAAGAATTATATCTCCCCCGACCAGATTGCACCCCTGATCAAGGGAACCGTACTTGAACACTATGAAGTCCTGGAAGAGGACATGCTGAATATACGGGAGAAGATGCTCGAGATCTCGGTCAAACAGACCGCCCACCAGAAAGCCCATGAGGGTGCGGGCAACGGGGTTGTGCCGGTCGATGCCCATTTCAATGTTAAGGGGGTTGGTGTGGTCGTCCTCGGCTCGGTTGCCCGGGGCAGAATCAAAAAGCACGATACCCTGAAGCTTCTCCCTACCGAGAAGAGTGCCCAGATCCGTTCCATCCAGAAACACGATGACGATGCTGACACTGCCGTTGCCGGGGACCGGGTAGGCCTTGCCCTCAAGAATATCGAGACAGAGGATCTGGATCGGGGGTATGTCCTGACCAATGATCCGGCAATAAAGTTTGCATCTACCATCACCGGCAAAGCACAGCTCGTCAAATACTGGCCTGCCCCCCTCAAGGAGGGAATGGTGATCTATGCCGGCCAGTGGATGCAGTTCCTCCCTACCCGTATCGAAAAGGCGGAGGTTTCTGGAGACTGGCGGATGCCAACACTGACCCTCACCATGGAGAAAGCGCTCGTGTATCCCCCCGGTGCCCGGGTCGTGCTCCATTACCTTGAAGGCGGGAAATTGCGGGTAGTCGGATCCCTCACTCTCGAGTAACCCCTTTTTAAGAAAAAAACGCTCACTTTTTTCCTGCCCCCAATTACCTTATCTTCAAGAGCGATCATCACTACTCTGAGAACCATGATAGAATGGATTATCCTGGGCATTGCTGCCCTTGTTGTCATCGGACTGATCATCTGGGTGATCAGTATCTACAACCGCTTTGTCAGCCTGAGGAACTCCTCGGAAGCAACGCTTGGCCAGATCCGGGTTGCCATGAAGAAAAGGCTGGACATGATCGACCAGCTCCTCGGTGCCGTGAAGAGCTATGCCAAATTCGAGAAGGAGACCTTTGAGAAGGTCACGGCTATGCGGGCAAGCGTTGCAACCGCAAGCCCTGGCGACTTAAACAAGGTCGAGGCAGAATCCCGCTCCATCTTTGGCAGGCTCCTTGCCGTTGCCGAGAATTACCCCGATCTCAAGACCTCGACGACCGTGACGAGCCTCATGGACTCGGTCAAGTCCATCGAGGACGAGATCGCCCGCCAGCGCTATACCTTCAACAACATATCGCAGGAATTCAATACGATGATGGATACCATCCCCTCGAATTTCATTGGCCGGCTGATGCACCTTGCCAAGCTCGAGTACCTGCAGTTTGAAGAAGCGATCAAGACACCGCCGAAGATCGAGTTCTAACGGGTAATTGCTGTGGGCGAAACAAAACAACTGTCAATCCTCTTTGCAGCCTGCCTGCTCATGGGAATTATCGGGCTTGCCATAGTGACGGTTCTGCCGCCGCTTTTCGAAGGAAACCTTGTCGTAGATTCCTATACGGCAACCCTCCACGAGAATGGTGCATTTACTGAACAGTACACGTACGATGTCAGGAGTTCCGGTGAATACCGGATGCTGTACCGGTCCTGGCAGGCACCGCTGGTACAAAACACCAGTTCCAGTCCCAATGTTGCCATCGTCTCGATCAACCCCCCGGCTGGTGCAACCGGCTATGGAAAGGATGAGAACGGGGCAGTGGTCCTTTTCGGAGAATCCGCATCACCAACACTGAAAAAGGCGATTCAGAACCTGGCAGAGAACAATGAGGCTGGGGTCTTCAATCCCGATTATTTCAGCCAGGGTACCTATACCGTCAGTTCGGCATATGTCATCCACCCCCCTATAGAGTACGATGCCACGTCGTCTCACCTCAATCTGAAACTTGCCGGGTCAAGTCATATCCCCTACAAAAACGTGAGGATTACCATCCCGGTACAGGAAACCGACCGGGTATATGTGTATCCCCCGACGCTGAGTGTCGAGAGGACGGGAGATTCAGCTATCATCACGGGCAGTGCTGCCGCTGATGAGAACCTTGCTGTGGAGATCCTCAGCTCTCCGGACGGGTTTTCCCAGATGCCCGGGTTCAGGACACCCGGAAACGATATTGCAGGAAAGACCGGATCGGCAAACTTCTGGTACAACCTTCCGTATTATGCCGGCATTATCCTCAATATTCTCGGGAAGATTGCCGTAATTCTTATCCCTTTCCTCCTCCTGGTAATCTACTACCGGTACGGCAGGGAGAAGAAATTCACGGTTCCTGCCTACTTAAGCACAATTCCCAACCCCTTGCTCCGGCCCTGGCAGGTGAACCTGCTCTTCAAGGGAGATGCCCTTGATTTCGATAAGGATGGCTATTATGCCACCCTTCTCGATCTCCACCGGAAAAAGAATATCTCGATTACCGAAAAGGATGGGGGGAAAGCTCTCGAGATCCGGATCCTGTCCGGGGATAACCTCGATCCCTATGAACAGCGGGTATTTGCGTTCATCGGCCAGGTCTCAGAAAAAGGGGTACTGGATACCAGTACTATTGAGGCCCTGGCAGAGCAGGCACGGACAAATTCTGCTGCCGAGGAAAAGGCCCTGCAGTACCAGAAGATGCTCACCGATGTTACGGGCCGGCTGGAGTCGTCATTGCCGGGGCAGTATATCGTGGATGGCCGGGATCATCTCGTCCCGCTTCTCCTGACGGTAATTGTTTTGTTTGCGATAAACCTGATCCTCGCAGTTGTCGTGCCCATGTGCTCGTACATCCTGTTTCCGGGAGTGGTTCTCTGGATTATCGCCCTCCTGCAGGTCGTCATTGCTATTGTTGCACCGTCAACCCTCTTTGGGCACTGGAAGGATGACCGGTACCGGGAAAAGCTGGAATGGGACTCGTTTGCCCACTTCCTCTCGGATCTCGCCATGATCCAGAAGTATGCCCCGGCCGACCTCTCCATGTGGGGGGAATGGCTCGTGTACGGCACGGCACTGGGGGTGGGTGACAAAGTGGAAAAGGCAATGGCGGTGCTCAATATACCGGTCAGGGAGACCGGTCTTTCCGTCGGGGCTGTCGGTATGAACGCCGCATTTGTCCCGCTCATGCACTTTACGCCCCCCAGCCATGGGGGCGCCGGTGGCGGAGGGTTCGGCGGGGGTGGCGGGTTTGGTGGCGGCGGAGGCTTTGGCGGAGGCGGAGCCGGAGGAAGGTAAATTTGTTTATGGCTTATGCATTCCAAAAACCCTCCCCGTTCCCCGTGAAAACCCGCAATCCCAGCCCGGAAACGGTCACAGGAGATATAAACCCCCACAAACCATATTGATAACCAGAGAGGAATTTTTGAGTATATGCAGTACACGGAAGGACAGCTCGGCCGGGTCTTTATCGTAAGGATCGATAACGGGGAGGATATGCTTGAATCCCTCCATCGCTTCATCCGGGATAAAGGCATTCATACCGGTTCGATCCTCTTCCTTGGTGCCCTGATGAACGGTCGGATGGTGACGGGTCCGGAGGAACCGATCATTCCCCCGGTTCCGCACTTTGTTCTTTTTGAGGGGGGATGGGAGGTGTTCGGCATAGGAACCATCTATCCCGGTGAAGGTGGCGGCCCTCATATCCATTACCATGCCTCAGTAGGCAGGTCCGGTCATGCACTCACCGGGTGTCTTCGGGAAGAGGCCGTGACCTATCTCATTGTTGAAGCGGTTATCACCGAGTACACTGGCCTTACCGCCCGCAGGGAGTTCGACCAGAAGATCCAGCTTCCCCTCCCGGTTCTCGGCAAAGGGGCCGGGGGAACAGCAAAACGGGGAGAAGAAAAACCGGCCGATGCCAAAGAGCCCTCGAAAAAACCCGACAAGAAAGAGGAGACCAGCGAACTGCCGGGAGGCCTTGCGGATATTATTCGGGACCTGACAAGGCGCCCTCCATCGTGATCCGGTGAAACCCTGCGCAGTTTTTTAAGAATTGAATATCTGCCCACCTATGATCCCCCAGCCCCCTTTTCTCCCCATGTCCCTGCAGGAAGGAGGGAAGCTCGGGATCCGGCAGTTCGATATCATCCTTGTCAGCGGTGATGCGTATGTTGATCACCCGTCGTTTGGGACAGCTCTTATCGGCAGGGCCCTCTGGGATGCGGGTTTCACGGTAGGCATTATAGCCCAGCCGGACTGGAAGACCCCGGGTGATTTAACCGCTCTTGGAAAACCCCGGCTCTTCTTTGGTATCTCCTCCGGGAATGTCGATTCGATGGTGAACCATTTCACCCCGAACCTGAAGCGGCGCGGGGAGGATGTCTACTCTCCCGGTGGAGTACTGAAACGACCGGACCGGGCCACGATCGTTTATTCCAACAAGGTGCATGAACTCTTCCCGAAAATCCCGATCGTAATTGGGGGAATTGAGGCGAGCCTGCGCCGGTTCGCTCATTACGATTACTGGCAGGACCGGGTCCGGCAGGCGATTCTTGCCGATGCCCCTGCAGATCTCCTCGTCTTTGGCATGGGGGAGCGGCAGATGATAGAGATCGCCACCCGCCTTGCCAAAGGAGAACCTGTCCGGTCTTTACGGGATATCAAAGGAACAGCGTACACGATGGAGCTGGCAGAATGGCGGGGATCACCGCACCCCGGGATGGTTATCCTGCCCGGCTATGCTGAGGTATCCCAGGACAGGGAGGCGTACGCGAGAGCATTTGCCCTCCACTATGCCGAACAGGACCCCCTGCGGGGAAAGGCAGTAGCCCAGCCCCACCCAAAAACGGTTGTCATTCAGAATCCCCCTGCGCTGCCCCTTTCAACGGAAGAACTGGACCAGGTCTACGAACTCCCTTTTTCGCGGAAAACGCACCCTTCGTACCGCCTTCCGGTTCCCGCCCTTGCCCCGGTCCAGTTCTCGGTTACCAGCCACCGGGGATGCTTTGGTTCCTGCTCGTTCTGCGCTCTCACGCATCACCAGGGACGGATCATCCAGAGCAGGAGCGAAGATTCCATCGTCCGCGAAGTAACCCGGATGGTGAAGATGCCGGAATTCCGGGGTATTGTGCAGGATGTGGGCGGCCCGACTGCGAACATGTACGGCATGAGCTGTACCCGGTGGGAAACACAGGGAGCCTGCAGCGATAAAAAATGCAGCCCGGCCTGTAAGACCCTCAATACCAGCCATGCATCCCAGTGCAGCCTGCTCTCCGGGCTCCGGGCCATCCCCGGGGTAAAAAAGGTTTTTATCGGATCCGGCATCCGCTTTGATCTGGTGCTTGCCGATACCGGCGATTATCTCCGGATGATCTGCGATCACCATGTATCCGGGCATCTCAAGGTGGCCCCCGAACACGTTGCACCGGATGTCACCCGTATCATGAACAAGCCCGGCCGGGAGGTCTTCGACCGTTTCCGTGCGCAGTTTGCCCAGCTCCAGAAAGATAAAACGAAAAAACAGTACCTCCTCCCGTACTTCATGTCGGGACATCCCGGATGCACCCTCTCCGATATGATACTCCTTGCAGAATATATCCGTAACAACCAGCTCTATACCGAGCAGGTCCAGGATTTTACTCCGACACCCATGAGTGTCTCGACATGTATGTACTATACAGGTCTCGATCCGTTTACCTTAAAACCGGTTCATGTTCCCAAAGGAGAGGAGAAAAAGATCCAGCGGGCCCTCCTCCACTATCGCGACCCTGCCAACCGTTCACTTGTCCTGGAAGGGCTTTTGCGGGCTAAAAGAAGAGACCTGATCGGGAGGGATTCCCGCGCCCTCATCAGTGAAGGATCCAAAAATGATTCTGCTGATGAAGGAAAAAGGGGCCGGCTCAGAAGAATTGGCTGAACAAGACACTTACGTCCGCCCGTATTCGTCGTCGAACCGGACAATGTCATCTTCTTCCAGGTACTCTCCCAGCTGGACCTCGATGACTTCGAGCGGGATGAGGCCGGGATTTCTCAGACGGTGCTGTACCCCGCTGTGGACAAAGGTGCTCTCGCCTTTCCTGAGGAACCGGGTCTCCCCGTTCAGTTCCACTTCGGCGGTCCCCTGTACAACAACCCAGTGCTCGCTCCGGTGATGGTGGAGTTGCAGGGAGAGCTTCTCTTGCGGCTTGACCGTCACCCGCTTGATCTTGTAGTTCCCCGATTCCTCGAGCACGGTGTACGAACCCCATGGCCGGTGGACCTGCCGGTGGAACCGGGTGACCGGATCATTGTTTTTATT
Organism: Methanoregula sp.; assembly: GCA_041645355.1. GTDB lineage: Archaea > Halobacteriota > Methanomicrobia > Methanomicrobiales > Methanospirillaceae > Methanoregula. The sequence continues at coordinate 154,087 of JBAZQF010000006.1, forward strand.
ATAGTGGCTGACCAGTTCCTTGACCTGTTCCGTGTGCCGGTTGTCGCATACGAGAAGAGCGTCTGTTGTGTCCACCACAACAAGGTTACTGACACCAATAAGCCCCACGTGTTTTCCCGGGGCATGGACGTAATTGTTCTTTGCCGAGAGATAATCGGCTTTTCCGGCATTGCCATCAGCATCGTGCTGTTCGCTGTCATAGAGGGCCCGGAACGTCCCGAGGTCGCTCCATGACACGTCCAGCGGGACAACGGCAACCCTCTTCGAGTGCTCCAGCAGCCCGTAATCGATCGAGACCGCCGCAAGCCCGGAGTAATCGGGAGCAGTTTTCCTGCCAAACGCCTTAGCAAGTACCGGCTGGTATCTTTTCAGTTCCTCAAAGAAACACCGGACTGACAACAGGAAAATCCCGCTGTTCCAGAGATATCCTTTTTTGAGGTATTCCTGTGCGGTTGGTTCATCAGGCTTCTCCCGGAACTCCTTTACCAGGTATCCCACCGTCAGCGGCTTTCCCGGTTTAATGTACCCGTATCCCGTGTGGGGAGATGTCGGGCGGATACCGAAGGTGACGAGATGGTTTTCTGCCAGCGGTTCTGCCTCCCGTATGTTTTCGAGGGCTGCATCATCGAGCAGGTGGTCGCTTGGGAAGACCGCTGCCGTTTCTGAAGGGGAGATTGCCCGGATCCGCTGCATTGCCCAGGCAATTGCAGGAAGGGTATTTTTCCCCTGCGGTTCCGCAAGCAGGTTTCCGGCATGAAGGGTATACCCCAGTTCCTCGATCTGGTTCCGGACAAGGTACTGGTGGATAGCGCTAGTGACAACAACGATACCCTCCTCGCCGGAGAGGAGGACCGCACGCTTGTACGTGTTCTGGAAGAGTGAAAGTCCACCAATCTGGAGAAACTGCTTAGGGTAATATTCACGGGAGAGTGGCCACAGGCGTGTACCAACACCGCCGGCCAGGATGATGGACTTCATAGTATAACTGAGATATACTTTCCAAAAGGAATAATTTATCCGATTCGATCCCGTTCCTGCAACACCGGGCACTCTTTTTTTTTAACCGTGAACCGGGTTCCCTGTCCCGGTGCTCCGGGAATCGAAGAATTTCCGCAACCACAGTTCCGTGCAGATGATCCGCCAGATCTCGGGGGAATACGCGGTTTTTCCTTCAAGGAAAGAAAGATAGTTCCGGATTACCTCATCGGCATTCCACAGGCTCCGGCCGGCAAACTCATCGGATGAGATGACCTCAAGAACGAACGGGCGGAGATCCTCTTTCATCCAGACCTCTTCCGGGGTAACGAACCCCATCTTGTCCATCCGGCACCGGATGGATTCCGGAACTATCCCCCGGATAGCGTTCCTGAGGGCAATCTTCGTTATACCTCCACGGATCTTCTGGTTCTCCGGAAGGGAGGCGAGGTATTCGACAAGCCTGACATCGAGGTAAGGGACACGGGATTCCATGGAGAAGCCCATGGCGTTCCGGTCCTCGTAGTGGAGAAGTGCGGGGAGGTTGGTGCTGATGAGTTCCCGGTGCAGAACAACGGGCAGGCTCCCCCCGTACCGGTTCACGGCCGGAGCAGGGCATTTCAGCAGGGTTCTGCGGCGTCTCCTGACCAGGAGCTGTTTTAAGGCTGAGCGGAAGAAACCGCCATGGTGCCGGAGGCTCCCGATTCCCTCCATCAAAGCGGTCCACCCGTGCAGGGAAGCAAGAAGGCCGCGGATGTAACTGCCCTGGTACGCGAGATAGCCCCCGAGGAGTTCATCAGCGCCCTGTCCGTCGAGAACGACTTTGACGTTCTCTTTTGCCAGGCGCATGACACAATACTGGGCATAGATGGAGAGCGATCCAAACGGCTCGTCCTGCAGGTATACGAGCCGGTCGATATCATCCCAGAGTTCTCCGGGAGACGGCACGGTCCGGTGGGCGTCGACACCCGTTGCTGTAACGATCTCGTCGATATAACGGCTCTCGTCGAACCGCTTGTCGGAGAAGACTGCCGAGAAGGTCTTCTGCTGAGCCCCGACACTTGCGGGGGATTCGTTCCGGATCAGCTGGTTGATGAGAACCGTAAGGGTCGAGGAGTCGATCCCGCCCGAGAGGCAGGTGCCGACAGCCACATCGCTCCGGAGGTGGATCCGGGTTGCGTCTTCAAGCAGTGTCCGGAGCCGGGCAGCAACTTCGTCATCAGGCACGTTGTCCCGTATCGTATCACTGACCTTCACGTCCCAGTACCGGAACGGTGCCTCCGGCCCTGATACCGTCACTTTCATGGCGTGGGCCGGGGGAAGCTGGAAGATCCCCTCGAACATGGTCTCCCCGGAATGATCCTGCACCCCCCAGGCAAGGAACGTCCCGAGCACCGGCACGTTTGGCCGGGTCCCTGCCCCGGGATGGGCAAGCAGGGCCTTGATCTCGGAGGCAAACAGGAAGGAGCCGCCGACTGTGGTGAAATAGAACGGCTTGATCCCGAAGCGGTCCCGGGCACAGAAGAGCGTGCCGGTCTTCTCATCGTGGATAGCGAACGCCCACATCCCGTTGAACCGCGGGAGGCACTCCTCCCCCCACTCCTCGTACGCGTGCAGGATCACTTCGGTGTCAGACTGCGAGTGGAACCGGTGACCTTTCGATACAAGCTCTTCGCGAAGCTCGATGAAGTTGTAGATCTCTCCGTTAAAGACAATCCAGAGCGTGCCGTCCTCGCTTGTCATGGGCTGGAGCCCCTCAAGAGAGAGATCGATGATGGCAAGCCTGCGGTGGACGAGACCCACGCTGCCCCGGATACGGGTTCCCTCCCCGTCCGGTCCCCGGTGGGTCAGGCGGCCGGACATCTCCGAAAGGAGCCCGGTGTCCGGACTGCCGCCATCGAGACAGTACTGTCCCGCTATGCCGCACATTATGGTAAAGGTGGGCACTCGTGGTTTAAAAGGATGTGAGGGGGCGGATCTCAAAAAAGCGGGCAGGTAAATATTCTCGGGCGCCTTCCCGGGAATCGCTCCGGCTACCCGGATCGCGGATATATGTTTCCAGCAGATCAACCGGACTTTGATTTTAAAATTTTCATCGCGATCACGATCCCGATTGAAAACCATTTGCAGATCAATCAAACCCTGATTTGAAATTTTCAACCGGACTTTGATTTTTTCATTTCAACCAGACCCTGCCTGAAAATTTTTTAGCGAACCCTGGTTGAAAAACAATTGTCCGCGAACCCACTCCCGTCGTGAGATATCAATCCAGATTGATGCAAACCAGCTTAACTTTTCGTAACCAGACTTTGATTAAAAATTTTCAACCGGACTTTGATTTTTATTTTTCAACCAGGCTTTGATTTTAAAATTTTCATCGCGATCACGATCCCGATTGAAAACCGTTTGCGGATCAATCAAACCCTGGTTTACAATTTTCAACCGGACCCCGGTTTTGAAATTTTCAGCAGGCTTTGATGAAAAACAGAGCACCGGGCTCCTGGTTGAAAGGCACTGTTGCGCACCAAAAAGAGACGGGAGAGATCCAACTACTTCTTTTTGGGCACCGCCTTCTTCCGGGCAGGTGCCTTCTTCTTTGTTGTTTTCTGCGCCACTCCCTTGAGATCGCACGGGGCGCACCGCTCCAGCTTCTCATCGACAATACGGTACGCGTTTGCGAGAACCGACGAGTTCGATATCATACCGGACAACAGGATGACTTCGAGGATCTCCTCACGGGTGGCACCCATCTTGAACGCTGCCTGCATGTGGTAACCGGTACAGTGCGGGCACTTGAGGGCGGCACCTACTGCCATGCTGATCAGCTCCACGTATTTCGGGTCGAGCGGGCTTGTCTGGGCAACGGTTCCCTTGTAGAGCAGGTGGGAGATGAGCACCTCCGGCCGCTCGCTCATCCTCTTGAAGATGAGCGGGACTTTGCCGTACTCGACCTCAATATTCTTCATCCATTCTTCAGCCGTTACATCAGCGCCCTGCTCCACGATCTGGGCAAGCCGCTTCTCGAACTGGTCTTTTGCCGGTTTTCCCATTCACACCACCACATTTGTCTCGGAGAATGGCAGGATCTTCACAAGTATGTAATCCCGCATCCGGGAAGGCAGGATCTCGGACACATCACCGAGGAGAATCCCGTCCTCGATCTCTACCTTCCGCAAATCAGGAGCAAACGTGTCGTAGGGAAGTTTCACCCGGAGCCCCGCCATCTGCACGGTCAGGGGTGTCGGGGAGGTTACATCGAGGATTGCCGGAACCTTCTCCCGGATCAGGTTCATAAGCCGGGCCGGGGAGACCGAGAGCGGATCTTTTGCAATCTCTTCGCGTTTCTTCTCAAGCACCCGGGTTATCTCCGATACGATCTCGTCCAGCTTGTCCAGCTGGTCGGCCTCTTTTGTCCTGCGCATGAACCTGCCTACATTCCCCACGTACCCGTCTACCGGCGGGTCGACGATCTTTTTGAGGACATCGATGTCCGGGCCCCCGCAGAGTACGATCGGGACCTCAATACCCCTCCGGAGCGTGGGCATCTTGTACTCGATGCAGGTCTCGAAATTGCCCAGCAGGTAGACGGCGAGATCGTGCTCATTGATAACGTCCCGCTCCTCGTCGTTGAGACCTGCTATCCGCTTCCCCGGGCCCCGGGCAAGGCTGACCATGTTGCTCTTTGCCCCGAGGCGCCGCACGTACTCGGCGATATCGCAGGACGGATGTGGCAGGTGGTGGATCTCGAGGCTCATGCTGACTATCGCGATCTCCGTTCCAACAAGCGGGGAGTCCGTCACTTCACCAAAGAGAGGCCGGGATATCTCGCGGATAAGCTCGATATCGTCCTTTGGGACAAAGCACTGGAGCACCACCTCCTGGGCGATCATGTGCTTCTGGACAATGTAGCCCCCGAGATCCTCGATCAGGTCAACGACGATATCATGCTGGTAGATACCTCCCTTGTAGGTGACCGGCACGAGTGTCATGGTGTCACCCCGATCAGTGCAAACTTTTCCCGGACAAGAGCATCGATATTCTCATCAAGCGTGTTCTCGCTTGCAACAAACGAAAACTTCTCGGTACTGAACTTCTCGCTCTTGAGCCGGAACCCTTCCGGTGCAACACAGCGGAAGGCATAGATCAGGTCCTTGAAGAGAGACTCGCTCGGGTCGGCAACAATGATCTCCTCGATCTCCGATGCACTCGCGGGAACACCGTACAGGATCACGGTGAACCGGTCCGGCTGTTCCACCCTCTCCTTGCCGAAGCGCTCCCAGAAGATCTTCAGCATCGGGGCAAGGTACGTCTCGTCCGAGACAACAAGGGTCATCTTGCCTTCCTGTGGGTTCACGTTCGCGAGATCCCGCACCCGGACAATGGTCGTGATCTTCTTGAGGGTGCCCACCGCGACAAAGACCGGCACTTTCGGGTCGATAAAGATATGCAGCCTGCTGATAACCCTGAGCAGGTTATGGTCGAGCAGGACATCGTTTGCTATCTGCTTGTAGTACTCGGCACCCAGCGGCTCGGGGCATTCCACCTCAAAGTACTCGATGGCGTACATCTAATCGTCCTTTATGAAACCTGATGCCAGCAGTGCAGACCCCACAGCGCCGATATACTGCGAGTATGGCGGCACGACCACCTTTGTCTGGAGGAGTTCGCCCATGGCGTGGACAAGCCCTTCGATAAGTGACGTACCCCCGACCATGATGACCGGCTCCTTGATATCCACTTCCTGCAGTTGCTGTTCATACACCTGTTCTGCAACGCTGTGACAGGCTGCTGCAGCCACATCTTCCCGTGTGCTGCCTGCGGCAAGGGCATTGACCAGGCTCTGCGTGCCAAAGACGATACAGTAACTGTTCATCGGCACCCGGTTGCCGAAGCCTTTCATGGAAAGCGGGCCCAGCTCCGTGATCTCCACGCCGAGCCGTTTCGCCGTCATCTCCAGGAACCGGCCGCTTGCGCCGGCGCAGATGCCGCCCATGGTAAAGACGCCGGGGATACCGTCCATAACGGAGATAGCCTTGTTGTCCATGCCGCCGATATCGATGACCGTTGCCGGCCCGTGCTGCCGGTCAGCAAGGTACACCGCCCCTTTTGAGTTGACGGTGAGTTCTTCCTGGATGAGGTCGGCATTGATCTCTTTTCCCACCAGGAACCGGCCATATCCCGTTGTCCCGACAGCCTGGATATCGTCTCGGGAAACCCCTGCCTCGGCAAGGGCATGGGCGATAACCTCCTGTGCACTTTTCAGGACCTCGGTAGTGGGTTGCCAGCCTGTGCCGATGATCTTGTTGTCCCGCATCACCACCGCTTTTGTCGTGGCAGATCCCGAGTCAAGACCGAGGGTGAGGCCTTTCTGGGTCTCCCGGGCGAGCAGGGCCCGGCGCCGGGCAATGGTGGTGAGTGCCTCCATCCTTGTCAGGAGCGTTCCTGCCGTAGTCCGCTCGGTAAACGAGTAACTGACCACCGGCAGTCGTGAATGCTCGTTGATATACCGCCGGAGTTCGTTCCGGACGATCGCCGCCTCGGCGCACCGGAAGCAGGTGGCGATGAAGACAGCATCTGCATCTACCCTGCCCTCAACGAGTGCCATGGCCCGGGCGATTGCGAGTTTCAGGTCAGGACTCTTTACATCCAGCCCGAATTTGTCGAAGTCTTTGCGGATATCTTTTAAGGCAACATCCGGGAAGAAGATCTCTCCGCCGACTTCCCTTGCTGCCTCATTGATCTCGTTCTGGATACCGGAGTATTCCGGCCCGCAGGAGAGCTGTGCAATCCGCACCGGCTGGGTCATTTCGAACCTCCGAGCCCGTTCAGGAACCGTTGGATTGCCGCAACGAACAGCACCCCTTCCTCCTCGTTCTTCGGATAGTACAGCTCGAGCCGGGGCATCTCTTTCTGGTGGAGAAGGAACTTGATGAGCTCGTTTGTACGGGCACAGCCCATGCACCCGAAGGCAAGGTCGGCATCATTGATGATGATTGCCGCATCGCAAGCCTCTATCATCGGCCCGTAGAGCGACATGCGGCCCCGTACCCCGGCAGGCACTTCGACAGCCGCCCACTTCAGCCCCTTCTTTGGCTCCTCGGGAGTGATCTGGAGCGGCGGGGATTCAAGTCCTGCGGTCTCTACACGTTCGCGGATGGCAGTGGCTGACGAAAGGGGCGTATGCCCGAATCGTGCCACCATGTCAGAGAGGATCAGGCTGGTTGCAGGGTAAATGAATACTTTTGCCATTTCAGGACTCCTGTGCTTCCATGAGTTTCTTGAGCCGGGAGATGTCGAGGGATGTATATTCGAGCGGGTTTTTTGGGGGAGGAATGGTTGTGACATCGCGCTTTTTGAGTTCTTCGAGGCCGTGCGAGACGAACGGGATAACGGTCATCTCGAACTCGAGGCCATTGTACCCGGGCCGTGCACCCCCGAGGTTTGCCCGGCACCGTCTTGCATCGCCCGGAGGGAACCCCCGGTCCTTGACAAAGATGTGGTCCGGGTCAATCTTTCGCAGTGCGGCGACAACACGATTGACTTCTCCCTCCTTCCCGCTGACCATAAGGCCAAAACAGGTCTCCTTGATCATGATCCCCTGAGAGATCTCGTACCCCCGGATCGCAAGGTCTGCCGGCGTGATCTCGAACGATTCGACCACGACATATTTTGTAACATCACCAACGTGGATTGGCGTATAATCCTTCACTGCTTCACCTCCCTGATATACACAGTCTCCCGCTCCCTGACTTTTTTGAGTTTTTCAGTATCGATGACACGCCCGATGAGGTTGGTCCCTTCGAACGGTTCGGACGTGGGGCCGAACTCCCGGTTCGGCACAAGCCGCACCCCCACAAGACCTGCTCCCTTGCGGGAATCGTTGGTGATGGCAAGCGCTGCTGCCGGCACCTCATCCACCGGCTGATTCTCCGGTATGATCTTGGCGCCCGGTGCTATGGCTGGCTTGAAGAGGACAGAATCTTCAAATTTGAAAAAGACCGGCATCATGCCGGCATCATGTTCCATGAGGCCGGTGAAACGCCGGAATACCTCACAGCTGAGCGGGGCCCGTGCATCGTCGAGCTCGATATCGATGACCTTCCCGGCCGGGGCGGTTGTAACCGTTGCCTGCTTCTCGTTCAGGACATCCAGCGTGGTCCCCGGCTCCTGGGACACCACAATCCGATCGCCATCGGTCTTGTCGGCTTTGAGGGTAATGCCCCTTGCAACCGCAATCTCCTGTGCTTTTGCCAGCGGGAGCCCGAGCAGGTCGATGCGTTCCGGAAGGATGCGTACGGACAGGACATCGTTCTCTTTTGCCAGCTTGACAAGTTCTATCCCGTGGACCACCTGGCCGGTGACATCATGGACCAGGCTGCTTGGGACATCCGCCCGGTAGATGTAGACCCCGCCGGCAGACTTGCCGGTGGTCCTGACCGTAACCGTTCCCTCCCGGCGGGGCCGGCGGAACTCTTTTGGCACGTCCTCGGCGCCTGCACGGTGCGGGTCCATGATATGGGTGCTTGTTGCCCTCCCGGTAGTGAACGTGCCCTGCTGGAGAACGAGCAGCATGTGCTCCACGCTGCCCGCAGCTTCCGTGGTGATGCGCTCTTTGGAATATCCCTGCGCCATGATCTCCACGTAGGTCACTACCTGCATCCCGTCTTCTGGAACGAGATTCATGTCGGTTGTGGTGAAGGAACGGCTGGTGTCTGCCCAGCTGATGACAGGTTCGATCTTCGTTACCCGGTCGCCGGTTTTCCAGCGGTCGAGAACCGCCCTGCCGCTCACGACTTTACCGATTATCCCCCCGCTTTCATCAGCCCCATGGTCTGCCGAATGACGGCTTTTTGCAAAGATGAGATAGGAACGCGAGGGCTCGTACCCCCCGCACCCGAGAATAACATCGCCCCGCTCGTACAGGTGGGCTTTCCGGATCGGGCGGATATCTGACGGGAACGGGCCGAATGCAGCAGCGTACCGGTCGCCCCAGTGGAGCGAGAGCTTTTCCACGGTTGGTGTGGATTCAATGATACCTGCATCCCTGCCACCAATCTCGATGGTTACTTCTCCGGCAGTAGTGCTGATGGCAAGACTCCCGGTCTCGGTCTTCTCCTGGGTTGCGGGCCGGATAATTCCGACAGCCCGGCCTTTGGGGTGCCGGGGAAGAAGAGATGCAAGGGTATCCCCCTCTCCAATCTCCATCCTCATCCCGTCGAGGTGGATAGTGGCCATTCTGTCCTCAGGGCTGGGGCTGGCTCATGACCTTCTTCTCATCCTCGGTCAGGATGGCAAGCACATCGGCAGTCTTCCCGATCTGGACAATCTTGCCGGCCCGCATGAGGGCGAGACGGTCGCAGATGTCGCGCACGAATTCCATGTCATGGGAGACCACGATGAAGGTCTCGTCCATCTCTTCGCGGGAATGCATGATAGAGTGCTTGACATCGATCTTCGTGATCGGGTCCATCGTGCCCGTAGGCTCATCGAGAATGACAATCCGCGGCTCGCGGATGAGCACCTGCGCGAGGGCGACCCGGTGCCGTTCCCCTTCTGAGAGCTGGGCGGGCATCCGGTCCAGGATCTCCCTGCTCTTCTCTTCCGAGAACCCTGCCATCCTGAGTGTGATGAGGGCTTTTCGCATCGCAAGCTCTTTTGGGAACTCGAGGCCGATAGCATCCGTCAGGTTGTCGAGCACGGTCCGGTGGGGGAAGAGGTCGTACTCCTGGTGCAGGAGACCGATATAGCCGGTGGCCCGGCCTCTTTGCTCGATGCCGGGTTTCGTCATATCGATCCACTCGTCGCCGATGCGGACATTGATCTCACCGCTCGTAGGTTCGATAAGGCCGGCCAGGATTCCCGAGAGTGTTGTTTTCCCTGCCCCGCTCTTCCCGATGATACCGAAGATCTCCTTGGTGAAGACCTCGAACGAGACCCCGTTGACCGCTTTCACGACGCCGCGGTCCATGGAGATGTAGCGCTTGACAAGGTCGCGGGCAGCAACCACCTTGTCACCAAGCTCGGCCTCTTCAAAGGTCTCGGTATCATCGTACCCTTTCATGAATTCGGCAATAACGTCCTTTGGTGTTCCGATCTTTGCAATGCTGCCGTTCACGAGCAGGATCGCCCGGTGTGCCACATCCTCGATAACCTGGGAAAAGTGAGAGGTGACGACCATACCCATATTATTGGTTTTTGCTGCTTCCGTGAGCATTGCATGGACGACTTTTGCGGTTCCCGGGTCGAGTGTCCCTGTAGGCTCATCGGCAAAGAGCATGAACGGATCCTTTGCCAGCTGGCGGGCAAGGACCACCCGCTGCTTCTCACCCCCAGAAAGATCGCGGGCGATATGCATCATCCGGTGCGAGAGACGGACCTGGTCGATGAGGTCCGCCGCCCGGCCAATGGCTTTCTCCGCAGGATAGTTGATATCATCGAGTGCGTGAAGGACGTTCTCTATGACACGGTCATCGCCATAGAGAGCGAAAGTCCGCTGGAACATAATTGCCGTCCTCCGCATGACATTCCGCTTGAGCGCCTCATTCTTCTCGTTCCAGAGATCCACGTCAAGAGGTGCAAGCGTGGCACCGCAGTGGGGGCATACCTTCCCTGCAGAACTGGCAACATCCATGTAATCGCACCCGGGACAGGCTGCGACATGGTAGATGACCCGGCCGCTTGTCGGGGGCTGCTCCACCCCGCGGATCAGGTGCATCAGGACCGTCTTTCCCGCCCCGCTCCTGCCAATAATCCCAAGGATCTCCCCTTCGGCAATCTCAAAAGAGATATCTCTGAGTACCCTCTCGCCATCAAAATCCATGCAGAGGTTGTCGACCGTGATCAATGGAGACTTCATAGTACTCTTATACCTAATGTGACAGAAGTCGCATATTACCTTTTATATGATACATCCCATACGTCACGATCGCAAATTCCGCTGTGACAGGAGCAGGGTCTCTACCAGGGTCACGACTTCGCCGACACTCTTTACAACGTAATCCGCTTCTTTGTAGAGTTCTATAGGGCGGTCTCCCGGCTGCTGGATGGTAAGGACTGCAATATCTGCGCTCCGCATGGCATCGAGATCGTTGATCCCGTCCCCCACCATGATGACCTTGTCATACTCTGCACGGAGATCGCTGACGATCTGCGCTTTCACGGTCGGGGTTGCCACACCGTTGACCCGGTCACGGGGGATGCCGAGGTGATCTGCCATCCTCTCGAGTTTTGTTACCCGGTCCCCGGATGCGATGAAGGCGGGCACGCCCATACGGTGCAGGGCCGTGATCGCTTCTTTTGCGCCATCGAATGGCCAGCCGCCGGCCGTGATCGTGAATTCAATGCCCTTCTGCGCCATGTTGATAATCGCACCGGAGTTGAGGGTTACAACGGACTCCTCTTTGCAGACGGTCCAGACGTTCCGGATACACTCCTGGAGATCCGAGACGGTCACCCGGTGGTCGGCATAGAGCACGTCGCCAATCTCGTCAGCTGTTGTGATCTTCCGCGTGCAGCTGACCCCGAAACCGATATTGTGCTCTATGAGATATTCCGAGAGAATGCGATCGCCCGGGGTTGCCATGAGATCCTTGGAATGGACTGGCAGCACGATGAGGACCCGGTCGGGTGAACTGAAGGTCAGGGTTGTGGTCTCCACCCCGGGCAGGAGTTTTTTGTTGCAGATATCTTTTGCAACCCGGTAGGTGTTCAGGAGCGTTCCGGCACTGTCAAAGACCACGGCAACCGACATACCAATCCCCGCAAAGAAACTCTTTTGTGCTTCGCCTGATCATTCAATGATTGAAGCTGATGATCGTTACTGATACTGCAGAGAAGATAAAGAGCATGGAAATCCGGGGTGCCGGCAGGATTGCCCGTGCGGCAGCTGAAGCCCTCCGGGACCATGCCCTCTCCATCCCGCACCAGGACCCGGCAGCATTCCGGGAGGAGATGGAACGGGCTGCGGCTATCCTTGTCGCTACCCGGCCAACCGCGGTCTCGCTCCCGAATGCTGTTCACATGGTCATGAACGGGATCCGGGAGGCAGAGAACGCGAACGAAGCCCGCACAGGCGTGATCGAGCGCGCCGGACATTTCATCCAATCCTCGCAGCAGGCGGTAGGTAAGATAGCAGAGTTCGGTGCGCGGCATATCCGGGACGGGGATGTGATCCTCACGCACTGCAACTCGGAAGTGGCGCTCGGCTGCATCATTGAAGCGCACCGGAGCGGCAAAGAAATCGAGGTTTTTGCAACCGAAGTCCGCCCGAGAAACCAGGGACTCATCACCATAAGGACACTGAACGATGCCGGTATCAAAACCAGTTTTATCGTCGATTCTGCAGTCAGGTCTTTCATCAACGATATTGATCTTGTGGTTGTCGGGGCGGATGCGGTCACGGTGAACGGTGCGGTGGTGAACAAGATAGGGACTTCACAGGTAGCCCACACGGCAGCTGAGGCGAGGGTGAACGTGCTCGTTGCTGCCGAGACGTACAAGTTTGCCCCCAGGACGGTCATCGGGGAACTGATCCAGATCGAGGAGCGGCCCGGAAACGAGGTACTGCCGGATGCTATTGCAAGAACGCTCCCGAATGTTACTGTCCGCAACCCGGCATTCGACATCACGCCCGCAGAATACATTGATCTCATTGTGACCGAACAGGGAGCCATCCCCCCTCAGATGGCGTACGTGATCATCCGGGAATACCTTGGCTGGGGAATCGGGGAATTCCACAAGAACCTGGAATTGAACAGCGGGCACGACGAGTAGGAGGAAAATTCCTCTTTTGGGTCATCCTGCCCATTCTTACCAACCTCAGGGGCCCTGTGGCGGGTGTCGAAGCTTTTATTGACTCAAGAGAGCGATGTGGAGTACACAATGGGCCATTACAGGGAGGTTCCTGTCAATGGCAGCCAGCACATGACAGAGGTTAGTATGGAGATACCATTTGCCAAGCTGCACGGGAACGGGAACGACTTCATCATTATCGATGAATATTCCCGTGTTGTCATACCCGACGAGATGAAAGGACAGTTCGCGGCCATCTATTGCGACCGGCGGTTCGGCATCGGTGCCGACGGGGTTATTTACCTGTCAAAGACAACAAAAGGGAACCTGAGGATGCGTCTCCTCCAGCCTGACGAGAGCGAAGCGGAGATGTGCGGCAACGGCATCCGCTGCCTTGCCAAGTTTGCTTTCGATGCCGGCTACGTGAAGGAGAACTGCACGGTCGAGACCCCGGCCGGGGAGATCGGGGTTGTGATGGGCTACCGAAAAGAGGATTTTTTTGCAACGATCAGCATGACAACGCCGCTCTTTGAGAGAAAGGATATCCCGGCAACCGGCTCTGGTGACTACAAGGAGCGGATCGGGGATTTTGATGTTTACGCGGTCAACACCGGTGTCCCCCATGCTGTTATTCTTGTGGATTCGGTGGATGCGATTGATCTTGAGGCCGTTGCCCCGGAGATCCGCCACCATGCAAGTTTTCCCAAAGGTGCAAACGTGAATTTTGTTGAAAAGACCGGAAATGACAGCATCCGGATCCGCACATTCGAACGGGGCGTGGAAGGGGAGACCCTTTCCTGTGGTACCGGGGCAACCGCGTCTGCCGCGGTTGTCTATAAACTGGGGATACTGGGGCCGGTAGTCAATGTTGAGACTTCAGGAGGACCCCTTACAATCCGCTTAAACGGGAGTACCACGATGGAAGGCCCGGCCCGGACGGTCTTTACCGGCATCATCCCGGTTTGAGACATCTTTTTTGACCCGGTAAAACGAGCAGAATGAACTGCGGCAATCAGGAAAGCCCTTCAAATTTCTGATGCTCCAGGACCAGACCGATGGTTGCTGCCAGGGTCATGAGAATCTCAATCTCGGCATCAGCCCAGTCATGCTCCTCATGCAGGTCGCTGCACCCTATAAGGCCCCAGTAAGCCCCGTTTATGTGGATGGGTACGACGAGGATGGACCGGACTCCCATTTTCTCCATTCCTTCCCGTTCGGGAGGAGAGAATCTGCTTATCGGTCCTGCTATCCATGTCCCTGAAGAAAGGCGTTCAGACCATTGCATTGGAAAGACATTTCTGCAATCCATCCGGGCACCGGGGTCCGAGGAAGGGTCTTTTGTCCACCGGAATTTTCGTTCGGTAAAACGGGTTCCGTTCACGGGATCCCGCATGTCCTGGTAAATGAACGCAGTATCAGCGCCTAACGCCTCACCCATGGTTGCCAGCACGCGGGGGAATGGATCAGCAACCCTGCCCGTGAGCAGGAACCCCGAGGCAGCTGCGAATGCACGGAGGACCCGGTCGCGGTGTCTGGCACGCTCCTCGGATTCCATGCGATCCGTGATGTTCCGGGATATGCTCAGGAACTCCCGGAATTCACCGGTCTTCTCATCCCGGATAATTTTGTTCATGGATTCAAACCAGAGATACTTCCCATCCTTGTGCCGGAAACGGAATATTGAGGTAGAGTAGTCCCGTTTGCTCAATACAACCTCCTGAAGGTTTTTCTGTATCGACGCAAGGTCATCAGGATGTACAAGCGCCAGAAGGGAGATGCCGAGTGATTCCTCCACCGAATATCCCAGGATAGGAGTAACCGAGGGTGAGACATACGTGCAGACGCAGGTGGGTGTCTGGCGGGTGATGATGTCAAGGGAATTGTTGACAATGAAACGGTACTGCTGCTCCTTGAGAATACGTTCGTTCTCCGCCCGTTTGCGCTCGGTGATATCGTCATAGGTGCCAAGAGTGCCAATTACTTCCCCGCTCTTGTTGCGCAGAGCAACTTTACTGGTCAGGAGCCATGCCTGACTGCCATCGGGCCGGATCTGCGGCTCTTCAAAATTGAGTTTGGCCCTGCCCGATTCCATCACCGCGCGATCATCGGCCCGGTACTTGTCTGCCATGGTTGCCGAAGCATGATCATAATCGGTTTTCCCGACAAGCTCGTGGGGTTCCGAATACCCGGCATCAAGGGCCAGGGGTCGGTTACACCCGAGAAATACCGAGTTACGGTCTTTCCAGAAAACTCTTGCCGGAACCGTGTCAAGTACGAGCTGGAGCATCTGGCGGGAATCGAAGAGCTCTTCTTCAGCCTGTTTGCGCCCGGTGATGTCGCGGGAGATCCCGAGCACTGACTGGACAACACCGTCTTTATCCGTGAGGGGAACAAGGCAGTGATCAAACCAGTAGAGTATGCCGTCCTTGTGGAGGGGCCCCTCGCTCCTGAGCATCATGCCCGTATTGAAAACCCGCTCAAGCTGATCCTGCTGTCGGCGGGTAATATCCTCGGGAAAAAAATTGCTCCGGGGCCTCCCGATGAGTTCTTCAGCCCGTTTGCCAACAAATGCCGCAGAAAAGCTGTTGACATATTCAACCTTGTCGGACCGGTCAATCATGAAGATCAGGTCCCGCGAGGCTTCTGCAAGGAGCCGGTACCGGATCTCGCTCCGCCGGAGCTGCTCCTCGTCATGTTTCCTGTTCGTGATGTCTTCAAGGAGCATAGAGACTCCTTTCTGGCCCTCGGCAGTGACTACCGGGACAATACGGCACTGGAAGATCCGTTCCAGCGGGGGAATTTCGAGCTCCCCCATGTAGTCCTCCCCGCTAGCCCCCTGCTTCAGCCGGGAAAGGATCCGCGGGAAGGCATTATCCAGCACCCGGGGTATCAGTGTGTATTCAATATTTTTTCCCAAAACCTCCTTGCCGGTCACCCCGAGCAGATGTTCGAAAGGGGTATTGAGATAGATGATACGCAGGCTGTTGTCGAGCTGCATCACACATTCCGACGAGAGGGAGAGCACCGATGAGACCGGCAGCCGTTCCGAGACGGAATAGATCTTTGCCATGCCGAACTGGCGCATCTCGACCTGCCCGGAGACAAGCATGCTGTCCAGGTACCGCCCGGCAGTGTTCCGGTTTATTTTTGTAGCCCTCACGATATCCGTGATGCTGAGTCCCTGCGGGTTCCTCTCTAAAAGCTCCCTTATCTGAGCGGTGATCTCCCTTGAGAGCGCCATGCTGTTCCCGGTTACTGGATTTCTGATGATATTATACTATTAATATTCATAATTGCATCTGCTGTGACAGTTCTGTATTATTCATGTGCGTGACCGGATCCCGGTTTCGGTGATCTCATACTCGAACATGGCCCCCTCCGGGCGGGAGCGGTGCTTGACAAGCTTTGCCCTGCGCAAGCCCGGTGCTTCGGCTTTTTCGAGACGGACGATGACTTTCGAGATATGTTCGAGAGCATAGCCCCCAAGACCATACCAGGTGTTCCGGGTAGTATCCATGTATACCTGGTTTGTAATGATAACCGGAATGTCGTACCTCTTCGCATAACCGAGGAGGTGGATCATCTGTTTTGTGAGCACCTGGAGTGCGTCCCTTCCTTTCTCGAGATCGGTCCGATAGAGAGCAGTTGCCGAGTCCATGACAAGGAGCCCGGGCTTGTGCATTTTGAGCACTTTCTCGGCTTCGGCAATCACAGCCCCCTGGTGCTCGAAATCAAGAGGCTCAAAGAGAAAAAGGCTGTCTGCGATCTTCTCCGCATCGGATCCGGCAATCTGGCGGAACCGCTCGATCGAGAACCCTTCCGAATCGATATAGATGACCGGATGCCCTGCCCGGAGGGTGGCAATCGCGGCGATAAGACAGAACGTGCTCTTGCCACTCGCCGGCTCACCGTACAGCTGGGTAATCGTCCGGGGTTCGAGCCCGCCGCCAAGGAGGGTATCGAAAACCGGATCCCCGCTGGTCTGGCGATCAGTCTTCATGTATCACCGGGTTGTGCTGTTTTCGCCATGCTGATCAGAATGCTGGGATGTCCTAGGAGATGGTCTTTACGATAGGGCCATGAAGATGTTGCTCTACTCAGGTGCGGGATCAGCTCAAATCCGGGCAGATTCCGCAGAAGAGCAAAAAACTCCCGGGAGCCCGTGCCGCTCAAAAAACCCCCGCAGGTTTTTTGGATTGGAGAAATCTCCCCGGCATCGCTTCCCCTTATTCCGGAAGAGAGCTCCTGACCAGGTTCTTTACGCGCTCCTCAAGACCGGGGATTGTCCTGATATCCCGGATTGCATCGGTATGGTCGAGGAGGATCTGCCCTGATGGCGTGATGCCGAGGTTGGCCAGGAATGCCTTGAGAACCCTTATAACGCAGGTGAAGTTATCCGCACCTTTTCTTCCGGCAACGGCGAAGATCAATCCTTTCTGTCCTTTCCTCCCTCCATAGAGAACCCGTTCGGCATGGAATGCCTGCATGCGGTCGATGACCAGCTTGAGCCCGCCGGTCACGGTCTCGGTATAGACCGGGGAACAGACGATAACGAGCATGGCATTCCGGATCGCATCGATGATACCGTTCATGTCATCCGTGAAGACGCAGGTTCCGGTATTGTAACACTGGTAGCAGCCGATGCAGCAGTGAATATCCATATCATGGGGGTAGATCACGTGCACGGTCTTTCCTGCCTCACGCGCCGCCCCGGCTGCCCAGAGGGCAAGGGCCCCGCAGTTCCCGTCAGGGCGGGGGCTTCCCTGGAGGATAATAACATCATATGTTTCTGCGGCCCGGTGATGCGGCCGGGTGCAGCCGCTATTCCGGAGAAAGGCTTCCGGATCCTGCAGAATCTCCCTCTCCCAGGCATCGGCCTGCTTTCCTGCCGCAGTCTCTGCAGTCAGGGGATTCAACGGGGAATATTCGAACGTGTTGGTATGGAAGAGTGCAAGCAGCCGGCCGCTCCCTGTCACGCTCACACGGTAGCGCACCATGCCGGGATAGATTGCAGAGAAATCTTCCCTTACCAGATCCAGTTCAAACGAACCTGCACTGGTATCGATCTCGCGGTGGCGTACCCCTTCCCGGACCGGTTCCATGACGAGAGTATCCTGTTCCAGCGTGAAATAAATATCGGGCCGGCAGGACTCACACTGAAAATACCCCGCTGCACCCCGTGAAGCTAAGTATCCTTATGAGGCTGCTTCCGCATCCGCTCCCATGCTATCTCTTCAATAGCCCTGAGCACATCCCGGACCGGTATTCCGATCTCGGCAGAGAATATCCGGGCCGGTTCAAACTCCGCCTTGAGGGTATAGACCGAGCCATGCATCCACCCGCACTTCACGGGCATCGTCCGGTGTTTCCCGCATATTTCAACCGGGATCTCTTCGACAGTACGTTCCGCGATGAAGCGGTGGACTGCCGGGATGCAGCGGATGCCAAGAGTGCCAAGCTCAACTGCCATCAGCTCTGCGAGAGCTGCACTGGCCTCCGGCAGGCATATAACCCGGATGAGGAAACCCGGGCGCCCTTTCTTCATGATGATGGGCATGGCGTTTGCATCCCGTGCGCCTGCCTCCATGAACCGTGCAATAGCGCATGCAATCACTTCCCCGCTCACGTCGTCCACGTTGGTTTCAAGGAGGTCGACGGTGTCCTGTGGCATGCCTCCCCTGGTTGCAAAACCCGTGGTCTCGACAATCATGGCACGGAGCACGTTTGGGATATGCTGCGGGTCGCGGGTTCCGGCACCATACCCGGTAGCGGTAATGGTATATGCCGGCAGGTCACCGGCTGCCCGGGTGGCAAATTCCGCAAGGATGGCAGCGCCGGTCGGTGTGCAGAGTTCCCCGGTATGGATACCGGAGATCGTGGCGAGCCGTGTCTTTTTCAGGATGGCCGCAGTGGCCGGGGCAGGGATAGGGAAGGTCCCGTGCGAGCCCGTTCCGGTTCCGTGGCCGAGGGTAAGTGGCAGGATCTCCATTCCGTCCACCGCGAGCGTGTGAAGGGCGGTGCACGCACCGATGATATCTGCAATTGCATCATCGGCACCAACCTCGTGGAAGTGGGCGTGGTGGCCGTGGACCTCTTCTTCCGCTTCGCTGATCCGTTTGAACACATTTCTGGCCATTTCGAGTGCCGGGGCAGGCACATAGGGTGCGGCATCGTCGAGCCGTTTCTGGACATCTTCGAGCGTACGGTGAACAGGTGTCGAGCGTGTTTCAACCTTCAGGGCACGGATACCCGCCCGGGTGACCCGGGTGATGGCCGGCTCGGTAACAACGGAGGCCATAGCCCGAACAACCGTATCCCGGTCCGCCCCGCAGTCAAGCAAAGCCCCGGTGATCATATCGCCCGCCGCACCGCTGAACGGGTCAAGTATGAGAACTCGCATTTACAGTACTTATAAATCCCTGCGTATATGACCTTTAAGGTGATGCCTGAAGTGCAATTGAGGGTGGATTCCGCGTATCCCGGCGATCAGGGTGGCGGAAAGGCCCGGCTGGATCCTGAGACCATGCTGCTTCTCAAGATCTCGCCCGGCGATCTGGTCGTAATTGAAGGGAAACGCAGGACGGTTGCCAAGGTCTGGCGATCGCTTGTCGAGGACTGGAACCAGCGTAAGATCCGGATTGACAACTTCACCCGGCAGAATGCCGGTGTGAGTATTGGCGATACCGTAAAGATCTCCAAGATAACCGACGAGATCGAAGCAAAAAGGGTTGTCCTTGCACCCCCGGAGGACCTCCCGAAGAAGATCCCGATAGCCAACAATCCGCATGTGGTCAACGGGCTCATCGATTTCCCGGTGGTCAAGAACGATACCATCCCGATCATGCTCGGTCTCCCGTTCATCCAGCCGCAGATTGTCGGGTTCAAGGTTATCGAGGTTGAGCCGGAAGAAGCCGTCATCATCACCAAGAATACCTCAATCGAATTCTCTGATAAGCCGGCAGCAGGTTTTGAAGGGGTAAAAAGGTTCAGCTACGAAGATATCGGCGGATTAAAAGACGAGCTCCAGCGTCTCCGGGAAACGATCGAGCTCCCGCTCCGGCACCCGGAGCTCTTCCAGAAGCTCGGGATCGAGCCGCCCAAGGGCGTTCTCCTGTACGGCCCGCCCGGGACAGGAAAGACGCTGATTGCAAAGGCCGTTGCAAGCGAGAGCGGTGCGCACTTCATCTCGATTGCCGGCCCTGAAGTGATATCGAAATATTACGGCGAGAGCGAGCAGCGGCTCCGCGAAGTTTTCGAGGAAGCCCGAGAGAATGCCCCCTCGATCATCTTCATCGACGAACTGGACTCAATTGCCCCCCGGCGCGAGGAAGTGACCGGGGAAGTTGAGCGCCGGGTGGTTGCCCAGCTCCTGACCATGATGGACGGGCTCGAGGAACGGGGACAGGTTGTCGTCATCGGCGCCACGAACCGGGTCGATGCGATTGATGCAGCCCTCAGGAGGCCGGGCCGGTTCGACCGCGAGATCGAGATAGGTGTCCCAAGCGAACCCGACCGGATCGAGATCCTGAAGATCCACACGCGGGGTATGCCCCTGTCCGAGGATGTCAGCCTCGACACCCTTGCCCAGCAGACCCACGGTTTTGTCGGTGCCGATATAGCCGCTCTTGCCCGGGAGGCGGCAATCCGGGCTCTCCGCCGCTACCTGCCGGATCTCGACCTGGATGCAGAGGAGATCCCGGACGAGGTTCTTGATACGCTCAAGGTATATGCAAGCGATTTCCGGAGCGCCCAGCGGGATGTAGGGCCGAGTGCGATGCGGGAAGTTATGCTCGAAGTCTCGCACGTCAAATGGCAGAACGTGGGAGGCCTCGAATCGGCCAAGACCGAAGTCCGCGAAGCTATCGAGCTCCCGCTCACCAACCGTCAGAAGTTTGAGGACCTTGGCATTGAACCCCCGCGGGGGATCCTCCTGTACGGTCCGCCCGGGACAGGGAAAACCCTGATTGCAAAAGCGGTTGCAAGCGAGAGCGGGGCAAATTTCATCCCCGTCCGGGGTCCCCAGCTCCTCTCCAAGTGGGTGGGTGAGAGCGAGCGGGCAGTCCGCGAGGTCTTCAAGAAGGCCCGGCAGGTCTCCCCCTCGATCATCTTCTTTGACGAGATCGATGCCCTTGCACCGTCGCGGGGCACGAGCAGCGACTCGCATGTCAGCGACAACGTGCTCAACCAGATCTTAACCGAGATGGACGGCCTTGAAGAGCTCAAGGATGTCGTTGTCATGGGTGCAACGAACCGCCCGGATATTGTGGATCCGGCCCTCCTCCGGGCAGGACGGTTCGACCGTCTCGTATACATCGGAGAACCTACGCTTGAGGACCGTAAAAGGATCATCGGTATCCATTCCCGCTTCATGCCTGTCGAAGGATCCACGCTCGAAGAAGTTGTCAGGCTGACGGAGAAATATTCCGAGGATGCGATTGCGGAACTGGTTGAGAAACTCGGGCGGGACAGGACGGTGAACTGCAGCGATCTCAAGCCTCTTGTCACCCCGCCCCCTGAGGAGAGTGCCGGCCTGCCCACGGGGACACGTCGCAAACGGCTCATCGAACTCTTCTCTGAAAAGAACCTGGTCTTTGCGGACCCCGCAAGGGAGAGCCTTGCAGCTGCCCTCGCGGCTGAAACCGAAGGTTTTGTCGGCTCCGATCTTGAGGCCCTCTGCCGGGAAGCCGGCATGCTTGCGCTGAGGGACAATGTTTCGGTTGTGACCCGGCAGCATTTTGCTGAAGCGCAGAAGAAGGTCCACCCGACCATGAACGAGAACCTGCGCGATTACTATGGCAAGATCCAGCAGTTCTTCAAAGGCGGGCTCCCGAAGAAAGTCCAGCCCATGGAATACCAGTAACCTCTTTTTTTTATCCGCTTGCGAGCATCAGCCCTCCAATCAGGACAAGCAGCCCGGCAAACAGGATCTGCAGGTTCCGGCCTGAGCAGCTGTGGGCGCATCGCACACCGAACCTGGCGAGCGGGATGGTAGTGACGGCAAGGATCGCAAAGGTCACGAGATCAATGTACCCAATCGAGTATGCCGGAAGGCCGGCAACCCCGATGCCGTTGATGGCATAGGCAATCACCGCCCCTGTTGCTGAGAAGATGAGGCAGGCTGATGAAGTCCCAACCGCCCGGTGAATAGGGTAGCCAAGAAAGATCACAAGGATAGGTACAAGCAGGGCCCCGCCACCGAGCCCGGTCAGTCCCGAAAGGATGCCGATAATAAAACCGATAACGAGATACCAGGCAAATGATCCCCCGGGTTCACAGACCGGGCATTCCCGTATCTGCCAGACCATGCGGATCGCCATGATGAGAATGAACACGGCAAAGAAGAGCCGGAGCACGCCGCCCGGAATATGGGAGGCCGCCATCCCCCCGGCAAGACCTCCGAAGATGGCGGCAAGACCCATCGGGGCTGCGGCTTTCCAGTCAACTGCCCCGCGCCGGTGATGCCCGAGAGCCCCGCTGATCATGGTCGGGATTATTACGGCAAGGGATGTGCCAAAAGCAAGACGGGTGGCAAGTGTGCTGTCCATCCCCCCGGCAGTATACAGCCAGAACTGGACCGGCGTCATCAGGGAACCGCCCCCGACACCAAAAGCCCCGGATACGGTACCGGCCACAATACCCGTGAAAAAGAGGCAGATGTACTGGATGATGAGATCCATTCAGGGGCTCCTTAATTCTTCTGCAGAGTTAATATGTCCCGGGTCTAAAATAGTCTAACGGGGAATTTTATGGGAAAACCAGCGCTGCTCATCATCGATATGCAGAACGATTTCGTGCTTGAAGGAAAACCGCTGAAAGTGGCAGGAGCCCCGGCCGTGATCCCGAAGATCGAGTCCGTGCTTGCCGAATTCAGGAAACGGTCCCTGCCGGTCATCCATGTCCTGCGGGTGCACCGGAAGGATGGGTCTGACGTTGAGATCATCCGCCGGGACCGGTTTTTCCAGGCACCGTTTGCGGTGGAAGGGACTCACGGGGCTGCTGTCATCGACGAACTGGCCCCGCATCCCGGGGAATATGTCCTGAAAAAGACCCGGATGAGCGCGTTCATCGCAACCGAGCTCGATCTCATACTCAGGACCCTCGGGGTTCAGACCCTGTTTGTCTGCGGCATCCAGACGCCAAACTGCATCCGGACCACCGCCTTTGACGGGATTGCCTACAATTATCCTGTTGTCCTGATCTACGATGCCACCGGTGCAACATCCGATGAGATTCACCGGGCAAATGTCCGGGACATGCAGAATATCGGCATACAGGTAGTACAGGCCGCCGGGGTCGGGAGTATGGTTGATTCCCTGGTACCGGGAAGATAGATCCAGGGAATATCTGCACACCGGCACCCCGCATCGTTTCCCGGAATGAACCGGGTACCCTTTTTACCGCAAAAAAGAATGAATCAGAAAACGGCGTTGTCAGCCGGTTGTTCCTTTGCCTCTATTCGCAGTATGGGTCGTTTGCCCATTCCTCAATGATCTTCTTGGGAGGCTTGCCGCCGCGGCGGTGGTGCTGGGAGGGGGCCGACCGGTCCTGTTCGGTCTCATCGTCATCAATATCGGCTTCCTTGTCAGGTGCCTCCTGCGGCTTCTCCTGGGCCGGTCTCGGGGAAGGGTCCCTTTGGGAATAATGTCGCTGGCCGCCCGGGTGCCGGCCCCGGTCCCGCCGGTCATTTCTCCGCTGTCCCTGGTGAGGCTGCCCCTGCCGGGGCTGGCTTGTGGTGGTTTGTGGCTCCTTTTTCTCTTCTTCCATAACGTTCAGACTGATAAATCGGGGCAGGAACCACAAATAGTTTGGCATAACATATACAGAAAACCCCGTTCGAAACGGCAGGAATGAACACCTATATACATCAGCGTCTAAAAATGTTTAAGGAACCAGCGAGCCCGCATGTCGAACGTAACTACCCTGATTGATGCAAAGAGTGTTCCGGAAGCAAAAGCTGCCCTCATCTGCCCCTCCCGGAACGAGGTCTATAGCTATAAAAAAATCCACAACGAGATGAACCGGGTAGGCCTCGGGCTCCAGAGCCTCGGGGTAAAAAAAGGCGACCGGGTCTGTATCTATCTTGACAGCTCCCCGGAATACCTGATCAGTTACTTTGCGATCTGGCGCATTGGCGCAGTGGCCGTGCCGACCAATATCGTGTACCGCGGGGAGGAGCTGCTTCACGTCATCAATGACGCTGGCGCCTGTGCGATTATCACTGACGGGAACGGGGCGGAGGTTGTGACCGGTATCCGAAAGAATGCCCCGACCCTTACGCATATCATTTCTACATCCGGCCAGACTGAGGGAATGACTGCCTGGAATTCGTTCCCGCCGGCACCCCCGGGCATGCGGGCTTTTAACTGTTCAACAGAAGATCTATGTCATATCCAGTATACCGCAGGAACAACCGGCAACCCGAAGGGGGCCATGCTGACCCACGGCAACTGGATGACGGCCCTGGATACGGAACGGGATGCCCTCCGGCTTCGCCCGGTCGATGTCTATCTCGGCATTTACCCGATGGGCCATGTCGGGCTTTCGTGGGGTTTGTCGGTAATCCGGGCGGGGGGCACATACGTGATGATGGAGCGGTTCGATCTCGACTCGTATCTTGCTCTTGCCGAAAAATACCAAGTCTCGGTCCTTGCCGGCATGCCCCCGGTCATCTACTCGCTTGTCCATTCCCCCCCGGGAACCGAAGAGAAGCTAAAAAATGCAAGGGTGATCATCTCCGGCGGGGGCCAGCTTCTCCCCTCGGTCTGGGAGGCTTTTGACCGGCGATTCCATATCCCGGTGGCAAACTCGTACGGGCTTTCGGAAACGATCGTTATCGGGTCCGGGACAACCACGCTTCCCGAGTACCCCCACCTGACCAAGGGATTCCAGAGTGTCGGGGTTGCTGTCGGGTATACGGAGCTCCGTATTGTTGACGCGGGCGATCCTGAGAAAGAACTGGCTTCAGGTGAGAACGGGGAGATCGCGCTCAGGGGCCCGGCAGTGGCCAAAGGGTACTGGAACCTGCCCGATGTGACACGCGAAGTGTTCCGGCACGACGGGTGGTTCCTGACAGGGGATATCGGGAACCTGGATGCCGACGGGATCCTCTGCATCACGGACCGGAAAAAGGACATGATCATCATGTCTGGCTGGAAGATTTATCCCACCGAAGTAGAGAATGTTATTATCCAGCACCCTGCTGTCCAGGATGTGGCTGTTTTTGGGGTCCCCGATGAGCGCAAAGGCGAGATCCCGGTTGCCGCCCTGGTACTCAGGCCCGGTTGTTCGCTTGATGAAGCCGGACTCGAAGCATTCTGCCGCAATCACCTGGCCGGCTACAAGATCCCGCGCCAGCTCCTGATCACCGGTTCGCTGCCCCGGGTTCACGGTTGGAAACTTCTGAGGCGGGATCTCCGGAAAAAATTCGGTGATTTACGGTCGTAATCTGCAAATAATGGAATATTCTGCGACAAATTCTACCGGGGCCCCAAAAGCCTTTTTAAGGGCCTTGTAAATAATACACTCCGGAGCAGGCATTGTCGGACATACGAACCCGGATATCGGATCTCCCTGCCAGCGGGAGAACGAAAAAACGCACCACAGGAATCATAGGACTGAACCTCCTTCTTGACGGCGGGTTTCCTGAGGGAACCCTCATCATGATCTACGGGACGGCGGTTGCAGGGGTTGATCTTGCAGCAAACCAGTTCTGGAAGGCGGAAGGAAGGGAAGAGGGCACCTACCTGATGAACGATGGTGAAGTTGAGATCGGGATGACCGATGCCACCGAACTGCATCCCGAGATGTACCTCCAGCAGATGGCAGGCAGCCGTCTCGTGGTGGACTCGCTCTCTACAATCGTTATCCGGTATGGCATCGACGGGGCTCTCAAATTCCTAAGCCTCGCCCGGGACGAGATCAAAAAGCGCGGGGCAAACCTGGTATTCGTGGTGTACACGGGCATCCATACGCCAATGGAGATAACCCGTATCATGCGGGCAGCCGACATTGTCATCGAGTTCAGGACCGAATTCCACCAGAACGAGATCGAGCGGACACTTGCAGTGCATAAAATAAGGGGTTCGGCTGCACCCCAGCGGGTACTCCCGTTCATCATCACTGAAAAAGGGATCGAGGCATCGACAACATCGAGGGTTGTGTAACCTCCCACTGTTTCTATCTCCTTATTCCACCTGCCCGGTGCATCGTGGGCCGGGGCTGTTCACGGCATGGCAACAACATATGCCCGGTTCTTCATATTCTCCGGGAAATAGTGGGCATCGAACCACATTGCATCAAACTCCCCGTAATTGAAGTATGTGACACCGTCTTCCCGGTCATCGTGGCAGTCAACGGAATCGGCAAAGCTGACCACGTCGTCCCAGACGTTTTCGGTTCCCCGCGTGTCGTACCCGGTAAGAACAGCCCAGTGGCCTCCCCAGTCTATCCACTCAACCATAGTGGGGATCCCGTTTTTTAAGTTCTCGCGGAGCATCGTGCTCGTACCATTGGTGCCCCACGTAGCATTCCAGCCGTTCCGGGTAAACCATGTGGTGATCTGTTCCGGGTTTATCCCCGTTGTATCGGATACCGTGGGGTTCATCTCGTGCGCAATACGGATCTCGTCAGCGGCCGTGTTATTTGCTGGCTTTCCGTAGTATGACATGACGGTCATTGCCGCCACGGCCCCGCAGCTGTAGTTTGTTATCTGCTGCCGGTAACTCTTCAGCGGGATGACCGTGAGGTGATTGTTGGATTTCAGGGTATCGAAATCAATGCCGGTATAATATTTTGGCGGAGGCAGTGAGGTATCAGGGCCATTGGCAATCCCAGACAGCGCCGGCTCCGAAGGAAGATGGGTAAACACCAGGCTGATGGCAAGCGCCATGACCGGAATGACAAGACAGATAGTGAGGATCAGGTAAAGCCGCCGCATGCACGTTCAGTTTCCTTGGAATAGAGAATATTTTGGGTGCAGGCCGATAAATAGCCTGCAGGTTTTTGTTTAGTCTCCCGTATTATGGGATCCTGTACCCGCTGAGCATGAGCAATGCGAGTCCTGCGAGGATAAGGATGATGACCGCAAGCATGATCTTCAGGTATGGAATTCCCGCTTCTGATCTTCTCCCGGCCCCGCCGCGGGAACCCGGGATATGTCCCCCGCCGGCTACCGATATCCCCCCGCCCTTTGCATAATTCACGCTGACTGAAGGCCGGGGTTTTCTGTTCCAGCTGCCAAGGCCGGAACAATTATGATTGGGTGGGAGGCGGCAGTCCGGACAGAATAGTCCCCCGCAGTGCTGGCAGGTGAACGGCATGGCGCATTCGGCACCGCAGTGTTCGCAGCGTGACATGATCTTCCTGTTAAGCAGTCCGGGCATATAGCCTTCCCGTTAAAGGTGAACGAACGGCACGAGTTCAGCACGGGCAAACCCGATGAAAGCAAACCCGAAGAGGAACAGGACGAAGAAAAGGGTAAAAAAGATACTGCGTACTGCCCTTGCCCTGTCAGCCGGGACAGTATTTTCTTTCCAGGAAAAAGCTTCTGCTGCATGGAGGAAGAGCGTACAGAGCAGGTACGTGCCGTATATGGCAAGCACCAGCCCGCAGGCGAGCGCACCCAGGTTCAATACCGCCGCAGCCAGCGCCCAGATGCCTATAGCAAGGTTGGCATACCCTGTTTCGAGCTGGAACTCCGGGTGGTCCTGGTGCCACCCCATCCGTGCCTGGTCGGACCTGAAGTATACCGAGTGCCGGAAAAAGCTGATGATACCGACAACTCCCACGAGGAGAGCTGCGGCGATGCGGACTGCGAGATCGCTGCTGATGAAAAAGAAGAAGATGCCAACGAATATTCCTACCATGGATATGACAATCGTTGCCGAGAAGAGTACTGTTGCTTCACGCGCGGTAACCGATCCCCCTGCTATTCCATTCCCGCTCTCCGTGACCATATGTACCTGCTGTATTCATCCATTGCATAAAACCCTGCGGCTTGAAAAACAAACGTCTTATGCCCCCCCGTAACAAACAGCTCAGCATGGGGCAATACATAAAAGGGGATGTCCTCCTCGCCTCAGTGGCTCTTGACGATCATCAGATGGCGAAGACCCGCCCGGTAATCGTAGTCGGTACATCAGGTACCGGGGAGGTCCATATCTGCCCGGTCAGCAGCAAACCGCCTACGGACGCACCCTGCATTCCGCTCTCTATCGATGATTTTGCATCCGGGGGGCTCGATCTTTTCTCCGAGAGTTACGTGATGACCTCACGGGTCGTGACAATCAGGAGTGGCATGGTGATTGGGAAGAAAGGCCGGCTCCGGAAAGAGTATATTGAAGAGATCTTCCTGCAGGTTCCGGTCTCACTGTTGTCGTATATGAAACCGGAGCAGCAAAAGAAGGGCGGGCATACCCGTCGCTGACCGGCAATCTGTTTTTATGTGGGGGTGGTGAATCAGTACCCTTATTATTTCCCCGGGATAAAGATGGTGAGATGGATATCGCACAGGCAATTCGTGATATCGAAGAACAGGTCGGCAGAGTATCGCCCGTCCAGAAGTTCCTGCTCGGGACCGACGGGTCGGTTACCCAGCTCCTTGAATCGGTTACCGGTAAGAAAGTGGTGATCCGGACTCTTGTCCAGAAGGTTGTTCCCGCTGATCGCACAGCCGCGGACAACCTGAGTGTTGCCGAGGGGGACCCGGTCAATTACCGGATCGTGGAGATCCGGACCGAGGAGACCGGTGAAGTGCTCATCTATGCTTTGTCCCATACTCCGGTCAACCGCCTCTCATTGGAGTTCCGGGATGACCTGATGAAGGCTGACATCCCCATAGGGCGGATTATCAAACAGCACCATATCGAGGCGCGGCGTGAGATTCTTAATGCCCGGGTTATCCCGGCAACCGAAGAAACCGGAAGAATATTTTCCATCTGCAAAAACGAGCCGGTCCTCTCGCGGCAGTACCAGATCATCTCCGGTAAAAAACCGCTCATATTTATTGAAGAGCAGTTCCCGTACAACCGTTTCCTTGACACGCGCCGGGTCATAATACAGACGCCGTCCCGGGTCCATGTAACCCTGATCGACATGCACGGTGGCTCCGGCCGGGTGGACGGCGGGATCGGCATCACCCTCGATGAACCCGGGATCCTGCTTGAAGCGGAACTCTCACCGGTCCTTTCCGTAAATGGCGGAGATGCAGCATTGCAGGAGCGGGTCGGGCGGATAGCAACTGAGGTACTCCAGAAACTCGGTGCCGGCGGCAGCATCGCGATCACGATCCGGAGCTACTACCCCTCCCACGTCGGCCTCGGGAGCGGCTCGCAGCTCGCGCTTGCCGTTGCCCGGTCAATCAGCGAACTTCATGGGCGGCATCTTCCTGTAAATGAGCTTGCCCGGTTCGTTGGCCGGGGCGGGACAAGCGGTATCGGGACAGCGGCATTCGAGTACGGGGGTTTCATCATTGATGGCGGGCACCGGTTCGGGAAGGGCGGTGAGAAGGCTGATTTCAGGCCATCCTCCGCCTCGCGTGAGGTCAGCCCTCCTCCGGTGATCGCCCGCCATGATTTTCCCTCAGACTGGAAGATCCTCCTCGCCATCCCCGATGTCCCACCGGGGGCCAGCGGAAATATCGAGTCCGATATCTTCCGGAAACACTGCCCGGTTCCGCTTGCCGAGGTCCGGGAACTCTCGCACGAGATCCTGATGCGGATGCTGCCAGGTATTGCCGGCCGGGATCTCGCCCTTTTTGGCTCATCCGTTAATGCAGTGCAGGCACTCGGGTTCAAAAAAGTGGAGCTCTCCCTCCAGCCCCCGCAGGTAACCGGCCTGCTCCCGGTGCTTCGGGATGCCGGGGCGGCCGGGGCCGGCCTCAGCTCTTTTGGCCCTGCAGTCTATGCTATCGGGGATACCGGGATGAGCACCATCGAGCAGGCTGCACGGTCGTTCATGAAAGAATCGGGTGGAGGCACAACGCTCATCACCGCCGCACGGAACAGCGGGGCGGCTGTCCGGGTGGCATAATAAGCAATTTTTTATTGAAAAAGTGGAGCTCCAGGTTATGCCAGCGCCTTTACGGCCTGTGCCCATTTTGTGATAACACCTTCAGCCGGTTTTGTGCGGTACTGGATCCCTATACTAAGTTTCGGTGGGACGTCAGGGTCCATAGAATCATCCCAGGCAAAGCCGTTGGGAACAATACCGGCAATCTGCTGCTTTCCTTCAGCTGCCGTGAAAAGGGCGTCATAGGCATCTGCCTGGCCGGTCCAGTCCGCCTGTGCTGCCAATACTGACGGATTTTTTACATCCAGCGGGTCAATATCAAACCGGTTTGCCGTCGCCCCTCCTGTGTATGAGAATATCCCCGGTACGAGGTGGATCTGAATATTCTTTGCTTTTGCATTCCCGTCCAGCAGTATGAGATACGCCTCATACTCCTTTGTCAGGGTCGATTTGTCCGTGTTCTGCGATGTGATAAATTTCGGGGGGATGGAATAGAAGAAATAATAGCAGTTATCGGCTGTTGTGTAATAATCGTACTGCATCCAGTCCTCATTACCGTTGTTTCCGTCCATGAAACCATACGTGTCCAGCACGATCCCGACCTTTCCCCTGAACACTGCTTTCACATCGCGGATGGTTGCCTTCCAGAGCTCGTTTGCCTCTTTCTCGTCCGGGTGGAAATTCGGGGTGTTCCATCCGGGGGTGAGGATCATCTCATCGAACCCTGCAGCATTCAGCATTACCGCTTTTTCAAGGAGTAATGCCCGGTACTTTTTAAAATAATCCTGCGTCCATGCGGAGGTTCGTGGGGTTTTTGACCAGCGCTCCCAATCCGCTGCGGTGTCTTTCCCGATATTTCCTGAAAGCCCTGACTGGAGGTAACGGCTCATATCCGCAAAGTGCATGCTGGTTTTCCATCCGATCTTCATGCCGTTTTTATGGGCTGCTGCAGCGAGGCGGTTCATGTCTTCCTGCGTCATGGCTTCGTCCCGGAAGTCATTGGTAAAGACGTCCCCCTCAAAATGATAATTTGTATCAGTGACCCAGTCGGCAGTTGCGTTATTAAAAACAGCACGCTGGAAATCCGTCACGAAGACTTCGGAGGCGCCGGTTTTCGCCGCCCTTTCAAATGATGAATCGATGTTTGCCCGGGTATCTTCCATCATCATCATGTTATAATTCCGGCCCCAGGTATCGGACATGAACAGGCCCACTGAAAAGTCCTTTGAGAACGCCGGGCGGAACGGGATCCCATCCCAGCCCCAGACGCCGTCGTTCAGCCGGGTTTGCGACTGTCCGATGAGGGTGGAATAACTCCCGGCCGAATTTTTGCCCGCCCAGGAATAGCGGTATGCAATCGCCTCTCCCGTTGTTCCATTCAGTTGTGCTGTCCAGCCGTCGGCACCGGCCGGTTGCATCGTAACCGGGGTTCCTGCATTTCGGACAAACATAACTGGTCCCGGGGAAGTGTCCGGCGGAACCGAAACATATACGGAGACTTTTGCCGGCACTCCGACCTGTGAATATATCCCCGGCACGTATCCGCCAGCTCCGCACCACGGGGGCTGGGGCCACGGGCCGGCCGGCGGGCAGAAACCGGTTGCTGCCATGCCGATGGTTCCTGCTATGAGCAGGGCAACGAGAATAATCACGATCTTGACTGCAATGTGCATACACAAAACCTGCACATCAAAAAAATTTATGGATTGTGATTTCTTACTTGCCGATTTTTAAGAGCATCTCTTCAAGCGAGGGGTACCGGGACTCGATCTTCTCCACTTTTCCACCTGCCTCCCCGATAAGCCCGGTGGATTCGTTGAGCTCGGCCATATTCTCTGCATCGCAGACCCAGAGCCCCTCTTCCTGACGGTAGGTCCTGGAATGCCCGAGCAGTTTCCCGGGATCGGCGATTGAAAAGAAGATAGTATAGGTAAGTGACCCGAACTGCTCGCGGAGCTGGTGCATACTCCCGAATGCCACCACCTGGCCGCGCCTGAGGATCATCACCCTGTCGCAGATTGCTTCAACCTGGTAGAGGTTGTGGGCCGAGAGGAGAATCGTCTTTTTCTCGGATTTGAGCCTTCGGAGATAGTCTGCAATAAACCGCGAGGTCATCGGGTCGAGCCCGCTTGTAGCCTCGTCATACACCAGGAAATCCGGGTTATGGATCAGGGACCTGGCTATCGCGGCCTTGCGCTTCATGCCTTTACTGAACTCCCCGATCTTCTTGCCATTCGTTTCAAGGGAGAGTGCGGCGAAGAGCTGACTTGTACGGATGCGGATTTCCCTCGTGGAGAGTCCATAGATCTCGCCAAAGAACAGAAGGTAATCCTCGGCGGTCATAGTCTCGTAGAGCCGCGACTCTTCGGGGAGATACCCGAGATGCTCCTTGAGAGAGACCGGGTTTTTTATCACATCATTCCCGTTGATGAAGAGCTCGCCGGAAGAGGGAGTAACGAGGCCTGATACGATCCTGAGGAGCGTGGTCTTACCTGCACCATTGTGCCCGATGATGCCGAAGATCTCCCCGTCATCGAATTCGAAACTGACGTTATTGAGAGCAACAAAACCGTCGTAGGTCTTCGTGAGATTGCGGGCGGTGATCATGAGAGCTCGCCTTACCATTCAGACTTGTGTTGTTTTGGTGATATAGGTTGGGATAGATGACAGTCCCATGCCTGTACCGCGTACTATTTGACCGATCATAAACACTACACTGTTAACCAATCCCCCCGGCTGGCGGGTGGGATCCTGCAGGGACTCAAACCATGGGGACACTCTCTGATATCTGGACTATAGCGCGGTGGGAGGTGAAACGATCCTTCACGATGATGAGCCGGGATGTTCTTCCCGTTGCCGTCATCCTCTTTGTCCTTCTTGTGGTGGTCACGGGGTTTGCTGCCCAGAGCGGGATGCATCTCCAGGACGGGATTTACCAGGTTGGTGTTGATGACCCGCAGGTGGCGTCCCTCATTGCAAGCGACACCCGCTTCTCCGTGTATAATCTCGATGCCCCGGCCCTTTTAAAGAACCGGGGGGCATTTGATCTCATCATAATCAACGGCGTGGTATACCCGGGCTCAACCGAGAAGGGCAAAGCTGCGCAAAAAACATTTGAGCGGGATTATACAAAATATAAAAACAGCGTCTATAACGGAGAAGAGGATCTCTTTGCCGCGTACCCGCTCTGGATTGATGTTGAGACGGTAAAAAGCGAGCTCAGTTTCCTTGCCACCCAGAGCGGGCAGTATATCCAGGCTGCCCCGGGATCCGGCCCTCCGATCCCTGAGGGGGAAGTCAGGAACGTTCCCACGCCCTCTCCGACACTTGAGTTCTCAAGCGAGGAACTCCGTCAGGAACTGGTCAAGACAAATGCCAAAAATACCCAGATCTCGCGCTACACCGAAGCGCTCTCTACGAGCAGTTCCATGGGATCGTTCAAGACTCCTTCCCAGCTCTCACCGCCCCTGCCATTTGACTCGATCATCCTTGTCTTTGTCTTCATCTTCCCGCTCTACTTCACGTCGCAGTTCTTCATGATGAGCATCATGAACGAACGGATCGAACGCAAGGGGGAGATCCTTCTCTCTGCACCTCTGAAAACACCGGTGATCCTGCTTGGGAAAGCCCTACCCTACTGTATCGGCATGCTGCTCATCTGCACCGGTCTCACGCTGTATCTCAAAGCCCCCCTGATAATTCTTCTCCCGCTCATCCCGATCATCTTCTTCTTCCTGGCAAATGCCCTCATCATCGGGATGATCGCCCGCAGTTTCAAGGAGCTCTCGTTTATCTCGATCTTCTTCTCGACGATAGCAACATCCTACCTCTTCTTCCCGAGCATCTTTGCCAACGTGCACGTGGTCAGCCTCATCTCCCCCCTGACTCTCATTGTCCTGTCACTCCAGGGGTCGGTCTGGACTGCCACGGATTTCCTCTACTCAACCTCCCTCTTCTGGCTTACCGGTGCTGTGCTAGTCTATATCGCAATCTGCAATTTCAAGGAGGAAAGGCTGTTCTCAGAAAAACCGCTCCTGCCACGGATACGGGAGTTCCTCTCGGAAACCATCTCCGTTAAACACCCCTACCTGTCGCTCTTCCTGCTGACAGCCTTATCTATTCCATTCGTTTTCATGGTTCAGCTGATGAGCCTTGTCCTCTTCTTCAACCTGCCCATGCCCTATTCGCTCGTGCTGCTCCTTGTCTTTGCGGCATTTATCGAGGAACTTGCAAAGGCGGTTGGCATTTTCACCCTCTTTGCCACGGATCCGGCATTCTTCTCGTGGAAACACATCCTGATTGCCTGTGCGGTAACCGCGGCAGGATTCCTTCTGGCCGAGAAACTCCTGCTCTTTGTCACGCTTGCCCAGATCACGGAATCGGTTTTCGGCAGCATCCTCTTTCTCTCGCTTGGGGTTCTCTGGATGCCGTTCCTCCTCCACTTCGCAGGTGTCCTCATTGTCGCCTGCTCCCTCAAGCTCTGGGGGCAGAAGGGATTTGTTGTCGGTCTCGTCCTGGCAACGCTCGTTCACTGCATCTACAATGCGTACATCATTTTGGGGTGGATGCGATGAAGCCCCGTCACCTTGGCATTATCGCAAAGAAGGAGTTTTCCAGCCTGTTCAATGAGCGGACGATCCTCCTTGCAGTCCTCCTCCAGCTCTTTATTGCCATGTTCTCATCGTTTCTGATGGTCGGGCTTACGTCTATGTACGATCCCTCGTCGCTGTCGAAATATTCACGATATCATTACAGCATCGGCTATGCAGGGAAC
The DNA here is from genome assembly GCA_041645355.1 of Methanoregula sp. Classification (GTDB taxonomy): domain Archaea; phylum Halobacteriota; class Methanomicrobia; order Methanomicrobiales; family Methanospirillaceae; genus Methanoregula. The sequence continues at coordinate 188,633 of JBAZQF010000006.1, forward strand.
GATTCCCCCGTGCTGGATTATCTCCAGAAAAGTCCTGACCTGTGGGTATACAAAGTGGATCTCTCGCAGGGCATCGAAGCCTTAAAGGAGAGAAAACTTGCAGCGGTCATTTATGTTCCGGATACCAGCCCCGCTGCGGATGAACCGGTGAAGATCACCCTTTATACGCTCCAGAACGATCTCCAGAGCGCTATCGTTGACGTAAAGCTCAAGGATATTTTCCTGAAATACGAAAACGACCTGCGGGAGATCCGCAGCGGGCGTCTCAGGGAGAAGCCCCTGCCGATCACTGTTCCCAAATCGGGAGGTGGGGGGGACTTCTATGAGTTCGTGTACGGCCTCCTCATTCCCCTCCTTGTCTTCATGCCGGCGATCATCGCCTCAGCGCTGGTTATCGACCTGATCACTGAAGAATACCAGCACGACACCCTTGAGACGCTCATCTCGACACCGGTGACATTCTCGGAGATGGTCTGGGGCAAGGTGCTGGCCTGCGAGCTGCTCGTCCCGATCCAGGCAGGGGCATGGCTTACCCTCCTTATGATCAATGGTATTGCGATCCAGAATGCCGGCCTGATCCTCCTGCATGTGGTGATCTCATCGTTCATCCTGATCCTGCTCGGGGCCCTGACTGCCCTTCACTACCGCGAGCGCACCGCAGCACAGTTTGTCTTTTCCACAGCACTTGTTGTCGTGATCCTCTTTGTCCTGGCACTCCCGGCCAACCCCTTGAACCTCCTCACCCGCCTTGCTGTGGGAAGCGCGGGTATGGAACAATGGATGCTCCTCGGGGCAACGGTTGTCGTCGTTATCCTGCTCGGGTATCTTCTTGAGCGCTATGCCCGGCGTGTAAACAGACAAAATACATCCGGTTAAAAAAGAGGGTATATCAGGATACCGGGGTTACAACCGGCTGGTCAAGGACCTTGTATGTTTTGCCGGCACTGGTCAGGAAGACCTCGGCACGGTCATTACCCCGGGTCCCCTGGATGACCAGTTCGTCTCCCCGCCGGGGTTTCCGTGTCCCGTCATTCATGGTGGATTCAATGACCTGCCCGTCAGACCGTGTTACCCTCATGACAATATTGTTGACCACGATCTCTCCCTTTCCACCATTAAAGAGCAGGTGGATGGATGCATCGGGACGCTCTTTGGTGAGCTGGAGGTCAACGAACTGCTCGGGGGGGAGGGTATCCACCGCAACGGGTGTTACCGTAACCGCGGGTGTGGTGACGGACGCAGTGGGTACTGGTGACAGGGAGGGGGTCTCCACCGGTATGATCACCGTCCCGGTTGGGCTTGTGCAACCGGCAATAAGCGCACAGATGGCAACCCCGGACAGGAAGTACAGGATTTGGGAATTTTTCATGCAGATTGCTTTCATTTTGTTGGTATTACTGATTTGTGCTCCGTTATGAACGATGAAAGAACCGGGCTGATCCTGTTTTTCCGATGTCTGTGATTCCGGCAGCATACCATACGTAAAAGAACAGGAAAGAACAGTTAAATTAAAAAGGACCCCGGATTAACTTTACATATCAGGAGTAAAGGGAATGTTCTGTCCTAAGTGTGGAAAAGAGACTGATGCCTCCGGAAAGTTTTGCCAGTGGTGCGGGGCGGATATAGAATCCCTCCCGGTAACCCCGGTCGCTGTTCCGGAGGAGGAGGAAGCTCCCGAAGTTGGTATGTATGCCGGGTTCGGGCGGCGCCTCATCGCGTTTATCGTCGATATAATACTTATCATTCTCATCGGTTCGATCGTCATCACGTTCTTCTCTCTCGTGAACGGGTTGAAATACGGATATTACATGGCAACCGGGATACCCTACAGCTCCCTCACGGAAGCAGGTACTCTGGATGCTGCCCTTGGCCCGCTTGTTGCCGCAATCGGGATGCTCGTCATTGTCATACCCTGGCTTTATTTTGCGGGATTTGAATCCTCGCGCAGCCAGGCCACCCCGGGAAAAGTGCTTATGCGCCTTATCGTAACCGATCTTGCCGGCAACAAACCTACGTTCGCACGGACAACGCTCCGGTTCTTTTTCAAATATATATCAGCCCTGATCATATTCATCGGGTTTATCATGATCGCGTTCACCAAGAAACGCCAGGGGCTCCACGACAAGATCGCCGGCTGCCTTGTACTCCTCCAGGACTAATACTTTTTTAAAGGATTCAGGAACGCTCATATTTGCGACCTGTAGTTGCCGCGTGGCGAAAAATGGAATGTTCCTGAGCAGATATCAGCCTGAAAACCGGAACCTGCCCGGGCAGTCTGTTCAAGGGGTCGTTTACGGCAGAGCCGGATTATTTGTACCGGAACTTCAGCCAGAGCAGCACAAGGATGAGGATGAATGTGATGAGGTTTGCTGCAATGATCGGGAGGGAGCTGACCCATAACCCATAGAGTGTCCAGAGCAGGACCCCGGCGCTGAAGAGGAGGAGCATGGCAAGCGAGAGGTCCCGGGTCTCTTTGAGTCTCCATGCCCGGGCAACCTGCGGGATAAACGAGATCGTGGTGAGGATCCCCGCTATATAACCGATAAGAACAACCGTGTCCATGAATTATTACCTGATTCTCTCCGGTATAATTGGCCCGGGATCCATGATACGATTTTGGATTGCCAGTTGGATCCGGCTGGTGATGCTGGAAAACGTTTCTGCGGTCTCACGATCCGTCCTGGGGAAAAATCCGCAGGACTTCCCTCTGTACTTCGCCAAGCCAGCTCTTCCGCTCCCCCTCCGTGCTGGTAACAATCACACCAAACATCTTCCGGTAAAAGACCGGAACCCCGCAGAAGGAGACAATGCAGTCCTTCCAGATCCGCTCAAGCGGGTCGCCAAAAACCTCCTGTTCTCTCAACGGGGGGGTGTTTGAGGTGTTAAAGACCATGACTGCCTTTGCTTTGAGGAGTCCGACCGGGATTCCCTCCCCGGAATCGGATTCAGCAAACCGGTACGCAAGTCCAGGGCGCAGGACACGGTCGATCCATCCTTTCAGGATTGCCGGGGGCATTCCCCACCAGTTCGGGTGAATGATAATAATCCCCTCCGCAGAAGAGATTTCCCTGCATTGTCCTGCAATCGCAGGGGGGAGGGTGGCATCGCGGGAGATCTCCTCAAACGGGAGCAGGGGATCGAAATGCTCTGTATACAGATCATGAAAGATCACCTCGTGTCCGGATTCGCGGAGGGTATCGGTAACAACGCCAGCTATCGCGTGATTGAAGGAACCTTTGCGGGGGTGGGCGAGGATAATGGAGATCTGCATCGGGACTCCTATTTACATGCGATTGCTTTAAAAAATGTGTAACAGAAAACCCCGTCCTGTTCAGCGGTACGGTAAAGTGCAGCGATCCCGCGTTCCCACTCTTCCCGGCTCATCAGGCCCTGCCTGTGGACTTCATCTGCAACTCCCTCGACCATGGCCGTGAACGTCAGTTTCGTGAACCCCTCCACAAGGCCCGGGCGTGATGCGTCAACATACACCATCCTTGGCGAGATGTGGACATCTGTATATCCAGCACCGGTAACCAGTGGGTAGAGCTGCCTTCCTATCAGTGCATTGCCCCCCATCTGCTTCTGGAGCTGCACCAGGCAGTCGACAGCCTTCCCGGCATCCGCGTTCTCCGGATAAAAGAACGTTGAACCGTGGTCCCCTTCGATCACTGTGAGTGTGCCGCCTTTCTTCAGGAGCGGCCGGAGTTTCTCCAGTGCCAGCTGCGGCTCGACAAGGTGCTCCAGCACAAAGCAGACAAAGATATGAGAAAAGCTCTCCGGTTCGAACGGGAGATGAAAGATATCTCCCTGCCTGAAGATCACGTTGGTTATCCCTTCCTGTCGGATCTTTTCCTGTGCACGATGAAGCGAATCATCAGAGATATCGACTGAAGTGATCACTGCTTTCGGGCTGTTTCGTGCTAATATCACCGTCTGGGCGCCGATCCCGCAGCCGGCTTCAAGAACCCGGGAGCCGGCCGGGTAGTGCGTATCATGATGGAGAAGATCCGTGAGGGTCTGGGCCTGGTCTCTGAGCCGCTCCGACTCGCGTGCTGAATATCCGTGAACATATTTATGATGCGTCATACGTGTCCCGACTATTGTACATTTTTGTTGGTTGGTGTACAAAAACGTACTGTAATGTAAGCGGATCAGAGAGCCCCCTCAATTCTGTTCGAACCCGGGCCATTCCTCGTTTCCAAGAGAGCAGAGATTCGTTGGGGGTACCTGTGAATCGCAGTTGTCATGCTGCACCCCCTTATTGCCCGCCAAGCCCCCATGGGTCGATTAAGAAGTGTTTTTGGGAAACCTGAAACATCCTTTTGGTACTGTGATCTCGAACCGTGCACCTTTGCCTGCCATCCCGGTCTCTTTTATTGTCAGCCCGGTAATGGACAGGATCTCCTGTGCCAGGAACAGGCCCAGACCTGTGTTTTTTCCATATCCCCGTTTGAAGATCTTACGTTTCTCTTCAGCCGGAATACCCGTTCCGTCATCTTCCCAGATAATTACCAGCCCGTCGGGGTCCTCACGGAACGATACGGCAATTGTTTTCACGTGCCCGCCATGCCTGATCGCATTATCCATCAGGTTAAAAAAGACTTTTTTAAGCATCGGGTCGGCAAATATCTCAACCCCCCCGATATCTGCATCCAACCTGATGGTTGCCGGGATTTCCCTGCGGGGCAGGGCCCGGTCAATATCCTGCCACTGCGGCTCCTTGACACCAAGGTCCTGGAGAAGCTGTGTGTCGGCAATAAGCGATTGTATCGCGTTGGTTGCAGTTTCCATTTTTTTCAGGTAATCCATCACCGCCGGGTCAGTGAATTTCATATCCATAATTTCAAGGTTGCCGAGAAGGACAGTGACATGGTTGAGGATGTCATGCCGGGTGATGCTGGTCATCAGGTTAATCTGACGGTTTGCCTGCCGCAGAGCCTCCTCAGCTTTCTTACGTTGGGTGATATCTTCAATGGTGCCTTCGAAAAATCGTATTTTCCCCTGAGGATCTCGTACTGCAATTGCATTGAGGGCAATCCAGAGTATCCGGCCATCCTTGTGGTAAAACTGTGCCTCAAAACCCTTGACGAATCCATCGGTTGTCAGTTTTTCCATAAAGAGGGTCCGATCCGAAGGGTTCACGTACAACTGCGTGCGGACATCACTGATCGCGGCCATCATCTCTTCGGGGCTCTCATAACCCGAGATGCGGGCAAACGTGGGATTGATGGTTGCGAACCTTCCTTCCGGTGTAGTCCGGAAGATCCCAAGCACTGAGTTTGTGAATAGATCGCGGTACTGTCGCTCACTCTCCCGGAGTGCCATCTCCATATTCTGCCGGTCGGTAACATCCCGGAAGGAAAGGAGCATTGAGGATGAACCCTTGAATGAGATATTCTTGCCTATACAATCGATCCATCTCTCTTTTCCCTCAAAAGTGATGATCTTATAACTTACCGGGAAACTATCGATCCCCTTTGAAACCTGGAGAAGATCACGAATAGCGATATTACGGGATTCTGGAGCAACAATCTCAAGTACCTTCAATTTTCCGAGAATCCTTCGTTCCGGGGGATATTCGATGATGTCCCAGGCCCTGCTGTTTGCAAACCGGAGTGTGCCCAGAAAATCAACGATGATGATGCCCTCTCCGGATTGTTCAACCATGGCCCGGAATGTCTCTTCACTCTCCCTGAGCGCTTCTTCGGTATCTTTGCGCCGGGAAATATCGCGCAGGATACCGGAAATTCCAACCACGGATCCCGATGGATCAAGAACGGGTGCTCCGTTGTCTTCCATCCAGTGAAGGGCCCCGGCTTTATCACGTACCCTGAGTGTCGTAACCGATGCATTCCTGCCTGATATGGTCTTTTCAAGACCTTCCAGAACCGCAGGCAGATCCTCTTTTGCAATGAACTCGGTGAAATTTCTGGTGAGGACCTCTTTTTCAGTATAGCCGTACCGGGAGATCTGCGGGCTTATATGGGTGATTGTCCCCTGCAGGTCAATGAGATACATGATATCATCGGTTACTTCAGTCAGGAGACGGTATTTCTCCTCGCTCTCCCGCAGTGACTGCTCTTTCTTGCTGAGCAGGTCATAATGATGCCGGAGCTCTTCTTCAGTGGCAGTGAGCTCTTCAAAAGCAGCATGAAGCTCTTCTTCAGCCTGCTTGCGCTCGCGGTTGTCTATGAAGGTTTCGAGCAGGCATTCGCGGCCGTCAAAGGTAATGCGGGTTGCAAATTTTACAATGGGGATGTGAACTCCTTTGCTTGTGATGAGCACCCGTTCAGAATTATCGATGCTTTTGTGAAGGTCGGTTATCGGGCAGTTGTCCACGTCTGCCGGGCAGATGAATTTGTGGCATGTGTTTCCTGTTATCTTCTCTTTGGGCAATCCGATAATTTCAGCCCCCGCAGGATTGATATCAAGAATCCTGTGGGTCTCTGCATCGATAATGAGAATCCCGGCTTTTACCGATGAGAAGATCTGGTTGAGGTATTCCTGGCTCTTGGCAATGGCCTGTTCTGCCTGCTTGTGATCGGTGATGTCACGGATCGATTCAATGGCCCCGATAACTTCCCCCCGGTTGTCATAGAGTGGGGAGGCGGTGAACCAGAGCGCAGCACCCCTGCCCAGGTTGAAGTGCGGAATCGTGATCTCTGAGAAAAGGGTATTCCCGATCCTTTGTATGAACGGGTATCGTGCAGCTATGGAGGGATTATCGCTCAGGACAAGATCGATGAGGATCGGGCGCCGTTCATGGTAAAACGGGAGAGCGTATTCATAATTGCCCTTTCCGAGAATTTCTGAAGAGCTGACACCGGTCATCTTCTCCATTGCCAGGTTCCACGTGATCACGGTACCCTTCGTATCGATTGCAAAGGTGGCATCGGGCAGGAAGTTGATGATATCCGCCTCACGACGCTCATGGTCCCGTATGCTTGCTTCTGCCTGTCTCTGCCTGACGGCCCGACTGATCTGGTGGGCAAGCTCGGCAAACTGGGATACCGGATCACCGCCCTTCTGGATATAAAAGTCCGCCCCTTCGTTCAAAGCCTGGATGACAACCTCTTCACGCCCCCGGCCGGTGAAAAGGATGAACGGGATGGTATTACCTGAACTTCTGACGATCCTCAAAAATTCGATACCATCCATTTCCGGCATCTGGTAGTCAGCGATGACCGCATCGTAGGTCTTTGCATTCAAGAGCGAGATGGCGTCGGGTGCAGAGGTGATAATGTCAATGCTGAACTGCCCGTTTTTTTCAAGAAAGTCTTTGCCAAGCTCAAGCAGGCTGGGTTCATCATCGACATAGAGAATGTGGTACATGGGAATCGGGTGCTGCTGGTTCGATATTATTCGAGAGTTATTTTATATTTTTTCTTTCTCGCAACGGGAGGAGTATTTCGGCTCTGTAGAATTCCTCAATGAGAACAAGAAAAGACAAAGTAGAAATCAATCTTGAGAGGTTGTAGAGGATTACTTTGATTTTGATCTCCTTAACTTGGAGTCGGTATATTCGAGCCTTAAG
>JBAZQF010000007.1:0-152910 GCA_041645355.1 Methanoregula sp.
GCCCTTAAGGCTCGAATATACCGACTCCAAGTTAAGGAGATCAAAATCAAAGTAATCCTCTACAACCTCTCAAGATTGATTTCTACTTTGTCTTTTCTTGTTCTCATTGAGGAATTCTACAGAGCCCCTTGATTATTAATTTTCAACCGGACCTTGATTGAAAATTTTTTGGCAAATCCTGGTTGAAAAACCACTCCCGCGATCCTGCCCTCGTCGTGGGAAGAAAATTCAGAGTGTTGCAGACCAGCTTAACTTTTCACAACCAGACCGTGATTGAAAAATTTTCAGCAGACTTTGATTTTCATTTTTCAATCAAGCTTTGATTTCAAAATTTTCATCGCGATCGCGATCCCGATCGAAAAACTGATCCGGATCAATCAAACCCTGATTTTATTTTTCCAACCAGACTTTGAATAAAAAAATTTCATGCGAAAAAAGATACTATTCTTCCCTGCCTTACGGTCCCGGCTCCTTTACTTCAACCTCCCGCCTAAAGGGCCGGTATGCCATACCTCCCCCCTCGTAGAATTTCGAGAAGAACTCGACAAGGTGGAGACGCACCGAGTGGATCGAGGGCGAGAACATTGCAAGTACCACGTTGAGCGTATGGAGCAGGATGGCGACGATGATCCCGATGATGGCAATCTCGAACGCCCCGCCGAGCCGGTTTGCCACCATGGCGAGGATCACCGAGGCCATCCCGATCGCCATCAGGCGTGCGTACGAGAGGATGTTTCCCACCGTGCTCATCACCTCGATTGTCCCGAACACCCCGGCGCCCATCAGGATCATCGGCAGCCCGACAACCATCATGACGACCACGGGGTAGATCGCGACTTCGGGAACCGCCCCGGCAAACACCCCGACAAGGACCAGGATCCCGGTGATCACGAGGAGCATCCCGCTCTTCTCGAGCAGGTGTTTTCTCTTCTTTAAGATAAGCGCGTTCCGTATCCCGATGATGAGGCCGAGGAAGACGTGGATAACCCCGATCGCGATGGCGAAGATGAGCATCGGTATCATCGCATCAACGCGGTTCCATGTTACCCCGAGGAAGTGAACCGGGTGTATCCAGCCCATCTCCTCCCCCAGGTCACCGAAGAACTCCCCGAACAGGTAACCAAAGAAGATGGTCGGGATCGACGAGATGATCAGGATATCGGCAAGATTCTTTGCAAACGCAATTGCCTTGAGCCGGTACCGGATAATGAGCGCGAACGCGAGAATGATAAGGCCGTACCCGATATCGCCGACCATGATCCCAAAGAAGAGCGGGAAGAAGATAGCGAGGATCGGGGACGGGTCGATCTCACGGTACCGCGGCGGGGAGACAAGCTGCATGATAAATTCAAATGGTTTCACCCACCAGGGGTTGTCGTAAAAGACCGGGGCCTCCTCCATGTCCTTTTCCGTAACCGGCAGTACCTGGATTACTACCCGGTCCCCGAACGCGTCTTTTACCTCCTTTTTTGTCTTCCCAAGATATTTTTTCGGGATCCAGCCCATGATGACGAACGTGTATTCCGATAACCCGAAGTTCCGGTATGCGCCCAGCTCCCCGTGGATATCCTCGAGCCGCTTCCTTAAGACCACGAGCTCCTGGTACCAGGCAGTTGAGAGATCAAGGAGTTCCCGGTCAATGCGGGAGATCTCCTTCTGCGCCTGGATCCGTTTCTCTTCAAGGAGGGCATACATCTCGTAGAACGGCTTGCCGGTGTACTCCTTGGGGAGCCTCACTTCATTGACGTTGACGGAATAGATGAATGAATGGACCTGCTCGGAGAATCTTTTCGGGAAGACCATGATGGCAGCAAAAGTGTCGGCATCAACGGTTGTTGCGGTCATCTCGAACCGGTCACCGGTGATCGTCCCAATCTCTTTTCGTATCAGTTCGATGACATCGTGGTGCTCTTCCTGGATGAGGAGGATCGTGACCTCGAACCCCTCAAGGGCCGGGAGCTCCCGCTCCACCGGCTGGATGATATCAAGGACTTTGGCATACCGGCCGAGTGTGGTGATCGCAAGAGAGAGCTCGGCTTTCTTTGCCGAGAGCTCCCTGGTGGTAGTCTCAAGCGTGCTGATGACATCCCGTGCCCGTGCAACAAGGCCGTCGTGGGTCAGGTTGCCAAGGGAGATGCGGAACTGCTCCTGGAGGGCCGGGTCATCCCCGATGACGGGCAGGGTGGAGAAGATCGCGCTGATCCTGCCAAGGACGCCGGCTATATCTTCGGTCTCATCCTGCCTGAGGCGGCCCAGGAAGATCTCATCGTGGGAGACCAGTGCCGGTGCATCTTCCAGGTGCAGGGTACCGGCGCGGTACAGCGTATCAACTACCCGGCCGAGATCTCCTTTCGGCCCGATAACCTGGATGCGTTCCATCTTCTGGAGCATACTTTACTCCCCCCCTGCCGGGCAGTCCCGGCATTATTCCATGGTCACGTACCGTACGATCCGTTCCGCTGCTGCAGGAACATTCCTTTGTCCCTGTTCTGAGATGGTTTCCTGCTGCAGTTCAGCTGCGCTTTTGAGTTCTTTTATCTCGGTCTCGGTTCTCCCCCGTTCTTTCCAGTACACCTGTTCGGCCGTTACCTTTGCAACCTTGTCTGCTGTGCAGATCAGGTCTTCGGCCTCAGCTTTTGCAGCATCTACTGCTGCCTCAGTCTCCACCCGGACTCTCTCAACTCTGAGTGCAAGTTCCTGCTCCGTCTCCCGGATCTGCTGCAGGAGTGTCTTATCGGTATCCGTCTCAAGCCCCCCTTAAAGCCCGTGCTTCCGTTTCAGGATCGAAGTAACCCCGCACGAGGGCGGCACGCTCACCGCTTCATGCTCCCTGTCAGGGGTATCGTTCCCGATCATACCCTTCGTTCTTCGCGCCGCATCCTCTATACGTTTCCGGCAGTTCCCGACAGCCGCATCCCTCATTGCGCCGATCGTCTTCATCAAATCCTGCGCCATGGTCCGGTCCTCCGTAAGAAGATGATCAATTGGACTATACCATTCAGGAAGGATATATACTTTCGCTGTCGGAATTGTCGGTGGAATAAAAAACAAATCCATTAATCTTTCCGGCAACCACTTTCCTGCAGGAATTATCAGCTCTGCACCGCGCCGGGTTGAAAGAGACGGTCTATGGAAATTCTTGCAACGCTCGGGTTACTCATCATCTTTGTCCTTGTGCTCATCCTCCCGTTCCGGGTGAAATGCGTTGAGCACAACCTCGAGGTCTTTCTCTTTGCCTGCGGGGTAACGGCCCTGACCGTATCAGGGCTCATAACAATCCCCGGGGAGCAGACCGGCTGGAGCCTGGCGATCGTTTCCGAAGCCCTCACTTCGCCCCTCAATATCACGAGCATCTTTGGCATACCCGTCGGGATCGTCCAGATCGTTCTCCTCGTCGGACTCCTCCTCTATTTCTTTTACCACCAGATGCAGGCGGCAATTGTCGGCCTTGTCGGCCGCTTTTCCTTAAAATGGATTGTCTTTTTTTTAATCGTCATCCTTGGTCTTGTCTCGAGTATAATCTCCGCTATCCTTGCCGCTATCATTCTTGTCGAGATTGTCAATGCCCTGCCGGTTGTCCGGAAAGCCAAGATCGAGATAGCGGTGGTCTCCTGCTTCTCGATCGGCCTCGGCGCCGGGCTTACCCCGCTCGGGGAACCCCTCACCACCATCGTGGTCTCGAAGCTCGCGGGAGACCCGTACCATGCCGGCTTCACGTTCCTCTTCGACCAGCTTGCCATCTACGTCATCCCGGCAGTCATCGCCCTCGGGGTAATCGGGGTTTTCCTGTTTGGCCGGAGCCATACCGGCAGCACGAAGCTGGAGTGCATTGTCGAGCGCGAAAAGATCCGCGACATCGTCATCCGGGCAGGCAAGGTATATCTCTTCATCATGGCGCTGGTCTTCCTCGGGGAGGGTTTCAAGCCGCTCATCCTGGAATACATCATCAATATCCCCCCTGCGGGACTGTACTGGGTGAACATAGTCTCGGCAGTGCTGGACAATGCAACCCTGGCAGCTGCCGAGATCAGCCCCGCACTCTCCCTCTCGCAGATAACCAGCGCTCTCATGGGCCTGCTCATTGCCGGGGGAATGCTCATTCCCGGCAATATCCCCAATATTATCTCTGCCGGCAAGCTCGGGATTACCAGTAAAGAGTGGGCAGAAGTGGGAGTCCCTCTTGGGGTTGTCCTGATGCTTGTCTTCTTTGTCATACTCTTTGTTCCAGCCTGGCTGGGGTTCCTGTAAAAAACTGCAGGGAAATGGAAACAACCAAGTGGATGCAGTTCCCAGATCACAGATACGCATGGTAAACGAGGGTGGCAATACGGAGACAGCCCATGAGGAGATCCAGGATCTGGTCAGTGCCCTTGCGGATCCGTCAGTTGACCGGCGGCACGAGGCGGTATCTGCCCTGAAATCGATCGGGGAACCTGCCGTTCCCGTGCTTATTTTGGCAATGGCAGAAGCTCACGACAACGACCGCCGCTGGTATGCTGCGATTGCCCTGTCCCGGATAGGTGTTCCGGCCATAGCCCCGCTGATTGCCGCGATGAAGGCCAATACCTCTCCGTTGTTTCGAAAGTATGCCGCAGCCTCCCTTGGCGAGATCGGAGTACCCGCGATCGAAGCCCTGATTGACGGGATGGAGAGCGATGATCCGGCACTCCGGGGATTTCTCTCCCAGGCGCTCTGCCGTATCGGGAAGCCCGCTGTTGAGCCGCTCACCCGGAGACTCGGGGATAGCAGTCAGATCATCCGGCAGTGCGCAACCCTGACGCTCTGGCAGATGGGTGAGACCGGGCTCTCCACCATAATCGAAAAGATGCAGGACGAAGAGTAACCAGTACCTCCACAACCCCTTTTTTCGTCATAATCCGAAGGGATTAATTCCCGCCAAGAGAATCCATACGGTATGCTTGTGTTATCGCCCGCGATGGAGGCTTACGAGAAGTCGTTACTCGACGAGCTGCACCGCGCTATCGCGATAGCAAAAGAGGCCCGCTCACAGGGGTTCGACCCCTCCCTTGACGTGGAGATCCCGATAGCAAGCGACCTTGCCGACCGGGTCGAGGCACTCCTGAATATCAAAGGGGTTGCGGCCAGGATCCGGCAACTGGAAGCCGAGATGTCCCGCGAGGAGGCCGCTCTCCGGATCGGTGACGACTTTGTTGCCCGGAAGTTCGGCGAGAAGGATATCGGGGAAGTCCTCGACCATGCGATCCGCGTTTCCATGGCACTCCTGACCGAAGGTGTTGTTGCAGCCCCCACGGAAGGGATTGCCAAAGTCTCCCTTGGCAAGAACGATGACGGCACCCAGTACCTGATGATCTTCTACGCCGGACCGATCCGGAGTGCCGGGGGTACCGCCCAGGCCATGTCGGTGCTCGTGGGCGATTACGTGCGCCAGAAGCTGGGTATCAACCGCTATATCCCGCGGCAGGAGGAAGTGGAGCGGTACATCGAGGAGATACGGCAGTACAACTCCATCATGAACCTCCAGTACCTGCCAAGCGAGGCCGAGATCCGGCTCATCATTGAGAACTGCCCGGTCTGCGTTGACGGGGAAGCCACCGAGCAGGAAGAGGTTTCGGGCCACCGTAATCTCGAACGGGTGGAGACGAACGTTGTCCGTGGGGGGATGGCTCTCGTTATCGGAGAAGGTATAGCCGGCAAGGCCCGCAAACTCAAAGGCCGGGTCGAGAAGATGAAGATGGAGGGCTGGGACTGGCTCGACAAGCTGATCGCGGGCGCGGCAAAGAGCGGCGATGACAAGACGGTCGGTATCAAGCCGCTCGACAAGTACCTCCGCGACCTTATTGGCGGCCGGCCGGTCTTTGCATACCCGATGCGGAAAGGCGGTTTCCGGCTCCGGTACGGGCGGTCCAGGAACACGGGTTTTGCCGCTGCGGGAATGCACCCGGCCACCCTTTACATTCTGGGAGAATTCCTTGCCACGGGCACCCAGATGAAGACCGAGCGGCCCGGGAAGGCCTGCGGGGTGGTGCCGGTCGACTCCATTGAAGGCCCGACCGTCCGGCTCAGGAACGGGGACGTGCTCCGGATCGATGACGAGGCAACAGCAAAGCGGCTGAATGCCGGCATTGAGAAGATCCTTGATGTCGGCGAGATCCTCATCTCGTTCGGGGAGTTTTTGGAAAACAACCACCCGCTCATACCGGCAGGATACTGCGCGGAATGGTGGCAGCTCGATGCCGGCCCGGGTGTAAAGCCCCCCGCAAGCGAGGAGGAAGCCCTGGCCTTTGCCCGCGCCGGGGGGTACCTCCACCCGGCCTGGACCTGGTTCTGGGATGACATCACCTCCGACCAGATCCGGGAGCTTGCCAACGCAGTATCCGAAAAGGGGTCGGTTACCGGAGGGGTCCTCCGGCTGCCCCTTGAACCGGCAACCAAGACCTCCCTGGAACTCCTGCTCCTCACTCACCGGGTGAACGGGGAGTTTGTCGAGATTGGGTCCTGGAAATCGTTTGCTTTCTGCCTTGGCCTGGATGAGAATCTCAAAAAGCGGGATGTCTGGGAAACTGCCGGGGACAAAGCCCCGCTCGACCTGGTCACACACCTGTCCGGCCTCAAAATGCGGTCCCGGTCCGGAACACGGATCGGCGGCCGCATGGGCCGGCCGGGGAAATCCAAGCCCCGGAAGATGAACCCGCCCCCGCATGCCCTCTTCCCGCTGGGAGATTCGGGAGGGGCACGGCGTTCGTTCCAGTCGGCTTCAGCCCATACTGCCGACGTGGACCGGAACGATACCGATCTCGATTTCCAGAAAGAGGGCGGCATGATCGAGATCGAAGTGGGCAGGCGACGCTGTTCGGAGTGCGGCGAGATCAATTACCTGAACCGGTGCGAGAAATGCGGGGGTCACACCGTTGCGTTCTCGATCTGCACCAAGTGCGGGAAGGAGACAACGCTCCCCCGCTGCCCGGGGTGCGACGGCCAGGTCATATGCAGCCAGCGGATCACCCTCAATGTGAAAGGCGAGTACGCCAAAGCTATGGACCGGCTGGGGCTCAAGACCGACAGCATTGCACTTGTCAAAGGGGTCAAAGGGGTCATCTCAAAGGAGAAGACCGTTGAGGCTATGGACAAGGGGATCCTCCGGGCCATGCGGAACATCTTTGTCTTCAAGGACGGCACCACCCGGTTCGATATGATCGACCTGCCCATCACGCACATCCGTCCTGACGAGGTCAGGGTCTCTGTCGAGAAACTCCGTTCACTGGGATACACGAAGGATACCCATGGCTACGATCTCCAGAACCCGGCGCAGGTTGTCGAGCTGCACCCGCAGGATATCCTTGTCTCTGATTCCTGTGCCGAGTACATGGTCAGCGTTGCCCAGTTCATGGATGACCTGCTCGTGAAATGCTATCATCTCCCGCCCTTCTACAACATTAAGAAACCCGAGGAGCTTGTGGGCCACCTTGTCATCGGTCTTGCCCCGCACACGAGCGCCGGAGTTCTTGCCCGGATTGTCGGGTTCACCCGGGCCAACGTCGGCTATGCCCACCCGTTCTTCCATGCCGCCAAGCGCCGGAACTGCTTTTTTGGGGATACCCTCGTCGATGTCTTTGACGGGAAACGGTGGGAGAAGCTCCCGATCCGCAGGTTTGTCCTGGAAAATTTCGATATCAGCCAGCCGGGAATCGACCGTCTCGGGACCTATTATTCGGATCCTGCCCGCCCGTTCTCTACAAGGGCCGTGGATACCAATGGTGGCATTCATCTCCGGAAGATCACGTCGGTCTCGATCCACCGTTCACCTGCCACGCTCATCCGGTTTACCACCGCTCGTGGCCGGGAACTCGTGGTCACGCCCGATCACGCGATGCTTGTCTGGGACACAAGCTACCTAAGAAAGATCCGGGCCGTGGAACTCAAACCGGGCGATGCCGTCCCGGTCTTTTCAGGATCGGGTGTCATCTCGGACCGGATCACCCTTGCCGAACCGGTCCCGTCACCGGAGGAGCGGGTCTACTGCCTGACCGTTGCAGATGACCATACGATGACGGCAAACGACATCTTCACCGGCCAGTGCGATGGCGATGAGGACTGCATCATGCTCCTCCTTGACGGGCTCATCAACTTCTCGCGCTCGTTCCTGCCGCAGAACCGGGGCGGCTCTATGGATGCCCCGCTGGTGCTCACGAGCCGGATCGACCCGGCCGAGATCGACAAGGAAGCTCTCAACGTGGATGTCTGCGATCATTACCCGATTGAGGTCTATACCGGCGCCCTTACCTATGTTGAACCCAAGAAGATTGCCGACCTTATCGACCGGGTGGAGAAAAGGATCGGGAAGCCCGAACAGGTTGAAGGCTTCCAGTTCACCCACGACACTTCGGACATCTCCGCAGGCCCGATCGAGTCGATGTACACCCAGATGAAGACGATGACCGATAAGCTCGGGGCTGAGCTCGATCTTGCCGAGAAGATCCGGGCTGTGGATGCCGACGATGTTGCTGAGCGTGTGCTCAATACCCATTTCATCCGCGACCTCATGGGCAACCTTTCCGCGTTCTCCAAGCAGAAGTTCCGGTGCACGAAGTGTAACACCAGTTACCGGCGGATGCCGCTTGCCGGCAAGTGCACCAAATTCAAGGGCCACGGACCCTGTAACGGCCCGATCATTGCTACCGTGCATGAAGGTTCCGTGAAAAAATACCTGGAAATGTCCCGCGAGATATGCCGCAAGTACAAGGTCTCGGAATACACCAAGCAGCGGGTTGAAGTCATTGATCTTGCCATCACCTCGACGTTCGGGGAAGAGAAGCACGAGCAGCTTGGCCTTGCGGATTTTATGTAATTTTCTTCTCGTTCTTCCTTCAAATTTATACGGGCAATCCCTGCAATTTTTTTATCCGGGTTTATGATCTCAAAGCCTTTTACTATCCAAAAAACCAACACTATACCCAAGCGAGAATATCTAAGTGGTCAACAGAGGCGGACTCAAGATCCGTTCGCGCAGGCGTTCGCAGGTTCGACTCCTGCTTCTCGCATCTCAAGGTTTTTTTTGCAGTATGCAAAGGATTGTCCAGGGGCCATATCCGACCCGTCCTGCATCCGGCTCCCGGTAAGATCCCCCTTGGAAATCGGGTGAATCAGGACGTAATTTTTTATTCTTCAACAGCAGATTCTGGTACTGCAATATTCGTTTGTTGTCCGAGGTGAAGAGATGAAAAAAACCGTATTGCTCGCCATTGTATTCTGCCTTATCCTGGCTGCAGGCTGTACAGATACTGCGTCCAAACTCCCGGTGTCACCAACCGCTTCACCATCCTTAACCCCCCCACCCGAGCCGGTTGCACCAAAGCCCGTCTCGGTTATCAGGAGCGGCAACTATTCGCTGGCATCCTCAATCGATCACATTGAAGTTGATTCAAAGGGCTCCGGCAAACACACGGTCAACATCTACCTCCGGCTGAAAAATACCGGCAATGAATCCATCCGTCTGGTCTGGTACAGTAAACTCACCGATAAAAACGGGCTCTCCTACGGGGGAGTGGGTGTTTCCCATGGCGGATCCGGGGCACAGACATTCATTTTCGATCCGGATACTACCGGTACCATGCGCGATTATGTTACTATTGACTCTGACCGGGAGTACGCAGTGTTAAAAAGCGGGGGAGCAACCCTTGATATCGTGTATGCGGATCAGAAGTCCCCCCTTGAACCTATTGCAAACCTGACCTCCACGTGGAACCTGGAGCCAACCTATTTCCCCTGATTTTTTTACTCCTGACACAAGGTTGACGCTATCTTTATCGTGACTCTCAGGTGAGCTGTCAATTGCAGTGTATGAAAAAAGCCGCCGCATTCTCACGCGTACCGAAACCATCAACATCGGTAAAACTGAATGTATGGATAGGAATCCGGTAATGGGAGAGCCGTACGGCATTTGACCGGTGAAAATCCACACCCGCGGAATTGAATCTTTCCGTTTGCCTCCGTCAGGACCCCTTCTCCGGTAAAATCTATGGATGCAGGTCTGTTTACCCAGGGAATCATCATCGGGCTCACTCTTGCCGTACCGGTAGGTCCGATCTCGCTTATATGTATCCAGCGGGCAGTTGAAGGCGGGAGACTTCACGGGATTGTGTCGGGGATCGGTGTTGCCACTGCCGATTGCCTGTATGCAGCAGTTGTCTTTCTCGGCCTGACCATGATATCGGGAGTGATCCTGGCCCAGCAGTCGCTGTTCCGGAGTATCGCCGGCATTGTCCTCCTCGTTGTTGGGATCAAGGTTTTTCTCTCCCGGCCCCCTGAAGCGAAGGTCCGGCCGGAGCAGGAATCGTATCTGAAAGACTACCTGACCACTGTTGCAATAGGCATTGCCAACCCCTTAACGATAATCTTCTTTATTGCAATTCTCCCGGCGTTCGGGGTTGTATTCCAGGGAGCATCGCATATCCTTGCAGCAGAGTTCGTTCTCGGGGTCTTCTGTGGTTCCGTCCTCTGGTGGATTATCCTCTGCGGCACTATCGGCTCGATCCGATCCCGTCTGAGCGTTGACAACCTGAAACTGATCAACCGGGTTTCAGGGATTATGATTGTCTGTATCGGTGCCGGGATGCTTGCCCTTCTCATCCTGTGACCATTCCCGGCTCATGGATTGCCAGGAACTGCCTGATCCTGAAGTCTCCCCATTCCTCGCGTTTACCCCGAGGGTTGGGGGCCTTGTTCCTGCGGTTCAGGAAATAAATATATTTTCCCTGCCACCAACAATTAAGCACGTAATAATTAAAAAACAGGAATAACAGGAGAGGTTGGACTGACAGATAAGAAACCGGGAACTCCCCCGGGCGATGAGATCGTACGGGTCAAACTGCCCCAGAAACGCAACCGGGAAATGTTCGGCTTTGCGGAACTGATGATGGGTGCCAATCATATCCGGGTCCGTTGTTTCGATGGCGTAACCCGGATGGGGCGGATCAAGGGAAAGATAAAAAAGAAAGTCTGGATCCGGGAAGGCGACATCCTTATTGTCATCCCGTGGAACTTCCAGGATGAGAAATGCGATATTATTTACCGCTATACCGGCCCGCAGGTCGAGTGGCTCCGTCGCAATAAATACCTTTGAATTTATGTCAGAATATCCCTGTCCTTTTTTCCCGAATCGTTTTTACCGTTTTATTTTAATAAAAAAACCGTTACAATCGTGATTCCGGGTTATGGCAAGTACTCTTTTACTATGAAATAGAACGACGAAAAATGTGCAATCGTCGCATTTTAATTGGAATTTTCATGAAATTAAAAGAAATTTGAGATTTTTTTAAAAAACAAATGTTTATATATTTTATGAGCTAAATAAGCCAATCAGCGTGGGCAGCATGAAAGCGAGCGCTGGGATTTTAATAACTATCAGTCTTCTGTTACTGGCTGGAACCGCAGGTGCGGCCGGGATTCCGGATACCCTGCTGGTCAGTACCGATACACTCTGGCTTGCAGCTAACAATGCTGACCAATCTGTCATCACCATAACTCTAACGAATACTACTCCTGGATATAATGGTGAAGTCCCGGGAGTAACGGTAAACCTTGCCGTCGATCCATTGTATGGAACCCTGAGCCCGGCAACGGTCATCACCGATCCATCCGGAAGAGCATCAAGCACGTTCCGGACCAGTACCAGGAGCGGTGCACCGCAGATAACTGCCGCAACGGCTGATCCGGTGCTCTCCAATTCAACGATTCAGAATATTGATCACGACGCCCTCACTCCTGCCTTTACTCCGGCAACCGGCGTTGTCGGGGAAGTCATCCCCTTCCGGGTATCGATCACGGATCAATGGGGAAACCCGATCGATAACCGGAGAAGTGACGATACTGTCAGCCTTTCTGTAACCTGTCCCCTGCCGAACGATTGCAGTTTTGTGGGATATGGCCATTCGTATAGTTCCCATCCCGATTCAAACGGGAATCTGAATATACCCCTCCAGCTCGGCACCAGAACCGGGGTAACTTCCATTGTCATGAATCCTGTCCAGGATATCGGGGAACATGAGGCATTTATCACTACCTCCGCAGGTGAGCCGGTATCCCTGACACGGGAAATATCTCCCTCGATTGTCCCACCGTACAGCATCCCCACCGTCCCTGTTGGAACCGGCGTTTTTTATTTCCGCTATACGCTCCTGGATTCATTTGGTAACCCGGTAAAAGACCAGTCCCTCTCGATACATACCTCCCTTGGAGAGGATCTCCCCTTTGAGACTACCACCAATGCTCTTGGACAGACGCCAATCCTGTCATATGGTCCGAAAGGTACGGTCAGTAATATCATCATCACTGCTACCGTAGTAGATACCAGTCTGACCGACCAGTTCGAGGTTGCGTTTACCACAGCTGAACCAAAAGACATGGTGCTTTCCGTAACTCCGCAGACCCTGGCAAGCCTGGAATATGAGTCCGCATCGCAGGCAGATGTGGTGGCACGGGTTCTGGATACTTTCGGGAATCCCGTCAGCGGGCAGGAGATCACTTTTACCCTCGGCTTTACCCGCGGGACCAACTGGAATGCCGATCCCACCCTTGCCAGCTTCAGCGGGACAACTGACAATGAAGGAAAAGTAAAAACCGTTTTTTTCCCCGGCTCCTTTAACGGTACAGAATATACCGAGGGATCCTGTCTGCTGACAGCAGTCTGGACTTCGAAGCCTTCCTATCCCCCAAAAACGGCCACTCTTACTTGGATGAATCATCCCTATCTCAGTGTATACACGAGTGTTTCCAACGAGAACCCGGTTGCCGGTGATCTGATTGATGTCACGATCCGTGTTGTTGGCAATGGAAAAGCAAATACGTACCTCCCCATCACGGTGATGCTGGATCAGGATACCTCGTCGAGTATGAAAAATCCCTCGGACACGGTCGGAACGCGGGAGCAGGCAGCGTCAGCTGCTGCAACGGTATTTATCGATAAAATGGATGCATCCAATACCCAGATGGGACTGGAAACCTTCGGCTGGGATCAGAATGATCCAACGATAGGTCATATGGACATCCCCTCGGAATTTTCCCTTGTCAAAGAGCACCTTGCCCTCCTGGGGGGGCTGGGCTCGTCAAAACAGATGGAGTCATCCATTGTCACCTCATTCAACAAGATAATATCTGCCACGAGCACACCTGCGCATCATGATGATATCAAGGCCCTGATACTGCTCTCCGACGGGGGGTCAAATCTTGACAATCATGGTGCCCTGGATTCCTTAGTCTCGACAGCAAATGCAAATGGAATTCATGTCTATACCATCTCCTACCTGAACGGGCATGGGGATTCATCGAATGCTTATGAGGAAATGGAGGAGCTTGCCAACAGGACTGGTGGAAAGCATTATTCTGATATGACATCGGCCGGCCTGAACGATATCTACCTGGATATTGCAAAGCGGATCCAGATCCTGGCCGGGGCAAATACCACGATGACCGTTTCTTTCAATAATATCGTGGTAAATAACACCGTTATGACGGATTCGGAGGTGTTTGATTACATTCCGGTTGGACCGTTCTCCCCGCTCCAGACTACCGTAGACCCCGGTGGACGCACCAGCATCATCTGGACGAACGGATCCCAGACCGTCAGGAATCAGTCTGCCGAATGGCCCCAGCTGAAATTCGATGTCGGGTCTATTGAGATCGGACAAACCTGGCTGACAACGTTCCGCCTGAGGGTAAAACCGCTTGGCAATTTCAACATCTTTGGCGGGGAATCAACCATTTCCTACAATGGCGGATCCGTGAACTTAGTGCTCCCCGATGCCCCTATCACGGTAAAATCAGATCTTCTGGATCACGGACTTGTTACCGGGACCCTGGCGATCGAGAATCTCCGGGCCGGCTCCTCATCAGGTCCTTATACGGATT
The DNA here is from genome assembly GCA_041645355.1 of Methanoregula sp. Lineage (GTDB taxonomy): Archaea > Halobacteriota > Methanomicrobia > Methanomicrobiales > Methanospirillaceae > Methanoregula. The sequence goes on from JBAZQF010000007.1 coordinate 13,885, forward strand.
TTATCCCCCTGCAATGGAATACGAGATACAACAGTCTGACCGGCACAAACCATGTCACTGAGTACGTATATTACCGGATAGCTGGCGGACCCTGGAATCAGTTCGATATAAAGTCAGCTCCTGCCGGTGATTCAAGCCAGACAACAACCTTTGATGTCAGGAATCTCCCTTCCGGCACGTATGATCTCATGGTTCATGGACACCCGGTTGCCGGGGATGCATATGATGCGGATTCAAACCAGCTTACTGTTGTGATCGGAGGTTCCGGATCCCGGAACACGTATATTAAACTGCAATAATTTTTTTTGAATCATTTAGCCCATCATCCCCTGTCATCGAAAAACCATTCCTGTTGCCAAAAACCCGGTGACGCGGGGCTATGGATCCTTTGCTGAAAGTGCCCCCCGATTCCGTGAGCGATCTTGATGACGAATGGCTACCTCCACGTCTGGTGGAGAGGGGGTGTTGCCCCGGCCGTACACGGGGCATAGGTCCGGCCAGGCGTACTGGTCTTTAAGGATACCCTTGCCTGCCCGGGGATACCGGATTCCTCCACCCGCTGCAGAATGCTCATTCTGATCATCGTCCGGCAGGGAAAACCCTGCGAACGATTTTCTGTTCAATAAAAAAAGACTCAGATGAAATCTGTTTTTATTTCGTACTGCTTGATTACGAGCTTCAGCGGCGTGGATGGAGTGATCGTATACGTGAGCGGCATTCCGGTACCCGGCTCTCCGCTCCGTAAAACGCTGATGGCCGGTGGATTGTCGAGAATTTTCATGAAGTAATTATCCCAGGCAACTGAATAGTCCTGTCCGGGATCGGGCGTATACTCCAGATGTAATGGTCTGCCTCCATCAACAACTGACTCGTTATAGCCGGTCTCCCCCAGTTTCATCCGCACGGTGCTGATCCCATCTTTTGCCAGGAGAGAGTCACTGGTGATATTGATGAGATAAATGACCATGGTATTGGTGGTTTTATCATAAAACCAGCGGGGCTCAGCTAGCATGACGGACCCTCGTACATCTTCCTGGTTGACCCAAGGCCGTAAAATAACCGCCCCGTTCTGGAGCGAGATATCTGTCTGGGCACTGACTGATTCGTAGCGTAGTTCACCGGATTGGAATGAATCCACATACGTGGTGCCTGAATCATCTGAAAGTGACAGCGTTGAGGATGACGGGCTGTGGCTTGAATTGTATGCAAACAGCAAACCCCCTCCGATTTTCAGGGAAGTCTCTTTATTTGGTACCGTTTTGTATGCCAGGCTTTTGATATCGTTCTGTAATACGATCATGTTCTTTTCCATGATCTTCTCATCAGCACTGATCTGCTGTTTCATGAGCATGGGATACCCGTAGAGGGTAACAAGACCGATACCGGTGATCATAATGGTCAGGATGAGGAGGAATCCGATCGATTCCGATACCCCCCTCTGGTTTCCCCATTTCGATTGTCCAGCCATTACAGTCCCCCCCGGGAATCATAGCGTATGGTATTCATCCCGGCACCGGTGGTATTTCCCCCTGCCGTACCTTTCAGGGTTGCACCGATACCGGCAAGAGAGATACGCGAATTCAGATCTTCACGGGACACGATCACATCCTGGTCTGCAGCTTGTGCTCCCGGGACGATCTCAACAGAATAATCTCTCCCCACAATCTCATCCGGGATATCGAACCTGGAAGTAACAGTACCGTTTGCGGGAGCAATAGAATAGACGTCAACCATCCGGGTGGAAACGCCGTTACCAATGTCCGTGAAGGCTACATAGGTGACCCTGTTGGCGGGGTTTTCCATGATATTGGCATTTATTAAAAGGAGCATCACGATTAAAAAAACCATACATACCCCGCTCACCATGAGGTACTCTATCATGCTCGTGACGGCGGAATCGGCATTCTGCCTTTTATGGTGATATCCAGTCCTCATAGTATTCTGTCATTCCGTTGTTGTAATGAATAGTTGTACAATTATATGCTTCCCCGGGTACGCAGTGGCTGAACGGGAACGTGTACCCGACCACCGCGTTCTTCCTGCTGAGTGCGATGGTTGTGATATCGTCCTGAATGACATTCGATGAAGAAAAACCTGACTGAATCATGACGCTCCTTACATCGCGGATGTCATTTTTCGGGAATTCGAGCACGCTTTCTGCAGTTGTCTGCCCGACAACGGTGGACTGGTTTATCATCAGCGCCAGGAAGAAGAAACTGAAGCTGACAAGGAATCCCATCAGGACAATCCATTGTGCATCATCGTTCAGTCCAGCCACACGAGCACCTCCACAAGCACGGCCCGGCTCTTTGGTACATTGTTACAGACCCCTTTGTTAATAATTACCCATTTTGTTACCCTCACCGGGTGTTCCGTTCCGGTAAGGCTGCGGGCTGAAGAGCTGAGTGGCAGGAGGGGTGAAACGGTATCTGTTACCTCGTCCCTGCAGGTGTAGTTTGCTAGGTAATGGATCTTCCTCTCAGGACCCGTCCCGCTGGTATCAACCAGTTCAAGGAACTCTGTTCTGAATCTCGTATCCATAATCCCACTATCCGGCTCCTCAAGGATCGACCGAAGGGTACTGGTGCCATTACTTCTCTGTGCATTATTCACAGGAGTACCCATCACGGTCAGGGCATCACTTCCCAGCGTCTCGAGCTGCATATCGCTGATATGGGTATCACCGGAGGTGTAAACCGAGGTTGCATTCACCACCAGGTATGCGGTGATGATCATGATGAGGGCTGCAGCAACCCCCTCGATGGTGTAGAGTTGCCCCGGGTCATTCTTCACCACACCGCCACCTCCACCAGAGCATCCTTCAGCTGGGGCTGGGTCACCTTTTTCGAGGTGTAATTATACACAAAGGGATGATCGAAAGGGGTTGTTTGTGTACTGTTCAGGAACCTGCTTCCCGGGCAGGCAGGGCAGGCGCAGCCGGAACCGGACTGGCTTAAGGTAAATTTCAGGTAAACCGTGATTTGGGGGGCTTCCCAGTTCAACCCTTTTCTGTCGGTAGTAGTGTTGTAACGTATCGATATATTGCGATGAACCGTCAGGGGAATATTCGAAAGAGAGACCGGCACTTCATCAATTACCGGTTCATTGAAGATCCTCTGACTTGTCCCGTCACTTACCCAGATATCCCCCGATTGTAACGAAACATCAAAGCAACCTTCCCGGTCCGGCCACATCGTGGATTTTATGTCAGTGATGTTGATCATAAATGACTCCCGTGCCGGAATAATCTGGTATGCAGGATCCCTGATCGGGCTTGTTTTACCGGTGAGTTCGGTGTTGTTCAGCAGAATGGAAAAAATATGAGTTGTCTCATTGTCCCCGTTAATGTAACCCTCGTTATTCAGGAGAACCGGATCGCTGCCGTCAATTGTAGCATAACTCATGCTCTTGATCTTAACGAAGCGCCGGATGTATCCATACCCCTCCGGTAAAACCTCTCCGATGGATCTCGTCCCGGTGCTTCCGGTTTCCGAGAGGGATACATTGAACTGGTACGGGTAGTCCCCGAAGATTGAGCGGGTATGGTAATCCAATGGATAATCAAATGTCATTGTATCGAAGAACCGGTTCACTTTATCGTGGGAGAGTATGTTCGGGTCATCCCGGGAAACCGCAAGACCGAATCTGAGTACGTCCGTTTTGTTATAATCCTCGTTATACTGTGCTGCCTCCCACGAGGATGGCTCCCCGGGGTCTTCCACAAGAATTACCCCGGTCCGGTATGCTACGGCATCATAGTCAACGGTATAAGCCTGCAACCCGATCAACATGGTGGGAACAATCGAGAGCACCCAGATCAGGGAGATTAAAAATATCGTGAAACCCACAAGAAAATCAAGGGAAAGACTTCCTGTATCGTCAGACATTGCCGGTAATCAACACTCCTGTGGTTGCATTGAAGATAAGTGTCCTCGTCTTACTGCCCGAATGGATAGTGAGTGTGTATTTTCCTTGTTTTAATAGCAGATCCCGATAATCCGCAACTGATGAGGAAGCATTGAATATGATCTCTTTATTGCGGGTGAACAATGTTCCTGGCGATACAACCGCATCCATCACGATCTCTTCTGATGGGAGCGTTGCATTCCAGGGATTTATTTTCCACCCGGTTCTGTCATAAACCAGAAGTTGTGTCCCGTTATTCTGACGCACCCCGAAAAGCCAGCTTCCGGCATCCCCGGAACCGTCGACATCACGGGAAAGGAGGTAATACACCGGTATTTTTTCTGCAGATCGGTTAATCCCGTGGTAATCCCGGAATTTCTGTTTTACCTCTTCAAAACTGATAAAGGGTGATATTTCCCGGGGTGGTATCTGGGATAATCCGGCATTGATAACGGGCTTGGTCTCCCCGGATAAAAGCCATACACTACAGAGAATGAATATCCCCGATACTATGATGGCACTTATGATGAGGAGATTTCTCTGCATGTTCTTCTGTATGGGTTATGTGACAGAAATGCGGATATACGTATTGGCACTCGTGTCATTTACTGCGGATTTTGTTGTATTGAACGCGTTTTATTTCCTGTTTCCACTCATGCCGGATAATGTACCCGGGTGCCGGACAAAGTGGATCAACAGAACCGGATAAAAAGGGAATCTTGCCGGATTACGGCACGATCTTGGAGATGGGGATCTCAAGGATATCTTCTGCCCCGCAACTCTTGAGTTTCGGGATGAGGCTGTTCACCGCGTTCTTCGGGACAACGGTCTGGATGCTGTAATAGTCAATCCCGTGGAGCTGGCTGACGGTCGGCTTCTTCATGGCCGGGAGTGCTGAAACAATCCGCTCCATTGAGGCCGAGGGTACATTCATGGTCAGGAGTACCTTGTGCCGGGCATCGATGACCCCGAAGAGCAGGGTCTTGATCTCCTCGATCTGGCGGCGCTTCTCCGGGTCGGCCCAGCTCTTTTTGTTGGCAATAATCACGGTGTGGGATTCCATGATCTGGCCGATGATCTTGAGCCCGTTCTTGCGCAGTGTTGTGCCGGTCTCGGTCAGGTCGACAACAACGTCCATGAGGTCAGGCACCTTTGCCTCGGAAGCCCCGTACGAGTGGAAGAGCTGGACCGGGATTTTCAGGTTTTCAAAGAATTTCCGGGTCAGTTCGGGATACTCCGTTGTCACCCGGCTGTCCCTGCGGATCTGGCTGACGTTCTCGATTGGCTCATCGCGGTGGACAGCGATCACGATCTTCACGTTCCCTTCCCCGGTCTTACTGTACGAGAGATCGGCCACTTCAACGACATCGGAGCCGGTCTCATGGACCCAGTCAAGACCCGAGATCCCGAGGTCAAAGTATCCTTTGTCAACATAGGTCGGGATCTCCTGCGGCCGGAGGATCTTCACCTTGCCGATCCGGGAATCATTGATGCAGGGATTGTAGTCCCGGTCCGTGCGTCTGACCTCAAGGTCAGCCTCTTTGAAGAGCTGGAGCGTCTGGGCTTCGAGACTCCCTTTGGGGAGAGCGAGCGTAATCATACCCTACAGTATCCGCAGCAAAAAACAATAAAGGTAAAGGTAGGCTGGCAGCCGGGTCACTCGAATGTGTGGACCACAAGGCCGCTCAGCAGCTTGGGCTCAAACCACGTGGACTTGGGCGGCATGACCCCCCCGCTGTCGGCTATGGAGAGCACGGTTCCGACCCGGACCGGCTGCATGGCAAAGGCGAGCCGGTAGGTTCCGGCATCCACCAGTTTTTCAAGATCGGCAACCGGCCGCGCGCCGCCAAGGTACTGGAGCCGGGCATCTCCCCGTGGATCGGTTATCCCGAGCATGCCCTCAAGCACGTACCGCTGGAGCACCGCAACGTCAAGCGAGTCAAGAGGTGCCGCTCCCCTCTCCAGCGGGCGCGTGCATTCGAACCATTCCCCGGCAAGATACATGTGCACGATATGGTATTTCTCGGGCGCTTTGATCTTTGGCGGGATATTGAACTCCCTGCCGTTCACCCGGCCATACGGCCTGACTTCAAAATATTTCCCGAGCTCGTCAAGGAACGTCTCGTGCGTATAGGTGCCAAGGTCGGTCAGGAGCCGGCTGTACCCGTGTATCTTCACCCGGTTGTGGGCAAACATCACGCCCATGAACCGCGCCACTTCACCATCGGCCGTCAGCCCCTCTGCGATCCGGCGGTCGGCTACGTTTACCGCAGCCTTTGCCCGGTGGTGGCCGTCTGCAATATAGAGCGAGGGTACCGAAGAAAAGAGCTCTTCGAGCCGGCCGAGGGCAGAAGGGTCCGTGATCCTGAAGATCTGGTGAACTCCCCCACCGTCAGCCTTCACTTCGGCTTCCGGCACAGCGGTTGCAGGGACCAGTGATTTGATGAATTTGAAAATATCGTCTTTATCCTGATACAGGAGCACGACCGGGCCGTTGTGGGTTTTTGTTGTCCCGATATGGCGTGTGCGATCCTCTTCCTTATCGTACCGGGTCTGTTCGTGCCTTCGGATCTTTGTTGTGCGGTAATCGTCAACATCCAGGCAGCAGCAGAGCCCGAGGAATCCATCGCCATCCTGCCTGACCCGGTAGAGATACATGGCAGGGACCGGATCCTGCTGCATCTCCCCCCCGGATACCATGGCGTTGAAATTCTCGCGTGCCCGTTCGTAAATGCGGGGATCGTCAGAAGGGATCTCCGGCATCTCTGCATCGGGCCGGCTGACCCGGAGGAAACTCCTGGGACTCTTCCTTATGATTGCCCGCGCCTCGTCCGCGGTTACCACGTCATACGGTACTGCCGCGATCGCCGGGGCAGCCGAACGTTCCGGGCGCACCCCACAAAAACGATAGATCCTGACCATTTCACACCCAACCCCGCTGCGGGGAACATAGACTGCGCTCTATAGTTGGGCGTACATCCATATAATTTTCCGTACCCCCTGAGGTCTCGAAAGGGCAAATGCTATGTTTATCTGCTGCTCATGACTACTACACAAGAGAGAGCGCAGGTGACATTCCCGTGATCCGTTCCCATGATCTGGCCCCGTATCCCCTGCCGCTGATCCGGCGGGCAGTTCCCGCAGATATCGGTGCCATTGTTGCTATTGAGAAAGAGTCGTTCATGGATCCCTGGGACCAGTCGGCATTCCTTGAAGCGCTTGCCTATTATCCGACAACCTACTTTGTTGCAGTTGCTGACGGGATGGTGACCGGGTTTGTCATCGGCGGCCTCGAGGATACCGGTCAGAATATCTATGGCCATCTCTGCAATATCGGGGTTCTCCCGCGCTATCGCAACAAAGGTATCGGGAAACTTCTTGTCCGGAGACTCGAGCACCAGTTTGCCATTGAGATGGCAACCGCGGTCCAGCTCGAAGTGAGGATCTCGAATACTGCTGCACAACGGTTCTACCAGAGGCTGGGGTACCGCCACGTTTTCGGGATAGACGGTTATTATGCCAATGGCGAGGATGCGTTTGTGATGATGAAGTGGTTCCGCTTTTAAGGGACCTCAAAGAAGTCCCCAAAAAAAATTATCCCCGGCCCAGCTGCTGGTGGGCCCGGGCAAGGTGCTGGGCGGCAAGCGCCCCAAGGAGGGAGAGTTCCCCTGCAAGGACGCCGGCTGCAATGATCTCGGCAAGCTTCTTCGCATTCGACCCGGGGGGCGTCCCGCTTCCGGCAACGCCGAGCAGCTTTAAGCATTCCTGCTGGGTTTCGACACCGGTTCCTCCGCCAACCGTCCCAACCGGCAGGGATGGCAGGGTGACGGCAACATAGACACCGGTCTCAGTCAGATCGATCGTTGTTATGCAGGTACTGCCGTCGATCGCATGCGCCGCGTCCTGGCCGCAGGCTATGAACATCGCAGCCACGACATTGGCAGCATGCGCATTGAAGCCCATTGCCCCTGCCCGGGCCGAGCCCACGAGGATTTTGCGGTAGTTCACCTCAAAGAGGGTCTTTGCATCAGTCTTGAAGATCGTGCTGATCTGTTCGTGGGTGAGTGCGATACCGGCAACAACACTTCGTCCCCGTCCCATGATACTGTTGATCGCGGCGGGTTTCTTATCGGTACACATATTACCTGAGAGAGCAATGAGCCGTGCCCCGGTTCCCTGTGCGATAAGGTCGGCGACTTTCGCACTTGCGATCGTCACCATGTTCATGCCCATTGCGTCTTTTGTATTGAATTCGAGCCTGACATAGACGCTTGTACCGGCAACAAACGTGACGATGTCATTCACTTTCCCGTGGGAGGTGGTGCTCTCTGCCGCCGCAACCAGCTCATCGCGGTGGGCCTTCACCCAGTCACAGACCTGCACTGCATGGATGATGCTGTCCGTGGCAAAGACTGGTGCCCGGGTCATGCCATCGTGAAGGATACGGACCTCCGCCCCGCCGGCTTTTGTGATCGCGCTGCATCCCCGGTTGACCGAGGCTACCAGCGCGCCTTCCGTGGTTGCAAGCGGGAGCCAGTAACTCCCCGTCGCGTGTCCACCATTCACAAGAACCGGCCCGGCTACCCCGACCGGCACCTGCACGGTACCTATCATGTTCTCGCAGTTGCGCTTCACTACGCGTTCAATGTCGATCGAGAAGATCCCGATATTCTCCAACCCGGCCCCGGTCTCCTCCTGGATAAACTCGCGCCGGATCCGTATTGCATCCAGCGGTGAGACCTCTTTCTCCAGTTCATAGAGCTTGAGCGATCCGTCCCTGAGCCGTGAGCGTATGATAGTCTCCCTCTCGTTATCGTGACCTGACTTTGCACCGTTACCTGAATTATCGTGGTGCCCAGCATCATCAGCCATGAATAACTGTTAGGACGTATACTGTTATGATATACGTGGTCAGGATGACAGTCTGGCAATGGGGAATGCGGGTGCCGGCACGGCAGGGGGAGGAGATGCGGCAGGAGCTGATCCGCGAGGGCGCGCTCGATGCCTCGCTGCGGGTCCTGCGGGATGGGGATTCTCTCATCCTGCCCCTCAACGGTCCGCGGGAGGGGTCTCTTCAGTATGAGTTCGAATCACACCCGGGCCGGGACCCGCTTCCCCGGCATGAACTCGTCGGAGGGATCGCGATCATGCAGGATGATGACCCGGCCGGAGCTCAGAAGCTCCTACAGTCCCGTCCGTCGCTCCATACCATTGTATTCGCAGAAGGCGAGGTGAGCGGGGAGTACCGGACCCGGGAGTTCCGGGTGCTTGCCGGTGATCCCACCACGCGAACGGTCGTGACGGAGCACGGCCATAAATTTGTCGTGGATCTGGCCGGCGCTTACTTCTCTGCCCGTCTGTCAACTGAAAGGCAGCGTATTATCGCGCAGGTTCGAAAAGGAGAGCATGTGCTTGACATGTTTGCCGGGGTCGGACCTTTTGCGATAACGCTTGCAGCAAAGGCGTCCCTTGTAGTTGCTTCTGATCTGAACCCGAAAGCCATCGGGCTGATGCTTGAGAATATCGAACTGAACCGTATCCGGAACGTTCTCCCCATGCTTGCGGACGCCCGGCGGCTTGGGGATATCATACCGTGGAAATTTGACCGGATCGTGATGAACCTCCCTCTGGCCGGAACGGAATTTTTACAAGACGCGTTCCGGCTCTCCAAGCCCGGGGGGAAGATCCATTTCTACTCCCTGGTATCTGCCCCGGGTGAGCACACCGCAAGGATACGGGAACTGGGGGGGACCGTTCTCTCTGAGCGGGAAGTACGGTCCTATTCCCCGGGCCAGTGGCATGCGGTGTACGATATTGCTGCAGACTGATCTGCCTGTATATACAGCGCCGCTCCCCGCCCCAATCCGGCATTGCGCCATCCTGCGGGGGAATCCTCATCCTCCCGTGAAGGTTGATAACCTATAAAGTACGATATTTCCCCGTATGGAGTGCCCGGCAAGTATACTGGTTCTTGGCGCCGGAGCCGTTGGTCTTCCGCTGGCTGCCAAACTGTCCCGGGTAGCGGATGTTACTGCAGTAACAAGGGAGCCATCTGCCAGTTTCATCTCCCATGAAGGGCTTTTCATCAGAGGTGCATGGGGAGAGGAGACGGTAAGGTTCCGGTGTGTCAGCGAATTGAAGGAAGGGTCTGATTTTGATTATATCCTGATCACGTCCAAATCGCAGGACACCCTGGAAATCTGCCGTCAGCACAAAGAATTGATCCGGGACCATGAAACGGTCAGTTTCCAGAATGGAATAGGCAACGAGGAAACGATCTCAGAATTTACGGATCGGGTTATCGGTGGAGTTGTTATGACCGGTTTTGTCCGGGCCGGGAACCGCGAAGTTCTTGTTACCGCTAATGCAGGCCCGATGCAGATTGGCAGGTTTCCAAAAGGATGTGATGAGAATGTTCTGCATCTTGCCGGTATCATGAGCCGGGCTGGGATCCCTGTTGAAACTACGGAAAATATACGGGGAAAACTCTGGGCGAAGAACCTGATTAACTGTTCTCTGAACCCGCTCAGTGCCATCACGGGTGTCACGTACGGGGAACTCCGTAACCCTGCAGGCTGGTTCATTATCGATCAGATGGTCCGGGAGATTTATGCAGTTGTCCGATCCGAGGGGATCTCTCTCCCCTGGGGGGATGCGGATGCATATCTCGGGTACCTGAACGGTGCCCTTATCCCGGTTATGGCCGGGCACCGGTCGTCCATGCTGCAGGATATCCTGCATGGGCGTAAGACCGAGATCGATTTTTTGAACGGCTCGGTTGTTGCTGCAGGCAGGCGGCAGGGTATTCCAACCCCCTACAATACCTGCATCTCTGAAATAATCCGGTTCGGGGAATCAGTTACTGCCCGTCCGTTCTGAACCGGCAAAACCCATAGGGGGATGGATCCCGATTCCCCATCATTCCTGAAGCATGCCCCGGAGCCCTGTGTTGGGATCGGGCACTTTTTTTCCTGAGACTCCAAACAGGATGAGTATGGATACGGGTATTTTTGAGAGTCTCATCACCCTCTTTCAGATGATATGTGTCATAATGGTCTTTGCCTACCTGTTCACCCGGAGCCGTTATTTCACCGAAGTGTTCGAGCACCGGGCCACATTCAGTACGAAGATCATCCTGGTCATTTTTTTCGGCCTGATCTCCGTTTATGGTTCCATCAGCAAGATCAGCCTGTACGGGGCAGTCCTGAATGTCCACGACCTCGGGCCGATCATTGCAGGCATGGTCTGCGGGCCATATGTCGGCATCGGGGCCGGCCTTATCGGCGGAGCTTTCCGTTTTACCCAGGGTGGGCCGTACATGTATGCAGCCTCCCTTGCAACCATCCTTGCCGGTGTGCTGGGTGGCGTAATCTACCTTGCCAATAAAAAAGAGTTCATCACCACAACCCACGCGGTTCTCTATACACTCCTCATTGAGATCCTCCTCTCCATCATGCAGATCGCCATGGCAACACCTGCTGCACAGGTAGGGAATGTTGCCCTCTTTGTTGCCCTTCCGATGATCATCATCGTGTCCGTGGCCGTTTTTATCTTCTCAAAGATTATCCACAACCTCCTCGATGAGCGCAGGGTCAAGGCTGAAAAGGAGAAACTGGAATCCGAGATGGCACGAAAGAATGCGGAGCTCCAGATTGCTGCAGAGATTCAGCGAAATTTCCTTCCTGAGTCGATACCCGTAACTACCGGGTTTGATATCGCCGCAAAAAGTATCATGGCAAAAGAAGTAGGCGGGGACTTTTTTGATATCCTGCCGCTTGAGGTAATTCCCATGGATAAGACCCGGACCGGCATCATGATAGCCGATGTGTCCGGCAAAGGGGTTCCGGCTGCGCTTTTTATGGCCCTGTCACGGATCGTTGTAAGGGTAACGGCCATGTGGTTTAAAAAGCCCTCAGAAGTGATCTCCTTTGCAAATCCGATTATTGCCGAAAACTCTAAAACCGGCATGTTCGTTACTCTGTTCTATGGGATTATTGATAAAAATAAAAAGACTCTGACGTATGTGAATGCCGGGCACAATCCTCCGATAGTATTGCGGCAGAAGAGCGGGGATATCGAAGAACTGGAGCTTACGGGTATTGCGGTCGGAGCTCTTGAGGATGCTGTCTATGAGCAACAGGATATACTGCTCTCTGTGGGGGATGTTATTGTCCTGTACACCGATGGAATAACGGAAGCCGTCAATGACAAGGAAGAGATGTTTGATGTTCCCCGCCTCATGGAGATTATCCGGAAGAACGGGCACCTCACGTCCCAGGAGATCGTGAACGAGATCATCGGTGCCGTCACCTCGTTCAGTGAAAACCAGCCCCAGTTTGACGATATTACTCTGATGGTGATAAAAGTCACCTGATTGCCGGAAATCCCGCTTCCGGTTTGCCACAGGACGGACGGTCTGAAACTGGCAGCGGATCCACCAGCCTGTTGTGAAAAAAATAAAAAATTATTCTTCAGGCACGAACTTCGTGCCGTAGTGGATGATGCCGCTCTCGCCATCGGTGGCAATCCTGCGGAAGATGCTCTTCACCCGCATTCCTATCTTCACTTCGCAGGGATCGCAGACGATCTGGGATGTCATCTGGGGGCCTTCATCGAGCTTGATGATGGCAAGGACATAAGGTCCCTGGGAGGTGAACTGGTCCGGTGCCGTCTGGATAACCGTGTAGGTGACTACCGTTCCTTTGCCGCAGAATTTATGGTCAACGATCTTTCCCTCCCTGCGGCAGTCCGGGCAGAATGTCCTGGGGGGGAAGAAATGCCGGCCGCAGGTCTCGCACCTGGTGCCGATCAGGTTGTAACGCTGGGGGATCTTTCTCCAGAATCGTGCTACGGTCATGTTATACCCTCCCGAGGATATGGACTGCAACCGTTGCACCGGTACCGCCCACATTATGGGTCATACCGATCTTTGCACCATCGACCTGGCGCTTACCCGCTTCACCGCGGAGCTGCTGGACAATCTCGTACACCTGCTTGATCCCGGTAGCCCCGACCGGGTGACCGCAGGCTTTGAGGCCGCCGCTTGTGTTGACCGGGATCTTCCCGCCAAGGGCAGTCTCGCCATCAGCGGTAAACTTCCCGGCCGTGCCCTTCCTGCAGAAACCGAGGTCTTCGATTGCACAGATTTCAGCTATCGAGAAGCAGTCGTGCACTTCCACCATGTCAATGTCCTTGTGCGTCAGCCCGGCCATCTTGAATGCCCGCTGGCCCGCTGCCACGGTTGCATCCAGGGTCGAGATGTCCCTGCGGTCATGGAGGGCGATCGAGTCGCTTGCCTGTGCGGTTGCAAGGACCCGGATGGGGGTGTCTGTGAACTCTCTTGCTCTTTCAAGAGGTGCCACGATGACCGCTGCCGCCCCGTCAGTAATGGGTGAGCAGTCAAAGAGACGGAGGGGCTCGGCAACCATCGTTGATTTCAGGACCGTATCCAGCGTGATCTCCTGCGGGAACTGGGCAATAGGGTTGCGTGCCCCGTTATAGTGGTTCTTGACGGCAACCTGAGCCAGCTGTTCACGGGTCATGGAATACTTATGCATGTAATCCTTTGCGATCATTGCATAAAGCCCGGGGAATGTTGCACCAACAAATCCTTCCCACTCACGGTCAGCTGCACCGGTCAGGGCCTCGGTACTTTCACCGGGTTCGACATCGGTCATCTTTTCAACCCCTGCAGCTACCACGATATCTTCCATTCCGCTTGCAACCGCGATCACTGCCTGCCGGAAGGCAAGACCCCCTGAGGCACAGGCAGCTTCGACACGGGTTGACGGGATATGGCGGGTGGCCATACCGGCGTAGTCCGCGATCAGGGCCCCGATATGTTCCTGCTCGATGAAACGGCCGGCGCTCATGTTCCCGACGTACATTGCATCGATCTTCTCGCCCGAGAGCTTTGCATCCTCAAGGGCAAGAGCCCCGGCTTCCACGAAGAGATCGCGGAATGAGCTCTCCCATTTCTCGCCGAATTTCGTACAGCCGACCCCGATAATTGCTACGTCTCTCATGCCTGCATCACCAGTTTTCCCTTGTGTTTTGCATAGAGCGCATAATCCAGGTAGATGGGTTTTTTAAGGAGTTTCTCAACACCCGGTGCCGCACCGCGGTGGAACCGGTCAGATGTGATTGTATCGGTCACTTCAATGTCGAAAGCATCGCTGCCCGCACCGGAGCCAAAGGAACAGACAAAGATGGTATCGCCCGGCTTTGCAATGTCCAGGGTAGCGGCAAGACCAATGGGGGATGCCCCTGAATAGGTGTTCCCGAGGTACGGGACCATGAGACCGGGTTTGATCTGTTCCGGCTTAAAGCCGAGATCTTTTGCCACTTTCTGGGGGAACTTCGCATTGGGCTGGTGGAAGACCGCGTAGGTAAAGTCTTTGGGGCTCTTGCCGGTCTCTTTCAGGAGAAGGGTGCTGGCTCCCTTGACATGCTTGAAATACCCGGGATCGCCGGTGAACCTGCCGCCGTGGCGGGGATAGTCCTGTCCTTCCCGGCGCCAGAAGTCCGGCGTGTCCGTGGTAAACGAGCAGGTATGGCGGATAGTAGCGATCGGGTCATCGTTCCCGATCAAGTATGCTGCCCCGCCCGCCGCTGCAGTGTACTCGAGCGCATCGCCCGGTGCACCCTGCGAGACATCGGACCCGATGGCAAGCCCGTATTTAATCATCCCGCTCTTCACCAGGCCCATACAGGTCTGGATCGCGGCCGTGCCTGCCTTGCAGGCAAACTCGTAGTCGGCTGCGGTCATGTTCGGGGTTGCTCCCACAGCCTCGCCAACAGTACAGGCGGTCGGCTTCACAGCATAGGGGTGTGACTCGCTGCCAACATAGACGGCCCCGATCTCGGCGGGGTCAATCTGTCTTCGAAGCAGCGCATTGCGTGCGGCTTCGACAGCGATCGTTGCAGCGTCTTCATCGAGGTCAGGGACGGATTTTTCAAAAACGCCCAGCCCGCCGGTAATGTCTGATGCATTGGCGCCCCAGACCCGGGCGATCTCCTCGACCTTGATGCGGTATCTCGGTATATATACACCGTAGGATATGATGCCTACCATTCTTTCTCCCTCAGGGTACTTACAATTTTATCAATTTCCATGCCTGTGCACAGGACGGTGATGCGATCTTTTTCCGCCATCTTCTCCACGATTGGGTGAACCTCAGAGACATCGATGCCCTGAAGGATCACGCAACGCGGCTTGAACGGGGTTACGCGGATCGCAACCATCGGTGATTTACCGGTTGAAACATTGGTGAAGACCAGTGCTCTCTCGGTACTCCAGCCGTAAATGCGGTTGAACTCTTCACTGGAGAGCTGCATGATCGCGTTGAGGCTGTTGACCACCGTATAGCCGAAGATGACCTTATCCATCGACCCGCAGAGAAGAGTGCAGCCAATCGTATCAGCGAAATCCTGAAGCGGGATGGCGGTTTCGTACTCATGGAGGTCGTAGATGACGTCATCATCGACGTTTGAAAAGAGCATGGTTGAGAATTTCTGGATGTGTTTTGCGCCGTTCTCCTCGTCCATTGCAAGGAGTGTGTCGACAATCTTGCCGACAACGGCGGTTCCGGGACTTTTCCTTCTGCCACTCTCGTAATCGCTGATGACCGAAGGTGAGACACCGAGGCGATCCGACAGGACGCCCGGCGGGATCTCAAAGTTCATACGCCATTTCTTCAGCGCATGTCCCGGTGAATCCGACAGCGTGATCTCGCCTGCCATCTTCTCGGCAAGCTGGCTCCGCAATCCGGTTTTCATGCTCAATACCAATGCTGCTGATCATTAAATAACTAACGAATACTCGTTCGACAGTGAACGAAACCCGACGGAGATCTTGTCGAAAGGCAACCCATAAATAATAAGCATCTCAATTTTGATAAGCATGATACCAGCTGAAGATCTCCAGTGTCTCAAGGCGATCGCACTGCGGGGAGGGTGCAGCGGCCCGGTTTTTGTCTCTACCCAGAGCATCGGAACAATGCTTGCGATCAGCCAGCAGACGGCATCGCGCCGGCTCAAAGGGCTCGAATCGGCAGGGCTGATCACCCGGACAATGGCTGCGGATGGGCAGCATGTAACGCTGACAAAACATGGCGAGGAGGAGCTCCGCAGGGAGTACCAGGAATACTGCCGGATTTTTTCCGAAGGGGGAAAGTCCTATATCCTGAGCGGTGCGGTAGTATCGGGAATCGGCGAAGGCAAGTATTACATGAGCCGCGACCCGTACAAGGAGCAGTTTAAAACCCATCTCGGGTTTGAGCCGTACCCGGGCACCCTGAATATCCGGTTGTCTCCCTCGAGCATACCGGTGCGCAAAAAGATCGATGCACTCGGCTGGATACGGATCAAGGGTTTCTCTACCGACGGGCGGACATTCGGCGATGCAAAATGCATACCCTGTCGGATTGGCACGATATCCTGTGGGATCGTTGTACCCGGAAGAACCCATTACCCGGAGGATATTATTGAGGTCATTGCACCGATCGCGCTGCGCAGGAAACTCGGGGTCGAGGATTCCGACAGCGTGACTGTTGAGGTGGGGCAGTGATAGATGATGCCCTGCAGGCTCTTCGCGAGGGAAAATTCATCCTGCTCTATGACTTTGACGACCGTGAAGGAGAGACGGATTTTGCGATAAGGTCCGATGCGGTAACTCCCCGCCACATCGTCCAGATGCGAAAAGACGGCGGCGGGCTTATCTGCACGGCTGTTCACCCGGTTGCTGCCCGGCGCCTTGGCCTGCCGTTTGCGAGCGATGCCCTCCGGGCCATCGCGGTTGCCGAGCGGGAGGGGGATATCCCGTACGACCGGAAAAACCATTCATCGTTCTCGCTCTGGGTAAACCACCGGAACACCTTCACCGGTATCACCGACCGGGACCGGACCCTGACAGTCAACGCGATTGCCGAGCAGGTGAAGCGGGCACTCAATGGCGGAGATGTGAGTTTCCATGAAACATTCCGCACCCCGGGTCATATGGCGCTGCTGCGGGCGGCCGATGGTCTTCTCGACCAGAGGCGGGGACAGACCGAACTTTCTGTAGCAATGGCTGAGATGGCGGGGGTCACTCCTGCTATCACGATCTGTGAGATGCTCGACGATGAGTCCGGTTACGCCCTCTCAAAGGCGGATGCGAAACTCTATGCAAGAAAGCATAAACTTGTCTTTGTCGAGGGGCCCGAAGTGCTGGAGCGGTGGGAAGCGGATAAACATTCCCCCCGCTGAGTCCGGGGATTGGGATCGTCAGTTTCTCTCTTTTCACCATGCTGGATGGAATTGCGGGTATTGTGTTATTGGTCTCTGGATTGTGTGTAGTATAGGGAAGGGAATCCTATTCAGGCAGATGCCCAAGCGGCAGTAAGTGTTGTGCGTTCCATCCGTTTCTTTGCGTTACTGGAAGATTTTAAAAAAGGATATTGATCGGGGATCCCGGGATCAGGTTCTTACCCGGCCGGGGATGTTCACCCGACAGTTTTTGCTGCTTTTCTCTTATCGAGCCATTCGCCCAGCTGGCCGACAAGGGCGAGCACTGCCGGCATGATGAAGATTGCACCTATCAGGGAGAACCCGACGGCAATCAGGGTTGAGATACCAAAGTTACTGATGATGGGGAATGTGGCAAGACAGAGTGCCGAGAAACCGAAGAATGTTGCAAGGCCCGATACCGTGATAGCAGTGCCTATCTTCTGGACGCTCTCCTGGATTGCCGCAATCGGGTCATGCAGCCGCTCCTCTTCTTCGGCATAGCGTTCCATGACGAGAATAGTATATTCTGCAGCAACACCGATCGTCATCGATCCCAGCGTTGCCGTGAGCGGGTTGTACGTGAGACCAATAATCGACATCATGACTGCATTCCAGCCGACCACGAATATGATCGGTATGATCGGCGAAACTGCGTGAAGGTGCCGGTACACAAGGATCAGGAAGGCAAAGACGAAGATAAACCCGAGAATGGTCATCGCATCCTTCGATTCTGTCATTGCCCCGATGAGCGTGGTTGTCACCTCAAAGTTCCCGGCCGGTTCCAATGAGATTCCAATCGGGGGTTCGAGGAACGCAATATCACTTTTCATCAGCTCTTTGAGGCTGTTCTGCTGGTTTATCGAGAGCTTAATGGTACTAAACCGTACAATCCCGCACATCGGGTCACTCAGGACAGATTTCCGTGTATCTTCGGGGATCTTCACCAGTACTGCATCGAGCTCTGCCTGGGTCTCCGGCATCCTGCCATCGTTATACTGGAGGATATACGTGACGATACTCGCGGATCCGGTTATTTCCGTATGGTGCGCGAGCTCATAATCCTGGAACTCTTTCATCCAGATCACGGTGTCGAGGTCTGTTACGCGCGAGCCCCGGACCAGCAGGTCGGCGGTACTGGTAGCTCCGATGATGCGGGTGACTTTTTCCATGTTGATCTTGGCCGGCATATCCGATGGGACAAATGCGTTCTCGTTCGAGTCAACCGGAATGGTCGGATCGATCTGGAACCCGATCATGGCGATAAGGGCGGCAATAAGGAGTACCGGTATCGGGTTCTTCGCGATAATGACGGAGGTGTTGGTGAGGAACTGACTATAGGAGAAGGTACTCTTCTTTTTTCCTTTGCTGTTCCTGCTTTTTTCCGGGCTTTCGATGATGGTATCGCACGCGTCCGTTCCCACGGCATAACACTGTCCGGTCTGTTGCTGTTTGGGCTTGTAGTTCACCAGCAGGGCGAGCGTGGGCATACCGATGCAGGACACCCAGAAGCAGGTGTTGATACCGATGATGGACACAACCCCGAACGAGCGGATCATCGGGACCGTTGACACGTACATTGCCAAGAAACCCATGGAGGTGGCAAGCATTGCATACAACACTGCGGGGCCGGTTCGGGTCACGGTCATGAAGACCGCATCTTCGAGCGATCCCTTCCGGGCCTCCTCATCGAACCGGGCATGGAACTGGATCGCATAGTCGATCCCAAGGCCGATAAGGACCGGGAAGGCCCCGATCACCGCCATGTTCAGTTTGATACCGGCAACTCCCATCAGGCCAAGCGATGTCACCAGACCGATTGCAACAAGCAGGACGGGCATGAACCGGTGGCGGACATACGAGAAGAGGATGCCCATCGTGATGATCATCAGGACCATCGCACCCCCGATGAGGATCCCCATGTTGCTCGTGAGCCCTTCGCTCATCTGCTGGGAAAAAGCAGGGGACCCGGAAATTTCAACTTTCACTCCCGGCGGGGGAGTTGATGCGTCCACAACCGATCCCACATTGTCGAGCACGGATTTCTGGACCTTCTCGGACAATCCCGGCGTGAGCTTCATCTGGACGAGGGTCAGCACATTGGAAGGATAGAGCAGGGCGCGGGTACTCTCGGGCAGTGAATTGACGATGCGCTCTGTTTCAGCCCGTGATGTGGGAAGGGTTCCCCCGTTGTACGCTTTTAAGACATCGGTGATACTCTGGACGCTCTTGACATTCTGCTGCTGCTGCAGGTTTTTCTCAAGGTTATCAATATATGAAAGTACTTCCGGACTGAGCGGATCACCGGCCTCGACAATGAAGATGATTGTGTCAGACTTGTAGTCTTCGTTATATTTTTGCTCGATAGCACCGGCGGGCGAGTCCTTGTCAACATAGGTTTGCCACCCGGTCTCCATGCTGAGCATGGTCGTGCCGTAGAGGCCGATACAGAACAGGGCAATAACAAGGGCGGCAACCAGTTTCGGCCGCTTGATAATGGTATGTGCAATCCCCTCGAAGATCCTGCTGATCATTTCGTTCCTTCCCTCTTTTTCTGTATCGTATGCATGATACTCTTTCGATCAGCCCCAAAAAACCTGCCCGTCAGGGGGGCCTTTTTCACCAGAGTGTAGACGTTATCCAAAAGGAATTCACCTCATCTTCTTTGCATGGTGATAGTACCACAGCACAACTCCTGCCCCAATTATTGCAATGATGCTGATAAAAAAGAGCAGGGTTACCGGCAGGCCACCAAATGTACCCTGTGGTACCGGGTTTACCTGTACACGTACCGGAATGGTATCCGATTCAATACTGTTGCCAAGGGCATCGCGGTACCGGATCTTACTGTCGAATGTGTACTCTTTTGTTTCAGCTGCTGTGTCAGTTGTCAGCTCATACCGTGCAATAGCTGATTCGCCGGGTTTGATATTCCCGAGGAATACTGTGTTTTCGGAAATATCGACCGGATCGTGTCCATTCAGCCTTACCTGCGCATTGTATGCGGTTGCAACACCCTCATTCCGGTACTGGACTTCAAGCATGGTTTTGGAGCCGGGTACGAGTGCCGGTGCGGAAGAGAGTACCGTGAATGGGGTGTTTGCGTAAACCGGTATCCCTATGGTAACCGGCTGCGATGTGACAATCGCACCTTCGTGGTCAGTGTAGGTGACTACAACATCCAGGGGGTAGGTCTTGTTCAGTGCGTCCCTGGCAATGGATACCTTGTACCGGCATCCGGTCACGCTCCCGCTCCTGAAATCCCCGATGAAGACGGATCCGTCTGTTGGTATTACCGGACTTGTCCCGCTCCTGATAATTCTCGCTGAAGCCATTCTGCCATTTTCAAGGCCATTGTTTTTTATTTTCAGGTTCAGGTATCCCTCTGAACCTGCGGTCAGGGAATCAGAGGTTTTTTCAAGGATTTCCACTTTGAACTTGGGATGGATCCGTATCGCAAGGGGGAGTGTGTCTGTTGCTTTATCATACGTGAACTGGAACGTATCTCCCGTCTCCTGTTCGATGGGCCTGAGATAGATATACCGGATCGTGAGCGGCAACTGGTACTCTCCCGTGGCTGCATTCTCCGTTATCTTTGCGGTAAATTTCACGGTAACCGGGTTGCCGCTCGCGGGAATGTCACCGATCATCTGCGGATCGGTTTTGATTATAATATCACTGCTGTCCGAAGCAAGCCCGACAGTAACCTGTTTTGCGGTATTTGGCAGGTCCTCAGGATCGATCGTGCCGTGATTCAGCTGCTTGAGACTGTTGAGGCCGGAGTTTGTTATCAGAACCTGAATGGTTGCTTCCTGTCCCGGGGAAAAATCATTGATCCCGCTCACCGTTGCTGAGAACTCCGGGCTGCCACCCAGGTATTTCGTTGCCGCAGATACGGGAACCACAGCAACCGTGCAGAGCACCATGGCGATCAGGGCCAAGGAGATACGGTGAAATAATAAACTGGAGGATGTCATCGGATCCGCTCACTGGAGTCTCTTCTTACGGTAGATGACATAGCCGGCAGCGAGGAGAATAACTGCAATGATACCAGGAATCGCCACGCTCGCGGGAAGTCCGTCTCCCGCATCCTTGCCGGTACCCACATTCAGGGTAAATTTTATCGGGTCGGATATTACCGGGTTGTCAAGGGCATCGCGGAACCGCACTTCGGAATCGATACCATACTCTTTCATGCTCGCGGAACCAGCCGCAGTCACGAGGAATGATGCGGTTTTTGTTTCCCCAGGTGCGATATCACCGAGAAATGCGGAATCATCGTTGCTGGTGAACGGATCCACCATGCTGATACGGGCGGAAGCTTCGTATGCAGTTGCGCCACCAGTATTCCTGTACTGGACGGTGATCATCTTTTTCTCACCGGGTTTGATGTACCGTTTGTCCTGGAGTGTTTCAAACTCGATCTTGTTGCCAACCGGTATCCCTATCGTCGAAATATCCGATACGACCGTATCCCCGGTATGGTCTTCATATTTTACATAGACATCAAGCGGATAGGTCTGGGCTTCTGCATCTGTTGCAACTGATGCTTTGAAGGTACAGGATGCGGTCCCGTTTGCGGGGAAATCTCCGACATACACGCTGCTCTCTGTGGGAGTTACCGGGCTTCCGGGATTTTTGGCAATCATCACGATTGCCCTTTTTGCATTTTCATTCCCGGTGTTTTTTACTACCAGTCTGATGTAACCTTCAGTGCCCGCATTGAGGTGCTGGATATCCTGGGATACAATCCCGGTCCTGAAGACCGGCTTGATCGTAACCGGGATGGTTAATTTATCCGTCTTCTCCTTGTAGGAATATTCTATGGTGTCAACACCGTACTGGTAAGCGTTATAGAGGTAGGTATAATTGAGCACAACCGGCAGGTAATATATTCCGGCTGGAGTATCTGCAGGGACGCGTGCGGTAAATGTACCGGTTGCCGTGCTGCTTGCTTTCAGATCGCCGAGCGTCTGGGGATCAGACTTGATGATGATCGGGCTCGTGCCCGCCCCCAGGCCGACCGTGAGGAATTTTGCGGTATTGGGGAGATCATCACGGTTCACAATACTGGTTTTTTGGAACTTGAACTCGTTGAGACCGGTATTTTTTATTGTGACCGGAATCCTGATTTCCTGTCCCGGGGTAAATTCATTGGTTCCGGTGAGCGATGCAGACAGTACAGGACTTCCTGCCAGGTACTGATCTCCGGCACTTACCGGATTCGTGATGAAAAAACCAAGGGCAATACCGGTCATGATCAAAAAACAGAGAAGCCGGCCAGATGGAGAGTGCATTGGTTTTTGGGTGAATCGTTCGCTGGCGAACGACATATTTTTCAAGGTGCTCATGATGGTTCACGCATTTTCAATGTGCTTCAACCATGTTGTGTGTATTAGTATTAAAATCCTACTTTTATGGGTTATACATATTTATCAGAAATGTCCAACGGGGGTGGAGGGCATGGTCGAAAATGAGGAATAATTGTTCGAGACTCGAGAGAGTATAATGGAGGCTCTTCTTGATCCGTATAAGTATCGGAATTGTCTGAATCCAGATTCCATTCAGGGCATTCTGGCTGCTTTTTATCCGGTTCAGGATCTGATACTGCGAACTTCCCGCTCTCAAAACAGTATGTCGCACTGGTTCCCTTTCAGGGGAAATCGTCACAATTCAACTATTTACTTGTTTTAGTATTCTTTATGTATTATTAATAAAACTAATTTTTAAATATTTTAAAATTTTTTCTGGAGAAAAATTATCCAAATGAAAACCGATCACCACGTGAAAAAAGATTTGGCTATCCCTTTGTATCGTCCAATCCGGGATAAGATATGCAGGGTTCCTGTGGCGGATGAACACTCGGGTCCCGTCTGCGATATTATCACCGTACGTGGACTGGAACCTCTAAAAAAAGGGGGGTATTACATCGTGATCTGCGCAAGTGCATCGTACGCCATCTTCCGGAAAACTGCCGGATCGATTGTGGGATACTGCTCTTTTGCCTTGATGACGTCCGGTGCCGTTCCTGCGGCACAGGCTTCGATCCGGTCAAGGGTCCGTTCTGCAGCGTCCAGCACCCAGAGATCCCGGGTGTCCTTGTCAACAATCGTTATCGATTCTACCCGGACCGAGACCAGGAACGATCCATCAGGTTTCTGGTACAGGTTGGGTTTGCCGATCACGGCAACAAACGCGGGAGTCTCGATCTTGGCCAGCTGCTGCATAGCCTCCGGCTGGTAACTCCCGGCCATCACAAAGAACGTACCGCTCGGGTCCACAACCCGGCCCCGGTAGAAGACGTTCTGGTCTCCCTGCCGCTGCTTCTCGGTCAGGGTGCCCACAAGGAAGATCCGGTTGCAGCGCTCACCGGTGGGGAGAAGTGCAAACGTGGGGCTCTTTTCATCCTCTCCATCCTTGAACTGGTACCGGCATTCGCGCAGCTCCCCTGCAAACACCCGTCGTGCCGGCTCCCGTTCGAACGAGCCTTCCCTGCGCCCGGTCTCCCCGCTGTTGGTACTCATGATGCCCCCCCGGCCCGGTTCAGCAGCCGGGCATGTTCCCCGCTCTCAAACGAGGAACGTTCACATTTATTCACGAGGAGCCGGTTATCGATCTCGCGGCCGTGACAGGTGATGTACCGGCCAAGCACCTTATCGCGCATCTGGAGGAAGACCTCGTCCATCCCCAGCGGGTTGTTCTCGGCAATCTCCTTTGCTGCATCGAGATTGATCCCGGTAAGCACTTCCACGGCATCCCGCTGGAGAAGGATGCTGTGGGTCTTTTCGCCGTCATCAAGCCAGCCCTTGATCCGGAGATCGTAGATGAACTTCGGCTGGATCTCATGCACCGGGCAATAGTTCTGGCGCGAAAGGGCGCGGTTGCACCCTTCGACAGGGCAGCGCTTGATGATCCCAGAACCCGGGGCGATATGCACAAGCGCACCCCGGAACATGGTCTCACCCCCGCTCACCGGAATATCCCCCTCTTCCTGGAGAATGGTTGCCGGGTTCAGGTTCAGCGAGAGCCTGCCGTTGAACTCATCCACCTGGGCATAGAAGATATTGTACACTGCGCCGACGGCAAGTTTCTCCTTGCCTTGCTCTTTCCAGATAACGAACTTGACCGTCCCGGTCTCGTCACCGAGAAGGCCGGACTGGAGCATCCGTTCATGCGATGCATCCCATTCCTGGACCACCTTTGCCCGGACGCTTCCGATCCCGGGGTGGAGCCCTTTTATGGGGTCCGGGTTCGGGATCAGGGCCCGGTCCTCCCCGAGCTCCTTGATCGTGGTACCGGAGTGGATCTTCAGGTTTGGAACATCTTTGTACTCATCCACGACTGCCGACTCGATGCGGTACCAGGTCCCCTCGGTCATAGCGGGAGCATTCGCCTTGGCCCAGGCAACGAACCGGATGGCCCCGGATTCATCGGCAATGATCCCGCTCTGGGCAATTGCCGGGGAAGCCGGCGGCGAGAGCGAAACAATCTTGCCAACGATCGTCACCCATTCGCCGGAAACGGCCTCGGCGATCTTCTTCTCTTCAGTCCCGCCGCCGCTCTTTGCGGCACCGCCGGATCCCGGCAGGGGAATGTTGAACTCCTTTGCAAGTTCATTGGTCACGCTGCGTTCAGCTTCTGAGGGCTGGACGCCGAATTCCTGCACGAGCCGCCGGAGCTTACTCTCGATCTTCTGGGGATCGGGTGTCTGTCCGCTCTTGGAAAACTTTCGGGAGATTCTGTCTGCTGCTTCGGAAAAATCCATATCGTACATCTCCAGTTTAAATCCGGTTTTGTCCTGACTATATAGTGTGAGCATGCATAGTGAAAGTGTCGGATTGGATCCGGCACCGCCGCTATGGTGAGGTTTATGTACCCAAAAGGTGACTTAGTGATACTATGTCTGAAATAACCGCTGACAGCACGATTTACGATCTCCTCAAGGCCAAACCCGAAGCAACCGAAGCCCTCTTCAAGTTCGGAATGGGCTGTGTCGGCTGTGCAATCGCCCGCGGTGAGACCATCCGCCAGGCAGCCGAAGCTCATGGCATCCCGCTGCCCGAGCTCCTCAAGGCGCTCAACATCAACGAGTAAAAACCAGCAATACTATCCTATCTCTTTTTGGCATCTGAAAAAAGGATCAGCTCATCGAGCGCTACGCCCGGGAACTTTTTTATGTAGCCGGCGGTTTCTGGATCATGCAGGAGCGTGCATGTGGCACAGTTCCAGATCCGCCCCCCTTTCGCACTCTCCACCCACTGGCCGAACCGCTCATTTTTACAAGGGTAAAACGGGCAGTAGCAGAAATCGCAGGACTGGCCCTGAAAATGGCAGGGATAGTACGGGCAGGTTTCCGGTATCCATTCGATCCAGTGTTCGCCCCTGAACCGGCTGAAGATCAAAAATCCCGGCCTATCCGATACCACACCGGTCTCGTGCCGTTTGAGAGCTTCCGGCAGCCCGTGGGTAACCGCCTCGCGAATTCTTGCCCCCGCTTCGGTAAGGCGGCCGGCGGTCCGGTGGCAGGTATCCCCCTCGCAGGCAACGATTATCCCGTCACCCGGTGTCCCGGAGGCCGGGAGATCCAGTGACTGGAGTGCCTCGGCTTTTGCTTCAGTTGCCACCATGACCGCTTCTATGAGGGCTGCATCATCGAAACCTTCAGAACTCGTGATGATGATCGTGATCCCGCCCGTTCCAGCCGGAGGTTCGCGCCAGATCCCGGCCGCAATGAAGACGGTGATGAAATCGTACTGGAGTATACAGAACTGGCAGGGAGGAATCGCGGAGAGGAACCCGGTGTACTCCATATCCAGGCCGGCACCGGCTGCCACTCTCGCAAGTACTTTATCCGGATCTTCCGGCTCTGCTCCGGGCGAAGTTGTGTGGTGGAGCAGGGTCGGGATCGAGCGGATACCCCCGCAGACACCGGTGCTTGCAGCGCGGAACGACCCGCGGATGAAAAGAGTATTGGTACTGGTATGATATCTCATGCAACCGAGTAGCGCATCCGGTCCTTGAGTTCCTGCTGTTTGCCGGCGTTCCAGCCGGAAACGTCCTGCAGGTACCCGGTGACCCGGCTGACCTGCACAACGTCATGCGAACCGCATTCGGGGCAGACCGCCTGTCCGCAGAGCGGGCAGTACTCGATGCCGGAGATGATCTCATGGGTGCAGTGGCAGTGATCGAGCGGGCACATCACTTCAAGGTGCGTCTCGCCGCAGTTAGGGCAGGGGTTCTGGTCAACGATAAGGTGGCAGGTGTGGCACTTGTATTTACGTTCCTTTTCGGGAATATCGTCCAGTTTCTTGTATTTGCCAGCCAGTGTCCGTTGATCCGCCGTCCAATCCATACTATAACATCGCACAGGTCGTTAATAAATATTTAGACGCTGCAGGTTCGATGGACTGCGATTTTATGGTTGATAAAGCGCGCATATTCCGATCTGGTCGCAAAGAACGCGTTGTTTATATATGGCAATGCAATCCGGGCAAAAATAGGAATTTTTTTCGCAATCCGGCCAGGAATTTTGTATGTCCCCATTTCCTGCATGCAGGTCCGCCGCATCCTCCTACTTCGAGCGGACGTGGGCGAACATTGCAGCAGCAGCGGCCGGGTCTTCGGCTTCGTAGATCGCCCGGCCGACAATGATCCCGTCAACGACCTTGACTATGGCTGCAGCATCGCCCCCCTGCGCCCCGACTCCCGGGGACAGGATCTTCCGGCTGCCCACGATCTTCCTCAGTTCCCGTATCCTCTCCGGGCGGGTGGCTGGTGCAATGATCCCATCAGCGCCGCATTCTACCGCAAGGCGGGCGATCTTCTCGGCGGTTCCCCCGTGGAAGAACTCAGCCCCCCCCGGGTGACTCATCTCGGCAACAACAAAGCAGGCCCCACCGTAGTCAGCGGAGACATCAACGCAGGCCTGGACAGAATCCCTGCCGGTAAAACCCTGGCAGATGATGGAGGAGAAGCCCGCATCGAAGACCTGTTCGGCAATGAGCCGGTTGGTGTTGGGGATATCGGCGACCTTGAAATCGGCGATGAGCGGAAGATCGAGCTCTTCCAGATCGCGCGCTATGGCAAGTCCGGAGGAGAGAATCAGGGGGTAGCCGAGTTTTATCGCATCCACGTGGGGGGCGCAGGCCTTTGCGATCGCGAGCGCCCGTTTCTTTTCGGTTGCATCGAGGGCAAGGATCAGATCAGCCATGGTGCAGACGCTCCATCACTGCGGCAACGAGCATGGGCAGGGTGATCGTGGCATCCCCGTAGACTGTGACGGCCTGGGCTTCCTCGGTGATCTTGCCCCATGACCGGGCCTCGTCGAGAGTTGCACCCGATAGCCCGCCAAGGTCGGGGCGATCCCCGGTCAGCTGGACCGCGTAACTGAACCCGTTCGGGGTCATGAGCATGCTCTGGAGAATGAAGTTCTTCGGGACCCCGCCCCCGACAAGGAGCGCACCGGCTTTCTTTACCGTGAAGCAGCGGTCCATGAGGGCCGGCATATCGGCAAACGCGTCAACCGTCACCTTGTTTGTCTGCGAGAAGAGCCAGTACTGGAGCCCGATCATCGAGTCCTGCACGGCCGGGCAGTACACCGGGATCTGGTTCCGGGCTGCGGTATGGAGAATGCCGGACTTTGCGCGTTTCCCGATATGCTCAAGGAGTGCCGATATGGAGATGGTGCTCCCCGGTTCGAGCTCGCCGAATACCCCCTGCATGAACTCCTCGAAATGTTCGAATGCCTCATTGGGGAGGTAGACGTCGTAGATCCGGTTGATCTCGTCGTGTCTGAGTTCGATGTCACTGCAGAAGGCAGTGCCGTGGAAATGCCGGCAGCCGATCGCTTCTATAATATCGTGGGTCAGGTTGGCCCCGGTTGACACGAGGACATCGATATGTTTTGCCCGGATAAGGTCGGAGACGATCCCGCCCATGCCTGCCGGGACCATTGCCCCGGCAAGCCCAAAGAACTTCGTGGCTTCCGGGTCACGGAGCATCTGTTCGTATATATCCGCAGCACGGGACAGGGATCCGCCATTGTATGCCCCGGCCTCCCCCATTGCCCTGACCAGTTCGTTGACGGTCATGCCCGGCTTCACGTGCAGCTGGGTGACCGGTTCATCGCATGGATGTGTCATGATTCTCCCCGGAGTTGTTGCAACTATATTGGCTGTCTCGCATGATAACTGTGTTTCAGGCTGCACCTTTTGGAAGCAGAAGAATAAAAGAGACCGGTATAACCCGGCTCATTTTCCGAGAAGTTCTTTTTTTGCGGCCATGAGCTGGCTCACCTCTTCATCAGTGACCTTCGGATAGTTCAGATTGAGTCCTTCGATAGTTGACCTGACCACTTCTGCAACAAAGGTCCGGGCCACCCACTTGTAATCAGCCGGGACAACAAACCAGGGTGCATAGTCCATTGATGTCGCAGAGAGCATCCCCTCGTATGTTTTCATGTACTGGCCCCAGTACTTCCGCTCAGCGAGATCAGCTGCCGAGAACTTCCAGTACTTTTCCTTGTGATCCAGCCGGTCGAGGAGACGGCGCTTCTGTTCATCTTTTGAGATATGGAGGAAAAACTTCAGAATAATGGTACCGTTCCTGCGCAGGTGCTTTTCAAATGCATTGATATCCTTGAAACGCCCCTCCCAGAAGCCGGATGAACCCGGCCCGATCTTTTTTGGAAGCGCTTCCATCCGTTCCGGGTGGACCCTGACTGCCAGGACATCCTCGTAATAGGATCGGTTGAAGATGCCGATCATCCCTCGTTCGGGAAGTACCCTTGAATACCGCCAGAGAAAATCATGGGAATGCTCCTCGGTACTTGGAACCTTGAAACTGTGGACTGCGCACCCCTGGGGGTTCACCCCGGACATAACGTGCCGGATCGTCCCATCCTTACCGGAAGTATCCATGCCCTGGAGGAGGATGAGCATGCTGTACTGCCGGGATGCAAAGAAGAGCTCCTGGGCCTCCGCGAGGGCGGTCCTGTCCCTCTCGAGCATATCTGTAAGGAATCCTTTTGCCCCCTCTTCGCCCAGGTTTTTTAAAAATTCGTTATGAGCCCATCCCGTATCGTATTTTTTCAGCTGTACCTTCTTTTCGGGCCTGACCATGAATGGCCTGATATAGTCTTTCACTTCGGGTCCTGTGAGTTCCATGAAATTCTCCTCCGTGCGGTTCTCGTACTGTGCCCTTGCACTGCACCGTATAAAATACGATCGGAGTGCATGAAAACCAGGAAAACAACCTGGAACGGAGTACCGGTAAGAAAAAAAAATAAGGAAATCCGGTTTCAGGCTACGGCAATCACTTCGCCCTTGTGCATTAAGAGACCGGTGATGATGCTGAGGATGCCCAGGATCAGGCAGTAGATGCCTACAAGCATGATGAGCACGAGTGACCCCTCTCCCGGGATGGGGGCAAAACCGATCAGGATACCGAACAGGACTGCAAAGAACCCGCTGATGCCCAGCAGTACCCTATAGGGCATATCATTGAGTGAGTAGGCAATGACCAGTTCCGCGATACCGGTGATTATCGCCCATATGGCTATCAGGAGGGTCAGGGCAAGGAACATGACAAACGGCGACATGAACATCAGGAGGGCAACAATAATGCCCAGTACCGAGAGGATGAGTACGCCCCAGTGGACCTTTCCGGACTCGCTGATGGCGATTGCACCCGTGACAAGCGAGATGATTAAGAGGAAGATCCCGATAAGGTACGCAAACACTGCCTGCATTCCCACCGGGAGCGTGAAGCAGAGGAGGCCGATGATCAGGGCAAAGATACCGCGGGCAAGGAGCCCGCCTTTTGTAAGAATTTCAGCTTCCATAATGGATCACGTTTGAATCAGCGCGGGATGCTATATAACTGTTCTTATCTTTTTACCGGAGTGATTCAGGCAGCCCGGACCGTGATCTCCATATCTGCGATATGCCGGTATACCTTCGCCGTTACCCCCTGTGTCCACCGGTCGAAGACGAGTGACTGGAACGGTTGCCAGATAGTCACCCAGCAGAAGATCACGAGCACCTGCTCGACAACCTCATTGATTGCATTCCCCTTGAACTGCGAGCAGACCGCGATACCGGCAAAGGATGGGATACAGACCGCGATGGTCAGGCGGAACTCCCGTAATCCTACCCGCCATGTCAGCCGCCGGTCACGCTCGAAATCCGGGGCCCTTCCCTTGAAATGAGCCCGCATTGCTGCGATAATCGAGTCCCCTCTCCCGTCCGGGAGTTCCGACGCGGGGACCAGCAGTTCGAGCCGATCGAATGCCTGGCTGTGGTATCCTTTCGGGACATCGAGCACGGTCCGGAAGATCTTTTCCTCGGCGCTGTCCGAGAGCTGCCGCCTCTCCTCGGGCGACGGGTCGTCCCCGTCATAGAACTGGGCGATCGAGCGGAATGTTACGGATGCCTGTTCGTTTTGTATTCCGGATTTCTTCAGCACGGGTACACCACCCTTTTATTAATCCTGTTTGAGCCAGCCAAGATTATAATAAACCCATGCCATCAGCAGCATGACAAGGCTGACGACCGTGATCATCTGGAACAGGGTTGCCGGCCAGGGATTGCCGATCAGGTTCATGCCAAGGAGCCCGCCGACAATGGTCGGGACCATGGTGAGTGCGGTCAGGACAGCAAGGACTTTCATGACACGGTTCATGGAGAACGAGGTGGTGTTGAGGTAGAAATCAACCATCCACGAGAACGAGTCCGAGACATGCTGGGCATTGTCCGCGATAAGAGAACACCGGTCAATAAGAGCACGGAGCCGGCCCTCTTCCGTGGTATCTTTTCCAAATGTCTCCTGGATGTGATCACAGACCTCTTCGAGAGCGCTTTTTGTATGGAGTATCCCGGATATGACCCGGCTCTGGACTTTCTGGTCCGTGTACATCATGGCAAGGAAATTTGACGGGAGCTGGTTCATGGGCAGGGCCTCGAGGTGGAGGAGCTGTTCCTCGGCAGCAAGGATCAGGTCCTCGATTGTCGAGAGCTCATCCCGCACGATCAGGTACAGGATCCCCGGGCCGGAGAGCGCGATGCCCTCTGCAGCTCCTGCCTTCGCAATCCGGTCAAGTACCGGAACACCCGTCTGGGAGAATGTCATCACACTATCCCGGGTATAGACAAGGAGCACCCCGTCCCAGGAGAACTTCCAGGAACTTCTGGTATCTTTGTCCTGTTCAAGCCTCGGGACTTTTAAAAAGATCGTTGTAAGGGATCCATGGATCTCCGCCCGCGTATATGAATGGACCCGGAGTTTCACCTCCAGGGTGTAGGTGGGGATTGCGGTGATCCGTGAGAGTGCGGGAATATCAGCCGGTGTCAGGCCGGAAAAATCGATCCACCGCCCTTTACGTTCAAGGGCTCTCGATGTCTCGTCAACCGGAACGGATTGCCAGTCCGGCCAGGGAGACGGCGTGCCACCGGCCGGTGATGCAAGGGAGCGCGTCCTGATCTGCATTCCTTCCCGGACCTCCCCGCCCTCCTGGATCTTTGGTTTTTCTGCCAGGTGTCTCCCAATGGATTTTCCTCCACGGTAAAGCACCTGGATTGCCTGCATGGACCGGAGCACCCGGAAATACCGGGCAACCCCGTATCCCATTCCCGCCAGAAGGGCGACTGCGGGAAGCCCTATGATTACGAGATCAAGAATCTGCCATGGCGACGTGACAAATGCCCGCCGGTCCTCAGCAACGGCGAGACGGCAGGCGTACTCAAGGACAAAGAAGATCCAGATGGCGATGTCGAGAATGGCAAGAAACGATGCTGCTTCTCTGGAAATTGTAAAAAAATCCGGTATGATCAGGATCGGGATAAGCAGGAGGGCAAGGGCTCCCATGACCTGTTCGCAGAAGACGGCATTCACCGTCTGTCGCATTTCCCGTTTGCGTTCCAGCCTGCCGATGGTTTCCCAGTCCTGCCACGGGGTGATCCGGATAACGGTACTCCGTAATCCCTGCTCAGTTTCCCGGTTGGATCGCTTTCCTTCCGGATCGTTCTTTCCTGTCATGGGGATGCCTCGTGATAACCGGCATGATTCCTGCAGTGCCTGTATGAACGATCGTCATCATCCCTCTCATTTATACGTGCCGTTTCCGGGTTATTCGGGAAGCAGACCCTGCAAGCCTGACGGGTTTCTCCTGCCCACCGAGAACGGTTGAAAGGATTCTTATGGGGAAAAAAACCAATTGCAACTCAGGTAAGGATACTATGAGTGAATCTTCCGCCTCGCAGAAAATGACGCCAAAAGAGCTCATGATCGTGATCGTGATCGCCCTTGGCTCGTTCATGGCCGGTCTCGATGCCACGATTGTGAACATTGCACTTCCTGCCATTGCAAAATCGTTCGATGTATCAACGGTTGATGTCTCCTGGGTGCTCAATGCCTACCTGATCATCCTTGTCAGCCTGCTCCTCGCAGCGTCACGGCTCGGCGATATGAAGGGGTACCGGAATATTTTTCTTGGCGGTTTTGCCCTCTTCACGCTCGGCTCTTTCCTCTGCGGTCTCTCCCCCACGCTCAATATCCTGATCCTCTCCCGGATGCTCCAGGCGGTCGGGGGAGCGGTCATATCAGCTCTCGGGGCGGTCATGGTCACATCCTACCTCTCCGCTTCGCTTCGCGGCCAGGCGCTCGGGATCGTTGCCATGTTCACGATGCTCGGGGCAGCCCTTGGACCGGTTGTCGGGGGCTTTCTTACGAGCACGTTCTCCTGGCAGTATATCTTCCTTGTGAACCTGCCGGTTGGAATCATCGCTATCATCCTCGGCATGCACATCCTGCCCCGTTTGGATCCTGTTGCCCCGGATGTGAAGATGGATCATGCGGGGATCGTGCTCGTCCTTGTCGCACTGGGGACCCTGATCTTCGGCCTGACAACGCTCCAGGGAGTCTCCCCGTCAACCGGTGTTACGGCACTCGTTGTTTCAGCAGTATTCTGGGCCCTTTTCTACCTGAACGAGCGCCGCTCAAAGCAGCCGCTCATCAACCTCAGTCTCTTTGCGAACCGGGGGTACTCGCTCCAGAACATCAACGTGATGCTGATCCAGATGGCAATGGCCGGGGTCATGGTCATCATGCCGTTCTATCTTGAGATGGTGAAGATGATCCCTGCCGACGATGCCGGGACGATCCTGCTGGCACTCCCTATCGGTATGATCCTGACTGCCCCGATCTCCGGGAAGATCTCGGATGTGATCGGGACAAAAAAGCCTATCATCGCGGGTTTTGTTGTCTGTACGGTTGCACTGTTCTTCCTCTCCACGATCTCCCCCCACACGAGCGTGGGACATGTCGCGATCTATCTTTTCCTCCTGGGTGCCGGCACGGGGATTGCATTCTCCCCGCTGAACAGCGCGGTGATGGGCGAGTGCCCGGTGAAAGACCGGGGGTCAACAAGCGGCCTTGTCAAGATGATGACCAATCTCGGGTCATCGCTCGGAGTCGCTTCGGTGATGCTCGTTGCCACGATCGCAGCCGGGCCAAAACTCACCCATGTATCGGTGCAGGCACTGACCCGGGCAGACCTTGCCGGGGCATTCGATGCAGCGTTCCTCTTCTGCATGGTACTTGAGGTGATCGGTGTCGTGCTGATGCTCGCGGTTGCGGGAAAAGCGCCCTCGGGCGAGAGCAGCAGTGAAGCGGGGATCGGGATTTAATCCCGTAATCTTCACTCATTTTCCCTTTTCACAACAACACGGTTATTTTCACCGGGATAAAGTATTACAACAATGCCTGATCCGGAAGCCGTTCCTGCAAAAAAACCGGATGCCCGGGAGCCGGGCCGGGCTGAATCTGCCCTGCTCCACGATCTCACCCGCTGGCGGGAGGCGCTTGCCCGGAGCATTGCCCGGAACAATCTTGAACTGAGGAGTGACCAGATCACAACGGCCGTGAACCGGATCCTCTTCCCGCTCCTTCTCCTGCGTATTGCCGAAGACCGGCATATCGTGAAAGCCGGAATGCTTGATGGTCTTTCCCATTCACTGACCGTGCCGGAACTCATCAGCCACCTCGCCCCGTATGCAGATGCCCTGTATTCAGATCTCTCCCCGGCCGTACCCCTCCCCCAGGATCCCGGGAGCACGTTCATTGTCGGGGATCGGGTTGTCCGCGATATCCTTGAAGCGCTGATATCACCGTCAAGGAGATACGATTTCAGCCAGATGACCCTCATCGGTTCTGCCGGTGTCCTGATGCAGTACCTTGCACGGACCATCCGCCGCTCCGCTGCCCACCAGGCAACGGTTGCAGACACGCATGACACGGTAGTTTCGGGGGGGACGATCATCCCTCCGCCCATCGCGATCGACTATCTTGCAACTGAGGCACTTGCTTCTGCCATGAAGAACCGGTCTGCCCGGGAGATCCTCCCGCTCCGGGTATTTGATCCGGCCTGCGGATCCGGCCAGGTTCTTGTCGCGGTGTACCTGCGGCTCCTGGAACATGCCGGGGGACCGGCGCTGACCTCCGAGGAGCGCCGGGATATCCTGGCAAACTCGGTGTACGGCCTTGACGCGAGCAGGCATGCCGTTGCCGTGACAAGGATGCTCCTCTTCCTCCAGCTCTGCGAGGGTAACCGGGCTGGAATGGCGGAAGGGGATTTTCTCTCAAACGTACAGTCCGTGCTTCGCGTTCTCCGTCATACGATACTTTGCGGGAACGCCCTTGTCGGGCCGGAGATTGCCCGTGATGAATCATGGATG
Source organism: Methanoregula sp. (assembly GCA_041645355.1). GTDB lineage: Archaea > Halobacteriota > Methanomicrobia > Methanomicrobiales > Methanospirillaceae > Methanoregula. Next base: position 48,783 of record JBAZQF010000007.1, read on the forward strand.
TTCTGCCCGGCACGGGACCGGCATTCCCTGAACCCGTTCTCGTACGCGGACCGGTTCCCGGAAATTTTTGCCGGGGGCGGGTTCGATGCAGTCGTATGCAACCCGCCGGAAGGGGCGCTCGAGCAGCGCGAATGGATCCAGCAGTATTTCCAGCGGAGGTATGCCGTGTACCATCCCACGGTCGACCGGTCAGCGTATTTCATGGAAAAGGCCATCTCCCTCGTGCGGCCCGGCGGGGGCGTCTCCTTTTTGATGAACAGCCGCTGGATCCGGGGAGCCCCCGGTTCATCCCTGCGGGAAATGCTGGCATACCGGCAGATCGGGGAGATCGTACTTCTCTCTCCTGATGCGCAGGGAAAGTCTGGCACCGGGCTCTGCCTCGTCCGTGTCCTGGCCCTCCCGGTGAAGCAGCCATTCCGGGCCGTGCATGCCGGTGCGGGTTTCTCTGATGGTCCGGCGGCGTTTTGCTCCACTCACGGGTTTCCGGTTGACCCGCAGCTTTTGGACAAAGGTGGCTGGACCCTGAGCGATACCCGTTCGGACAGGCTCCTCCAGAAACTGATCCGGTGCGGAACCCCGCTCGGGGAATACGTGATGGAACAGGTTCATACCGGCATCCGGGTTCCGGAGAATGATCCGCTCGTGATCGACGAAGCGCTTGCAAAGGAATGGCTCCGGCAGGATCCCCGCTCTAAACCCCTTATCCGCAGGCTGATTGCGGGAACCGAAATTAGCCGCTTCAGTACTGTGCCGCCGGAAAAATTTCTCATCCATATCCCCCGGGGATGGACGGTCTCCCACCAGCAGGCAGTAAAGAAGCCCTGGCAATGGCTGAAGCACCGGCACCCGCTCATTGCCCGGCACATCCGGCACCATGCGGGGATTTTGGAGTCCCGTGCCGGACCGGAATCCCTGTGGTGGGAATCCGCGACTGATGAATTCTGGCAGGAACCAAAAAAGAAAATTATCTTTCCTTCACAATTCACCGGGCCGGCATTCCTGTTTGATACCGGCCGGGGAATCGGGGATGAAAACACCCTTGCCATCCCCTCTTCGGGCCACTACCTTGCCGGGATCCTGAACAGCCGGCTCATCAGGTTTGTTTTCGAGCGATCTGCCCGCCTGACCGGACGGGACCGGACAATTTTCACCTGGGATGATCTCCACAACCTCCCGATCTATACGCCGGATTTCGACCGGCCGGAGGATCGCACCCGGCACGATCGCGTGGAAACGCTGGTGCGGAGGATCATGGCTCTTCTGGAAAATTCCCGGGCGGCAAAAACCGGTCCGGAGTGTGAGGCCCTGCAGAACAAGATCCGGGCAGCGGATGCGATGATCGATGCGCTCGTGTACGATCTCTACGGTCTGACGACTGATGAGATCGGGGTAATCGAAGGGATATCACCGTCGGTGGAATGATCACCCCCTCCAAAACGGTCAAGAACGGCCTCCGGACAGAGGTTATTTTTTCACGTCCCGAATTACGTTTGAAAAAGGGGGCTACTGCAGGCCCGCTGTTTTGCAGGATCACGTAGGGTTAAAATCGCGTTATTTCCAAAAATACGGGTAAATTGAGGAATTTTTCAGGGGCGTGGACACCATTTCCATTCCGGCCGGATATGAGGATCGTCCTTTTGGCAATCCGGGCATTTTACGGGGTTATCGGACTTCAGCCTTCCTGCCTATTATCCTTATGGAGGGGGATCTCGATCCGGTACGGAGCCTTCTTCCAGTAGGCTTCCCGGTAATGGGGGTTCCGGTAATTCTCGGCCGTGTTCTCTTCAATCTCCGCTGTCGTCTCCGGCAAGATATAGAACCGGCGCCATGCCCGCTCGTTCTGCGTCCGTATCCAGAGCTCGCGGAGCACATATGCCGGAAGCGGAAGAGCCCGCATAGCTGCAACCTCATCCGGGAATTTTTGTTCAATGATGACATCATCATCGATCGCGTACCGGATTTTTTTCAGCCTGACTGCAACAATCACTTTTGGCCGGAACATGAACGCATCGAATGCAAGGTCAGTTGCGGTATTTTTCACCCAGTAAAAACCCATCCCGATGGCACAGCGTTCTGCTTCCTCAAAGATGGTTGTCGGCTTCCTGCCTCTCATCTGCTCACCTGTACCTGATAATAAATATTTTAATTAGTTCTTTTAAAATATTTCTTTAAAAAAAATAAATAATGAAATGAAATTTTTCCCGTAAAGGGCCTCTTCTCATTCAGCCGGTTGTCAAATCATCATCACCGGCAACCGCGTACAGGATATGATTATTTCCCCGGGGTCCGGTATGCGCCATCCGGCACGGTGATCTCGAAACGGGCACCGGTGCCGGAAGATCCCGTTTCGCGGATCGTGATGCCCGTTAAGGAGAGGATCTCCCGGGCAAGGAACATCCCAAGGCCGGTGTTCTCGCCAAAGCCCCGCTCGAAAACCCGTTCCTTATCCCCGGCAGCAATACCCTTTCCATTGTCTTCCCATACCACAACCAGGTTTCCTTTGCTCTGGTGGGACGATACCCGGATTTCTGTTACCTTCCCCCCATGCCTCACCGAGTTGTCGAGGAGATTGAAAAAAACCCTCTCAAGCATTGGATCTGCCAGAACCTGGATCCCCCCCACCTCTGCACCCAGCCTGATCCCCGGCGGTACCTGCTGGAATGGCATGACCGTGTCCAGTTCGATCCACTGCGGTTCCTGCGTCCCGAGTTCCTGGTAAATCCGGGTGAGCTCGATCTGCGATTTGATGGTGCTGGTGGCAGAACGGATTTTTGTTAAGTGCTCCCGCTGGGTGGAGTCAGTACATTTCTTTTCCGCTATCTTGAGATTCCCGAGAATTACGGTAATCTTGTTGAGAAGATCGTGCCGGGTGATGCTGCCAAGCAGGTGGAGCTGGTGATTTGCCCTTTTAAGCGCTTCTTCGGCTCTCTTGCGTTCGGTTGTATCGAATGCCACGCCCCGGAACCCGATCAGGGTTCCCTCCGCACTGGTTACTCGTGAAGGACGGATCTCCAGAACCATATCATGACCATCGCGGTGACGGACAAGGACTTCAAATGGCTGGATCGGCCCCTCCGTCAGGGAACCGAAGTTTGCCATCAGGCTGGCCACCACGGTTCTCATCTGCTTCTGGACCAGGTCAATTATCATTGTCCCGATCAGTTCTTCCGGGGGATATCCCATGATCTTCGCAACCATGGGACTGACATAGGTGAGGGTTCCCTTTGGATCGATCTCCCAGATTATACCCGGCGTGGTTTCTATAAGCGACCGGAACCTCTCCTCAGATTTCCGGACCTCTTCCTCGGCTTTTTTAATGTCGGTGATATCCTGGTTTGCACCATGGGTCTTGATGGTCCGCCCCTCAGCATCCTTGGTGATCTCGACGCTCACAACAATATGCCGAATCTCACCGTCCCTCCGGATGATGCGGTGTTCAAGCCGGTTTGTGTAATTGGGATCGGTTGTGGTCAGGGCCCGGGTCATCTCCTCGCCGACAAGATGACGGTCATCCGGGTGGACAAATTCCCGGGCATAGACTTTGGCCGGCATCAGGTAGCCCCCCTCCCTATCAGCGGTTGTGCCATACAGGGCGTAGAACCGGTCATCGAATGTGAACATACCCGATAGGACATCATACTCCCAGTTCGCGAGGTGCGCCATATCCATTGCTTCGCCAAGCTTCAGCCGGTTTTCCCGGAGCGTATCCTCGATCTTCTTGCGATCTGTTATATTGATATAGGTCCCAAGAACCCCGATGACCTTCCCCCCGGCATCGCGCAGGGGGATTTTGGTGGTGAGAAGCATGATAGTCTCCCCCGAAGGCGTTCTCTGGGGCTCCTCAATGAACATCTTCGGAATCGCGCTCTCAATCACTGCACGGTCATCGCTGCGGTACCGTTCAGCCATCTCACGCCATCCCATTGCGAAATCATCCCTGCCGATAACTTCGGCGGGTGTCTCAAACCCCGCATCCCGGGCAAACGGGACATTGCAGCCGAGATAGTTCAGGTTCCAGTCTTTCCAGAACACCCGGACCTGGATTGAATTTATAATGCCCTCCAGGATCTCCCGGGCTTTCCAGTTCTCTTCCTCTGCGCGTTTCCTGTCCGTGATATCTTCGAAAATGGTGGCAAAGTGGCCCTTCACCGGGCAGTATACCGATATGGAGAAATACTTGTCAAGGGGCGGGAAGTAGGTCTCGAATACCTCCGGCTTGCCGGTCAGAGCAACCCGTGTATAGATATCAAAGTAGGGGGGTTCCGTGACACCGAACGCCTCCCTTCCGGTCTTCCCGATAACCGTTTCGCGGGAGATGCCAAGGTGCTTCTCAAACGCGGGGTTCATCTCAAGAATGCGATAATCGTCCGGGATTCCCTGTTCGTTGTACGTGAGCTCGTGGAGGACTACCGCCTCGATCATATTCGTGTACAGGGAACGGAACCTCTCTTCGCTTTCACGGAGCTGTTCATCAGCCCTCCTGCGTTCAGTATTGTCTTCTATGGTGGAGAGGATAAACGGCTTTGCCTGCATCAGGATAATGCGGGATGAAAACCGGCAGTTCCTGCTCTCCCCGGTTTTTGTCCGGCACGAAATTTCCATCCCGCACACCTCCTGCCGGCTCCGGATGGCTGATGCCAGTTTCTGTCGATCCCCATCATCCGGGATCAGTCCCAGTTGCTCCGAGGTTTTGCCGGTCACCTCCTCTCGGGAATAACCGGTATTTCTCACAAATGCATCATTCACATCGATAAAGATCCCGTCCGTGGCTGAGACGAGCGTGAGCGCTACCGGGCTGCTCCGGAAGACCGTGGCAAACTTGCTCTCGGATTCGCGTATGTGTTCTTCGGCTTTTTTCCGTTCAGTCACATCCCGCATGGATATCAGTACGGCTTCCGTATCCCGGAACGGGATCTTCTTCCCGATACACTCGACCCAGACCTCCCGGTTTGTTCTCGTAACAAGTTTGTAGTTTACGAGGTACGAGTCAATTCCCTTGGAGTTTTTCTTAAAATCCTCAAGCACGTCCGCCTGGTATTCCTTTGCAACAAACTCAAGAACGTTCGTCTTCCCGACTATTGCCTCAGGATCCGGTATGTCAACAATGAGGCCCGCTGCCCGGTTGGCAAAGAGGAGTGCGCCTGAAAAATCGGTGATCAGGATGCCGTCAAGCGAATGTTCGACCAGTGACCTGAACTTCTCCTCGCTCTCCCGGAGCACTTCTTCATGCCGGTGGAGTTCATTATAATTCTGCCGGAGTTCCTCCTCGTTGGCAGCAAGGTGTTCATAAGCAGACCGCAGCTCGTCCTGGGCTTTACGCAGACCTGTGATATCATGGGCAACCAGCTGGACTCCCTGGAAAACCCCTCTTTCCTGGATTGGGACACCATGGAATTCAAGAACTCTTGATCCATGTTCAGGAATCCGGAGGGTGATCTCCACTGGCCCGGTTGTTTTTAACGCTTTGTTGTCAAGGAAAGCGGTATGAATTTTTTCCTGTTCGGCGGGTGAGAGGTTACCAATCCGGAGTGGTTTTCCCAGGATATCCGAAGCTTCCTTGCCGGTCAGCTTCAGGGCTGACGGGGAGGCATAGGTCACGGACAGATCCTTGTCCACAACAAGGACGATATCCGAGATCCGCTCTGCCATCCCCCGGAACTTTGCCTCGCTCTGCCGCAGCGCCTCCTCCGCCTGCCTGCGTTCAGTGATGTCAAGAATAATCGCAAAGAAGACCGGTGAGATACCGGTTCTGGAAAGCTGCAGGTGCACTTCAACGGGATACCGGCTCCCGTCCTTCCGTTTATGTACCGTGGTAAAAACCTGTTCTTCTTTCTCTCCGCTGCGAAGGGGGGCAATAAGGGTCTCAAAGTCCCTGAGAGTATATTCCGGTTTTATATCAAGCGGAGTCAGCATCCGCAGTTCATCAAGGGTATATCCAAGGTTCTCCCGGGCTCCCTGGTTGACATCAATGAACCTGAGCGTTTCGGCATCAAAGATAAATATCTCATTCAATGAATTATCCAGAATACGTCCGAACCGGCTCTTCTCCACCTCCGCCTGCCTGCGCCCGGAAATATCCCGGAAGTACCACACCCTCCCGTAATATTTCCCATACTCCCCGAGCATCGGGGCTGAGTACCGTTCCAGCACCCTGCCGTCCCTGAGATAGAGTTCCTCAAAGCTCTTTTCATCTTTATGCTCGTAGAGATATCTCACCCGTGAGAGGAATGCCTCCTTGTCTGCGAGTTGTCCCACAACATACTGCAGCACCGGCTCATCGAGACCGGATGCCAGAATCTCGTCAGGAATATTCCAGAGTGTGATAAATTTCCGGTTGTAATTGAGGATCTTACCGTTTTCGTCCACGATGAGAATACCGTCTGGCGATGCCTCCTGCTGCGTTGACAGGATGGCATTTTTAAAGGAAAGTTCGTCGTTGACCCGGTTCTGCTCCGTGACGTCCTGGATAACCCCAAGTACCCTGACTGGATTTCCCTCCGTATCTCTTTTAAGCCGGGCAACGGAGTGTATTACTTTTGGCAAAGAGCCGTCTGCCGGATTGATGGTATATTCAATATTGTACTCTTTTCCGGAGGTAATCAGATCAACGAGTGCCTGGTGTACCCGGTCCCGTTCCTGGATACATGCTTCAATGTCTTCGATCGGGAAATCACCGGCTTGTGCGGCGAACCCGAAAATCCGGAGCCCTTCTTCAGATCCCCAGATCGTGTTGGTTGCAAGGGAATACTCCCAGCTGCCCGTCTGGCCGATAACCTGCGCCATCCGCAGGCGCTCATCGTTTATCCTGAGTGTGCGTTCACGCTCCCTGAGCGCCTCTTCTGCCCGTTTGCGTTCGGTGATCGGGCGGGTGGTCACGACGATCCCGTCAATCTCGGGAATTGCAAGCAGGTTGTTCGCTATGGATTCCACATCAACATAGTGCCCGTCTGCGTGAAGGATACGGAATTCTGTGGGAATGCCGGAGTTTGCCCTGTTCACGACCTCATCAAATGCCTGCTTCATGCGATCCCGGTCATCGGGATGCACGTAATCGAACGGGTCTTTCCCGATCATTTCGGAGGGATCAAATCCGGTTACCCGGAGGGTGGACGGGGAACTGTAAGTGATGAGGCCGTCGCGGCCAATGATACGGATAACATCGGATGAGTTCTGGATCAGGTTCCTGAACCACTCCTCGCTCCTCCGCAGCTCCTGCTCCGTCTTTTTTATATCCGTGATGTCGCGGATGGACTCGATCGCCCCGACAACCGTTCCCTGGTAATCGAAAAGGGGAGCAGCCTTTCCCGAGAGAACCCGCTGGATCCCTTTCGGGGTTGCATTCACGGTCTCTGCGATCAGGATCTCTTTATCGGCCCGGACAAACGAATATTTTTTCCGGATCTCGTCGTGCGGGGAAAATACCAGGTCAATGAGGATAGGGCGGCGGGTGCCATAGAACGGGATCGCGTATTCATAATCTCCTTTCCCGAGCATCTCCCGGGCGGATCTCCCGGTCAGCTCCTTCATCACCCGGTTCCAGGCGATCACGTGTCCCGACCGGTCAATGGCAAACGTGGCATCCGGGAGAAAATCGATAATATCGGAGAGACGCCGTTCCGAATCATGGAGCGAGCGCTCAGTCTGTTTTTTCGTTACTGCCTGGCGGATCTTGTGCGCCAGCTCGGCAAACTGGGATTCGGGTTCGCCGCCTTTCTGGAGATAAAAATCAGCACCATTGTTGATGGCCTCGATCACGACATCTTCCCGGCCTTTGCCGGTGAACAGGATAAACGGGATATCGCCAATGGTTGTCCGTACGGTCTTTAACAGGGCAATCCCATTCATCTTCGGCATCTGGTAATCGGATACTACCGCATCATAATGCCCTGCGGTTAAACGTTCAAGAGCCTCACTTCCCGAGAGTACACAATCGACTGAAAACCCCTTGTCCTCTTCCAGATACAGCTTGCCAATCTCAAGAAGATCGCGTTCGTCGTCAACATAGAGGATGGAAATCATACGGTGTACCGCAGCCTGTCGATGATCTACAGAAGAGTAGCATGCTATAAAAAAGGTTCGAGCCGGAGCAACCCGTCGGTCGCCACGGTTGATATCAGAACTCCGGCAATCCCCGGCAGAGCGGTTTGGCGAGATGTCTTCTGGCGGTTGGCGGGACTTCGAACCATCCGGTTTCCAGGGTCCGGGGAATCTCCCTGACCTCCGGCCCGGCAGCCCGGGCATTGCATTTCCTGCACTTGTATCCCTTGCCCTTCCCGTCGCTGGTCATCCGCTTGTTGCATGCAGTGCAGAGCGGCGGCCGGACGATCCGGGCTTTTTCAAGGGAGATTACTTTCATCTTCTCCAGGTTGATACTCCCCTTCTTGAAACTCCCGCATACGAGTATCTCATCTCCCGGCACGAGCTGCCGGACACTATGCCGGAAATTTTTTGTGGGCTCGTATGCCATACACCGCACGGTTCCATCGCCATCGCGGATCATGAATGCGACATGTCCCCCGGTGCCGGTCTTCGGGGGGTCCGACACGATCCCCCGGACCCGGTACGACTGACCTTCTCGCAGTTCTCCAATCACGGCATCGACCAGGTGGGCATCGGTTCCCTGGTTGGTCACCCAGATCTGTTCGAGTGCCGGCTTCTCAGAGAGAACCATCTGGCGGGCCGCCATCACCCACTGCGGGCTCACGCCCCGGATCCCGAAGAGGACCGGGTCGGGTGTATGGGGCACACAGACCACCACATCGTTTACCCGATCAACGGTATCCCACGTATGCGGGAATGTTGCCGCTTCGGCAACAAACAGGCTCTCCCGGTCAACATCCCGGGGAGTACCAAAACGCTCCGGTTCCCGGTACACGAGAATCTCGGAAGTGCGATCGTCCAGTTCGCTTGCTACTGCAGCGGTTGCCCCGATCAGGCCCCGCCGGTTCTTCCATCCCCGGTAACGGGCGCCGACCGCATCCAGGATGCCGGTTGCTTCCTCAACCGTGCAGAAATCCGTGACCGCTTTCTGGTAAAATCCCGGATCCGGTTTCCGATCTGCTACAACCACCCCGGGATTGGTGTTGTCGCACGAGAAATCGGCCAGCTCTTCCACGATTTCGCACGCAAGGGCAAATGCCCGGTCCGGGTCGCCGTCAACATCGAGTACGATTGCCGCATTCCCCCGGGTCTTGAAGGTCACGTTCGGGTTGAGCCGGACAAGCCGGGCCTCGCGCACACGCATATGCTCCTGAATCAGCCTGCGGGCCAGCACTGCTCCGAGGTATGTCGTGCACATCCCCGCCGGAGAATCCGTGTCATCGATCCCGATCAGCATGTCTATATTAATATATGGGCACGCTCCATCCATTTGTATCTACATGTCCCAGGACCGCCAGCTCCAGCTGGTTACCAGTGTCATGATAACGGCCGGGTTCGATGTCTCCGAGCGCTTCAGCCTCCGCCCCCGGAGTTTCGATCTCATTGCCCGAGACAACCGCACCCTGCTCGTCATCAAGGTAGTGGCACATATCGACTCCGTGAGCGAGGAAGTAGCTTTCGATCTCGAAGTCATTTCCCGGCACCTGGGCGGAGTACCGCTGATTGTAGGGGAGCGGGCGCGGGACGCGGAACTGGAGCGCGGGGCGGTGTACGTCAGGTACGGGATCTACGCGATCAGCCCGTCAACCCTGTACGATTATTTTGTCGAGAAGATACCTCCTCTCGTCTATGCCTCTCCCGGCGGCCTGTACGTGAATATCAACGGGGATCTCATCAGGGATCTCCGGGAAAAACGGAGTATGTCCCTTGGGGATCTCGGGCATGTGCTCGGGGTTTCCCGCCGCACCATCAGCAAGTACGAGAGCGGGATGGGAACTACCCTTGAAGTGGCGATCCGGATCGAGGAATTTTTTGATACGGGCATCGTCGAGTCCATAGACCTGATACGGCACGAACCCCCGAAAGTGATGGAGCCGGATCACACCCCGCCCGGTTCCTGGCTTAAGAGCCCGACGGAATTCCTTGAGCAGCTCGGTGTACGGATGCATGCCCTTCATGGCGCCCCGTTCCAGGCACTCCTCACGTTCGACAAGCACACGATCCTCACCGGGTATGGCCCGGCGCAGAAGATGATCAAGCGTGCTGCCCTGATCGGCAACCTCTCCCAGATAGCAAAGAAACAGGCGATGTGCATTGTCACCGATTCAACCAAAGAGAAGAAGATCGGTACAACGCTGGTCATCAGCGAGCAGCGCCTCCACCGTATCGAAGACGGGTTCGAGCTGCTCGATATGCTGGGCGAGTGACGTTTTTACAGAACGTTTATATAGAACCACAAACCAATTTTAGTGCTAAAAGTGGTGATTTTTATGTCACAGCAACTTGGTGGACAACAGATACTTATTCTCAAAGAAGGCAGCACCCGTACCCGCGGCCGCGACGCTCAGGGTATGAACATCACCGCCGCAAAGGCAGTGGCAAGTGCAGTCAGGACCACGCTTGGTCCCAAGGGTATGGACAAGATGCTCGTCGACACAATCGGCGATGTCGTAATCACGAACGACGGTGTCACCATCTTGAAGGAAATGGACATCGAGCACCCGGCCGCAAAGATGATGGTCGAGGTTGCAAAGACCCAGGACGATGAAGTCGGTGATGGGACCACCACCGCAGTCGTCATTGCCGGGGAACTCTTGAAGAAGGCAGAAGACCTTCTCGAACAGGATGTCCACCCGACGATCATTGCAGCAGGCTACCGCCAGGCTGCAGAAAAAGCACAGGCACTTTTAAAAGACCTTGCTTTTGATGTGAAAGCAACCGACAAGGCACTCCTCAAGAATATTGCAGGCACCGCGATGACCGGCAAGGGCGCCGAGGCATCCAAGGACAAGCTCTGCGACCTCGTTGTCCGGGCAGTCACCATGGTCACCGATGACAATGGTAAGGTTGACATCGAGAACATCAAGGTCGAGAAGAAGACCGGTGGCTCGATCGAGGACTCCGAGATTGTTGAGGGAGTGCTCATTGACAAGGAACGTGTCCACCCCTCAATGCCCAAGAAGGTCACGAACGCCAAGATCCTTCTCTTAAACGCAGCAGTCGAGTTCAAGAAGACCGAAGTCGACGCCGAGATCAATATCACCAGCCCCGACCAACTCCAGGCATTCCTCGATGAGGAAGAGCGCATGGTCAAGGGCATTGTTGACAAGATTGTCAAGAGCGGTGCAAACGTCCTCTTCTGCCAGAAGGGTATTGACGACATTGCACAGCACTACCTTGCAAAGGCAGGTCTCTTTGCAACCCGCCGTGTCAAGAAGAGCGACATGGAGAAACTCGCCCGGGCAACCGGTGCAACCCTTGTCTCCTCCATTGACGCGATCAGCAAGGAAGAGCTTGGCAAGGCAGGTCTTGTCGAAGAGCGCAAGGTCGGCGGCGAAGAGATGACCTTTGTCGAGCAGTGCAAGAACCCCAAGGCAGTCTCAATCATTGTCAAGGGTGGCACGGACCATGTTGTCGACGAGCTCGAGCGCGCCATCCACGATGCACTCCGCGTTGTCGGTGTCGTTGTCGAGGACAAGAAGGTTGTCGCCGGTGGCGGTGCAATCGAGACCGAGCTCTCGCTCCGTCTCCGTGAATATGCAGCAACCGTTGGTGGCCGGGCACAGCTCGCTATCGAGGCATTTGCAGCAGCACTCGAAGTCATTCCGCGCACCCTCGCCGAGAACGCAGGTCTTGACCCCATCGATATGCTTGTCGAGATCCGTGCAGCCCACGAGAAGGGTAAGAAGACCCACGGCCTCAACGTGTTCGAAGGCAAGGCAGTCGACATGAAGGCAGCCGGTGTTGTCGAACCTCTCCGCGTCAAGACCCAGGCCATCTCCTCTGCAGCAGAAGCAGCGGTCATGATCCTGCGCATTGACGATGTCATTGCCTCCTCCAAGAGCCCGATGCCCGAAGGCGGTATGCCTCCGGGTGGCATGGGCGGCATGGGTGGAATGGGCGGCATGCCTCCGGGCATGGGCGACTATTAACCCTGCATTTTTTTCAACTTTTTAATCTCCAGATCGGTTTTTCCTGAAGAATCTCGCAGCGGTTATACTTCTGTGCCGATGGCAGGTACCGCAAGTACGGGATTTTTTTATAGTTTTAAGCAGTTCATGAGGAGAACATGCTCCTGCAATCTCTTTTGGCGATGATGTTTCTGCAGGACATTACGACCTGATATTATCGCTCGTAACGACTTTCAGCCAAGTTACCGACGTTCCGGTGGGGGAAGAAATACTCCTGTGGTAAAACGCGATATGAGTAAGAACCTCTCGGGATTTTTCCCGTAAGGCAAAAAAGAGGAATATTCTGAATGTATGATGACCCTCTAGAATGTGCCCGAGAAATTCGATCCTTCTTTTACAATGATGATACATTTCATCTGGGGGTAGCCGGGGTCAATAACTGTGAATGAACCCACGCGATCACCGAATGTATATGACCATGTGGAGGTTGGAATGATATCGCCCGAGTTGAACATTGTTGAGCCCGTTTCTGTAATTCCTTTCACGGCATGAGTCACTGTATCGTCGTTTCTCCAGGTAATTCCCGTGCCCGGAAGAACCGTGAGCTCCTTGGGGCTGAAGGTGTTGTTCGTCATGCTGATGGTGGTGATCTTGGTCTGGGGTGTGAGGCTCACCCGGGGTGTTGCCAAAACCGTTGGTACTTCCGTGGTAACATTTGCCGAGGTTACAACTGGAAGTGGTGTTTCCAGGGCTGCAATGGTCGTTGCAACAGGTGTAAAGATGACGGTCGGAATCGGGGTTGGCTCCATAGTGGCCACAGTCGGTGGAACGGTGGGCTGGGGAGTAGTCACCTGAGTCGGCTGTGCCTGCTGGGTACATCCACTAATTGCGACAAGCAGAATCACCAGAATACAGAATCCAAGCAATTTCTTCATGGTTAAAGATTGAATCCGTCGTATAATTAAATTTACCTCCCATCCTGCCGGTATTTTTACGTAAGCACGCAGAATATGGCAGACTTGTTTTGGGTGTTAAAACAGAATCTCCTTTTTTGTCCGGGACTGACCGCTGAATTATCCTGCTCCGTTATCTCCTTTCGAACGAGCAGCCGGAAATACCATTATTTTCAGATATCGTGTCTTTCCATCACCTTAATGAACCCGGACGCATCCAGTATCTCTTATGAGCGAGAGGTTTATCTTTACCCGGTACCGCACGGATTGTTACCATTGCAAAAAGACTGCAGACCAGATTATCAAGGCAGTGCCATACCAGGCACAGGTAGCCTGCGAAGCCTGCGGGGCAACACGGGTATTTGTTCCGCGGCTTGAGGATGTTGATACTGCAGGGATCCTTACAAAAATCGGGAAGTATCCGGTCTGGGAACTTTCCGAAGATGCTCTCTGCCGGAATTGTAAAGTACAGGGTCCCCACGACATCATCGTGAGCTCCCGTCATCTGACCGTGCGATGCCGGAACTGCCACTTTACGCATTTCTACAAATTTGATCTCGAATATATTGCAAAGGATGCTTTGTAACCGTGAAACTCCGGTCTGCCGGTCATGTCGCATTCATGCATGAGATGAGGAGCGGGTAGCTGTTGGCATATCGCTCCAGTACTCCCTCCATCTCTGCCATGAGCTTCTGGTTCTTTGCAAGGAAGAAAAAGATGTTCTCATTATCCGCGATAACCAGGGGGTTTATGCCGGTTATGTGGCTGATGCGGGTACAGCGCTGCGATATATAATCATCACGTTTTTCCCGGGCGAGATGCTGGTAGATCATCAGAGCCGAGCGACCGTCCATGTGGTTTGCAATCAGTTTTACTTCATCAAAGAGCAGGTGTTTTTCCGTAGGCCGGTTCTCCTCAAGTCCGATTCCGGGGTCGAGCAGGATTAAGGATTTTTTTGGGATTTGGGTTAAAATCTGCTTAAAATACCGGGTGCGATCCTGGTGGGAAAAATCCAGCTCGCACAGGATATTGGGAAAAATCCGTTCTTTTTTAAAATATCCTCCAATGTGCTGGAAATATTCGGGATCATTTCCAATCTCCTGCAGATGCTCCATCAGGGCGACAAGATCCTGGTTCTGGCTGCCGGCTTTCCCATCCTTTTTCGCTCTGGTCAGGTTCTTTCCCGCACTCTTTTTTTCGCGGGAGCCCTCGCCGGTTCCGGTCAGCATGGGAACGAATGTAAAACTCTCGAAGGCGCGGTCTGCTTTCATAACGTGGCGAACGAGATCGAACGTGAAAAGGTCCCGGGTATCGCCAAAATTTTTACGGTCCATGGAATCAGCTTCGGGGAGATATTAAAATGGATGATAAAAAAAGGTTGTGAAATGTTTTTATAGTGGATGAATATCAGGCCCGGCTTTTTTTTTTATTTTTCTTCCCGGATCATGGTGATCGCTTTTTTCGGGCATTCGTTTGCACAGATTCCGCAGCCTTTGCAGAAATTCAGGTCGATATTCAACTCTTCGTCAATCGTCCCGTCAGGGCAGTAGGTTGCACATAACCCGCATTCATTGCACTTTTCCTTGTCCACAACCGGCCGGAAAACCCGCCAGGTTCCGGTCTTGCCCGCCGCACCGACAACCGGGTGGCTTATCGCAAGGCGTTCGCGTTTTGTGCTGCTCATATCCTCATCTCCGTATAGGTGGCCTCGGCAGCCTTGACATTGCGCTCATCTGAAAACATCTCGCGGATTGCCTGTCTGGCCGAATCCACGGATATCAGTCCCATCTTTGCAAGCGCCCCGAGCACCGGTGTATTCAGGATCGGGCTTCCGGCAACAACAAGGTTCTCCTTCAGCGCAATGCCGGTGAGATCTACGTGGACCGATGAGAACCCGGCAAACTCCCGTGGCTGGGCGCTGTTTATAAGAACTTTTCCGCTTTTTTTGAGGCCCTGGAGGACATCGACAACATCCATTACGCTTGCATCCAGCACGATGACCATGTCAGGTTTCTTGATCTGGCTGTAGATCTTGATTGGCCTGTCATCGATCCGGACAAACGATACTATGGGAGCTCCCCGGCGTTCGGCCCCGTAAAACGGGCATGCGGTGGCGTACTTGCCGTCATGGATTGCGGCCAGAGCAAAGAGCCGGGCTGCAGTAACGCCGCCCTGGCCGCCCCGGGAGTGGATGCGAATCTCAAACATGGTCGTTCACCCCGAACCAGAACTCTTCGCCCGTGCGACGGTTCCGGACAAAGTCCGCAATATCATTGTACGTGACCTCCTGGCCGCCGATACCGGCAATGACGCTGAAGACGCTCTCTTTTGTCTGTGCCATGATCTCCGTTGCGAGAATTCCTCCTCGGCCAAACGAGTAGTCCCGGTCGATCACAACAACCTGTTTTCCTTTAAGGTTCAGTTTCGGGAACGGCCGGAACCAGCGCAGGCGCATGGATCCGGCTTTGATGCCGTCCCTGCGGAGCAGGTCTACGGCAACTTCGGCTTCCTTCCCGAGCGTCCCCATCGCGATAACGATAACGTCAGCATCTTCGCAGCAGTAATCCTCGGTAAACCCGTACGTCCTGCCAAACCGGCTGCCAAATTCCTTCTCGGTTGCTTCGATGATTTTCACGGAGTCCCGCATCGAACGTTCAATGTCCCAGCGGAACCGGAACTGCTGGTCCGGCCCGGTAAGACCGCCGTATCCTGCCGGTTTTGTTACATCGATTGCGTGGGCCAGGTGCAAGGGGGGGATAAAGTCGCCCGGCTCCACGGTTTCGAGAGGTTGCATAATGTGGGAGAGCGTGAAACCGTCGAGATTCACCATCACTGGCAGGAGCACATCATTGTGCTCGGCGATCCGGAATGCCATGAGTGTTGTATCGTACGCTTCCTGCACGGAACTGACATAGACCTGGAGCCAGCCGGTATCGCGCTCCTGCAGGGCATCGGTATGTTCAGCCCAGATGTTCCATCCGGGTCCGAGGGAGCGGTTCACATTTGCCATGACGATCGGAAGTCGTGCTCCGGCTGCCCAGTTGGTCATCTCGTGCATGTAGAGAAGACCGTGCGAGCTTGTTGCGGTGAAGGTGCGGGTTCCGGTAATGCTGGCCCCGATACAGGCAGCCATTGCCGAGTGCTCGCTTTCGACGGCTATGTACCGGCTTTTCAGTTCGCCGCTTGAAACGAACTCCGCGATCTGCTCCACGATCTCGGTCTGGGGGGTTATCGGGTACGCAGCAACAACTCCCGGCGTGACCTGCCTGACCGCTTCTGCAACAGCCTTGTTCCCGGTTGCTATCTTCTTCATGGCTCGGCCTCCTCTGCGACAAGTTTGGCAATATTCTTCTGCAGGCGTTGCCTGAGGATCTCCACGGTCTTTGGATCAATACCCTTGAACCGTCCCTGGGGTGCAAGGTAATCCTCGAGTGGCAGGGGCTTTCTTATCGCTGCTTTTGACGGGGGACTGATCGTGAGCTTCCCGTACTCGCGCTCCCAGAGCACCCACATACCGGATTTGACGGCAAGCTTCCCCATCTCAACGCTCTTCTCTGTTGAATAGCGCCAGCCCGGCGGGCACGGGGCAAGAATATGGATGAATGTTGGTCCCCGGAAGGAGAGGGCTTTTTGGACTTTCTTAAAAACATCCTGCGGGTATGCAGCGCAGGCTGTTGCCTGGTACGGGGGATTATGGGCGGCGATGATCGCATCGATATCTTTTTTGGCATCGGTCTTGCCTGCCGGAGTTGTGGTGGTTTTTGCGCCAAGGGGTGTTCCGCTGGAACGCTGCATTCCGGTGTTGCCGTACGCTTCGTTATCGTAACAGATGTACAGGAAATCCGTACCCCTTTCAAAAGCCCCGGACATTGCCTGGATACCGATATCGAGGGTTCCGCCATCCCCGGCATAAACGATCACGTTCGTCTTTTTCTCGGCAGCGCGGAAGGCATTGCTCATGCCGGATGCACAGGCAGCAGCAGCACCAAAAGCGATATTGTATACCGGAACATTAAAAGCAGTGTTCGGGTAGATGCCCTGAATAACGCTGGTACAACATGCGGGAACTACGAGAACGGTGTCGGATCCTGCAGCCTTCAGAACGTTCCGGAGAGCAAGCGAGTCGCTGCACCCGGCACAGGCCGAAGTACATTTCAGTATATATTCTTCCTTGGGAATTTCAGCGATGGTATTCAACTCCTGTGGTATGGCAGATCAAAACGCGAAAGAGTCTTCGCGATTCTAACAGTAATGGTCGTTCTGGAATCTCAAAAAAGGATCTATCCTGTAATTCGATCCATGGCCGGAATGGTTTTTTCTGGCGCTTGCGTAACGGATAAATATCCTGTCCGTCACGGTTCTCATAAATCGGGGGTGATATACGTCTGGGCACTTTCACCCCGCTCGGTTTCAGGTTTAAACCTCCTTCTATTCAACAGAGTATTCGGGGAGGACGATGAACCCCGCAAAAGTCAGATGCAGCTCAGATAGAGCAAATTGCTCCTCCCAACCTCTCAAAACCCGGTAACCTTTTTTTCTTTTAAGGAAATCCCGATGGCAGCGCATTCTGCCTCACAATAATAATATATTTTAGCATCGTTTTTCTAATGTCTGCTATGGCTCTGCGCTCTCTCAACCTTCCCGGTGTTGGAACAAAGTATGAATTCGAGACCGACAAGGGTGATACCGTCGCGATCTTTTTCACCAAGCTCGGTACTATCCAGATGTACACTCTCCAGAAAGGCTGTCAGACCCCGAGTGCTGCGGAGATGAGCCCGGTAGAGGCCCGGCGGCTCGGAAATATCCTTACCGGGGCGATCATCGAGGCGGACCAGGAGAGCGTGGAGATCGCGTTTTCGGCGCTTGCCGACCTGAGAGTCACCATCCATACATTCTACATCCCTAAAATTATTGCCGGCAAGACAATTGCAGACCTCCAGATCCGCGCAAAGACCGGTGCAACCGTTATTGCAGTCTGCCGGCAGGATAAGAACATCATCAACCCTCCCCCCTCATTTATCTTTGAGATCGGGGACGCGGCACTGGTTATTGGCGAGAGCGACCAGATCAAACAATTTGAGCGCGAAATTATGGTGAATTAATGGAAGGATTCATAATCGCGCTCTTCGTCTGCCTGGTGCTGGCGCTTATCTCAAAATATCTGTCCATTCCTGCAATCCCTTTCTATATCCTTGCCGGTATTATTCTGGGAAAAGCCGGTCTTGGCATTGTGCATTCCGATGAGATCAGCCATTTTTTCTCGGAGATGGGCCTGCTCTTCCTCTTGTTCTTCATGGGCCTTGAGCTGAAAATGGAACGGATCATTGCCAACCCCCAAAAAATCCTGATCAGCGGGGTTATCGGGCTTGTTGTGGACATGGGAATCGGGTTTACTGCTGCGTATCTCCTCGGATTCTCGCTCATGGAATCGTTCATCATCGGAACTGCATTCTATATCACCAGCACGGCAATTGTGATGACCTCTCTCATTGAAAACCGCAAGCTGATGTGCAAGGAAGCAGAAACGATCATCTGGATCGAGGTTTTCGAGGATATTGTTCTGATCATCATCATCGCACTGCTCTCAGCGGGGAACAAGGACCTGTTCTTCTTCTTTGTCAAGGTCCTCCTTGCCCTGGGTGTCATGTATGCAATTGCCCATTATGGCAAGGAGTTCCTCGTCTCAATCCTTGAGCGTGATGATGAAACCCCGATCCTCTTTACTTTTGCAGCGGTACTTACAACTGCCTCACTCGCCCTTTTTGTTGGCATTCCGGAAACGATGATGGTGATCGCTCTTGGCGCCGCTCTTGCAACAACGGATCCTCAGGCATTCGAGCAGCATGCCCGGCCGTTCAAGGATGTATTTCTGGTGATGTTTTTTGTCTTCTTCGGAGTGACGATCGATTTTGCCAGCGGGGCAAACATGTTCACGATTGCGATTCTGTGTGGTCTTGCGGTTGTCAGCAAGCTGATCTCGGGTATGCTTATCGGGCTTGTTATTCACGGCTCGGCTCTCTCAGGACTTGAGATCTGGGCAAATACTATCAGCCGCGGTGAATTCTCAATTGCCCTGGCGGTTCTCTACGGGTCTCCGATTGTGGGGACGGTCATCGCCGCGCTCGTCATTGTGACAACCCTTGTCGGCGCCTTCACGTCAAAATTCAGTACCCGGATGAGACAGGGAATTGTGAGGCGGAGCCGGAAAAAAGCTCTTATTCACCGGCCTCACACGAGCAGGTAGCAGTCACTCGATCAGGACCCGACCCCCCGAATGGAAATCCGAGTGCACGACCTTGCCATGCTTAAAAATTTTTTCAGGGGATCGTGGTAAGGTCCCACACCACATTTCCTGCGGCTGCACGTCCATGCAGGCAGCTTCCATGGAAGGCCACACCATGTCCATGTGCCTGCACTTCCTCATCGGGTACAATCTCGTGAACATGCATGCCTTTTGCGCCCGCGAGCGTTTAGTCTCTCTTCAAGAAGATCTGTTGCCATACCCATCCACACGGTGACATTGGATGTGAATGAACCGATAACGGTCTGCCGGAGAATTATCTGTCGTGGGTCTCGCTGCACCGCTTGTCGAGGATGCGCTGGACAACCAGCCGTGAGCTGCAGAGGTTCCCGTCAGGACATTTCCCGATACGGATAACGCGGGGGGTGAGGTTGCGGGCCCGGAGCTGCTCCTCAAGGTTGGCCTCGCTGAACATCTGGTTGAACCCGATGGTAATGATATCCGGGTGGATATCCTCGATTGGGCGGAACATGTCAGTTTTATTTCCAAGCATTGCGTGGTCAACGGGTTTCAGGGCAGCAACCATGGCAAGCCGCTGCTCCTCCGGGATGATCGGGTGCGGCTTGTGTTTGACATTTGAGTCCCGGGCAACAATCACATAGAGCTCATCCCCGAGTTTCTTCGATTCTTCGAGATAATAGATGTGGCCCGGGTGGAGGATGTCGAAAGTTCCTGTGGCAACGATACGACGGGAGTTCATGGTATCACTTCCAGATCATAGGGATCACCACTGGCCGTGAAACATTTCCAGTTGCTCTTCTCGTACGGGTAGCCGATGATGAGATGGTACCGGCCGGTCCGCGGGAAAAAATTTACGTCAGCGTTTGATGGATGGAGTACCCCGTTGGGGTGGCTGTGGGCGCTTCCGGCAACATGGGTATCGAGCGGCATCATATCATACAACAGGGAGGCGGAATCCTCGCGTCCTACCGTCCCGGGAAGCAGATCGATCTCGTCCAGGACACCTTCCCGTTCCCGGAGCACTCCGACAAACTCGTTGGGGTGGCTGTCGCGCCCCATCTCCAGCAGAAGAGAAATAAGTTCCTGCCTGATACCGCGGATCTTCATGGTGTTTTTGCCTGTTATGCTGTACTGAATTAGGTTGTCACTCTAGAAAAAACGTCGGGAAAAAAAGCTATTTCTCAACCATTGCAAGTTCTTTACTCAGGTCCTGTGAGAGGTCGACGCCGGTGAAATCCCCGCTCGTCGGGAGTGCCATGGCAAATCCCGGGGTTATGTCGTATTCAACAGTTGTATTTATCGGTACGGTGAGATCGAGGATGTGGCCTCCTTTGGTATGGTCATCACTGAGATAATGGATATGGTAGCCCGGGACATTGACTCCCTTGAAAAAGACCGGTGTATAAAAACCGATAACAGTACCTGTCGTATCGGTGTAGGTATACACCGACTGGTTCTTGACCGCCTCCGGCAGCGTGGGGTATGGTTTCTTCTGGGCCGGTATTGCCCGGACTTTTATGGAGGGAAACGTTCCGTGCATGCGCACAGCATAGATCATGTTCCCGGTAGGCAGTTCTTTTTCCATTTCAGACGTGAAGACGGTCAGGTTCATCAGTGCACTGGTTGTGGCAGAACGGTCTTGTGAAAAGTATGTCACGGTGGCAAACGGGGTGGTCTGGCTGTCTGCGACCATATAGATCCGCCCGTCGGCCTTTGCCTGGTAGATAACGCCGTCCAGCATGGACATCTCTCCTTCAAGAGCATCGAAGGTGCCGATGCCGAAGTCCCCGTGCTGTTTCAGTTCCCCGATGGTCTGGACCCCCCCAAGGACTCCCTGAAGCAGGGCATCAATGGTGGATACCTGGTAGAGTATCTCATGATCCGATGAAGGAGATGCGGGAACCACTTTCTGAATCTGGGTGTAGGCTGCCGCGCTGCAGAAAACGATCACTACCGCAAGACCAATGCCGAGAAAAAATTTCAGCTTGTCCATATTCGCAAAACCAGGGACGATAAAATGGTAATTTCAGTCTTTTCCCGTCACTTTGATGACGTGGTACCCGAACTGGGTCTTGACGGGCCCGACAACCTTGCCAACATCTTCTTCAAAAGCAACTTTTTCAAATTCCGGGACCATCTGCCCCTTCGTGAACCACCCAAGGTCGCCGCCGTTTTTTCCGGAAGGGCAGCCTGAGAACCGTTTTGCAACTGCGGCAAAGTCCTCGCCATCAGCGAGCCGCTTCATGACCTGGGTTGCCTGCTGTTCGGTTTTCACAAGGATATGGGATGCACGTGCCTTCTTTGCCATGCTGTACAGGTGCAATTTTCGGGGAAATAAAAGGTTGGTAATATCAGAACTCCCCGTCCTGTTCGAAGCTCCGGCCGTACCGGATCGCGAGTTCTGCTTTGTAGAGTTCCCGCCCGAGATAGCCGGCATGGTCCAGCAGGGAGACATCGCCATGGTTGAGGATCGTATACAGGACATCCTGCCAGCGCCTGCCGGATACCGCCCTGCCATGAATCACCGCCATGATATTTTCCCCTTCAATGCCGATCCGGAAATTTCCTTTCGGATCGTACTCGGGATCATCGGGCATTCTCCGGGCCGTAACAAGGGTGTCATATTCCAGGGGTGGCTCGCGGCGCCGGCGTTTCTCTTTCAGGATAAAGAGATCGATCCCGAGATCCTTGGGATAGGGGCGATCCCGCGCAAGCACCATCATCTCCGTTGCTCTCCGCGTCTCATGGACCGATCCCCGGGTCTTATCCGAATGCTCGCTCGTGAAGATAACGGCAGCCCCGGTTTCCAATGCTATTGCGGCAAGCAGGGCATTGGCACCGGGAGAGTCTGCGTCCAGGAGCTCGACAACATTTCCCGCCCCGAAGAAGAGGGGATAATTTGATTTTTTGAAATTTTTTAGGGATTCAACCAGCCCCGACCCCGCCGGCTGGAGGAGAGGGTCAGCAATTATACAACGGATTCCCGCCCGTTTTGCAAGGGCGAGGTTCTTTCGTAATGTGCTCCCGCCCGGCACAACCACTGCCGCGGCACCGGCACGTGCCACATCCCTGCCAATGACAGGGATATTGCTCTCCTGCAGGCTGAGTATAATATCTGCACGTGGAAGTGCGGCACCGATCAGGTCCGGGTCCTGGGTATCCACAGCAAGCGGGCGATCGATGCCCTCAAGATCTGAGAACACCCGCAAAACATCGCCGGGAACTGCATCGAAACCAAATCCAAGGTCAACGATATCCGCACCGGCTGAGAAATACGCTTCAACCCTCTCCCGGATCCCCTCATGCCGGTGTGCATCCATGATCTCGGCGAGCACTTTTATCCTTGAGTTTCCTCCGATTTTCACTCCCCGGATTATGAAATCGCTTTCAGCCTCATGTTCTGATTTTTTAACCCGTTTCAATGCTTCTTCTGCTCTCGTTGCCGATAGGATTTCATCTGCCGGAATGGTCCGGGAGAGTTGGATCGATCCGAGAAGTGGCAAAATCAAGGGGAGATCCGCTGCGTGGCGGGGCCCGCGACAGACCGGTACGCCGCTCTCGCGCTCTACCTGTTCGAAGGATGCCGTGCACATGCCGGGTACGAGAACCAGATCGAACCGCTCGTTTTTTAAGAGTTCGCGGAGCCGGTGGGGGGTCAGGAACGATGCGATCTCCCCGGTGACCTCCACGCGGGCGTCAAGATCCGCTGCCG
Organism: Methanoregula sp.; assembly: GCA_041645355.1. Taxonomy (GTDB): domain Archaea; phylum Halobacteriota; class Methanomicrobia; order Methanomicrobiales; family Methanospirillaceae; genus Methanoregula. The sequence goes on from JBAZQF010000007.1 coordinate 71,721, forward strand.
CTTTTTTTACGATATCTTCTGTTGCAGCACCGGTGGGGAGCAGGATGCGCATAAGTTCCCTTAATATCAGAGAGATAAAAACACTATGATCAGATGCTGACCTGCGACCTGCATGTACATACCAGTTATTCCAAGGACGGTGAGAGCAGCGTCGAGGAGATCCTCAAAAAGGCCGAGGAAGCGGGACTGGACGTAATCGCCATAACCGATCACGATACCGTTGACGGGGCGAAAAAAGCCCTCACGATCCCTTCGGCAGTGCTCGTGATCCCGGGCATCGAGGTCTCGACCAAGCAGGGGCACCTCCTTGTCCTCGGAGTAACAGAAGTTATCCCTTCTGGGCTTGATGTAGTGGCTACGGTTGAGACTGCCCGTAAAATGGGGGCGCTTCTCATTCTACCTCACCCCTACCACGTCTGGAGGCATGGTGTTGCGCGGCGCAAGAATGCAGGCATGGCAGTTGTCGATGCCGTAGAATCCTTCAACAGCAGGTACATTGTAGGATCGGCAAACAAGAAAGCGGCCCGTATTGCAAAACGGCTGGGTAAGCCCTGCGTTGGCGGGAGCGATGCGCATAATGCACGATTCGTGGGGTTTGGCCGGACCTACGTGGAATCTGAAAAGAATGTCCCGGCCATCCTTGATGCCATCCGGGCCGGAAATGTCTCCTGCGGCGGAAAACAGACGCCGCTGCGCACCTATACACGCCAGTCGATCAATAACACATGGAAGAAGATCAAACGGATAACCCGGCACGTTCAGCTCCGGTGAGGCTTGCTTTCCGGGTATCATACCTGGGCAGCAGGTTCTTCGGTTCCCAGATGCAGGCATCCGAACGGACCGTTGAGGGAGAGTTTGTTGCGGCCTGCCGGAGGCTCAGCCTCTTCGATGACTGGCGTAAGGCGGGATTTCAGTTTTCCGGCCGTACTGACCGTGGTGTCCATTCCCGCGGGCAGGTGGCAGCGTTCACGACAGCGGAACCGGAACGGGCAAAAACGGTCATCAACACCCAGCTACCTCCCGACTGCTGGTGTACCGGCGTTGCCGAAGTATCGCAAACGTTCCATCCGCGGTTCGATGCCCGCTCACGTACCTATCGCTACTTTTTTCCAGAGGTACCGGAAAACATCGGGGCAATGAACCGGGCTGCAGGACAGTTCCTTGGGACTCACAATTTCTCGAATTTTGCCCGGATTGAGGACAAGAACCCGTTTCGCACGATCCTGTCAGCCCGCGTAATTGAAGAAGACGGCTTTGTTTTTTTCGAGGTTACCGCGGAGAGTTTCCTCTGGCACCAGGTCCGGTGCATGGCAACGGCACTGCTCCGGGTCGGGAACGGGGAAGATGAAAACCTCATTTCCCGACTCCTCGCTTCGGAAACTGAACGGTCCCTGCAACCCGCACCTGCCGAAGGCCTCATCCTCTGGGATACCGACTGCGCAGTCGCATGGCAGACTCTCCCTCAGGGAGAACGCAGCAGGGTTTTTTTGGATCACCTCTGCCGTCATCATGCCCTGATGGGAAACGTGTGCCATCTGATGAAACCATAGAAAAGGACGAAATGGCCGTCCTGATACAATACGCAAGTCTTTTTACGGGAGTTTCAGATAATCATACGTAGGTGCGCTAATGGCAGTCCTTAAGAGTATTGATATTATTTCATGGGCAAAAATTGAAGCCCTTTTCGGTATTGTGTTTGGTCTTTTTTATGGTGTTCTCTTTGCGGTTATGGGAGCCGCTGTCGGATCGAGCAGGGGATTACCCGGCCTTGAGGCTTTCGGTCTCATGACCATTATCATATTCCCGATCATCTTTGCCATCATGGGATTCATCTGCGGTGCAATCATGGCCTTCCTCTATAATTTTTTCGCGAGCAAGATCGGTGGAATCCAGATCGAACTCGCATAATCCTTTTTTAATCTCTCATTCGATCGTGCGGGCACAACCGCTTGATACTGCCGCTTCGCGAACAGCCGAAGCTACTGTTGTTACAACATTCCTGTTGAGGATCTTAGGAAGGATCCGGTCTTTTCTGGGCTGTTTGATGTATCCGGCAAGGGCGTGTGCGGCTGCCACTTTCATTTCATCGGAAATCCGTGTAGCCGAAACATCGAGCGCTCCACGGAATATCCCCGGGAATGCAAGGGCATAGTTGATCTGGTTGGGATATTCCCCGCGCCCGGTGCCGACAATAGCTGCCCCGGCCTGGTGTGCGTCATGGGGGAGGATCTCCGGCATCGGGTGGGCCATGGCAAAGATGATGGGATCTTCGTTCATGGATCGCACCATCTGATGGGTGATGATCCCCGGTACCGATACCCCGATACAGACATCCGCGCCCTCCATGGCGTCAGCCAGTGTCCCGGTCCTCCCGGTGCGGTTTGTTTCATCGCTGATGATGAACTTGTACTTGTTTGCGTACAGTCCCGGGCGGTGACGGTAGATGATGCCTTCCCGGTCGCAGACGATAATATCATTGACCGTGCTGCAGAGATCAGGGTTGTACCCTATGCATTTCAGCATCCGGATGATGGCGAAGCCGGCCGCCCCTGCCCCGCAGACTACGACATTCAGGTCCTCAAAATGCTTTTTTGTCACCCGGCAGGCATTCAGGAGTGCCGCAAGAACAACCACGGCAGTCCCGTGCTGGTCGTCATGCATCACGGGAATCCCAATGCCCTGCAGGGACTCCTCAAGCTCGAAACATTTGGGCGCCGCTATGTCCTCTAAGGCAATCCCCCCGAAGACCGGGGCGATATTCCTGATATTGTCCGCAAGTTGGGTTGTGTAACTCTCAAAACAGATGGGAAACGCGTCGATGCCGGCCAGTTTTTTGAAGAGAAGAGCTTTTCCCTCCATAACGGGGATGGCAGCATATCCGCCGATATTCCCCTGGGATAGGACCCGGGAGCCGTCACTGACGATTGCGATGGTATTGGCTTTCAGAGTGTACTTATACGCCAGTGTCTTATCTTTTGCAATCTCCCGGCAGACCGCAGCAACGCCCGGTGTATATGCAAGGGAGAGATCTCTCCGGTTGGCAAGAGCAACTTTGGAATGGACTTCGATCTTTCCCTGGTATTTCTCGTGAAGGGAGAGCGATTCCTCATAGACATCTCTCTTCTTTGCCTTCTTCATGATCTGCACATCCTTTTTGAATGATGGTGATGATATCCCATCAATCTTCGTATCGGAAGGTACGACAAAAGAGTCACGGGACTGTATAAATGGAGCCGGCTTGTCAGCGATTCCCTGCCTAACCCCGGGGATACCCGCTGAACTCCCGGTCTATCCACGCAGCTATCGCATCCCTGACTGACCGGTAGGCACCGGCTATCTCTTCCGGCGTGCCTTTCACCGCGTGGGGATCCGGAAATCCGCAGTGAATGGTTTTTTTTGCAAACGGGATGAGCGGGCAGACCTGGTGAGCACGGTCGCAGACAGTAACCGCGATCTCGATGGGCTGGTCCTCGAACTCGTCAAGGGTCTTTGACCGGTGGTGCGAGATATCGATGCCGATCTCCCGCATTGCAGCAATTGCATGAGGGCTTACGGTTGATTGCCGGGTCCCGGCACTGAAGGCATCGAACCGGTCACCGTATTTTGCCCGGAGCAGCCCCTCGGCCATCTGCGAGCGGGCAGCGTTTGCCGTGCAGACAAAAAGGACCCGGATCTTCTCTGTCATTGGTTTTCCCCGCCACCGCAGCAGGAACTGTCATCCCCGCCGCAGCTGCATTCCCCGCTGTCCAGGTCTTTTCCCCGCAGGGCGGCGCCTATCATAGCCCATGCACAGCCAACCCCGCTCTCCACCTCAATTGCCTGCACCGGGCAGTTCCGGGCACATGCCCCGCACTCCATGCAGGCAGCTGGCCGGGCAAGGGTGACGGTTTCTTTCCCTGCAGCGAAGACCGCGTGGGGGCAGACTTCCGTGCACCGCCTGCAGTTTATGCACCGGTCGGTATGGAGCCGGAGGGTGTTCTCCGTGTACGAGTCAAACATCACGCCCACCCCATGAGCCGGCTGATTCCAAGAATAATTCCCAGTGCGATTCCGGCTCCTGCCATGATCACCATGACCGGGACATACCGGAAGATCTCTTTTTTCACTCCAGTCCTTGATGTGAATGTTGTCGATCCCGTAAAATTGAGCGCGAGATAGGCTGTCACGGCAGGTATGATGAGAAGCGGTGTCAGCGCACCTGCCGCTCTCGCCCATAACGGCAGGGAATCTGCTCCACCCCAAACAATGGCAAATGGCAGTGCTGCAAGAACCCCGAGAATGAGGCCCTTTGTGGAGAAATCATGCGTAGGGAGGACCGGGAGCAGGATCGGGAAAAGAACCGTCCCTGCAACCACTGCGGCGACTGCGGCAAGGCCGGCTGCAGGTCCTGCAAGAAACCAGAGTACAAGTGCTGCTGCAACCGCTGGGAGAAATGCGTGGGCAAGTTCCACCGGGATCAGCACGACACGATCCCAAAGAGGAAAGTTAACCCGGCGCATTTCAGGTGTGGCCCGGTGCGATTCAAGGTATTTTGGAAGATCGCATGCCCGGACCGGCCCGTATTCGATGCCAAAGCCGGTCTTTCTCATCACCTCAGGCCACGACACCCCTGGTGCCCCGAGCTGGGGGAGGATAAGCTTCCTGTGCCGGACTATCCCGCCAAGACCGGACAGCTCGATGCGCCGCACAATCTCTTCGGTCCCGAATGTTCCTTTCCCGGCAGCGCACCAGACATTGATACCTTTTGTGTCGATGACAAGGATAAAACTGTCCCGGCCTCCGAGAGCTGATCGCAGGGCATCGAAACTGAGCGTGTAATTCGCCGAGACAAAGACCGGTGAATCTCCAGTCGGTTTGCCGAGCCGGTACAGGCCCGGTTCAACCCGGTGGTCTCCCCGACGGACAGCAAAGCGGGCAAGGAAATGATCGAACCGGTTTGCGAGCGTAATGGTACTGTCCGTTGTCCGGATCATGGCCGGTATTGAGGTCTTCTCCTGGCAACCACATGCCGGAGCTGCAATATCCTTTGAACAACTACATGTCTGTTTTTTTTCTGGTTCCATAATCTCGCTCCTCTCACACGAGCGCTGGTGAGAATGTAGCAAGCAGGAGAAGACCCGTCTCTCCCGCAACAACCCGGTGAACCCGGTCGGCCGGCATCACGCCCATGGAGCCTGGACTGTACCGGATCTCCCTATCCTCAACAACGCATGTCCCTTCGCCTGCGATTACATCATGGATCTCGACCATCCCTGCGTGGCTGTGGTCACCAATGGCGGAACCGGGATCGATCCGTACATGGTGGATAGAGAGCCGGCCCCCGGTATCGCTCCCGGTGACCAGGTGTTTTAGAAAAACTCCATGGAATTTCGCGTGCGGGTTCCATACCAGTGCATCTGCATTGCGCACCCGGTCAGTGAGGTTAATTGTCTGCTGGATCATATCTGCATCATCATTTCAAATTTTATTGAAATATCCTTTGCAGGGGAAGATGATATACTTTTTTATTTCATATTATTTTGAAATGCTCTGCAGCAGGACTATGAAATAAATACTCCAGTCAGTAAGTGTAGAACGGAATGTCTGCCATGATGTTATCCATGACCCACTCGTTCCATCACATCAAAAAGGGATTATTTTACCGGTACTGCGGTTGTTGCAGCTGCAGTTATGCCCGGTTTGCATCCTTCACCGCGGAAGAGCGCCCACTCCTCACAGGAAGTTCCGTTGGCAAAGGCACACATGCCATACTGGCCGCCGTCAGCGGCTGTCTTGATCTCTGTCTTACCACCGACTTTTCCACAGTTGACGGAAGCCGGGTTTGCAAGGCCGACAGCGCCGGGAGCTGCTGGAGTACCAGCGGCAGCCACGGTCGTTGGTGCTGCGGTTGGTGACGCTGTCGCTGCTGGTGTCGTGGTAACTGACTGGGTACATCCCGAGATGAACAGTGCTGCAATAACGCAGGCTGCCAGGAGAATAATGATACGGTTTCTTGACATCATGATGTATCAGGATCCGATTCGAGCCCTTTCTAAAAAAATGAAACGGAATTGTTTTACTTCTTTTTACTGCTCATTGCGTCTTTCATCCCGGAAACGTACTCCCTGAGTGCACATTCCATACCAGCCGGATCCTCCCGCATGCTGCCCACGATATCCACGATAGCGCTGCCTACGATGATGCCGTCAGCCCCCTGGTGAGCGCAGGTCTTTGCATGATCCGGTACAGAGATCCCAAAGCCCAGCGCCAGCGGGAGATCCGTGTGCTTCCGCACGCGGCGCAGGAGCACGATAGCTTCGTCCGATATGGTTGCACGCGCTCCCGTTACCCCCAGAACTGCGACAAGGTAGAGGTATCCCTGTGCCCGTGATGCAATCTTTTTTATCCGGTCATCCGTGGTTGTCTGGGTGATGAGCATGATGGGATCTATCCCAAACTCCGTGGCCGCCTGGGTCACTTCGTCGGATTCCTCGTAGGGCATGTCAGCAATAAGGATCCCGTCAACCCCCGCCTCGTGGGCTTCGCGGTAAAACCTCCGTATCCCACTCCGGTAGACAATGTTGTAGTACGTGAGAAAGACGATGGGGACATTGGTGCCTTTTCGCAGCTCGCGGACGATCGCAAAGACCGTGTCCGGCGTTGTTCCGGCTGCAAGGGCCCGCTCGTCTGCCTTCTGGATGGTCGGGCCGTCTGCGACGGGATCAGAGAAGGGAATCCCGAGTTCGAGGATGTCGGTTCCCCCGTCGATAAGGGCCCGGGCTGCCCGGATGCAGGTCTCCTTGTCCGGATCACCTGCCACGGTAAAGCCGATAAACGCCGGTAAATCCCTGTTCCTGAACGTGTCCGCTATCCGTCCCATATCAGTTCGCCCCCTGCAGTTTTGCGATCTCGGCAACGTCTTTGTCTCCTCTTCCGGAGAGGTTGATTACGATGATGTCGTCCCGGTCAAAGCGGCTGGCATTCTTCATAACGTACGCAACTGCATGGGCGGATTCGAGTGCCGGGATGATCCCCTCCTTCCTTGAGAGGAAGCGGAAGGCATCGATCACGTCGGGGTCGTTCACGGCAGCGTACGTGACCCGTTTTTCGTCCCTGAGCATGGAATGCTCAGGACCAACTCCGGGGTAGTCGAGGCCTGCCGAGATACTGTGGGTGGGCAGCACCTGCCCGTCTTTATCCTGGAGCAGGTAGGAAAATGCCCCGTGCAGTACTCCTGCATCCCCGGCACAGAGCGTTGCGCTGTGTTCCCCGGTCTCAATCCCGTGCCCGCCGGCCTCGACACCGACCAGCCCGACATTGTCGTCAAGGAACGGGTGGAAGATCCCTATTGCATTTGAGCCCCCACCAACGCAGGCAACAATACAGTCCGGCAGGCGCCCTTCTTTCTCGAGTACCTGACGCCGTGCCTCTCTTCCGATAACCGACTGGAAGTCCCGGACCATCCCGGGATATGGGTGAGGGCCGACAACCGAGCCTATCAGGTAATAGGTGTCCCTGACATTTGCCACCCAGTCGCGGAATGCCTCGCTTGTTGCATCCTTGAGTGTGCGGGTTCCGGATTTCACCGGAATGACCTTTGCTCCCATCAGTTCCATGCGGAAAACGTTGAGCGCCTGGCGGTGCGTGTCTATCTCACCCATGTACACCTCGACCGGGAGCCCGAGCGCCGCCCCGACAATTGCCGTTGCGACCCCGTGCTGGCCGGCACCCGTCTCAGCAATCAGCCGCTTTTTTCCCATGTGTTTTGCAAGCAGTGCCTGGCCGAGGGTATTGTTCAGTTTATGGGATCCTCCATGGACGAGATCCTCGCGTTTCAGGTACACCCTGCAGCCGAGTTCCTCTGAAATATTTGCACAGAATGTCAGGGGCGTTTCCCTCCCGGCATACTCTTTCTGGTATGCGGCAAGGTTCCTGACGAACACCGGGTCGTTGCGGATCTTCCCGTACGCGATCTCCAGTTCCTGCAATGCGTTCATCATCGTTTCCGGCACGTACTGGCCGCCGTATTTTCCGAACCTTCCTTTTTTCCCTGTATCCATATTATGCACTCCTGCTTTCTTGTATGAATGCCCGCATCTTCGACGGATCTTTAATTCCCAGTGACGTTTCCACCCCGGTTGCCACATCCACGGCATACGGCCGCACAGATTTAATGGCCTCTGCCACGTTTCCGGGATTTAATCCCCCGGCGAGAATAACCGGGACTTTCGACAGCTGTACTACCTTTTTCGCATAGGAAAGATCCACTAGCTTCCCCTTCCCGTGGCTCTCTTCGACGATGATCGCACTGCAGTCATCCGGGAAGGGTTCACGGGGCCCGATTGCGCGGATTATCCCGGGACCGGGGGCTTTTTCAAAGATGAACGGGTGGAAGATTTGGATAGCGTCAGGATGAATGGCGATGATCTGGTCAAGTTCCTCCCGGGAACGGGTATTGGTTACGGCAACCGTTGATGTGAAAGGCCCGACGGCATCAAAGATCTCGCGCGCCCGCAGCGGTGTGACTGACCGGGGCGAATCCGAGAAGAGCACTACCCCGATTGCATCGGCTCCCAGTTCTTCTGCCTTCCGTGCGTCCTCGGGACGCGTGATCCCGCAAATCTTTACGCGCATACGAACTCCTCCAGTTTCTTCTTTGGGTATTCGCTTGCCATGATGGATGATCCTATCAGGAATGCATCGCAGTATCTCTTGAGTTCACGTACATCATCAGCTGATCGCATCCCGCTCTCGCATACAACAAGTCTCCCGTCATCCCGCACCTGCCCCGAAAGGAGCCTGGTTGTTGACCGGTCAATGGTCATGGTCGCGAGATTTCGGTTGTTGATCCCAATGAGCTCGGCATCCGTGGCGAGAGCGGCCTCAATCTCCTCACCAGTATGCGTTTCCACAAGTGGCTCAAGGTCGTATTCCCGGGCGAGGCTGACGAAATCGGGAAGCCGTTCTCCAAGGACTGCAGTGATCAGGAGGACGGCATCCGCACCAAGTGCGCGGGATTCGGCAATCTGGCGCTCATCGATGATGAAATCCTTCCGGAGTACCGGGAGAGAGACCGCAGATTTCACCCGGGCGATATCCTGTCCGGTTCCCCCGAAAAAGTATGGCTCGGTCAGCACCGATATGGCGGTACATCCCCCTTCCTTTAGGACACCGGCCATCATCGCCATATCCACGTTACGCCGGATTACCCCGCTACTCGGGGAAGCGCATTTGATCTCGGCGATGACGGCGTTTTTCCTGTTCCTGCCATGGATGGCACCGGCAAGGCTTATTTTTTTTCGCAAAGGAAATTCGGGAAATGTTGCCGGGAGACCGGCAACCCGCTTTCTTGTGCGAAGTACAATCTCGTCGAGAATCATGCTGTACTCCTGGTTGCATCGATTAATGCATCGAGTTTTGCGCAGGCCTTTCCGGAATCAATGGACCTTGCTGCCAGTTCGATCCCCTCGTGCAGGCTCCCGGCAATTCCACCAACATAAATGGCGGCCCCGGCGTTCATGAGAACGATATCGCGCCCAGGCCCCCTCTCCCCGACCAGGATCTCGCGGGTGATCCGGGCGTTTGTTTCTGCATCGTTCCCGGCAAGGTCTGCGAGGTTGGCTCTGGCGATCCCGAACGCTGCCGGGTTTAGCACGTAACTACGGAGGGTCCCCCGGTAAAGTTCCGACACAACCGTTTCACCGGTTGTCGTGATCTCGTCGAGGCCATCGCCATGGACTACCATAGCACGGCTGAGCCCGAGGAGGCGGAGCACTTCTGCCAGGGTCCGGGTCAGGGACGGTTCGTAAACCCCAAGTACCTGCGCCCCAGCACCGGCAGGATTCGTGAGCGGCCCGAGGATGTTGAAGACTGTGCGGCAGCCTATTTCCTGGCGGGCTGCCATCACATGGCGCATGGCCGGGTGGTGCCGGGGGGCATACAGGAATGCGATTCCTGTCTTTTCGACGATCTGTGCCTGTACTTTCGGGTCCACCGACAGGTTGACCCCGAGTGCGGCAAGGACATCAGCCGAACCGCACCGGCTGCTCACACTCCGGTTTCCGTGCTTGACTACCGGGACGCCAGCTCCCGCGGCAACAAATGCGGAGGTGGTGCTGATATTAAACGTGCGGGCCCCGTCGCCCCCGGTCCCGCAGGTGTCCACCAGGATCTTCTGTGTAATGGGTTTTACCGTCACAGCATATTTGCGCATGACTTCTGCAAATGCAGCTATCTCTTCCGGTGTCTCTCCCTTGAGCCTGAGCGCTGCAAGAAATGCCCCGATCTGGGCCTGCGAGGCATTCCCCTCCATAATAGTGACCATGATCTCTGCAGCTTCCGTGGTGGAAAGATCCTGCCGATCCATCAGCTTTCCGATGGCACTTTTCAGCATCATCGCGCCATCCCCGTTCCTGCAAGGAAATTTCCGATGATCCGGTCACCGCACGCGGAAAGAATACTTTCCGGGTGGAACTGCACTCCCTCAATAGGATAACGCGTGTGCCGCACACCCATAACATAGCCGTCATCGAGACTGGTTGCAGTGACGGTGAGTTCCTCCGGCAGGGAATCCTCATCTGCAACCAGCGAGTGGTAGCGGGTTGCAATAAATGGTCTGAAAATCCCTGTGAAAAGAGATTTACCGTCATGACGGATCTCGGATGTTTTGCCATGCATCAGGTGCCCTGCCCTGGTGACCTTTCCGCCAAATGCTGTGCAGATGACCTGGTGACCCAGACAGACCCCGAGCGTTGGGATTGTCCTGCTCATGGTCCTGAGCACTTCGAGGCAGATCCCGGCATCTTCCGGTGTCCCCGGACCCGGTGAGAGGATTATCCGGTCGCACGCAATTTTCCGGATCCGACTGATCGGGGTATCGCAGGGGAGGACTATTGGATCTCCCCCCAGTTTTCCTACCTGTTGGAACAGATTGAAGGTGAAACTGTCGTAACAGTCAATGATAAGGACTTTCATTCAAGAGACCCCCGATTGTTCAATTGCCCGGATCATAGCAGCTGCCTTGTTCTCGGTCTCTCTCCATTCAGATGCCGGCACCGAGTCAGCAACGATCCCGGCGCCAACCTGGACGGAAGCCTTCCCGTCCCTGACAAGGACGGTCCGGATTGCGATTGCAAAATCGAGATTCCGGTCAAAACCGATATATCCCACTGCGCCCGCATAAATCCCTCTTGGAAAGGGTTCCTGCTCGCCAATGATCTGCATTGCCCGGATCTTTGGCGCCCCGGAAACGGTACCGGCCGGGAAACAGGACCGGAATGCATCATAGCAGTCGAGGTTGTCACGAAGGATACCGGAAACTGTCGAGACAATGTGCTGGACATGAGAGAATTTTTCAATGTTCATGAATTCCGTTACTCCTACGGATCCAAACCGGCAGACCCGGCCAAGGTCATTTCTTGCCAGATCAACAAGCATGGTATGCTCGGCCCGCTCCTTGGTGTCAGAGAGGAGATCCTCTGCAAGCGCCTTGTCTTCCACTGCAGTCAGGCCGCGTGGACGGGTGCCTGCAATAGGGACGGTTGTGACTCTGCGTTTTTCCACCCGCACAAGCATCTCGGGGCTTGCTCCGATCACCTGTTCGTCTCCAAAATCCAGATAATACATATACGGGCTCGGGTTGATCTTCCTGAGTGCGGTATACAGGCTGAACGGATCACCGGGTAGATCGCATTCCATGCGCCGCGAGAGGACTGCCTGGAAGATGTCACCGGCTGCGATATGCTCCTTTATATGATCCACTGCCTGTTCGAACTTTTCCCGTGATCCCGGCGGAATGACAGGTATTGCTGCCGCAGCACAGCATCTCCCGGTCCTGGATACACCGCTTCCCCTAAGCGCACTAATCCGGTTGGCAAGGGACCGGATCTGCCGGATACTCTTCTGGTATTCAAGAGTCAGGTTGGACTCATATGTCAGGTGGGAGCTTGAAAAAATGTAGAGTATCCTGTCCTTATGGTCGATGACAATGCAGTCCTTGGTAAGCATAAACCGTGCATCGGGGCTGTCTCTCTTCCGGCTGCTCGTTTTTCCCTCCCGAACATTCCCGAAGAGGGAGTAAACACAGTCATAGGCAAAGTACCCGACCATCCCCCCGAAGAACCGGGGAGCTTTGACGTTCACATAATGGAACCGGGAGAGAATTGATTTTACCCGGTCAACCGGGTCCCGCCCATCAGGATCCCGGGCAATGGATACGAACGGTTCATTGCCCCGGATATTCACCGTTTCATCAATAGATACCACGAATTGCGGGTCGAGCCCGATGAATGAATAGCGGGCAAGCTTCTCGCTGCCTTCCATGGATTCAAGCAGAAACCCGCATCCGGTTCGCGTGCTCAGGAAGATATCCAGCGGGCAGATATCGCCAAGCGGCAGCTCTGCACACAGCGGGATGATCAGCGGTTTTGGCTGGTCACTCACCGCGGTGATAAATTCCTCAAGTTCAAGATTGAAGGTAAGTTTGTTCTTCATAGTGGTTCCTGTTACTCCGGCACCCGGGAGAGGCCGGCAAGGGTTATATCCGTTCCAGGCATTGCAGGTACCGCAGGGCTCACCTTGGTTCAGGGGCGAACCCGCGTATCCGGAAGATAATCTGGATAAAAAGTTGACTTTGTACATATTTATACATTGTTGTAAATTTTTAGCCATTGGTGCATTTATTATTACAACAGATAAGCCCTTGTGAATCCGGCGTCCGGTTATACGCAGCAACTTTCCCCCTGTCCTATGGCCGGGCAGGTGCATTCATGAAGGAAGAACAGATGATCTGGATACAATCCAACCCGTCTGATGGATCTTTTTCAGACCAAATATCAGGATTATTGAGTTAGTCGGGTTGTTGTATTGCTTACTCTTCGGGCCGGAATTCCCGATCATGGTTGTGTATCGGTTGAAATTCATGGCGTTGCGTCCCCTTAATTTCCAGCCTGAGGAAACGGCCAACTCCTCCGCGTTGATAATTGAGTGGCATATTCTGCTGATCCCATGCCAGATCGATCCTGTGTTGCCGGAAATTCAAGTACGGGAAATTATATACCGTTGCCCGCAAATCCTGTACTACATTTTTGGGGGCAACAGGATGTGGCCGTGTCGTAACAAGTCGTTGAGCTGGGTTTTTGTCTCGCGGATGACCGGCATCATCTGCTTCCTGATAGTTGTGGTGCTCGCAAACATCCTCAAGGAATTTATCAGAAACCCAATCTTCCTGTCAGGAATCGATTTTTTAAACACCAACTTCTGGCTGCTCCTAGTAATCGGGATCATCATCTTTGTTGCTGACATCTTCCAGGCCTTCCCGTTCCCCCTCAACCTGCCCTTCCCGGTCATCAAAGCGATCGGCAGCGTCTTTATCGTCGCGTTCGTGCTCAGGATCTTTGAATGGGTGGACCTGATCACGGCAAATAATCTCTACCACTACTTCTGGCTTCTCTCGTTTGTTATCGTTCCGCTTGTTTTTATCCTCGTCCTTGTCAGCGGTTACTTTGAGATCATGCGGCAACTCTGGTGGCAGCCCCGGGTTGATGGTGACGGGACGGTTGTACGTGAACCTGCGCCCCCGGGTGAAACTCCCCCGATAACCGGTGTCAAGTCCTGGGATGAGATCGGGGACGAGTTCCGCCTTATGCTTTATGATCTTCTCCACCGTTTCCGAGACGAGATCCGGAGAAAATAGTTGTATCACAGAAAAGCATTACCAGTCAGGGTTCTCCTGCCGGAATTTTCTCTCTTTTGCTTCGAGTTCGTCCGCGCTCAGATGTGCCGGCATGCATATACAGCGGTGCTCTACAAATACCCCTCCCTGAAAGGTTCCCTGCTGCTCACCCTGCCCGCACGCCCCGAAGCGATCGGTATCGCAGTCATGATATACCTGGGGAAGTTTTTCCCTGCCCGCCTGCGCCTTTGCCTCTTTCCATGAACCGGCCATGGTGCCAGTATAGGTAAATATGCATGAAGAGTTTTTCGGAAGAGCTGTTCGGTCTTACGGGAGTGATCGAATGAATCAAACAAAAAAAGAAAAAATGGTGAAATCAGAACCGGGGTTTCCGGTGCTTGGGCAGGCAGTCCCTGCAGTAGACCGGCCTTCCTTCAGTTGGCTTGAAGGGGACTTCGCACTCTTTTCCACAGTCGGAACAGACTGTCTTTGTCATTTCTCTGGGACCGAAGTTTCTCGGGCCACCAAAACTCTTTCTTTCCATTGTTATTACTCATGCAGTTTTGATCTGCATATATACATCTAACGGTTCGATATAAATATATCTGCATATCCCGGACCTGTTTTTCACTTTCTGCTCTATTTAAAACCCCCTGTCTTGTCAGGGAATTATTTCACAGCCATTGAATTTTTCATGCGCGAAATCCGATTGGGCAATGATACCGCGTGCAATGAGCTCCTGCACCTGGGGGAGAGCGGATACGAGTGCATTGCGCAGGTTATCAACTGTCCCGCAGACCAGCTTCCGCTGGGCAGAGTTCCATGGCCGGGTGATATTGGAATAGAGGCACCGACCCCCGCAGAAGTCCCTGATGTGGCACGTTGTACATTCCCTCCCGATCTCTACCCGGTCAAGGCTGCAGGGATCCGCGTCTGCTATGTGCCCCACGTAATAGGGAGTCATGCCGACCATCACCGGGCAGGGTGCAATGTGACCGTCAGTCATGATGCTGTAGTTCGCATAACCCGAACCACACCGGAGCCTGCTTGCTCTCCTGTTCAGGAGATCATCCATGGGATCGAGGAAAGGGTACCACCTGAGGACTTTCCCGGTAGTCTCCATCCGGTCAACCCATGTTGAGACCAGCTCCCGGATGCCGGGGTTGTAACTGGTGACAGCCCAGTTCGCGAACCTCCGCCGCGAAAAATCCCCGGCAAAGTCTGCATCCAGCTGCCAGTGAATGGAGGAGAATGCGTGGTCAGGATTCTCGGCAAGCCAGCTGACAGCATCCATGATGTCAGTCTGCTCGGTTACGGTCATGCGGGCGATGAGTTCACCTTCAAACCCGGTGGCGCGGAGTTTTTTAACCTGCACCATAACATGCCTGTATACGCCATCACCCCGGTTTTTGTCCGTGAGATTCTCTTTCCCGTCAAGAGAAACAAGGATTGTAGAAAACCGGTGAACGATATCCGGCATAAGCCTGTCAAGGAGAAGCCCGTTGGTCTGCAGCATGAACCGCTGGACCGGTGCCTGGCGCACGATACGGTCGATGAGATCCGCCCGCAGGAGCGGCTCTCCCCCGTAGAACGTTACCGTTGCCAAAGGATCTTTTTTCAGGAAATTATAGAGAAGCCGGAGATCATAGTTCAGTTCCACGGGAAGATCCGGATCGATCTCCACATGCTCTCCCTCAGCAGAACCCTCTTCCAGTTCCTCAAATGCTTTGGCCCGGCAGTAACTGCAACAGAGATTGCAGTTGTCCGTGAGGATTAGATGGAAGTACATGAAATTGTCTGTACATCTTCAACCGTTCAGACAATAAATTGAGGGCATCGACCGGCAAATAATACCGCTGCTATAAAAAAAGCGCATCACCATAGCATATTGTGGAGGGAGCCTGGAGTAAAAAGATCTCTGAACTGGTGTTCTCTGCTGTCGTAACCTATAAACAATATCTCCTGCAATGCACTGTAATGCCCGCAGGATCGTACTTCTCACCGGAGATTGAGACGATGGATCGGGGTGAACTCGATGCCCTCATTGACGAGAGAGTGAGATACACCGTGAGCTACGCTGCGGAACACTCGCCTTTCTATCGTCACTGGTTCCGGGAGAATGGAATCCATCCGGAGGAGATTCGTGTCCACGAGGACCTGCTGGATCTCCCGATCATATCCGGTAAAACCATCCGGGAGCACCAGCCCCCTGCAACTCCGGAATTTGAGTTCAAGTCAACCGAGTGGGATAACGTCTTCTCTATCCAGGAGACCAGCGGCACGAGCGGTACTCCCAAGGGTTTTTTTTTAGCCTGGGAGGACTGGAAGCGGTATGCGGAGAAGTACGCGAGGAGTTTTGTGTCGCAGGGCTTCTCAGGAAAGGACAGGATCGTGGTATGTGCATCCTATGGCATGAATGTAGGGGCGAATACCATGACGATCGCGGCACAACGGATAGGTATGGGGATTATACCCATCGGCAAATGCTCGTTTGAATCCCGTATCCTTAAGAGTTACCGGCCAACAGCTATCATCGGCAGCGTCTTCAAACTCCTGCGCCTTTACCGGCGTCTCAAGGCCGAAGGGATCGCCCCGGGCGAGACCTCGATTGACAAGCTGGTTGCGGGCGGCGAGAGTTTTGCCGATGAGTCTCGGAAGTACCTCTCCGAACTGTGGGATTGTCCGGTTTACAATACCTATGGTAGTACTGAAGGTACTATGTGCGGGGAATGCACCCAGGTTGCCGGACTACATGTACCTGAGGATCTCGTTCACCTGGATGTCTATGATCCCAGGATGGCATCGTTTGTCAGGGATGGAGCCTGCGGCAGGGGAGTCCTCACCACCCTGCTTCCCGTAGGAGCAAGAGCAGGAATGCTTCTTCTTAATTATGATACGGAGGATACTACCGTTGTCCTCTCCCGGGAAAGATGCGCCTGCGGCCGGACCCATATGCGGGTTCACAACCCTCAGCGGGAGGCCGAGACTGCATGGATATTTGAGAACTCCTTAAACCGGGTGGATATCGAAGCCGCGGTCTTCCAGCCTGAAAACCTGGAGTACCTGAATGGTGAATATGAGGCCTTCATAACAGATGGTGAACGCCCGGAGGAAACCATGCTGTCGGTAAGCGTGGAATGTTTTGATCAGGAACACTGCAATAAAAAAACGGTTGAGGATATTTTCGTCAACCGTTTCCTGAAATACAAACCCGGGCTTGCCCGGCATTATGATGACGGAATGTTCCGGATCCTGCTGAATGTTGCCCGAGAGGGTGGGCTTGAACTGCATAAACAGAAAGGCCGGCCGAAACGGTTGAGCGACAGGAGAGTGCACTGATATTATACTAAGAAATCCTGCCAATGAAAACGGTCTTACCATCCTTGAACTGATCGTAATTGTGATTATCCTGATTGTGATAGGCCACGTTGCCATTGCCACCCTTACGGGCGCGCTCGCGACCCCCTCGAAAGGTATGGTTGGAACGTTTGCAGGCGAATCAGGATACGCATTGCGACATGTTGGTTCTGTAACCGGGTTTTCAGCCGTCAACGGCAACTGTTCGGATGTCACGATTCAGTACCAGAAGCAGAAGCCTGGAAATCTGGGAGCTGTTCAGATGAATGTGGCGCTCTTTATTGGGGATATGGGGGGTGTTGATTTCGATGAGGTGAACCTTTATGTTATTAACTCCGATGGCGTGGAAAAGATCCCCAGAAAAACGGTACAACCCCTCCAGTGCCCGGGTTGGATGATCACCAACCGGTTCGATATGCCTTCGACAACCTCTTCACCTGAGGCGAAACTTCCTAAAAATCTTCCCGCAGCCAATTCGGGTGGGGGAAAGATAGCTGTGTCGACATTCACCAGGGCTGATATCCTGTATCCAGATGAGCAGTTCGAGCTCACGATCTGCCAGACCAATACTACCCCGCCGTACGGGCAGTTCACCATCACGGTCAATCCTCCCGGGAGCACTCAACCGCCGGTTGCCCTGATCAGCGTTCCCGCTGACATCAAGCCTGTCATGACCCTTGGTTCGGAGTGACAGGATGAAGAAGAATGGGGGAGGGGAGGATGCGTTCACCGGGCTTGAGGTAATAATCCTGATCATCGCTCTTCTGGGGATTGCGGTTAGTTTTTTCTGGTTCACAAACTCGGAAGAAACCCTGGGATGGGTCAGATCATTCCCCGGGGGGATGGTGGCAGAGAGCGTGTATATATCCGGCGATCATATGCAACCCGTTGGCTCTGTTTTCGGCTTCCCTGCGGTCAGCCGAATAAAAAACAAACCCCTGTTGTTTGTTCCCCGGCCGGATCCCAAAAAGCTCGGAGCCATCCAGGTTATGGTCTCCCTCTTTATCGGACATACCGGTGCTATTGATATGGATCAGGTCCGCGTCAGCTGGGCTGGAGATGGTTACTCAGAGCAGATCCTAAAAACCAGTACCCGGCCTCTGGTCTGCCCCAACTGGACAATTGTCGGGAAATATAACATGCTCCCCGGCCATGTGGCGGATGCCGACAACTGGCTGGAACCTGATGAAGAGTTCGAGATACTTGTCTGCTCCTCCCACGGGGCACGGCCTTACGAATCCTTTACGATAACCCTCAGCCCTGAGGGAACCGGTCTGCCGCTCCCCCTCACCCGAATCGTTCCCGCAAGAATCGAGCCGGTTATGAAACTGGGCTGATACCTTGCGGCACCCCATTTTATCTCCGTCATGAAAAACCCGCTGCAGGATGCGCTTTCACTTCCGGTCCCTGTGGGTGCACCAACCCGGATTTAAGCCAATTTCAGCCATATATATCCTGAAAGGAGCATTTCTAGAGGTTTTTTAATCGGAGTGAATAGTGTGTCACAATACCCAAAATACCCCCAAAATTTTGGTAAAAATCATAGCTTCGACGGACTTTCGACGGAAACCTTTTATATTATCAGGCGTCAATTCTCATTATCAAAACCCAATAGAGGTTTTGAGGTGTTTAAATGGGAACCAAAATTGGAAAAGAAAAGATCCAGCGCGAAAAGGGCTACCTCTACTTTATCGGCAAGGATGGATACGTCTGGGCAGCCCCGATGAAGCACAACAAGACCGGCAAGAAGAAGAAAGTCGGTACTGAGAAGATTGCCAAGGAAAAAGGCTTCATGTACTACATTGGCAAAGACGGATTCGTCGCAAAAGCCAAGATGAAGAACGCATAATATTACTTTTTCCTTTTGCACGCGGTTCGCCGCCGATCGGAATAGTCCGGCCGGTGGCTCCGCTCAATAGTTTTCCCCTGATGGGGGAGTTTCTCGTTTTCAATAGATCCTATTATTCTGATTTTGCTAAAAGAAATTCTCCTGGTCACCCAGTTCCGTAACGGGAGTTTTATCGTTCCTGCCCGCTAGTCCGGTATATACAGGAGATCCTGAAATGCCATGTCTGGTCAACAGGAAATTTCTCGAATGGACCGAAGGTCTGGACACGCACCAGGGCATGATATCCATTTTCGAGAATATCCGTGATATCCCGTACTCGCTTGAGGTTCCACGTCATGATCCTGTTACCGGGCCGGAAGAGATGCTCCGGATCGGAAAAGGGTATTGTGGCCCGAAACATTACCTGCTCGCGGAGATGTTCCGGAAACTGAACCTGAATGTGGTATATGCTACGATTGCATTCTCCTGGAATGATCCGGATCTCCATTATCCTCCTGTTCTTCGGGAACTGGCTGCACATGTACCGGTGGCTCACCATCTTGCCTGCCGTGTCCAGATCGGGTGCCGGTGGGTTCTGGTGGATGCAACCTGGGATCGCCCGCTCGCTCGGGCCGGTTTTCCGGTCAACGAGCACTGGGACGGGTATGCGGACACGAGATGGGCAGTCAAACCTCTCCGGTCTCCTGTCCGCACTGCGTTCTGCCGCACACTGAGAAACGAACCTTGCCGGGCAAATCATGAAGATGAATTCCTGCCGGCTGATGGGGAGAAGGATCACTGGGATGCAGAGGATCATGTTCGGTTTTATCGTGAGAAAGTTGTGTCCCGGTCGCCGGCCGATCTTGAAAAAATTGCCCGGTTTTACCGAGAATTCGATGCCTGGCTTGAGATTGTACGGAGATCCCCGTGATCAAGTGGGTTTAATGTTATTACCCTGATTTTTTAAACCTCAACTATTAACTGATCGTGGACACAATTTTCCATTATCATGGCACCCGAGTCTCGTCAGAACAGGATCCCCGTCTGGCTCCAGATTCTCGCTGGGCTTCTCATTCTTGCAATTTTTGTACTGTTACCGGTTTTTCTCTCGTTGTATCTGCCCATGCCTGCTCTTATACCTCAACCAAATGCAACAGTTCATCTGAAAATTCTGGCAATCAATGATTTCCATGGGCAACTGCCCCCCGGCCAGACTCTGAACAAGCGCCCGGTCGGGGGCGCGCCGGTGATGGCGTCATACTTAAAATCGGATATAGCGTCAGCGAGTGCCGATGCCATTATTATTACCCTGCCCGGGGACGTGATCGGGGCATCTCCACCCGAATCCGGGTTGCTCCTTGACGAACCGACAATGCTCTTTTTCAATTCCTATGCAAATCCGTACTGCACTATCGGGTCCCACCTGCCTGATACATCCTGTAACATGGTTGCAACACTCGGGAACCATGAGTTCGACAAAGGGATACCGGAACTGATGAGAAAAATAAACGGAGGGAATGGTACAACGAACATAACCCACCTCGTTGATCCATTCCCTGGTACGAGAGTAACCTATGTCTGTGCAAATGTGGTCTGGAAAGCCAATAATACCCCCATCCTTCCACCCTATACCCTGCGTAATGTCAGCGGAGTCCCTGTCGCGTTTATCGGCGCGGATACGATGACCACACCCCGGATCCAGAATGCTGCGAATGTAAAAGACGTGATCTTTCTGGATGAAGCCGATTCTATAAACCGGTATATTCCGGAAATCCAGGGGCGGGGAGTACATGCGATTGTAGTTCTCCTTCATGAAGGGGGGAACCAGACGCCTTATAATGGCCCTACCCAGGAAAACGGGAACGTTAACGGGCGGGTGGCGGAGATTATTCCCCGACTTGACGCGGATGTTGATGTCGTACTGACCGGGCATACGCATGCATTTACCAATGCCTATCTCACCAATACCGGTAATAAATCCGTCCTTGTCACGCAGGCATATATGTACAGTAAGGGTTTTGCCGATCTTGATCTTACAATCGACAGAGCAAGTGGCGATATTATCGGGAAGTCCGCGCAGATCATTCCGGCATATTCGGATCAGCCCCCCGGCACCAGCCCGGATCCTGCAACGGCAGCGTTTCTTGCGGTGGATAAGAAGGTTATTGCCCCGGCGGTAGATCGGATGATCGGTGTTGCTGGTGCGGATATCACCCGGGACCAGGATAGCGCCGGTGAATCTGCACTGGCAGATATGGTCGTCGATGGCCAGCGGACTGCAATGAAAACCGATGTAGGATTCCTCACGACCGGCTCGGTACGGGCAGATCTGTCAGAAGGAAATATTACCTGGGGGAACCTCTATTCTGTCCAGCCCTTTGCCGGGACCGTGCTATCCATGACCCTGACCGGTGAGCAGATACGGCACGCCCTTGAACTGCAGTGGCAGGAGCCGGTTCCCCCGCACAATCTCGCGGTTTCGGGGCTCGAATATACCTATAATGCAGCAAAGCCTGACGGCAGCAGGGTTACCGAAGTGAAGATAAACAAGAGTCCGCTGGACCCGAAAGCCATCTACACCGCTTCAATGGTTGATTATCTGGCAGGTGGTGGTGACGGGTACACGACCTTTAAGCAGGGGAAGAATATCATCTACGGCCCGGTTGATATCGATGCACTGACTTCCTATACCGGGTCACTTCCCCAGCCGATGAACGCAACCATTGACGGGAGGATACGGCGGATCAGCTATTCCGGGACCCCGCTTCCCTGTTCCGGCCCGCAGAAGGTTATCAGCCAAAACCTTCCCGGAGATCTGTGTCCCGGGCTTTAAGATTTGCCACAAAGGTTCGGGCGAGCAGAGGCCCTGCTGCATGCGGGGGAAGTCCGAGCGCAGCAACCGTTCTTTTCGTGACCTCATTGATCTCAAGATTCCCGTCACCAGCTGATGCAAGAACAGCTTTGTGAATTGTACTGAGATACCAGAGAGCCTGGTCCATCTGCCCGTAGACTTCGTCTCCACGCCGGGGCTCGTCCCAACTCGAAAGGAGGTGGCGGATACCCTGTACCGACCGGAGGCGTTGGATAGATCGGACAGATTGTCCGTAATTGTCGTAGACCGGCAGATCTCCTGATACCGGGATAGTGTCCCCGGAGAAGAGTGCCCCCTCCCCCTGCATAAAAAGGGAGACCGAACCTGCGGAATGACCTGGTGTGTGGATTACCTGGATCTCGTATTCCCCGGTTCCGTCAGTATCGATGGTATCGCCACCATCCAGTTCGAACTCAAGCTGTACCGGCCCGCCAACAAGGGTGTCGAATCCCGGGACCGGGCGCTCCCGGTTCTGGCGCTTTACATCTTCAATCCAGGTTCGTTCGGCAGCATGTGCTGCTATTGTGCATCCGGTGTTTTCCCAAATCGCACGGGCTGCCCCTATGTGGTCGGGATGGGAGTGGGTAAGGATTATAAGCGAGATCTCCCGTGGGTCGCGCCCAATTGACCGTATATTCTCGAAGATCCGCGTCTCGCACCCCGCTACGCCGGTGTCGATCAGAGTAATAGTCTCGCCCACGATAAAGAACGAGTATACGAAACGGTCGATAGCACGGCCTGGTGTAACCGGGACCTGGAACGGGTGCCGGATCGCATAGATGGCGGGAGTGACCTGCATTCTGGATCTCCTGTATCGTGAGTATTGGGCGGGAAAGGGTATATGGATCACGGGAACCTCACATTTTCCGCAGGGGTTATCGAACCGCTTTAATATTCATACAGCCACGTTTCGTGTGCTATGCGACCCCCGGATCTCGAGTATGCTTCGGACGACAGGCCCCCGTTCCCCCAGGTCTTTTTGCTCGGTCTGCAGCATACCGGGATTGTTGCTACGGCATTTATCTTCCCGATTCTGGTTGCCCGGGCCGCGGGTATCGGGGCGGGCGCCGCGGCTTTTTTTGTCTCGATGTCAATGCTCGCCAATGGAGTTTCCACTATATTCCAGGCAATAAAACACCCGGAATTCGGCTCGGGTTTTCTCATTCCCCGGGTGGCCGGACCCAATTATGTTTCGGCCTCGATCCTTGCCCTCCAGTCCGGGGGCCTATCGCTTCTCTGCGGGATGACTGTCTTCTCGGGAGCTCTGCAGGCAGGACTCTCCCGCGTGGTCCAGCGCCTCCGCGTTCTATTCCCTGTCGAGGTGACTGGTCTTGTCATTATGATGCTCGGAATTGCCGTTGTGCCCTATGCCCTGCCGCAATTCTTCGGCATGACCGGATCTGCCAATTCCCCCGACCTGACAGTGACCGTGATCTCAGTTATTACCCTTGCAATAACGGTCGGGGTTACCGTCTGGGGTCGCGGACAGATACGTCTCTTCCCGGTCATTGTCGGCATGGCGGCAGGGTACGTGCTCTGCATATATGCAGGGCTCGCCGGTGCTGATCCGCTGGGACAGATCCTTTCTTCGCCGCTTATTGCCCTGCCCGATCCGCAGTACTTCGGGCTCTCCTTCCAGCCGGCACTCATGATCCCGTTCGGGATTGCGGCGATCGTTACTTTTGTCAAGAGTATCGGTGAATTCTCAATCTGCCAGAGGATCAACAACACGGAATGGAGGCGGCCGGACATGAAAAACATCCAGTCCGGGCTCTTTGCCGATGGGATCGGATCGTGCCTTGGGGGCATCTTTGGCGGGATGGGTCAGACCGGGTCGTCGTCCAACATCGGTCTCTCGATTGCCACCCGCTCCACAAGCAGATATATTGGTTTCACGACCGGCGGGATCCTGATAGTACTGGCATTCCTCCCGGTCCTTGCAACAATCTTCCTTATCATGCCGGGCCCGGTCATCGGAGGGTCACTCATCTATGTCGCCGGATTTATCATTGTCGGGGGGTTCCAGACCATCACGACCCGGATGCTGGACTCCCGGAAAATCTTTGTTATCGGTATCTCGTTCATCTTTGGCTTAAGCGTCTACCTTATCCCAGGGGCATATGCAGGTGTTCCCCCACTCGTTCGCCCGCTCTTTGACTCTGCTCTCTCCCTGACAACGGTCATTGCCATTATCCTGAACCTGGTGATGCGTATCGGTGTCAGGAAGCGTATCACGGTAACGATTGATCCTGATGGGCAGATCTCGGATCAGATCTTCACGTTGATGGAAAGGCAGGGCGAGACCTGGGCAGCACGGGGCGAGGTGATCCACCGGATGGCAATGGCACTTTCCGAGGCATGTGAACTCGTGGTCGGGGAGGCTCGGACCACCGGCCGGGTAACGGTCTCGCTCTCCTTCGATGAATACAATCTAGATGCCGAAGTCACGTACGCCGGCATTCCTCTTCCTCTTCCCGAAAAGCGCCCAAGCGACGATGAGATCCTGAATAACCCTTCCGCGATGCTCCTTCTCGGGGGTTTCCTTATCCGTACCCACGCAGACCATGTGAGTTCTTCAAATTTGGATGGGACCGGGGTGCTGAATATTCATATGGAGCACTAAAACAGGCCCGTGAATTCCTAATCCGGCATGGAGTACACTTTAAACCCCCGTGTTTCCTGGATGCATATGGCAGGGCCGGATGTAAAAACAGAATATCCTGAAAATCCATTCTTTAGTATTAAGGGGTGTCGCTGCATGGCAGTATCAGAACCTATCAGCAAAGTCAATCTTGAGCGCCTGACCAACGGCATCTATGCCTTCACCATGACCCTGATGATCCGCAACATCCAGACGCCTCCGGCAGGCACCCTGAATGATGCCGCCAACTTCTTCCGGTTCATAGATACCACCGTACTTGCTGTCGCAGATTTCATCGGCGCATTCCTTATCCTTGGCATGTTCTGGCTCTTCTATTTCCAGATATTCCACAGGATGAAAACCTTTGATTCCCGTTTCCTCTACATCCACCTCCTCTCCCTCATGGTTGTTGTTTTCGTCCCGTTCACCCAGTGGTTCACCACTTATAGTACAGATTTTCCGATTGCTGACATCCTCTTCCAGCTCAACTACCTCGCACTCTCGCTCCTGCTTGCCTGTGCCTGGTACTATGCCCGCCGTGCAAGTCCGGCCCTGCTTGTTCCGGAACTGACCGATGCGGAAGCCTCATTCCTGCAGAAAAAGTTCCTGGTCCCTCTTGGTGTCTCCCTCTTTGGGATCATTGTCCTCTTCACCGGGCTCCCGTACTTCGACATCATCTATCTCTTCCCGTTTGTCATCCTGCTTATCTTTTTCCGGCATCCTCCTCAATGACAGAGTCATCCGCATGAACAGGCAGCCCTGTCTCCTGCCGGACTGACCGGGGCACTTTTTTTTAAAACCGGGGTGTGTAACACTCATCTATTTCCGGCAACAGGTATCAGGTTCTTGGTGCATTGCCAAAAAATCCTGTGCATTGCATGGCAATCTATAGAGGGAAAATATTCACATATAGATACCCCTTCATTTCCAGTGGAACGTTGTTCCCGGGCCCTCGTGGATTACTGAAGTGCCCGGTTAAACCGGCCCTGCACTGGCTGCGGGACATTTGCGTACACGATCTCACTTGACATCCTGCCAAGACCCATCTTTGTGGCATGCCGGATATACGGGTGGTCACCGACAAGGATTGTGGGCAGATCCTGCACATTATGATTTTTGGACAGGATGATCCGCTCGGTAAGTGTTGGAACGTATGGGACCGTGGTTTTAAGTTCTTTTAATATGGCGAGAGCAAATGCATCTGCTGCCACCGGGTCGGCGCTTGCAAACACGAGACCTGGATCAGGGTTTGTGACATATGCCTTTCCAAGCCCCACGGGTCCAAGCCGGAGCGCGAACCGGTCAGGACCAAACGTTGTCTGCACCTTTGTTGCTACAAAGAGGGTAAGGCGCAACTTCTCCCGGATTGCATCGCTGATCTCCACAATCTTCTCAAAGAACATGCCAGACCCGTCATCATGGGAAACGAGCGTGCTCCCTTTTGCCGAACCGGTAATAAAATTGTTATACGGGCCATTGGCATGGAATTCCATACGGCTGTCTTCGCGGAGCAGGCCTACCATGCATTTCAGTCCCAGCGTTGCCCCTGCCTGACTGTGGGTGCTGACCCGCGGCAGGCAGATGATGTGATCCGCTTTTTTTACCCAGGTTGTCAGGAAAAATCCTTCCTTCCACGATGCAGTATTCTGTGACTGGTAATGGAAGAACCCCTTATCCCATCCCCCGTCTTCGAAGCTGACAAACCGGGGGTCTTCCAAGGGGCCCATGCCAGAACGTGCATAGTTAGCCCGGCTGCTCCCCCGGACTACTCCTGCAGGGTGATGCAGTACATGTTCGATACCGGACTGGTCTCCTATCACTACCTTCGCGCCACGCTCCTTGAGCAACCCGGCAAAAACGCCGATGGCAAGAGGGTGGGTAGTGGATGGATACGGGTCAGGTGAATTCAGGGCAGGTTTGAGAAGAACGACATCCCCTTCGCACAACCAGGAGCAGTTGTCTGATGCTGCCATGAACGTGTTCCGGATACATGCAGCAAGCGCCTCCTGTGAATTGTCCGGGCCGACACCGTTTACGAAGACCGGTTTCATACCGAAGGTATCGGAACGGGTGCTCAAAAAGGATGCGGCAGGGTGACTATCGCATCATCAATCATCAGAACGCTTTAAGAAGAGTGGGCCCGTCGTGATTCGAACACGAGATCTTCGCCGTGTGAAGGCGACGTCATAGCCAACTAGACCACGAGCCCGATGCATCGACCGGGAATTGAACCCGGGCTATAGGCTTGGAAGGCCTAAGTCATACCACTAGACCATCGATGCACTGTGCTCTACAATTTTGGTGGGGCGGAGTATTAATAATTGTCACTGGTTTTTCCGGAGAAATCCGCAATTAGATCTGGAGCGGTACTAAAAAAATTAGTATCCTCTGAGCTCGGCCTCGACCTTCTCGAGGTTGGCAATCCTTTTTTCAAGGGGCGGGTGGGTTGAGAAGAGCTCCATGACTGAACTACCCGAGAGCGCCGGGATAATAAAGAACGCGTTTGCGCCTTCAACTTTTGCCTTGGCTTCCGGAGGGATGACATCTATCCTACCGCTTATCTTGTTGAGTGCAGATATGAGGGCCCGGGGGTTCCGGGTGATAAGGGCACTGCCCCGATCAGCCGCAAATTCCCGGTACCGCGAGAGTGCAAGGATGAGCAGGGTGCTTATAGCGTAAACGATAATTGACACAATCCACACAATAATCCAGGCCCCGCCATTTTCCCGGTTGTTCCCCCCAAAGAGGGCGGAAAAGAAGAAGCTCTGCATGATCATTGAAGCGATCATCGCGATGAAACTCGCGAGTGTCATCGTCAGGATGTCGCGGTTCTTGACATGGGAGAGCTCGTGGGCGAGCACCGCTTCCAGTTCATCCTTGTTCAGGAGCCGCATAATTGAGTCCGTGCAGGCAACAACGGCATGCTTCGGGCTCCTGCCGGTAGCAAATGCATTCGGCACCGGGCTCTGCATGATGGCGATCCTTGGCAGTGGAAGGTCCGCTTCCCTGCACAGTTTTTCAACGGTTCGGTGGAGCTCAGGATATTCATCGGCCTCGATAACACGTGCGCCGGTTGACCAGAGTACCAGCTTATCCGAGAAGAAGTATTGGAACAACCCCATACCTACTGCAAGGAGTACTATCAGCCAGACGTTCCCGAAGAATACCCAGAGTATTGTCATGAAGACAAGGTACAGCAGGAACAACAGGAACCCTGTAAACAACACCCGGGCCGTAAGGCCCCAGTCACGTTTCCATTCCATAATTAGTACATGTTCTCATGCTCGTCTTTTAAACCATTCGATAATTCCAATAATCGGGGCTCAATCCGGGCTCCTTTTATCACTAGTCACGCACCCCCCAGCGCTCCAGATATTGTCAAACTGGCATTCCCCGCCATGTTTTCAGGATCAATACAGGAAACTATTTTTTTCCCAACATCTGACTGGTACCTATGGCTGAAGTCGATCCCGAAGCGCTGGCTGATGTGGCATACGGCATCTTCGAGCACCTCCTGAACCGCCGGCTGCGGGAGCAGGGCAGATACCTGTACATGTTTGTCGAAGGAGGTATCGACTTCAGGGCAGACCTTTCCGCGATCTTTGAGACATTCCGGGGAGAATATCCACAGCTTGCCGAGGCTGTGATCGCACGTTTCTCTGATTTAGATACCATCTACCGTATGCTCTGCGATGGGGAAGGCACGATCCCCTCAAAGACCTCCCAGATGTACTGGATTGTTCTTGATGCGCCAGGAAGCGCTCCTGAAGCAATCGAAGACGAGAATGCCGGGAAATGGCTTATTTTCCAGGAACCCGATCTTGTGGATGCTGCGTGGAAGAAGGTACGGGATGCAACGGTTGCGCTCGAACTGGGCATCTCTGCAAAGGTGAGCACCGCAAAGCCCAATCCCGATTCCCGGGACAACCGCAAGGTAATCTACATTTATACAAAAGACTGGGCTGATGAAGCTGATGTTATGCGGATCCGGGAGAAACTCCGCGAACTCGGTTTTGTCGACCGTATCGGATACAAGCGCAATATCGAGACGTTTGCCGGAGAATATGCCAAGAAGGGCAAGCGGGTAACCTATTATACCGCATGATCCCCGGTTTTTTCCCCCTGTTCTTCAAACCGGGACATCCGGCTTTGTTTTCATCATTCCAGTCATTTCTGGCACATCCGTGAAATCCTGGTACCGGACTATGGACTATGATTCTGGATTTGTGTACGTAAGGGAAACGGGAAAGAGATCCTGGAAAAGACCGGGACCGGGCAGATCAGTGTCTGCGAATAAAAACAACAAAGAAAAAAGAATGCGAAGTATTGGAATTACGCTTTCCTTTCCTTATTCTTGGGCCGCAGGTTCTGGTAACCGCACTTGCGGCAGCTGGTTGCACGGATTGCATTGCGTGCATTACAGTGCATGCATATTTTCACGTTGAGTAACCGGGCTTCGGCTTCTGGAAACTTTGCCATTAAGAAACACTCCTGTCTGCCCTTATAACAAAGCTGTAAGACTTCTTAACCGTTTGTGTCATGGGTTCATTTCGGGGGAATGCTCCTGCACGAACCAGTCATGGAACGCGGCGAGTGCCCGGGCCCGGTGGGATATCCTGCTCTTCTCTTCAATGGGGATCTCGGCAAGCGTTGTATTCCCGATCTCAAAGATGGGATCATACCCAAAACCTTCAGCTCCCCGGGATCTCTGGCTTATCTGTCCGTCAAGAATTCCAGGAAACACCCGTATTCCACTCTCATCAGCATAGGCAATCGCCGTAGTGAACCTGGCTGCACGGTCCTTTCGGCCCTCCATCAGTTTCAGGATACCGGTATTGCCTATGGACTGCTGGACATATGCGGCATAGGGGCCGGGAAACCCGTTGAGGGCCTGGATAGAAAGGCCGGTATCGTCAACGATAAGCGGTGTGTGAAGTTGGCCGAATGCAAACCGGGCCTTTCCTGCCGCTATCTCCCCTACATCATCGGAGCGGTGTTCCGGGAGGTCCAGGGCCACATGGGTCACTTCGAGCAGGCCACCGAAAAACGCCGCCACCTCACGAGCCTTGTTCGCGTTCCCGGTCACCATTGTGATCTTCAGAGATACCGCCCCCGGAGTTCAATGTCGTGTTCACGGGCGATAATCTCAGCAGCTCCCCTGAAAGATTCCACATATCCGCTCTCGAAAGCCGTCTTAAGGCTGGCGCACCTGCCCGGTGCTGTGCTCTCCAGGGTCTGGTAAAGGACATGGATATCGACCCCCCGCTGTTCAATCTCCTGGGTGATTTGCGAAAGCCCGAAATCAATGAGTACGCAGGCGCCGTCCCCTTTGCGCAGGATCAGGTTGCTCGTGGTGAGATCCCCGTGCATGATCCCAGCCGTGTGTAGTCTTCCAACTGCGGTCCCGGCCTTTTTAAGGGTCTCTTCCGTCAGATCGTCAGTCAGGAGGGCCCCCCGGATTCGTTCCATAATGATAGTGTCAGTCGTGATATCGTGCATGACGGGGGTTGGTACTCCGCCTTTGCGGGCTGCATGGATGAGGCGGGCTTCCGCCCGGGTCCTTTCGGTGATCAGGCGCCGGTCCAGGGCCGGAACCCGGTACCGTTTCGCGACCCTGCGTTTCTCAATCGTGGCCGGGCTAAAGGTGATCACCGCCTCCGCCCCGCGCTTCTGCGCATTTTCTCCTATCAGCGAGCTGGCCTTTACCTGTCTGGTTGGATCAGGTTTCCACGTCACCTCCACCTCATCCGAACGGAACGACGGGTTTACCGGTGACGTTTCAACGGGAAGAGAGATCCCGCTTTCCAGCATCAGTTTTCCCGTATAGGCGATCATAGCTCCATTATCCCCGAGATATTTCTGTTCAGGAACATAAAACCGGGCTCCCCGCTCCTCGCACATGACCCGGAGCATCTCCTGCAGGCGCCGGTTTGCCCCGACGCCCCCTACAAGGAGCACCTCGTCCTTGCCGGAGAGTGAGAGCGCCCGCTCGGTCACTTCCACGCACATGGCAAACGCGGTCTCCTGGAGGCTGTAACAGACATCAGGGAGGGGGGCTTTACTGTCCTTTGCTGCAGAGATGAGCCCGGAGAAGGCGAGATCCATCCCTTTAACGGTATAAGGAAGTTCAATATACCGGCCGTCTTTCGCCTTGATTTCGATGAGGGGCCCCCCGGGGTGAGGGAAGTTCTTTGCGCGGGCGAACTTATCCAGCGCATTGCCGATCCCGATATCGAGCGTTTCGCCAAAGATACGGTACCGTCCATTGAGGTACCCGATAACCTGCGTATTGGCCCCGCTGGCATAGAGCACGATGGGGTCTTTGCACCCGGTGGCAAAACACCCAATCTCCACATGGGCAACACAGTGGTTAACTCCGACCAGCGGGACATCGAGTGCAAGGGCAAGGGAACGGGCAGCTGTTGCAACGGTGCGGAGGCAGGGTCCGAGTCCCGGTCCCTGTGAAAATGCAATGCCCGTCACCTTTTCCGGTTCGGTAAGTATAGATCTGATGAGTTCTTTCATCACGGAGGCATGGTGCTGTGCTGCTTCGCGGGGGTGAATACCCCCATGTGCAGGGCTGTATGGCCGTGATGCAAGAGAAACAAGATCCTGATCAAAAAGGGCGGCACTGAGATTCCAGGCAGTGCCCTCAATTCCGAGTATCTGCCCAAAAACAGGCATTGGTGCTTATTTTCTGAATTCGGTGTATCCGCACTTGCCGCAGGTGGTCCGGTCCTTGTGGTCCGCCATCATGACACCGGGTCCGCAGCGCGGGCAGTATTTCTTTGTGGTAGTGACCTTCGCGCCCTCAACCTTGAAGTGCGCACCCCTCTGGGGGCCTTTGGCCTTTGCTCCTTTCTTTGCTGCTGCCATGGTTATGCCTCTTCTTTCTTCTTCGGCAGTCCGCGCGCTGCAAAGTGCGGGCGTTCGGTCTTGTTCCTGCTCTCTTCAGAATCATAGATGCGGGCCGCGCCGTTCAGCTCTGTCTTGCCAAAGCTGCTGTTCAGAGTGTCAAGGGTGACCTGGTGCTCCTTTACGTTCATGAGGGCGCAGAGTTTTCCAATGATCTGCATGCGCGAGGGGGTTGCACCGTCGTATTTGAGGGTAAACTGAACCTCTCTTCTGGATAAAAGTTCATTCCTTTTATCGCTGGTGATCTCAAAGTCCATCGATATCCTGTAATTATTGGGAACCAGTTTATTTAAAATATGACCCTCGTCCTGAGGGAGGGATATGAAAAACAGGGATCTGCCGGCACCCGGAATGTTCATGGGACTGAAAGGGAGTTATGGATGGGTGAAGTGTCGGAGAAATTTTCTTGCCGTTTCCTTGGCTTCAGGTGTTACGGTTCTGACTACAACGCCTTCATTTGGCTGACCGTAGAGAACAATTGCCCCGAGCGGGGCTGCAATAACCATCGGTATGACCGCAAGGTCTTCCTCTCCCTCCACAACAATGGTCATGGGTGGTGAGGCGATTGCCGTATCCAGTGCCGCAATAAGCTCAGGTGTCAGAGTGCCTGCCGGATTCTTTACCATGATACAGGAACCGGAAACGTCCGGCATCCTGCTGCATGGCGATCGCATCGTGTAGCCATCGACAACTGCTATATCGGGAATGATCCCGTTCATCTGGAGGTTATGCGTGACAACATCGCCGACTGCACAGACCATGTGGCCGGCAAGGCGGGGGAGGATTTCTTCTATCTCGCGATAAAGTTCACCAAAGGGTTCCTTGAAGAGCCTGCGGTGCTCTTCGGGAAGCGTGAGCATCAGCGAACCTTCAGCGCGTAGCGGCCCGGAAGCTTGATATTCATCCGTTTTGCCACTTCCGAGTTTTCCGGATCGATAATAACGAGATACCCTGACCAGTCCTCGCTTAAATTTGTTGTACCACAGATTACACAGTTCTCACCGTCAACTACCCGGTGGCAGTCGCGGCAGACCTTTCCCTGTTTCTTCTTATTCGCCGGAGGCATGCTCCTTCCTCTTTCCCTTTGCCTTTTCCTGCGGGCGCTCCTTTACTGCACCTGCAGGCTGGCCGTCTTTCTCTTTCTCTTTTGCAATCTCTTCCTCAAGCCAGAGCGCAGTACCAAGACCTGCCTGGCGCATGGTGAGACCAATCTTGCTGTCCCGTGGCTCACGCTCGTTTAAGGAAAGGGTAACCACACGGACACGGACAATGTCGCCGACACCAATATACCTCTTTGATTCCTGGCAGATGAGACGGGCATTCTTCTCGTCGTAGTTGATGTACTCGTCGGAGATCTGGCTCACGTGAAGCATCGCATCAATGGGACCGAGGCTGACGAAGGCACCAAAGCTGGTTGTTTCAACTACAAGCCCCTCGATAACTTCCTGAAGGGCGAGCCTGAGTGCCATCGCCTCGAACCGGACATCATAATAGACTCCGCCGTCACCCGGAACAAGCTCACCCTCGCCCACATCCAGCACTTTCGTGACACAGATAAAGATCCCGATCTCTTTGTCGATGCTGCCCTCAAGCTGCTCCTGTAAAACTTCCAGGATCACTTTTTCGAGTTTCTCACCAAGGCGCTGGGGGGGCACCCGCACCTTATCCTCAAGCAAAAGTTTGTGATACATATTTACCTCCGCAATATCTCCAGTTTTTTCTGTTTTCTCAATGAGATTACGCCTATGCCGCGGGCAAAGAGCGCCTCCCTGACACGCCGGTCATTCGTGACCACCAGGCAGGAGTTCCTGGCGGCGTATTCGATCACCTGTGCATCAATCGATGCCGATTCCATCTCCCCGCTTGGAACAATGGTACACTTCTCACTGAGGGCAAGACCCCAGCGGGCCGCAGCCCCGTCCCGCCCTTTCGCGCGTGAGAGCCCGGTAAGTTCCTGCACGACACCGGAGAGCACGACTGGCTCAAACGAGCCGATGAGCATACGGAGCTCGTCGAAGATATCTACCTGGAACTGCGCCGGCATCATGAGTGCATTCGCATCCAGAAGTACCTTCACTCGCCCAGCACACCCATCCCGATTAACCGCCAGCGTGCTCCCACCTGCCGGCTCATGGCGATCCTTGAACCCACTTCTGCACATACGGGTCGCTTCAGAGCAATTTCCACATAATCTTTCTTGGTATTGGTTACAATACCCACGGTGACCGCAGTCCCGACCGAGAGCATCAGCGGTTCGGAATGCTTCAGCGGCTCAATAATGAGCTCGCTTGTTGCACCCACAACACGTTCCATCAGGGTAACCTTGCAACGGATCTTGTCCCAGACCGGGGGAAGCTTGCCCTCATGGCCCAGCACCTGACCAGCCAGCGCATCGCTCTTGGTGAGAGCGGGATCGAGTTTGGTCCCGACACCCAGGAGTCCCCCCGGGGTTGCGGTTTCTACGATTTTCGATCCGGCGCTGATAGTCGTAATTGTCGTTATGATAGGTATCCACTTGATACGGTTCTCTACCTGCGTCTGCCTGCCTGGACGGATCTCAATCTTGTCATCTGCGCGGAGGATACCCCGAATAAGAGACCCCCCGACCACACCACCTTTGACATCCTTCCAGTTGCAGCCCGGTTTGTTCACATCAAACGAGCGGGCGATCAGCATGACCGGCTCAGTATTCGGATCCCGCTCGGGTTCAGGAATGACCTGATCCAGTGCTTCGACAAGTGCTCCCATATTGATCCCCTTCTGCGACGAAACGGGGATAATTGGGGCGTTTTCTGCGATTGTCCCTTTGACAAACGCCTTGATCTCGTGATAATTATCCACTGCCTCTTTCTGGCTGACAACGTCGATCTTGCTCTGGACGATCACGATATTTTTTATCCCAACAAGCTCAAGCGCCATCAGGTGTTCTTTTGTCTGCGGTTGCGGGCATCTCTCGCTTGCAGCAATAACAAGCATTGCCCCGTCCATCAGGGCGGAACCGGAGAGCATCGTCGCCATCAGCGTTTCGTGCCCCGGTGCATCAACAAACGATATGGAACGGAATGGCGTTCCTGTACCACCGCATTTCGGACACGTCGGATTTGTTGAAAACGCCTCCGTACCTTCGCAGGCAGCGCACCGGTAAAAGGTAGCGTCAGCGTATCCGAGCCGGATGGAAATGCCCCGCTTCACTTCCTCACTGTGCCGGTCGGTCCATGTCCCGGTGAGCGCGTTGACGAGCGTGGTTTTGCCATGGTCTACATGACCCACGACGCCGATATTTACACTGGGAACTGTCACATCATGCAAATGAAATCGAACCTCCTTGACTATTCTGGTTGAATCAACCATTGTATGATTTATTCTTATCAGGATCGAACGCACATCAGATTTCGCACCTGTCGATCCTGGTGCCCTACCAATAGATAGGTACAAGTTCAATCGTACAAGTGATCATGATATTGCGGTATGGGTTGATAAAAATACCCGCATTGTTTTCCCGGGTTTTCAATTCCCGTAACAATAGTGTATGGGGTGTGGCAATGCCCGAAAAATTGGTACTTGTGAGCCCTCATGGCTCAGGTTATCGTTATAGATATGGATGAGGGAATCCGAAAAAACGGTTTTCGCCTTCCTTAAATGTTACCCCCCACCCTCACAGCTCTGGTCAATGTTCTTGAGCGCCTCCTGGAGTTCGCGTCCTGCGGCATACTCCCGTTCCTGTTCAATGATCTTTTTGGCATCCGCACGAACAGATTGAATTTTTTTATCGGCATCGGTAGCCGGAATGAGCTGATCGATGAGGTAGAGAAGATTCGTACTGTCCAGCTCAGCAAAGGTCTCGCCCCGTATTTGTTCAAGATTGATGATTTTCCCGGTTGTGCCTGTACGGGGGTACCGGACCTTCATCCCGAGAGTAATCTCATCAGCTAACATACCGGAATATGAGCATATCCCACCTTATAATGTTTTTTTATCCTATTGTCAGTATCCATGAAAATACACAGGTATCAAGTCCGGGCCACAATTGCCCAGAACCCTGCACCTGAGAAAAAAAGAATTACTGGATTGTCAGGCCCTGCATTACTGCCGCCTCAGGTACATCGTACTGGCGGCTTGTACCAATAATCTGGTATTTTCCCGTGGTTTTCACGTCATAGGGGTTACCGGTTGTTGAATACGGGACAATAAATTCCCCGTTAACGCTCTCCTGACGGTACGTGTAATTCCGTCCGGTGTTGGTAAGAACCAGGACCTCGATGATCCCTTCGCCTTTGATGTGGGCCCCTTTGACATATTCAAAGACCTTGACGTATTTCACATCGTACGTCTTTGAATTGAGGACATTTGTCGGTGATTCGTGGACCAACCGGTAGTGGCGGAGAGCAGGAACCGTATCGATGGGATTTAAGAGAGATGAGCTGAGTGCTTGTGCATGGTATCCAGCCTTCGCCTTTAAATTGAACTGCTCTGCACGGATGATCGCATCGGTTGAATTCGTTCCCTCAACCTTGGTCATTACGGGAAGGGATAAACCGGTTACTTCCGGTCCCGCGTACTCAACGTAATAAACCGTGGATGGATCGGTCATCGAACCGTCGAGGTTGTGGAGTTTTGAGATCATAGTGTGGTAGTACGGTCTTTCATTGAGCATGAACGAATCATACATATCAGGATTATCCCTCCCCGGAGTGAAGAGGGTCATCTGGTACGGGCTGCTCCCGACCGTTGAATTGTACCATGTGGCCATTGCCCAGAATTTGCCGGTATCCATCTCGGCATCCGTGACGATATACCGCGTTCCGACATGGTCAAGGATGGAATTTGCGGTATCTTCTGAAGTTGTGATGAAGAATGCAGCTGATCCATCCGGCCCGGCAACACCCTGCTGGAATGGGTTTGCATTCGGGCTCCTCTTGGCAATGTACGTTATCAGGTGACCATAGTCCCACCAGGACATGACTCCGTACGACTGGTTGGGATAGCGGAAAGTTTTCTGGTCATAGATGGTCAGGTAATTCACGCCAATTTCCGGAGTATTGTTTGCCATCCAGTCAAGCGATTCACGCCAGTCAGGGTTCATGCGCATCGGCTCATCTGAAGCGCTTAGGTAACTCAGGGAAACCGAGGAATAAATGAAGAGAATGCTGACAAGCACTCCGATTACGAAGAGACCGATTTCCTGATATTTTATCTGCCGTGAGCCAGTCCCTTTTTTCTGGGGATTTTTCTGTTTTTTACCACGTACCGTGGTCTCTTTACTGGAATCCCCGGTCTCGTTTACGGAACGGTCCTTAGGAAGATCCCCTGCCATGCGGAGAATTTCGCTCCCTCCTCTGGAAATGACGTAACTCATGCATACTGCTGATAAAAGGGCCACGTTGATAGCAAGATAGTACTCATACCGGACATGCTGCCAGGTGGATAAGAGCATTATCAGCGACCAGACCAGTACGAACACCTGAGTCGGGTGCTCATCACGGAAGTTGTTATATGCCATAATAATGATCCCGCCCAGCATCAGGATAAGGCCGAAATTAAATGTTGTCCATGCAAGTGCCGTTGACCACCCCCGGGCTTCCTGAACCGTGTCGGTTACCGGCGCCTGGCCAAAAAACGCAAAGAGATTGTTCACGAGGAGCGAGTACATCTGCGGGCTGATTATATACAGAACGATTGCGAGAAGTACCGCAGAGATGATTATGGCCCCCGGGAAAAAATACCGCTCTTTTGTCTTGAGAAATCCTGCAAGCACATACAGGAAAAGCGTGCCTGCAATCAGACCGATATATGCGTAGACATGTCCGATCGAGTAGAGGGAAAGGTCCATGCCGGTTGTCTTGAACCCGAAGAGCAGGAGGCCCGCAATTGCGATAATAAAAATGACGGTGTTGATGATCAGCAGGTACTCGCTTGTCCGCCCCTTCAGATGGTCGATCACAAACTGCAGTACGGTAAATACCCCCACGATTAGAGCGAAGAGGATCATTGTTGGCATAACCAGCAGGCCTAGAATATAGGCAATGCTGGCAAGGACGGAGAGGAAGAGTGTTTTCTTATACGTATGGAAATTCTTTAGATCTATCTGATTCTCTTTCTCTGACAGGACGGCGTACATATAGAAAAGGCAGAAAATTGTAGAAAAAAGGACTTCTGCAATATGATGGTCCATATACCCGTAGAGAGACCGGTAATAAAACTGCCCGGTGACTACAGCAGTGAACCCGGATGTCAGGATACCTGTTTTCCAGTCACCGCAAGACTTGCCGATGTAATACATAATGGCTACGGTTGCTGCAGCCATCAGGGGAGGGATGATGAGGCCGAGACTGATAATTTCAGGGCGGGTTGAGGCCCCGGTCAGGAGACAGCATGCAGCTATTATCGTTGGAAACAGCGGACCCCAGTAGATGGCAGACCCGGTTGGATAGAGGGTCATGGGATCGAACCAGGAATAACTGGGGAAATTTGCTAGGATTTGCTCAACCTGGCGGAGATTGTAGATCGGGTCATCGCTTGCCACCATCATCAGAACATCTGTTTTCCCCATGGTAAACATGGGAATAAGACGAATCCAGAGTGCGAAAAGGGAAAAAAGTGCGACAAGCCCGAAGATCAGATACCGTCGGTGTTTTGTAATACCGGGAAATACCATGAAACCATCCTTTCTTGGATATAAGTTTCATTGGAAATCATTAATAAATTTGGATAAAGCTCCTAGATAACCCGGTTAAAAATCTCTTCAAATTGTCTTGATTTTTCTTTCCAGCTGCTTTTCTCGGTATTTACCGATATAGGAGCCGGGTTATCCATCAGTGTCCTGATATGGGATATGTACTCTTCCTGCGTTCTGTACACAAAGAGATCCGGTCCACCTATCTTCTCAACGTCCGGCATCGGCCGCATCACAATCGGCTTTGCGCAGGCCGAATATTCGAAAAACTTGTTAGG
This sequence comes from Methanoregula sp., assembly GCA_041645355.1. Classification (GTDB taxonomy): domain Archaea; phylum Halobacteriota; class Methanomicrobia; order Methanomicrobiales; family Methanospirillaceae; genus Methanoregula. The sequence continues at coordinate 109,936 of JBAZQF010000007.1, forward strand.
CAGGGCAATATCTCCCCATTGTGGCGGGGCAAGGGGGATGGTGCATGCATCCATGCAGGCGATATAACGGGGAAGTTCATTGTAGGGCTTGAGCCCGGTAAAGATGACATGGTCCCTGACCTCCAGCTCCGCGACCAGGTTTCTGAGATCTTCCTGGTAATCCGTAAACAGGGATCCACCTACAATAAGAAGCCGGGTATCCGGGCGGTACTGGATCAGGGCAGGAAGAGCCCGGATCATATCATCGATTGCATACCACCGCTCGATGGCTCCGCAGAACCCGATGACAAACGCATCTTTCGAAATGCCCAGTTCCCTGCGGGCAGGGGCCCCGTCTGCCGGCTTGAAAATGTCTGTATTTACACCATTTGTGATGAGTTCTGCAGAAAAACCCAGTTTCCCAAGCTTGTCTACGAGTGAGGGAGAAACCGTGGTGATTACATCACAATTCCTGAGGTTACGTTTTGTGATTGCCCAGACACTCTTCCGCACTGCATCCTGGATGAACTGGTTTTTAAAATATGCCGCTGCCGAATCGGGAAACCAGTCTTTGAGATCGAATATAACGGGAACCTTGTGTTTTTTTGCCGCATGAATTACTGCTGAGCCTGCGAGCACGTTAGCGGCGACCACAATATCAAACCTCTCTCTTTTGAGGAGCCGGTCAAAAGCATAATAGTGATAGGGAGTGTTGAGCGTATAATGCAGAAGCGGACTCTGGAACGGAAAGAGTGTGGTTTCATCCACCGTCAGTCGGGTGGGTCGTGGAGCACACCTGCTGACATGAAAATGTGCCACATGGACGTCATGTCGTTCTGCCAGGATCTCAAAGATGTTATGGTGCCGTGACAGTATGGGATGGTGGATATAATCCTGGGTTGACACGAGGAGGATTTTCATGGCCTGGGTCCTGAATGGAGTGTGAGTGCAGAGGTATTGATCGGTTTTTCCTAAAAATTCAGCGTTCTTTTACCGGCTGTGGAAGATCTCGCAGTCTTGCCGGTGATCCCACAGCAAGCATCCGGTCGGGGACATCCCGGGTAACAACTGCCCCGGCAGCGACGAGGGCGTCCTCGCCGATGCAGACCCCCGGGAGGATTGTGGCGTTTGCCCCGATTGCTGCCCTATCCATGACCGTTGGTCCCACCATCTGCCCCCCGGAGGGGGGATACCGGTCATTTGTCAGGACCGTGTTGGGACCGATAAACACGTTGTTGCCGATCCGGGTATCTGTGGGCAGGTACACCATGCTCTGGAGGCTGACATCGTTCCCAATGGAAACGTTTCCTTCGATCACCGTTGCCGTTCCGATGGCAACCCGGCTCCCGATCCGTGTTTTTTCCCGGATCATAACATTATGGCCTGTCTGGAAATTGTCACCAATAATAACATCGCAGTAAATTATGGTGCCGGATCGTAATACCGCATTCTTCCCGATTATTGATCCCGTAAATGCAGTCTTTCCCATGTTCTCCCTTGAGGGAAAACCCAGGGTAACCGGTTCGAAGATCCTTGCATTCTCCCCTATAAGGTTCTTACCGTATTCTATCATTCTACGGTCACGCTCTTTGCCAGGTTTCTGGGTTTGTCCACATCGCGTCCCAGTGCAACTGCAGTATGGTATGCGAGGAGCTGGAGTATAACCAGGCAGGTAAGCACCTGGACAAATACGGAAGATCCTGGAAGACCGATAAAGATGTCAGCGATATCCAGGACCTCACGATCTCCTTCGCAGCCGATTGCGATCACGGGTGCCCCCCGGGCTTTCATCTCCTTGATATTCGAGATCATAACCGCATAGGTTTCCCCCGGCATGCAAAGAGCAATTACCGGAGTCTCAGAAGAGAGCAGGGCAAATGGCCCATGCTTCAGCTCACCGGCAGCATATCCTTCAGCATGGATATACGAGATCTCCTTCATTTTAAGTGCGCCTTCAAGGGCAACCGGATAAAAAGGTCCCCTGCCGACAAAAAAGACGCTCTGTGCATTTGTACAGAGCGTGACTGCCTCGGAGATATCCATAAGGAGAACCTCTTCAATCACCTGGTGTGCCCGCAGCAGACTGTCATTGTACTTCTGGTCGCAGGTGATATTTGCAATCTGCATCATTACGGCAAGCTGGGCAATGAAGGATTTTGTCGCAGCCACACTCATCTCCGGCCCGGCCCGCATAAAAAGGGTCATATCGGCAACCCTGCTGATGGTGCTGCCAAGGACATTGGTGATTGCAAGCGTCCTGCAGTTATGGGATTTTGCCTGACGTATAGCCGTAAGAGTGTCGGCGGTCTCACCTGACTGGGTGATCCCGATCACCAGTCCTTCGACCGGTGGCGGGAAATACCTGAATTCAGAGGCAAATTCAAGACGGGCAGGAATGCCGCAGGCTCCTTCCAGGAGATACTTGAAAACCAGTCCGGCATGGTACGAGGATCCACATGCCACAATGGTTACGTTTTCGGGATTGCAACCAATGATCCGGGAAACCGTATCCGGATTTACAGCCCGAACCGTGTTGTAAAATGCCTGTGGCTGTTCATAGATCTCCTTGAGCATGTAGTGGGGGAATCCACCTTTCTTGACATCTTCAAGGGACCAGTCGATAAGTTCGATCGGGCGGGTCACCCGGCTGCCCTGGTTGAAGATCTCCAGTTTTTCCCGTCGAATGGATGCCACATCGCCCTCTTCCAGGAAAATTGCCCGCTCCGTGTACTGGAGTATGGGGGTCATATCAGAGGCAGCGAAAGTCTCTCCGTCCCCAATGCCGATTACGAGCGGGCTGGCATTTCTCGCAGCGATCATACAATCCTCTTTTGCTGAAATTACCAGCAGCGCATAGGACCCCTCCAGTCTGGGAAGGACTGCCTGCACTGCTGCCAGAAGGTTTGTGTTTCCGGTGTAGTGCTCTTCTATCAGGTGGACAATGACTTCCGTATCCGTTTCTGAGCAGAGGGTATGACCTCGTGCAACAAGCTCGCGCCTGAGCAAAGCATAGTTCTCAATGATGCCATTATGGACAACGGCAATCGTGCCGGAACAATCGGTATGGGGATGAGCATTGATATCGTTGGGGGCCCCATGGGTAGCCCACCGGGTATGCCCGATACCGATCTTACCCTTCAGGATCAGGGCAGAGCTGGCATTTTCTGATATCCTTCCCCGGTGTTTGGCCAGTTCGATCCCGTTCCCAAGTGTTGCAACGCCGAACGAATCGTAACCCCGGTACTCGAGTTTTTTCAAACCCTCAACAATAATCGGGGCCGCCTCTTTCCTGCCAACGTATCCGACTATGCCGCACACGTCATATCACCATACTGTCATCGGGAATACAACGGGTGCAGATGGAGCTACTCCCCTCAATGGTCACATTGTTGCCCACAAGGGAGTTCTTAAACCGCGCAAAAGGTCCGCTCTTGACGCTGTCACCGAAGATAGCGCCAAATTCCGAGCGTATTGCAGTCTCTTCGATCTCCATAAGCCCCGTTGCACTGGATACCGAGGTATGATCGGCAAGGGAACAGCGCTCCCCGATAACGGTGTCAGTGATCCGCGAATGTGAGCCCACGGATGTGTCGTCCATGATCAGGGAATTGCCGATGAAAGAGAACGGTTCAAGAGTCACCCTTGAACCAATGCTGGTATCGGGAAGGATGCAGCAGTTCGGCCCGATTGTGCAGTCATTCCCGATAACAACGGGACCGGTGATTACCGTGTTTGGCCCGATGGTTGTACCTTTCCCGATCCTGACCGATCCCCTTATAACCGTCTGCCGGCTAGCCACACCTTCCCGGGTCGGGGAGAGTGTGCTCAGCAGACGCCGGTTCATCTTGAGGAGATCCCAGGCAAAGATAGCATCCTGCCAGTCATCTGCGGGTATTCCCCGGACCCGGTGACCGTCTTCGATCATCAGAGATATGGCATCCGTAAGGTCATTTCCCTGAATATAGGAAAAAATCTCCATATTCAGGGAGTATATTCCAGTACTTACCATGAAACTCGGGGAATGTTCTGGTTTCTCCACAATGTTGGTGACAAATCCTTCGTTTAAGAGGACCACCCCGAAGTTGGAGGGACTCGGGTGTTCCTTGACCAGCATCGCATTCGGGAGATCTTTTATCCGGGCAATGGAATGCGGGTCTATGTAGTTGTCTCCAGGGAGAAGCAGGAAATCTCCTTTTATTTTGGATTCCGCACACATGAGGGCGTGTGCCGTTCCGAGTTGCTTTGTCTGGACAACCACTTCGATTGGAATATCAAGCTGGTTTAAGAACCGGGTAACCTGCTCTTTCCGGTACCCGACAACGACTATGATGTCCCGGATACCGTTTTTTACCAGGGCATCGATGACATATTCAATAATCGGGCGGTTAGCAACCGGTATCATTGCCTTGGGCCTGCTCCTTGTCAGGGGCCTGACCCGCTTACCTTCTCCTGCTGCCAGAATAACTGCCTGCATTTTTTACACCTACCTGATGATGCCGTTTTCTCCAATGCAGCCCTCTATACAGGACCCGGGCGCAAATAGCGAGTTGCTTCCAATCATTGAACCTACATTGATCGAACAGTTGATCCCAAACAGGACATTATCCCCGATAATTGCCCCGAATTTTTTTCTCCTGGTATCTTTCCCGCATACCCGCACGTTGGTGTGATCGTGGCGCAGGTTGGCCACTTTGGTGCCTGCACCAAAATTACATCCGGATCCAATAATAGAATCACCAATATAGTTAAAATGAGGGATTTTGGTCTCTCCCATGATGATGGAATTCTTGATCTCGGAACAATGGCCGATGTGGCAATTGTCTCCTATACTTGTGGAACCCCGGATATATGCGTGGGGACCAATGCGACAGTTTTTCCCGATAATGCAGGGACCTTCGATATAGGTCCCGGATTTGATAACGCTCCCCTCGCCAACCATTACCGGCCCGTTCAGGGAGACCCCCTCTTCTATTGTTCCCTGGTTTTCACTTGAAATGGATTCCATGAGCGTGGCGTTGGCATCCAGCATATCCCACGGGTAACCGACATCCATCCAGTAGGAGAGGGTATGTGACTGAAGTCTCTCCTCCTCTATCAGGACCGAGAGGGCATCAGTCAGCTCCAGCTCACCTCTCGGGGAAGGCCGGACATTATCGATATACTCAAAAATTTCAGGCGTGAAAAAATATGCACCGGCATTAATGAGATTTGATTTTGGCCTGGCTGATTTTTCCTCAAGAGAGGTCACCCTGTCATTATCCACCAGCACAACCCCGAAATCTCCCGGGTGGTCAGTGGTGCTGGTGCTCATGCAGGGAGCAGTTTTCCGGCACAGATCGGCTATGTCTTTCTGCCTGAGTACCATGTCGCCATTCATAACAAGAAATGGCCCGCTGATAAGTTCCTGTGAAGCCTTCACGGCATCGGCAGTACCGTGCTGTTGTCTCTGGGAGGCATATTCGATCTGGATCCCCCACCGGGAACCGTCGGCAAAGTACCTGCGAATCTCCCGCTCCCCGTATCCAACCACAAAAACAAATCGGGAAATTCCGGCATCGCGGGCTGCAAGAACCAGATGCTCCATCATAGGGCGGTTTGCCAGCGGAAGCATCACTTTCGGGCGCTTCGCCGTCAGAGGGCGCATGCGTTTCCCCTCACCTGCGGCGAGAACGACACATTCCATACGTACAGCTGTTACTCACAACATTTAAGCAGTTTTCCCCTGCCGGATGCGTTCTTTGCCCTTTGCAAGCATATCCTTTGCTTTTGCAAGAGTCTTGCCTTCAGCGGTTATCCGGATTTTGGGTTCAGTGCCACTTGCCCGTATGAGATACCAGCCCCCCTCTTCTTCAATGCGGATGCCGTCAGTCGGGCTTGAAGCGCCCAGCCCGACAAGGGTTTCCCTTGCCGTAGGGCTAACTATCGATTCCCTGATTATCGGGTATGAAGGCATTGCGTCGATCTCTGCTGCGATATCCCACTGGGATGCCATTTCACAGAAGAGTGCAGCAGCGTGAGGACCGTCAGGACAAAGAGAGATCTTCGGGAAGATCCAGGCCCCAGAAGGCTCACCCCCGAAATCACCCCATTCGATGAGTTCCTCAGAAACATAGGAATCTCCCACCGGGGTGCGTTTTACCTCGGCCACATCATCGATAATCATTGAGGCGTCACTGGTTGTGACCACCCGTTTTGCATCCATGTACCGGGCAAAGAGAAGAAGCAGGTGGTCGCCTCCGATATATCTCCCCTTGTTATCGAAAGCCATCATCCTGTCGGCGTCACCATCATGAACAACTCCGCAGTGGGCATGGGTCTTTTTAACCATCTCCCCTACATACCCGAGATGTTCCTCAAGGGGTTCCGATGGCCGGGCAAAATGGCCGGATGGATTGCAGTTGAGACAGGTCACTTTTGCCCCCGCATCTACCAGGAGGGCTGGTGTGAGTGTACATCCGGCACCGTTTCCGCAATCGAGGACTACCGGAATATCCGGTTCTATCCTCACGGACTTCAGGATGGCATTCTTGTGGGGCGTGATGGCATCGATCACCTTTTCAGTTCCCTGGTTCTGCCAGTCAGTCCAGTACCGGGATTTGAGCAGTTCCTCCATCTCGGTCTGCTGGGACCGGGTGAACGAGGAACCGTCCGGGTTGAAGAGTTTGAGCCCGTTATATTCTTCGGGATTGTGCGAGGCGGTGATCATGCAACCGGCCCTGGCGGTACGGGTGGCATATGCCACGGTAGGTGTCGGAACAACTCCGGCAGTGCGGGCAGTACCCCCGCTCCCGAGAACCCCGGATACGATAAGGTGGGAGAGGATGGGACTTGTGGTCCGGGTATCCATCCCGATGATAATGTCCGATGACCGGTATGCCAGCGCAGAGCCCACTTTCAAGGCGGTATCGATCAGGACCTGATCGTACTTCCTCCGAATTCCTGACGATCCGAAGAGCATGGACCAGTATTGGAGGTCATTCCAATTATTTTATCGCCCGGCGGAATCCTCATTTTTATAGGAACGCGTGCTGATGGCTCAGGGTCTGCCGAAAGGACACCAGAGTTCAAGTTCATGCAGCCGTGCAATACCCGCCGTGGAGGGACCAATGCACAGGATCCGCCGGGATTTTCGCCAGGTCTCGATAAGGTCTCCCGTGCCGGGAGCAATAATTCCCTCGCTGCCGATAAGGATGATCTCAGCATCATCAGGACCCACGGCAAGGGAATGCCGGAATTCCTGCTCAATTGCCGGTATCTCGCCCACGCACCAGACCCTTTTCCCCGCCATTTCCTGCATCAACCGCTCCCTGCACGTGTCATGGCTGGCAGCCGGGCAGGAACGGAGAACACGGGATAAACAGAAGAAACCCGCGGCTGCATTTACAATCGCACATGCCGCACCCCTTACCTGGGGGGTATCAAGCGGGGCACCGAACATGAAAGAGATCTTTGTGAGGGCCCGGATGGGGTCGAATGTAATAAAATCTGCAACTCTCCCTCCGAACGTCGCAGTCATGCACGCCCCTTTCTCATACCGGCAGTTCATGGTATCCGGGTTTACCTCAAGAAGGACATCCCCGTTTTCGCATCCGCTGTGCTCCAGCAGACATTCGAGTTTTTTCACGGATTCTATAACAATATCCATCAGGAGTCCTCCTCAAGGGTGGAAAGGACGACCCGTGCAGGAGACCCGTCAAGCCCCATAATCCGAAGCGGCAGCGCGATCATCCGGTAATCACCTTCCGGAACGGTGGAAAGATCGAGAAGTTCTATGATTATGCAGGAATGGCTGAGCAGTTCGCGGTGGACGGAGCCATCGCAGTTGAAGACTTCAATCGAAGGAGAGTCAATACCGATACACCGGATCCCGCAGGCAGTAATAAAACCTGCAGCATCTGCGGTGATACATGGGTAATCCTGGACAAAGGTGGATACTCCGGAATATTCTGTTTTGAGCAGGAGGCGCTCCGATCCTTCGATCTTTCCTTCAAGATCCTTTTTCATGATTTTGCTTCCCGCCATGCTCATATCAACAACTCTGCACCTGCCAATCAGGGTCTCAAGGGGGACCTTGTCGATGGGATACCCTGTATCGAGATAATGGGACGGGGCATCGATGTGAGTTCCGGTATGCGAGCTAAGGCGCAACTCGCTGATGCGGTAGAGCCCCGGTTTTTCCTGCCGGAAGACCGGGCTGATATCCCCCGGGTAGACCAGAAGTTTTTCAGAAAGCGGACGTGTTACATCATACCATTTCATGCGTTTTCACCCTCCCATCCATATTTTCCTATCAACGGGACGAAACGTACTCCCCCGTGATATGATTCAATGATCCTGCTGCCCCTCCGGCAAACCAGGATGAGCTCCTGGAGATCGCGACCTCCTATCGGTGCAACGAGCCTGCCGCCATCAGCCAGCTGTTCAACAAGCGGCGTTGGGATCTGCGGCGTTGCTGCAGTTATAAGAATCCCCTGGTATGGGGCTCCTGCGGCATAGCCGAGGGTTCCGTCACCGGTTACCAGATTTACGTTGGTGATTCCCAGGTGTGCAAGGTTCGATCGGGCAAGATTTGCAACTGCGGGTATCCGCTCGATGGTGATTACCTTCTTTGAGAGCCTTGCCAGAATAGCTGCCTGATACCCGCTCCCCGCCCCGATCTCAAGAACCGTATCATCCGGCCCGGGGCTCAGGAGTTCTGTCATTAGGGCAACGATATAGGGCTGGGAGATGGTCTGCCCGTTGCCGATGGGGAGCGGGGAGTCCTCATAGGCAGAACGATCGTATGGCGGGGGGATAAAAACATGGCGGGGGATCTCCCGCATCGCGGCAAGAACACGGGGATTTCGGATACCCCTTGAGACGATCTGGCGCTCAACCATCCCTGCGCGTTCATCATCCCTGGGATACTGGTTCATACAATGGCCTTTTATCAGAAGCCCGACTTTTCTGCTACATCGATCGATGCATCGATCTGTTTTTGCAGCGATTCCGGAAGACCCGTGATCTTCACGTCAAGGAAACCCCGGATAATAGTAGCCGTAGCTTCATCCTCATCGAGTCCGCGTGCCATCAGGTATTCGATCTCATCTTTTGCAAGCTTCCCGACTGCTGCTTCGTGGGAGAGTTCTGTACCAACGACCGATCCCTCGATCTCCGGTATGGCATAGATCCTGCCATCCTTGAGAATCAGGCCCTTGCATTCCAGGTGACCACGGGTGCCGGCAACTTTCCCGTTGATATGGCCACGGGATATGATCGTTCCCCCCTTGGTGATGGCGCGGGTGATCAGTTCTGCACTTGCCCCCGGGGCTTCAAGGATTGCCCGGGAACCAAGATCCATATATGAACCTGATGTGGAGACAACGATGCTGCTGAACCGGGCAACGGAATTGGCCCCTTTGAGGGTAGCCGTCGGGTACATCTGGACCTTCTTTACCGGCTGCATGCAGACATAGTTGGAGAGGAAGACCCCGTTCTCTTCAATGAGTGACGCACTCCTCGGATAGACCTCAATATCTTCGGTCCAGTTATGAATCATCGTGAAACTGATCTTGGCGTTCTTTTTGATGTAGAATTCAGAAACTCCGTAATGCGCCCCGCCTTTTCCTACGTGTGCACCGCTTGCACATCCCGAGATCATGTGGAGTTCGGCACCCTCTTCTGCGATAACGATATTGTGGACATGCTGGATCTGGTCCTTCCCCAGGTAAAGACAGGCCTGGACCGGCATAACATTATTCGAGCCCTTGTGGGCGATGATGACATACCCTTTGGGGTCTTTCTGTGCTGCAACGTATTTTGTTATGTCATCCTTTTCCGGTGAGACTGCCTTCCATGCATAGTCGTTGAGCCAGTCGTACTTCTCCATTGCCCGCTTGTAGGAGAGTACCTCGATCCCGGACTCATTGCACTCGGTCTGGACAATGTCCTGATCCATCTGAATGTATGTCCCGCACCGGTTCTTCGCTGCGAGATCGATCCCGGACAGGGCAATACGTTCTTTATCAACTTTCGAGAGTTCAGGGACGTTTACGGGTGACGGCATTCGAGACACTCCTTGTAACCGCGCTGTTTGATATCCTTTAATATTTCCCGGGGGTTTCCGTGGCACCGGATCTGCCCGTCGCACATCACGTGACCCTTGTCAGCATCGATGTAATCGAGAATGTAACCCGTGTGGGTGATGACAAGGCCGCTCTTCCTCCGCTTTATGAGGTGTTTGTCCTTTTCAAGGAGGGACCCTATGGTTGTTCCGATAAGGGATATGTTCTCAAGATCCACCCCGCTCTCCGGCTCGTCAAGCATAACGAAATCCGGGTTCTGGATCATCAGCTGCAGTACCTCACTGCGTTTTATCTCGCCCCCGGAGAAGCCCTTGTTGATGTCCCGTTCCAGGAACTTGTCCATATGGACCGATTTTGCCAGTTCGGGTATGTCCTCATTTTTGGTCTTGGAAATTGCCGCCAGCATCTTCCCCAGCTTGAGGCCGGATATGGTTGGTGGACGCTGGAAGAGCATGCCGATACCCCTCTGGGCCCTTTCATGGGCATGCATTGACGTTACATCCTCCCCACGGAAAAGGATCTTTCCCTTGGTGATCGTATAATTGGAAAAACCCATGATCGTCATGAGAAGGGTGGTCTTGCCCGATCCGTTCGGGCCAAGGAGCACGTGCGTTTCCCCGTCCCCAATGTGGAGGTTGATATCGTGCAACACCTCTTTGTCGCCGACCTTCACATGCAAGTTCTTAATCTGCAGCATAGAACAATCACACACACTATGTCCATTGCTCCAATTAACGCTTTTGACGTGAACACAGGTTTTTCATATTCCGACAGCCTTTAACCCGCCGGGGTAACAGCATTGTATATTCAGTGATCGTGATGAGGGCACAGAAGGTATCCGATAAAGCGGGTAAAGCACGGGTGAGGTGCGGCACAAAGCATGCCAAAGAAGAACTTTCTGTGCAGGAATCTGAGCAGATACGCCAATATACCAACCGTATCCTCTGCGGGGATGCAGAAACGGCCCTCTCCCGGCTACCGGCGGAGAGCATTGATCTGGTCATAACATCCCCGCCTTATAATTTTGGCCACGTATATGCGGGGGATCCTCATGATGATACCCACGAATGGAATGCCTACTTTGAGAAACTGCTGGGTGTATGGAAGGAATGTAACCGCGTTCTGAAACCCGGTGGAAGGATAGCGGTGAATGTCCAGCCGCTCTTTTCAGACTACATTCCCACTCACCATATCATATCGCGCCAGTTAGCCGGTCTCGGGCTCCTCTGGAAAGCGGAATTTCTCTGGGAGAAGAATAATTACAATGCAAAATTCACGGCATGGGGGAGCTGGAAATCCCCATCAATGCCATACATCAAGTATACGTGGGAATTTATCGAAGTCTTTGATAAAACCACCCATAAAAAAACAGGGAAGCGTGAAAATATAGATATCACCGCCGATGAATTCAAGGAGTGGGTAATGGGCCGGTGGTCGTTTCCCCCCGAAACCCGGATGAAGGATTACGATCATCCTGCCATGTTTCCGGAAGAGCTCCCCCGTCGTCTCATGAAACTCTTCTCGTACAAAAATGATATTGTCCTCGATCCATTCAATGGTGCGGGAACCACAACGCTCGTTGCGTGGAAACACGGGCGGCGTTTTATCGGAATAGATAATTCACGCCAGTATTGTGACAGAGCAATGCAACGCCTTGGGTCAGCAGCAGGCGACCAGGTATCATCAGATGATTATCCATCCCCTGCATTGATCTCTCTATTAAAAAAATTCTGAAAAAACTCGCGGGCAGGCAGGCAATTTCCTATGACGGAATGTTCGCCTTTATATAATCATATACCCCCTTCCTGTCATACCCGTGACTGATGATATAATTATAGACTGTCGCGTACTGTTCGTACCGGGTTCGAAGCTTCTTATACATCTCAAGTTGTGTGTTATATTCTGACACAAGGGTGTTATGCTCTGCCACCCGGGCATTATATCCCCCGATATCCCCAGAGGATTTGAGATTCATCATCTGCCCCTCGAGCCGGGTGACCACATCCCACCGGCGTTTCAGGTCCCGTTCCCTCTCCTGAATCTGTGGCTCGAGTTCCTTTGCTTTTTTTTCGGAAAGCACATTCATTTCATTGATATACCGCGTCTCTTCCCCAAGATGATACGTGCCTGACCCTTCTCCTATAGGGATGACGACTGGATCCGAATGAAGGATCACTCCGTTGTTGAGCGTTCCCGTGGGAACCCCGACAAAGGAAAAGTTCGTTGTCTCTATGAATGCATACTTCGTGTTTTTGTATTGAGAATCGTCTGAGCCGACACCAACTGCCATGTGAGCTTCAGGCCCGAACGAGAAGAGTGCCACCTGGTAATTTTCACGCGATAACAATCCGGCGAGCAGGAGGCTTTTGTCATCGCAATCCCCCGAAGCATCCACTACCGTTTCAACCGGGAATTTTGCCGGGTTTTCCGTGACCGTCTCGTACCGGAGTGACTGGGCGTAAGCAGCTATGAGTTCGAGGTATTCATCATCAGTGAGACCCATATCAGATTTTACTTTCCGGAACTCGGTGAGAAGGGAACGATACAGTTCTTCCTGGGTGGGATCCCCCGCCATAGCCCGGTAGCTGTCTGCTACCCAGACATTCTCAGAAATATTCCCGAAAATAGTGACCGATTTATCTGCACCCCGTGCCCCGTCATAGACCGACCGGTTGACCGGTACCGAGATCGTAATAAGCGACTGTTCAAACGGGAATGAATGGGTTGCAATAATGGGTGGTGTTCCCATAGTTCCGGGTCTGATGTGCGGGACTACCACCCTGTCTTTCTGGAAAACTGAGCTGAAATATCCCCCGGCAATCCCTATGGATGTCACCAGAACCACCACACACAGAATAACCAGAATCTTCTTGTACATGGTGAATTCAGGGCTCCTTTTTAGCGGTTCTGCAGAATTTCTGTGATCTGTGCGATCGAATCTATGATATAGTCTGGTTTAATGGCTGCGGAATTTACCAAATTTTTATGGTATTTTCCGGTCCTTACCAGGATCCCTGTCATTCCTGCCCGTTTCGCCCCCCCGATATCCGTAGTGATATCATCACCGATCATGGCAACCTGGCCCGGCAAAAGTCCCATATCCTGCAGGGCAAGTCCGAAAAAAGCCGGTGATGGTTTTCCCATTACTGCAGCTGTTTTTCCCGAGGCAAATTCAAGAGCGGCGATCATTGGTCCTGCAGAAAGGGACAATCCCTCCGGTGCCATCCAGTACCGGTCTTTCTCAAGGGCAATCAGGTCCGCCCCGTCCATCAGGAACCGGAATGCTGTATTGAGTGAGTCGTATGTAATTTTTTCACCGGCATCTCCAACCACCACATAGTCAGGTCTCATGGAAGGTGTACACATTCCAGTGGGGTCGAAATCGTTCTCAACATCCCCGGTAGTGATGAGAAAATATCGCTCTTTCTTGGCATTTTTCATATAGGCGATCGCCGCCATCGGCGGTGTGAAGAGTAACTTTTCCGGAATATCCATCCCCATAAGAGAGAGACGGCGGGCAATAGTGGCACGGCATTTGCGGGTGGTGTTGGATACAAACCGGAACTTGTATTGTTCACGGGTCAGGAACTCGATTGCCTCCTTTGCACCGCTGATCGCCTGGTCCCCCACATAGAGAACTCCATCCAGATCAATAAGAAATCCTTTTACCCGTGTCAATGGATCCATCCGTCCAAAAATCTCCTGATACCGTATACCACATATGTTCCCTCCAATCCAAGATATTTTTCTGTATCCGCGATCATCCGGATTATATCAATCTCCTGACGGAAAGGATACCATATGGTCAACACCTGCAGGAAATCAGGATATGGCGATCCTTCACTTTCATCCTGCGCGGTGGGGTATTTATCTGATTTCGTTCTGGATGTTCCTGCAGACAATGTCTGTCCTTCAGGCTCATTCCCGGATTGGTACCCTCTGGCGGCAGCGGGTAGACACGATACGCGAATACGAGGTTGTCCGTGACGGAAACGTCTTTCTTACGGGTTTTTCCAATAGTTTTGTTTTTTCTTCAGAATATGACCAGGCCCGCCGTCTTCTGAATGAATTGCTTGACCAGTATCATGGCCATCCTGTGGAAACCGTCTTTCATGGAAAGGAAATTTCCAATAACGGGGGTTCCTGCCTCCTGATTGAAGAGCGGCACCCACTGAATCCGCCTCAGTTTGACATTGACTGTTTCAAAAATGAGATTTGCAGGGATATTACCCTTGTACGGGGAATCGGCCCGGCAACAAAAAAACGACTGAACGAACGCGGGTTTTACCAACTTACCGACCTTCTGGGGCATCCGAAATTCCGGGCCGGGGCACACCACGTGCTTGACTGTCTTGACCGGGAAAATTCCCTGGAAATGATGGATCTTATCGGATGCAGGCATACCAGATCCCACCCTGCTGTTCTTGGTACAGCCGGCTTTCATAAGTCCGGGGACTTTGTATTTTTTGATATCGAGACTCTCGGCCTGTTCTCACGGCCGATCATCCTCTTTGGTATCGGAATCATTGAACGGGGCGATCTTAATGTCCGCCAGTACCTGGTGCGGGATATTGCCGAGGAGCAGGCTGCACTTGAAGCGACATCAGATCTCCTTGCCGGCAGGAATGCCGCACTTGTTACTTTCAATGGAAAGTCCTTTGATCTGCCTTACCTGTCAGACCGTCTGGCCTACTATGGCATGGACCCCCTCCAGCAAATCCCCCATTTCGATGTCCTGCATTTCAGCCGGAGAAGATGGAAAGACCAGTTTCCCTCCCTCCGGCTCACCGCTCTCGAGCGCGAGGTCCTGGGAGTCCGGCGGGATGGTGACATCCCCGGGCAGATGGTGCCGGAATTCTTCGAGACTTACCTGCGGACCGGTAATTGCGGACCCCTGGTTCCGGTTATCAGTCACAACCGGCAGGATGTAGTATCGCTCGCCCGCCTCTTCTTTCACCTGCTCGGGGAGTCCTATGGCTGTTGCTGATCTTATCCGGCTCCTCGGGGTAAATCCTGTGTACCGGGAACGGGTGGTTCATATCGAGACTACTGCCCCTCTGGCCCCTGAATACGGAATACTGGACCGGCCGCTCTCTCCCGCACTCCAGTCCTATCTTGACCAGACCGGAATACGGTTGTATTCCCACCAGAGTGAGGCTATCAATTATCTCCGTGCCGGGAAAAATGTGGTCATCACGACACCTACTGCGAGCGGCAAGACTCTTGCATTCAATATTCCCGTTTTTGAAAACATCGAGCTTGACCCGGGAGCCCGTGCCCTCTATCTCTATCCCACGAAGGCACTGGCAAACGATCAGCTTGCAACGCTCGGGCAGATGGAAAAATTTTGCGGGATCGAGGTAAAACCCGCCATATATGATGGCGATACTCCCCAGTCACGGCGGGCTGCAATACGGGAGAATGCCCGGATTATTGTCTCGAATCCCCATGAGCTTCACCAGGTCCTTTCCTGGCATTCGAAATGGCGCCCGTTTTTTTCCGGGTTGCACTTTATCGTCATAGATGAAGCACACCGGTACCGCGGGGTTTTTGGATCCCATATCGCGTTCCTGATCCGGAGGCTCCAGCGGATATGCAGGTATTATGGTTCAGATCCCAGGTTTATTCTCTCAACTGCAACCCTGGCAAACCCCCTGGAATTTGCCGGAAATCTCACTGGTCAGCATTTCGTACTGGTTGATCACGACGGCTCCCCGCATGGTACGAAAAATTTCGTCTTCTACAATCCCTTCTTTAATGGTATAGGGGATCGTTCTGCGTTCCAAGAGACAAAGGATCTCCTCCTCTCCTGCGTGAAAGAGGATCTCCAGACACTCTGTTTCACCGGTTCACGTAAGATGGCAGAACTCGTTACCGTCTGGGCCCGGGAGGATGCCCGCCGCGTTTCAGCAAAGCTTGCAGACTCCATCTCTGTCTATCGCGCCGGATTTCTTGCAGAAGAGCGCCGGGGAATAGAACAGAGCGCAAAGATCGGGGCCCTGCGGGGAATTGTCTCAACCAACGCCCTTGAACTCGGGATTGATATCGGGTCGCTTGACGCTGTGATTATTGCCGGCTATCCCGGGACCATGATGTCCACACGCCAGCAGACCGGACGGGCCGGGCGGAGCGGGAAAGAATCCCTAGCAATTCTCGTTGCCCAGTCAAACCCGCTCGACCAGTACTTCATGAACCATCCGGAAGAATTCTTCAAGCGTTCTCACGAGCATGCAATTATCGATATACAGAATCCCTATATCTTCTCCGGGCACCTTCTCTGCGCTGCTGCAGAGCTGCCTCTTGGTGATATGAGCGAAGAGCCGTTCTTCTCCCTGCCATTCTCTGAACATCTTTCTGAACTGGCTGCCAGTGATCTTTTAAGAAAGACTTCCCGCGGGTGGGTTTACACAGGAAGGGGAAGGGCTGCGGATGCGATCAGGCTTGATGGCATTCCCGGTGAGACCTTCCGGATACTGTGCAATGGAAAACTGCTCGAGACCCTGAACCGGGAGCAGGCATACCGCGAAGCGCACAAGGGCGCTGTTATGATCCACCAGGGAGTGACCTACCTGGTCAATGAAATGGATCTTGATTCCCACAACATCCGGGTAACGGAAACGGATGTGGACTACTATACCCAGCCATTAAAAGAGGTGGATCTGTCGGTGATCACCATCATTGAAACAAAGACTGTTCACGGGTTTGAGTGTGCATTCGGGGAGGTCGAAGTAACCGAACAGTATTCCGGTTATAAGATAAAACGCGGGGACACCATCATTGGTGTCGAGCCTTTTTCCCTGCCCCCGCTGACATTCCGGACAAAAGCCTTCTGGTTTGTTGTGCCCGAGGATACTGAGAGAACAATTACCCGTGCCGGCCTTGATTTTGCCGGGGGTCTCCACGGTGCGGAACATGCCATAATCGCGCTCATGCCCCTGCATGTGGTATGTGACCGCTGGGATATTGGCGGGCTCTCCAGCCCCGCATTCGGGGATAGCGGAGTATCCACCATATTTGTGTATGATGCCTTTGAAGGCGGGATTGGTCTTGCAGAAAAGGCGTACGAACTTCTTTTTGCCCTCTTCAATAGCGCACATGAACTGGTCCGGGACTGCAGCTGCAAAGACGGCTGTCCTACCTGCATCTACTCCCCCAAGTGCGGGAATGACAACCAGCCGCTTGACAAGGGTGCAACAATCCATATTCTCGGTAGCATGGCAAAAAAGCCGGAAGAGAACGAATCATCTGATTGTTCAGCAGAACCTGAAAATGCCGGCTGTGTTTCTCCGGTTCCCGGATAATCTGCGAAGATATGCGATTTCAGGAAGTGAGTGCCGACCAGAAAACCACCGGGGAAAACCGGGTTCCTGAATAATAGCAGATCTCAGGAACCTGCCATTTCACCGGGAGATTAAAAAAGGGTATTACTCCTGGATAACCGAGCTGACCGAGAGGAAGACCGGGCCCCGGACATCGACTTTCTTCTTGTTGTCCGTGACAAAACGCATCGCGTACTCACCGATCTTCAGGTTGATGTCGCTTGGAAGCTTTGCCATCTTCACCTGGACGGTTGTGCCCTTCCCGCATCGTGCTGCTTCCTCGATCCTTGCTGCGGCCAGTGCCGATACGGCACTCAGGTAACTGAGCCCGGTTGGTACGCCTTCAGTGCGCACCTGCTTCCACTTCTCGGCATCCGGAACCCCGAGAACCGAACCATCGTGGACAAAGATCTCGTTGGCACAGGCCGGCCCGCAGAGCTTAGCATTCGATTCGGTCTCGTCAACCGTTACCCTGAGTTTCACTCCGCCAATGGCCCCTTCCCATGCGGTAAAGGAACAGGGCCCCTGGGCGGAGGCATTTACTGATGCGGTTTTTGCGATTGCCACAGCCAGGTTTTTACCTTCAGGGGAGACCGGCTCCTCGCGCAGGTGAACTGCCCGGGCAATCTCCTGGTTGCTTAATGGGCGGGGGAAGAACTGGGGGAAGCAGAGCTGCCGGACATCGTTTGCATTATAGGCAATCATGGCAAGCCGCTCCACGCCAAGGCCAAGGTTCATGACCGGGACTCCGATGCCATATTCGGCAAGGGCAGAGGGGGAGTACATCCCGAATGTTGCCACTTCGACCCATCCATGTACGGGGTGCCTGGCGTACACTTCCGTCTGGGAATCGGGCATGTAATACTTGGAACGCTTCTCGTCGGGCTGGAACCGGAAATCGGTATAGCCGAACGCGGAGAGGAGCGCTTCGCTGACTGCTTTTCCCTCCTCGATAGTAACTTCATCACCGGCAACGATACATGAGGCGGAGTGATAGGTCATGAGCCGGGTCGGTCCCTCTGCCTGTTCACGCCTGAAACAGCGGTCTACCGAGAACATCCGGAGCGGCAGCGGGCTTTTGTCCCAGATGGAGCCAAGCGTCATGAACCAGCCGCTGGTCATGTGGCTGCGGAGGGTTGAGCGCGAGGATTCCGGAACAAGCGCCCGGAACTCGGGGAAGACTGCATCGAGGATGTGCACAACCAGCGCGTCATCCACGCCGAGAACCTTGGAGAGCTCGAAGGTGAGTTCATCGCCATCGATCTCGGATTTCTTGTACGCATGGAGGGTCTCCCGCAGGTGCTCCTCGGTCTCCGTTGTCATGGGCTGATAATGCTCGTGGGGATGGGCTTGTGCAACCGGCACTGAATCCCGGTGGGCGAGCGGGCTTTTGTGGCTCATCAGGATCTCGTTGATCTCATCGAGCTGTTTGCGGGCGATCCCCACGTTCGGACGCGGGAGTCCGCCAAGGTAGAAGACCCGGTCGAGCACGGCCATTGCTTCGGGCCCGAACTGCCGGTAGATGTCCTTCTCATCAATAATGACCGGGTTCTCTGCCTCGTCAAATCCAAGCGAAAGATAGGTTTCGCGCAACCGGTTGATGGTGGCAAAGATCGGGTGGGCCTGCGCCCGCTTGTACACCCGGCACGGGTACGTATCGGCATGTGATGCAGGGGTCAGGACCGATGGTCCCTCGTGCCATGCTCCCTCAAAATTCTCATGCGATCTATGTTTCCAGTCCTCGGGATTGAATCTCATCTCAAACGCTCCAGCACTACCACTCTGCTCAGTTCATTCTCATCCTTGAACCGGTAATCGCATGCGGTTGCAACCTTCTCTGCAAAGGACCGCACCAGCGCATGCTCCGGCATATTCTCTCTTGCCAAACGGTTTCTACTGTATCCAAGATACATATATCCTTTTATTTCAACAAAACTAGCGCCCGAATCCTGCAAAATTTCGGCATAGCGCTCCGGTGCAAAATCATTCAGCCCTTTGACTAATGTCACTCTCACTGCAGACCTGCGGGAACCAAGCAGCCGGAGGCTCTCGTTTACCCTGTCCCAGTAATCCCCAAGAGGACGGCACACGGCATGGTAAGTTTCCCGGTCCGGGGCATCCAGCGATACGTACATCTGGAAGGGATGACATCTTTTCAGCATCTCGGGATTGGTACCATTACTCACCAGGAATGTGGTGTACCCTTTACTTTTGAACAGGTCGATAAGTTCCGGGAGTTGCCGGTAAAGCGTGGGCTCGCCCGAGAGGGATATTGCAACATGCTTTGGGTCAAGCGCCTCCTTCCAGCGTTCTTCTGTCACCGTGTTGTCGAGTACCGCGTTGTATCCCGCCAGCGCCTTCTTCTGGTACCGGTGGATGCCGGCAAGGATTGTTTCAGGAGAGCACTCCTCTTCTTCCGCAGGTTCGTGCTCGAAAGAGCGCCAGCAGAAGAGGCAGCGCTGGTTGCAGCGCAGCGTGGGGGTCATCTGGACGCAGCGGTGGCTGTCGATACCATAGAACTGGTGCTTGTAGCACATATCGCCCCCCTGCAGGGCACGCTTGCACCACATGCAGGGCTTGAGCGCGGCTGTCGACAACGGGGAAAAAAACTGGTATCCCTGCCTGCGCAGGGGATCACATGGAGTGGATGGCATCGATCCCAAGGGTCTGCAGGGCCTCTTTCAAGGTATTCTGAACGGCTTTTACAAGCGTGAGCCGCCGGTTGCGGGTCTGGCCCTCGCTTTTCAGTACGGGTTCGTAATGGTAGAAAGTGTTGAATGTGTCCGCCAGTTCCCGGGCATAGATGGCAAGGATGTGCGGGCGAAGCTCGGAGACCACGTTCTCGATAACCTGCGGGAAGCGGGCAATCTTCTTTGCAAGGATAATCTCCTGTTCGGTCTCGAGATCATAGGATTCGGCAAATGGCCCGGCTTTCTCCAGGATACTACAGGCCCGGGCATGGGCGTACTGGATGTACGGGCCGCTCTGCCGCTCGAAGTCCAGCGCCTCTTTCCAGTCAAAGACCGTGCTCTTTTCAGGAGAGACCTTCACGATATCGTACCGTATCGCGGCAAGCCCGACTGACTGTGCTATTGACCTGCGGGTCTCCTCGTCCAGTTCCGGCCTGCGGGCCGTCACTTCATCGAATGCCCGCTTGCGGATCTCGGTGATCAGGTCGTCCGCAGAGACGAACTTGCCGGCCCGGGTGCTCATCGAACCTTCGGGAAGCGAAACGAACTCGAAATGGACGATCTCCGGCACCTTTACCCCAAGGAGTTTCATGGTGCACTGGAGCTGGGCCCCGATGAGCTTGTGATCGGCACCAAGGACATCAATGACCCGGTCGAAGTTAGCCCCTTTCCATGCATGGAAGGCGAGGTCGCGGGCGGCATAGACCGATGTCCCGTCACTCCGCCGGATGACATATTTGTTCTCGAACCCGAATTCGGAGAGATCGAGATAGAGCGTCTCCTCTTCGTGCGCCTGGGGGATCCTCTTGAGCTTGTTGATGATCCGTTCCGTGTTCCCGTTCCGGATGAAATCGCTCTCCCAGACGAAGCGGTCGTGGGCAACGTTGAGGTCTTTCATCGTGACCTTGAAGCCGTCGAGGCAGCGGGAGACCTCCCGGCGGAACTTCTTCACGGTTGCCGGGTCGCCGTTCTCCACGAGCTGCATCAGGGTATTAACCTGCTGGGTGATCCCCTCGTCCTTCTCGATCTCGCGGTTTGCCGCTATGTAGATCCGGGCAATGTGGGCATCTTCCTTCTCGCCATCGATCTGTTTGCTGTCAAGGTTGTCGAACCCCCAGACCACGATGGCGATCTGCCGGCCCATGTCGTTGACATAATACTGGACTTCCAGCGGGTAGCCGGCCTTTCGAAAGGCGCGGGCGAGCGTGTCTCCGATGATCGAGTTCCGGATATGTCCTACATGCAGGGGGCCGTTCGGGTTGGCACTGGTGTGCTCGAGGACAACCCGCGTTGGTTTTTTTGGAAGGTTTCCGTATCCGGGTTGAACCGCGGCCCTGAGCGCCTCGCTGACATAGTCATTCCCGAAAATAAAATTGATATACGGCCCTTTTGCTTCAACCGTGATCCCGGCGAGATCGGGACGTTTTGCGAGCTCCTGTGCAAGTTCCTGTGCGATCTTTGCCGGTGCTTGCTTTCTCTGCCTTGCAAGCGCAAAGGCGATGGTGGACGCAAGATCGGCATGCTCTCCCCCGTCGATGAGCAGGGCATCCGGTGCACTGGTATTTTCTTTAATAGCGTTCCCGATTGTTGTGTACATGTCGTGCAGCATCAGTATCCCGTCCTGTACCGGAGGATCGCGGCAATCCCGCCGAATGCGGTAAAGAGGATCGACCCCTCTTCAAAGTCGTCGGAGATGATCTCGACCTTGGAGCTGCTCATGTCGGCAAGCTTTGTCAGTTCGTCGACGATATCTATCTCCTCATCAAGGATAAGTGGTGCCGAACATTTCGGGCAGATTCCAAGGGAGATATCGCCAACCGATTTGCCCGGCTCGATATTGACCGTCTTTTCAGTGGTATAATCGCAGCTCTGGCACTTGATCTTCAGCCGGGACTTCCTCAGGTTCGCCGAGAGCAGCAGGGTATCGACTGCACCAATCCCAAGGTTGTGCCGTATGCTCTCTTCGCCGTATGCTGCAAGCCCGTCTTCCTTGACCAGTTCTTTCAAGAACCGGTCCATGAAGGCCTTCTCCTTGATAACCGTCATCCCTTTGAGGGCGTCCTTTGCCGCATCCACCAGTTCCGAGAGCCCGTCCTCATTGGTGTAGGCAACATCGAAGAGGCCGATGATCCGTTTCTGGACCTCGTGGTGGAGATAATTCCCCTTCTCAAACTCCTCTTTTGTCGGGCTCGGCCCGCCGATCAGGACCCCCTTGAACCGCTCGAAGAAATCCTTTTCTGCAAGGTAAATTGCGCTTGACCGCTCGCCGATTTTTGTATAGAACTCGTCAATCGCGATCTCACGCAGGCGCCCGAACCGGGCTGCCGACTGGCCGCCTTTCCGCATTTTTCCCGGCACGGTCGAGTTTGCCCCGCCCATTGGTTCTATCCGGTTGCCACGCAAAAAGCCCCAGTACGCTTCCCGCTTGTCGAGAACCAAGAGGCCGTACACGTACTTCTCCTCGAGCATCTGGAGGAGCGGTTCTAGCTCGAAGTTCGAGCTGCAGCGGTACATGTAGAGGTTGAGGGGTTCCGGTGGCTCGATGATAGTGCACTGGAGATCGGTGCGGTCACCGAATGTTTTCACGGTACCGCAGAAGACCGCAAGCCCGCTTGCCGGCGGACGCTTATAGTATTTCAGGCGGGAGAGGATGGAAGAGATGGCGCTCTGGACATTGGTCTTGGTCTGCTTGCTCTTGATGTTGGCACACTGCCCGAACTCATCCTTGAGCTGGTTGGTCACATCGTAGATCTGCTTGTCGGGAGGGATGTAGAGCGTTATGAGCTCCGTCCCGTCTCCCTGCTGCGACTGGAGCTTCTCCAGGGTCTTCTTGAATTCATAGCGCTTGCGCGCATCGTCCATCTCCACTGCTTCTTCTGCCATTGCCCGAATCAAACCTCTCTTTTGGAGCTATTACCTATTCACCCGCGGGGGGCATAAATTTGCGCCCATTGCTGCAGGATCAGCCGGTCCACATCAGGGTTTATTCCATGATCCCCGGAAAATTCAGTAAAAGTCCTTGGCTCACCGGCCTTTTCGAAGAACTGCTCCCCGTTTTTGAAGGGGATGACAGGATCTTTCTGTGCATGGAAGATCCAGACGGGGCGCGGGGATATCATACCGACATAGGTACCTGGTTCCAAGGATGCAGCAAACCGCACCGGGTTGCCGGTATACCCCTGTCCAAGTAAGGAATCAAGAAGCCCCCAGTCAGAGGTGGAGATTCCCACATAACCGGCAAACTGAGGATCAACACCGGCTGCCACTGCAGCATACCGGCCCCCGTTGCTCGATCCGATCGCATACACGGGTACATTATATTTCCCGGTCAGGATCTTCTGCGCTGATACAAGATCGCAGATACTCAGATAGTACTGGGGCATCTCACCCATCTCAAACCGGGCATAATCCTGCTGGATCAGCTGCTGGCTGAAAGGCATTCCTGCAGTCTCGCCTCCGTTGCCACGGGTATCCACAAACAGGAATGCGTATCCTGCCGCAGCGAACCTGACCATCCGCTCTTCGTGCCCGGCAAGCTTCTCGCCAGCACCTGGCACATAGACGAATACCGCTTTTGGCATCTTCGGCGCTGCAAGGTACGTTACTACGTCGCCGTTTTCCGTGTGCAGCACGATCCGCGATTTTGTGTACGTGTCATTGGTAAAAAGGATCTCTTCGCTGGTGGTCACCGGAGCGCAGGACAGGGAGAGAACCCCGCGAGAATCCACAGAATAGGATGATTTTTCAGGTGGGGCATTCGCGGTGCATCCTGCCGATACCAGGCAGAAAATGAGCATGAGCGCAGGAATGAAAAACAACCGCATGATCAGCACCCGAGGCACCGGTATATGAGGCAGATTGTTTTGGCATCGGTGATGGCACCGTCCCGCACCATCCGGGGGAGGTCACGAACCGCCACGTCCACGACTTCGATAACCTCATCCTCGTCCTTCCCGAACTCCTGCGATGGGGTCAGCCCGTGAGCTTCATAGAGGTAGATCTTCTCATCGGTATACCCCGGGGTAGTGATGATAAACCCCCGGGGCTCGATGGTACTGGCTGCAAACCCGGTCTCCTCGATGAGCTCCCGTCCTGCTGCCGCCAGCGGGTCTTCGTCTTTCTCAAGTGCCCCGGCGGGGGCTTCCAGAATGTAATCGTCGATGGCGTACCGGTATTGCCGGATCAGCTTGCACCGGTCTTTCTCTATGGGAAGGATTGCAACGGCGCTGCTCGGGTGGACAATAAGCTTCTCCCTCTCAAGCCCGTTTGGAAGCTGCACCCGTCGCTGTTCTATCCAGAGCCTTCTCCCGCGAAAGATCTCCATTTATTCCTCGTATTCTATGGGGTCTTTCATCCCGATTGCTCCAAAGGCTTCCTGCCGGAAATGGCACGAGCCGCAGGTGCCGCAGGCTTTTTTATTATTCCGGTAGCAGGACCAGGTATGTTCATAGGGGACACCGAGTTTTATGCCTTCACGCAGGATATCGGTCTTGGTCATCCTGATAAATGGTGTGAAGAGGGTAATCTTCGTCGTGTCTTTCGTGCCAAGATCGATCACTTTCTGGAATGCTTCAATGAATGCAGGGCGACAGTCGGGATACCCGCTGTAGTCCAGCGACTGGACACCGATGAAGATGGCCTCCGCTCCTTTTGCCTCGGCATAACTGGTAGCCATCGAGAGCAGGTTGGCATTCCGGAACGGGACATAGGTGTTGGGCATGTGCACCCGCGCAGGATCGAACTCCTCGACTGCAATAGTACTGTCGGTAAGACTGCTTGCCCCGAACCTGGAAAAATACCCGACATCCAGCTCGAGGAATTCCCGGGCATCCAGCAGGCCGGCGATCTTCCTTGCGCAGGCCAGTTCCTTGTTTTCAGTCCTCTGCCCGTAATTGAGGTGGAGGGCCAGGATCTCGTACCCTTTGCTCTTTGCAACGTACGCGAGGGTGGACGAGTCCATCCCCCCCGACAGGAGACATACCGCTTTCATCATTTCACCCCAATTATCTTGTGTAACTGCAGCTGGAACCGGACGGGGAGGTTGTTGATGAGTATGAACCGGGTTATCGGAAGATAATCAGTTCCATAGACCGGGGAGAAGAAGATCTCACCGGCTATCCGGTGCGTACTCATGACTTCCTGTGCATACCGGCAGTCCGCCTCATCGTGCACGACGAATTTTACACTGTCCTCCGGGCGTATCTTCTCAAGCAGGCCAAGGCTGCTCTGCTCTCCGGATGACGGGCACTTCACGTCCATGCAGATCGATGCGTACTGCTGGAGGCCAGAAAAATCCATGGTTCCGTTGGTCTCAATATCAATCTTGGTCCCCCTCCGGGAGAGCGAAGCAAGCAGCGGCTCCAGTTCGCCGGCCTGCATAAGGGGCTCTCCCCCGGTAATACAGACATAGGGAGGGTTGACGCGCCAGACCTGTTCAAGGACGGTATCAAGGCCCATCTCAATACCCCCGGAGCGCGATTCCGGCGTATCGCACCAGTGACAATTCAGGTTACACCCGGCTAACCTTATGAACAGGCAGGGCTTCCCCTGGTTCTTCCCTTCGCCCTGGAGGCTCCTGAAAATATCCGCGATCTTCATTCGGTGAGCTCGGCAAATGCGGTTGGTGATTCCCACACGCGGATTTTTGGTACTGTTGCCTTTATTCCCTCGTCCCGGCAGACTGCATAGAGATCGTCCCGGATAAGGACTGCCATCAGCTCACTGGTTGGCTCCCCGGGAGTAGTGATAACCGGGTGGAACTCCTGGATGCGTGGCACCATGGGATCATCACGGTTCAGGATGATCTGGTGATCGTACTTGTTGATGACCTGCTTGATAAGGCTGTAATCGATCAGGATTTGTGATACCGGGTCCGGTTCCCCCTCCATCCAGACCTCGATCTTCCATCGGTGCCCATGAAGGTTGGCGCATTTCCCCTTATAATAGAGCAGACGGTGACTGGTGTCAATCTGCACCTCTTTATAGATCCCGACTTTCATTGCCCATTATTGGAGAAAGAAGGATATAATGTTATTATGAGCAACGGACAATAGTATAAGACAGGCAGGTGGGATGCCACAATTTATAAATCGATCACCCGCGTTAGTATATATCTCAGTGTGGGTTATCGATAACCACAAAAACAACTAAAATGAGGCTATTTAATGGGACAGGGTAAATTCGCAGCCAGAAAACTGGTTCGGGACTCAAATAAGTTCCGGTGGGCAGACAAAAATTACGCCCGCCGTGAACTCAACCTCGATGTGAAGTCGGATCCTCTTGAGGGCGCTCCACAGGCGAGAGGTATCGTGCTCGAGAAGATCGGTGTCGAGGCAAAACAGCCCAACTCTGCAATCCGCAAGTGCGTGCGCGTCCAGCTCATCAAGAACGGACGGCAGGTCAGCGCATTCGCAGTTGGCGACGGTGCCATCAACTTCATTGACGAACACGATGAAGTCGAGATCGAAGGTATTGGCGGCCGTCTCGGCCGGTCCATGGGAGATATCCCTGGTGTCCGGTACGTGGTTACCAAGGTGAATAACGTCTGCCTCCATGAAATGGTTATAGGCAGGAAGGAGAAACCGCGCAGGTGATTTTAAGATGACAGAACCAACCACAACCGGAAAGAAACTCCTGTTCAACCAGTGGGATGCCTCCGAAGTCAAGGTCAACGACCCCAGCCTCACACGCTACGTTACCCTCTCCACCCAGATCATCCCCCACACCTGCGGTAAGTTCTCCCGCCAGGAATTTGGCAAGAGCAACATGATGATCGTCGAGCGACTCATCAACCGCCTTATGCAGACCGAGAATAATACCGGAAAGAAGCAGCTTGCAATCCGGATCGTGCGGGATGCATTCGTGATCATCAACAAGAAGACCAAGCGCAACCCCATTGAAGTGCTGGTCGAGGCAATCGGCAATTCTGGTCCCCGTGAAGAGACCGTCCGCCTGAAATATGGTGGCATCAATGTCCCGAAATCGGTTGACACTGCACCCATGCGCAGGGTTGACACTGCAATCCACTTCATTGCCGAAGCAACCCTGAAGGGTTCCAGCACGAGCAAGAAGAGTGCAAGTGCAGTTCTCGCCGACGAAATCATCGCCGCATCCAAGGGCGACATGAAGTGTTACTCGGTCGGGAAAAAGGAAGAACGCGAGCGCATTGCAAAATCCGCCCGTTAAATTATCTTTTTTTGAGGTCATTTCATGTCCCGCGGCAAAAAAACGGTTGAGCGCGTAGTAGAGCTCATGAAGGATCCGAAGCACATTCGGAACATCGGTATTGTAGCGCACATCGACCACGGCAAGACAACGCTGTCCGATAACCTGCTCGCAGGTGCCGGTATCATCTCTGAGGAGCTTGCCGGAAAGCAGCTCTTCATGGATTCGGATGCCGAAGAGCAGGCCCGTGGTATCACCATCGATGCATCCAACGTCTCGATGGTTCACGAGTACGATGGTCAGGATTTCTTGATCAACATGATCGACACGCCGGGCCACGTGGACTTCGGTGGCGACGTCACCCGTGCTATGCGTGCCGTTGACGGAGCCGTCGTGCTCGTCGATGCGGTCGAGGGCACCATGCCCCAGACCGAGACGGTTCTCCGCCAGGCACTCAAGGAAGGTGTCCGCCCTGTCCTCTTCATCAACAAGGTCGACCGGCTCATCAACGAGCTGAAAGTCGACGATATGGAGATGCAGATCCGGCTTGGCAAAGTGATTGACAAGGTCAACAAGCTGATCAAGGGCATGAACGAGGAAGCCTACAACAGCGGCTGGAAGCTCGATGCAGGTGCAGGAACCGTTGCATTCGGCTCGGCTCTCTACAACTGGGCGGTATCGGTACCGTTCATGAAGAAGAGCGGCATCTCCTTCAAAATCGTGTACGACAAGTGCCGTGCAGGCGACATGAAATACCTGGCAAAGAACAGCCCGCTCTCGGAAGTCCTTCTCGATATGGTAGTGAACAAGCTGCCAAACCCGCTCGAAGCCCAGCCACGGCGTGTCAACGTCATCTGGCATGGTGACAAGACCACCAAGGAAGGAAAAGCCATGCTCTCCTGCGATGCAGCCGGCCCGGTTGCAATGATGGTCACCGACATCTCGTTTGACCCCCATGCAGGGGAAGTTGCCACCGGCCGTCTCTTCGCCGGCAGCCTCAAGAGGGGCGATGTGCTCTATGTTATGGGCACTGCCAAGAAAGAGAACCGGCTCCAGCAGGTCGGTATCTTCATGGGGCCCAAGAGGGTTGAAGTCGAGGAGATCGTTGCCGGGAACATCGCCGCAGTCACCGGTCTCAAGGATGCAATCGTCGGATCAACGGTCAGCTCCCTCATGGAAGTCACGCCGTTTGAATCTCTCAAGCACTACAGCGAACCCGTCATGACCGTTGCCGTCGAGGCAAAGAACATGAAGGACCTGCCAAAGCTTGTTGAAGTGCTCCGGCAGGTGGCCAAGGAAGATCCCACTCTCAGTATCTCCATCAATGAAGAGACCGGCGAACACCTGATCGCAGGTATGGGAGAACTCCACCTTGAGATCATCACGGGCCGTATCAAGCGCGACAAGGGTGTCGAGATCGTTACCTCCCCGCCGATCGTGGTCTACCGTGAGACCGTTACCGGCAAGGTTGAAAATGTCGAGGGCAAGTCCCCCAACCGGCACAACCGCTTCTACTTTACCCTCTCACCCCTCCCCGATGAGATCGTCGCCCTGATCAAGGCGGGCGAAGTCTCCATGAATCAGCAGATGCTGGAGCGCCGTGACGTGCTTATCAAGGCCGGCATGGACAAGGACGAGGCAAAGAGCGTCAAGATGATCAAGGGTACCAACATGCTCATCGACAGCACCAAGGGTATCCAGTACCTCAACGAGACCATGGAACTGGTCATCGAAGGTATCCACGAGGCACTTGCCGGTGGTCCGCTCGCTGACGAGCCCGTCCAGAACCTCAAGATGGTCCTTACCGATGTCAAGCTCCACGAGGATGCAATCCACCGTGGTCCCGCACAGGTCATCCCCGCAGTCCGTGGCGCCATCAAGGGTGGCCTGTTGCTTGCCGGGGACTCGCTCCTCGAGCCGGTCCAGAAGATCCAGATCACCGTCCCGATGGACCAGATGGGTGCAGCAACCTCCCAGATCCAGGGCCGGCGCGGTCAGGTTTTCGATATGACCAGCGAAGGCGACACCATCACCGTTGCGGGCAAAGCTCCCGTTGCCGAGCTCTTCGGGTTTGCCGGAGATATCCGGTCAGCAACTGAAGGCCGTGCAATGTGGAACACCGAGTTTGCCGGGTTCGAACTGGTTCCCAACAACATGGTCAAGGAAGTCGTTGTCAGTATCCGCAAGAGGAAGGGCTTAAAAGAGCAGATGCCCACCCCAAGCGACTATCTGTCCGTATAATACCATCCCAACACCCCAACCCCAAGTCCCATTTTTTTATATTTTTTTTGTCCCGTTGAGATCGTCATCTGTTACCAGCTATCCCGATGACAAAAAGATCTCAGGTACAGCCCATCCTTTCATTGATGTGTGGTCAACACCCGTCCGGAGCACGCGTTGTGTGGCGGGATTTACACGGGAAGACGCTCTATGCAGGCACAGGTGGCGGGCACGGGAGGAGCGACCTGGCTCAGGAATTCTCCCGTATGAATTTCTTTGATGCGCCATCCTTTTTCCGCTGTAAAACGTGTTTGTAATTCATCAGGTGAAATTTGGCAGGGAACATGGGGTATTGGAAATTCAACGGCAAACTCATGCAGATAATAACAACCATGGGGTTTCAGGATTTGGGCAATTTCATCGATTAATTGCTCGCACTGGTCCGGATTAAATAAATGATAGAAGCCCGAATCGAAAACCGCTCCAAATTTTTCCTGAAGCAGGGAGGGCTTCAGAGCGTCAGCCACCTGAAAACGTACTGAGAGAGGAGTTGATTGAGGAAGAGCGGCAACTTTGTCCCGGGCGTCCCTGATGGCAGATTCAACAAAATCAATCCCAACAACCTGATGCCCCAACATTGCCAAATAAATCGCAAGGTCGCCGGAGCCGCAGCCAAGATCCAAAATTGGATCTACGGGCGGATATTTCTCAATAAGAGCAGCCATGGCAGGCTGAGGTGCCCCGATATCCCAAGGTGCACTGTTCTGGTACACGGAATTGAAAAAACCAAGCGGGTCAGAACCAAATCTACTCACGATAATTCTCCGGATGGTGTCCTGTTGTGCAAGAGCTTGACTGGATGGTTAGTTATGTGTTGCCTTCGGGAAGATGTTCTTTGCGACCTTGATCAGTGGCTCGTTGCCGCTATGAATGAGTATAACGCCTGCACGCTGAATGGCTATCAGTACTTTGTTGCCCGTTACCCGGGGAAGTATCATACAATGACCGGAAGGCACTAACCCCCCTTCGGCGTGGGATCGACAGTATCCGCGGTGAAAAGGTATCTCTTCGTCAGAAGCGAACCTGAAAAAAGAACATGCGATCCCTGCTACCGGGCAGGGATCAGGGAGAAAACCGGCCTTCACTCCATCGTTGCCTTGACGATCACAACGTCCTTGAGCGGCTTGTCGCCATGACCACTCTTGGTCTTGCCAATCTTGTCGACCACATCCATCCCCTCGACAACCTTCCCGAAGACCGGGTGTTTCCCGTCAAGGAAATTGTTGTTGACCAGGTTGATGAAGAACTGCGACCCGCCGGTGTTGGGGCCGGCATTGGCCATGGAGATGGTCCCGCGATCGTTTTTGTTGCCCGGCGGGAATTCATCCTTGATTGCATACCCGGGGCCCCCGCGGCCGGTACCTGTGGGGTCTCCGCCTTGGATCATGAACCCGCTGATAACCCGGTGGAAGATGACGCCGTTGTAGTAACCTTTCTGTACAAGCGTCTCAAAGTTTCCTGCGGTTATGGGCATGTCAGGAGCAAGGGCAATGGCAATTGTTCCCATGTTCGTTTCAAGCCGTACAATTTTTCCGGTTTGCGCTGGTGTTGTCATGATGAAGTACAGCAATATTGGTTCTGCGGCTTCATCTGTGTTTTGAATGAACGCATACGTGAAAAGAAAAAAATGATCAGATAATTTCAGCTTTTATGATTATTACTTTCTGGAGCGGGCGGTTTTCCTGCCCCCCCGTGGTTGGCACTTTCCCGATCTTGTCGACAATATCCATTCCTTCAACAACCTTCCCGAAGACCGGGTGCATGCTGTCAAGGTAATTGTTGTTGACGAGATTGATGAAGAACTGTGACCCGCCGGTGCCCGGCCCGGCGTTGGCCATGGCAATTGTTCCGCGATCGTTCCGGTTGCCGGTCTTGAACTCGTCCTTGATGGTGTAGCCCGGGCCGCCCATTCCCGTGCCCGTGGGATCGCCACCCTGGATCATGAACCCGTCAATGACGCGGTGGAAGGTCACGTTGTTGTAGAATCCCTGTTTTACGAGTGTTTCGAAATTGCCCGTGGTAACCGGCATGTTCGGGTCGAGCGCGATAACAATATCGCCCATATCGGTTGAGAGCCGGACACGTTTCCAGGAATCCGTGGGGGCGCTTGCAGCAGCAGTCAGCGCTGGAGCAGGTGCACTTGCTGTTGTTCCAGGTGTGGTCACAACCGCTCCCCCTGCATCTGTTTTTACTGGCGATGCTGACTGCTGGGTACACCCTGCAGCGAGAAGAAGTGCTGCTATGAGGGCACATGCCAGCAGCATGTTCCGGACTGGTATTGACATGGTAAATCTGGTTGGAAGGATAAGAAAATAGAATTTGCGGGATTGAATCCCGCGGGCCGGAGATTTTTATTCGCTCTTCTTCTCGATCCTGCGACCGAACCAGAAGATCGCGCCGACTGCGATGATCATCGATACTATGCCCGTGAGAAGGATAAGGGCTCCTTTTGAGGTGTACCGGTTGTAATCATCCGCAGACATGTCTATTGCGAGGATCGCATACGTGTTGCCGGATGAACCGACGCTCGAGTCATCGATGGGTGCATACGCGGAGATGAACGAGCCGTATTTAGTGGTGTAGGGCTCTTTGGAGGTTGTCGGCCCCGAGAGTGCCGAGAAGATCTCGAGTTTGTCGGGAGCAGTTGAGACCTCTCCAATCTTAGCCGAGCCCTGCGGGTCGTATTCCGCGAGATCATCGACAAGGAAGGTTATCGTCCGGTCCGGGTTCACTTTGAGAATGTACGCGTTGAGGATATGGTCGTCCATACTGCGCATGTTCCTCAGCTGGCGGGTTTCTGCAATGTATGCCGGTGAAGCGTCATCGCCGGGCTGGAATTTGGCAATGTCACTTGCATTAATCTGGGTTGCCATGGCCCCGGCCGTGGATTTCATTCCCTGCTTAACCGAGTCCTTGAGGGCATCATTTGCATTCGTATACGCGTACGCCGTGAGTGTCCCGATGATAATGATCACAAGGATAGCGCTCAGGATCTGTGTTGTGGATAATTTACATGCACCTGTCATTTCAGGATCGCCTCCTTAGGTAAGCTCCGATTGCAACTATTCCTGCAAGTCCCCCGATCAGGACTGCGAGTGACGGGGCTGATTGCGGCGTTGGTGCCGGAGCCGGCTGCAGGCTGACTGCAAGCGGGGTTGTCTGGCCCGAGATCACCGATGCTGTTGTCGAGTAGTCGATATACCCGGTATATTTGAGCAATACCTGGTGCTGACCGGGGGAAATCCCATCGAATATGCCCGGGGTATATCCTTTGAAGAGATTGTCGATATAGACTTCGGACCCGGCCGGGGTCGAGACGATATTGAAGGCTCCCGTTGCCGGTACCGGGGTCGGGTTGGTTCCAACCGGTGTCAGGGTTGCCGTGAATGGCGTCATGGTATTGCCCTTCACATAGATCGTGTTCATCCAGTCATTGTATCCGGGGTTGGTAATTTTGAACAGGTGGTTCCCGCTCAAAATGTTGTTGAGGGTCAGGACCCCGGAAGACGGGATCTTTCCCATGGTGTTGCTGTCCATAGAGACGGTTGCGCCGGGCATGGAGGTGATGGAAACCGAACCATAGGAAGCCGATGTCATGACGGCGTTGAGGTTCTGGGCAGTCCCCCCGTTGACATACACGGTTGTAGTATAATCATTGTACCCTGTGAGGGTGAGACGGAATGAATGGCTCCCGGGATAGAGGGTAACCGTGAGCGGGGCTTTGCCCTGGTAATTCCCGTCAACATAGATCAGTGCATGATCCGGGCTGGATGTTACATAGACTGTACCGGTGCTGCGCGGCGGCTGGGGGGACTGCTGGAGCACCGGGGAATAGTACGAAGTCTGTCCGGCGCTGACATATACCGTCCCGGTATTGGGTGTATAGCCGGAGAGTGTGGCTTTCATGGAGTAGGAACCGGGAGCAAGGTTCGGGATCGTGACCGGCGCGTACCCGTAGAAGTTCCCGTTCATGTAGATCTGCGCACCGCCCGGAGTTGACTGGGCATAGATAGTACCGTACTGGACCGGCGGAGTCGTGGTGGGAGTTGAGAGGGGGTTGATGGTTGCATATACCGAGACCGTTTCCTGATCGGCCGGCATGTGGGATGGAGCGCCCTGCCACGTGCTGTACCCGGATTTGGTTACCGTGATGGACGTGACCGGTGTTCCCGAGGGGCTTACGGGAACCGTGAGACTTCCGCCGGCCGTTGTTCCCTGGATGACCCCGTTGAAGGATACGGTGGCCCCGTCAACATTGCAGTATGTGGTGATCCACCCCTTCCCCGAGCCCGGCTGGGTCGGCTCTATCGTTATGGTTGGTTCTGTAGTCGGCAGAGTGACCATCGTCGGGACGGTGACCGTTGGTTCGGTTGTAGGCGCGGTTGTCGGAGCCGTTGTGGGTACTGTTGTTGGGATGGTTGTTGGTTCTGTAGTGGGCTGGGTAACCAGGGTCGGCACCGTGACCGTTGGTTCCGGCGTGGGCGTGGTTGTTGTGACCACGGGACCATCGATGGGACCGTCATCGCCGGAGACCATGGGCATGGCAGCCGCAGTGATCAGCAGCGCGAGGAGCAAAATCAGGTATTTGTGCGTCAAGAGCATCTCTTCCTGTACAAGGAAGATCTGGCTGACGAACGTATATAAATCGCGCCGGTTTACACGTGCAGCATGCCGTGGATAACCGTCGAGAGCCGGTGCATACCTTCGGTGATCTGCTCTTCCGATGCCGAGGAGAAGTTTAACCTGATTGTGTCGGTTCCCCCTCCGTCCACGTAAAACGGCAGGCCCGGGAGAATGGCAACCTTCTTTTTCACCCCTTCATCAAATACCGCCCGGGAGGATAGGCCCGGTGGCAGGGCAGCCATGAGAAACATCCCCCCCTGAGGGTTCGTATGGGTGAGTTCCGGCATGAGATCATCGAAGAGATCGCACATCTGCCGGCACTTTTGCTCGTACACCTCCACAATGATTTTGATCCGGCTGTCAGGATCGGATGTGGTGAGGTAGCGGTGCAGGATCTTCTGGCAGAGGAAGTTGGAATGGAGATCGGATGCCTGCTTTGCGATATTGAATCTGGAAAGGATCTCTTCCGGAGCAAACATCCAGCCTATCCGCATGCCGGGAGCAACGGTCTTGGAGAACGAGCCGGAGATCACCGACTGGCCGGGGAGATAGCTTTTCACCGGCAGCCGGGATCTTTTGTCAAAGAAGAGCTCACCGAATGCATCGTCCTCGTAAAAGACGGTTTCATGCCCGCCAAGGATCTCTGCAATCGCCCGGCGCTTCTCCTGCGAGTATGTCCTGCCGGAAGGGTTCTGGGAGTTCGGGATGCCATAGAAAAATTTGGGCTGCGTGGAAACGATCATCCGTTCGAATGCCGCAAGGTCCGGGCCATCGTCTTCCAGCGGGATGGCATCGATGACCGGTTCGTAGAGCGAGAATGCCTCAATTGCCCCAAGATAGCCCGGCCGCTCCATGCCGACATGGTCGCCCGGGTCGAGAAAGATCTTGGCAAAGAGGTCGAGACACTGCTGCGAACCGTTAACGATCTGGATCTCTTTTGCCTCTGCCGGGATCCCAAGCCGGGTCCGGTACCGGGCTGCGATGTATTCCCGGAGGGGCAGGTATCCGTCGGTTGTCGTGTACTGGAGCGCGGTGTGCGCTTCCTCTTCCATGACCTCGCGGGTGGCCCGTGCGATCCCTTCGGTATCGATCAGCGCCGAAGATGGAAGCCCGCCGGCAAACGAGATGATGGTAGGATCTCCTGATACCCGGAAGAGTTCATCAAGGAACGATGCCTTCAATTTTCCCATTCTGCTGGCAAACCGGTACGACATCTGGCAGTTCTCCGCTCTTTTACTGGTACTATGATAGGTCATAGTGGACAAAAATCCCTTGCCTGCCTCTCTCCGGCTGGGAGCCCGTTCCAGTATGAGGTGGGGATAGCAAACCTGGCACTCGGTGTTGTGGGCATCCTCTGCTACCATTTCCGGGACAACTTCTGGCTTGCAACCATCCTTGCAAATGCGGTATTCCTTCTGGGAGACGGGGTGGGTCATGTGAGGGATATCCTCCTGAATGCAAACTATGCCCCGATGAATGCTGGCGTACCCCTCTACAGGGACTTTCTCTTCCCGCTTGCCCAGATCCTGCTCAGGCTGATGCTCAGGAAAGCAAGGATTCTCTCACCGGCATACCGGAAAGACGTGCTCTGAATACGGACATTTTCCTTTTTTATGGTATTTTGCACAGCTGTATTCAGTATCGGGATCAGTAATCCTTTTTCCCCCGCGGTACAAGCTGTACCGTATGACTCTCACACGTGCCGATGATGCAGAGGCCACGTTTACGGGTGGCTTTTCCTGCGCACAGTCGGTCTGCCTGGCATTTGCCGGAGATTACGGGATTGACAAGGAGACCTGCCTGAAACTCTCCTGCGCCCTGGGGGGCGGGATGGGTCATACCGACAATACCTGCGGGGCGGTGACGGGGGCTCTCATGGTTATCGGGATGAAATACGGGCGAACCCGTCTTGACGATATGGCTGCAAAAGAGAAGACGTACGAGGTGACTAAAGAGTTTATTGCGGAATTTATGCGCCGGAACCATTCTCTCCGGTGCACGGATCTCCTGGGCTACAATCTTTCTCATCCCCGAGAGTTCGGTCTTGCAAAAGAGAAAGGGGTCTTCAAAAGTACCTGCCCGCTTCTTGTGCGGAGCGCTGCAGAGATCCTCGAAGAGATCCTGTAACCCTTTTTTTTCGATAAGAATTTTTCACCGGCCTGTTGTGATCCATTGTGAACGATGACAGAACCCGGTGTTGTTTAAAATTTTACCTATATCCCTGGGTAAAAAGGCTCGTCTGTTCAGATTCTCGTCCGTCACTGCGGTATTTCCCCTGGATGTTGGGGCGTGGGCAGTGTCTTGTAAGAATTCCTGTTACAAAAAAAGGTGAAATTAAAAACCCGGCGCCTCTTTGAACTTTACGCCGGGTCAGCGACTTCGATTCTGATGATCTCAGAATGGACGGATGCGATAATCGAGTGCAGTTCCGCATTCTGTTCCTGTCGCACCTGCTCGATCTCTTCCCTGATCCTGGCAATCGCCTCACCCTGAGTGCTGCCATGACCGCGAGCTTTCGGGATCTCCACGCATCGGGCAGTAAACCCGCCTTTCTCGTGAGATTCCGTCACTATTGTGTAGTGCATGATCGTACAGAAAGGACGCCGTCCTAAACAAAGTTTCTGGTCAGATCCAGCCTATTCAGGCGGGGGCTGCCCATCCGGTACTGCCAGCTTCCTGCGCTCGTACTCGGCCATATGCCCCACAACCCGCTCACGGAACTCATCCTCGAACCGGTTGAATTCTGCATCAAGCAGCAGCATCCGAGCCGCATCGCCGATCGCCTTGTGGGGTTTGATCACGTACCGGAATTGTTCCGGGATCCGGTATGCGATGTTTTTTGAGAAGAATGAGGTCTTGTTGATCCCAAACCCGATAACAAGCGACATACGGTCAAGCGAGACGTGCTCCTTTAAAGAGAAGCGGCTTTTGATCTCAGCCTGGAGATCGCGGATAACAAAACCCTCGGTATTCACCCGGGCATGGTTGAAAGTTTCGATCTCCCGTTTTCGTGCAAAAAAGACGAGGGTGCCAATCTCCCGCCGGTTGAGGGCCTGCATGAACATGCGGAGATCCCGGTGGACCGCATTGATTGCCGTCCATGCAGCGCGTTTCTGCGCGGAATCGAGGCTGAACCTGCGGTCGTAGTCGTAAGTTTCATTCGGATTTGCAAGATTGAACACCCTCCTCTTCCCGTCAACCCGCTTTCCCACATCATCGGTGATATTCTTCCAGAGCTCAACATCGATGTCAAAGCTGAACGGCTTACCGGCAAACGAGAGCGTGTCAGAAGCCGGGTCATGGAGGACTACGCCGATCTCGATGGGGATCTGCAGGATCTGGCGGGTACCGTAGATACCGGCAAATTCCATGTCTATGTAGGCAGTCAGGGGCGGGGACATATCAGGTGAACCGGGGTGTGAGGGGAGGATCGTAGATTTTTCGTGTGGTAATCTTTCTGCTACCTGCCGGTATGGTTTGTGGCCTGCGGCCCGGCGTTATCTGGTCAGTCAGCGTCGAGCTGCTCCTGGATTTTTGCAGCAATCTCTTCTGCTTTTGTGTCGAGCGGGACAAGCCGGATCCCTTTGGCGGATGAGACCCCGATACCAAGTTCTGCCGCACGTGCAATCTGTTCCTGGTCAAATATCCGTCCGTCTGCTACATCCGGAACGGTACCAAAGGAACGGAGGAGGGCAACTCCCGTGGCATCGATGGCAACCCGGTCCGAACCTGCCAGGATCACCCCGGGGCGGATGAGCTTGCCCTTATCCGGGCCACCGCTTGCAAATCCTTCCGTTGCATCCAGCACAACCAGATCGGTGCGGAAAAATTTGTTTACCTCTGCGATCATCAGGCGCTGGTCCGGAGAGGTGTGGAGCTCGTTCATGAAATCGTAATTCAGGTTCTGCACCCTGCGGGCGATACAGCCCACCGCATTTTTCAGCGAGAGCGTGAAGTGGCCGCCGTACCGGTGGGTCTTGAGGCAGCAGGTCTGGACAACATGGTCGGATCGGATGAATGGTGCTGCAATATAAAACCCCCTGGCCCAGTGGAGGGCCGGAGCCTGGATCTCATGCCACCCGCTGCGCTCCATCTCGTCCAGTACCGTTACTGCAAAACCTCTTTCCTTTGCAAGGGCAAGAACCCCCATCTGGGCAAGTACATCCCGCGTCTCACCGCCGCCGCTGCGCTCTGCAAGGGTGATCTTTGCGGCTTTCTCGTCTGCGATTGCAGTACAGACGGCATCCAGTGTCTCGAGATGGGTTGAGGCAGGGAAGGGATCGGCGCTGTTATAATTAGCCTTGACTGCTACTGTTGAGCCGGCAAGGACCGAAAGGTCAAATCCTCCAAGAACGCTCTCAACGCCGCCGAAGCGGTCCGTTGCATCGGCAATGAAGATATCAACTTGCTCTCCCATGGTAATCTGTAATGAATCGTACTGCGCTGAAAGATATCAAGATGTTCATCGCAGCTTTCCCGCATCCGGGAAGCTGAACCAGATATCCCGGCGGGTCCTTTTCAGATACGGCCATTTCGCAAATCTCCTGGAATGGCGCTGAAAAATAAACACATGCCGGGGGACGAAAAAAGGGGGGATTAATCCCGTTCTCCTTCAGTCATGATCCGTCCGGACGCAATCTCGCAATAGCGCAAATCGATCTCCACGCCGATCCCTTTCCGGCTGCACCGGGATGCAGCAACGAGCGTGGAACCGCTCCCCATGAACGGGTCGAGCACGGTATCTCCCACAAACGAGAAGAGCTTCATGCACCGGAGGGGGAGCTCGACCGGGAAGGGTGCCGGGTGCCCGATCTTGGTCTTGCGCTCGCCATTAAATGTCCACAGGCCGTTGGTCCAGGCCATGAACTCATCTCTCGTGATATCGGATTTCCGCGTTCCGCTTGTCTTTTTCCAGGAATCCTTGTACAGGACAATGATCAGTTCCACCGGTGCGATAACGTACGGCGCAGAAGCGCTCAGCCAGGAACCCCATGCAGTCCGCCGTGATATATTCCCCTCGTTCCAGACAATGGTCGAATGGTAGGAGAATCCTGTTTGTTTTGCAAGTGTGGTGAGATCGGCACCCACGCTCTGCTGGCCGCCTTTGTTCTTGTCAAGCGGGATGTTCAGGCAGAACCGGCCGTCGTTTTTGAGCCATCCGTGGCATCGTTCCATCCACCTCCGGGAAAATTCCAGGTAGTCATCATAGCTTACCTGATCATCGTGGGAATTGTACTGGATATCAACATTATAGGGAGGCGAAGTGACAACGAGATCGATACTCCCGTCCTCTATGTTCTCTGTTGAGAATATATCCTCGTTGAGGATCGTGCACTCTCCCCTCTTACAAAAAATCCCGTTCACCACGCGTATGCCTTCTTTTAGATCTTCGCTCTGCCTGCGGTATAGTATTTCGCTTATCCGGTTTTTGATACCCCCCATTGAGCTAACCTCAAGGTTACAGGAATAACCCCTGCCATCATAGGAATATTATTTACCACGATGCCCATTACGAATAAGTGAACGGCTTTATGGTACTTGTGTGGGGGAGGCGGGCAGATGCATAAACGGGTGTTCTCGATAGTATGCCTGCTCCTCATTATCGGGAGTCTTTTCCTTGTCACCGCTGTCTGTGCAATTGTGGAAAACATTGAGGTTCCTGCAAGCAAAGACCCGCTTGACCGTGACCGGCCGGAAAACATCGCCGCACTCAAGACCCATATCGCGTATGTCGGGGAATCCCAGGACGCCCGGATGAATGGCGTGATCACCTACGTGAACAATATAAGCGGGAGTGCGGGGGTCGAGAGACTCAAGCAGATTCAGGACGATTACCTGGCGGCTGCAGCCTCGATCCCTTTCATGCAGACTGCTGACCGGATAAATGCGCTCAGGGATGACATGTGTACCCAGACCCGGCTCTTTGCAGAAGAGACAAAGATGCAGGTTGTGACGTTTAACGGAACCCCTGAGGGAATGCGGGAGACTGCTGACGCTTCGATGAAAGTATTTGACCTGTCCTTCAGCAGCATGACTGACCCGCTCTGGCTCTCCCGGGAGAATGCACGGATTAAGGTTTTTACCCAGGAATCACAGGAACGTAACTTTACCCTCAGGAGCCTGAGTGAAAAAGGCATTGACATAACCCAGGCACGGCAGATATCGGACCAGATAGATGCAAAACGAGCCGATCTGGAAGCTGCTCTCCGCAACAAACAGGAGCAGGGGATGCTTCAGGCAAATACCGGGATCAAGAACCTCAACCAGCAGTTCCGGAACACGGTTGCCGGCTACCGGGCAAATCTTGAGATCCAGATGAAAACTGCTGCAATCATGGCGGCCAGCAACTAGATCTTTTTCTCATTCCTGTTCATGCCGGATGCGATAGCATCATCTTCCTCACTGCTCCACATTCCAGTATGGAACAAAGTTGCGGGGATAAAAATGCCATTACCTTTTTTCCCATTGGAACAATTCACTCCCCTTTCCACGATATTGCCGGAATGCCGATCCAGCCGAATGGAGCACGGGGCGTTCGGGGAACCGTGGAAATTGCTGACGGGTTTGCTGAAGGTCTCAAAGATCTCGACGGGTTTGACCGGATAATCCTCGTGTATTCCTTCCACAGGTGTAATGGTCATGACCTGCACGTGAAACCGTTTTTGGACCCGGCACCTCATGGCATCTTTGCCACCCGGTCCCCAAGACGCCCGAATGCGATCGGCCTCTCGGTTGTACGGCTGGTTGCAGTGAATGGTTCAACGCTTCTGGTGGAAGATGTGGATGTTCTCGACGGCACTCCGCTTCTTGATATCAAGCCATACGTGCCCGCGTTTGACTCCTACCCGGAATCCTGCTGCGGATGGCTGGAGACCGTGGCACAGAATGCCGGGTCTGTCCGTTCGGATGGACGGTT
The DNA here is from genome assembly GCA_041645355.1 of Methanoregula sp. Classification (GTDB taxonomy): domain Archaea; phylum Halobacteriota; class Methanomicrobia; order Methanomicrobiales; family Methanospirillaceae; genus Methanoregula. The sequence goes on from JBAZQF010000007.1 coordinate 150,971, forward strand.
CCGGTGAGCGGGGAGAGAACAACCGGAGTGCGGGAAGCAATCATTTATTGGCCCCGTGACCGACGTTATGATCGATCATGACCACACCTTCCCCCCTGCACGGGGTCACCGGGATCACGAATCCGCAGCTTATGGCGCCCATTCGGGAGCGTGATCAAAGACCAACCGGGTTCTCAAAAAATTCATTTCAACCAGGGTCTGGTTGATCCGGAATCGTTTTTCAATCGCGATCATGATCGCGATGAACTTTTTGAAATCAAACCTTGATTGAAAATAAAAAATCAAAGTCTGCCAAAAAAATTTTCATCACGGTTTGATGATAAAAAGTTAAGTACTTGTACACTAGTGCACACGTACCGTTCACGACGGAGGTCCAATCACGGGTACGGTTTTTCAATCACGGTGCGGTTGATTTTTTTCCATCAAAGTCTGCTGAAAAAATTTTCATCAAGGTTTGATTGTAAAATAAAAATCAAGGTTCGATTGATCTGCGAACGGTTTTCGATCACGATCATGATCGCGATTAAAATTTTTTTGGCAAGGTCTGGTTGAAAAATGGGGTTCCGTTGAAACCCAGACATGGGACCGGCATTTGATCTTGGGTCAGGGGGATCTGCCCTTGGGCTGCCTCCCCCTCCGGGGTGTTGCACCGTCCCTCGAGAGGATACGCAAGCAATAGGAAAAGAGGATTTCCACAACGCCTGTTCCCCCTCTTGAACGGGATAACACCCTTGCGATGACTATCATCCCACCCGGGTTATTATGCAGGCTCTTACCGGGATTCTCGTTTGTTTTCCTCAGGACAACGTGTTTTTGCTTCGTTATCCCGTCTTTTGGCCGGGTATCCCCCGTGTTTAGATAAACCCGCCGGTGGTTTATTGAACAATCCGGGGAGAGAATGTGGTTTTTTTTACCCCCCAAAAGCGTGCAGCATCGGATCCCGATAACGGGATCTCTGCATCCCCGTATCCTCTGATGAGACCCATAATCCAGAATACCGGTCGTTTATCATACTTTACCAGAACCGGTGTCGGACCGACCGATCTAACCCCCGGGAACGGGTACGCACGCAACCGGGGGGTGATTGTACCCTGTATCCGTAATGAGTCGTTCACCGGTTTGCCGGGTCACATGGTGCTACAATTACCGACAGATCTCGCCCCTCCGTAACCCGTGCGGTATTTATGATACAACACATTGAGATGGGTGAACGAAAATTTTTCCAGAAATGCACGACTGTCAGAGAGTGGCAGACTGCAGTCGGAAAGAAAAAAAATTTAGAGGTATGGGTTGCGGAGCGCCTTGCCCACACCGAAGGTTGCACGACCCGCGAGGGTTGCCTTGTTCTTCGTGATCTTCTCGTTTGCGAGCTTGGTCACGAGTTCAAGACCTGGCTTGACCTTCTCGATTGGCTGGGTCTCAAAGACGCCTGCTGCCATTGCCTTGCCCCAGACCGAGTCACCGATCTTGGACCTGACAAAGACGGTTGACCAGCCGTCGGGGCTGCCAACTGAGCCGGTGGAGATGTCACCGAGGTTTGCTACATAGTCAAGGCAGACGTGGCAGCCGGGCTGCTCGTACTTGTGGGTCACCTTGAGCGGAAGCTGGACAACCTGTCCGCGCTTGCCGTATACCCAGAACTTGCCCTTGCCGATCTCCATCTTCTTGACGGACTCGAGCTTCATGGCCGCGTGGTCTTCCACGAGCTGCAGGATGCTCTGGTAGGGGAAGTTCTCCATGCAGAAGATACCTACTGCAAGGGCAATGCTTGCACCAACGTCGCGCATACCGACGGGGTACAGCTGGGCTTTCCGGACTGCCTGCATCTGGCAGGGAGTTCCGACGATACCGATCTTGTCCAGACCGAAGCTGCGGGTTGCCTCCTTGAGGAGTGCAATGTTCGGGCTGATGTTGTACTTGGTACCGGCTGCTGCGAGCAG
>JBAZQF010000008.1:0-140720 GCA_041645355.1 Methanoregula sp.
GATATACCGGTTTGCTGACATTAGTTTGCCTCCTTAATCGTTAGTAGCATAACAATGTAAGGAGGCACTGTACCTTAGATCTTTTGGTCGAATTTACGTCTACAGGGATACCATTTCTACAGAGCCCCTTTTTCGGTGATTATAAACCGTTGGAAACACAACAGGTACATTTGTCATGCATTAGCATAACACGGGTGACTGATGTACTGGAATGAAAAAATAGAGACCCTGAAACCTGATGCTTTACACGAACTTCAGCTCAAACGACTGAAAAAAACACTGAAGCAGGCACAGAATATTGAGTTTTACCGCAGACAATTCAAGAATGCCGGCCTCAAATTCACGGTAAAAACCCTCGAAGATATTAAAAAAATTCCGTTTACCCGTAAGCAGGATCTCAGGGATGGGTACCCGTTTGGTTTTTTTGCAGTACCTCTTAAAAAGGTAGTACGTATTCACACAACATCCGGCACAACAGGAAAACCAACCGTTGTGGGGTATACAAGAAAAGATCTCGATACCTGGTCCGATCTCATCGCCAGGAACATGACTATGGTGGGCATAACCGATGAGGATATTTTCCAGAATATGGTCAATTATGGAATGTTCACCGGGGGTCTCGGATTCCATTACGGCGCAGAAAAGATCGGGATGACGGTAATTCCCAGTGCAACAGGCAATACCAAACGACAGATTGAGATGATAAACGATTTCGGGGTCACTGCAATTCACTGTACACCAAGTTATGCAATGCACCTGTCAGAAGTGGCCGAAGAGATGGGAACGCAGCTTGACAGCCTGAAAACCGGACTGTTCGGGGCAGAATCATGGTCCGAGAGTACCCGTAAATCCCTGGAAGCCCGGCTTGGCGTCACGGCATACGATTCCTACGGGTTGAGCGAGCTCTTCGGTCCCGGTGTAGCTTTCGAGTGCCCTGAACGAAACGGTCTTCATATCTGGCATGATAGTTACCTTGTGGAGATCATCGACCCGAATACCGGCGAACAGGTTGCCGATGGTGAACGCGGAGAACTCGTAGTGACACCGCTTGTAAAAGAGGCAATGCCCCTGGTGAGGTACCGCACGGGTGATATCACGATGCTGATGGAAGATGGATGCCTGTGCAGGAGAGGGGCAAAAATTGCACGGATAACCGGAAGGAGTGACGATATGCTGGTCATCCGGGGAATTAATGTATTCCCGTCCCAGATTGAACATGTGCTCCTCAGGATTCCTGAAGTAGGCAATCAATTTATGGTATATATCGACAGAATAAATCATCTGGACGAGATGATCGTCGAGGTTGAGATTAACCGGGAATTCTTCAGCGGTGAGCTGGCAGATCTCGCTAAGCTCCAGAAGAAAGTGGTCAAGGAGCTGCGTGATACGCTTGAATTGCGAACGACCGTCACTCTTGTGGAACCGGGATCTCTTCCCCGGTTTGAAGGAAAATCAAAACGAGTGATTGACCGGAGAGAGGCAGAATGACATACTGGGATCCACGCATTGAAAAGATACCCCAAGCAGACCTCAAGAAAATGCAGTATAAACTACTGAAGAGTCTTGTATACCGGCTGTATAGTTTCTCACCATTTTATCATGACCGCATGAAGGAACAGAAAGTGCATCCTGACGACATCCGGGATATTTCGGATGTACGGAAATTGCCTTTCATGTTCAAACGCGACCTGCGGGACAATTACCCGGACAGACTCTTTACTGCATCGCAGGACGAGCTTGTCAGATACCATGTTTCTTCGGGGACAACCGGTAAACCAACCGTTGTCGGATACACACAGAACGATGTGGACATCTGGACAACCTCGCTTGCGCGGGGCCTTACATCCATTGGATTGGGAAGGGGCGACGTCATCCAGGTGAGTTATGGGTATGGACTGTTCACCGGGGGCCTCGGGATGCATTATGGTGCAGAACGGATTGGTGCTACCGTATTACCTACAAGTGTCGGAAACACGGAGCGGCAGATCGAGCTCATGCAGGATCTGAAAGCCACGGCAATTGCCTGCACTCCCTCGTACCTGCTCCATATCGGGGAAGTTGCAGAAAAGATGGGCATAAGTATAAAAAACGACACGTGCCTTAAGACGGGTATCCTGGGTGCCGAGCCATGGACGGAGAGTATGCGTACCCGTATTGAAGACTGGCTGGGAATCAAGGCTTTTGATATTTATGGAACCAGTGAACTTTCCGGGCCAATGTATACAGAATGCGCCGAACAACAGGGTTTCCATATCTGGTCGGATATTGCGCTTGTAGAAATTATCGATCCCAAGACGGAAGAGCCACTGGAAGCCGGGGAGAAAGGGGAGGTTACCATCACCATGCTCCAGAAGGAAGCACTCCCGATGATAAGGTACCGGATAGGGGATATTTCTTCAATGGAAGACGGAGTCTGCTCCTGCGGAAGAACCCACCCGAGGATCCGGCGTATCCAGGGTCGTGTCGATGACATGCTGATCATCAGGGGAATTAACGTATTCCCCTCGCAGGTGGAATACACGCTGATGACGATTCCTGAAGTAGGGCAGCATTTCCAGATCATTGTCGAGCGCAAAGGAGCCCTTGATGATATGCTGGTGCGGGTCGAGCTCAACAAGGGATCCTTCAGTGATAAAATCAATGATCTCATGCAGATACGGCAGAACGTTGAACACCGGCTCAGGAACGCACTGAACGTGAATGCAGAGGTAGAACTTGTCGAGCCAGGTTCATTACCCCGATTTGAAGGAAAATCGAAAAAAGTGATAGACAAGAGGTCGATGTAAATGGACACGCAGAAATTCGTGATCAGGCAGATATCGATATTCTCGGAAAACCGCCCGGGCAGGCTTGCGGCCATCGCTCATGCACTCGGTGAAGAGAAGATCAATATTCTGGCATTCAGTATTGCTGAAGCAAACGGTTTTGGAGTTGTCAGAGCTCTCGTTGATCACCCGGAAAAAGCGCATGACAAACTGCAGTCACAGGGATTTAATATCGCATTCACTGATGTAATCGCTGTTAAAATGAAAGATCAGCCGGGTGGCCTTTATGAAGTTGCAAAAATGCTTGGGGACAGCGGAATTAACATCGAGTATTCTTACGCATATTCAGGAAAAGAAGGAGCAGTGCTTATCCTCAGGGTAGATCATATTGAGGAAGCAATAAAAAAGATCAAAAATTCCGGGGCTGTCCTTCTCGAACGGTCCAGTTTCCACGGATAATTTCTCATTTTTTCTCCCATTTAATCAGTTCCGAGACCACGGAAAGGGTACTCCCTCTTCGGATCTCTTCCCGGATCCGTTCCTCGTTTTTCCGGACTTCCAGAGCCCGTCGTGCAACCTCGTAAGCTCTTTTGGCGGGGATTACCACAACGCCACTCTCATCACCGATTATCCAGTCTCCAGGAGAGACCTGCTGGCCGCAGCACCGGATCTCGGCGTTGATCTCCCCAAACCCCTTGGGTTCCCCGGCATTGGGTACAATCGCTTTTGCAAAGAGCGGGAATTTCATTGCCCTGATATCATCCACATCGCGCACTGCACCATCTATTACAACACCCGAAACACCTTTACTCATGCAGCTGAGTGTAGCAAGTTCCCCCCATGGCGCCACATGCGTGCACCCATCATTGTTTATGACAATAACATCCTTGGGCTGAGCGATATCGATTGCTTCAACCGGTTTTGCCCAGTCGCCGGCAACGGTCTGCACCGTTACCGCTTTACCAACCATCTTCACATTTCCTGAGATTGAGATGAGATCCTGCATCGCACCTTTCCGATGCATTGCATCGCTGACATTCGGAGAGGAGACCTGCATGAGAAGTTTATAAATTTCCTCATCGCGGGTGCGCATTTCCTTCCACTCAAGGGATGGGGCATCCATCTCCGCCCGGATCCGTTGCGTGGACCCCCGGACATCCGCGGAACGTACAATCCATCCACCGACAATGACAATATCAGCACCATTTTTTACTGCATGCCCGGCCATTGCTGCATCAATTCCCCCGGCCACTGCAAGGGTTATATGGACATGATCGGACAGGTTGGTAAGCAACTCAATCGAACTTTTTCCGATCATCTGCTGATCGATTCCCACATGGGCACAAATGATGTCTACACCCAGCGATTCCAGCTGGTGTGCACGGGATACAGGATCGGCGACATTGATCAAATCTGCCATGAGTCGCGTTCCATAGAGGTGTGAAGCGTTAACTGCTTCTGCAATTACGGAATCGTCGGCTTCGGCAAGGATACAGACAATGTTTGCACCGGCTTTTGCAGCCATCTCAACTTCGATAGTCCCGGTGTCGGCAATCTTCATATCCGCAACAATCACAGAATCCGGAAAGCGATCGCGGAGTGCCCTTATTGCCTGCATTCCCTCGCTCTTGATAAGGGGGGTTCCCACTTCAATCCAGTCGGCACCGCCTTCAAGAGATTCCTGTGCGATCTGCAACGCCCTTTTAAGTTCAAGGAGATCCAATGCCACCTGCAGAATCGCTTTTTTCATGATCAGTGATCTGATGTGCCATATGCTTAATAATTGCTGGAAGGGTTATTGAGCACTATCCAGAAAGATTGACTACGTGATTTGCAGCAGGAATTGAAACGCAGAAAATGTTAATTATCGGATCTTACTGCTGCATTACGAAGCAGATAAATATAAATAAACTTTATTTTAGTATACAGAGTAAATTCGAATTATTTATACGATGTGGGGTGTAAACTACAATTATTATACATCCGGTGTGTATATTAATGGATAAAAAAATTATTAATTCTGATGGAATCTCTGAAATTGTAACAATGGTTCTTATCATTGTTTTGGTTATTGGTCTCGCACTCGCAGTATATGGAATGATTTTCGGGTCCATTTCGCTGAATAAAGTATCCATGGTTGCCGCTTCGGCTGGCACTTTCTTTGTGCCTCTGGATACAAGTTCATCCATGCAGATCATGAGGGTGACTCCCGCAATAGGGGAGGATTTTTACATCCAGGGTCAGGGTACGGTCCCAAAGAACGCGGCAAGTACCCAGATCGCGGTTGTTTCATTTATCCTTCGCAATCCCCAGGGCGAGATCTACACGGTAACGAACGGCTACATCACAGGGAATGCGAATAAATACGGGACCAATCTGTATATCTACAAAGATTCGTCGAATGCTTTCAAGGTGACTGATACCCTGGATTCGATCTCGTATGCCCCAACTGCGATCAGGCCATTTGAACTCGGGGATTACCAGATTACCATGATCGATACTGTTGCCAAATTACCCATGAACATAATGGATGTGAAAATAACCGGTAATGAAACCAGTTCAACGGGATCGCAGGCATCACTTCCACTCCTGAATGTACTTCCAAATTCCACGTGGACCGCCCATGGCGGGGTGACAAACACTACGGATCCGGTTACCGGGTTAACGATGTATACCTTTGACGGGAGCAGCGGATACCTGACCTCAACAGCGAATCCGGCACTGGACTTTACCGGGGATTTAACCTTATCGCTGTGGATGAAGCCGACTACAACGGGAGATTCATCAAGTTCAAGCAACTGGCATGCGATTATTGGAAAAGGAGAATTGATCGGGACAAATAATGAAAATGACAATTACCAGCTCATGCAGCTGGGAGATAAATTATTATTTGAATGGAATGATGCAACCACGGGAGAACATTACCAGGCAATTACAGAAAATGGTGTCCTGACCGCTGGAACATTACAATATGTAACGACTACGGTAACTGGAGGAGCCCTGACGATCCAAGTGAATGGGGGTTCACCAGTGGCTTTGACGTATAACACGGGAAACGTACCCGGGGCAGGAGATGACCTGACAGACACCCCGCCAACGGTAGTTCTGGCAAATAATGCGCACGATCTCATGACCGGTAAACAGAATGCTCCTGAGGATCAACCTCAGAACCAGTTCCACTATAGCGGGGATATGAGCGAAGTAGCGCTATACAACCGGGCATTAACCGCAGGAGAGATTGCGCATAACCTGAATTATTATAAAATCTGATTTTTGCAATACAAATCAGACGTTTTTTCCGTGGAGAAAAAAATTATTTTTCTTCATATTTTTCAAAATAGACAAGATTTTTCATAAGCTTTTTCTTAACAATCGGGACTTCTGCAGGGTAGCCTGCCGCAACGAGAGACACCAGGGCATATTTCCCTGGAACCTGAAGCAATTCCCTTACCGGTTCTGCATAGGTTTTTTTCTCACCTGCAACCCAGCAGGAGCATACCCCGTATGCTTGGAGGGCAAGGATCAGATTCTCGGTAGCTGCACAACAGTCCTCCAGATAAAACGTCTCCTGCTTCTCACCAAAAACCGCAAAACATACCGGGGAATTTTCAATGAATTTGCCGTGCTCGGTTAGCCCGGCTATCTTTGCGAGGATCTCTTTTTGCTTAACCACAATAAACAGGTAAGGCTGGTGATTCATTGCAGTCGGTGCACAAAGTGCACATTCCAGAGAATCCTCAATCACTTTATCATCAATGATATCAATCTTGAACTTCCTCACACTATGGCGGGATTTGATTATCGTGGTAACTATGTTCATGTACCGGAATGGGTAATGAGGGAAGATAAAAATTGGGATGTAATTTGGTTCAGTGTCTTTTGCAATAAATCAGGATACCGATAATGAGAGAGAGACCTGCCAGGGCAGATTCAAAGCCGGGGGTTTTCGTTGGAGTGGGGGTAGGGACAGGGATGGATGCTGTGGGTTGTGATGTTTCAGCAGTTACAGGTGCAGCTGTTGGAGAGGTTGCCGGGGGAGTGGTAATCACCGTCGCCGGAGTGGTTGCAGGAACAGTAGTTGCTACAGAGGTTGGTTTTGTAGTGACCGGTGTTGCAGAGGTGGCAACCTGAGTTTTTGCCGCAATCAGAGGATTCTGATCCTGATTCAGAAGACTGATCTTGGGAGTAATGGTTTTCCCGGTCTGACCATAATTATCTTTCATTTTATTCGTATTGCATTCTGCCCAGATTGTATAGGAGCCCGGAGCATAGTTTGCGCGGTTCCCGGTATCCCAGATCGAGTTTGTCGATTGCGGATTTGAGGTGATCGGGATATCCACGATAGACTGGGTGGTTCCACTGGCATCAATAAGCGCAGTAAAAACTCCCCCGGCAGGGGGTTGTACCTTGATAGTAAGCAGGGCAGGTGAACCTCGCTGAGAATTGATTTGAGCAAGGTTTGTCTCTATCCTGAAACGGATTACATCTCCGGTCGGAACCCACTTGTCCGTGACATCAATCCCCACGGTAGTATCTTCAACGCGGAGATTGATCTGGGGATCCGCAACAATAAAGGCGGTTCCATTTGCATTCCCCGTACCGTCAAGCCGGATCCATGAACCAGGCCAGCCGGAGAATTCTGAGGGGCTGACCGTGAACGAATTCAATTGTGATGCCACATTGATCGTTTTTGAAGGAGAGGAACTGCGTACATCTGCTCCTGAAGCCCACCATCCGATACTGGTATCAGGGCCCATTGCAGCGGAAATATCAAGTCCCTGTTCACCAATAAACACTGTATTCCCCTGACTGACGGTAGTAACGGCTCCCTGGGCGGATACGGAAAAAAAGAGGGCCCCTATGAGCAGAAGACACCAGAAATGACCACGTTTAGTCTGCATAATCATCGTGTTTCTTTTCAATATTTAAAGGTAACAAAGCCATCGATCTGGGATAAGCCAGTGTACCATGAATCCGGACAACCGGAATCCACTTTGATCTTACGCGAAAAAAAGAGCAGTGTGAAAATAATACTGATTTTCAGGTATTCTGAATTTTTCAACCTTTTTTCAAACATTATGGGAAATACCTGCGGCACAACAACCGGCATCTTACACCACGGCCGGGGATTGAGGACCCAAAAAATGTGAAACGAACAGACTTCTGAAGATTTTTCATATCCGGGTTTACTGAAAAATTTTCAATCAAAGTCCGGTTGAAAATTTCAAATCATGGTTTGATTGATCCGGATCGCTTTTCCAATCATGATCCGGATCGCGATGAAAATTTTGATATCAAAGTCTGGTTGAAAATTAGAAATCAAAGTCTGCTGAAAAATTTTTAATCAAGATCCGGTTGCGAAAAGTTAAGCTGGTTTGCAACACCCTGAGTTGCCTCTCCACGACGGGGGTTGGATCGCGGGCGCGGTTTTTCAACCAGGGTTTGCCGGAAAATTTTCAATCAAGGTCCGGTTGAAAAAATAAAATCAAAGTCCGGTTGAGAATTTCAAATCAAGGTTTGATTGATCTGCGAACGGTTTTCGATCGGGATCCTGATCGCGATGAAAATTTTGAAATCAGGGTCTGGTTTAAAAGTTAAACCCGGTTTTCCAGGATTATTTGATTGAAGTTATTAAAGACCCGTTGTCCTTCGAACGTGTGGCTCACTTCCGGGTGCCATTGCAGGCCATAGATCTTCTTTTCGGGCAATGCTATAGCTTCCGCGTTGCAGATATTCGAACGGGCAAGACAGGTAAACACGGAGGGAATCTCAAAAACCTCATCCGCATGGGATGCCCAGACATTGATCTTCGAAGGATATCCGGCAAGAATATCGTCCGGCTCACAGATTTCCACTTCCACCGGGCCATAACCCCCGCTTCGCCCCTGGTGAACTTTCCCGCCAAATTTTGTTGCGATGATATGAAGGCCAAGACAGATCCCAAGCACCGGAAGACCGAGATCCAGGTATTGAGCGCAGTTTCCTGCACGTTCTATAGCAGGACCCCCACCGAGAATGATTCCCCTGCACCCCTCCCCGACTTGCTCCGGAGGTGTTGTATTTGGGATGATCACAGCTTCGATCTCCAGGTCCCGGAGCGTCCGGTGGATAAGATGGTTGAACTGCCCGAAATTATTGACAACGTAGATGGGAAGCATTGATTCTTAGATTGGTATTAAGCTACTATAAGCCTGTTCAACTGTAGGCATTTACCGAGGTGAGAATCTTTCTTCGGATCTCATCTGACGAGTGGCCGCTAAGATACGCAAGACACATCGCACCACCAGCTCCCATCCCTTCCTTTACTTCACCGATACAATACCGGGCAAGACCCGGATGCCCCAGCTCGCCAAAATCCGGGTCAACGTAGATCATATCAGCACCGATCTGGTCAGCGAGAGCCTGGACATTTGCCGATGGGTCATCCCGGACATATGCGGTGGTCACCACAGAAGGGAGGGATAATCCCATAGATTTTATTACTGCACAGACGGCAAGCATCTGGGTTCCTCCGGCAAACAGGAGACTGCCGGTATAGCTTTTTGCAATGCCCGCAGCAACGGGCATCATAGGATCCCCGGCATACCGGATGATATCGAGAGGATCGTTTACTCCGGCTTCACCGATCCGTTCCAGGACAAGCCGGCAAATCTCCTCTTTCTGGGTAATTGGATTGGTAACAAAACTGCTGCTGACCGCTGCATTATATCCGAGGGCACGCAATACGCAAAGCGCTGTGGTCGTCCCACCCGGCACACATTCGCCAAGGACAAGGAGGTCGCTTGTATCTGACAGGATCTCCCCAATTATTTCACCTCGGGAGAACAGTTCCCCGGCACAGGGAACCGCATCCCCGTACCTTGAATCACCTCCTACCTCACCATAAACATCGAAGCAGGGTATCGTTGGTTTGTGGCGTAGTCCCGCATTGATAAACAGCGGCCGTATTCTGCATAATTCCATCATTGCACGGGTGATAGTAGCGGGGGTCGGGCATCCTGTCGGGGTGTTCGGCTTCATGGGAATGCTCGTTATCGAACCACGGGTTACAAGCTCGGCATCAAGCACGGGAGTAAACAGGGTATCCTGAGGAGTTGGTCCGGCCCCGGATATTCCAGGTACGGTCGAGAGAAGTGTGTTACCTAATATACCACAGAAGAGAGGTTTTGTAAACGCAATTTCCGGAAGATGAGAAAGAAATTTCATAATTATCTAACATAGATCTCCGTTCTTTTTGTTTGAAGATATCGGACAGGGAAAATCCGCAACGATATAATAGTCCGGCCATTCCAACACCTATTCACATGTTTGAGATCGAACAGCGGTTGCGGGCTTTGGGAATCACTGTTGATGATATGGTGACTGCAGCTATGGGGTTGTATGTCTCTCACGGGATGCCGGAAGAAGAGGCAGCTCTTGAGATAAAGAAAAAGATACGGAAATTCATGGATGATCCCAATGTTGCTTCACTCCTCCTCGGTGCAATCCTCCTTGAAGAGGAGCTTTACACGAAACGGAAGAATTCTGAAATTGCCGACGACCCGGTATTTCTTCTCAGCGATGAAATAATAGGTATGGCAATTGCCGAATGTATCGGAGGAACTTATGCCCGTTTTGAGTTCACCCGGTACGACCAGAAAAAACCTGGTATCCTCTCAAAACTCGGTCCATTCCTTGACGATGCTGTCGCAGGACTTATTGCGGGTTGCACTTCACGGTTGTACAGCGAATGTTTATGAAACCGCTCCTCTCTCTTATACAGTTTTCAACGATCCTGCCGCTGGGAAAAACCCAGGATCTTGAACCGTTCGCCCGTCATTCGTACCTGTATCCCCTTGCAGGGTATCTTATCGGGGGAATTGCAGCTCTCGCCGTTTTTTTCATCACCGATCCTGCCATCGCAGCTGCGGTTGCCATTGCCGGGCTTCTCCTGTTGACCGGTGCTCACCATTTTGACGGGCTGCTGGATCTTGGCGATGCTCTCATGGCACACGGTGACCGTGAGAAACGCATCCGGGCTCTCACCGATATCCATATCGGGGCGGGGGGAGTGGCTCTCGGCATTGCCGTAACCGTTCTCCTGTTTGCAGGGCTGCAGGCATCATCATCGGTTGTCTGTGCACTTATTACAGGAGAGGTCTGCGCAAAGTTCTCCATGGCATTTCTTACCGCGTATGGCACCCCGTTCCGGCAGGGAATCCACAGTTATCTCCACCAGTTTTCCCACACATATTACCCGGTTCTCGCTGCGATTCTTTGTATCCCGCTCATCCTTCTCCCGGTCTCTCCCGTGAAACTTGCAGGGGCCTTTGTGATGATGATCCTGTGTCCAACGATCCTTCTCCTCATTTCCCGGAACCTCTTCGGGGGTGTCAACGGGGATGTGGTGGGGGCATCGAACGAGATCACCCGGGCGTGTGTTATTATCGTCATGGTTCTGATTTGATGTTAGCACAACGCTATCATTAATATCCAACTCAGTACGAGTACCTGATAATGCAGACAAATTTTGGCGTACATATGAAAGGAGGCGTCATTACCGAGCGGAATGCAGATTTTTGTACTATCCGCATCAGGACGCCTGCAGGTATCTTATCCGTAGAACAGATTCGCGGTATCGCAAAAATTGCAAACAAATATGGAAATGGTACCGTCCACTGCACTACACGCCAGACACTGGAAATATCCCATATCGATCCAAAGAAACTCAAATCCGTTGAAAAAGATCTTCAGAAAAACGGTACGCCGATTGGATCGGAACGGGATGAGATTGTCAATATTATTGCCTGTCCAGGGGTAGATCGGTGTAAATTTGCCAATATCGACACGATTGGTCTTGCCCGGCAGATTGATGCCAAACTCTTCGGAAAAGAGATGCCTGTCAAGATGCGGATCGCCCTTTCCGGGTGTCCGAATGCCTGCACGAGCCCCATGCTCAACGAGATCGGGATTATCGGAAGAGTCCAGCCGGTCCGGACTGAAGGGCTTTGCACCGGGTGCGGTACATGCGTTGAATACTGTAAGGAAAAGGCAATTATCATAAAAAACGGCATTTCTATCCTGAAAGATGACAAATGTGTCCAGTGCGGGGTATGCATCCAGTCCTGCCCGTTTGATCTCCTCAAGACCCGGCACAGTCATTTCCTGATCACAGTAGGTGGCAGGAGAGGAAGACACCCGAAGATTGGCAGGGAACTTCTTACCGTTGAGAACGAAGAACAGGTGATTTTTACCGTAGAAAAGATCGTGAACTGGGTTTACCGCCGCGCATGGAGCGGACGGCTCCTATCAGAGCAACTGGACGACCTCCACTTCGATAAGTTCCGGACTGAAATCTCCGAAGAGATCTCAAAAAAACAGTAATTTTTCAATAGCGTGTGGAGAATCCCCGGTTGTCATCATCACTGCACTCAACAGCAGATCCGTCACGGATCAGGGTATTGAACAACATCGCTGCATTCATCAGATTATCATCTGATGCTTTCCCGCTGCGAACTTCATTCAGCGCCTGGCTCTGGGGAGGCGGGACAATACGTTTTCCGACAAGGACACCGGTACAATGCCGGCAGTACGCGCAATGGCTGTACACAGAAACATCGCTACCGGCGCAGGATACGGTGACCCGTTGTTTCTTCTCATCCCGTTTGAACTCCAGTCTCTTCATACCCAAAAGATATTCTGACATCGGATATGATAATGCCGATGTGTGATTTTCACCGGAGAACGGGTTCTTTCAATCGAAATATTTTAAATAGTTGGGTCTCATATAAGTAATACTCGCATAAATTGACTGTAAGCGGACAGTCCTACTTTGGAGGATCACATAAAATGGCAGCATCTGACAAGCCCCACATGAACCTGGCCGTAATCGGCCACATCGACCACGGAAAGTCAACTACCGTCGGACGGATGATGTTCGAGACCGGCGCTGTACCGGCCCACATCATCGAAGGGTACCGCAAGGAAGCCGAATCCAAGGGTAAGGCAACCTTCGAATTTGCATGGGTTATGGACAACCTCAAGGAAGAGCGTGAGAGAGGTATCACCATCGATATCGCACACAAGAGGTTCGACACCCCCAAGTTCTACTTCACGGTTGTGGATTGCCCCGGGCACAGAGACTTCGTCAAGAACATGATCACCGGTGCATCCCAGGCCGATGCAGCAATTCTCGTTGTTGCAGCCCCCGATGGTGTTATGGAACAGACCAAGGAGCACGTGTTCCTTGCAAGAACCCTCGGCATCACCCAGATCATCATCGCCGTCAACAAGATGGACGCGGTCAAGTTTGATGAGAAGCGGTTCAACGAAGTCAAGAAGGACCTCTCCGATCTCATCAAGATGGTTGGCTACAAGCCCGAAGAGACCCTTTTCATCCCGATCAGCTCACTCGGTGGCCAGAATATCAAGACAATCAGCCCTGAGATGTCCTGGTACAAGGGCACAGCACTCATCCCGGCACTCGACACATTCAAAGAGCCGGCAAAACCAACCGACAAGCCCATGCGCCTGCCAATTCAGGATGTGTACAGCATCAGCGGTATCGGCACTGTGCCGGTCGGCCGCGTTGAAACAGGCATTGTTAAGAAGGGAATGAAAGTCTCTTTCATGCCCGCCAACAAGCAGGGTGAGATCAAGTCCATTGAGATGCACCACGAAGAGATCCCCCAGGCTGTCCCTGGCGACAACGTTGGTTTCAACGTCCGTGGTATCGGCAAAGGCGATATCCGCCGTGGCGATGTTATGGGCCCTGCAGAAGCACCCCCGACTGTTGCAGATGAGTTCACCGCACAGATCGTCGTGCTCCAGCACCCGAGCGCTCTGACCGTCGGATACACCCCGGTCTTCCACTGCCACACCACCCAGACAGCCTGCACGTTCGTCGAGCTCAAGAAGAAACTCGACCCCCGCACCGGCCAGACCAAGGAAGAGAACCCGACCTTCCTCAAGTCAGGAGATGCAGCCATTGTGGTCATCAAGCCAACCAAGCCGATGGTCATCGAGAACGTCAAGGAGCTCCCGCAGCTCGGCAGGTTTGCCGTCCGTGATATGGGTTCAACGATTGCCGCAGGCATGTGTATCGCCGTCCAGGCAAAACAGATGCTATAATTTTTTGGTGTTACTATGCAGAAAGCCAGAATTCGCCTGACAGGTACCGACTTCAAGAAAGTAGAGATGGTCTGTGACAGAATCCGTGAGATCGCAGAGCGCACAGGTGTTAATCTGGCCGGTCCGATACCGCTCCCGACCAAACGGCTGGTCGTGCCAATCCGCAAGAGTCCCGATGGGGAAGGAACCGCAACGTGGGACCGCTGGCAGCTGCGCGTCCACAAACGCCTGATCGACATCGATGCTGACGAGCGTGCACTTCGCCAGCTGATGCGGATTCAGGTTCCAAAAGATATCGGCATTGAGATTGTTCTCGAGAGTTGAAGGTGCGGCGTGCAGCAGGCCGCATTTTTTTCTCCAAAATTCAGACAATTATTTTCATTTGAAAGAATTTTTTTTCTTATCCTTATCGTTACCATTCTGGTACGATTCTGGCAGCTCGATCTCAAGCTCTTCCATCACGATGAAGCCATCCATTCCTGGTTCTCGTATGTTCTCCTGACTGAAGGCAGATGGGCTTATGATCCCAGTTATCACGGTCCGTTCCTGTACTATGTGACCGCCGGCATGTTTTCACTTTTCGGGGATTCCGATCTGGTGGCACGGCTTCTGCCGGCACTCTTTGGCACTCTGCTCATCCCTCTCGTCTATTGTATTTACCGGATTGGATATATCGACAAAAGACAGACGCTCGTTGCAGCGGTTTTTCTTGCCCTGTCCCCGGATATGGTTTACTTCTCCCGCTTTCTCAGACATGATATCTTCATGCTCTTTTTTACCCTTCTCCTTCTCGTGGCTCTTCTCTATTATTTTGAGAGGGGGCAGACCCGGTTTGCAGTTATCGCCGCAATAGCCGCTGCCGGGGGCCTTGCATGTAAAGAAGAGATGCCAATAATTCTCCTCATCTTTGCCACCTTTTTTATCTATACCATCTGGAAAGGCCGGCTGGTCCTTCCTTCCCACTGGAAACACGATCTTGCCTTTGGTCTCCTGATTCTTGTCGCAATACTGGCGGTTCTGTATTCCGGTTTTGGTGTACATCCGGAAACACTCCAGAGCGGCTGGCTTGAAGCAATCAGGCACTGGACAGATATGCACAACAAGCAGCGGCTCGGGGGCCCGTGGTTCTTCTATATCCCCATCTTCCTGCTCTACGAACTGCCAATATTTGTCCTCGCGGTTGTGGGAATAGTCCAGTTCCTGTATGGAGGGATTCATCCATCGCCAAAACTGATGCAGCTGAAAAACTGGATAATCAGCCGTAACTACAAACTCACTACAGCCCAGCTGGCACAAACCACACTCAGCCAATTCAGGGAAAAACAGAAAGGGTATTCCAAATCCGATGAATTTTTCCGGTTCTGCATCTACTGGATGCTCCTCACGATGGCATTTTATGCATATATAGGTGAGAAAGTTCCCTGGCTGCTTATCCACCAGCTCCTCCCGATGTGTTTTGTTGCAGTATACAAACTGAACTGGCAGAAAACCGCTGTCGCCCTTGTAGGGTGTATATTCCTGGTAATGATGACCTGGCATGTCGCATTCGTACCTGCAGATATCAATGAGCCGATAGTCCAGGTCCAGAACTCTGAAGATCTCCGCACCGTTATGCAGCTGATAGATGCATCGGATCATGTTGTAGTGGCTTCCAAGGATTACTGGCCCCTTCCCTGGTATTACCGGGGTCATCGGTGGGATAAGATCTCATTTTACGGGAACCTGATCGATGAGAAGACCCTTAAGCAAAATGACCCGGGTGTGATAATCCTCCACGATGCCGAGAGTCTTCCCTCAATAGAAGGCTATGAAAAGAAAACCTACCGACTGAGTTACTGGTTCTCTGTTTACGATAACCAGAACCGCATGATTGACTATTACCTCCACAGAGACGGAATGATGGGAAGCATTAATATCGATGTCTTTACTCTAAGGACACCCGCATAATTTTTTATTCTTCCTTCATAACCGGTTCTCCGTCATTTTAAGGCCGGAAAACCTGAAAAGATCCCGTTTGCTGAAATGCAGAACACGTTTTTTTGAATATACACGATGTTCGGTTTTCAAAGTACCTGCTTTGGCTTTCGCTGAAAAATTCTATGATATCAAAGTTCAAAAAGTCTGCAGACTTGTGCTTGATGCCAACCACTCATTAAAAAATCAGCCAATCTCCGGTACAGTTTCAATGGAATATATTACCCTGCCAGAAGAGGTTCATTGAAAATTGTTTCTTCAGAGGGTTGTGCTGATATTTCAAGAAATTAACAGGTTATTTCACTGAGTATGCCATGATATGTATTCTGAGTATAAACGCATCAGAACTGCATAACAGAAATGTATCTGGAAAAAGAAAAAACAGGAAATTGTGAAAAATGATTATCCGAGTTCATCCCAGCGGGAGCGTTTCCGATAGATAATAACACCCACAACTACAAGGACAACAACAATAACACCGGCGATAATGAAGAGGAGGCCGTCAATCTTGGGGAACGAAAAACTCCAGCCACCACTGAGTTTTTTCTGGAGGGCCAGTGCATCCGTGTAGGATTCATTTCCTTTGGCAAAAGCCTCTTCAGCTTTTGAACGGGCCAGTTCATAATTGCCACTGGCTATCTCATCATTTGCCGTGGAGATATAGCTGACAGCAACTTCCCGTTTGGTCAGAATCGGAGGAAGCGCTACATCCTTGGCTGTGCTCTCGTTTCCCTTCAACCAGCCGATCACTACATCAGCATTATTGATTGGAGTCTGAGCATTGGCCACATCATACTCTGCCCATGCCTTGTCAAGGGCTTTTTCTCCCGCAGTAATTGAGGTCTGTGCAGCAGTCAGGTAACTCTGGGCTGTAGAATACTGACTGGATGGCAAGGCCCGGGCCGCATCGATTTTCGACTTGGCATCATTATACTGGGATTCGGCAGCTGAGGTATCAATGCCAAGGGCTGATTTTTCATCGATGTGTGAGCGGAAGGTCTGGAGATCGTTTGCCCGCGACGATATTGCAGTTGCCACTTCAGCGGTATTGATGATGGTTGCCTTCTTTTCTACAACAGAACTTGTTATGAGAGAGTTGCTGCTGTCATATTCCCCGATCTTAATAATGGTTTTTTCACCGGTTGTGGTAACGGATGGTGTAGTTCCCTGAAGGGTTACACGAACCGACTCTTCGACACCGGATTTGTAAGACAATTCAAACCCGGTAATGGTAAGGGTGCGCCCACCGGTTGGCTGCCGGGGGTTTTCAATACCATCCAGCAGGATAGTGTAGGTCCACTGAGGTTTTTCAAGATCCGTTGTCATCTGCAGGTCATTTGAAGAGGAGAACGTGGTTGAACCTGACGAGGACTGGAAATCTACCTTATACGATACTGTTACAGGTGTTCCCGGCGTCAGAGATCCGGACGGGTCGATCACCACTGACGAAACCGTGAACGCCGAAACGGCCTGAACACATAATAAAAATGCTACTGTAATTATTACCCATTTATTGAATCCCTTCATCATCATCCTCACTCGAACAGGGGGTCAATACCCTCTTCAAACATACTGGATTTTTTCTCTTTTGACTTAATAACATCTTCCTTTGTTTCTTTTGCGATATCCAGGAGTTCTTTGATTCGCGGCGCATTTCCAACGGTAGCAAGCATTACGACAGCTGCAACATACTCGCTGTTTACCGGGTAATCCCCGCCCCGCACTTCAACACCGGCAATATTCTCCTCGACCCAGCTTTTTGCCTTCTCGACCCCTTTGCGATCCATCTCATCCGGGGGACCGGCAAGGAGGACCAGGGCACGTTCCGCCGTGGAATAATCACAGGGAAGAGTGAGCCGCCCGAGCATTGCCCTGCGCACAAGAGCTACGATCTTTGCAGATCGGTCCTCCCCCATCAGTACTTCCTCGTTTGCATCCTTTTTGCCGCCGAACTTGTCTTTCAGGCCTCCGAGAATACCCCTCTGCTGTTTCGTCCTTTTGCTGATCACTTCGCTGACAGCATATCCGACAGAAGTGATACCGCCACCACGGAGGGTATTGATAATTTCACTGGAATCGACAACCATTTCGCCGACGCCCATCCCCTTGTTCACTTCTCCGGCACGGAAAAGAACTGCAAAACGCCGGACAACTTCATTGTTCAGGCGCTGGAACGCCGTCTTGACACTTTCTCCTTCATTTTTCCAGGCGCTGTTATCAAAAATAAACGTATTATCGGCTTCGTTTACAAGGGTGGTAAGGCTTCTTGCCGCATTGTAAGAATAAAGCCGTCCTTCCTCAGGAGCGGGAATAATCCCTATGGCATATACGGGTTCCCGGTAAATCCTCTTGAGATGACGGGCAAGAACCGGAGATCCGCCAGAACCCGTTCCGCCCCCAAGACCGGCGACAATGACAAAGGCATCGACATCGTGGGTACCCCGCGAATCGACGGCACTGATGATACTGTCGATCTCATCGGCAGTAACCCTGGCACCGGTAACATTGTCCGTCCCAACACCATGACCCTTCACCATGGTCTGGCCGATAAGAATCCGGTCCTTCATCTCGATATTCTTGAGTCCCATCAGATCCGTCCGCGCGGTATTGACGGCAATTCCCCTGAAGCTGTTTGTTCCGAGCTTTTTATCCTGCTCGATGAACATATCGACAATTTTGCCGCCAGCCTGGCCAAACCCTATGAAAAATACCCGCATCCGGTTACACCATCCAATAGGCTAACAGTTAATTACTTTATTTCTCTTGCTTTTAAGTCCTTTTGCTGATATGACGTTTAATTCGACAGTACAAAAACTTTCTTATGCAGTCTTCGAGGTTACTTGCAGATATCTGGACTTTTTTGCGGAGCCTTTTTCATTTCGCGACGAAAATACTATAGATCATTCATCATGAAGATAGGGATAATCGGCGGGGGGTTGACCGGGCTTGTCGCTGCCAGTGAACTGGTTAGGGATCACGAGGTCGTCCTGTACGAAAAACTGCCCTACCTGGGGGGATGCCTCTCATCTTACAACATGGAGGATTACTGGATCGAGAGGTATTATCACCACTGTTTTTCCGGGGATACTGCCCTGTTTTCACTTCTTGAAAAACTCGGTCTTTCCGACAGGCTCGAATGGATGACCGGGACAACCGGCTATTATGCACGAAATACCATATTTCCACTCAATACTCCGCTCCAGATCCTCAGGTATCCCGAGCTTTCTGTTGGCGACAAAGCCCGGCTTGCCTGGCTGACCCTGACAGCAAAAAAGGTTGATCTTAAAGCCCTTGATGAAATCCCGGCTGACCAGTATATCATTGAGCATCTCGGTGCGAACCTCTACACTTCATTTTTTGAACCCCTCCTGAAAAGCAAATTCGGCGATCGGAGACAGGAAGTCTCGGCTGCCTGGCTGATGAGCCGGATCGCAATCCGGTCGAATCGCGGAGTTGCCGGGGAGCGACTGGGATACCTGAGCGGGGGATTCCACCAGCTTGTCGCAGCTCTTGAATCATCCGTTCTCCAGAAAGGGGGAACCATTCTCAAACAGACTCCGGTTACTAGCCTCTCCCGTTCAGGAAACGGATGGGCAATGGACAATGTACAGTTTGATTCCATAATCTCCTCGATTCCTCCGCAGGAACTGGGTCGTCTCGGGGGTCCGGCACTCTCCCCGGTTCCCTATCAGGGAGCCGCCTGCCTCACGCTTGCAATGGACCGGGAAGTGACCGGAGGGATTTACTGGCTGAACATGAAGGATTCAGCGCCCTACGGTGCAGTCGTCTCCCACACGAATTTTATTCCATCGGAAAGATATGGCGAGCACATCGTATACCTTGCATCGTACTTCTCCGGTGTAGTATCACCCCATCTGGATGAGCGGATGATAACTGACTTCTGCTCCCGGTTCAGTGTTTCAAGGGAGGAGATCCACTGGCACCGGATGGCAGTGGATCCATGGGCCGGCCCGGTTTTTACTACCGGGTATGGCTCACTGATACCTGCATATGAACAGAGCGGGCTTTTTATGGCCGGGATGTTTTCAAAGACCAACTACCCTGAACGGAGTATGGAGGGATCCATACGTGCCGGGCTAGATATAGCAGCATGCATATCCAAACGGAATTCCCATGAGTGTGCCTGAAGTCACGGCTATTATTCCCGTGTACAATGATCGCAAATCCCTTGAGATTGCTATCCCAAGATCCCTCGAGATTCTCGGCAGGATCACCCCGGCATTCGAGATTATCGTTGCAGAGGATGGCAGTACTGACGGGAGCATGGAGTATGTCCGGGATTTTGAAAAACATGATCCCCGCGTCCGTCTCCTGCATAGCAATGAGCGGCAGGGGCGGGGAAAAGCCCTGAGCCGGGCGATCCGGGAAGCCAAAGGGAGCGTTGTCTGCTATTATGATGTGGACCTTGCAACGGATATGCAACATCTCAAAGAACTGATCGGGGCAATCCAGGGAGGATATGAAATGTCCACCGGCTCACGCCTGCTCCCTGACAGCGATATCGTCAGGACCGGTGGCCGGGAGATCGCAAGCCGGTCGTACAACTTCCTCGTCAGGGTCATTCTCGGCAGTGTTGTATTCGATCACCAGTGCGGTTTCAAGGCATTCAGCCGGGAACGGATTCTTCCGGCGCTGCCAGCAATCCGGTCAGATCACTGGTTCTGGGATACTGAAATCCTTGTTAGAGGGCAGCGGATGGGATTTAAGGTAAGGGAATTCCCGGTTCACTGGCGTGCGGGAAAAGGGACAACGGTACGGTTAAAAGATATATTTGAGATGGGATCCGCAATCCTGCGGTTATGGTGGCAGATCCATGTATCGAAAGATTAGCGCGATCGTCATCCCGACGGTCATAGCAGTCAGTATCATCGTATACATGCTTTACAGTGTCAGGGACAAACTCGTCTCTACCCTTGACCTCATTTTACCCCAGTATCTGCTCGTTGCCGTCCTGATCTGCCTGATAGCATGGTGGCTGAGGGGATGGCGGTACCATGTGATACTTGGAAACCTCAGCTACCAGGTAAGTGTCCGTTTCGCAACAGCATGCATTTTTGTCAGCCAGACGGTCAACCTCGTCGTGCCTGCACGGCTGGGGGATTTTGTCCGGGTCTTCATCCTGAAACACGAGTATAACACCAGTTACTCGGAAGGTGTATCATCTCTCGTGGTAGAACGGGTCTTTGATATCTTCACCATAGCGCTCCTTGGAGCCATCTCCATATTCTTTGTCCTCAATGTGCCCCCGGAGTTCATCCTGCTCATCTTAATCCCTATACTCGCCGGAGTGATTTTTTTTATATTTTTACTCTTCATCGGCAAATTCTCAACCGGGAACAAGTATATCGCCATCATACTCACGATGCTGCACGAGATCAAAAAAGCGTCCCTTACGGTTCGATCGATACTCGTTCTGGGCAGTTCTTCTATTGCCATATGGCTTCTCGATATCCTTGTCTGTGGGGCTGTAGCTCTGATGTTCCAGCAGAAGATCTCTTTTGCGGTGATCATTCTTGCGATTGTTGTCGGCAACCTGGTCAAGGCAATCCCGATCACCCCGGGGGGTATCGGGACCTACGAAATTTCTGTGGCAATAATATTCGGGCTTGACAAAGTGGATCCTGCAGTCGCGACACTCATCGCGGTTATCGATCACTTAATCAAAAATCTCGTAACTCTTGGAGGGGGCGTAGTCTCAATTTACTACCTCGGTGACTGGGTGATCCCCAGTATCAAGGAAGCACTCAATGCAAAATTCGGCGGAGGGAAAGAGTCTGACCGCTGAGATCCAGATTTTTTCCGTACTGAGCTGGCTGGTTATCATCACCCTTCTTCAGCTGGCATTTTACCCTGGCCTGAAAAATACCTTCGGGAAGTTTGCATTCCCGGTCTCCTTCCCGGCCTCGCTCCTAGTATTCACCATCATCACCTGGTACTGCGGTCTCGCCCGGCTTCCCATCCACATTGCCATCCTGCCATTCCTGGGACTCCTGGCTTACAACCTCTATCACCGCAAGTACCGTATCAGCGAACTAAAAGACGAATGGCAATGGGAAGCCCTGTTCCTGCTCTGCTTTTTCCTGATGCTGGACGTGCGGTTCGTCAATCCCACCATCTCGTACGCAGAGAAATTCATGGATCATGGCTTCCTGGCTTCGGTTATACGTGTGCCGGTGGTTCCGCCGCTGGATCCATGGTTTGCCGGGGGAACACTCAATGTATACTATTACCTTGGCTACTGGATGTTCGGCTGCCTTGCGATTGTCAGCGGGGTTCCCTCAAATATTGCCTTCAACCTTGCCCTCCCCACGGTCTTTGGGATTGCTGCCGTGAATGTGTATGCGATCGGCACACTCCTGCTTAACCGGTTCCGCTGGCTGCCGCTCCTCATCTTCTTTCTCCCTAACCCATCTTTTTTCTACCAGATCGCTCTCGGAAAAACGATGAATACGGTTCTCTGGGACAGTACCCGGACCATCACCAACACGATCAACGAATACCCGCTCTTCTCGTTTATCTGGGGGGATGTCCACGCTCATGTGGTATCGATCTTCAACCAGGTATTCCTGATATTCCTGCTTCTCTATGCATTTAAAAAATGGGAGTTTCTGGAGACCCGGGGCAAGGTAATTCTGTCCGTTCTTGCTGCGCTCAGCCTCGGCTCCATGCCCCTGATCAATACCTGGGATGTCCTGATCTATGCCCCGATCACGCTGCTTTTCATCGCACTGATCCTCTGGAGGAACCGGGCTTCCCTGTCAGGACAAAAGGCACTCTGGTATATCTGTGCAGTACCTGTGCTTGCCATCATCTGTTATCTGCCATTCTATCTCCAGTTGCAGACACATACCGGTGCGATCGCTGTTGTGCAGACCCCGTCAGTCCCGGCTGAGTTCCTGCTCGTGAACGGGTTTTTTATCGCGATTGTGATCGCTTTCCTGTACCGTGATATTATCCGGCGCCCGTATCTGCTCCTTGTCATTCTCCCGTTTTTGGCACTGGGGTATACTGCTGCAGGGATCGCGATGATTCCGCTCATCTACCTGATCGCGAGGAGACCTTGGGAATCCCCGGAGATCCTCTCTATGCTGGGACTTGCCATCCTCGTATTCTGTGAGCTGTTTTATCTCAAGGATAACATGGGAGAGACTTACTTCCGGATGAACACCGTCTTCAAGTGTTACCTTCCTGCATGGCTCATGCTCGGGATGGGAGCGGTTACCCTTGCCGGGAGGTGGCTTGATGAATCCCGAAAGGTGCCGGTAATTGCACCCCGCACAACTGCAACCGTCACGGTCACCGTAGTTTGTCTTCTCTTCATTCTGCCATTTGTTGCCCCGTTCAACCTGAACTATGGCACAGGAACTCTCGACGGGCTTGCATACCTTGAAAATTCCCATCCCGGCGATGCCGGAGCAGTTAACTGGTTAAGGACGCTGACCGGAAATGAGCGCCTTGTTGAAGCTGAAGGGGGGGACTATACCTATTATTCGCGGGTTTCCTCGTTCACCGGGATCCCTGCTATTATCGGTATGCCTTTTCATGAGTTCATGTGGAGAAGCGATGATACCGGGTGGTTTTCTGCACGGATGACAGACATCAGGTTAATGTACGAGAAACCGCATGAGACCGTGCCCCTGATGAAAAAATACAATGCAACGCTCCTGTATGTCGGTGTTTCTGAGCGCGAACGGTATAAAGTGAATATCACGGGAGTTGAACTCGAGAAGGTATATTCTGCAAAAGACACGGAGATCTACCGGCTTGTCCCCTGAATTGTTGGGGGCCCTTCAGCGGAATCCTGGGGATAATCCTTCGTGGTCACCCGGGTTCACAAACATTTATTTCCGTCCCTGTCGTAATGATATGGCTACATCATTGCAAACTGATGAGTAATGAAGGAGCATTCTACTCCTGAATGAGGTGAGTTATGGCAAAAGGCTACGTTAAAACAGAGGCTCCCGAGGAGCTCCAGAACAAGGCGCTTGAAGCCCTTGAAGTTGCACGCGACACCGGAAAGATCAAGAAAGGATCCAACGAAGCAACCAAAGCCATTGAGCGCGGCATTGCAGCTCTTGTGGTCATTGGTGCCGATGTGGAACCCGAAGAGATCGTGATGCACCTTGCACCACTCTGTGACGAGAAGAAAATCCCGTACATCTTCATCAACAAGCAGAACGATATCGGTGCAGCCAGCGGTCTTGATGTTGGATCCGCAGCAGCAGCAGTTGTCAAGGCCGGCAAGGCAAAAGAGACGATCGACGAACTTGCAAAGCAGCTTGCCGCGCTGAAGGCGTGAGGTTCTCAACATGGCAGACGATGCAACGCCGGCAGAAGTTATCGAGGTTGTAGGCTCCACCGGCATGCACGGTGAGGCAATGCAGGTCAAGTGCCGTATCCTCGATGGCAACAACAAAGGCCGGATCATCACCCGCAACACGGTGGGACCGATTCGCGAAGGAGATATCATCATGCTCCTCGAGACCGAGCGCGAAGCAAAGAAGATGTCGAGGCGGTGAGAAGAATGGTTGAACAGCATGTCTGCAGTTTCTGTGGCGTCCAGCTGGAGCCCGGAACCGGCAAGATGTACGTCCGCAAGGACGGGACGATCTTCTACTTCTGCACCACCAAATGCCAGAACAACTACAAACTTGGCAGGGTTCCCCGGCGGGTCCAGTGGACCAGTGCCGGCAGGAAAGCGCTGGGCAAGGAGTAAACTTACATGGACCGCACATTCGTCATGATCAAGCCCGACGGCGTTCAGCGCGGTCTTGTGGGTGAGATCGTCTCACGATTTGAGGCAAAAGGCCTCAAACTCGTTGCTGCACGATTTGAAGTCCTGCCGGAACCACGGGTGACAGACCAGTACAAGGAACACCTGTCAAAACCGTTCTTCCCGTCCCTGAAAAAGTACATCATGGGCGGACCCGTTTTCCTCATGGTATGGGAAGGCAGAAATGTTGTCGCGATCGTCCGCAGGGTGATTGGCTCGACAAACCCGCAGGAAGCAGCACCCGGTACGATCCGGGGCGACTTCGGTATCGATATCGGAAGGAATGTGATCCACGCATCCGATTCGCCCGAGAGCGCAGCCCGCGAGATTGCAATTCATTTCAAACAGAGTGAACTTTCAGCGTATACACGGATCGATGAGTCCGTTTTATACGAATACTAGATCACTTTCCTTTTTTTTTATTTTCAACCATAACCTCTAATATCCTTCAAAACCGCACTATCCGGTATGGCCGGAGATGTCCTGAGTTTTGCGCTGCTTGCCATCTCGTCTGTCATTATCATCATCAACCCGCTGGGCGCAACGCTTCTTTTTGTCTCCCTGACAACATCCCTTGAACCGAATGCCCGGGATACCATTGCAAAGGATTCCTGCCGCTTTGCCCTGCTGATCCTGCTTCTTGTCGCGGTGCTGGGTGCCTGGATCCTCCAGATCTTCGGAATCAGTCTTGAAGCATTCCGGATTGGCGGGGGAATTCTCCTGTTCGGTATCGGGATGGAGATGGTCTATGCTAAAACTTCGCGGACAAAACTTACGGCAACGGAAAAATATGAATCACGCGATACCGATGATGTTGCCATCATGCCGCTGGCTATCCCCATGATTGCCGGGCCGGGGGCAATCACCACAACGATTGTCATGATGAATGAGGCAATCGTCATCTCCCCGCTCGCGATTGTCGTTCTTTTTCTGTCCATCGGGCTCTCCATCGGGATCACGTATTATATGATGAGGCATTCAGATTATATCATGAAGAGAGTCGGGCAGAGGGAATACCGGGCAATTAACCGGCTGATGGGCATGCTGCTCATTGCCATTGCTGTTCAGTTCGTTATCACCGGTATAAGGACCGCATTTCCCCTGCTTGGTGGAGGAGGATAATATGGCAGACTGGGATCTTACATCCGTCGGACTGGTGCTCATCGGAAGCAGTATAACCGTTGCAGGCTGCATCATTGCAGCAATGCTTCTTGGAATGCGTGTATCACGGGCCCCGTTCCTCCTCCTGACAACTGCATTCCTGATTGTCATGAGTGCTGGGATCATCACCTATTATGACACAAAAAAAGAGCCCGCCCCGAAGTGAATCGGTGATTATCCGGGTATGCAGTGCCCAGATTACCAGTGTTTTTGAAGATCCAAAAAAAACCCTGGAAAAGGCGGAGGTTTTTATCCGCCATGCAGCACAATCCGGGGCATCGCTCATCTGTTTTCCGGAACAATTTGCTACGGGATGGAATCCTGAATCGGGTAAGAACACCGAGAGCATTTCGGGCCTCATTGTTACTGCCCTGCAAAAGTCCGCGCGGGAAAATGCAATCGCCATAATCGGATCGTTCCGTGAGATCGCCCTCCCCCTCCCAAAAAACACGGCAGTGGTGATCGGTAATGATGGCAAAATCCTGACAACCTACTCGAAGATGCACCTTTTCTCTCCCGGAAAAGAGAATCTGGGGTTCTCTCCCGGCTCTGAACTCGGGCTTTTCCCACTGGGCCCGCTGTCCTGCGGCATTGCCATCTGTTACGACCTCCGCTTTCCCGAGCTGTTCCGAATCTATGCGCAGAAAGGCGTTCAGGCAGTTTTCGTGCCGGCCGCTTGGCCCGCGATCCGGACCAGGCACTGGGAGCTCTTTCTCACTGCACGGGCTGCCGAAAACCAGATGTATATCATAGGTGTTAATACAACCGGCCCGACCCCGGTTGATACCTATTCCGGTTCTTCCATGACGATCAACCCGCAGGGTGTCATCATCGCTCGGGCAAACGATGCCGAACAACTCCTCTTCTCGGATCTTCAGGTATCTGAGGTCCTGACGGCCCGTGAATCATTTCCCGTATCGCGGGATCGAAGAGATGTGCTCTACCGCTCGCTCACAACCCTGAAATAATATCTATTTACTGGAGAACAAACCTGGGACCCTGACTACGAAAACCGCACGCCTATATCTATCTGGCCCGCCAATAAGATTCCATGTATCATCTCGCTTGCGTCAACTGTGGTGCCACCTACCCCGCTGACGAGATCCTCTATAATTGTAAAAAATGCGGTCACCTCCTGGCGGTGAAGTACCCGCTTGACGAGATTCCGGTTTCAAGGGCTGCGTGGAACAGCCGTCCGCTATCAGTCTGGCGTTACCGTGAGCTGCTGCCGGTGACAATCGCACCGGTTACCCTCCAGGAAGGCGGCACTCCGCTCTATCACCTCAAGCGCATTGGAGAAGAGCTGGGGCTCCCCCACCTCTATGCAAAACACGAGGGAATGAACCCTTCAGGTTCGTTCAAGGACCGGGGCATGACTGTCGGGGTTTCGATGGCCCTCCAGCTCGGGAAGAAGAGCGTGGCCTGCGCAAGCACCGGCAACACCTCCGCAAGCCTTGCAGTCTATGCAGCAAAGGCCGGAATCCCCGCAGTCGTGCTGCTGCCGGCCGGGAAAGTTGCAGTCGGTAAGGTGGCACAGGCACTGATGCACGGGGCAAAAGTCATCTCGATCCGGGGCAATTTTGACCGGGCCCTTGAGATGGTCCACGATCTCTGCCTCTCCCATGGTCTCTACCTTCTCAATTCGATCAACCCGTTCCGTCTGGAAGGCCAGAAGACCATCGGGTTTGAGGCCCTTGACCAGCTGGGTGAGATCCCGGACCGGTTTGTCCTCCCGGTAGGCAATGCCGGGAATATATCAGCAGTGTACAAAGGATTCCTTGAACTGCAGGAACTTGGGTTTATGGACCGGCTTCCCATGATGACCGGGATCCAGGCAGCGGGATCGAGCCCGGTCGTACGCGCAATCCGCGAGAATCTTCCGGAGGTTATTCCGGAAGGGAGTCCCGAGACGATTGCAACTGCGATCAGGATCGGAGCCCCCGTAAATGCGGAAAAAGCTCTCACAGCCATCAGAAAGACCGGCGGACTTGCGGAATCGGTGACCGATGAGGAGATCCTGCAGATGCAGCGGGACCTGGCCCGCAAGGAAGGAATAGGCGTTGAGCCGGCTTCGGCTGCTTCGGTTGCCGGTATACGCAAACTCGTGGAAAGTGGCAGGATCGACCGGAGCGAGAAGATCGTCTGCGTTGTAACCGGCCACCTGCTCAAAGACCCGGACACGGTGATTAAACAATGCGAACCCCCGACCGAGATCAACGCGGACCTGCCGTCGCTGCTCTCTGCACTGCACTTATAATTCTGCTGGCTGCAATCCCCGCTGCGGGTGCGCTCTCGGCAGAGTACCAGGTTTTTCCCAATGGTACTGCATACCGGGCTTCGGTAGAGATATCGGATGTTTCCCGCTACGAGTTTGCCGAGACCGGTTTCATGGGGGAGAACGTGCCGGTTACGGTCGGGGACGTAACAATATCGGGAAACTGCTCACCATGCACTTACAACTGGAGCCGGCCATGGGGCCAGGTTCCGGCAATCACCTTTGCCAGAGGGAATTATACGATTGTGTATATCGCGCCCCTGAAAAACAACGACCTCCAGGCAACATTCACCAAGCCATACCAGGTAAACGTGACGATTCCCGGGGAGTTCGATGTCAGAAACCCACTATTGGCCGGGATCAGTTCGGGTGCGAATGTCACCCGGTATCCCGATAATTCAACATCCGTCCGCTGGAACAAATCCTATTCATTTGACCTGCGGTTCTATTCAAAGGGCCAGGAAGAGCTTCTTTTCCTCTTCCTGCAATTCCTGGTAATAATTGGCGTAGTACTCCTGCTCCCGTTTGTCATCAGCGTGAGAAGACGGGAATAACTTTTCTTTCTCTCCTGAAACCAGACTCATAAGGTCGCTTTTCTGTTGCAGAATTTTCCCCAATCCAAAGACTAAATACCCTGCCACGATAAGAACACCGGTGTTGGTAAACCATGACGGGTAACGGGATGGTGCAGCCGGGTGATACGGCCAGGAATTTCTCGCTCAAGGACCAGAACGACACAACGTTCGATCTCTATGAACATGCAGGAAAGAGTGTGCTTCTCTCCTTCCACCCGCTGGCATGGACGGAATTTTGTGCAGCCCAGATGAGATCGCTCGAGACAAACCGTGAGATATTTTCCTCGCTTGACTGTATCCCGGTGGGTATCAGCGTAGATTCAAAGCCCTGCAAGAAAGAGTGGGCAAAAAGCTTAAACATCACTCACACGCGGCTCTTATGCGACTTCTGGCCCCATGGGGCAGTTGCACAAAAATACGGGATCTTCCGTGACGAGAACGGGTTCTCGGAACGGGCGAATATTATCGTGGACAAGAACCAGAAAGTAGTCTTTGTTAAGGTGTACCCGGTACATTCGGTACCTGATGTTACTGAAGTGACTGGGTTTTTAAAAACCCTGAAATGACAAGGCATTTTTTTCTGTGCATACTGAATCAAGGGGATAACAAAGAAAGCGAAAACCTGATCCGTCCCGTGCGGGAATAAAAAAGAATAATTCCCGCATATTTTAAAGGAGCGTCTTCTGCGGATTATTGAGGTGTTTTTTAGCGGCCGGCGTAACCATCCGTCCCTGGGGGGTGCGCTTGATAAACCCGATCTGGATCAGGAACGGCTCATATACATCCTCGATAGTCCGCACCTCCTCCCCAACCGAGATGGCTATGGTCTTTGCCCCGACAGGTCCCCCATCGAAATCGTTTGCGATAACCGAGATGATGCGACGGTCAAGCTCATCCAGGCCGAGTTCATCGATCTGCATCATCTTCAGGGCATCTGACGTGATCTCCCGGGTTATGGTGCCATCGCCTTTGACCGTTGCGTAATCCCGCACCCGCCGTAACAGACGGTTCACTATCCGGGGGGTGCCACGGCTGCGCCGGGCGATCTCCTCAGCCCCGTCCGGCGTGATCGGGATCTTCAGGATGGATGCACTCCTTGTTACGATCCTGACGAGATCGTCTGAGGAATAGAGGTCGAGCCGGGAAATTATGCCGAACCGGTCCCGGAACGGTGCGCCAAGGAGTCCCTGTTTTGTCGTGGCCCCGATGAGCGTGAAATGTTCGAGGTTCAGTTTTATTGACCGTGCACTCGGACCTTCTCCGATCATCACATCGATAAAAAAATCCTCCATTGCGGGATAGAGGACTTCCTCAACAACCGGGTTTATCCGGTGAATTTCATCGATAAACAGGATATCCCCGCGTTTCAATGGCGTGAGAAGTGCCGCAATATCCCCGGGCTTCTCCAGTACCGGTCCGGTCGTTGCCCGGATAGTGACCCCCATCTCGTGGGCGATAATGTGAGCGAGCGTGGTCTTTCCAAGACCCGGGGGCCCTGAGAACAGGATATGATCCAGAGGTTCGGTGCGTTTCTGGGCGGCCTCGATTGCAATCTTCAGCCCGTCCTTGACCTGCACCTGCCCGACAAATTCCTCAAGGCGTGCCGGCCGGATCGTGAGATCTTCACCTTCCTCCGGGATCGGATCCGGGGAAATAATACGCTCGGACATGGGACTACCGTTCCTTCAGTTTCACGAGTGCCGCCTTGATAAGATCCTGCACGCTCGTGGATTTCACTATGGAAGATGCTGACATGACTGCATCCCGGGAATCTTTCTCGGTAAAACCAAGCGAGATAAGGGCGCTGATCGCATCGTTGACCGAAGGACTGATACGGCCCCCATAACCAGCCGCCATTGCCTTGCTCACGTTCTTCATCTTATCGCGGAGTTCAAGGATCAGGCGTTTCGCACTCTTGGCACCAATCCCGGAGATCCGTGTCAGGGCTTTTTCGTCCTCGTTCAGGATCGCAATGGCAAACTCCTCGATACCGATCTGGGAGAGGAGGTTCATGGCAGTCTGGGGACCGATCCCGGTAACCCCGATCAGTATCCTGAACATCTCCAGTTCGCTCTGGTGCAGGAACCCAAACAGCGTGACCGCGTCTTCCCGGACAGACATATGCGTGAAGAGGGTCACGTTCTCCCGGGAGTGTGCCAGAACCAGAAGGGCCGGCTGGGTTACCTGAACCTGGTATCCGATGCCATGGACATCGATTACCACCCATCGGTCTCCTGCCTGGACAACGTCTCCCCGCAGATGTGCAATCATTGTACTACCTCAGGATATGGATATGACATAAGGCAATCGAAAGGGCATCGGCTGCATCATCGGGCCTTGGGATCTCATCGAGATGGAGGAGACGTGTGATCATCTCCTGCATCTGGCGCTTGTCAGCTCGTCCTGAACCGGTGATCGCCTGCTTGACCTGGTTTGGGGTATATTCCGTGATCGGGATCCCCCGCTGTTCGGCAGCGAGGAGTACGATCCCCCTGACTTCACTCACCCCCATCGCGGAAGTGATGTTTTTTGAAAAGAATAATTTTTCAATCGAGATATGGGAGGGAGGGTACCTCTCAAAGAGAGCCTGGATTTCGGTATAGATTTTTAATAACCGTTCTGATGCCCGGGTATCCCCGGTAGTTTCAATGCAGCCATAACAGATCGGGCGGGGACCGTTTTTTGTGGCCTCGATGACCCCATAGCCCAGTCGTGCAAGTCCGGGGTCGATCCCAATCACGATCATGGTTGTGGCAGCTCCGGATCTGATATTGGCTATGGGAGTATTTTACCGCGAGGGGTAGGCTGTGAAAGTAATCGGATACCGCTTTCCTGCAGGGCAAATGGGACCGGGTCACTTCCTGCAGTTATCCAAATGATGGAACACACAGATCTCAGTTATTCCAAAGGTACAGAGAAAAAAACGGGAAATAAAAAAATTTACTGAAGCCCAAAGGACTTCAGGGTCACGTCGGTATTGACTGCTCCGACATGGTAGACCGAGCCCGTGGAGAGTTCGTTGATGATAACCTCTGCCGGTGAGAAGAGGGCGGTATCGATCTTGTAGAAATCGTAACCTGCTTCCTTGAAGATGTCGTTGAACGGCTTGCCGTAGCCCTTGGACTTGTTGCTTGGGATCTTCTCAAGATAGTCCTTGATCTCAGGCGCCTTCATCGTGAGGTTGATCCGTCCGTGGTAGATGGTTGCATCGTTCGTTACACCCATGGCGAGTTTTGCTCCCCTGACCGGGGGGATGGGTGCGGTACCGATGGCAGCAATGACCTTCTTTGTGTCAAACCCGAGCTCGTTGAGTTTGTAGATCGCGGTCTCGACACAGCGGCCTGATACCTGGATAGAGCCTACCATGGATGATGTGGGTGCAACGACTGCGCAGACATTGGCAACATCGATATGGCATTCCTCTGCAATCTTCTCCATGACTTCGGCGTTGGGGAGGTGATCGCTCTCAAGACAGATAACCGCACAATCATAGTCATCCTCGTATTCGATGACCTCGAACGTGTGCTTCGGCTTCAGGGAGAGCGCCCGTGCAGGTCCGCTTCCCATTGCAAAGTAGTTCCCTACCTTTACAGTCCAGCCTGCCTTCTGTGCGCCGAGACATGCAATTGACGGGAAATCGGTATTGACATCGATGAACGGCATCGGGAAGTCCTTGATGTGCCCCATGCGGAAGTTGACTTCTCCAAGACCGCCCATGCAGATCTCGGTAAAAGCCCTGCCGGCCGCATAGCCGCCACGGACACTGACCCCGCAGTCAACGATGCGTGCGCCATTATCCAGTTCATGGTATGCGCAGTTGAATTCCTCTGCCAAATCTGCCAGATTATCAAAAATCTCCAGTGCCAGTTCGTTAACACTTAACATTATGACTAACCCCTGTATCATAAAAGAGGATCTGGGAACAGATAATATTTTTCAAAATGCTGCGGGGACTTTATGAAAGGTATTCGAGTACCTTTTCCGGATCATAGCGGAGCGTGATAATCCGTGTCCGCCCTTTTCCTTCCCGGTACTGCAGGTTGACGAGCCGCATGGCATCCATTTTCTTGATGATCTCGTAGAACCGGGTATACCCGATGGAGACCAACTCCTTGAAGGCCTTGTACACATCCCCGGCATTCATCTCGTGATCCTTTGCGCTGCGTTCCGCGAGGAACCGGAGGATCTGCCGTTCCTCGTCTTTGAGGGTCTTAACCGTATAGTTCAGGTGCAAGTATTTCGAGATCTCGTATGCCCCGCAGATATCCTCCCGCTCGATACTCCGCCGTGCGACCCGTTCCGCAGACAGCGTTGCCCGCTTGAGGAGATCGATACCAACCCGGAGGTCGCCGCTTTTTAATGTCTGTTCCACGACAAGATCGAGAAGGGTATCGGAAAGGACGCTGGTGTAGAGTCCCTGCATAACGCGGGCTTTCATGATCTCGCGCACTTCAGCATCCGCGTAAGGGGGGAAATATATCTCGGTTGGCCGGAAGACCGAAGCAACCCGGGCATCCACGGCGCGGGAGAGGTCGACATCCATGTCGCTGATGATGACGATTACACCAATCCGCGTTCCCTCGTACGTCTCATGCGAGCGGAGCAGGGTATAGAGAACCTTGTTGATCTCGTTCTCGTAGAGGAGATAGTTGGCATCGTCGAGGGCAACGAGCAGGACAATCTCATCCTTGACAAGGATGCGGGCTACCGCGTCGAAGACCTGCTTGAAGGAGGTTCCTGAAGAGGGGGGAAGGTGCCCGACGAGTTTCCGGTAGATCTGGGAGATTATCGCAAATTTGGTATTGTCTATCTGGCAGTTGATGTACACCGGCACGAGTTTTTTTGTTGTCTCCTCGATCTCATGGAAGAGTTTCTTGATGCTCGTGGTCTTGCCCGTGCCGGGCAGTCCCTTGCAGACCGTATTGAGCGGCCGGCCGCCGCGAAGCCCGGGCCGGATCTGGAATGCCAGTTCCCGCATCTGGCTGTCGCGGAACTCGAACTGCTCGGGCAGGTAATCGATCTCAAGGACCTCGGGGTCGCGGAAGAGGGTCTCATCCCACATCAGCAGGTTCTTCTTCATCTCAGTACACCTGTCTTGTGATTGGTAATAACTTCATTGGATTTTTTATTGTGTGGTAAAAACACCAGTCCGGTTTTCTGATATTCCTGAGGGGGGTTACCGGCATACCACCCCTTACCATGCCGGGGGGGTCCAACCGGTTTTAAATTTTATTGGATGGGGGGTTCCCCGCTGACCCCCCGACCCAATTGTGAGAAGGGGTCTTTCCTACGCGAATCCGTAAGGCGATTTTCCGGCAGGCTTCAGGAGTTGACTCATCAACCAGCCAGCGACCCGAAATTGAGTGGGGACCCCCTCCGGGTACGAATAGGGAGGGGGGTTGCCGGCATACCACCCCCTTGCCATGCCGGGGGGTTCAACCGGTTTTAAATTTTAATAGCGGGGGGGTCACCCGCTGACCCCCCCTGCAGAGGCAGGGAAATTCGTGCGAGATCAAAATAAGGGAGGGTGGCCCTTAAAAACGAACAGAAAATATGCAAAAAAGTGAGTGGTTCTGCAATTCCCGTAAAGCCAGGAGTTCAGGTTCCGCGTTGGTTCCCATGATGATCGGAACAAATCACCCCTTCGCCAGCTCATTCCCCAATGACCCTTTACATCCAGTGTGGATATCCGTCCCGCCGGGTTTTTCACGCACACATATGGCCAGACAAATCTATATTGTCGGTCAAACGGAACAGAAGACGAAGCGCGGCAGATAATACACGTCCCTGCCATTATGTCTAATCAGGGAATCATGATTTGTATGATAGATACCACTTCAAGGGAAGTCTAAAAGAAAACGAAAATCATGGTGTAAATAGAATATTCATCGAAAAATCATTGGGCAAGTTATTTCTGAAACCAGCCCATTTTTATAATAGCGATGGATCTCAGGACAAAAACGGTTGTAATTTTCATTATTGGTCTTTTAGTAACTCTTTCCTTCTTTATAGGGTATTCATCGTATTTCCTGAAAAAAAGTTATGAGGATATTGAGATCACTGAAGTGAATGAGGATCTCCAGCGGGTTGGGTATGCTCTCGATGCCGAACTGGCAGATCTGGATTCCCGGTTGAGTGACTGGGCACCATGGGATGAGACCTATACTTTTGCCCTGGGGAAAAACCCTGAATATATTCAAGACAATCTTCAGAAAGACACCTTTTCAACACTGGATCTGACGTACCTGCTTGTCTATAATCGTTCAGAAGGTCTTGTATATGCCCGGGCATATAACAAAACGACCAATGAGTTTGAACAGGTCTCCCCGTTATTCTTAAGCACGATAACGCGGGATTATCCGCTCTTTAATTTTACCTATCCGGAGGCGAAACCCAAGGTACTCGGCCTGTTCTTTGTTGACGGGCAGCCCATTGCGGTTGCTGCTCAGCCGGTATTGAAAAGTGATTGGAGCGGCCCGTCTGCGGGAGTCATGATCATGGGGCGGAACCTGAATGAGAACCGTGTTCAAGGAATATCCAAAGCAACCGGTGTATCGGTCCGGTTCATTGACCCTATCACCGTGACGGGGAGCCAGCAGATCCAGTCTATCCAGGACCATCTCAGGAAGGATAACACGATTGTTATCCAGAAGGATAGTCAGGATACCATCAGCGGGTATATTGCCTTAAATGAACTCAATATAACCCCGGCAGAGTACGTTATCGAGATATCGCGGCCACGCGTAATGTACCAGAGTGGTCTCTCAGCCCTGTCTTCATTCCTGCTCGTATTTTTCCTTGCCGTATTGATATTCGGGATATCAATCTTACTTATCATCGACCAGCTGGTTCTTTCACGGGTGAGCACAATCACAAATGATGTCCAGAAGGTTGGATTAAGGAAAGAAAAGAAACGGATTACCGAATTAAAGGGAAATGATGAATTAACCCAGTTATCCCGCGCTATCAACCAGATGCTCGACCAGACAGAACTGTTGCAGGTGCGGTACAAGAGTATTGTCGAGGATCAGACCGAAATGATCTGCAGGTTCCTCCAGGATGGCACCCTTACGTTCACGAATCCCTCGTTCGATATTTACGTGAAAAATTTCAGGAATGTATCGCCCCTCGTTTCGATATATGATTCGTTCCTGCCACAGATTTCAAAAGATACATTTGATAAGTTTTTAACAATACTGACGCCGCAATCTCCAATCCGTTCCGGCGAGCAGGACTTCAGATATGAAGGATTGGAATTTTCCATTTCCTGGACAATACGGGGGATATTTGATCAGGATGGAAAAGTGCAGGAATACCAGTTCGTGGGACGGGATATCACCATACGAAAACAGATGCGGGATGCTCTGCAGAAAGCAAACCGCCAGCTCAACCTTCTCTTAAGTATCACCAGGCATGATATCCGCAACCATCTCATGGCACTCAAGACATACCTGGTACTCGGTGAGAGTTCTCTGGATGATCCCGGCCAACTTGCAGAAATATTCGAGAAGGCGCAGTGCATCACAGAAAATATTGAACACCAGATTGACTTCACAAAGGATTATGAAAATCTCGGGGCTAATCCCCCGGTGTGGCAGAATGTCGGGAAATCTGTTCAGGCTGCATTGAAAGAACTCGATCTTGAAGGGGTTGAAATGAATGTCGGGATACCCCAGGATTTAGAGATAATTGCCGATCCCCTGCTGAAAAAAATGTTTTTCAACCTTGTTGACAATGCTCTGCGCCATGGCGGGGAGGCTGTAACAAAGATCAGTCTCTCCACTCACGAGTCAGACAACAGGCTTTTGATCGTCTTCGAAGATGATGGATCGGGAGTCCTGCCAGATAAAAAAGAGATTATCTTCAGCCGCGGGTATGGGAAAAATACGGGTTACGGGTTGTTTTTAATCCGGGAGATCCTTTCGATCACGGGAATTACAATCAAGGAGACGGGAGAACCCGGAAAAGGCGCCCGGTTCGAGATTACCGTGCCGGAGGGTGCCTACCGGTTCAAAAAACCTGATTGAGTTCCGGCAGGAAATGTCTCGGAACCATGATGGATTGCAACAATAATTTTACCTTCAAAACGCAAAATTAGTGCAGGGATTTCCCGGCAGATGATGAAAGTTACCCCCACTGAAATGGTGATGACGCAGGGGTCTGATGCCGCACTTTCTCCACCGGGTTACGAGAAGAGATAATCCAGGAAATCCGTAGCGTTTTTCGTTCCGGCACTACCAAGCCGGGCATCCTTCTCAGAATAGGCCCGGGTTTTCCCGTCTGTTCCTTTTCCGTGGATTACAAAGGGAACCGGATCGCGGGAATGGGTTTTAATCCGGATCGGCGTAGGATGGTCCGGCAGTACCGCAACCACTCCATCGAACCCTTCGAGAATCATCCCGACAACGTCATCCACCCGCTCGATAGCCCGCACTTTTTCCTCGATACTTCCCAGGTGCCCGGCCTCATCCGGGGCCTCGATATGGAGGTAAACGAAATCAAGGTGCCGGATCGCATCAAGGGCATACCTCGCTTTGGCTTCGTAATCGGTGTCCAGATAACCGGTTGCACCCGGGACGGTAATCACTTCCATTCCCGCACAGCGTCCAATCCCGTTCAGGAGATCCACCGCAGAGATTATTCCTCCTTTTTTTTTGTATTTTTTCTCAAATGATGGGAACGCCGGTTTGTGCCCCCCGCTCCATGGCCAGATCCTGGTTGCCGGGCGTTTCCCGCTCTGTACTCTGGCCAGGTTCACCGGATGCTGGTCAAAAACCTTCCGGCTCTTTTCCATGCACTGGTGGAGGAGTTCGGCATCGCCACCCTTGGGGAGGAATGGGGCAATGCCATGCCCAACGATATCATGCGGGGGGGTTGTACTTGCACCCTTCCCGCCATGAACCACGAGCAGGTTGCGGTAACTGACCCCGGCCCGTACCATAACGTCAGGAAGTTCCTGCTGGAGCGAGTCCAGGAGTTCCTTTCCTTCTGCACTGGAGATATGTCCTGCCGAGAAATCCGCCATGGTGTTCTCGGCAATCGTCACGAGATTACAGCGGTACGCCACATCATCCGGGGCAAGATTTACTCCCATGCTCAGGGCTTCAAGAGGGCCCCGGCCGGTATAGTAATTCTCCGGGGCATAACCGAGGACTGCCATGTTGGCAATATCACTGCCAGCCTCAAAGCCGTCAGGAATGGTCCTGAGCATTCCGCAGATACCTTCAGCAGCCATCCGGTCCATATTCGGGGTTTTTGCAGATTCGAGCGGAGTCCTGCCACCAAGTTCCTCAAGCGGCTCATCCGCCATGCCGTCGCCAAGAACAACGATATGCTTCATGGTTTCCTCAGGAGGTTGCAAGGAGATCCCTGACTGCGATCCGGATACTCTCTTTTGAGCCCAGCTGCGGTTTCCAGCGGAGATTCTTGAGCCGTTCGATCGAGAGCTGCATCCGGGGAACATCGCCTACCCAGCCCCGTTCTCCCCCGGTAAACCGCAATTTTGTCCCGGAGAGGTGCATCTCTTCGATAACAATCTCGGCAATGGTCTTCACGTCGATCCAGTCCTCGGATCCGATATTGAAGGTATTCACGGTACCGCGGGCTTTCCCGGTGGCATAGAGTATGGCAGCGATACATTCGTGAATCTCCAGGTAGGACTTGGTCTGTTTTCCATCACCAAGGATCTCAAGCTCGGCCGGATTTGCGCGGAGTTTCCGGATAAAATCCGTGATAACCCCGTGACCGCTCCGTTCCCCGACAATATTGGCAAAGCGGAAGTTCCAGGATTTCATGCCAAACGAGTGGCAGTATGCCGAAATCAAAGATTCGCAGGCAAGCTTGCTTGCACCATAGACCGAGATAGGTTCAAGAGGAGTGTAATTTTCAGGTGTCGGGATTACGGTGGCATCCCCGTAAACCGTTGAAGTAGAGGTAAAGACGATCTCGGGAACGTCGTGCATGCGCATTGCCTCAAGCACACGATACGTTGCCATAATATTATTCTGCATCGTGGGGTCAGGATTGATCGCGCTCTGCCGCACATCGGGATCTGCCGCAAGATGGAAGAGCCGGTCTGCACCCTCAATCGCGTCCTGCCACCCGCTTTCCAGCAGGTCCTGCTGCAGGAACCGGACTTTGCAGGAATCAATATGCCGCGCTATGGTTTCCTTTCGCCCGGCAACAAGGGAATCAATCACGAGAACCTCGTTGCCCTGGGCCACGAGGGTGTCAACCAGATGCGAGCCGATGAACCCGGCACCGCCTGTCACCACATCAAACATCAATACCTAATATGTCATCCATGCTATAGGATTACTGCTATGTTCATCGGGATCGATCACGGCACTTCCGCCATGAGGTTTGCCGGGGATAAAGGCGAATTCAAGATCTCGCGGGAAGCCGCAAAAGAGTTCCGTATTGCTGATCTTGCCCGCATCTGTCCTGTTGATGAGATTGAAGGCATTGCAGTCTGTTATTCCATGGGAGATAACTTCTCGAAGATCACCCGTATCGGAAAACTCAAAAACCGCGGCCTTGTCAGCCGCGAAGGGGCAGGCAAACATATCGGCGGGGGGACACGGGTCTACGATGAAGTCGAGGCGAGCGGGATCCCTGCAATCGTGATCCCCGGCCTCCACCGGGGATCCCCGACCGATCCACGGTTCAAGGTCTATTCCCACCAGACAAGTCCGGAGAAGATCGGCATTGCGTACGAGGTCTGCCACGCACTGGGAGATGACGTGATTGTCTCGGATGTCAGTTCGAACACCGTTTCACTTCTTGTTTCCCGGGGCAGGCTCATCGGAGCATTCGATGCCTGTATCTTTGCGCCCGGCAGCCTCCACGGGGCGCTTGATGTGGACGCGATCCGAAAAGTGGACGCCGGGGAGTTGACTGCGAATGAAGCATTCCAGCATGCCGGTGTCAACTTCTCGCTGCCGGAGAACGAGCGGATGCGTGCCGTGGCACTGTTTGCTGCCATGGAATGCGCTTCCCTCCGGTTACTCAACAGAGACGCAAAGGTGGCGCTGGCCGGAAGCCTCGCGCCCATTATCGCGCCGGAAGTGAAAGCGCTCCTCGGCTGCGAACTCACTGTATACGATGAATGGTGCGCTTCACGGGGGCTTGTACGGATTGCCCGCGATGTTTTTTTGGGAAAAAAAGAGATCCTCGGGATCGCAGCGGATCTCTAGATTTATATTGATTTATCATGTAAGATTATTGGGGATTTTCCTTGAGAGAGCTACGCATCCACGGCAGGGGTGGCCAGGGGTCAGTCACTGCTGCCGAATTAATTGCTGTCGCTGCCTTTGAAGGCGGCGTCTTTGCCCAGGCATTTCCTGCGTTTGGCGTTGAGCGGCGCGGGGCACCGGTTCAGGCATTTGTCCGGTTTGACAACAAGAAGATACGGCTCCGCAGCCAGGTGTACGAGCCGGATTACATCATTGTCCAGGACAGCACCCTGATCAAGGATGTCAACGTGTTCATGGGAGTAAAGAAGGGAGGTATTGTGATCGTCAACACCGAGAAGACACCGGACTATAAGATTCCGGAGGGTGTTAAACTTATCACCATCGATGCCACTTCGATTGCTCTCAAGGCAATCGGGCTCCCGATCACCAATACCTCGCTGATGGGAGCGTTTGCGGCAGCTTCGGGAGAGATCCAGTTCACGGCACTCGAAAATGCACTCAGGCACCGGTTCCCCGGCGATCTGGCAACCAAGAATATTGCCGCAGCAAAGACCGCATTCGATACCGTCAGGGGGGCTGCATAATGGCACTTGCCACAGGATGCCGGGCACGGCCTGGCAAGTCCCGGGATAACAAGACCGGTTCCTGGAGAGTATTCAAGCCGGCCTTCGATCACGAGAAGTGTTCAAAGTGCGGGATGTGCAGGACGCTTTGTCCTGAAGGATGTATCCACGAGGATGCAGAAGGATTTTTCGACCCGGATTATGCATACTGCAAGGGATGCGGGATATGCGCAACCGAATGTCCGAAGAAAGCAATAGCGATGATACAGGAGGAGAAGTAAATGATGGAAATTACCGAAGGATCGCACGCAGTTGCCGAAGCGGTCCGTCTCTGCAGGCCACAGGTGGTTTCAGCCTACCCGATCACGCCCCAGACCCATATCGTTGAAGCCCTGGCCGATTTTGTTGCAAACGGCACGCTCGATGCAGAATACATCACGGTCGAGAATGAGCTCTCGGCGCTCTCTGCCTGCGTCGGTGCAAGCGCAACCGGCTCACGGACTTACTCCGCAACAACTTCACAGGGCCTCATGCTGATGGCGGAGGTTGTCTTCAATGCTGCCGGCATGCGTCTTCCCATCATTATGTCGATTGCCAACAGGGCAATGGGAGCACCCCTCTCGATCTGGAACGACATGCAGGACTCAATCTCCCTGCGGGATGCGGGATGGCTCCAGTTCTATGCCGAGGATAACCAGGAGGCAACCGATCTCCACTTCCTTGCATACAAGGTGGCAGAAGATCCCACGGTCCAGCTCCCGGCCTTTGTCTGCTTCGACGGATTCATCCTCTCCCACACGTACGAACCCGTGGACGTACTCTCGCAGGAACAGGTGGATTCCTATCTCCCGAAATTCGCCCCGGCAGAGCGCCTGGATGCAAAGGATCCCATCAGTTTCGGCATGTATGCAACCCCCGATTATTACCTCGAATTCCGGTACGAGATGGACCAGGCCCAGAAGCGGGCAAAAGAAGCGATCGCAAAATACGGAAAAGAGTTCGGGGCAATGTTCGGCAGGGACTACAGCTCACTTATCGAAGGCTACCAGCTTGATGATGCAGAGACCGCGATTGTTGCCATGGGTTCCATCTGTGGTACGGTCAAGGATGCCATCGACGAGATGCGTGCAGACGGAAAGAAAGTCGGCCTTTTGAAAATCCGGGTCTTCCGCCCGTTCCCGTCAGAAGAGATCGCAAAGGCACTTGCACATGTAAAGCGGATTGCTGTCCTGGACAAGAACATCTCCCTTGGTGCAAAAGGGGGGGCCGCCGCTATCGAAGTGCGGGACGCGATGTACGGCTCCGATACGCCAGTGAAAGGATATGTCCTTGGTCTTGGGGGCAGGGACATCCGCAAGAAGGATATCAAAGAGATCGTAGCGCTCTCGGAGAAAGGGGCAGGCGATCAGTTCTATGGGCTGAGGAAGGAGTTGATCTGAAATGGCAGATACAAAAAATACCTGCGAGCTGTTCGACTGCGGGCACCGGGCCTGCGGGGGGTGCGGCGAGGCACTTGCAGCACGCATAGTCACAAAAGCTGCCGGGACCAACACGATTGTGGTTGCGGCAACAGGTTGCATGGAGGTCTTTTCGACGCCCTATCCGGAGACCGCGTGGAAAGTACCTTGGATCCACTCCCTGTTCGAAAACGCATCAGCGGTTGCTTCGGGAGTTGAAGCTGCGCTGAAAAAGCAGGGGCGAACCGAGAAGGTTGTAGTTATGGGCGGGGACGGCGCCACATTCGATATCGGCATGATCTGCCTCTCGGGCGCCTTCGAGCGGGGCCACGACTTCGCCTATTTCTGCTACGACAACGAGGCCTACATGAATACTGGTATCCAGCGGTCCGGTGCAACACCGTACGATGCAAGCACTACCACCAGCCCGGCAGGCAAATGCTCGTTTGGGAACAAGAGACCCAAAAAAGATATGCCAGCCATCCTCGCGGCTCATGGTGCACCCTATATCGCCACCGCATCTGTCGCGTACCCGGCAGACCTCATCCAGAAGGTAGAGAAGGCCA
Organism: Methanoregula sp.; assembly: GCA_041645355.1. GTDB lineage: Archaea > Halobacteriota > Methanomicrobia > Methanomicrobiales > Methanospirillaceae > Methanoregula. Next base: position 42,435 of record JBAZQF010000008.1, read on the forward strand.
TCAACACTCCCGGCCCATGTTATGTGCAGGTGCATGTCCCCTGTTGTACCGGCTGGGGATTCGAGGGCGACCAGACGATCGCCATTGCCAAGCTCGCCATCGAGACCGGCCTCTGGGTGAACTTCGAGATGGTCGATGGCAAGGTAACAAAAGCGAAAAAAGTCGTGCGGAAGCCTGTTGAGGAGTACCTCAAGACCCAGAAACGGTTCCGCCACCTCTTCAAGCCGAAACGGCAGGATGCCGAGATCGCAGCCATCCAGGCGATCGCGGACAGGAACGCGGAAAAATACGGGATCGATATCAAGCTCCCGCCAAAGAAAGAATAACATCCTTTTTTTTGTCTCATTTCAAATGGGGAGATTCCTCAATTCACCAGGATTCCCTAAGGAATATCAACAATGTTAATTAATCTCCAGAACGACATTAGTAGGTTATCGGGCTCGTGGTCTAGTCGGTTATGACGTCGCCCTTACACGGCGGAGGTCGCCGGTTCGAATCCGGCCGGGCCCATCCTTTTTGTCACCGGTAAAAAAAGTATTATTTCTTTTCAACAGCGGTTACCGTTATGGTATAGGTAAGATCTTTTCCTGCCAGATCATGATTCTCATCCCAGGCAATGGCAGAGGGTGTGACATTGATGATCCTGACATAGGCATTTGCCCCGTCCGTTATCCTCCGGATAGTATAATGTTCCCCGGCAACCGGGTCCATACCGGCCGGGAGCGATGAGCGGTTCACGATATGGACAAGGGCCGGCTGGTAGGCACCGTATGCTTTATCGAAGGGGATCCTGACGGTCTTTGTCATGCCGGGGGTCATACCGGTTATTGCTTCCTGAAATCCGTAAATAAGGTTCACGTCACCCATCGTGAACATGAGAGGGGAACTGTTCAGATTTGAGTAAAAGACCGTCCCGTCATCGAGAGTTCCCGTATAATACACCGATACGGTATCCCCCGGCCGGGCACCGGTCGAATTAAACAGGAAAAAACCCGCAACACTTACTGCTGCCACGAGGACAACCGCGACAGCAATACCTGCGTACAACCGGGTCCGCTTCTTTCTTGCAGCAACCGCTTCCTTTCCCTTAACTTTCTCGGACTTTTTCATGATATAGCAATAGGATATTCCGGTAAACCATATACAGTTGTCTTAGCGGAGCTGGGAATTTTTCACCCATTACTCTTTCGCGGGCAGGCGCCTATCACAATTGTACGGTATTTATAGCTGCACAACGCATCCGGTAGTGTTGAATATGGCTGATGAAGTGAGGATCGCAGACGTCAACGGGAAGAAAGTCCAGTGGGACCCGGCGCAGATGCGCAAAATCCAGGAGCACCCCTGTTTTTCCGAGAAAGCGTGTCATGGATTTGGAAGGTGTCATGTCCCGGTTGCCCCCAAATGCAATATCCAGTGCAATTACTGTATCCGGGATTTCGATTGCGTGAACGAGAGCCGGCCTGGTGTAACAACGAAGGTTCTCAATCCTGACGAATCCATGGATCTTGTCAAAAAAGTAGTGGAGAAGTACAATTATATCAAGGTCGTAGGTATTGCCGGGCCGGGCGATCCCCTGGCAAACGAGGAAACATTTGAGACCTTAAAGCGGCTTCACAAAGAGTACCCGAATGTCATCAAGTGTATCAGCACCAACGGTCTCCTCCTGCCGGACAAGATTGATCTCCTGCAGAAATATGATGTCGGGAACATCACCGTCACCCTCAACGCCATTGACCCCGAGATCGGGGCAAAGATATACCAGCACGTGGATTACCAGGGTAAGCGCTATACCGGCCTCGAAGGGGCAAAACTCCTCCTCTCCCAGCAGCTGAAGGGAATTGAAGAGGCCGTGAAGCGGAAGATGTTTGTCAAGATCAATACCGTCTATATCCCGGGTATCAATGAAGACCACATACCCGCCATTGCCAAGAAAGTTGGTGAGATGGGGGTGTACAATTTCAACCTCATCCCCCTCATCGCCCAGTACAAGTTTGCCGGTATCACCCCGCCCACTCCTGAAATGAAAAAGAAGATGCAGGACGAATGCAGCAAATACGTGAAGCAGATGCGCCACTGCCAGCGGTGCCGGGCAGATGCAATCGGCAAACTTGGCCACGATATCCAGTCGTGTATGTACGAAAAATAAGATTTCCTTTTTTTTATTGCAGCAACGATCCTTTCCAGGTACGAACAACCTGCATCGCGATCTTCACCACGCCAGGATCCGCCCGCGTCTTAAAGATACAGACAACTGCAGGGTTTCCCGAACCGAAGTGACCGGTGAAAGTGTCGACATAAAAAAACGATGTTCATTCCTTCGAGGAATCTTTTAGAAAAATCAGGAGTGAACAAGGGTCAGGGGGAGATTTACCGGTTCGGCATTGTATCCCCGGCTCATGACCAGGTTCATTTCATCGATAACCAGCTGTAATGAGGGGGGTGTTGCCGAATCCTCGGACTTGACCGTTTTTCCATGATAACTGATGCGGTACTGAATAAAATCAGTACCTCCACGGCGGGAAGTATAATTCCCCTCAAGCATCGAGAACTGGGCTTCTTTAAACACGGCGGAAATATGATCGAGATCGCTCTGGTTCAGTGCAATCACGGTATTCCGGGTCTTACTGGAAACTACCCCCTCCCCGTTATCAAAAAGCACCATGCGGTCGTCAAACCCGGCGATTCCACCGGTGCGCTGGTAATCGACAAGCACCGCCGGAGCTGCGGACGGTGTTACCGGAGGTGTCTTCACGCCAAGGCACCCGGAACATACTAGTACAGCCAGAAGTACTATCAAGCCTGTTACGATCCATTTCCTGATACGTATCCCTCCGGAAATCTGTTTGTCAGAGATGCAGGGACTTATATCTGGAGGACATCAGCCTTTGCCGGTTTTCCGGCAGTCTTGCGCTCGGGGAGAACTTCTTCGAGAGCGGCGATCAGGCTGTCCACTTTTTCATTGTTGAAGGTTGCCCGGAACGCCGCAAGCTCGGCAGCGTTCATGATCATGATCCCTTTCTTCTTCATAGGCAGGCCGTTTTCACCAACCGGGTTGATATCTATGGCAAGTGAGGCTGCCCGGTTCTTGGTGGCCGGCAGACGAATGAGGGAAACTCCTTTCACTGAGGTATGTTTGCGCTCCCAGTCTGCTCCTTCTTCGATAAAGTCCTTGAGGGTTTTAGTCAGTTCCATAAGAAGAACTTTCGATTTATATATTAAAAGACTATTTGTTCTGATCCGGTCACCCGGCCCGATCAATACATGAATGGATATGCCCGGCCGGATCCTGCAAATAGCAGACTGCCTCCTGACGCAGCATGATATGATTGGAAGACAAACCGGTCATTACAGGAACGCCATGCCATCTATTTCCCTTCAGCCGGATGAACCGTTCAGTATTGATGCAACCTTATCCTGCGGGCAGGTCTTCCGCTGGGACCGCACAGAAGACGGATGGTGGTACGGAGTTGTCGGAAAAAGGGTGATAAAAATCCGGCAGCAAGGACAAAAACTCACCTTTACCGGTGCATCGGCATCCTTTATCCGGCACTATTTCTCCCTCGACCAGGACCTCGGTGCTATCCATGCATCCATTGACCATGACCCGGTCATCCATGAGTCAATCCAGAAAAACCCGGGCCTCCGGCTCGTGCGCCAGCCTCCATGGGAATGCACTATATCGTATATCTGTTCAACAAACTCCAACATCCCCACAATACGACGAAGAATTGCTGCCATCGCAGGAAAAATCGGCACGCCCGTACCCTTTGAAGGAAGAATGTATTACACCTTCCCGGAACCGGCCTTTATCTCCAGCGGGGGGCACGAGAGGCTCACCGAATGCAGGCTGGGGTACCGGCACCCGTATGTCTTTGGCACCTCATGCCAGGTCACGGACGAGAAGGAATGGGAAGAGCGGATACGGGGTCTTCCCTATGAAGATGCACGAAAAGAACTCATGATGCTCCACGGCGTGGGCCCGAAAGCCGCCGACTGCATCCTCCTCTTCGCGTTCCAGAAGTACGAGGCCTTTCCGGTCGATGTCTGGATCCGCAGGATCCTGCAGCAGCACTATCTTCCGGATCTCGCCACCGGAGCGCCGCTTTCGAACCGCGAATATGAAACCATCCGCCGGTTTGCAAGGGAGCATTTCGGAGAGTACTGCGGGTACGCGCAGGAGTACCTGTACGCTGCAAGAGAAGGGTAAATAAATCAGAGAGAATTGTTCAGAACCAAAAAAAATACAAAAAAAGAACCGATCAGGATTCCTACGTCCCGATATCCCAGCTGCAGCTGTATTTCTTCTGCTCTTTACTGAGCGAATCAATCGAGAGCCCAAGCGAGCTGAGCTTGAGGTTTGCAACCTGCTCATCGATCTCGTTTGGCACATCATATACGCCGCCCTTCATCTTCTTTCCGTTCTTTGCAATGTGAAGTGTGCAGAGCGCCTGCAGGGCAAAACTCAGGTCCATGACCTCTATGGGATGACCCATGCCCTTGGGAGTGGCAAGGTTGACCAGCCGGCCTTCGGCAAGAACATGGACAGCCTTTTTCCCGAGAACGAATGACTCGATGCCATCCCGCTGGATGATCCGGGTTGCATTTTTACGAAGGTAATCGATATCGATCTCGACATTGAAATGACCGGCATTTGCAAGAATGGCACCGTCTTTCAGCTTCGTAAAATGCTTCTTGGCGATAACCGCAAAGTTGCCGGTCGTGGTGACGAAGATATCGCCGATTTCTGCTGCATCATCCATGGTCATGACCATGAACCCGTCCATATGGGCTTCAAGCGCCCTGCGCGGATCGATCTCAGTGACGATAACCTTGGCACCAAGCCCGTGAGCCTTCCTTGCAAGGCCACGGCCGCAGTAACCATACCCGGCAACCACGAAATATTTCCCGGCAATGAGGGTGTTTGTGGTGATCATGATCGAGGAGAGAACGCTCTCTCCTGTTCCGTGGACATTGTCAAAGAAATGCTTCATCGGAGTATCGTTGACTGCAACTACAGGGAACTCGAGTTTTCCTTCCGCAGCCATGGCCTTGAGCCGGTGGATACCGGTTGTCGTCTCCTCGCAGCCGCCAATGACCTTCTTGATAAGGTCGCGGCGCTTGGTGTGGATGTAGTGGATCAGGTCCATCCCGTCATCGATGGTGATGACCGGCTTGGCATCAAGGACCTGGTCAATTGCAGCATAGTACTCGTCAACCGAGCAGGCACGCTTTGCATAGCAGTGAACATTTTTCACACCTTGAAGAGCTTCTGCAACATCGTCCTGCGTTGAGAGCGGGTTGCAGCCGGTGATATGCACCTCAGCCCCGCCGGCTGCAAGCGTTGAGACAAGGTTTGCGGTTTTGGCCTCGACATGGAGGGCCATACCTATCGTCATCCCTGCAAACGGTTTTTCCTTGACAAACTGTTTTTTTATGGCGGCGAGCACCGGCATGTACTGGGCCGCCCATTCGATCTTCAGCTTTCCTGAATTCATGAACTTCCTCGGCAAGGGAGAGCCGGTGATACCAGCCCGCCCGGATACTGACTACCCTATGAATAGGGGTGCCAAGTTACATAAAAACTCCGTGATAAAGCGGCTGTCCCGCAATATAGATAGGTTTGCAAACCTTACCCTGTATTCAATGGTGCTGACGCGACGGATCATCCCCTGCCTTGATCTCAAGGACGGACGGGTGGTGAAGGGGACCAATTTTCTCGGGCTCCGCGATGCAGGGGACCCGGTGGAACTTGCCGAGCGGTACAATGAGCAGGGCGCAGATGAGGTGGTTTTTCTCGACATTACGGCATCGAAAGAAAAACGGGGAATCATCATCGAGCTCATCAAGCGCGCTGCAGACCAGCTCTTCCTCCCGCTGACTGTCGGAGGGGGGCTTAAGTCCCTGGACGATATCCAGCAGATCCTCCGGGCCGGAGCGGACAAGGTGAGCCTCAACACGAGCGCTGTGCATGACCCGACCCTTATCACCCGCGGCGCCGAGGCATTTGGCACCCAGTGCATGGTCTGCGCGATGGATGTCAGGCGTAATTTCACCTTGAATGAGAAGGCGATCCCGGTCTGGCTCGAAGACGGAAGGAAATGCTGGTACGAGGTGGTTATCTATGGCGGGAGCAAGCCGACCGGGATCGATGCGGTGGCCTGGGCAAAAGAGGCCGAGGAGCGGGGTGCCGGCGAGATCCTCCTGACAAGCATGGAGACCGACGGCACCAAGAACGGTTTTGATATCGCAATCACCTCCGCCATATCCGATGCTGCGGGCATCCCGGTAATCGCGAGTGGCGGGGTGGGGACGCTTGAGCATTTCTACGATGGATTCACCAGAGGAAAAGCCGATGCCTGCCTTGCGGCAAGCGTCTTCCACTACGGGGAGTTCACGGTAAAAGAAGTGAAGGAGTATCTCAGAGCGCGGGATATCCCGGTACGGCTCTGAGATCAAACTCGAAGGCTGCAACGGGGTGTTCGAGTTCAAACGCGTTCAGCACTGCGGGGTGGATCTCGCCAAAGACACCCACTTTTTTCCCGGCAACAATGATATCGCCACGGCGCCCGTCTATGAAGGCCGGATCAGCGGATTCTTTTACCAGATAATCAATGGACAGTTCGTGGAGCACCGCGTCGGCCGATGCATAGGCTTCCGAGAAATCTGCATCCGGGTGAGTGCTGACACCTGCTGCCTGCTGGTGGGTGTGGCAGTCCAGCACAACATCCCCGACCGAGAAGAGGTTTTGGGGGAGCTCGCGGTGCCGGTTCAGGGTAAGAAATTCAAGGAGCAGCGGCAGGAGCTCGGTCCTGACAACCGTGTTCTCGATGCTGATCGGGTGCATCACGCGGAGGACGCCTTTTGTCTCCTCCCGCTGCATCCGTGTGTACAGCACGTCCTCGTTTGTTAACGTGAACGGCATCACTTCAAGGTAGCCAAGACCCGTGAAGGCTTCACGGGCAAGAGCTGCATTAACCTGGACGGGATGGGGTTTTCCTACCGTGTATGTCTTTGGAGGCTGACTTTCAAGTTTGTCATACCCGTAGGCAATAGCTACATCCTCAAAGATGTCCCAGTCATGCATGATATCGGCCCGGTAGCAGGGCACCTGCACCCGGACCTTTTCAGGTCCTGATGGTTCAGCTCCGAAACGCATCCGCTGGAGGTATCCCGCCATAGACGCGGGTGTTAAGCTGACACCGAGAATCCGGGAGCACTCCGAAACACTGAGGACACGCTCCGAGGGAGCGAGCGTCGGGGTCTGGATTCCCCCGATCTCCACGCTCTCGATGCTCGCTCCGGCTTCTGCCATGGCCGTGCAGATGATGTTGACCGCAACACTGACTGCCCGCGGATCGGTGCCGGTGGTGTCGAGAAGGATGTTCTTCGTATCGATGGTAACCCGGGTCCGCTCGCCGTTGATGATCGGCGGGAACGAGAGGACATGGTCGTCGTCGTCCACGATCAGCGGGAAAAGCGGGAAGTCTTTGACAATCTTCGCATAGTCCCTCCCCTTGGGGTGCTTCTCGAGGATCTCGTCCATCGTCATCTTCTCGGAAAAGTCGAGCGGGATGAAACCCCGGCTCCTGCGCGAAGCAATATAGTGGAATGGTGGTTTTACCGTGTCCATGTCATGGATGCCTATGGCAACCTTGGACCGGCCCCTGCCTACCGCCCAGTGGAGCGATTCCTGCAGGGACATGATACTCTGGATCGATTCATCGTCAAACGAGACGCCCCGGATAACGGCGACCCCGAGCACCGGGCGGATGGTTGCGAGCTGGGGATCAACCGTGAACTTTATTCCCGATGGTTTGACCGGATAGGTCGGGAGGCCGGTCTCGATCCCGAGGTATCCCCTCATGGCCCGGGCAACCCCTTCAGGGCTGAAGAGATCAGGCCGGTCCGGGAAGAACTCTACGTCAGCATGGTCCTCCTCGACCCGCTCTACATCGGAACCGATAAGGGGAACTTTCTCGAGGATCGTCTTTTTGTCAGTCCGGGTGAGCCGCTCAAGATACTTGTAGGGAAGCGTGATGACAGCCATTTCAGAGCCCTCCCTTCGAATGCCGCAGGGACGGGGTTTCCCGGAGGAATGCCACGTCGCTCTTATGCAGGAGTCTGAGGTCCTTGAGACCAAGGCGGAGCATCGCGATCCGGCTCACGCCAAGGCCCCAGGCAAGGACAGGATATTGTACCCCGAGCGGGGCAGTGACCTCCTCGCGGAAGACGCCTGCACCACCCATCTCGATCCAACCGATGCCTTCGACATAGACCTCGGCATCAAGGCTCGGCTCGGTATAGGGGTAGAACGATGGCTTGAACCGGACGCTCTCAAAACCCATACGGTTATAGAATTCCCGGAGGATCCCGAGCAGGTTCCCGAACGTGACATTCTCATCCATAACAATCCCCTCGAGCTGCTCGAACTCGGCAAGGTGGGTGGTGTCAATGGTCTCGCGCCGGTACACCCGGCCAACGCAGAAGGCCTTGACGGGCGGCTTAAGGTTCTGCGCAAGGTGCTGGATGGAGACGCTCGTGGTATGGGTGCGGAGCACGCACTGCTCGGCCTTCTCCTCCCGCCACATGCCGCCCCACCCGGTGGATGAGGTTTCGCCACCGGAGATATGCATGGCCTTCACTTTCTCGTATCCCTCGGGAAGCGGGAGGGTTTCTTTGAGATAGAAGGTATCCTGCATCTCGCGGGCAGGGTGGTCCTGCGGCTGGAAGAGGGCGTCGAAGTTCCAGAAGGACTGCTGGACGATCCCGCCGTAGAGTTCCTCGAAGCCCATCTCGAGGAGGATCTGCCGCATCTCGGCAATGATCCGCTGGTAAGGATGGATCTTGCCGGGATAGGCCTTCTTTGGGAGTTTGCTCACATCGTATTTCCGGAGGTTAAGATTCTTCCATTCACCGGAGATTATCTGTTCGCGGGTAAGGGTGCCTGTCTCTTCGCGGAGATCGAGGCCCTTTATTACAAGGGCGAGCCCTGACGGGGTGATGGCGATCACATTCCGGACAGTCTCGCACTCCTCCAGGATACCGCGCTTGAGGAGTTCCTTGGTCGACGGGTTGCCTTCAGCCGGGTTCCTGAGCGCAGATTCATCGATGTCAGTGGAAGCTCCTGCCACTTTCACAACGGAGGTGCCCTCGACCCTGATGAGTCCTTTCTTCCGGAGCTGGCCAAAGCCGATTCTGAATGCCTCGTGCTTCTGGAGATCGGAAAGCATAGTGCCGGGCAGGATGAAGCGGAAGAGCTGGGTCTCGGGAAGACCATTCTTTGCATACTCTTTCCCTTCATCCGTGTACACGAATTCCTTGACCACGATCCGATCGACCGCAACAAGCCCCTTATCTTCTGCAAGATGGGCCCACTGCACTACCGCTTCAGGTGTGGCTCCCATCAGGCCGGCAAGGTGGGGGGCATCTGCTTTCTTCTCCTTTTCAAGGGTTGCAAGCAACCGCTTCTCGTTCTGCGTCAATTCCGCCATATCACACCTGAATCATGTCTGCACATGCGTCCATCTTCTCCCGGAATTCTTTCAGGAAGGCTACTACCCTTTCAGCCGTATCTTTCTTGCACTGGCCGCAGGTGATCTCGCCTGCTGTACATTTCCGCCTGATCTCTGCAAGCTCGGCATCATCCGTTACCATGTGGAAAAGGTTGAGAAGGTAAAGCGAGCACTTGTCCGGCTCACCGCCAAGCCGCTTCTGTTCCTCCAGAGTCATCCTCCCACCGGTGATCCCGCTCATTACTTTCTTTCTTACCACGGCCTCCGGTTCATAAAAGGAGATGAGACTCTCCGGAATGCTTGAAGACATCTTCCCACCGGTGAGGCCAGGCATGAAAATATGGTACGTGGATGAGGGGGAGAAAAAGGCAAAACCGCCGTGTGCCCGTTCGATCTCCCGCACTTTGCCTTTCACGTCCGAACACTGCGCCCCTTTGATATCGACATGCCCCTCATATTTTTTTGCATGCGGGAACGCCTGTTTTACCGCTTCAAGCGCTGCTGCGGGAGCGTTCTTGGACCGGACGCTGATGTACCCGTCCCGCTCCTCGACTGTAAACATCCGCATCTTGTGGGCAATGCCCCGGGTAAGCCGGATATGCGGATCCTGGTCAACCCCGACGGGGACCACCGTTGGTGCCGGCTCGCGGTCAATCTGGGGGTAGAGGATGTCAGCTACCTGCGTAATAACGCTGTCAGCATGGGCAAGATCCGTTTCTGGAGAGAAACCATAGATTGCAGAAAGTTCCGAGAAATTGACTTTTGTTGCTGCCTCAAATGCGAGATCCTTGAGCCGGTTGTTCCGGCTCTGGAAGTAAGTCTCGCCTTCAAACCCGAGAGCATAGAGGCAGGCAAGGTACTCTTTCCCGAACTCGTTGCATTTCTCCCAGGAAAGGCCGCGGACAGCGTGAGCCTCCCGGTCAGCGATGGTGATATAGCCGTTGCCCCCCTGCTGCACGTGCCAGACCACTTCCTTCATCACCATCAGGTGGCCGAGATGGGGGTGGCCGCTTGGCATGAACCCGGTGAGGATATGGAACGGCGTTTTGTGCGCAATTGCCCGGGCAATGGGGAGGTAATCGCGGTGGCCGACAACGATACCACGGCGCATAAAATACGGGATCTCCGGAAGTTCTGCGATCACCGGACCAATAGGATCGATTCCAAATTCTGCAAACGTCTTCTCGATGTCAAGGGACGGGGTGCTTGACCAGGGGTTGATCTGCGGATCGGGCATGGTTCTCTCACAGTTTAATTCGTGCAAATTCGACGAACTGGATTCCGGAAGAATGTACGGCGCCAAAGAACATCTTCTTTTTGACGCTGTGCGCCATCCGGACCGAACGGGAGATGACACTCATCGGCAGAACCGACTCCTTCTCGATTGCATGAACCAGAAGGTCGGAATGGACATTCCTGCCGCAGTAGACCCGGAAATGGTGACCAAACTTGTAACCCGTGCGGGGAGTAAACTGGTGCGAACGGAGCTCGGTATAAACCGCGATCTTCCCGGCAAGTTCCTGGTCGGTCTCGCTTGCAAGTGCCAGGAAACGGTCAGTGCTGATCTCCACCTGCTCCTGGAAGAGCCTGATGGTCCCATTCTCCATGAGAGAGAGGAGTTCAACGGGCCCAAGGAGAAGGCGTTCAGGGTCAAGCCGTTTCCCGTACCCGGCGAGTTCAAGATCAGACTGGGGAGGAGTCCTCACCATTGCAGATTTCCCGACCATCATGGCCTTATGCTGCCCTAGTGCGGGAACCGGGCCCGTTGCATCGGCAAGTTTCTGGAGCTTGATCTCGTAATAGGTGAGCTCCTCCTCATCATCAACAACGGCGAGGATATACTGCTTGCGCATGTTGCGAGAGGCTATCACTTCCTCGATCAGCTTCTCGAACCGGATCGGGTCCCGCTCGGAAAGAACCCGGACCAGGTACACGGATTCACCCTTGCCGGGTTTCTCACCGCGCCGGAAGACCCGGAAGTCCTGCGGGCCGGTCTGGACAACATACCCGCGTTCGCGTAGATCGCGGTACACAAGAAAACTCCGCATGAATGTGGGCTGGTCGGAGAACCTGGCAAAGAGTGTGTCGAACGAGTGGCCCGGCACCTCGAGTTTCTGCCGATGGACCAGGTAGAGAGCTTCATGAGGGGAGAGGCGGAGGCCGTCCGCTTCGGGCCTGCCATACCCGCTCTGCTCATACAGCGCTTTTCCTTCCTTTCCCGTACGGATCGTTGTGCCGTCGAATGCTGCCTTCACTGCCTGATATATTATTCCCGGAGTATTATAAGGACGCGTCAAGCGCGGGATCCGGTGCTGAATGGGTAAGGTGACATTTTTTATGCGAAATCCTTATGAATTACAAAATGTTGAATCAATGCCTATAAAAAGGGTAAAATCGAATTTGTATAGTCAGATCGTATCTCATAAGTATGCTTGAAATGCACGTCCCCAGGATGAATCTCATTCCGGGAAGATTTGGGTAATACTATAGGATTGATCGGCCCCACACCGGAATTCTTTTCAGGCCATTCATCATAGCGGCGGAAAATGATGGTGAACGAATACAACGACCCCGGATGCCGACTCATAAGCGTGCTCAACCTCGGGTGCTTTCTCGCACGGTCAGAGGTGAACGGCCCCGGTATCCGGGCTGTCGTATGGGTACAGGGATGTCCCCACCGGTGCAATGGGTGTTTCAACCCACAGTTCCAGTCCTTTTCTCCTGCACAGCAGATCACTGTAGATCATCTTGCACACGTTATCCTTTCCGATCCCGACATTGACGGGATAACCTTTTCCGGGGGAGAACCGTTCGCGCAGGCAGTTCTGCTCGCGGAGCTGGGAACCCGGGTTCGCGAGGCAGGGCTGACCATTGTTACGTACTCCGGCTATACGTACAACCATCTTGCAGCGGGAACGGAACCTGGCTGGCAGGACCTGCTCGCGGTCACCGATCTCCTCGTTTCCGGCCCCTATATCCAGTCTCTCCGCTGCACGGGCTCCCTGAAAGGATCAGCAAACCAGGAGATTATACCACTCAGCGGGAGGATCGCAGTTCCCATGGTTGTCACAGGGAGGAACTGCGGGACTGTCGAGTTCATCATCTCAGCAGACGGGATAGTCACCGCCACCGGACTTCCCGACAGCTCACTCCTCCGGCAGGTTTATAAAAAATGCGGGAGGGTCTGATATGTCGCACTACAGCCGGGTTAAGACGGTATTTCACAACAGGGAGGCGCTTGTTGCCTGCCTCACTGAGCTCGGGTACCACGTGGAGACTGATACAGTGATCCGGGGTCATCATGGGGAACATGCCGTTGAGATTGCAGCAAAAAGCCGGGAGGGGTATGGTATCGGGTTCACAAAAGGCCATGATGGCACGTACGATATGGTAGCCGACTGGTGGGGCATCCGGGGCACCAACGAGCAGAAGATCCAGAAGGAACTTGCATTCCAGGCCGGGGCTATCCAGAAAGAGTATGCCAGGAAGATGGTTCTCAAAGAGACGGCCCGCGAGGGGTACGAAATTGTCTCCGAGACGAACGAAGCTGACGGCAGCGTCCGGATTGTTGTACGGAGGTGGCAATAATGCAGTATACCGAGCCGGACTTTGCAAAGAAGCTGAACATCTCGCTGCGGGCCCGGGTCACCCTTATCGTGGTGATGACTCCTGAAGAGGAGCGCGTTGTGTCGAAGATCCAGGAAGTCTGTGAGGGGTGGGAGCCTTCCCGCCAGTGCATCACTTGGGACAGCGTGGACGGGTACCAGGTCATTGCAGGGAACCGGTCGTTCCATGCCACTTCCCGTGACCCGCTCGCTGCTCTCGACGAGATCCAGAAAACCGACGAAAATGCCGTTATCATCTTAAAGGACTTCCACGAGTACTGGAACAACCCGCAGGTGAAACGCAAGATCCGCTCCTTTTCCCAGAAATTCAGGTACAACCGCCGATCCATTGTGATTGTAACTCCGGTACAAAAGATTCCCGAGGAGATCCGGGACGAGGCAGTCCTTGTTCGCTTCCCACCGCCTTCACCATTAGAACTCTCCGCAGACCTTGACCGGCTCCTTGCAACGAGCGGGATACCCTCTGCCCTCTCGAATGGCGGGAGAGAGAGACTGATCCAGGCTGCGCTGGGGATGACGCTCAACCAGGCAAGGCGATCGTTCTCAAAAGTGATCGTAACCCGCGGAACGATCGATGACCAGGACATCGACACGATCATAGCAGACAAAAAAGAGATCCTGAGCCAGTCGGATGCCCTTGAGTTCTACAGCCTCACCGAGACGCCCGAGAATGTGGGCGGCCTTTGTGCCCTCAAGGACTGGCTCCGGCTGCGCGAGCGGGCATTCACAAGTATTGCCCGGGATTACGGGCTTCCCGCGCCCAAGGGAATAGCCCTCATCGGCATCCCGGGCACGGGCAAAAGCCTGACAGCAAAGATGATTGCAGATCTCTGGCACCTCCCGCTTCTCCGGCTTGACGTGGGTGCACTCTTCGGGAGCCTTGTTGGCGAGTCCGAGGAGCGGACGCGGCGGGCCCTTGCCCTTGCCGAGACTATCGCACCCTGTATCCTCTGGGTGGATGAGATCGAGAAGGCCTTTGCTTTCGGGAGCGGAGATGCGGGGACGAGCCAGCGGGTCTTTGCCCACCTCCTCACCTGGATGCAGGATAAGACCTCGCCATGCTTTGTGGTGGCAACAGCAAACAACATATCAGCCCTTCCTCCGGAACTTCTCCGCAAGGGGCGCTTTGACGAGATCTTCTTTTTGGACCTGCCAAGCCTGGAGGAACGGCGCGAGATCTTCACGGTTCATTTAAAGAAGCGCAAGTGTGTCCCTGCCGAGTTCGACCTGGACCGGCTCGCCCGCGAGAGCGACGGTTACGTGGGTGCCGAGATCGAGCAGACCATCATCGATGCCATGTACCAGGCCTTTTCTGAGAACATGCGTGCCCTCACCACCAAGGACATCCTTGCCTGCATCAAAAAACAGGTGCCCCTCTCAGTATCCCAGCGCGAGACCGTTGCTGCCCTCCGGGCGTACCTGGCGGAGGGCCGGGCAGTTTCCGCATCCCGGACGCTCCCCCGCCATGCCCCGGAATCCACTCAATCCATTGCGCTTGAGACCTTCGGGATTCCCGGGACGTGATACGGGTGTGGCAAAAAAAACGTCTCCCGCTTATTGGTACCTGGCTCTACCGGAAATACATCCGAAACCTTGCAGCCCGCGCGGCGGACGGGGATGAAACGGCTGTCCCGGAACTGGCAGGGTTATTCTCATCTGCAACCGACCCGAAGGCAAGGCAGGAGGCCGGGACGGGGCTTTGCTCCCTTTCGAAACCGCGGGGAACCGATGCTCTCTGCCATGAAGCGCTTGCCCTGAACTCTCCGGCACTCATGAACCTTGCCCGGGAATGCGGGTACCTCCCATCAGACCCGCAAGAGCGGGCATTCTTTCTCTTCTGCACAGATCCTGCCGGCCGGAATGCCCTGACACCAGGGACGGAATTTACAGATCTGGACCTGGCCGGGGGTTACCTCATGACGGGCGCCCGGGTCCGGGCACTGGCCCGCGCTGCCGCCCGCAGGAACAAAGCGTGCGACATCCTTGCCCGGGCGTTATGCAGTCCCGGGATGCCGGGGCCCAAGGAATGGTCTTTTGACGAGTGGGAGATCGTTGTCCGGGGCTTATCGAAGGAAGGGCGGTGGGCCGATCTCTGGCAGTACCTCGTGTACGCACCACTCCCTCTGGCCGTTGAGATCGCAGGCGCCATAAAAGAAGCAGGTTGGGTTCCCCCGGGCGATGACCGGCTGATATGGGAGGGAATCATTTCCGTTCTTCCAGTCAGATGGAACTATCCCACTTATTCCGGTGAAAACCTGCCCGTAACCGGCAGGCCGGCAGACAGGATATCCCTGGCAGCATTCTCTCCGGACAGTTCCCTTCTTGCAACCGGCTGCGACAACGGGGCGATCATTATCCGGCGTGTCTCCTCTACCGGCACTGAAATTGAAATCCCTGCCGGGCCCGGGCCGGCCCGGTTCATCACATTTTCGATAGATAACCGGTTTCTTGTATCCTGCGGAAGCGGGAGCAGCATCCAATGCCATGAACTCCCGGCAGCCACCCCGGTCTGGGTTCAGGAAACAGGCCCGGGGGAAGTGACCGCCATGTGCTATTCTGCGGATGGCCGGGCCCTGCTTGCCGGTACCAGCCGGGGCACGCTCTCCATCCTCGATCCCCGCGACGGGATTATCCTGATGGAGACGGCACTCCACACGTCGCCGGTCACATGCCTTACTCTCACCAGGGACAAAACACGGATTGCCTGCGGCCATGCCGATGGAACCGTTTCAGTTACCGAAACGGATACCAGGACTATCCGGCACCTGCCACCAGCTTCTGCGGACCCGGTCAGGTCTATCGCTTTTGGCCCGGCCGGAATGGAATGCCTTGTCGTGCATGAACGGGCACTGCCGGTGTTATGGGATGCTGTAAATGGAACCAGGATCCGGATCTTTTCAGGTCACACAGGCGTTGCTGCCTGTTGTGCCATTGCCGCTGAAAGCGGATGGTTTGCTATCGGGAGCAGCGATCATACCATCAGATGCTGGGAGTGGCATAAGGCACAGCCTGCCACCATCATACCGCTGTACAACCGGCATATCGTTTGCTGCAACGCCGCGCCGGTTGGCCGTGTTCTTGCGGCCGGGTTCAATGACGGGTTGATCCGGTTGTACCAGGTGCCTGGCAAACGACCTGTAAAGGAGATCAAAGGGCACAGGAAAACCATCAGCTCCTGTACCATCTCACTTGACGGGAGCCGGCTTGCCACCGTTAGCTGGGACGGGACAACGAAACTCTGGAGGCTCCCGGCCGGGGAGATTGTCCGGACCTTCGACACCCATGCCGTAGGCATCGCGGCCCTTGCAACACCCTCGCAGGGTTCGCCAGTTGTCGCGGTAACCGGTGACGGCATTGCCCGGATCCATAACCACAAAAATGGTACCTTGATCCGGATAATCGATCTTTATACTCCGCTGGTGAGGACCGTTGCCGTGAGTCCCGATGGCAGGTACCTTGCCTGCGCCGGGGCGGATGGGAGCCTGAAACTCTGGGATCTCAAAACCGGAAGCCTCGTCTCCACAGCTGGGCGGACCGGCACATCGCTTCGGTGCTGCACCTTCCTCTCGCGGGGCGCATCGCTCTTTACCGGAGGCTGGGATGGGAGATGCCGGGTCTTCAGCATCCCGGAATGCCAGACCGAACGAACGCTCAAAGGGCATACGAGCATTATCACCTGCTGCGCTGCAAGCCGGGACGGTTCCCTTGTTGTTACCGGCAGCAACGACACCACGATCAGGATCTGGCATGGAAAAGAAGAGGAAGCCCGCACGGTCCTGGAAGGGTCAGGTAAAGAGATCGGAGCGGTTGCCATCTCCCCGGACGGTATGCTCCTTGCCGCAGGGGGATCCGACAGCATTATCCGACTCTACCGGCTCCCGGACGGGGAGGATACCGGCGAGATTGAGGGAAACTTCGGAAAGGTGACAACTCTTTCTTTCGATCCCGAAGGCTCGATTCTTACCGCAGGGTATGATTCCGGCTTTCTTGCGTACTTCACAGTCCACGAAAAGAGGCTTATCCGGACCCGGGCAGCCCATACCGGAGCGGTGACGGGGGTTGCAGTGCCGGAAGACGGGCGGGTCATCATCACGAGCGGGGAGGATGGGCTTGTACAATTCCACCATCTCCCGGTAGCCGGTTTCCTGCCGGGAGCGTTGCTTGCTGATCTGCCCGGAGTCCGTGCCGGGGCACTAGCCGCAGAGAGCGGGCCGGATTCCGGCCAGTGGGCATTCCTGTACCGCCTTCTCGCAGCCCGGTTCCGGGGCGAGATCCAGATCTCCCCCTCGCAGGGAACCATCGGGCAGTACGATATCCAGATCACGGGGTGATGGCAATGGACATAAAAAATGAAAAAGGAAATTGCGCACGCCTCGGGGTGGATTTTGGGGTGAGCACAACGGTAATCGTTGCAGGCGATCCCGGCAGGGATTACCCTACGGTCGGGCTCTCCGGTATCTCCCGGGCCGTCCCCGGGACCACCCCCGGGTCGGTGGTGCACATAATCCCATCCCTTATCCGGTACGGGCAGGACGGAGCGGTGCTTACGGGATGCGAAGCTCTTGCACGTGACGGGGAAGACCTGTTACCTGCTGCCCGCAACCTGCGCAGTTATCTCTTCGAGAGCAGCCCGGTCCAGATCATGGCAGGAAACGGGCGAATGTTGAGGTACACAGATGCTGCCGGGGCGTTCCTGGTAAAAGTCCTCTCCCGCGCACTCGCGCTCTATCCGGATGGCGCAGACATGGTTTTTGCTCTTCCCGCGGATGCTCCGGAAGATTATCCCTCCTGGCTTGACCGGGCCGGCCGGGCAGCCGGGGCCCGCTCCTGCTCATGGGTGCATGAATGCATTGCTGCAGCAGAAGGCTGTGGCATTTCGCCGGCTCACGGGGAATTGTTCCTTTTCCTCTCGTTCTCCGCAACAGAAATCGCTGCAATGGCCTTTATCACCGAAGAGCATGGCGGAAAAACCGTTGCCCGGGCTTCTGCAGCCACCGGGTGTCAGGAGGTGGACGGCTGGATCACCCAGGACCTCCTTCTCCGATTCCGTATTCATGAGAGCGAGCAAAGAGCGGACCGGATCCGGCACGAGCTCTTCTCTCAAGCAGAGCGGGCCCGGGAACTCATCGCGCAGGCAGGCATTGCAGAGATAGCGGTCATGGATCCGGCGCAGGGCAGAACCTATACCACCCGCTATAGTACTGATGACCTTGCACGGGTTCTGGCGGATCACGGGCTTATCATGACCATGCAGCAGGTTACCGACCGGCTCATATCTGCCCTGAGGGCAAAGGGAATGGAGACAGGGCAGGCCAGGGAAGCATTCCTGACCGGGCCCGGCTGGGCCCTGCCGGGGCTTGAATGTTGCATCCGGGAACAACTCCCAGGCGTGCCGGTTAACGCCGACCATATTATCGATGGTATTGCCCGGGGGGCTGCACAGTCAGTTGCACAAAAAAAAGTGCCGGACCGGATCACCGGCTCGTACGCTCTCCGTTACTGGGACCCGGCAGCACAGGAACACCATTACCGCTTCCTTGTGCATAGCGGGGCACGGTTCCCGAGCCAGGGGCAGGTGGCCCGGATCACCATCAGCGCTGCGTACGACGGCCAGACGCATCTCGGCATCCCGCTCTGCGGGATAGGCTGCGGCGGGGAGAACTCGTGCGGGATCGAGCTCATATCGGACCGGGCCGGCGGGATCCACATCGCCGGGCCGGACAAGGATGTCAGGACAAAGACACGGGTGGTGCCGCTCTACGAGCAGAGCCCGACGCTGCTTGTGGCCGACCCGCCTGCAAAGAAAGGAGAGCCGCGCTTTGAGTGCACATTCACCATCGACCGCGAGCGGAATCTCTGCATCTCGGCACGGGATCTCGTGACGGGAATGCTTGTGAAACTGAATACCCCGGTGTACCGGCTGGAGTAAATGGAGAAAGGAGAATGAGTATGGATATGCAGGAACTGGAAATCACGATTGACAAAAACGGCAGGGTGCAGGTTGCAGTAAAGGGTGTCAAAGGCGAAGGCTGCTTAGCCCTCACCCGGGAGCTGGAGAAAGCTATCGGTCATGTTGAAGAGCGGGGGTATACCGCGGAATATTACGAGCAGCCGGTGAAAGTGGACGCGTACCATGAGATAGGGGTATAGTAACAAAGAGGGAACAATAACAGGAATGGAACATTACCGGTTTATTTAATTCAAAACCGCGATTGCAGGATTCCGGTACAACGGCGTGGTTGTGTTCTTTCCGGAAATAACTGCAAATGTTGAGCCATTGGATGCTATGGTCACGGTTCCGTCACGGTCAGTCCGGTACAGGACAGATCCGGCTTCATAAAGCCTGCGTATTACGGCCGGGTCGGGATGTGTTGGCCGGGTGCTCTTTTCAAGGGAGATCACGGTGATTGCGGGATCAACACGGGATACAAACGGGCCGGTTGTGGAAGAGGAGAGCCCGTGATGGCCGGCTTTCAGCACATCGGCTTTGAGCGGTTCACCTGCGGCTATCATCCCGGCTTCTGCCTCCTTACCGGCGTCACCTGTCAGTAGGACGGTTGTGTTACCATAAGACAGCCGAAGAATTAGCGAGTTCTCATTCACCTTATCGTACAATTTCGCCGGCGGGTTCAGAACGGTGACACTGACTGCCGGATCGAACGGGATGCTATCCCCTTTCCCGACAACCCGTATGGGGATGTCTTTTGCAATAAGAGTCGCCCGTAGGAGGCGGCATTCAGAGGAGGAACAGGGTACTGCGCTCTCTATGAACTGCCGGACCGGGAATGCAGCAATGACCGCGGGCATACCCCCGATATGGTCCCCGTGGGGATGAGTGACAACAAGGATATCGATGGATGCAACACCCTGATGCCGGAGAGCAGAGATCACGTCATCATCATGTTCTTCTTTTCCGGCATCGATGAGCAGGATCCGGCCCGAGGGACTCCGGACCAGGATCGCATCACCCTGTTCAACATCAATGAACGTGAGGGTAAGACAAGAGGAAGCAGAAACAGTGCAGATGGAGGTGTTTACAGGAGCACTGCTAGGGCAAGATCCTTTGAGATCTGCTTTTACCAGAACCCCTTCGGACGGCGGAAGCGCTGTTCCGGACACCGGTGTTACAAAGACCGGTTGCAGGGCTGATCCATCGTTCTTGGAAATTGAGGGGACAGGGGTTTCCGCAGCGGTCTCATGAGGCTGGATGCATCCGGTAAGGATAATAGTAAGGATAAGGACGGTTACCATGGGACAAAGCGATAGTCGTAACCGGAAAACCAGTCCGGGCCGTAACAAGGGATTCCAGGGGTGAAAGGAAGGGGGAATCATCGCTTTCCTACGATAACAAATCCTGCAGGGATTGCTCCCAAGGCACCAAGGACCGAAAGAAGACTCATCGGTGATTTTGATGCGGACGGGCCTTTTGCCCCTGCCGGGGCAGGGGCTGACGATGACGAGAACTTCTGGATGCGGTTGTTCATGGAATCGGCAACGTAGACATTGCCGGAATTATCGACGGCAACTCCCATGGGCAGATCGAATTGGCCGGTCGCATTTCCCAAAGCCCCCCAGACAGCCACAACTGAGCCGGCGGGACCAAACTTCACTATGCGGTTGTTGAACTTATCGGCAACGTAGAGATTGCCGGCAATATCAACCGCAACACCACAAGGGTCATTCAGCTGGCCCTCACCGCTTCCCGGAGCTCCAAAACTGGCAAGGAATTTCCCGTCAGGATTGAATTTCTGGACGCGGTAGAGATCGGAGACATAAATATTGCCGGCTGAATCGGTGACAACGCCATTGGGTCCGGTGAACTGGCCCTCACCGTTCCCGGGTGAACCCCATGACGTTACATATACACCGGTCGGACCGAACTTCACTATGCGGTTGTTTAGCGAGTCCGCAACATAACTGTTACCGTATGCATCCACACCAACGCCATTGGGAGAACCCAGTTGCCCGTTCCCTTTCCCGTACGTTCCCCATGTTGCAAGGAAGGAACCCGCCGGACTGAACTTCTGGACCCGGTTGTTATTGAGATCGGTTACATACATATTGCCCGATGGATCGAAGGCAATCCCTTCAACTCCCATGAACTGGCCGTCTGCCCTGCCACCCGATCCAATGGATGAGATGAACTGGCCGTCAGGATTGAACTTCTGGATCCGGTTGCTTATCAGATCCGTTGCATAGACATTTCCAGAAGGGTCAACGGCAACAATATTAGGCATGGTGAACTGCCCATTGCCGGTACCTTTCGTTCCCCATGCAGTCACGAATGAGTAGGTATCGGCCGCTTGAACACCTGATATAAAAATGAGTGCCATGATAAGGCATACAAGAGCCGGCCTTGGATTTGTTCTTTTTACATGACCGCTCCTCATCATTATTACCACCCCGTTACTATTTTGCCGAATATATATAAGGCCCGCGAAATGGTCTTTGGCCCGGTACCATGAATAATAAAGGGCGTGGCCGGGCAATTTTACCAAAAAAAGTCCGCCCTTGTTAACAGAAGTTCTCAGTTACGTAGATCTTGTCGTCGGGCGAGAATGAAATCCCGATACCTTCCTGATAATACGTATCGGTCAGGATATTCTTGCGGTGCCCCGGGCTGTTCATCCAGCCGGTCACTACCGTCTGGGCAACCGTTTCTGCCGAGTTCCAGTCATAGCTGGTCGTGGCATTGCTGATTCCTGAGGTTTCGTTAGCCGTGGTGTAGGACGTTGTATAGGATCTATACCGGTTCGTCTGGAAAAGGTTCTCGGCAATGCCTATGGTGGCGTAGGATTTATACGAGCGGATGCACGGATATCCGGCTGCATCCCCCCGGGCTTTTGCGTTTTTCCCGTCAGGATTGATATGGTCAAAGAACTGCCGTGTCACCATGTCCCAGCTGTGCCCCCGGGCAATGCCGGCCAGGAACGAGTCGTACGAGAGGGGCATGAGGCCGTTCTGCTGCCGCTGGACATTGATCAGGTCGTGGATGCGGGATTCGAGGGATGCAGGATCAAGGTACGGAGCGCCGGGGGTTGAGCTCGTGTACGAGCTGGCCGGGGGCTGGGGTGGCACAACCGTCATAGCGAGCGTTATCTGCGAGGTCGGTAGATCTTGCGGAGCTTCCGAAGTGACTGTGGCCGGAGGTGGAGCGGTTGTTGCAACCGGGGCCGTTGTGGAGACGGGAGACGCGGTTGTCCCGGATGTTGTCGTTTTGGAAGGAACAGCGGTTGTTGCGCCGGGTGTTGGAGTCGTTGTGACCGTGTTGGCCAGTGTTGTTGTTACGGTTGTAACCCCGGTGAGCGGTATTGAATCCGTCCCTCCAGGGCTGATGCCGGCCTGTCCGCCGGCAGAACCTGCCGATGCCGTGGAGGACGCACCCGGGGAAACCGAGGTGATTATAACAACACCCGCGAGCACGACAACTGCAATGACCGCAACCGCAAGAAGCCAGCGCGGAACGCCAGAGAGAGAGACGCGGGAAGGAGTTGTTCCGTATGGTACCGGCGCGTCGGGAAGGGGCGCCCCGCAGGCTGCACAGAATTTCTGGGATGATGACGGGGAAGGTGTCCCGCATTTCCCGCAAACACGCTGAACCATGATTGTATGAGGATAGTTGCTGCAATAAAAAAAAGATATCCGGTACAGCGGAAAACGCAGGGCGTGGGGAATGGTCCCGGCAGTACTTTCCCGTTACGGGCCGGCCAGTTCCCGTACCTTTGCAATGTTGCCGCGGTCGTCCCGCCGGTCGTCAACAGGTGTCTCGCAGACAAGCGGGAGCAGGGCAAAAACCGGGTTGTGCAGGATGTGACGGAAGCCATCCACTCCGATGAAGCCCATGCCGATATGCTCGTGCCGGTCAAGGCCGCTTCCCTTATCGCCTTTCGTATCATTGAGATGGATCACTTTGAGGTTCTTTACACCAACCTGTTCATCGAACTGACCCAGGGTATCGGCTATTCCTTCCGGGGTCCGGAGCTCGTAGCCTGCGGCAAAAGCATGGCAGGTATCAAAGCAGACGCCGATCCGCTTGGTGTCAGAAAGATTATCCAAAATGCCCCGGATATGTTCGAAGCTGCTGCCAACACTGTTCTTCTCTCCCGCGGTGTTCTCGAGGAGGAGCATGGTTGGGCTTCCGGAAGCCGCAAGGGCTGAATCAATGGCCCGGATCACCCGCTCCCTGCCGCCGGCCATGCCATCCCCGAGATGGTGGCCGAGATGGGTGACAAGGTACGGGATGCCAAGCGCCCCGCACCGATCCAGCTCGGAGGTGAGCGTTGCAATCGACTTCTCGTACACTTCCGGTTTGGGGGAGGCGAGGTTCGGGAGGTAAGGCATGTGATCCACCGGCAGGATACCGGTGGTTTTTATCTTCTTCCTGAAGAGCTCCGCTATCCCATCACTGAGCGGGGGATAGTTCCAGCCCCGGGGATTGCGCGAGAACATCTGAAAAACATCGCAGCCCGCATCCTTGGCACGGTCCACGGCAAGGTCGAGCGAGCCCGCAATCGAGACATGGACACCCACCCTTACCATTCGTTTCCTCCCTGCATGGTACCCGGATCATCCGGTGTGCGAATAATTCAGGTTTGTGATCCGGACAAGAGTGGCGTGACGGGGTTCTGAACCGGTTTCTGGAAAGACCGGGTTTTTATTCTTGGGATGGGCAATATCCCGGGATGAATTATCTGTACACGGTCCTGAAATTCATTATCGGGGGCGGTGTCATCGTAGGGGTAACGTTTCTTGCCGAGCACGTGGATCCACGGTACGGCGGAATGCTTGCCGCGGCGCCGATCATCACAACGCTCGCATTCATGTTCACATTTTTTGAAGCCGGTCATGATATCACCCGGCAGCTGGTGATATCAGCGTTTTGGTTTGCCATCCCGAGCATCCTCTTCCTGCTGGCGTTCTATTTCCTGCTGACCCGGTTCAGTCTCTTCCCCAGCCTTGGCGGGGCTTACGGGGTCTGGTTCGCTGCGCTGCTCGTAGTGTACCGCTTCGTTGCAGCAGTCTGAGATCCCGACCTTCCGGCGAGCAGGGCTTCCTCTCACCAGCCGGGAGGGCCCGCAAATACTTTCACCCTCCCTGCTTCCGGGTATTCAAACCGGCCTGCCAAAACTGCACCCTGACCATGAACCGGAAGGCACATCTCGTAATCGGCGCACTGCTCTTTCTCTCATACGTATATGTGACCGGTTTTTTTCACGGCACCTCCCTGGAACTCTTCGTCTTTGGAATTGTTGCAGTTGCCCTGGGCTCACTCTTCCCGGATATCATCGAACCCGCAACCGGCTCTCATCACCGGGGCATCTGCCACAGCCGGCGGGTGCTGAAATTCCTGCTCATCCTCTTCCTGCTCTCTGCCTTGGCAGTTCTCTTTGCCAAAAGCAGTCCCCGTTACCCTCTCGTCTTTTCTGCTTCCTGTTTTTTCCTCGGCTATGCATCCCATCTTATCGCGGACGCCACAACCCGCGCCGGGCTGCCTGCCTGATTATATCAGAAGACGCGGGGGAATCCTGCTCGGCCGGATATGGGAAAAACCCGGATCCGCCACAAAAAACCGGTCAGGAATAACCAGAGTTCACGAAGAGGGGAATGGACATGGATCCTGACAGGGATTACCATTTTTGTACCGGAACGCTTTCTCAGGTACCCGCATCTCGAAACGGGCCCCTTTTCCGGGACTGCCAGACTCTTTGATCGTGATACCGGTGATCAACAGAATCTCCCGAACCAGAAAGAGGCCGAGGCCGGTATTTTTCCCATACCCCCGCTCGAACAGCCGGGTCTTGTCCCGTGCGGGTATCCCGACGCCGTCATCCTCGACAATGAGAAGCAGGGATTCTTTCTCCAGTTTTGTATACACCCGGATTACGCTCATTTTCTCTCCCCCATACCGTAGTGCATTATCGAACAGGTTGTAAACTACCTTACCAAAGAGCAGGTCAGCAAAGATCTCGATTTCGGTGATGTCCACCTCCAGCCGGATAGTGCCGAACGGGAGGGATACTTTTGAGAGTTCGATCAGGTGAACCGGATCCTGCCACAACGGGGCTTTTGCACCCATATCA
Source organism: Methanoregula sp. (assembly GCA_041645355.1). Classification (GTDB taxonomy): domain Archaea; phylum Halobacteriota; class Methanomicrobia; order Methanomicrobiales; family Methanospirillaceae; genus Methanoregula. Next base: position 67,653 of record JBAZQF010000008.1, read on the forward strand.
TCAATGATGGTGGTAAAACTGATTTGCTGGGCAATGACGTCTACGACTTTCTGCTCCTTGGTGATCAGCTCCAACATAGCGTCCGGATCAGCGACAGAAGCACGTGAAAGTTCCAGCCAGCCACCCAGCACCATGAGCTGGTTATGGATATCGTGGCGCGTGATGCTGGTCATGAGAGTGATCTGCCGGTTTGCCTGCCGCAGGGCATTTTCCACTTCTTTTAAATGGGTAATATCATGGAGAACCCCTTCGATACCATTGAAATTTCCGCCGGTATCATAGATCAGGCGGCAGCTTGCGGTTGCAAAGTGAATATTACCCTGTCGATCTTTCAGAGTGAGGGGATATCCCGTGACCACCTTCTTTTCCCGGAGATATGCAAGGAACAGATCCCGCTCGGCAGCATCCGCGTAAAATTCCGTTGCCTTCATCTTTCCGATGAGATCAGATGGGGAGTCGTAGCCCACAAGCCGGGCCCCGTACGGGCTGATCATGGTAATGATCCCCTCGCGGTTGACACGGTAGAATACATCCTGCATGTTCTCGATGATAAGCCGGTAGTTCTCCTCGCTCCTGCGCAGTGCCTCCTCACCCCTGGTGCGCTCCGTGATGTCCCGGCAGAGATAGATAAGTCCGTACGGGGTTCCCTCAGCGCTCCGTAGGACATCCCCATTCACTTCGAACCGGTACCGGACACCATCTTTTACCATCAGGGTATACTCTTTTGGACCAAGAGGACCCTCAAACATCAGCCGGGTGTTCAAAACCGCCTCCTCAAGACACTCCGGAGCAATAAATGAGAGCATGGACTTTCCGATCAGGTCGTCCGCAGAGCCAAAACCACTCATCTTCACGCCGATATCATTGATATAGATAATCTTCCCTTCAGCATCGGTTCTGACAACAATATCCGGGATAGTGGCAATCATCCGCCGGTGCAGTTCCTCACTCTCTGCGTTCTGCTCCTGACTCTCTCTCAGCTGTTCGATCTGCGAGTGAAGTTCTTCCTGCGATGCCGTCAGCTCCTCATAGGCCGCCTTGAGCTCCTCCTCGGCCTGCTTCGCTGCCGTGATGTCGAGTTCGATGCCATCCCAGAGCGTCCCGCCCCCGGGCAGCAGGCGCGGGGCAGACCGGAGGAGCACCCACCGTTCCATACCTGAAGGGGTCCGGATCCGGGTCTCGATACTGAACGGCGTCATAGTCTGGTGGGAGTGCTCCTCAGATTCTTGGACCCGGCGAAGTTCCTCAGGGACGATCTGGTTGTACAACAACGCCGGGTCCTTCAGCACAGCGTCTGGGCTGAGTTCGTGGATCACTTCTACACCTGCACTTACTTGGACAAAACGCTGCTTTCCGTCAGGGTCCCTCACTACCTGGTAGACCATCCCCAGGGGGAGGTTGTCGGCAAGCAAACGGAGCTGCTCTTCGCGCTCCCGGATGGCCTCCTCAGACCGTTTCCGTTCCGTGATGTCCCGGGCAATGCCAAGAATGGCTGGCCGACCGAGGAATTCAACAATGTCAACAAAGAACTCCCCGTCCCGCACCTCGCCGCTTTTTGTCAGGATCCTCGCACAGAATTCCGACGAGAGATGTCCCCCGGCAAACCGCCGCAGCGATGCTTCTTTCAGCCGCTTGCGATCATCCGGGTGGATGAAATCCCAGATCTCCCGTTTCATGAGTTCGTCATGCGAGAAGCCGGTGAGCACCTCGGCCTGCCGGTTGATAAAGAGAAAACGGTTGTCCCGGTGGATGTAAATAGTGTCGTGGCTGTTCTCGACAACGAGACGGTACTTTTCTTCAGATGTACGGAGAGCCTCTTTTGCCTGCCTCTCATCAGTCACATCACGAGAATATACAGCCAGGGATGTCACCCCGCCATCCGGGCCGATCTCAGGGTACACGTGGTTTTCATAGACTCTCCCGGCCCGGTTGTCAATAAAGATCAGCGGGGTTTTTGTCCGTGCAGCCTCCTCGATACTCTCTATGCGCAGGTCTTCAAGTTCTGACGAGATCAGGGTGTAGGCATTCTTCCCGACAAGCGAACCTGCGGGAACATGGAACCGCTCGGATGCTGCCTGGTTGACCGCAAGTATGGTACCCCGGGTATCGAGGAGCATAGAGACATCGGGCGGTGCATTGAGCAGGGCATCGATGGTCTGCTGCGCTTTTTTTCTCATTGAGATATCCATGCTCTGGGTATAGACCAGATCCTGGCCGGGAACGTGGACAAGGGTCATTGAGGCAAGCGTCGTGAACGTCCTGCCATCAGGGACACGGACAAGTAGTTCGGCATTACGGACCATGCCCTGCTGATCCAGCTGCTGCCGGATTGAGGAGAACTGGTGAGGATCGAGAACAAGGCCAATCTCCTCAGGGGTTTTTCCAACGGCATCCGTGCGGGAAATGTTGAGATCTTTTAAGTAACGATCATTGATATCGAGGATTCGTCCCGATGAGAAGTCGGTTATCATCTGGTGGATGGGGCTCGCATGGAAAAGGGTACTGAGCCGCTGCTCGGAAATATGCAGGGAATCAAGGGCGCGTTTGCGACCAACAGCCATGTTGATCTTATGAAAGAGCTCGGCGAACTGCGACCTGACATCCCCGCCCTTCTGGAGGTAGAAGTCAGCACCGGAGTTGATAGCCTCAATAACCACATCCTCGCGACCACGGCCGGTGAAGAGGATGAACGGGAGGTTACCAAACTCTGCGCGTACAGTTTTTAAAAAGGCCAGGCCATCCATCACCGGCATCTGGTAATCGGAGATGACTGCATCATAGGATTTTTGCCGGAGGGCTGTAAGGCCATCAGTGGCAGACTCACGGGTATCAATGGCAACATCCCCCTGTTTTTCAAGAAACGTTTTCCCGAGGAGGAGGAGGTCCGGCTCATCATCAACATAAAGGATGGAATACAGCACCATGATCGTTCTGGTATTGGCTAAGTGAGATGTCCTGCACATACCTGTAAAAGGCAAAATGTAAAAATATTCCCCTTGCGGGTTCTGTCAGCGGGAAATCGCAGGCGCTATCGCAAGACTCCGCGGCGATTTATCCATTCGGTATTGTAAAGACATCGTAAATTGAATGGAAACATAAAAATAAAGTAATGCTGTGCATTGCCTTTAGATTGCACACATCCGTCGTATTCTCCAGTGGAAAGGAAGGGGTATAAGAAGGTTCTGAATTTGCCGGATTGGCTCCGCGGGCAGAAATTTTCGTAAAAATTCAAAAAGCCTATCAAAACGGAAAAATAAATCTCACTGAATTTTGCCATTTTCAAACCTCAATTGAGAGTTCATACTCAACCCAGTTTGAGAGGAAATACAGCTGGTATGGCAGAGTCCCTTCCCCATAGTTGCCAGATCTCAATTCATCGGATAAATATCTGCGAAAAATTACGCAATAGACCCTGGGTGCACATCAGGGTTTGTTTGCCCATATACCATGGACATTGCAGTAGATCCGAACCTTTTTTACATGACGAAGGGGATCCTCAACGTCAAGCGAGAACTCCATCTCGGGTTTCTCCCCGGGTGAAAGAGTGCCGGTATACAGGAACGTATCCCCGATTACTTCGATCCATTTGATGAAATGTTCCTTCTCCATCGGATGCGGCACAGCACCCACTTTCACCCGGATTCCCCGCAGAGTTTGTTCAATGAGCGGCAGGTGTTTTTCTTTGCCGGCTTCCACATTCTTCTCTTCAAGCCGGGACATCGGTTTCCCGCAACAGGTTAATATCCCCTCGCCATCCTGGACAATGAGTACCATCTTGTTGCATGTTGCGCACGAATAGAGTGAGAGCATGGTTATTCCCTGTGTGATAATCACATACTGAGGAATATATATTTAATCCAGGGATAGTTACCCGTCTTTTTTTGAGGGATTAAATTCGATACGTCAGCTGACCCTCCGGTCATTTTCGCAGTCTCTTTCCTATAAGAACTGCCAAACCTGGGACTTCCGGTCTTATGGATCCATCTAATCGACAGATTCCCGACCGGATTTCCGTGGAGGGGAGAGACTGAATATTTCTTTCCATCAAGAGGATTTTGTATTTTTACCATTATTGATGCTCCCATTACAACAACGGAGTTACAATCTCAGTCAAATTGGTGAATTATGAAATTTAAAATCCATGAAAATGCATTCACCGGCCTCGAGACAGCGATTGTGCTCATTGCATTCGTTGTCGTTTGGGGGTGTTCTCGTACGTGGTGCTCGGTGCCGGGTTCTTCACTACCCAGAATAACCCGGAAGGGGTGAGCCGGGAAGTGACGGAGGTTCCCGATCGCCCGGGTTTCAATGGACTCCCGTTTATGATGCTCGAACTAAAACCATCATGTATATTTATATTCTGAATAATTCATATTTTATTATAGATAATGACTGAACCTGCCTGCACGATACTATTGCCGATGAGAGAGAGAGCTGGCGCACGTTCCTCTGCCGTGTCCTGGTTACAGATCATGCTCTCCACCAAGGTGCGGGCTGATGCGGGAGCTCACAAGGGAGCTCCTGCACGGTATTGCCATACGATCTCCTGCCCGGTTCTTTTTGGATGTGGAAGACCGGCCAGGGACCTGTCCTTTCAGCCCCGGGCAGGAGAACCGGAGAAACCGGCATACGCCGGGCCCGGTGCCTTTTTTTCAACAGAGCTGAGCGTCCGCGCGACGCCGGAGCGATCCAGCTGGATGGCTTACGGGACAAGGCAAACGGCCGCTCACCAGGGGCCGCGCTGCCGCAGAGCGGTGGCAGGAAACCTGAGTGATTATGACATCCACCAAAGAAACAGAGAGGATATTCCCGGCGTTTTTAAGCCAGGAGGGGTGCGGTACAGCCGTTCCCGTCCGCATGGAACCGGATGCTGAACACTGCCAGCAGGGCGCTGCACCGGCAAAGACCGGAGATTCTGCGCTTCGGGGGCGATCGCCATAACGAAGCCGATCCTCAGCGACAACGAAGTGCCGCTCTTCCGGATTGCAAAAGCCATGGCAGAAGGCGTGAAACAGCGAGGGGCAAAGCTCTTCCGGATATCGGTTATCCGGACCCTCGTACACCAGTACCGGATCCGGTACTGGTGCCGGGTCCGCACCTGCCAGGAGCGGGGAAAAAAGTGGAAACGGCATTTCCGCTTCAATGACCAGGAGACACTGGAACGGTTCGGCTGGAGAGGGTGACACCATGCCCGAGTTGTCCTCTTGCCGGCAAGCGATCGCGGCAGCGGTAACCCTTCTCTCCGGCCCGGGCGAGGTGATCGAAGTCCGTGCGCTCGCGGATACGGCAACCCATTCGGGATATTTCACGGATCCTTCTGCCTTTCTGCCAGCAGTGGAGGCGCTGGACTGCGACCCGTCGATCCGGGGCATCTATATGACCCTGAATACGGTGAACCCGGCGCTCCTTGCACGGCGGGCGAACCGGATACGGATGCGCCTTTCCCGCACCGATGCCACAACGTCTGATGCAGATATTATCCAGCGCCGCTGGTTCCCGGTTGACATTGACCCGGTCCGGCCGACAGGGGTCTCGTCAACTGATGCTGAGCACGAGGCTGCGCTCGCGATGGCCGGTGCGGTTGCTGCATGGCTCGCCCGGCTCGGATTTCCCGAACCGGTCCGGGCCGACTCGGGGAATGGAGCCCACCTGCTCTACCGGATCGACCTGCCAAACGATGGGGAGTCCCTTGCGCTCGTGAAACGGGGGCTTGTGGTGCTCGACGCCATCTTCTCGGACCGGACGGCGACCGTGGATGCGGCAAACGCCAATGCCGGCCGGATCTGGAAACTCTATGGTACGCTATCCCGGAAAGGGGATTCCACACCGGACCGGCCGCACCGGAGGAGCCGGGTCCTGGCCATACCGGAACCGCTTGGGATCGTGGATGCCGGGCTCCTCCGGAAACTGGGCTCTGCCCTGCCGGAAGATGCCGGGATTCTGAACGGGCCTTCCAAAAATCCAAACCGGATTGATCTGAAGAACTGGCTCCTTTCGCATAACATCCTGGTACGGTCCGATAAGCCGTACCGGGACGGACAGATCTTTCTCCTCGCATCCTGCCCGTTCTCGTCGGCCCACACGGACGGGGCGTACGCGATCCAATTCGCAAGCGGCGCCATCCATGCCGGCTGCCACCATGCATCCTGTGGGGGCGGGAAGCAGCGGTGGAAAGAACTGCGGGAGCGGTACGGGACCGACCGCGAGAAACAGAAGAGCAGGGAAGAGCGGATCCTGGCCGGCAAACACGAGCGTGCCCTGGCAAAGGTGGCAGCCCTTGGGAATAAAACCGTGCCCGGAGAGACCGGTAAACTGCCGGCTGGTTTACGCAAGGATCCACCCGGCGCGGAAGCACTGGCCTTCGGAGAAACGCATGATTACCCCCTGACCGATGCCGGGAATGCCGAGCGACTCATCGCGCTGTTCGGCAACCGGGTGCGGTACTGTGCAGCGTTTTCTGCCTGGTACCTCTGGGACGGCAGGGTCTGGGTACGGGACGATGCAGGACAGATGCTCCTCATCGCCACCCTCGTGGCCCGGTCGATCCACCGCGAAGCTGCTGCAGCTCCGAATGCTGACACATCCCGGGCGCTCTCCCGGTGGGCGATCCTTTCCGAGAGCCTGCACACAAGAAAAGCAATGATCGATTCTGCAGCCCCGCATATCCCGGCAGTGCCTGGCGAGTTCGACTGCCGGCCCGGACTCTTCAACTGCCGGAACGGCACCCTCGAACTCCCCACGATGACCTTTCGGGAGCACCGCAGAGAGGACATGCTCACCAAGATGGCCGCGGTTGACTACAACCCCTCCGCTCCCTGCCCGCAGTGGCTCGCCCACCTGGACTTGATCTTTGCGGGCGATGCCGACACGGTTGCCGGTTTCCAGTCCATGTGCGGGTATACGCTCCTTGGAACCAATCCCCGGCAGCTGATGTTTATCCTTTATGGCCGGGGCCGTAATGGCAAGTCCAAAACAATCGAAGTGCTGGCCCGGATCTTTGCGGATTACGCAGTCAACATCGCGGCAGAATCCCTGATGACCCGGCGCTTTGAGAACGCCCGCTCGGACCTGGCCCGGCTTGCGGGGGCACGCCTTGCCACTGCTGCCGAAGGGGCGGAGGGCGCCCGTATGGACGAGGCGATCGTTAAGCAGCTGACGGGCGAGTACGCGATCACGGTCCGGAAACTCTACGAGAACGAGTTCGAGTTCACACCGGTGGCAAAGATCTGGATGACCACCAACCACGAACCGGTCATCCCCGGCACGGACGAAGGCATCTGGCGCCGGATCTGGATGGTGCCATTTTCGGTCCAGATCCCGGAGGAGAAGTGCGACCCGGAGATTGCAGAGAAGCTGCTCACGGAATCAGCCGGGATTTTGAACTGGTGCCTGGCCGGGCTTGACCAGTATTACGGGAATGGCTCCCGGCTCGTCCAGCCCCGAAAGGTCTCGCAAGCAACTGCGAACCTGCGTACGGTGAGCGATACCGTTGGGCTGTTCCTTGCGGGGGAGTGCGTACTGGAGCCGGGTGCAAAGATCTCCCGCATGGCAATGAACGAGCTCTTCGAGAGATGGTGTGCCGAGGAAGGATACCGCCAGCACATCTCCAAAAAGAGGCTCTTTGGCGCACTGCGGGAGCGGGGAGTGATCGATGGCGGGAAATCCGGGGCAGACCGGTTCTGGTCCGGCATCCGGATCAAGAATGAAACCGAGCGGACTGCAGCAGAACAGGCATTGTCAGGGCAGAACACGTTAGAGGGATGGTGAGGCGATTATGGATTATCCTTTGATTTTAGGACACCATGGACATCATTTCCGGTTTTTCCGGGATTTCTTACGAGAAAATGGTACAAAAAAAAGATCCCATAAAAGGAAAAAATGGTGTCCATGGTGCCCGGGCAAGGAGCCGTACCGATGTTGAACAGTATCAGATACAGGAGAATTTTCAATGGAACATGTTATTGAAGCAACGGAAGATGAAGCAACCAGACTGGCGCTGGAAGGACATGCGATTATCCTTGGCGGTGTCGAGGTGCACCTGCGGTTCATCCGCCACGAGGGAAACCCGGGAATCCTGGTAGAGTACACGCCCCCGTTCAGGGATGATGACTGCCCGGACTGGATGGTGGATATCAACAGCCGGCTTACCGGGCTCTGCCATCGGACCGTGATGAAGGTCACCGACCCGGTCCGGAGCCGGCTGCTGCAGACCGTGGAGCAGGACGGCGGGGCTGACCGGATGATCTACCAACTATTAGTCTCGTCGCGTATGGCTGACGACGGAACGCCAGAGACATATATCATCGATTACCTGGACCCGGCGTTTGCAGAGGCTGACCAGGGGGTTATGAAACGAGCTGATAAGGCACGATGGGAGATCGAGCGGATGATGAAAACAGGGAGGTGACCAGAATTTCCGGCACGGAAACCAGCGTTATCTGGAGGTGAGTTGGGCGGGCGGGTGGAGTGAAAAACAACAAGAGCCAGTCTGAAGAACAAGAGAACGAATTATGAGGACAAAACCGGGCAATGCGGTTGCCGGCCCGGGATTTTCCGGGGTGGACCGGAATACATCTCCGGTTCCCGGGAAATGACCGCAGGAGGGTTTTTAAAAAAACATCTGGAATTGCGCGTGGTTTCATTCATCATTGTTTTCCCGCACGGTGTGTGCGATACGCTACGCTCTTCACGGCATCCGGTGCCGTGGCCCGGGATTAGCACCGATCGCCTGAGTTTTTTTTACGATGGCGCAATCCTGGAAAAGCGGGTCCCGGGAAACTCCCCCGGGGCCGGAGTTTTTTTTTAGTTCCCGTAACAGAACACATTCCCGGCATCTTTCCGGGCGCGTACCTTACCGTGAACAGGTACGGTTCCCGGTAACCAAGATCGAGCCGGATGAAAGCGCTCCGAACACCAGCGACCAGCGACCAGCGCCGGACTGCCACGCGATAATAGGAAAAAAGAGATGCCCGCACCCTTGCGGGTTGTCAGTCATCTTCGTCATCATTGAACTCCGGCCAGATGTAATCGTCATTTGCCGGGTCTGCGAAATCTTCCTTATGATCATTCATATCACGATAGGGATCGTCCCCGGGGGGCCTGGGATCCCAGCGGTCGTCACTGGCAGTGGTGCCCTGCTTTCCGGTTCCCCTGCCCCCCTGTTGTTCAACAGCATTTTTCCTTCCCCTTACCATCAGATCTCACCTCCGTTCTCCGGCTTTTTTTAAAAAACTAAAAATCAATTCTCCGGTCTCATAAAAAAATGTTTTGTCACATTACCATAAAATTTCAGTTTTTTCAAAAGAAGTGTGGCCTCCCGGGCAATCCGCCGGCTCTCCTCCGCAGGGGATTTAAACGAGCGCAGATATATACGCTCAAGATGATCGGGTCGAAGTATTGCCGGTATCATGGCTCGTGAGAAACCATGACAATACGAATTTATCGGTACGGCAGTTTTTCCAGGATTATGAGAAAAAAGATGGTGCCTATGTCCTGCGGACAGCGAGCGCGAGCACTACTGTGAAAAGCGCTCCGATCACCATTAAAGGTGTTAATGGCGACTTCTGAGTCGGGATGGGAGTTCCCGGCGCTGAAGGGGCCGCGGATAAGCTCGCCGTGGTCGGAACCGTGCGGGCTGCCTGTATCTGGTCAATGGTCATGCCAATCGGCGGGACCACATGCACGATATAATCCGAGACAGGCTGGATACCCCCGACCATGCCGGCAGGCTGGTTCTTACAGGAAGAGGAAAGGGCCTGGCCCTTCATGAACGTGACAACAATGCTCGAACCATCGTTCCGGCCACTGAAGCCGAGAGCCTCACCGGGTTTCAGGGTCCTGGCAGCAAGCTGCCTGCCGTCACCCCGGATGGCAACATTTGAAGATACTGCGGTGCAGGTGGTCCCGGTGCAGGCACTGCAGTCAGGGTTTGTTGAGAGATCGAGGGTATAATTTCCTGCCAGAGGCGCAGGGATAGTTGTTGCATCCCCGACAATATCGGTCACGTACTCCTGGCCCGGGCCGGGTCCGAAGAGTTTTGCAAGCGCGATCCAGGTCTTGCCGGCGCCGCCAAGGCTCGTGGCAACAACAGGGTCTCCTGTTTTAAGAACTAAAAACGCAGCCGGGTCAGGCGCAGTACCTGATAGAGATGACATGTTCATCGAATCGTACGTGCAGATGGTCGAGCCGCTAGCCGCATAGACGCACCCGTACTGGAGCGGGTTTGCGATAGTCACGCTGTTTCCATTGGAATCAAGACCTGAGATTGTTCCCCGTAGGGTAACTTCCTGGATCACCGCGGATGCCGGGATGGCGATACAGCACGCAAGTGCAATAAGAATCAGGATCAGGGATAAGGATCTCTTCATGAAGGACTCCACTTTTTCTCTATTCGAGCATCGGCTGGAAAGAATAAAAATCCCACGCACCGGCACCGGGCTCTTTTAAAGGGAAAACGCCAACACGAAAGTATGCAGGTGACGTTCCTTGGAACCAATGGCTGGTTCGACACCACAACCGGCAATACGGTCTCGGTTCTCGTGCAGTCGGAAGAATATGATATCCTGTTCGATGCCGGCAATGGTATTGCAAAAGCAGATGAATACATCTCGCAGAAAAAGCCGGTATGCCTCTTTCTCAGCCACTTCCATATCGACCACATTGCCGGTCTCCATACCCTCTGCAAGTTCCGGTTCAGAAAAGGGCTCACGATCTACGGCCAGCCGGGAAGCACGGAACTTCTCAACCGTTTCGTTGCCGAACCATTCACGGTCCCCCTTGAGGTCCTGCCTTTCCCTGTAAAAGTTCAGGAACTCTCCGCTGGAGAACATCACCTCCCGTTTAAGATTACCTGCCTGCCGCTCGTCCACCCCGCTCCCTGTTTTGGGTACCGGCTGGAGATCGATGGGAGAGTGATCACCTACTGCACCGATACCGGGGTCTGCGCCAATGCCATTCAACTTGGACGAAATGCCGACCTGCTCATCACGGAATGCGGCCTTAAAACAGGCGAGACGAGTCCCGACTGGCCCCACCTTGCACCGGAAAACGCAATCGGGATTGCACGGGAGGCAAAGGCAAAACGTCTTGCGCTGACGCATTTCGGGGCCATGGTATACCGGACGCTCGAAGAGCGCAGTGCCGTGCAGGAGCGTTTCCTGCCGGAATGTCCGGGGCTTATCGTTGCTACCGACGGGCTGCGGATAGACGTATAAAAAAATTTATTCTTCGAGTTTTTTTAAGACCCAGGCCATGTTCTCGCCAAGGACTTTCATGGTTGCAAGGCCTTCCTCATCCCCGCTTACATCACCGGCAGCACGGCCGATCCCAACATTCCAGTAGGACGAGCCCGGGACAACCATCTGGCTGATAAAGAAGAAATGGTTCATGGTGTCAAACGCGTGGATTGCCCCGCCCCGGCGCACCGCAACAACCGCTGCGCCGACTTTTCGCCGGAACATGTCGTCGTTTGCCTTGGCCACGTACCCTGCCCGGTCAATCAGGGCTTTCATCTCTGAAGAGACGTCGGCAAAGTAGGTCGGCGAGGCAAGGATTATCCCGTCGGCTTCCAGCATCTTCTCGATACACTCGTTTGCAATATCTGCTTTGACCGCGCACCGTTTGTCCTGCTTCTCAAAACACTTCCCGCACGCGATACAGCCCCGGATCTTTTTTCCGGCAAGCTGGACGAGCTCGGTCTTGATCTTCTCTTTTTTGAGTGTGCGGAATACCTCGTTAACAAGAAGCGCCGTGTTCCCGTCTTTCCTTGCACTACCGTTAAATGCAACAACTTTCAGGGTCATGTTCCACCAATATCCACTCTCCAGTGCCAGAATAAATACCCGTCGGGCAGTAGAACGTGCGCGAGCCGGGTAGTCCTCAGTGCGCCATCTTATGAGCTCGCACGCTAAATGGTGATGCGACATGAATTCCCGTATACAGTTCTCCGACTTTAACCTCTCAAAGGAAGTCGGAAAAGCCATAGAAGATATGGGCTTTGAAGAGCCCTCGCCTATCCAGGCACTAGCAATCCCCCTCATCCAGGCCGGGCGCGATGTGACAGCCCAGGCCCAGACCGGCACCGGCAAGACCGCCGCATTCGGCATTCCCGTGATTGAGAAGATCGATCCGACACGGCGTGCAGTCCAGGCAATCGTGCTCTGTCCGACACGCGAACTCTGCATCCAGATAGCTGAAGAATTCTCAAGCCTCCTCACCCACATACCCCGCATAACCGTGCTGCCGGTCTACGGCGGCCAGCCCATCGAACGGCAGCTCCGGGCACTCCAGGCAGGGGTTCACATTGTTATCGGGACCCCCGGGCGGGTCATGGACCACCTCAACCGGCGCACCCTCAGGCTCGACGATGTCGCGACTGTGGTACTCGATGAAGCCGACCAGATGCTTGACATGGGTTTCCGCGACGACATCGAACTGATCCTGAGAAAGACGCCCCAGAGCCGGCAGACCCTTCTCTTCTCGGCAACCCTTCCCCAGCCCATCATCGAGATATCCAAACGGTTCCAGAACAAACCCGAGTTCGTCCGCGTCCAGTATGCCGAACTCACAGTCCCGCAGATCTCCCAGGCTTACATGGAAGTGAAAGACCGGGAGAAGCTCGACGTGCTCTGCCGGCTTATCGACCTGGAAGACCCGCAGCTGGCCATCATCTTCTGCAATACCAAACGCAGGGCCGAAGAACTCTCGGGAAAAGTCCGGGCACGCGGATACCGTGCAGATGAACTGCATGGGGACATGAAGCAGTCCCAGCGGGACCGGGTCATGGGAGGATTCCGCAAGGGATCCATCGATATCCTCATCGCAACCGATGTCGCCGCCCGCGGGATCGATGTCGACGATGTCGATATCGTCATCAACTTCGATGTGCCGCAGGATGTTGAATATTATGTCCACCGTATCGGCCGGACCGGCCGGGCTGGCAAGAGCGGGAAAGCGATCACGTTTGTTGCCCCCCGTGACTTTACCAAGCTCCGCGAGATCATGCACTACGCAAAGGTCCAGATCCCCCGCATTCCGGTACCCTCGGAAAGCGATGTAGCAGAGACCCGCACCCGGGTGATGATCGACCGCGTGCATGAGATTATCGCTGCTGGCGGTCTCGAGCAGTATACCCGCATCATCGAGACCGAGACCGAAGGGGACGTCCAGACGATCGAGATCGCAGCAGCCCTCTTAAAAATGCAGATGGAAGCCGGCAGCGAGCCGGCTGCAGAGAAACGACAGGACGTGGATTTTGCTGATACCGGTGCTGAACCGGGTATGGTCCGGTTCTTCCTCGCCGTTGGCAGGCAGCACAAGGTTGCCCCCAAAGATATTGTCGGGGCAATCGCCGGTGAGACCGGGATTCCCGGGAAAGCCATCGGGGCTATCCGTATCCTTGATTCCTATTCGTTTGTCGAGGTGCCAAAAGAGCATGCAAACGATGTCTATACCATCATGAAAGAGCGGACCATCCGCAACCAGCCAACCGGGATCGAACCGGCATCAGCCGGCAAGCGGTAATCAGAACAACTCTTTTTTCACTATCACCGATCTTCCCAAAAGAACGGGTAGTTCCTGTACATGGAGTGCAGGGATCTTCTGAAACCTGACGGGCATTATGAAAGATACTAAAAAAGGGTCCGGGGATCAGAGATGCCTGACCACGGTGTTCTTCTCTATCAGCCGCTCGTTGAGCCCGTGCGAAACCTGCAGGAGACCATATACCAAGAGGTAGAGGCCAACGAGAATGGCAATGACTTCGATGGATGCTGACGGGTGCAGAAGCAAAAAGACACCTATCACTATCGCAAGGATCCCGAGGATCGCAATCACGAACCGGACCATGGGTTCGGCAATGATAGTAGTGCAACCAAGAACCGCCTCTCCGATACCAAAAAGAATGAGGTATATGCCGAGAAGGAGACCTGCAGCAATGACAACTGGAGTACTGGCTGCAATTGCCAGGATGCCTATGATGACGCCGGCAATCCCCAGGCAGAGAACCACCCATTTCGAGATCCCTTCCGTATCGATGAAGAGGCCTTCGACAATAAAGATTGCAGAGAGCAGGATGATAATAATCCCTGCAAGCGGGACCAGGAACAGCGTTACGATACCGGGAAAGAACAACAGGAAGATGCCAATGATAGCTGAGAACAGTCCCAGTGCTATCATGGATTTCCATCGGATATGATGATGACCGTCCATAGTACCACGTCGTCACCGTTCCTGATATGTATTTCGGACAATTCCAATCGGGATTGGGGAAAACCCCGCATTTTCCTGCGGGGTTCTCTTAAAAAAAACGATATTCAGGCAAAAAGCGCGGGATAATCGCGGTCACCTGCACAATACTCAAATACCATCGTGGGCAACCTTCCGGTATGAGAAAGATCTTTCCTGTCGCATTTATACTCATACTCTGTATGATTCTCGCCCTCACTGCCGGATGCACCCAGCAGACGGCAGCCCCACAGGCAACCCCGACTCCGGCACCGGAGATTACTTCGGTTGCAACCTCTCCCCAGGCCACCACTGCCCCCCAGGCAGCAGAAGTCTCCTCAACCCCCGGCCCGACGCAGTCCCTGCCGGAGATGTGGAGTATTGAAGTTCAGGTCCAGAGCAACGGCGAGTCTATCGACCCGCAGATCAGTACCACCTTCCGCGGGGGCAAGGGCCAGAACCTCATCCCCCAGCTGGATATCAGGATCACCCGGTCTGACGGAGTTGTCGAAACCGGAACCATGGTCCAACCCCTCACGGTTGGAAAGACCGTCACGCTTGCAGGCACAAGGAAGAATACCGACCGGGCTGAGGTCTGGGCGGTTACCCCCAATGGCGAGAGAGTAAAAATCTATGACCAGTACGTCCCGTTCAGGACATTCAACTGACCTTTTTTTTAACTCAGCTGTTTTTCCGGACACGAAATCCGGTCTCTCCTGCCGGAGTTGAACACTTTTTTTCCGTTACCAAATGCCAAAATGTATTAAGACCCGGGGTTGTCGTGCGGTAGAGCCACAGCATCATAACTCATCAAGGATATTCATATGAAAGGTCTGGTTGAGGGGATATTGCCTCAATACTGATTGCCTGCATCAGGATTCGGCCCGGTCATCGATACGGGCAATGTACATGGTTATGAGGGGGATAAAGATCCCGATTGCAATGATGGCATATCCCTGAGGTTCGTCATTGAACGGCGGCATGGTAACAATAAAAAAACCGTTAACAATCACGAATAGTCCGATAAGGAAACCCAGCACTTTCAGGATTGTTTTCATATATATCTAGTACTCCTGCTGGAAGATGTGAAATGCAAGTAAAAAGCATTTTGCCTTTCTGATTCCTGACGCCGCAGAGGGGATAAGGCCCCGGTGTTCCGGTTCAGAGACTGCAATCTTACTTTGAGTAGGAATTTCTCGTTGCTGCATGCCAGATAGGGGATCCTCCAAAAGAAGAAGACCCGGCACACCCAATTGTTCCGGTAAACAGATGGTGGTTACCATTTCCCTCATACCGATTCCCTACCGTATTGATGCCCTTACCCGGGAGAGAAATAACCTCTTTGCTTACCCTGAAGAACGCCTTGCCGGGATCATCAGGGAGATCGGGTTTACCTGCACGCACTGCGCGAAATGCTGCACCCGGGATTTCAATGGCCATGTTTTTCTTCTCGATCGCGATGTGACCATGGTGAGGGAGATCGACCCGGACGCCCTGGAACCAGCGCCGGACCCGGAATTCTGCGACCAGAACGGCACTTTTTACGTTTCGGGATATGCCCTGAAGATCAGGGATGATGAGCCGGGCTCCTGTTATTTCCTGGAGAACGGACGGTGCAGGATCTATGATCACCGCTTTGCCATCTGCCGGGTATACCCCTACATGCTCCACCGGGAGCCCGACGAATCCGGTTCTGTTGACTGGCGGCAGTTTTCGGGGCTCGATCATCATGGGGAATACCATGGGGTGATTGCTGATGAGGAGTCACGTGAGCTGGCCCGGGAAACCAAAGAGTACGAGAATGCATTCCTGACCCAGGAGATCCAGTTCCTTGAATGCATCCAGGAGTATTTTTCCCGGCATAAACTCCGGCACGTTCAGAAAGTGTATGACGATCAGATGCGGGCATTTTCAAAAGGAGAAAAGATCCGCGTGCGGGTATTCTATACCGGTTCATTCGAAGAGCACTGGATCTGCAGAGACTAAACCATCTTTCCGGAATTCATCCTGCCCGCTTTTCGGAAAGCTGCGGGCATATCCAGACCATCATGCCCCGGTACGTGATCTTCCGGATCCGACGATATGGGATATACTTTGTATCCCTGCCGGATGCAATTTCTCAATAATAGGATTCCAGTGCCTAAGTATCTCTGCCAGAAGCGCACGACCGGTCCCCGAGTGCTCCACGGTCAATAGAACAAACGATGGTATCAGAAAATGAATGGTGGGTATCGTACCACTATTTCAGTAGGATCTGGTTATTATTCAGTACATATTTCACCGCAATTTACTCGACAATCATCCTTTGCGGGTATCAGGGTTTTGCATTCCAGGGGGACTTGGGGAAAGTGTTGGAGCGCCAGTACTCTTTCATATGAATAGGGATTTTATCAGGGGCGCTGGAAGAGTTTTTTCAGATATGAGAATAATGAGGGGCGCTTATTCATGCATAATGGCAGTCGTCCCCGGGCACTGTGGACAGCTTTGCAGGCATCGCAATCGCCGTACCGGGAACAGCTCAGTTTTTTACAGGGGCAGGATTCCTGCAGGGGAGTTATTTGCGTAATGGTGGAGATTACGTGCTCCATTTATATCATAGGATCGGTGGAATGTTCTGGATTTCGGTTTTCCTGATCCGAACGTAAAAAACACATGCGAACCCTGCATGCAAAAGCGCGTGGAAAGTCTTGTTTACAGCATCGGGACTTTAAACACCCGTTTTCCAGTGGAAGGAAAGGGGTATAAAAGGATTCTGAAACAGCCGGATCAGACAAATGCCAGATAAATACCGGCAGAATCCCAAAAAAACATCTTCACGGTCAGAACAATTACCTTCATTCTGCCTTTTTTTCTGAAACGGGATAGAAGGTTCCCGACTCAGTTATCATTTAAACATTTTTAGTTGCATGGCATAGGAAAGAGCATCACTGCAAGAAAGAAATGATCGTTGCCCCTGCATTCTGGGCATCAGGGAACAATAATAGACACCGGAAGATCTCCATAAACCTGCTACAGGTTTATACAAATACCCGCCGAAGCGGTAAGTCCGAAAAGCATCCGGTAGATTTTCACGGCTGATAAAAAGGAGAACTGGATGAGATCGTGATTATCCGGGGCTCACTTTTTTGAACCGGTCCGGGTGATCTTTTTCGCGGGCATAATAGGACCCGGCTTGTCGGTGTGAGAACCCCGGTCTTCCTCGTGCAGATGAGTATGGGTTGCATGATCTTTTGGCAGGACCGGTTTTTTGAGCGTCTTATGAGGGGGATGAGGCAGCGGGTTATTGAGAGGGTGGTGCCGTGCATCCTCCAGGTGACGATCCCGGTCCATACTGGGCCCTATTTTTTTTGCAACCACATTCGAGGTCTTCTCATTCTGGGTCGGGTGTCTGGGTGACATAATCAGTAATCAGCTTCAGGCACTTAAAGGAAGCTCAGTACAGGATCATAAAAACGACCCCAAAAAGGGAGCAGCGGATTTATCAGGATGTCAACAGAATACCCATTGAAAAGGAGGTAATGATGACCATAATCACCCAGTACAGTGCAGTGAATCTTGCTGATGAAGCCGGGGTGGACTGCACAAAATGGAATACGATTCCCGGGCCAGATGCCGTAGACCTGACGATCCGGGCACTCAAAGAGCATGGCATGACGGTCATACTCGTGAAAACCGGCAATGAAGCGCTTTCCATGCTCCAGAAGATCGTTCCACCTGGGGCAGAAGTGATGAACGGCTCTTCCACAACACTTATCGAGATCGGGTACGAGGAGTGGACCAGCCAGGGAAATACAGGATGGAAGCACCTGCATGAAACGATCACGGCAGAAAACGATGATAAGAAACGTCAGGAACTGCGCAGGAAATCCGTGACTGCTGAATATTTCATCTCAGGGGCAAATGCCATATCCCAGACGGGAGAGATCGTTGCCTGCGATGCAAGCGGGAGCCGGGTGGGGGCGTGGCCATTTGCTGCAGGCCACCTGATCCTTGTTATTGGTACGAATAAAATCGTCCCAACCCTCAAAGATGCCCTTGACCGGGTCTGGAATTACGCGTTCCGGCTCGAGAATGCACGGGCAAAAAAGGCTTACGGAATACCCAGCACAATGGGAAAGTGCGTGATACTTGCCAACGAGAAGATTCCCGGGCGGGTAACGGTCATCCTGGTAAATGAAGTTCTTGGCTACTAGCAGAAACTGGTGACATTTCCCAAAACCAGGTACAACGAAAAACCGTTCACATAATTACGATACAAAATGAGAGATAAATACATGAGCGCCGGCCCGGGACGTGTACTGATCGTACTCTGCTTAGTCTGTTTCATCCTTGTGATAGTCCCGGTTTCTGCTGATGCGGGCTCCCAGGAGAACACCCTGACGAGGGGAGGGCGGTTTTCCATCACTATCACCGGTAACCCCAACACACCCTACTACTTCTGGCTGGCCCGGACGTACTCCATGAGCGGGAGATCCGGCGACCAGCCCCCGGTTATCCAGGCAAACCAGGTCCGGGTTGAACAGGATCCTTCCGATGGACCGTATAGTATTGGAACCTATGCGTATTACAATGGCAACGGGCGTACCATTCTCGACGATGTTGCTCCCTCAAGTCCTGAAATGCCAAACACCAGTTATTACGGCCGGGTCACCACCGGAACGGACGGACGCGCAGTCGTTACATTCCTGACATCATCAGCAACGGCAACCCGGTCATTCTCTGTGAAAACCGAGAACCCGGCATCTCCCGGCAGCAATAATGCCCTTGTGGAAGAGACCGTATATTCGCGAACAACTCCGCCAACCCAGCGATCGACACCACTGATAATCATGGATACCCCTACCATACAACAGACACCGGTGTTTGTACCGGCAACCACGTTTCCGGTAACAACAACAATCCCGTTGACATCATCCCCGCCACCAACGCAATCGAATTCGGTGACGGCAATGGTCCTGATCGCGATTGTTACTGGTCTCTGGGCAGCTGTAAGGAAGAGCTGACGGTTCTAGCCAGAAGTTTTTACGTACGCGCCGGTAATCCGGGTGTAAAAAAAGTTATGAGAAGATTGAGAAATCGTTCTTGATTGCGATAGCCTCGATGATCGGTTTGAGGGTTGCTTCCTGAATACCGAACTTGTCCATGTAGAGCTGAAGAACCTGTTTCTCCTCCCCGGCAAGGATACCGTCGGACATAGCGAGATCGCAGAGGATGGCAAGGGTTGCAAGTTTCTGTTTCTCATCAAGTACCGCTGCAACCATATCGATGACGCCGGGGAACTTGTTGGCTTTCAGGACCGCCATAGCGGTATCAATGGACTTGCGGTCTCCGCGGACGATTTTGGCAAGATCGTTTATCTCTGCTTCGTCAATCACACCATCAGCGGCAATGACCGTGATAGCGGAGAGGACGAGTGCTGATTTCGGGTTGAGCGTTACGGGTTTGCTTCCGGTTAATTTGTCAAAAATTCCCATATGATTCACCTTTAAGGTCTCTACTATTTTCTCTTTGAGGGTAATTGTTGTTTCGATTGGGATTGTATACCGGAAACAGCCTGAACCCTATTCCCTTATTACCGTCCAGCACAGTAATCCTTGATCACAGAAAAGCAGCCATGTCCCGCGAGCATTCGAGCACGAATACAGGAAATCCGGTAAATGAACTGGATACACTCCAGCGGTTTTTCACGCGACCGTTTTTTTTGAGCTTCACGATAGGGATACCATTCTGTGCCTTCAAACTCCTGTTTGGCATCTCAGCTCTGAGGAGGGGAATGGAGGTTGAGGGAGCAATACTCGTGCTTGGCTGGCTTATCGTTGTCTGGGCAACAACGGACATTTTCATGAATGTCGGGAGATCCGGCCTTGATCTTCTGCACATCCCGGCACCCTTTGAATACTGCTCTATTGCCCAGCTGGGCAGGATCTTCAGGATGCCGATGCTATTCCTCGCGGTTGACACCCTCCTTGCGTTTGGCATCATCTGCGCCATGCTCTGGTCCGGGTGGATTGCAACACTCGATCCGGCCGAATCGGTCATCTGGTACGCTGCCACCACGCTCAACCTGATCAGCCTCTCCCTGGTCTCGGTTTACAACGAGATCCGGCGCACACCGGCATGATCAGGAAACATGAGGAGCAACTGTACATGCCAGTCCCCGGGTCCATAGAGGAGTATTAGTCTTTCACCATATGTGTCCCGTCCATTTTGACCATCCTGATGGTCAGGTTCTTCTCCCGCGCTTCGTCATCCAGCGCGCGCGAAGCCGTCATCACCGGAACCGTCTGGCTCATCATGAACCGGGGCTCAATCTGCTGGTGCTCATCGGCTTTTACGGCATACCACCTTCAGACAATGTCACCCAGATTGGCCTTGTGCTCCATTCGGATTCGTTCAATGGTATTGCAATCGGTATCATTTCTGATCATGCGAGGGCCAAAAAAAATATACAAAAAACCTCCCATACCTCAGATTTTCATGTGTTCCAACACACTGCTTATTATACTCTGGCGTCATCTATTGTAACACAGTTATACAAACGACTGTATGAGAAATAACCATGTTCGGATCGAATAATTTTGGTGGCAGCAGAGGTCCCAGAGACTTCGGCGGCCCGCGTGAAATGACAAAATGCACCTGTTCAGACTGCGGAAAGGAATGTGAAGTTCCCTTCAAGCCAACCGAAGGCCGCCCGGTTTACTGCCGTGACTGCCTCCCGAAGCACCGGAAACCCCGGTTCTAATTTTTTTCACTCTTTCTCACATTGTACATTCCTTGAGTTTTCCAGCAAAGAGTGTAACCGCTCTTTTCAGCGTTTTGTCAAATTGACGATTGTCTGGTTTTCCGGCAGCCAATTGTACAAAAGATAGTCAGTCCGGCTAAAGGATCAGCTAAAAAAGTTACTTCGCATCTTCACCCAGTGCTTCCCGGCTCCTCATCTGGTAGAGGACCATCGGGTCCATCTCCTTAAAAGTCTCCTCTCCGGTCCGCATAATTACGTTCGATACCCCGCTGTTGACGATCATCTTCGAACAGAGAAAGCAGGGCCAGATAAGGGTGGTCTCGCCGGTCTCTACATCGAAACCTGACAGGTAGAGCGTACAACCCCGCGCATTTTTCCCTGCCTGGATAAGCGCATTCATCTCAGCATGGACGCTCCTGCACCGTTCATAATTGGACCCGGAGGGAATGTTATGCTCTTTTCTCCAGCAGCGGTTCAGCTCCGTGCAGTCCATCTGCTTGCGCGGTGCACCGGTGTATCCCGTTGAGACGATAGTATTGTATTCATCGACAATGATTGCGCCAAAATTCCTGCGCAGGCAGGTGCCCTGACGGGCGCACCGGGCCGCAAGGTCGAGAAAATAACGATGTCTGTTGGTTCTCATCTAAGGAACTTAGGGAAAGGCCGGTATTAAAGAGGTACGGTCCCGTGGTATAGGATAGCGAAAACAGTCCAGGGCTCATGAACTGGTGAGAATCTGCCCAATCAGGACAATCTGAACGCAAAGGAAGATCGGGACAAGATAAAACCGGGCTTTCCGGGTCTTGTGATGAAAGATTATCATTGCTGCATAGGCACCGAAGGGACCGATAAGGGCAAGCGTGAGGAGAATTGCCTCGCTTGTCCGCCAGGCATTGCGCTTTGCCTGATACTTGTCCCGGGCATAGGCGCCAAAGACAACAAGATTGAGTGCCCCGATGATGGCAAGAAGAACGGGGAGATTCTCAACTGGGATCATATCGTAGTATAGGTAATACTCCCGCAATCATAGCACTAACCATAACATTCCCCATTATTCGGGAGAATGGACGGGACATTCTGAACGGAGTACTATCAGCTGACCCGCTCATTGATGAAGAAACGCCACCGGCAGAACATATCTTTCGGGTGAGGATCTGGTGGCGCGAACAGGCACTCCACTTGGATCCGTGGATCGATCTCACGGGCAAAGGAGGTAAACTCTGCCCTATGCATCTCCCGGCAGACATATTCTCCCAATCCCCGGCGGAGTCGGGCTTCCTGGGTTGGACAGGCGGGCACCGAGATGATTACTTCATTCTCCCGCTCCTCGATCGTGTAGCCAACGATCATTGCCCAGGGAAAGAGGCGCAGTGCATGGACAAAACCGGCCAGTCCGCGCTCGGTAATGGAAAAGCGGCGTATAATATCCTTTGCCGCCATTCCTGCAACTTTTCCCCAGACCTGCTCGTTGATGCTTTCCGCAACCGGCTGGCCGTAGTCTTCCGAGACATTGATAAACCAGAACGCGTCCACTACCCGGTAATGCCAGAGAAGAAATTCCAGGTACTGGTGTTTCTCCTCATCGGTCATGGTGTCAAAGATCTCAAGGTTCATTCCGGTCAAACACTATCCTCCCGCAGATTGATACCGGATAATTTTACCGAGAAGGTGATGAGACTGCTGTTCTTAGACCGGGAATTTGTCATTGAGAAAAAAGACGAAAAAAACCAAAATCGGAACCTTTCCATAACACCCCATCCCAACCGGATAATTGATGGACGATCTCACTATTGAAAAAATTCTGGCAATCCATAGTGAAATCATGGTGCAGGATGGAGGAGACAGACGCGTTCTCTTTGAGGGAAACCTCCACCAGGTAGTTTTCCAGGCAAACCTGCAGCAGGATCCCTTCACCCGGGCAGCTATTACCCTCTACTCGCTCTGCGCTTACCATGCGTTCCGTGACGGCAACAAGCGAACTGCACGGGCAGTGGCAGAATGGATACTCGCGGATGCAGGATATATTCTTCCAAAAGATGACTCCTGCGGGTCTGCCCTGATGCAGGGTGTTATGAATTTTACCACTGAACCGGAAGAAATTGAAGAATATTTCCGGAATTCCGTGATCAAGAAGCAGGATTACGGCGCCGGGACGCACTGAACACCGCAAAGGGGGTTCCGATATATTCTTACGTAAAAACCAGACAACCCGGATCATGGTAAAACCGGTCACCCTATCGAATACATACCCTGACCGTCCTGTCCGGTTGATCTCCGGCATATTCTGGATGATCCTTGCCGCTGCGGTGATGCTCACCCTGCTGATCCTCCTGCTTCCCCAGCAGATATTCCTTGCAATCAGCAACTACCTGCAGATCCTCACTGCTCTGGGAGGGGCTGTTGCTCTCTGCTTTTTGTATTTCTGGTTCGGGCACAAAAGCGTCCTGCCGTATGCAGCAGGAACCTTTGCCCTCTGGGGAATATCGAACATTGCCTGGTACGTCAACGTAGTAATGGGCCTCCGGGCCCAGGTGTTCCCGAGCCTGATCGACATGGGAATCATTGCCTCTATCCTGGTGCTGATGATCGCTTATCAGAACAACCTACCAAAAAAACCCTTCAACCCCAGAATCCTGTTCGGTATCCTTATCTTCTCCCTTATCACTCCGGCAGGTGTGATTCTTTATACGGGTTTGACGATGCCCGCGCTCGTTACCTTCCTGTATTTCTTTGCCTGCGGATCACTCATCATCATGGCCCTCTCCCGAGGGCTGGCTGATAGGCCATACCTTTTAGCCGGTACGGTCCTCTTCGCAGTTGCATTCATGATCTACCCGGTCAGGGAACTGATTTTCCCTGCGAATTCTCTGTTATCGGTAATTGGGACGTTCGTCACTGCCGGACTTGCCCTTATGGTTATTGGCTTTGCCCGGTACACAGAAGATGCTCAAGGAAACTGACCTGGCTCTGGAAAGGTTCATACTGAACCGGATGTTCCGGTTACAGGGTTTTCTGACAAGCATCCATTCTGTCGATTGAGGAGAGACGGATCCCGATGAGCCGGATCTTCCCAACGGTACAGATCTCTCTGAAAAGCACTCGGACACATGCCATGATCGCAGCCGGATTATCGGTAGGATGGGACAAAGTGCGGCATTTTGTCCGGGTGATAAAACCTTCAAAGCGCACCTTGACAGTCACGGTCCGGCACCATAGATGCTCTTCCGCAAGCGCCCGGCTGACTGCATCGGCAAGTTTGCCGAGGGTATCGCCAATCAGCAGGAGATTGTCGGTATCCTGTTCGAACGTGGTCTCGCGAGAGATGGATCGGGCACCGGTGCGTTCACACACCTCGTCCTCATCAACCCCCCGTATATTGTTGAGAAGAGAGGCCGCTCCCCGCCCGAACCTCGTTGCCAGCATTGTGGGATCAGCACTGGTAAGGTCTCCGATGGTCATGATACCGATGCGTGACAGTTCCTCTTCACTTTTCTTCCCGATGCCCGGGACTTTTCTCACCGTGAGCGGGGCGAGAAACGATTCCTGGTTTTCCGGTGGAACGATTGTCAACCCATCGGGCTTATGGAAATCCGAAGCTATCTTTGCAACCATCTTGCCGGGCCCGATACCAATGGAACACGTGATACCGAGATGGGATAAAATTGCTCCTTTTATCCGCATGGCGAGATCCCGGGCCCGGGAATAATCCTCAAGAGTACTGATATCCAGGAATGCTTCGTCGATGCTGACCTGCTGGAACCGGAACCCATAGGACCGCAGGATTGTCATAACCGATTCCGAGACCGAAGAGTACAGGGGAAAATCCGGCCTGAGGTAGACTGCTTCCGGACAGAGGGAAAAAGCCCGTGAGATAGGCTGCGCGGAATGGACACCAAAAGCCCGGGCTTCGTACGAACAGGTACAGACAACCCCCCTGCCCGCTCCCTGTTTCGGGTCTGCACCAATGATGACCGGTTTTCCCCGGATCTCGGGACGTTTCCACATCTCTACGGATGCGTAGAAACTGTCCATGTCCAGATGCAGGATAACCTTCCTGCGGGAGTCCTCGCGGGGGCTGGGTGAATCTGCCGGAACCGGATGTTCGGAGGAGCCAGAGTCCGGAATCATATCAGCGGGTAACGGGAAGGAAGTCGTTGAGCGTGCTTTGGCGCTGCCGGAGCATGGAACGGAGCAGTTCACCCTCATCAATGAACCGCTGCATCGGGAGCGTGAACTTTTCCGAGATATGGATAAGAGCCGATCGAATATCCTCGAACTCCATGGCAGTCTGCTGCAGGGCTGACCGGACATTCTCCCGAACATTGAAGACCCCGAGCGGGACATACCCGTGGAGGGCTTCCCGGACAACGATTGCCCCGGCCTGTTTCTGTTCCCGGGCAAGAGCTTCAAGCACTGCCATTTTACAGGAGTAGTAGCAGCCACCAAGCGGGGAATACCCGGTTTTTTTCCGGGTTCCCTCATGATCCGAGAATACATACTCCTCATTTGCAAGGACGTGGAGAAACGCTTCCGACCACTCATACTGCCAGCCGGTCGGCATCAGGATGACCGCATAATTGTTATGGAGACTGGAGAATTCATGTACCCGGAACGAGTCGATAACCGGGCATTTTTTCAAGTCTTTGAGAAGCTTATCGCCGATCATGGTGTCGCAGGCGGTTATCGACCAGCGGGTAGGAACCAGGTGCCGGGCCGGCCCCCTTCCCATGACCCCGGTTGAGAACGCTTTCTGGATGCTGGAGAAAGGAAGACCCTCATGGTGAAGACCGATGACTGCCTCCTGAGCATTCAGATCGGTATCGTAATAGACTTTCTCAAGGTCATGGTCCCATCTTCCGGATTCAATATCGAATCGTTCTAAGGGTGCGCTCGGCCCGAACGGGGTATGCTCTTCGGAGAAGGACTGCCCTGTAGGGGGGCTGGTAAAACTGACATCGCTCTCGAGAGAGGTTGAAGAAAGGGTGATCTCCTGGAGTTTTTCAATAAACCGGGTTTCGAGATTATGGGCATGAACCTGGTACTTGCCCCGTATCAGGCTGAGACGGTACCCGATAATCTCTTCCTGGGTTTTCTTTGAGGGTATCCATGACTCAGGCAGGTCCATGACCGAAGTGTCACCGTGAAGGGGGGCAACGACGGGTCCGGCAAAAATATCCGGGTAATTCCAGCTGCCAATAAACACTGAAGGGGGGGAGCTGCCTTCCAGTTCCTTTCCTACTTCAATGGAGTTCATCTGCATGGTGGACGCTGTGAGTTGTTTCAGATATGCACCCTTGCCAATCATTTCCTGAAGATCCTAGGTGCAGGCAGGGTATAAGGGAGAGACCGTGCGGTGAGAAAGTGATCCACGCAAAGGATCGATTGCTCCGGTACACAGGTACGAGAGCCATCATATACCATAGTCATGGGTCGGTTACATCAGGACAGTGCAGACAATACATACCTTCATCGTATCAGGCATCATTCCTATACTGCAGTGGAGTTGTGTGCATTAGGAATAATACCAATAATGATGAAGGAATTGACCCGAACGCAGTAAATGAAGATGGTACTCCAATCGTCAGGGTTCGATTGCCCAGGAAAAGGAACAACGAACAATTCGCTATGGCCGAACTCATGATGGGTGCAAACCATATCCGGGTCCGGTGCCATGACGGGGTAACCCGCATGGGCAGGATCAAGGGAAAGATCAAGAAGCGGGCATGGATCCGTGAAGGAGACATCGTGCTTGTAACCCCCTGGTCATTCCAGGATGAGAAATGCGATATTATCTACCGCTACCTTCCTCCCCAGGCGGACTGGCTGAGGAAAAACCGGTACCTCTGATCTTTTTTTCATTATTCATACCGTGTATTCATCCATACCGGCTTTCCATATAACGATAAGCAGAATGACCGGTACATCGGATTGAATCGATCCAAAACTGCGTGAAATTCTCGTTATTTCCGCACCGAAAATCCATTGCGGGTGAGAATTCTGGTAATCTTCGTTTCCCAGACCCTGTCATCGGGTTCCTGAAGGTTCTCGATACAGCTCGCCCAGAGCTGATTTAAGTGGGACTCCGCCGAACAGAGGGTCCGCCCATATCTGATACGCCCGACCCGTCCGCCCTGGTGGTTGAGAATCAGCAGCCGCCAGCACCGGTACTCCCTGCAGATATCCGGTCGAGAAGCGTGGACCGTGCAGCAGGCATGTTCACTTCCAGGCGGATGGCGGAAAAACGGGCAGGTGTCCGGGAACTTCAAAAAAATACTCTTGTCCTTAAAGAGCTCCCGCAGGTCAGGATCTACCTCCACCCGGGTTTCCTCCCCAGTGTACTGGTTATGGATCAAAAATGTATAATCCTCAAATGAATTTATTACAGTATGGACCAACCCAAGGTGGCGACAGCATTCCCCGCACTGAAAACATTCAAACGCCAATGAGCCCGCCTAATCGTATGGTCTGCCAGATCGCGAGCACGAACTCAAGAGCGATCAGGATGATGATAACCCATTCAAGGAAATTGGAATGCTGGATCCTGACCTCATCGGAGAGCATTGAATAATTCTGCCGGATAACGTCGATCTTCCGGCTTACGCTCTCGCTCCAGAGACCGCTCCGGAGCACCTTGAGTGCGGTTGCGTACACGCGGGCATAGTAGACGTCCTCGGTCACCTTGATGAGGTTGTTGACCTTCTCGATGATCTCTGACACTTCCGCGTACGTCTCCATCTGTTTTGCCATGATCGCGTGGTACTCGCGGCTCCTGCGGAACTGCGACTGCCGGTCTGCATGCTCGATGTCATCGTACATCTTCTCCATCTCGCGGGTCAGCTCCCGGTCATAGTACCGCAGTTCAAGTACCTGGACATTCGCAAACTCGATAAGATCGATGAGATCGGTCGGGTTCCCTGGATCACAGAGGAGTGCCGAGTCCCAGGAGAGAATGGCAAGATCATCCGGTGTATAACTGAGGGTATTATTGAGGATCTCGTTCCGGATCTGGGGGGAGAGAGTGGTTTTTTCCCCGATGAGAAGGGCAACCGGGTCAATGGAATCGTCACGCCGATCCGTTACATAGATAGAATAATCCTCGTAGAATTCAGGATTGATAGCGAAATTCTTGATATGCGGCCGGATAATCTCGCCAAGGGTCTTGAGGTACTGGACATAGAATTCTGATAGCCCTTCCTGGCCAGCAAACAGAAAGGCTAATTCCTCGAGTTCAGTATAATCCGCATTCGGGTTATCGTACACAAAACAGAAACTGATGGCCCCGATGTCGTACACCCGGGCAACAACATTGAACTCAAACGGCTTTCCGTCCCGCTCCACCCTTATCGGGTGCATCTGGATCATCAGCGGGGGGTCTTCGAGCATAATAGATTTGGGTTTTACCCGGACAAAACTGGTTCTTGCAGTAAAATAGCTCTGGGCAAGGGCCCGCTCCAGCCAGTCGAGATCGATTTCGCGTCCAATATCATAGATCCGGTAAAAACGGAGATTAATCATGATTCTTCCTCCTTCCGGCACATACTGTCAGTGTCTGCAATAATGAACAACCATGAAGATGATAAACCATTGCCAAAAAGCAGGCTGAATGTAAAATATTTAATTCTGCAGCCAGTAAAAGGACGGACGGGCGGGTCACGGAACGTTAAAATGGTTTTCATAAAGAATAGTTCACCAAAAGAACTATTATGTGAGAGGTGGGAATATTTCGCGTGAGCGGGAATGTCAGAGGATATCAAAGACAAGGTTGCAGATAATTTCATTACACTCGTACCCCTGTTCCATAAGCAGGTTTTCAGGGTCAGCCAAAATATCGGGGGGATAAAATCTGCCCAGTACCGTGTCCTCGGCATACTGATGAAAGAAGGACCGCTCTCGATGTCAGAGATTGGGAGGCGCCTGTACATCTCCAAGCCGTATATGACCGCTCTTGTCGATACCCTGATCAAGAACCACTGGGTTGAGCGGAAGCAGGACACCGAAGACCGCCGGGTGATTCGGATCACCATCACCCCTTCCGGAAAAAAGCATCTCAGGGAATCCCTGGAGTTGTATAAAAACGATCTCAAAATCCTGCTTCTTGACCTGAAACAGGAAGAACTCGAGCAGCTCGCGTTGTCCCTTGAACACCTGCAGGCTATCCTTGTAAAAATCGGGTGAGGTAAAGAACATGGACCGCCAGCAGTCATCTCCTTATGAATTTCCCAAAACACACAGCGGGGTAATCCCCACAGGGCCGGTATACGATGGCCTGGGACGGATTGTTCTTCTGGATGAGAATATCATCCGGATCGAGCACCTGACAAAGATCTTCCGGAGCAAGACCAAAACGGTAACTGCGGTCAGTGATGTTACTTTTAACGTAAAGAGAGGTGAGATCTTCGGCCTTCTCGGCCCGAACGGGGCCGGCAAGAGTACCCTTATTCGCATTCTTACCACGCTTCTCCAGCCAACATCCGGTCTGGCATATCTCAATAATTACAATATAACCACAGATCCCGAAAAAGTCCGCAGCATCATAGGTGTCTGCCCGCAGAACAGTACCCTCGATGTGGAACTAACCGCATACGACAACCTGGATTTTTACGGGAAACTGGTCAATGTGCCCGATGCCATCCTTGACAAGAGAATCTGGGAGCTTCTCGCAATGACTGAACTGACGGACAGGGCTCATATGCGTGTTGGCACCTTCTCCGGGGGGATGCGGAGGAAACTGGAAATTGTCCGGGCGTTCATCCATCACCCACTCATCCTCTTCCTCGATGAACCGACCATTGGCCTTGACCCTGAAGCCCGCCGCGAGGTCTGGCAGCAGATCTCTGACCTGAACCGCGAAAAAACTACCATCATCCTGACCACCCATTACATGGATGAAGCTGAAAAACTCTGCCACCGTATCGCGTTTGTGGATAAGGGCCGCCTTGTTGCTCTCGATACCCTGGAAAATCTCAAACTTCATCTCCCTGCAGGAGATCTCATTGAGATCGGGGTTGAACGGACAGATGACCGGCTTGTTCCTGCAATCCTCTCAAATCCCCTGATCAATTCGGCGGATATCCAGGGAAACAGAATCGTCATATCGGCAAGGAATGGCAGCAAAGTCCTCCCGTCGCTTATCACGATATTCGAAGAGAACAACGTTCCCATGAGCTCTATCTCCATCCATTCTCCATCCCTTGAAGATGTTTTCATCTACCTTACCGGAAGCAAGCTGGATGAAGAAAATTCAAGCGACCAGAAAGCTACAGCCGGGGGAAGAGCAAGATGATACGCGGTGCGGTTGCGATCTTCAACAGGGACTTTAAAAAATTCTTAAGCAACCCGTTTGTGGTGATCATGACCCTCATGATGCCCATAATGTACCTTGTCATTTTTGGCAATGCGATGGGAGGAACCATCAGCCATATCCCCGTAGCAGTAGTCCAGGAAGGGCCCCCGTACACTAACACCCCGCTGTTTACCAGTGCTGTGTACGAACTCAACCATATCTCGCAGAAAGATTATCCCAAACTCCTTGATACGAAAGTTTACTCAGATGAGATAGCGGCTAAAAAGGATCTGGCCAAAGGAGTTGTTACAGCAGTAATCGTCATCCCGTCAGAAATTTCAAACGACCATGCTGTGCGGCTGTACGTGGACAGCTCGGATTCAGTGACCCCCTCGCTCGTAGAGGCAGCAGTCAACCGGGTTCTCCTCAAGATCGGAGCCCACAACCCGGTACTGGTGAACAAGATCTACGGGGATATCAAGTACATCCAGTTCTTCGGGGTGGGAGTAATAATGATG
This sequence comes from Methanoregula sp., assembly GCA_041645355.1. Classification (GTDB taxonomy): domain Archaea; phylum Halobacteriota; class Methanomicrobia; order Methanomicrobiales; family Methanospirillaceae; genus Methanoregula. Next base: position 98,419 of record JBAZQF010000008.1, read on the forward strand.
GCCATCTTCACATCCACCATGTTCGGAGGGGGGATCGCCCTCATCCGTGACCGTGAGGCCGGCATTCATGAGGGTTACCTTGTCACACCGGTCAAGCGCACCAGCATCATCGCCGGCATTATCTCCAGCGGGACTATCAGGGCATTCATCGCCGGATTCACGATCTTTGTGATCGATATTCTCATCACCGGCATTGTGATCCGGAGTGTGAATGAATTCCTTCTTGCTATGCTGGTTATTTTAATCGCCTGTGTGGGTGTGACGAGCCTGGTTGTCTCGTTTGCTTCAAGGTTCTCGGCACAACAGGAGTATGCCTCCGTTGTTGCGTTTCTCAACCTGATCCTATTCATGACCTCTGGAGCATTCTACCCGGTGATCGGGATGCCGGAATGGTTGCGCTGGCTTACGGTCATCAACCCTGAATATTATGGGGTGGATGCCCTGAGAGGGATCATCCTGCGGGGCCAGGGGATTGACGTGATCGGGATAGATCTCGTTGCGCTCATGATCTTTTCAGGAGCAATGTTCATTCTCGGGATTGTAACCTACCGGAGGACCCTCGAGTGACAGGAATCAAATACTGCAGGATCACTTAATTCGAGGCAGAAAATACGTAATTAGCGTCGATTGGATTGCTGAATACCATTTATTTGGATAAATATTATCGGAATAATCTCCATGTCATCGAAGTATTGAGAAGCACGACCATCTGTATATAGGGATTCACGAATAATTGCCTAAAGGTTCCTTCAGCCATCGGTTTTTCACAGTTCATGACGAAGGGTATCAGGACTCGCCATGTTAACCCGGCTTTGGAAAAAGAGAAGTTATTTTCTTGAGATGAAAACTGCCCCAAGGGCACCGGCAAGAAGTGCGACTCCCGTCAGTTCCAAGGGAAAGGGTGATTTGGTTGCAACAGGTGCTGCAGTCCCGGGGGTGCCCGCAGCGGATGTGCTGACTGCTTTCGCCTCGGCTATTGCCGGGGGAAGGAGATTGAACGAGAGCTTGGTGTAGACATCGTCCCCGCCCTGCTTGTTGATGGCATCGGAGAGTGCTGCAGCCGCGGCTGCATCCTGGACACTGCCGGTCCCGGTAAAGGTGAAGATGGTTGCCCCGGTCTTGGTATTCACGACCTGACCGGCGTACTGCCCGGATGACTGCATGGTTATCCCAAACATACCGTCAGAACCTGGGCTCTGGACAAAGACATAATAGGTTGCTGCGGGTAACCCGGTGGTCACATAGGTCTTTGAGAATGTACCGTCAGAATTGACCGGGACGGTTGTGACATTCACATAACTACCGGCAAAGACCCAGATCTGGACACCTGCTGATAGGTTTGCACCGGAAGTAACACCACTGATGGTGACCGGTGCTCCAACCGCGGGATTCGCAGGAGTTACTGTCGCGGAAATAAACGGTTTTGCAGGAGTTGCAGCGGCAACTGTTGTTGCCGGGGTTCCTGATGCAGAGGTGGGGGTGGGTACTGCTAATGCAGTAACCGATATCGGTAATACCAGACAGGCAATTACCAGGATGACTGCACATGCGGCAAGGCCGCGTGAACGAGATCTTTTCATACGGGATGGTGAGACGGTATGAGATATTAGCGTTATGGGTTTGAGTCCGGTTCCCGGCCAGGCTCTGGTGCAGGTTTCCCACTTGAGCCGACAATACATACCCCCCATTCGGGAAGCCGGGCCCAGACTGAAAGAAATTCCCCTTCAGCGCTTGAACCGTGTCCTTACCTGAGCTTTTGCAAGGGTGTGCCCGTTCAGGGCAATGTCGATCGATTCCCGGTCAGCAGTTGGCTGGATAATATCCATGTCCACCGCATACAGGCTGAACACATAATTGTGGGTTGACCCGGAGGGGGGACATGGTGGATAATAGCCCCGTGAGCCAGCAGTGTTTCTGCCCTGCTGCGAATTATCGGGCAACACCTTTTCATTCGGCTGGCCCGGGCTCATTCCTGTCGATGAGGGGGGGATATTGTAGAGAATCCAGTGAGTGAATGTACCGGACGGGGCATCAGGATCATCCAGGATCAGGACAAGACATTTGGTGCCGGCCGGAGTATTCTTCCACGCTAATTCCGGAGATATTCCTGACCCGTTACAGGTGTACACATCGGGTAACACGGATTCGGGAACAAGCGAATCGACCTGAAGGGTAAAACCAGGAGATACCGGGGATATCTGAGTCTGGATTCCAGCAGGGCTTCCCGGAGGGGGAGACAGCTGGGGTGACATAACGGGAGCCTGACCGGAAGGTGCTGTGCAGCCTGCGGCCAGAACCACAAAAAATGTGAACAGAGCCGGGATGAGAAGCCACCGTTTTTCCATACCCGGGAATGATCATGCAGGAACATAAGCCTGACGGATAATGTACCGGACCCATCGGCTACCTATATACACTTCTCGCATCAATAGCTCGTACGAAAACAGATCAACAGGAAACAAACCACGGGGATTTACCATGAAAATGCAGAGCACACCGCAGCCATCTACAGCAGCCGGACCCGTACCTTTGAGTTTCTGCATCACCCTCAACCAGGATGGCAGGATCGATCGCCTGGTTGATCGCCCCCTTGAGGAATACCTCAGTGCAGTTCGGGAGGCCTCCGTTTCCTGGATTGATTATAGTACCAGTGATGATGACCGGGAGATTGAGAAGATTGCCCAGATTGCCGGCTTTACCAAGATCCCTATCCCTAAGCTGACTACCGGTTTTTACTCTGCATACGAGGACTACGATACGGAACTGGGTATTATGCTCCCGTCGGTTACGGTGAAGGTTGAGAAGATGACCGTTCACCCCCTTTTCGTCCTTATCCGGGATAACTTTGTCATTACCGTTCATTCCGAGGAGATCAACCGGCTGCTCAGGTTCTCCCGCTATGCCCAGCAGTTCTTCAAGCGCATATCATCTGAAAGCACTGTTGACAAGATAACCCTCATGCTCGAGCGAATCATCGACGAGAACAATGATCGGAACTTTGAGTACCTTCGTGAGATAGAGATGCACGGGGATGCCATCAGCAAGTCACTTATCGAAGAGAATGTGGCAAAGAGGAAGATCGCCCACGAGATTTATCGCATGAAACATGTGCTCATCGATTATCTCAACGTGCTCTGGGCAACCAAAGATGTAGTCGATTCGCTCCGGTACGGGGACGCTGACCTGATAACCAATGACGAGAAACTGCTCGGCCGGATCGGCATCCTCTCGGATAACATCGATCGCCATATCGAGCTCTCGGAACAGATGTCCAATGTACTCTCTTCGGGACTTGAAGTCATGCAGAGCATCTACAACAACCAGCTCCAGAGCCTCAACAACCGCTTTGCACTCGTGACGGCCTACCTCACCGTGCTCGGCACGGCATTTCTCGTCCCGAATACGATCGCAACGATCGCTGGAAGTGGGATCATGGAAGGAACCATGGCTGCACAGTGGTGGTATGTGCCGTTACTCATCCTCTCAACGGTGATAGCTACCATGACTTCTTTTCTCTGGGTGGTTCATGTATGGAAGAAAAGGGATGATGATTAATCTCACCATTCTTCAGGAACCACCATTTCAGAAACAGAAGCCGGCTGATTTTTCTCTGATCCTGAAACCATCACGTCTTTTTCGTATCTACATCCCGCTCTGCAGTATATGCAACTGAAGGGGCGGGCGAAAAGACCCCCCTTTAAAAAAAGATTCAGACGAGAACAGATTCCGCCAGAATCTTGATCCCGATCAAAATGAGGATAAGGCCTCCAACGATCTCTATCCGGTTGCCGAGTAGATCTTCAAGCCGCTCGCCGAGCATCACTCCGGAAAACGAGATCAGGAAGCAGACTATCCCGATGATCAGAGAGGGAATAAGGATAGGAGTTCCCAGGATACCAAAGGACACTCCGACTGCAAGCGCATCAATGCTGGTTGCAAGGGAAAGAAGAATAACCGGTACCAGCTGCAGACCGTCAAGGTGAGATTCTTCACCCCCCCTGAAACCTTCCCAGCACATCTTGCACCCGATAAAAACCAGGAGAATAAAAGCTATCCATGGTGCAAATACCGATACCACTCCGAGAAAAACGGCCCCTGCTGCCCATCCGGAGAGGGTCATACCTGCTTGAAAGGCCCCGAAAAAAAGAGCTATTAAGACAGAGGTATAGAGAAGCCGGGTTTTTGTTGTTGTCCCAAGAGCAAGAGATACTGCAAAACAGTCCATGGAAAGACCGATACCAATGATGAGGGGAGTGAGAAGATCCATTTGAAGAATACCTGTTGGAAGCGAATTGTGATAATATCATCCTGGACCTGGCTGGATTACGAGGCGGGGATCGTTCCTGGCGAGGGAGAGCGCGGTTTTGGCGCTTTCTTCCTTGTCCTTGATCTCAAGCATAAGATCGAAATCAGACGATCCAGTCTCTTTAAGAAAATGCAGGAAATCACTTTCATCGATATGCTCTGCATGGGCACCTGCCCTTTTACCAGGCTGCTGGGAGCTATAATCAACCATAGGGATCCCATCGGTTGCTTTTCTCCAGCTTGCAAAGACCCGCTCCAGCACATCTGTGACGAGTTCATGCTGATTATTCAGGGAATGATGGAAGACATCGAACAGGACGGGAATTCCTGTCTGTTCATGGATCTCCAGACAATCTGCAGCTGAATATAGTCGCTCGTCATTTTCAATCACCAGCCGGCTCCGTACAGACATGTCGAGGAGATCATAATTTGTTACAAACCGCTCAATACTTGCAGGCTTGTCGGCATAGACTCCTCCCACATGCAGCTGGATCTTTGCCGTATCATCCAGCCCCATCAGGTTAAGCACAACCGCATGGTATTGGAGCTCTGCAACACTCCTGTCGAGCACGTCCTCCCTGGGGGTATTGAGAAGGACAAACTGGTCGGGGTGCATCGAGATCCGGAAATGATTTTTCCGGATAAATAACCCAACATCCGACAGGGTTTGTCTGAAGCGCTCCTGCCAGGGATACATGCAGACCGGATGAGAGGCGAACGGGATGATATCCGAGGAAATCCGGAAGAAGAGAAAGCCTGCATTCTCATTGACCCTGAGAATATTCATGAGGCACGCAAGGTTTTTTTCAACAGTGGTTTCAAGCCGTTCCGGAGAATACGACGCCAGACGAAATTTTCCTGAAGGGGAGCAGCCGATAGAGCGGTTGATGCAGGGGTAGCCGATACGCATGACAGATTCCTTGGAGAGGTGTTTGGGTGGTGAGATCCTTTTTCCGCGTTATCAGGGATACCGGTAAAAGTCCAGTGCAGCCGAGTTCATGCAGTACCGTTTGCCGGCCGGGGGCGGGCCGTCATCGAAGACGTGGCCAAGGTGTGCACCGCAGCGGGAACAGAGGACTTCAGTACGCTCCATTCCAGCCGATCGATCAACCCGGGTCCGGATATTGAGAGGGGATACCGGGGCCGAGAAACTCGGCCAGCCGGTGCCGGAATCGAATTTGTCTTGTGAGAGGAAGAGATCGGTGTTGCAGCAGACACATGTATAAACCCCGTCTTCCTTCCAGGCATGGTATTTTCCGGTGAATGCGTATTCTGTCCCATGCCCACGGGCAATAGCAAACTGATCAGGAGTGAGCTGGGCCTTCCATTCCGCATCTGTCCTGACAATGGGTAAAACCTGCCCGGTCATTTTTCTTCGTACGCTGAAGATCGGGAGCGGACGGTCCCCAGTGGATCTGTCTGTGTTCATCATCTATTCCCTAAAGGGTATGATGGTGTGACAGGAGCATAGAGATTGTGTTTGGGGCACTACAGGCCAAAAAAACCAAGCACCCGCTTTTTAGGATCCTTAAAAAAGATCTTTGCTCCCTGTTTTATGTTCCGCACATCCTCGATCGTATAAAGGATATCAGGATACTTCTTTGACAGGATGTTAAGAAGCCGGGAGAGCTCTTTTCTTGGAACGATCATGAAAATAATACTGACAGAATGGGAAAAAGTTCCGGTGCCTTCGATCCGCGTCATACCGTACCCTTGGGTAGAAAGATCTGCGATGATCGGCTGGGGATCCCCCGGGATAATCAGCCGGACAATAACGTCACCGATCGAGATCATGTCTTCAATCTGCATGCCAAGCAGGGTTCCTATCCCGTAACCCGCCAGGTACGCAAGGATGTTCCAGTAATCGGTAAGGTTTGTAAGGACAAGCCCCGTTGAGAGAAGCCAGATGCCGGTCTTGACAATTCCCATGCAGGAGGCGAGATTGGCATGCCCGCGGGCAATATAGATTGTACGGACGGTCTCAAGACTGGTTTCGAAGATCCTGGCGATAAGGATGATGAGAGGTACCGTTGCAGCTGCCCATACAGTGGCTGTCGCTTCGATGAGTGGTCACGCTCCTAACCAGAATAATCTCACGGATTCTCTTGAATAGCTTACGGAATGTATCTGGTCGCGGCAAGTCATTTGAGATTTACACCTTTCCTCACAGACCCCCATATAGAAATAGAGGAGGGCAGTTACTTCAGTGATCTATCAAAATTGACTGATTGAGTTTTTGAATGATCCTCCGCTGGATTTGGACTTCAGCATCCATATCATGCTGAATCCGGTCCCTGATTGTACTGAGGGATACTGCAGGATTTGTCAGTCTCCATTTGGAGGGCGGGTCGTACGGGCTTTCCGCTTTTTTATCCGGATGTAAAAACGGATCCATGTTGCAGACCATGCTTTATCGGGAGTGGAATGTGATCCGGCTCTGTCCGTAATAATTCCAGAGAAAGGAACAACAGGTAGCAAAAACCTTTGCTAGGAGATATCCGATAGAGAACAACTCGACTGCCAGCCAGATGATGCATATGTTCACGAGCAGACAACTGAACGAGATCACGGCAAAGGCGGAGAACTGGATAAAATAATTCCGGCTCGCATCATGAAATGTCAGGAACTTGTTCATGAGGTAGCTGACAACGATCCCGCAACAGTACGAAGCCGTTGCCGATAGAAGGTACCAAATACCAAGATATGAGGTCAGGATATACAGCAGGCCAATATCAATTGCCGACGATAAAATACCGATCATGAGGAATCCGATAATCTGCTCGTTTTTAAAAATCCCTGCATCCCCGCAAAGGAAACGGTTCATCATGGTAAACACGGAATCACTGACATCCCTGCAACAAGTACAGGAATAAAGAGTGCACCGGGAGACAGAACCTCCCGGGGATTTCTACTGCCGTCATGCCGCACCTGCACAATCATAGAGCGTGCTCCGGGAGTTCTGAGGTCCGATGGCATTCACGCCAGTGCCAAATGGTTGGAATATTCCCCTTGTGCCCTGAAGGGCGCTTATGGAGCCCGGATCCTGCAGCGCGGTCATACCTGCGGGAAGGTTGTCCCCTCCTGACCGGTACTCTGATACGGGAACGGCTGAACAGTGGCTGCTCACCCAGGAGAAGACAATTGTATTGTCGGATATGCTATCACCACCCGAAGATGTGGCTGGGGTGAAGAAATAACGGACTTTTCCTGCGCCGATAAGGGAAGTGAGGCTTTCAGTTGTCAGTATGGTATCAGAGCCGGAAAAACCTCCAAGCGACATGACAGGTCTTCCGGTCTCAATGATCAGCGATGCAGCCTCATGACTGCTGGGTACTGCCACAATCCAGGTCTCTCCGGTTGTGTGGGAAACCAGGTACTTCCCAAGCTTGGAAGTGCCGTTTTCCAAGCTATAAAAACCGCTTCCCCTGGGCATACCCCCACCGCCGGGAGAGGACTGGGGCCCGGCTGAGGGGAGAATATTTCCGCTCCCATAAGCGAGCGGGGTGCAGGACCAGATCACCGGCGCTATAAATAAAAGCCCGACTGCAAGTATGACTGCAATCTTTGGTATCGGGTTGTCAGGCAATAGGGGTTTTTGCCGGAGGTATACCAGGAGAAGGGTGAGGATAATTGTCCCGAGGGAAACAGCGGGAATGAACCCCCCCGCCCAATCAGCAGTGTAGAGGAGTATTCCCACCTGGACGCTCCCGGTAACGATAACTGCGCCAACCAGAATCCAGCCGGGTGCACCTTCCCTGCGATATAGCCTGTACATTGCAAGGGCACCGATACCGGCGAGTGCCGCAAGGGGAGGGGCGATGGTGGCGAGGTAGTAGGAGTGCCAGAACCCGGTGGTGAAGCTGAAATAGATGAGACCGGGGAACAGCCAGAGGCAGAGGGCCGCAACCGTCAGTCCCCGATCAGAGAAGAGGCCCGCCTCTTCAAACCCATTTACCGAGAGCGATGCCGGCCGGCGCACCAGGGCGCAGATGCCGATCAGGGTGAAAGGAAGGAGCCAGCTGATCTGTCCTGCAAGCCCCTCAGATAAAAGCCGGAACAGGCCCGGGCTGCCGTTTTCTGCCATCATTCCCCCGTCACCTCTGTTAGCTGAAGGTGGGGAGCCTTCGGGTGGACCTGAGGGACTGCTTCCCGAAAACTGCATGGATCCCGGTTCAATGGCCCCTCGCCCGGCTCCTGCTCCCGCACCCATGCGCCGGTCCTGGGTTTGGTTATTCTCCTGAGTTCCCGAGCCGGGGAATCGCCCCGTTTGGGAAGACATGGCAGGGTTCATTAAAGATCCAGAACCAGGACCAGATTCTAGCACTGCTGCGCCGTTTTCCAGCCGGTGAATCCCGTTATAATTGATGATAAGTCCAAGAACCGTGTTATCCCCGCTTCCCCCGATGTAAGGGCGCTGGTCGGCAGGCACCAGGTCCACTGCAGCGGTCCAGGACAGGGATACGATGATCAGGACAAGGACTGCAAGCACAAGATGAAGGATACGGGTTTTCATCTCAAGGTTCCGGCTTCCCATAAGATATATGACCAGGACTGCAGGTACGATGATGAATGCCTGGATCATCTTGATATTGAACCCTATGCCAATGAGTCCCACCGATACAAGAAGACAGGGAAGCGATTGCTCCCGTGAAGCTTTGATTGCGGTAAAGAGTGCAAGGAGGAGGACAAAGATTAAAAGCCCGTCCATGGTCCCGTTCCTAGATACTGCAACAAAGATTGGCGTGACAGCAAGCGCAAACGCTGATACGAGGCCAGCCGGTTTCCCGAACGGGCCAGAGACGATCAGGTAGACCAGGAGAACCGATCCAACGCCAGCAATGGCCTGGGGGAGGACGAGTGCCCATCCGGAAAAACCGAGGATTGCTGCCGACACAACCTGAACCCAGAGGCCGACAGGTGGTTTGTCCACGGTAATAAAACCTGCCGCATCAAAGGAGTTGAAGAACATAATCCCGGGGTTTTCAAGCATGCTCTTTACTGCGGCAGCGTAATACTCGTTGGAAATACCCTGGTTCCAGAGATTCCAGATGTTGAGGAAGAGCGAGAGGAGTAAAATACCTGCAAGTATTAGCTCGCCCCGGTATTTTTCAGGAATCGGCATCCAGGTCATGGACGGCGATCCCTGACCGTCCGGAGCAGGTTATCAACATTCTGTACCGTGGCGATAATGGGACCGGAGAGATCGTTCCGGAAATACTGGAGCTGAGTCTCTATCTCCTTGATCTCATCACCGTTTATCAGGAACCACGGGTTGTTGTTAATAACTCCTGCCCCATCCCCGACAACCGGTCTTTCATTTCCAGATATTGTTCCCGTCATATTTTCCGTCGAATACCTGTTGTTCACTTTTTAAGAGTGGTTCTCCCGTTCTTTGCAGGACCTGATATATTATTGAGACCGTCACGGTGAGATGGTTCAACCCGGAGGGGATGTATTGAACCGGCAGGGATCATATATCGGCGAATCATGTCGGCGGGGACAGGGGGCAGGGGCATAAGAAAACCGCAGCCGATTCGGAAAATACCAACTTATTTTATCCCGCACAATGATAGTATGATTAACAAAACCCCCATAATCACGGGTATGGAGAAAGAAATCCGGGTGAATCGATAATGGCCGAGAAAGCGACAGTCTGTATTTCAACAGATCCTGCCTTCCTGCAGGAACTCTCAGAGTACCTGGAAGTCCTTTCCAACCCCTCACGGTTGAAGATACTCAAGGTCATCGAAAAAGAGCCAAAAGAGATTCGCGAGATTGCATCCCGCATCGATACGAGTTATGCAAATACCAAGAAGCATATCGACCAGCTGGTCCATATCGGCCTCGTGAAGAAAGAGGCGGGTTTCGGGAGGGAGACAGCAAAAGGGATTCACCCGGTGTGGAAATTCTCCCTTGCGGAAGGCAGCCTCGAGATGCTCATCAAGAATATGGGGGTCTTTTCCCGGATCAATATTCCTATCGGCTATGGCGAGATCCAAGGCCGGCTCAATGATGTGCGGGCTGCCGTCCTCAAGGAATCCGGCAAGGATTACCCGGCACTCCACCTGGTGGAGGGACACGGAGCCGGCCATACATTCCTCTTAAAAAAAGAGCGGATTCTTCTTGGCAGGGCTGATGCGGACTCCCCTTCGAAAACGAGCGAAGGGGATATTGTACTCCCCGAAGATTATGTGGCAGTGACGAGAATCTCAAAGCCCCACGCTATCATCACACGGGCAGGAACCGTCTGGCAGATAGAGGACCGGGGGAGTTCGGGCGGGACGTATGTCAATACAGAACATATCGCTCCCATGCATAAAACAGTCATCAAAAACGGTGATCTCATCGATCTTGCCATGGGAGAAGACGCAGCCCGCTTCCTGTTCATAACCAACGAGTGAACCGATGGAAACGGCAGAGAGGGTAAACCGGAACAGTGGACTATTACGGCAGGCAGCAGCCACGGCAGGGCTGGTCCTGTTCATTGCCCTTTTCATTTTTATTCCCCCGGTTACTGCAACGGTCTTCACGTACGGCAGCAACAGCTCATACAGCTCCCTCCAAAGCATCATCAATGCTGCAAACAGCAGCGATGTCATCCTGGTCAAAAGCGGAACATATACCGAGAACGTGACGATAGACCGTCCGGTAGTCATACAGGCAGAAGATCGCGTGCATCCTCCGCAATTTATCACTACACGGGGGGTAACCGCAATCAGCCTTACGGCAAAAGGAATTGTCCTTGACGGACTGGTTCTTTCCGGAAACGGGGGTTATGGCATTCTCGTCAGGTCAGATAACAACCAGATCAGCAATGTCAGCATCAGTGGTTATTTAGAGGGAATCCGCCTCCAATCCGCTGTGAACAACGAGTTTGGCAGCAACCACATTGTCAACAACACCGTAGGAATCACTCTCGACCACGAATCGCAGGTGAACGCGTTTTCAATGAATTACCTGGATAATCCTACAGATGTTGAAAGCCAGTCTGGAGAGACAACCTGGTCCAGCCGACCATCGAAGTATATGTACGAGGGAAAGATGTACACGGGTTCGCTTGGCAACTACTGGAAGAAATATACCGGGGGTTCCACGGCCGTTGGCGGGATCGGAACGATCCCCTACCCAGTCCAGCAGAATACCAGCAGCGTCCTGGATACAAAGGATTTCAAGGGCCAGGCCTCACTAATCGACAGGGCCCCGCTGATCAGTCCCCCGGAGATGTACACGATCACTGGAAGGGAAGATCTGCAGCTGGGGACGATCCCGGGTTCATTACCCAACACAGGACATGGTTCTGCACCTGGTTCAGTATCCTCATCACCAGGCTCGGTACCTACAATACCCGGGTCAGTACCCGGGGTAGTAATACCGGTTGTGAGCAGTGCCTTCCCGGCTTCAGGCCCGGGATACACCAATCCCGGTCCGCCACCGTTTCCTGGAAATCTGGTCCAGTACTGGTGGATTATACCGATAGCCCTGATAATTTCCGCTGCGGCAGGCATCCTGTACGAACGGGCGCGAAAACAAAAGGAGACGGATAATCAGGAGATTACAGGAAACTCCGGGGGTAATACAACGGTCGTAAAAAAGACCGTACCGTCATTGCGGGACGATTCCGAGGGGCTTCACCATTACGCTGCCCACCTGCCACCTGCCCTGGAGAAAAAATATCCCGGTGCGGAATACCTTGCCGAAGGAGGCGCATGCCGGGTCTTCCGTGCATGGGATCCGGCAGAGGGGAGGGATGTTGCGGTAAAAGTGCCCATCAGGTTCGATGAGGTTACCGGTACCCAGTTCACCAAGGAGCTTCACGTCTGGCAGAGCCTTCACCACCCGAATATCGTTGAAATTTATGCTGCCAACATCTTCCCGGTCCCCTACATCGAGATGGAATTTGTAGAATCATCCCTTGCTTCCATGAAATTCCCGCTGGAACGGGAAAAGACACTTTCTATCGTCAAGGGTGTAGCACAGGGCCTCCGGTACGCCCACGAGCGGGGTATTGCTCACCGGGATATAAAGCCCGGAAACGTGCTCATCGCTCCAGACGGTACCGCAAAAATTACCGATTGGGGACTTGCAAAAGCAGAGGGAACGAAGCAGTCAGGCATCATCGGATTCTCACTTGAATACGCAGCACCCGAACAGCTTGCCCCGAATATTTACGGTGAACCGGGTGTATGGACTGATATTTACCAGCTCGGCGTCCTTTTCTACGAGATGTCTACGGGACAGGTGCCGTTCAAGGGAGGGGGGATGGGTGAAGTGACGCATGCTATCCTTCACGACAATCCACCACCGCTCTCTCTATCCGGCCCGGGATCTGAGGGAATAAGCGCTATGATCCTGCAATGCATGAAGAAACATCCCAAGGACCGGTATCAGTCAGTATCAGAGATCCTTTCGGATCTTGAGAAGATCCGGTCTTAAGACTGAAAGCGACAGTAAAACAATCCCGTCATGAGAGGGTTCAGGAGCCCGGTTTTAAGGCTCCTGTTTTTTCACCGGGTGTTTGCATAACACCCTCTTCCAGGTGACGGGCCCTGTCAGGGTATGCGGGACCGGTTTGTCACAAACAATTCGTGATTTTCAGTCACCGCTATCAGGAGCCGGACAGGGGTGTGCCGGATGGCGGAGTTCCCGAAGGTGGTGTCCCGGACGGGCCGGTGCCATCACCGGACGGGGGGGTGCCGGACGGGCGGGTTCCATTCATCTGCATACCCGAGGGGGGTGTTCCTGAGGGGGCCCCTGCAGACTGGTTGAACTGATGTTTGGTGCCACCCGTTGCCGGATCAGAAGAGCCGGACGATGATCCGCCGGTAGGCTGTTCTGCCTGAACGGTTTTCGTTATCTGTACCTGCGTACCCGATGATGCCGGACTGCTGCCCGATTGGGCAGTTGTGCTGCCGGAATCCTGCGTACAACCCGCAATGAGGATTCCCGCGATGAGAAGTGCTGATGCAACAAGCATCATGATGCTGCTTTTTTTCATGGAATTCATCTCCCGAAATATCACATGGTTGATCGTTCCTTTACCTTTCGGATAACTCCGCAAAAACAACCATAAGGCCGGAGTATTGACCGGATCCTGACAGAGGCGTGCAGATAGTACGGGCACCGCTGATAGCAGAGTACCTGTCCTGAGGAGGATAAGTTTCAGCCTTTCGTGATTTTCGATCCTTGTAGTGTAATGATCTCCTGGAAAGGAGTATCATCCGGGATGGTGATTGAGCCGGGCAGTTTTATATTCCACTCATAAAAGGGGTGAAATATTGTACTCCAGGGGGAATTAATTGAACTTACGGGTACTGAATACGGGCCTTTCGCGGGATTGCGGAAAATATGGCCATTTACGTAAGTCCTGGAAAGCGGACGGGGGGAAAACGAGAGGTAATTACCCGTAATAAGAGTGGAAGAGTGATGTAAAAAAAGAGAGGGAATAACTACCGGTGTGGGGGTCAGAACACCGTGTAGCGTGGCTTGAATTGGTGCAGAATTCCGGTTCAGGAACTGTGCTCCTTGCAATCTCCCGGCCGATCACAATACCGTGCAGGGAATATTTCCGTAATCTGCAAACCTCTCATGAGATCTCGTGCATTTGTCCTCATCCGGGGTTCTGTACTCTCCTGTTTCTCTGTGCAGTTTTGATACGTTATATGCCAACCCCCGCCCGGATACGATTTATCCGGGTTGTATTGTCATCCTTGTGCCCACGCGTCAGGAACAGGAAGGGATCTGGATTAGTGCGGACACTGTTCTTTACGGCAGGCACAGGTTTTATTCAGCAAAGGGCTCTTGTGATCACCTCCTGAAACGGATGATTGCCATACCGTGGCAGTCACCATGAGATACAATCGGCCCGGTTTATGTTATATTCGCAGTATGGCTATCGTGCAATAATGAATCCTTGACGGGATTAATTGAACAGGGAAGTATACACAACCACTACAAAAAACCAAGATGTGACGGATCCTCCATGCAGGGTGCATCCACTTCCTCCTCATATCTAAAAATAATTGTCCCACTTTGTCTCGAAGAAGTCCTGGGGTTATGAATATTCAGCTGTTCTGTTTTTCATGGTTCCGGTATAACAGTTATAGGTAATGCCCGTTTCAACAGAGCATTTTTTTCAATCAGGATCTGCTGGAAAATTTTAATCACGATCAAAGGGTGTCAGTAAACCTGCCTATAGTTGGATAATTATCCTATAGTTGGAAATTTATCCAACCGTCAATCATTTTTTCAGGAGTGAACTATCCAACCGATGAGGCAGAGCTTGCCTGAAAAATTTCAAGCAGGGGCAAAAGGAGTTGAAAAAAATTCCGGAGATCGATTGCGATCCAAAAATCCAGGCAACGCATTGTGATGCTGACACACACTCACACGAATTGTTGTAAGAAAAAAATTATTTCGAATAGAGTATTTCATTCACTCTGCCACTCCATGGGGCTCCGTTTGCACCCTGCCCATACCGCAGGTGAGGGCAGACCCGGGAACCGGTCATGGTTCTCCGGGTTCATGGGGCAAGATGAACACATCACTGTATGCGAACAATGGTTTCTCCAGAGCACTATGACTTCGCCCTTGGCATTGCATTGTTCCGGCGTATCACATTATTCACTTCTCAGGGCATCAATCGGATCCATATTCGAGGCCCTCCATGCAGGGTAAAGCCCCGAGATCACGCAGACAATAATCCCGATGAGCATTCCTGCAGGGACATAGATGATACTGTCAGGAAGGAAGAAATACTTCGTCGTTCCGATCATGTAACTCACCACCGAATATCCGATAATGAGGCTGCCGATTCCACCGATAACCGCACCGAGAATACCCAGGATGAAAGCCTCATACAGGAACATCCGGCGAACCTCCCCGGATTCCGTACCTATGGAAAGTAAAATACCGATCTCCTGCACCCGTTCAGTGACCGACATCATCATGACATTGAAGATGCTCGTGGCGGCAACGAGGAGCGAGATGCCACCAATCGCCAGGATGAACGTGGTCATCGTGCTCAGGGTCGAGGTGATGCTGGACAGCATGGTGCTTGCATCAGAAACACGTATGGAGGGGGTTTTGGCATTCGTATTGAGCTTTGCATCAATAACCTGTTCGGTACCCGTTATAGTATCAACATCTTTCACGATCACATTTACCTGGGGATACTCATCCTCTCCACCATATTCTTTGGTATACCATTCATCGGAGACAACAATGGCATTGTCTGTCCTGACGCTGTCCGCAGCCTGTCCCCTTTCCTTGAGAATCCCGACGATCTTCACTTCCGAACGTCCGGTTTTGGCGGATCCGATTTTTATCTTGCTCCCGAGTTTCAGGTTGAAATTCGATGCAATCGTCGATCCTACAAGAGCGTCATTCACCCCTTCGATGTTTGTCCCGTTCTCAATTGTCAGGAACGCGGTGATGTCATCGGGATTGATCCCGTAAATTGTGCCCCTGCCAGGGATTGAATTGAGCGTGAATTCGGTATTTGTGGAGTAAATAGGGACGATATTACTTGCATTTGTTCCTGCAGCAACTTTGATCTTGCTCAGTTGGGCCTTGCTTATAACCGATGAAGAGGTGGAGGACGAAGGACTGGATCCCGGCGGGCCCATCCTGACGGCATCCGGCGTGATAACAATGGTATTTGCTCCGGCAGAGAGCTGGTCCTTTGTCTGGAGCTGCATGTTGGTCCCCAGCATTCCCATCGTCGAAATGGCAATCACCCCTATAACAATACCGATGGAAGCTAAGATTGAACGCAGGTAATTCAGCTTTACACTCCGGACTGAGAGGTCGAAGAAAATATCTTTCATGATTCTGCAATCCTCCCGTCTTCAAGCCTTATTGTTCGATGTGCATATTCTGCGATCTTGGGATCATGGGTGACGATGATAACCGTCTTTCCCTCTTTGTGCAGTCCACAGAGAATATCCATGATCTGGGTGCCCGTCTTCCGGTCGAGATTACCGGTTGGTTCATCACAGAGGAGAATTTTCGGGTCATTCACCAGTGCCCGGGCCACCGCAACCCGCTGCTGCTGGCCACCTGAAAGCTGGGTCGGGCGGTGGGCACTCATCTCCCTGTCAATTCCTACCGCTTCCAGGAGGGCTGTAGCTTTGCCGCTGGTATCCCTCTTCTTGTACTTCAGGATGAGGGGGTATTCCACGTTTTCGTATGCCGAGAGAAGCGGGATTAAATAAAATTTCTGGAAGATGTACCCGATGGTGTCCCGGCGCATATGGGTCCGTTCGAGACTGGTCAGTCCGGCCACGTTTCTCCCGTCAATGAGAAGCTCACCCGATGTCGGGACGTCAAGAATCCCAAGCTGGTTCATCATCGTCGATTTACCTGAACCCGATGGTCCCATGATGGCGACAAAATCATTGTCCATGATGTCAAGTGAGACATTGTCCAGGGCGGTGAAATCCCCGGCTTCGAGATGATATACCTTAGATACATCTGCAAGCCGGATAAGAGGGGTATCGGTCATATCCGGCCCCCTTACTGTTGTTTCTTCAGTTTTGTGGAGAGCCATTTCCGCTTTTTATATAGGACTATCCCCACAACGAGGATGATACCCGCTGCAATTACCGGGTAAAACGAACTGATACCGTTTCCTTTGCTGGTGAAGAGACTGGTGCTCTGGCCACCGGGGCCGCCCATTCCTGATGGTCCGCCGGCCTGCATCCCCATACTGCCGGAGGAGCCTGAGGTTGAAATGCTTCCGGTTGAACTGCCCCCCGCAGATCCCAACGAGGAAGTGAGATCCACGGTTTTGGTGAGTTTGTAGTTCTTGCCATCTGAGTTTTTCCAGCTGATGAGCAGCGGAATTGATGAAAGATCCGAAGCGGTAAACGTCAGCTCAAAGCTTCCGGAATCATCGGAGGCAAGACTGCCAATGGCATATTCGGGATAGGTTTCAGTACCTTTGGCAGGGGATCCTACCGTTACAACAAGGCCTTTCGCATCCGAAACCCCGGAGTTGATGATATCCCCGGAAAGATCGTAGTACGATCCCTTCGAAGTAAGGGCAAGGTTATTGATGACCGGCACTACTGACGTAGTATCGTGATCGGTGACAACAGGGGTTGTCAGATCGATGATATGTTCGGAATCGCCGTTCATGTAGCTGATACGAAACGTGAGGTTTGAGTCCTGGCCGGCTTTCACGGTGAAGGGGACGTCAACGGAGTTATGCCCGCTCAGGGAGTAGACATATTTCTGGGAGGGCTGTACCTCAATTCCATTCCCCATAGGGGTGACAAGGATGTTCTTGAGTGTACCTGACCGGACATTGATGAGCGTCAGGTTGACCGCTTCCTCCTCACCCTGGGAGAAGGTGTTGGGTTTTCCGGTGATACTTGCCTGGAGTTCACGGGAATCAACCTTGATCTTGATAGGATAATGGATAGCTACTCCGGCCTTCGTTCCCACGGTAAACAATGCATAATCGGTACCATCCGGGGGATCTGCAGTGACAACGAATGAATAGGTCATTGTTCCACCGGCCCCGATATAGCTCATGGTGTCCCAGGAGTCGAGAGTCTTGATGTGAATTTTGTCACTCAGGAGATCCGGGTGAGATAAACCGACTGACGTAGTTCCTGAATTGGTCAGGGTAACTGAAATTGTACCTTCCTCGTAAGGGTACAATACTTCCGGATCCATGGACACATTCGTAACGCAGACCTGTGCAGCTGCATCAACTGATGTTGATGATGTTGATGTTGATGATGTAGAGGATGTTGTAGACGATGAACTGTCAGTTGCTGCAGATACTGCTGAAACTATCAGCAGGAGCAGGATACAACTGGTAAGAATGATTTTTATTTTCATGGTACCTCCTGGATTCAAAGAACGGTTCTGGGAACAGGTCGGCGTCTTTTTGAAGAAGACCCCTTCCTGCCATGCCGCAGTTGCCTGCAAGACGATGAGGAGGAGACCATTTATATTGGCACCATGAGTGCCCAATTATTATTGACAGAATCCAGGAATAATTGAACCTAGCGGTTACATATATCCGGACCTCTAGGATCAGCGCGGTAATTTTCCTGATTCAGAATATATCGCTCAATTTATACCCATTCCCACGATATACGGATCGGGAGGATCGTGGATGTTCACCTGCCTGCAATGCGGGGAGTGCTGCAGTACAATGGGAGAAATTATCGAGATACTGGAAGAGATATCCCCCTTATGCTTCCGGATTGGCTATATGACAACCTGTGAGGAAAGGACTGTCGTCGTGGATCCGGATAAAAAAGCATTGTTTCTCAAATGTGAACAAACCGCGAAACAATCCCTGGCATGCCCATTTCTCCGCGAAGCTGCGCCAGGAAAGATCATCTGCACGGTACACTCGTCACGCCCCGACATTTGCCGGCAATACTCCTGTTTCCGGATCATGGTACTCGACGATGAGGGGAAACGGATGGGAAAAGTGTCTCACAATACGCGATGTCTGATAACAATGGATCACAAGCTTCGGGAGATCTGGGACCGGGATATTTCAAAGATACAGACTAACGATGAAACATTCTGGGAAGAACACGTGGGAGAGGCTTTATCCGGTCACGGTTACAGGGTTATAAAATAAAGGGTCGGGTGAAAACCTCCCGGTTTTTTTAGATCTCAGATCCGCTGATGGAGAGCCTCCAGAACCGCTTTACCGTACTCCCTGGTACCCGCTGATCCACCAATATCCCTCGTCCTGATACCCCGTGCATGGACCAGCGTAATAGCAGATTCAATCCGGACCGCTCCGGCTTTGTCACCCAGATGATCGAGAAGCATCGCAGCGCTGCGGATGGCAGCTACCGGGTTTGCGATATTCTTACCGGCAATATCGGGAGCGCTCCCGTGCACCGGTTCAAACAGGGCATACCGGTCACCGATATTCGCACTTGGCACCAGTCCGAGTCCGCCGACAAGATAGGAGGCAACATCCGAAAGGATATCCCCGAACATGTTGGTTGTGACAACCACGCTGTAATTTTTCGGATGCTGGAGGAGGTCCAGCGAGAGGGCATCGATAAATTTGTCGTTGAAGGTGATACCTGCTGATTTGGATTCTGCAAGACAGATATCCCGGAAAAAAACATCAGACTTGATCACATTTGCCTTGTGACCGATCGTCAGAAGACCGGCCCGCTCCTGTGCCAGCCGGATCGCAGTCCGCACAATACGTTCGGTTCCATGGCGGCTGACTACCCGCAAAGTCGTTGCCCGGTCCGGCCCGGCCTCTTCGATGCCGGAATAAAGTCCCTCAGTGTTCTCCCGCACGATCATGATGTCGAACCCGTCTCCCTTGACCGGACGCAGGTTCGCATAAAGGTCAAGCGCTTTCCGGATGCGGAGTACTACGCTCTGATAATCTTTCATTGGCGGCGTTGTAACTGCACCGAACAGAATTGCATCCGCTTCCTTGAGATCCCGGATCTCCTTGTCAGCACACGGGCAGCCGGTCCGCTCCCACATGCCATATCCCACATCTACGGCGAAATACTCAAATTCCGGGTGCAGCAGCTCAAGTACCGAGCGGGCAACCGGGATCACTTCGTGACCGATACCATCTCCTTCAACAACGGCAATCTTCGTCATGTGCTCCTCCAGCGGAGAACCAGTTCGGTTACCGACTGATAAATCAGGGCGGGGTCTGCACCCCAGTGGACAACCGAGCCGGTCTTCCCGTTCCAGCCGGTTGCCCCTTCACGCTCGGAACGACAACACCGGGCAATGAACGGTTCCTCCTGAACACTTTCGAGGGGACAAATATTTTCAAGATGAAAATCCGTGCCATAACATTCCGTATAGAACTGCGAGGCGGTAAGGCAGCCGGCAACCTGCTCACCCCCGTGCATAGGATCCGAATCAAGGGTTTTTGAAAACCCTGAAGCCCGGCAGGGATAGACATCTGCATGGAGGGCTGAAATATCCCGTACATGGTGGCAGAACCGTACAGAGAGTCTGCCGAAAAGGCCGGCTGCTTCCAGTTCCCGTATGCACGAAGACAGGCTGGGTCGGGGTGGGCTGACATCATAGACATGAACCAACAGCAAACCGGATAGATCCGGGTCAAGGACAAATGTCCGGTGTTCGTCGAGACCGGTAAAAATCGTGCACCGGTATCCAGATTCAAGAGCGAGTTCAATGAGCCGTGTACGGTTATAGAGATTGACTTTTTCCGGGAAATGACAGACTTCCCCCACCCGGGCAAGTAACTTAGAAGAGAGTATATCCCGCATCATCCCTTTGGCAGAAGAATCCAGCACAACCTCATTCACTTCAGTCCCTTCCGACGTTTCACGGAGAAGGTACCGGCTCAGGAAGTAGACCTTATTATCACAGGGTTTTGTCGAGGCTATGCCAACAAATTTGCAATGCTCGGGAAAGATCATGGGTGTGATCTCCAGTATTCAACAAGACCCCCTGCCGCAAGGATATCCTGCATCCGTGGCGAGAGCGGACGGACCTTATATCGTTTTCCTCCTGCATCCACCCAGCCATCCCTGATACTGAACGCAATCTTCATGCCATTGCTGCAGGCCAGGTCCGACTCAATTAGCGGGAGGCCAACGTTAATGGCATTCCGGAAAAAGATCCTGGCAAAGGAGGGTGCGATCACAGCAACGACACCGGCTTCCCGGAGGGCTACGGGAGCCTGTTCCCGGGATGACCCGCAGCCAAAGTTCTTCCCGGCAACGATAACGGCACCCTGGAGGCGGGGGGCAATGGTTGGGTCGAGATCTTCAAAGACACGAGCCCGCCAGATACTCCGGTCCTTGGTTCGCAGGTACCGCCCTGCTATCACCATATCGGTATCGATATCGGCGGGCAGGCAGACTGCATGACCTTCTCCCTGCATCAGGTCACCTCAGGAACCGTGATCGCACCTTCGAGAGCGCTTGCAGCAGCGGTTGCAACCGAGGACAGGTAGATCTCCCCGCCAACGCCCATACGGTTCTTGAAATTCCGGTTTGCCGTAGAGAGGCAGACCTCTCCTTCGCTAATCACTCCCTGGTGGTAACCAAGGCATGGGCCACAGCCGGGAGTACCGATCGTGCACCCCGCTTCGAGGATATCGGTAAGAATACCGGAACGGGTTGCTTTCATGAGAATTTCAGCAGAAGCCGGGACAACGATGGTCCGGACAGTAACTTTCCGGCCTTTGACGATCCGGGCAAACCGTTCAAGATCGGAATACCTACCGTTGGTGCATGTCCCGACAAAAACCTGATCAATCGGGAGACCAGAAAGCTGTTCAGCCGGCTTTACTGTATCTACCCGGTGGGGAACTGCAACAACCGGGACGATATCGGAAAGATCGAAATCAAGGTTCTCTACATACGTGCAGGACTCGTAATCCTGGGATGCGACCGTGTGTCCCCGTTCTTTCAGGTAGCGCACGGTCACGTCATCCGCATAACAGAGGCCGGCTTTTGCACCCGCCTCTACTGACAGGTTAGAGAGCACGAGACGATCATCCATGGTGAGATGATTCATCCCTTCACCCACAAATTCGAGAGCATGGTAAGTAGCACCATCAGTGCCGAGTTTTCCAACGTAGCTCAAAGCCAGATCTTTCGCCTCTGCTGCACCGGAAAACGTGCCGGTGATGTGGATCCCTACCGATTCCGGTACGCGGAACCAGGTTTCGCCGGTAAGCCAGATGGCCGCCATATCCGTTGCACCGACACCGGTGGCAAATGCCCCGAATGCCCCGAGCGTGACGCTGTGGGAATCGGCCCCGACAACAATCTCTCCGGGCAGGACTACCCCCTCGCTCATCAGTTGGTGACAAATACCCCCGCCAATATCAGAGAAATGCATGAACGAGCTCTTTGCAAACACCCGTAACTCGTGCTGGAGAGCCGCAGTCGTGCTGTTATTGGCTGGAGCAATGTGATCAAAGTGCAGGTAAAGCTTTGAAGTGTCCGAGAGACGGACTCCGCTCATGCGCTTCCAGGCTTCAAGTGCCAGAACCCCTGTCCCGTCATGGGCAAAAGCCCGGTCAACGGTCCGGTCAACGTATTCACCGGCAGAAGCTCCAAGGATGCGTTCGGATAAGGAACTCATTCATTCGTCTCCTTGGCTTTCCGGATAAGTTTCTTCAGAATATCCGGTGTGATATTACACTTGTGCTCAGAATGGTCCTTGACAAGGTCAAGTACCCGGCAGACCTGCTTCTCCGAGAGTTCGCAGCCCATGGAGGCAACAACATACTCGAGAGCTTTCCTGCCGGTATGTTTGCCAAGGATAAAGTGCCGCTCGCTTCCCACGAGTTCAGGAGTGAAATATTCATAGGTTGCGGGATCTTCAAGGATAGCGGCTATGTGGATCCCGCTCTCATGCGAGAAGGCCAGTTCTCCGGTGACGGGCTTGTTCCGGGGCAGGGTAATCCCGGAGTACTTCTCAACCGTATGAGAGAGTTCTGTCAGGTGCGAGAGGTCGTACCGGTCGATCCCCTTCTTCATCCGGAGGGCAACAAGGAGTTCCTCCAGGGAGGCATTACCCGCTCGTTCTCCGATTCCGTTGACCGTGGTATGGAGCTGGAAAGCCCCGGCTTCTGCCGCCGTGAGCGTGTTTGCCACAGCACAGCCCATATCATTATGGCAATGGGCGCAGAACGGCCGGTCAACCGAGGCAACAAGCTCAGTCATTACCTGATGCATCTCGGAAGGAATGAGGCAGCCGACCGTATCGGCAAAACTCAACAGCACAGCCCCGTGTTCTGCTGCCCGCTGGTAGACTTCCTTGAGGAAGGGCATATCAGTCCGGGAGGCATCCTCAGCAGCAAACCTCACCTGGACACCATGATCCCGGGCATAATCGATCATGGCAAGCGAATCTTCCAGCACCTGTTCGCGGGGTTTTTTGAACTTCACCCGGACATGGAGCTCTGAGGTAGGGATAAAGATACTGACCATGTCGACATCGCACTCGATCGCAGTCTGGATATCCGGCTCCCGCGCCCGCGAGAACCCGCAGATGCGGGCATCGAGGCCCAGATTGGCGATCACCTTGACGCACTGCTTCTCATTTGACGAGACTGCCGGGAATCCCGCTTCGATGACCTCGATCCCAATCTCATCGAGCCTGGTCGCAATATCCACTTTCTCCTGGCAGGAGAACGATACCCCGGGGGTCTGCTCCCCGTCCCGTAAGGTGACATCACAGATCTCAATATGCAACGGTTTCATGGCTGCTTCCCTCCGGACACATACCTTCGACCACGAGCGTCCGGGGCCTGTCCGTGACCACCAGCTCGGCATTCAGCACTTCTTTGTCCTCCGCCCGGCAGATGACCGGTTCCGCCCAGCGGAGGTAGGGGACCGGGTCATAGGCGGGTTGTTTACCGGTCATTGCCGTACAGTTATTCTTCATTACAATGCACAGAAGCGGGAGGTGCTTTTCGTACACATCGATGAGAGCATTCAGTCCCGAATGGAGGAGGGCATAATCCCCTATCAGGGCAGTTTTCGTGCTCCTGGCGGCAACTGCAATACTGGCGCCCATCCCGTAACTTGCCACTCCCAGCTCGTAAGGTGGCGTCATCCCAAGGATCGAGCAGCCTGCATCGCAGATGAGCGGGGTTTCCCGCTCTTTGAGAATATTCATCATCGCCTTGAACGGACAGTTATGACAGAAGGTGCGGTAATATCCCCGTTCCTCAAGGGACTGGGGGTATTTCTGGACTCCCGGGGGCTGGATTCCGAGATGATCGCGAACGAACGGACGGCCATCCTCGTTAACCCGCCCGATCCCGCCGGCCCTGACCGGAACAGGATTGACCGTGATAATACGGCTGTTTCCCGGGGCACCCCCGGTGCCCGCCGGTTCGCCATTCCAGTAGTTCAGCGGAGATGCATCCGACCAGGGGAAGATGGTGCGGTACAACTCCTCTGCAGCTGTAACCCTGCCGTTCATGCTCCAGGACCGGTGCGAGAGCCGTCCAAGACCATCATTCCTGGCAACCGGTTCCTGCAGCACCTCGGCATTGAGAAGCCGGGGGGTCAGGCGGAGCATCGCTACCCGGGAAAAACTCTCTGAGGCCTGGAGCGCTGCTTCTACCCCGGCGTAACAGGTTCTCTCATCAGGTTCTATGACCGGGATCTCGGCCAGTTCGCCGTAATACCGGGAGTCCTGGGCGGTCTGCGAGCCCTCAGCTTCCGGATCATCACCAGCTACCAGCAGGACTCCTTTCATCAGACCCTGAGCAGTGGCCTGCAGGAGAGGATCGGCACAGGCATTGACACCTACATTTTTAATTATGACTGCAGCCCTGCGCCCGGACAGGGAATCCCCAAGCGCATATTCGAGAGCCGTCTTCTCATTGATCACGAGTTCGGCCTTTGTCAGCGAACCAAGTGTGGTAATCGGAAATCCCGGTACGGTGTAACACCGGTCGGTGTACCGGAGGATTGCGTCGGCGAGAGCATCAACACCCTTCATTCATCTCTCCCCGGTACAAGATCGCAGCCGGCGCAGTTCGTGCACATGGTGTGCGCAAGGAGGGGGTCCAGATCTGCTTCTTCCAAAGCCATTTTGTGCATTACAAAGATCCTGTTCAGCCGTTCCGCAGTCGGGCGGGGGGTGCCAGCCATCTCGGAGACTGGATTGAGCGGCCGCAGGACCGGAATTACCCCGTGGCTGGTAAGCTTCCAGATGCAGGCCTCCATTTCTGCATCCGTCTCGCCAAGGCCGATGATTACGTTGGAGAAGACCCGGTTCTTCCCGAAGAGCTCGACCGAGCGATCCAGAACCTGCCAGAGCCGGTCATAGTCCAAGCCGGCGCACATTTTTGCGAAAAGTTCGGGAGTTGCCGCTTCGAGATTGAACTTGACTTCGGCAACCCCGAGGGCGTTCAAGTGTTCAGGAGTTTTCTCCGTGGGGTAAATGGAGACACCGATGGGGAGATCGAAGAATGCGAGGCGTTTCACTACTTCGAGAATATAAGCCTCCTCCTCCTCAATGCTCTCCAGAACGCCGCTCGTAATCGAGATGGCATGGATCCGGTGCCGCACCGATTCCACCATCTGCAGAATCTCCTCAATCGATTTGCGCCGGCCACCAATCTTCGGCACCAAGCAGTAGCGGCATTTGAAGATGCAACTCCCCGTGACGGTAATGAAGGCCTGGTCGGGACAGTGGAACCCGGGTTCGAGCAGCCTGCCCGCTATCAGTTTCCCGTCAAAATACAGATCCACCGTCCCGTTCCCCCGGTGCGCGATCTCAATCGTTGCCAGCGGGTCAACCGCAAGCTTGACGCGGTGGCTCCCCATGGCAAAGAAGATAGCACCTTTGCCCCCGGCTCCGGGCCCCGCCGCAGAGCGGGCGATAAACTGGTCCGCTGGTTCGCCGATAAGCCGTACAGCGCCGGCCGCCAGGAGCCGGCTTTTCAGATCTTTCCACTGCATAGTTCCAAAGCCTCCTCGTAACGGGTGAAGAACGGGATGGCCGCAACCGCCCCGATGATTCCCCTGCCGTTCATGATGATCCGGAGATCGGGGTCGCGGATCTGCCCAAGCTCCCCGGCCCCGATCTCGCCCCGCTTGACTTTCCTGCCGTAAGCAAGAAGCTCCTCCGAGGGCAGAAAGCCGGTATAGGCCGCCATACCGGTCTTTGCCGATAGAGTATACTTCTCCAGCAATGCCTGAAACCTGCCTATTAGACCTTCGGGATCCGTGGTGGCAAATTCCGCAACGAGCCCCACGCAATTCTTAGTGCGGTACGGGACCGGGAAGAGCTGCACAATTGTATGAGAGAGGTAGATCGTATCCTTTCCTTCAACAGCCCGGGAAATATTATGCACCAGCGTCCAGGTGGCTCCTTCTTCAGGAGTATCGGTATCGTCAATCCCGATCAGGATCCGTTGCATCCGCGGGAGCCAGATCGTAGCCCCGGCTACCTTTCCCCCGCCGGCAGGATCGCTCCTGCTCCGCAGGACACCGGTCGCATCGGACCGGCAGGCCGCTGCACCAACACCACCGCCACCCATGCCGATATAGGACACCGCAATTTCCTCCTCTTCAATAGTACAGGCAGAGATCCCGGCCGGAAACCGTGAGCCTTCCAATGCAAGATCCACCGAGCCTGCCTTAAGCAGGTAGCGCATGGTGGCGCCAACATTCCGGACATCCTCCACAAGCGGGCTCTGGGCATAGTGACACTTCGACCACATGGCACCACCAACACAATCAAAAAATTCTACAAGCTCTGCTTGCTTTCCGGTACGGTCCGCAACCGCAAGGATTCGGGGATAGTGGATAACGTATGGATCTGGAAGGGTAGCCTCAGGGTCCCGGGGACTCATGTATGCACCAACCGGGATTTTACGTTGATAATCAGGATGAACATTTTACCGCCGAAATTTTCGTTAACAAAATAATCGGCAATAACGATATTTATTTTATTCGATATGGAACGGAAAGAAAAAAAAGAATTAGAGGACTTTGTGAAGGTCAATCTTATAAGGTCCGAGAGTGCCGCCAAAGTTTCCGGCCGAGATGAACTTGACACCGGGTACTTTAACGGCAGCCTTGACACCAGCTGCCATTGCTGCTGCAACGGATTTCTCGTCCACACCATCAATGACAATCTCGTACACTGCCTTGACACCTGCGGGAATCTTGGTATCCGCTACTTTTTCGCGGAGAGTCGGGCAATACTTTTCATTGGTGGATGCCGGCATGAACTTGTACTTCAGGCTGCCAACCTTCGAGCCGCTAGCAACGACCCCTCCCGGGAAGCTCGTGATGACACCGGGAACTTCATCGATTGCCTCGACGGCTGCCTCGGCACCCATGAGTGCTGCCATCTGGTTCTCGCCCATGACAAAGAAGTTACCTCCGGCAACACCTTTGACAATCCCAAACTCTTCTTCACCGATATATTCCCCTTCCATGATCGGGATAACCCAGCACTTGCGACCGCCGACTTCCTTCTGGTATTCGTGACCATCGCCAAAGAAGTGTAGCTTGACCGGGATCTTTTCCTCAGCATTGGTGATACCATTAAAAACAGCCGTTGTCGGGGCAGTCAGGACACACTCGGCAAGGCGCTCGACAACCTGTTCCTTGAGTTTCTTCTTACTGGCACAGATCAGGATTGCAACGCCGGGTCTTCCATCAGGGGTCTGGCTTGCCGGGACATAACCTTCAATGCCTGCTTCGCAGGGGCAGCCGATGGCAGATGTTGCAAAGCCGGTTGCCTCTGTAGCTGCTTTCTTTGCCCATTCTTTCGTAACTGCAGTAATGATGATCCGGCAGACCCAGGTTGGGAATGCCTCTGCATAGGTATCGTCGATTGTAACGCCGTTGATCTCCATATGATAACCTCCGGTACTACAAAGGTACCATGATGGTGGTTGAATAAATTTTCTAATTTGATTTAAAGGCACAGAGCGCATGAAATCCGGTCTAAATTGTCAAGTAGATGTAATTAATATTTATAAAGAGTTTATAAACCAAAATTAAAAAACACCAATAAATTGCCTGTTTTTTACGGTAAATTTCAGAACATTTATCTACATTCTTCTACCACTTTTTGTTAGTCGATTTTTAGAATCGATCATAGCTGGTGCGTGAAAATATGGCATTTGCAGTGCACATAAACATGGAACGTTGTACTGGCTGTAACAATTGTGTGGTTGCATGCCCTGTTGACGCATTAGAGCTTCACACTGTAGAACCTGCATCAAAGGAAAAAATCTACAGGGTCAAGGATGGGAAATCCATCATTCTTGATTTCAAGGGTGAGCTCTGCGCCGGGTGCGGCGTTTGCGTCCAGGCATGCCCATACGATGTTATCAGACTCGCAGGACCCTGGGAATCCAGGTCCATGGCAAAGGTACAATAATAGAACCGCGTGAGGGTTAATTCATGGCATTGTTTCCAAAGTTTTCTAAAAAGAAGGATGGAGTTAACGTCGTAATGGAGCAAAAACTCCTTCAGAATGTTAACAACCTTATTCTCAATGCAGAGACCTGCACGGGATGCGGTATATGTGTCGAGGCATGTCCTGAGGAGGCAATCGTTCTCGGGCTTGTCGGTGCGGCAAGGCGTGGCGCAATCAATTACGCTGCTCCTATAGATGTAGACGAAACCAAGTGTTCATATTGTGGAGTCTGCGTCATCATGTGCCCGTTCAATGCGCTGACATTGAAAGTGGATGGACAGGAAAGACTCCCGATCCTTGAGAAGGAAGGGTTCCCGCAATATGATATGAAGGCGGAGATTAACGACGAGAAATGCGTCAAATGCACGATCTGTGAAGAGGTCTGCCCCCGTGACGCTATTGACCGCAATGTCCCTGCTTTCGAAGGAACCTACAAAGGTCCCGTTGCCGGTGCAAAGCCAAAGGCTGCCGCAATGAAAAAGAAGACGACCTTTACCGTTGACAAGGAAAAGTGTTCCCTGTGTGGCCTCTGCGGTGCACTCTGCCCCGCAATCGTGGTGAAACACAAAGAGTTCACAGCCGAGACCGGTAAAATCGAAGGTGATGTTGTCTGGGACGAAACGAAATGCGATGCCTGCAAGGTGTGCGCCGAAGCCTGTCCTGAGGAATGCATTACTGTTGAACGCGAGATCATTTCCGACAAGGTTGACGGAAAGGTCAGCATTATCCAGGACAACTGCTGCACCTGCACATGGTGTTCAAAGAACTGCCCGACCGAGGCAATCACCGTTGAGAAGATTTTTGAGGGTGATATCGAGTTCCACGCGGAGAAATGCCCCGGCGGCTGCTCGACCTGTGCAGAGATCTGCCCGGCAAACGCAATCTATCTCCCGTCAGCAATCCCGGCAGCAGATATGAAACTGGACAGCATCGAGAAGAACATCGCCGTTAATAAGGACTATTGTATCCTCTGTGGCGCTTGTGTCAATGCCTGCCCCGGTGAGGATATCATTGTCCTGAAGAGAACCGGTGTCCGCGTGAAGGGAACCGAAACTGACCTGTTCAAGAAGATCAAGGCAAAACTCTGCACCACGAGAACTTCAAAGGTGAAAGAGGAGATCTCCGGACAGGTTAACCTCAAAGTAATGGAGAAGGCGTGAGCAATATGGCACGAACAAAAGGTTACCCCGAAGCGCTTGAGAAGAAACTCCACGACCAGAGATACTTCCGCGAGGATTCAAACCCTGAATTCACCAAGAATGTGAAGGCCATCTCCCGCACCATCGCCCACATGTGCTACCAGTGCGGAACCTGCACCGGCTCATGCCCGTCTGCACCCCGCAGCACCTACCGCATCCGCAAGTTCATGAGGAGAGCGGTTCTCGGGCTCGAGAACGAGGCCCTGACCGATCCCGATCTCTGGCTTTGCACCACGTGTTACAGCTGTTCAGACCGCTGCCCGCGGGACATCATCCCGACCGATGTCATCATGTCCATGAGGAACCTCGCATTCAAGAGGGATATCGTCCCGGTCAACTTCTTAAAGACCGTACAGGCGATCTACAGTTCAGGACATGGTGTGCCGAATAACGATGTCAACAGAGCTGCCCGCGAGAAGATTGGGCTCTCACGCGATCCACCGACTACCCACACATATACTGAATATATGCCCGGTATCAGGAAGATCATCGACCACTATAAGCTCAAGGCCAATGCCGACCGCATTGTCAAGGAGAGGGAGGGATAAGACATGTCAGAATCAGGAGCAAATCACAAATTCGCATTCTATCTTGGATGCATTGCCCCCAACCGCTATCCCGGTGTCGAGTCTGCCTCCATCAAGGCAATGAAAAAACTCGGCGTCGAGCTGGTTCCTCTCAAAGGCGCAAGCTGCTGCCCCGCACCAGGTGCTTTCGGTTCGATTGATCTCAGTGTCTTTTATGCAATGGCAGCCCGGAACCTTGTGCTTGCCGAGCAGATGAAGATGGATATCGCCCTTGTCTGCAACGGATGTTACAAGTCAATCTGGGAAGTCAACCACAAACTCAAGCACAACAAGGACCTCCGTGATGCAGTCAACGAAGTGCTCAAGGAAGTTGACATGGAGTATAAGGGTACTATCAATGTCTACCACACGGCTGAGCTTCTCTACAACGACAAGTTCATTGGAGTTGAGAAGGTCCGTGACAGTGTCACAAATCCCTTAACCGGTGCCCGCATTGCAGTCCATTATGGCTGCCACCTCGTCAAACCCCACAAGGACCGGGAGTTTGAGAAGGAAGCCATGCTGAACACCGAACACCCGACCTGGATGGAAGAGCTCGTTTCAGCGATTGGAGCTACTCCGGTCGAATACCGCAACAAGATGCAGTGCTGCGGTGCAGGTGGTGGTGTCCGGGGTTATGATATCGTGCATGCACTCGATATCACCAACGAGAAGCTGATCAACTTAAAGGAAGAGAAGGTGGATGCACTCACCGATATCTGCCCGTTCTGTCAGCTCCAGTTCGACCGCGGTCAGATCGAGATTCAGGAGAAGTTCGGCGTTACATATAATCTGCCGGTTCTTCACTTTGCTGAACTCCTCGGCCTGGCACAGGGAATGAGTCCGCAGGATCTCGGGCTGGATCTCCATGGGATCAGCTGCGAACCGTTCCTGAAGAAGGTGCTGTGAGGTGGTAAAGATGGTAGAAAAGAAGAAAGCAACCACCAAGAAAACCGAGTCCAAGAAAGAGGACACCAAGAAGGTAGCTCCCGTGAAACAGGAAGTCAAGAAGCAGGCAGCAGCACCTGCGGTCGGAAGTACAACCAAGCAGGAAGCACGCATTGGTGTGTTTATCTGCCACTGCGGCACCAACATCGCCGGTTCAATGGATATCCCGGCCGTGCAGGAATATGCAAAAACCATCCCGAATGTTGCCTATGTTGACAACTACAAGTACATGTGCTCAATGCCCGGGCAGGCCGTGATCGCCAAGGCGGTCAAAGAAAACAAGCTTACCGGTGTTGTCGTTGCTGCATGCTCACCCCGTCTCCATGAGCCAACCTTCCGGACCGCAACCAAGGAATCGGGCCTGAACCCATTCCGGTTCGAGATGGCAAACATCCGTGAGCAGAACTCATGGGTGCACATGCACGACCAGGTCGGATCCACGGACAAGGCAAAAGATGCAGTACGGATCGCTGTTGCAAAAGCAGCACTCCTCCAGGACCTCTTCCCGAAGTCAGTGCCCGTCGAGAAAGCAGCCATGGTTGTCGGTGCAGGTGTTGCCGGCATGCAGGCAGCCCTTGACTTGGCAGCAGCGGGAATCAAGACATACCTTATCGAAGCCGATATGAGCATCGGTGGACGCATGTCCCAGCTCGACAAGACCTTCCCGACACTCGACTGCTCGCAGTGTATCTTAACCCCGAAGATGGTGGATGTCGGCAGGAGCGACAAGATCGAGCTCATGACCTGGTCAGAGGTTCATGAAGTAGAGGGCTACATCGGCAACTTCGATGTCACCATCCGCAAGAAGGCCCGCGGTGTCATCACCCCCGCAGAAGCAACAGAGCGCGGCATTGTCGGCGGCGGCTGCAACGGCTGCGGTGACTGTGAGAACGTCTGCCCGGTTGTCAAGCCCAATGACTTCGAAGTCGGCATGAAACCGCGGAAGGCTATCTACATCAACCACCCGCAGGTCGTACCCCTCCTCTATACCATTGACTTCAACTCGTGCGTCAAGTGCGGGCTCTGCGTTACCGCCTGCGGTCCGGAGAAGAGGGCAATCGACCTCGAAGCCAAAGACGAGTTTGTCAAGGTCAAGGTCGGAACGGCAATCCTTGCCACCGGCTACGACATCTTCCCCATCGAGAAGAAAGAGGAATGGGGATACAAGCGGTTCGAGAATGTTATCACGAGCCTCGAGTTCGAGCGGCTTATCTGTGCATCCGGTCCCACCGGAGGCCACCTGGTACGCCCGAGCGATGGCCAGACCCCGAAACGGGTCGCGTTCGTGCTCTGTGCAGGATCCCGTGACAACACCGGAACCGGCAAACCCTACTGTTCCCGGTTCTGCTGCATGTATTCACTGAAGCATGCCCACCAGATCATAGAAAAGATCCCCGGATGCATTCCGTATATCTTCTACATGGATATCCGTTCGTTCGGTAAAATGTACGAAGAGTTCTACTACCGCATTCAGGATGAAGGAGCGAAATTCATCCGAGGCCGGGTTGCAAATATCGTTGAGGATAAGACCACCAAGAACCTGCATGTCATGACCGATGACACGCTCCTCGACCGCCCGATAGATATGGAAGTCGACCTTGTGGTGCTCGCAGCAGCAATCCAGCCTGCAGCCGACACCAACCGGACCCGCAAGCTCTTCGGGGTCTCCTGCTCCATGGACGGCTGGCTCCTCGAAGCCCATCCCAAGCTGAACCCGTGCGGAACCACCACAGCCGGTGTCTTCCTTGCCGGTGTCTGCCAGGGACCCAAGGATATCCCTGATACCGTAGCATCTGCCGAGGGTGCAGCATCTGCAGCAAGCATCCCTATCCACATGGGAGAAGTCGAGCTTGAGCCCTACTTCGCCACCTGCATTCAGGAGAAGTGTGCTGGTTGCGGCATGTGTGTCAACCTCTGCCCCTACAGCGCGCTTTCTCTCGTAGAGAAGGACGGCAGGACCGTTATGGAGGTTACCGAAGCCAAGTGTAAAGGCTGCGGTACCTGCGGTGGTTTCTGCCCAGGAGGGGCCATATGGATGAACCACTTCGCAACCCCCCAGATCGTTGCACAGATCGATGCCTTCCTGCTCGGAGGTGAGCAGTAATGTCTGCACCAGGAAACTTCGCAATTCCCGAGAGAGGCCCCGGTATCTGGCAACCCAAGATCCAGGGTATTGTCTGTAACTGGTGTTCCTACGCCGGTGCTGACCTTGCTGGTGGCGGCCGTATCCAGTACCCGCCCGACATCCGGATTGTCCGTGTCATGTGCACGGGACGTATCGACGCACTCTTCGTCCTGAAGGCTTTTGCCGACGGCGCTGACGGCGTCCTCGTCTCAGGCTGCCACTTTGGTGACTGCCACTACCTTGAAGGCAACTACAAGGCAGCAAAGCGGATGTTTATGGTCAAACGCCTTATGAAGAGCATTGGCCTTGACGACCGCCGCTTCAGGATGACCTTTGTGTCAGCATCTGAAGGTGCCAAATGGGGTGCAGTCGTGACCGATGTGGTCAACATGGTCCGTGAACTCGGACCAAGCCCCATCACGGAGTTCAAGATTAAGTGATTCAACGAGTGCGTCGATGATTATCCCTTCCCTTTTTCATTTCACCGGCACCGGCCTTTGTCACCATGGAGAACTTGATGTGACAATGAAGGGATACCTTGATGCACCAATTCATTTTACCAACGGAGGAATATATCGTGGCAACGATAAACGTAAACCTGATTTCGGGTCGTACCATCCAGCAGGGGGTCGCAATTGAGAGTGGCAAGGAGAAGCCCTCGTACAGGACTGCCTGCGGGATCATTGAGATCGACCCTTCAGATCTGAAAAAACTGGGTGCATGGAAGAGCACCAACGTCCGTGTAACCAGTGACTATGGCAGCGTTATTGTCAAGGCTATCGAAGCAACCCAGGGTCCGCACCCGGGCGTTGCATTCATCCCGATGGGCCCCTGGGCAAACTCCATCGTCAACCCGAACACCTACTCTACCGGCATGCCGACCTTCAAGGGAACACCGGTCAGGGTAGAAATCGCAGCCAATGAACCGGTAATGCTCGGAATCGAGCTGGTCCAGAAACAGTGCGGGGTGAAATCCGCATGAGCAAGACCATTACCGATGTCATCTGCCCGTTCTGCGGAACGCTCTGCGATGATGTCGAAGTCGTTGTTTCCGACGATGGCAAGAAACTTACGGAAGTGTATAACGCGTGCGTTATCGGGACGGAAAAGTTCCTGCACTCCCAGTCCAGCGACCGTGTCACCCGGCCCCGCCTTCACCAGGAAGACGGATCCTGGAAAGAGATCAGCTACGACGAAGCAGCTGAATACACTGCCCAGATGCTGGCAAAGGCGAAAAAACCCCTGATGTACGGCTGGAGTTCCACCAACTGCGAAGCGCAGAGTGTTGGAAACGAGATTGCCGAGATCTCCCAGGCCTGCTGTGACAATACCGCAGCAGTCTGCCACGGGACAACTCTCATCGCAGTACAGGATATCGGTCTCCCATCATGTACTCTTGGTGAAGTAAAGAACCGTGCCGACCGCGTCATCTTCTGGGGATGCAACCCATCGCATGCCCACCCCCGCCACATGTCACGGTACTCGATCTTTCCCCGGGGTTTCTTCACCGGCAAGGGACAGATGAGCCGGAAACTTGTGGTGGTTGACCCCCGTGTAACCGACACTGCCAAGATGGCGGATGTCCATCTCCAGATTGAACAGGGAAAAGACTACGAACTCCTGAATGCCCTCCGGGTTGCCTTCAAAGGTGAATGGCTCCCTGATGTTGTTGCAGGAATCCCCAAGGAGAAGATCCGTGAGGTTGCAGATATCATGAAGAGCGGCCGGTTCGGTATCATCTTCTTCGGCATGGGTGTTACCCAGTCACTCGGCAAGAACCATAACATTGATGAAGCGATCGCCGTTACAAAAGACCTCAACGAGTATACAAAATTCTCGATCATGCCGATGCGCGGCCACTACAATGTGACCGGCTCAGGAGAAGTCTTTGCCTGGCAGTTCGGGTTCCCGTATTCCGTGGATCTCACCCGGGGATTTGCCCGCTATAACCCCGGCGACTCCAGTTCAATCGACCTGCTGACCCGCGGGGAGATCGATGCCATGTTTACCATCGGCAGCGACCCGGGCGCACATTTCCCGATCAGCGCGGTCAAGCAGATCGCTAAGGTCCCGTCAGTCTGTATCGACCCACACATGACTCCGACAAGCGGTGTATCCAAGCTCCACGTACCGGTTGCATTCAACGGTGTCGAAACCGGCGGAAACTGTTACCGTATGGACAATGTCCCGATTGACTGCCGCAAAGTCGTCGAGCCACCCGAGGGTATGCTTACCGACGAGCAGTTCCTCATCAAAGTCCGCGACCGCTTAAAACAGCTCAAGGGGGCGGCATAACCATGTCAGAATACATCATCAAGAATGGACACGTATACGACCCGGTCCAGGGCATCAAGGGCGACAAGGCCGATGTTGCCATCAAGGCCGGGAAGATTGTCGACAAGGTTGGATCCGGTGCCAAGGTCATCGACGCAAAAGGCAAGACCGTCATGGCAGGGGCTGTTGAGATCCACGCCCACATCGCAGGACCTAAGGTTAACCTTGGCAGGATTTACCGGCCAGAGGACAAACTCTTCAGCTGCACACCCACAAAGGGCATGGAGCGGATGGGCGGAGGGGCATCGATCCCGACCACATTCAAGACCGGTTACGAGTATGCCAAGATGGGCTACACCACGGCAATGGAAGCGGCAATGCCGCCGATGTTCTCCCGCCACGTGCATGAGGAGATCCGCGACACCCCCATCATTGATGAAGGGGCATTCCCGGTCTTTGGCAACAACTGGTTCGTGATGGAGTACCTCAAGAACCACGAGGTCGAGAACACTGCAGCATACATTGCCTGGCTTCTCCGCGTCACGAAAGGGTACGCTGTCAAGGTTGTCAACCCCGGCGGCACCGAAGCGTGGGCATGGGGACTGAACTGTCTTTCCGTCAATGACCCGGTTCCGTACTTCGACATCACTCCGGCAGAGATCGTCAAGGGACTCATTGAGGCAAACGAGTACCTTGGTCTCCCACACTCGATGCATATTCACCCGAACAACCTCGGGAACCCCGGGTGCTACGAGACCACGCTCGACACACTGAAACTTGCAGAAGGTTTCAAGGCCAAAAACAAGTTCGGCCGCGAGCAGGTCATGCACCTCACCCATACCCAGTTCCACTCCTACGGTGGCACCAACTGGGGCGATTTCGAGTCCAAGGCCAAGGAAGTCACGGACTACGTCAACAAGAACAAGAACATCACCATCGATACCGGTAACGTCACCCTTGACGAGACCACCACGATGACCGCTGACGGTCCGTTCGAGCACCACCTCACCGGCCTCAACCACCTCAAGTGGGCGAACGTTGATGTGGAACTCGAGACCGCAGCCGGTGTCGTGCCCTACATCTACAGCCCGAACATCTCGGTCTGTGCCATCCAGTGGGCAATCGGATTGGAAATCCCCCTTATGATGAAGGACCCGATGCGCTGCTACATCACCACCGACCACCCGAACGCAGGACCGTTCACCCGGTACCCCCGCGTCATCAAGTGGCTCATGAGCAAGAAGGCCCGCGATACCCAGATTAACGCCTTCAAGCACAAGGACAAGGTTCTCTCCCAGACTGCCATCGGCACTATGGACAAGGAGATCTCGCTCTACGAGCTTGCCCAGATGACCCGTGCAGGCCCGGCCAAGTCTCTTGGACTTGCCGGTATGTGCGGCGGTCTCAAGCCCGGCATGGATGCGGATGTTGCAGTCTATGACTTCAACCCCGAGAAGCCGGTTGCAAACCCCGACGACATCGAGAAAGCATTCTCACGCTGCGCAGCCGTTTTCAAGAGCGGCGTCCAGGTCGTGCAGAACGGCGAGATCGTCAGCACCGGTCACAAGCGCACCCTCTGGGTCAACGCAAAGGTCAGGGACAACCCGCAGGTCGTCCGCGACATCAACGAGAAGTTCCTGAAATACTACAGCATGACCCAGGCCAACTACGAGGCGCTCGGACACCACTTTGTCCCGAACCCGTATGCCCTTGAGGTAGATGCAACCAACGTGTAGGTGGAGACCATGGATACTGTAACCATAACCATGAAAAACCCGCCGGCACTGTACCTTGAGGCGGACAATGTATCGCCCGATGCATTTGCAGGAAAGACGGCAGCACAGATCGCCGAACTCCATGTGCATGAAGGAAATACCACCTCACCTCTCGGAAAATACTTTGATGTGAGCGGCAGTGCTGGTGCAACCGCGGCAGAAACGAAGATCATTGTCAAAGGCGACGTGAAGAAAGTCAAGTACCTTGGCTTTAAAATGAGCGCCGGAGAGATGGTTATTGAAGGCAACACCGACTTATATGTCGGCGCCTGGATGACCGGAGGAAAACTCCTCGCGAAGGGGAATGTCGAGGCATTTGCCGGAACCGCCATGAAAGGCGGGGAGTTGACCATTGAGGGCAATGCAGGCAACTATCTCGGAGCAGCATACCGCGGCGACTGGCGCGGCATGTCCGGTGGCAGGATCCTTGTCAAGGGGAATGCCGGCAGCGACATCGGTATGTACATGACCGGTGGCGAGATGGTCATTAATGGCAATGTCGATGTCCATCTCTGCACTCATGCTGAGGGCGGCAAGGTCATTGTCAAAGGCAATGCCAGGAGTAAAGTCGGGGGTCAGATGGTCGAAGGTACCATCTACATCTTTGGTACCATCGAAACCATGATGCCCGGCTTCAAACCCAATGGTGAGATCGAGCTCGAAGTTGATGGTGTCAAGGCCAGATTCGCCCACTTCATCGGCGATATGGGCGAGCGCCACAAGAAGAAGAAAGGCCAGGTCGTGTACGCAAACCTGTACAAAAAGATCTGAACACCTAAACACGCACCGTGCAATCGGTTCCGGGGCCGGGATATGAGGGGCCCCGACCCCACCTTTTTTATACAGAGCGCACCTGAAAATAGAACAATTAGAGATCTGATATAGCACCTAGTTCTACTTGCAAATATTTCCGTAATACTGCGTAAAAAAATGAATCCCTGAAATTATGTAATATTTGAACATTGCTCCTTTTTCTATAATTATTCATTTGCTAATATATATTGTTGTTCCGACATAAAATCGGAATACTTATATGGCGAAATTGGGAATTATTCAATGTCCCATCTTAGGGGACGTGCAATAGCGACTTTCATTCATTACTCGTGTACCTCAAGAGTACACGCTCTCGTTCAGCGACAGTATTGTACCGCGGTTAAAAGAACAATTTGGAGGAATTCAAATGGCAAAATACAAAGAAACAATCGACCTCTACGACGATGAGGGTAAGCTCTTAAAGAGCAATGTCACTCTTGACAAGATCAGCCCGGTTGTCAACAAGGGCGCACTGCAGGTTATCGACCTCACCAAGAGGACGGTAGCAGTCAACTTTGCTGGCATCGAGGAAGCCTTAAAGACCGGAAAGGTCGGCGGCAAGTCGAACCAGATCCTCGGCCGCAGCATGAACTGCAGCGTTGTCAAGGACTCGGATGCACTCGCAGCCAAGATCAAGGACATGGTCCAGGTCGAAGCAGGTGACAACACCAAGATCACCAAGGTCGGCGGCGGCAAGATGATCCTCGTCGAGATCCCGACTGCCCGTATGGATGCAGCATCCACCTACGATGTAGCATC
The DNA here is from genome assembly GCA_041645355.1 of Methanoregula sp. Classification (GTDB taxonomy): domain Archaea; phylum Halobacteriota; class Methanomicrobia; order Methanomicrobiales; family Methanospirillaceae; genus Methanoregula. The sequence continues at coordinate 137,090 of JBAZQF010000008.1, forward strand.
AACCGTTGTTGCAGCAGCAACCACCTATGCACTGGTTGACCAGTACAAGGTTGACATGTTCGACGGTTCCTACATCAAGGCAGCAGTCTGGGGTACCTACCCGCAGACCATGGACATGCAGGGCGGCAACGTCGTTTCGATTCTGTCGATCCCCCAGTTCAACGAAGGTCTCGGCTATGCTCTCCGCAACATCCCGGCCAACCACGCGGTCATGATGACCCACCGGAATGCAATGCAGGGTGCAGCACTCTCGTCAACCTTCGAGCAGGCAGGTATGTTTGAGATGGGTAACGCGGTCGGCCCGTTCGAGCGCGCCCAGCTCCTTCTCTACGCATACCAGGGACTCAACGCAAACAACATTGTCTGCGACCTCGTCAAGAAGAACGGCAAGACCGGTACCATCGGTACTGTCGTGCAGAGCCTCGTCGAGCGTGCTATTGAGGACAAGGTCATCAAGGCAGGCAAGAAGGGCAAGAGCGGCTTCGTCTTCTACGACACCAAGGACCCCATGCTCTGGAACGCCTACGCATCAGCAGGTACCCTTGCAGCAACCATGGTCAACTGCGGTGCCGGACGTTTCGCCCAGGCAGTCTCAGCAACCCTGCTCTACTTCAACGACCTGCTCGAGCACGAGACCGGCCTCCCAGGCTCCGACTTCGGTCGCGCAATGGGTGTCGCAGTCGGTTTCTCGTTCTTCAGCCACTCGATCTACGGTGGCGGCGGTCCCGGTGTCTTCAACGGTAACCACGTCGTAACCAGGCACGCAGCCGGTGTAGGTATGCCCTGTATCGTTGCAGCTTGTGCACTCGACGCAGGAACCCAGATGTTCGGACCCGAACACACCTCGAAGATCTACCAGGAAACCTTCGGCCAGATTGAAGCATTCAAGAAGCCGATGCAGGCAGTTGCAAAGGGTATCTAAGCCCTCAGGATACGAATGACAGAAGCCACGTTCCCCCAGTGCAGGATAGTCACCGAGCGGCTGCTCAATCCGGAGACTACAGAACTTCTGCTGAACAAGGTCGTCAGCGTTGCCGGGGTACGGCGTATGGTCCTGAACGGACCCCGCCTTCCCGCAACGGTACCCTATGGACCCTCCAAAGGGATTGCGAATCCGCACCCCATGAGGAAGACCATCCATGTCGGCGACCAGGAGATCCCTCTCCAGGTTCATGTAGGCACTGTTCTTCTGGAAATCGAGAACCGCGACGTTATCCCCGCGCTGCAAGCCGCAATCGAACCGGTCTTCACAAATTTCACCTTCCGGATACAGGAAGGCAGGTTCATGAAGACCGAGCCGTCCCTTGTGGACTACTGCAAGTACGGCCCGAACGCGGACAAAGAGATGCTCGGGCTTGCTGATCCAAGCAGCAAGTCCAAGCCGATAATCCTCCAGGGAATAAAATAATCATGCCGATTGGACGAGTAACCCAGGTTGTTGACTGCCGCGAGGCGATGGGCATGGGTAAAGGAGGCGGGATTGCCCAGAGGGGCACCATCTCCGAATGCCGGTACCCGGACGTCATCGTGGTCGGAATGTCCCCCGGACGCCGCCACGTGACCAAGCCGGTCTGCGACATCACCTCAGGCCTCAGGCAACAGGGCGTTGAATACAGCATCAGTACACTGGTGCTGAACGCAGGAAGCGGCATACCGCCGGACGCACCCAAAATCGGGGGTGGAGTCCTCGGCGCTTCTTTTGGGCTTACCGAAAAAGAGATCGCGCAGATTGAGAAACACAAGGTTGCCATTCTCCACCACGGGAACGTCCGTTCCCATGTGGTGCACAAGGTGCGGTTTATTCTTGCAGCCTGTGATGTGAAGGCAGTCGTGGTTTCCCAGTCCCCGGTTGATTATGAGGATCTCGCAAAAGAGGGCGTGAAGACCTCGGTTGTGATGCCGCCTGAAGACAAGATTCATACCAAAGGTACGGTCATGTCCATCGTGAGCGGCGTAACCCGGGGTCAGACCCCCACGCGCGAGAAGATGGCGGAAGTCATTTCGTCGGTAATGAAAATCGTGAAAAAGAAGCAATCATTGGAGTGATAAAATAATGGCATACAAACCCCAGTATTGTGCCGGTCAAACTATTGTTGCCGACAACAGGCGCAAGCAGATGAACCCGGACCACAAGCTCACGAAGCTTAGGGATGTCTCAGACAAGGATCTCGTCCTGATCATGGGACACCGTGTACCAGGCTCAGCCTACAAGAGTGCACACCCGCCGCTCGCAGAGCAGCAGGAACCCGCGTGCCCAGTCCGCAAGATGGTAACCCCGACCGACGGCGCAAAGGCCGGCGACCGCATCCGTTACATCCAGTTTGCCGACTCAATGTACAATGCACCCTGCCACCCGTACCTCAGGTCCTACCTCGAGGCATACCGCTTCCGCGGCATTGACCCGGGTACCCTTTCCGGCCGTCAGATCATCGAGTGCCGTGAGAGAGACCTTGAGAAATACGCAAAGGACCTCGTCAACACCGAGCTCTTCGACCCCGCACTTACCGGCGTTCGCGGATGCACTGTGCACGGACACTCCCTCCGTCTCGATGAGAACGGAATGATGTTCGACATGCTCCAGCGCTGTGTTCTCGACAAGAAGGCAGGCATTGTCAAGATTGTCAAGGACCAGGTCGGTGTACCCCTGGACACCGATGTCAAGGTCGGCAAGCCCATGGACGCAAAGTGGATCAAGGCCAACTCAACCATCTACCACTCGCTCGTGGGCACTGCCTACCGTGACGACGCTGAACTGGTTGAATACATCCAGCGCATCCACTCGCTCCGTGTAAAGTACGGCTTCATGCCAAAGGAGGCATAATTATGGCAAAAGCAGCAAAAATCGAGAGAACCCAGAAGCTCTTCCTGAAGGCAATGAAGGAGAAGTTCACCGAAGACCCCCAGGCAACCTCAACCGTGTTCGCCCGCGAAGGTCTTGAACAGTCCCCCCGCAAGATGGAGTTCCTCAAGGCCGGCAAGAAGGCCGAGATGGACCGCGGTATTGCCATGTACGACCCCAAGCGCTGCCACTGCGGTGGTATCCCGCTCGGTCAGCGCCAGCTGATGACCTATGAAGTCAGCGGCACCAACGTCTTCGTAGAAGGCGACGACCTCCACTTCGTCAACAACGCTGCTATGCAGCAGATGTGGGACGACATCCGCAGGACCATCATCGTAGGTCTTGACCTCGCCCACAACACCCTCCAGAAGCGGCTCGGCAAGGAAGTTACTCCTGAGACCATCAACGAGTACCTCCACGTGCTGAACCACGCAATGCCAGGCGCAGCCGTTGTTCAGGAACACATGGTCGAGACTCACCCGTCACTTGTCGACGACTGCTACGTGAAAGTCTTCACTGGCGACGACGAGATGGCAGATGACATCGAGCCCCAGTTCCTCCTCAACCTCGACAAGCTCTTCCCGGCAAAGAGTGCAGCAGCCCTCAAGGCCGCAGTCGGCAAGTCGATGTTCCAGGCAGTCCACATCCCGACAACCGTCAGCAGGACCTGCGACGGTGGAACCACCTCCCGGTGGTCTGCAATGCAGATCGGTATGTCCTTCATCGGTGCATACAAGATGTGCGCAGGCGAAGCAGCAGTTGCTGACCTTGCATTCGCAGCAAAGCACGCCG
>JBAZQF010000009.1:0-111157 GCA_041645355.1 Methanoregula sp.
ACGTATTGAGGAACAGATATGACCGCAGCAAATGAAATGGAAATTGAATTAAAAGAGCCGCTCATCCCCGTCGAGGAATACCTTGCAGCCGGTGTCCACATCGGTACCCAGCAGAAGAGCGAGGATATGAAGAAGTTCATCTACCGCGTCCGCGGCGATGGGCTGTACATTCTCGATATCCGCGAGACCGATGCACGGATCAAGACCGTTGCAAAGTTCTTGAACCAGTACGAGGCCCCGAACCTCCTCGTTGTCACCTCCCGCCAGTACGGCCAGTACCCGGCCAAGAAGTTCGCCGATACTATCGGCGCAATGTCCGCAACCGGCCGGTTCATCCCGGGACTCCTGACCAACCCCGTCCTTGACGGCTACATTGAGCCGGCAGCCATTGTTGTCACCGACCCAATCGGCGACGCACAGGTCATCAACGAGGCTGTCCAGTGCGGTATCCCGGTTGTTGCACTCTGCGACACCAACAACATGACCAAGTTTGTTGACCTGGTCATCCCGACCAACAACAAGGGCCGGAAGGCACTCTCGATGATCTATTTCCTCCTGACACGTGAGATGCTCCGGCTCCGCGGGATCTCAACAGCGCTCACCCCTGAGGATTTCGAGACCGAATTCTAAATCCGGCTCTCCTTTTTGGTGACCGATCGTTAGATATAATAGGACGACCAGAGGGTTGATCCGATGAAGATGCGTACATGCGCAGTGGCCGGCATGTTTTATCCGCGGGATCCATCGCACCTCGAGCAGCTGCTCGAGACGTTCTTCCGCGAAACCCGACCGGACGGTAATCCGATCGGCATCGTATCTCCCCATGCAGGGTATGTCTATTCTGGTCAGGTTGCAGCCCGTGCGTTCGGCACTATAGACCCGGATTTTTCTGGTACGTTTGTGATAATCGGGCCCTCCCACCGGGGGTACCTGAGCTGTGTCTCGGAAGTTCCGTGGGAAACACCCCTTGGCGTTGTCGATACCGATGCGGAGTTTGTCCGGGCACTCGATATCGAGACCGATGAGTTCTCCCAGAAGGACGAGCACTCCATTGAGGTGCAGGTGCCGTTTGTCAAGTACCGGTTTCCCCGGGCCCGCATTGCGCCCGTCATGATGGGCCAGCAGGATTATTCGAGCGCAATCCGGCTTGGCGAGAGGATAGTATCTGCGATCCATGGAACAAAACGGGATGTCAGGATTGTTGCATCCAGCGACTTCTCGCACTATGTTCCTGATGCGAAGGCAAAGACTGACGACCGGTATGCGATCGATGCTCTTGCCTCGCTCGACACACAAGAGTTCTACCGGAGAATCGGCGAGCGGGGGGTCACAGCCTGCGGGTATGGCCCGATTGTGGCTATGGTCTCTGCCTGCCGCAGGCTCGGGGCAACAACAGGACGGCTCATCCAGTATGCAACAAGCGGGGATGTGACCGGGGATAACAAGGCAGTCGTGGGGTACGCGGCCATCGCGGTGATGTAGGTTGGCAACGTGGAGTGCGCCGGGCAAGGTATTTTTGTTCGGCGAGCATGCAGTAGTATACGGAAAGCCCGGCATAGCAATGGCCATCAAGCCCCGCGTGTTTGTGACGGTTCGGAACACAAGGCGTGCCCAGAAGGCCAAGTCCCCGTATATCGACGGATGTTTCGAAGCGCTGGGTGTAGAAGGAAGCGTGTACATCAACTCCCAGATCCCGAGCTCCTCGGGTCTCGGGTCATCGGCTGCGGTGACGGTCGCCACCCTGTCGGCTATCAACGATGAGTTTTCACTCCACAAGACCCGGGAAGAGATTGCGAACATGGCATTTGAGATCGAGAAGACCGTGCAGAAAGGGCGGGCGAGCCCAACCGATACGACGGTATCCACCTACGGGGGGATCGTCCTCATCAGCGGCGGCTCAAGGCGCCGTCTCCCCCCCCAGAACATGCACCTTGTCATCGGTGACTCGCTTGTCTCGCACAGCACGGCCAAGATGGTGGAGCAGGTTGCAGAGCTCAAGAAGAAACATCCCGATATCGTTGACCCGGTCCTGGATGCCATCGAAGGGGTGAGCATGAGTGCGATCCACCACCTCAACAATCCCCGCGAACTCGGGAGGTACATGAACATGAACCACGCCCTCCTGGAAGTGCTGGGAGTGGGCCACCCGCAGCTCTCAAGGCTTGTCCTTGCCGCCCGCTCTGCAGGCGCGTTCGGGGCAAAGATCACGGGAGCCGGCGGAGGGGGATGCATGGTAGCGCTCTGCCCCAAGCAGCTCAAGCACCGGATCGCCGGGGCAATCGAGGCTAACGAGGCCCGGGCCATTGTCACCAGTATCGATACCGAGGGTGTCCGGAAGGAGAAGAATGTCTGAACGCATAATCCTCAAGCTCGGCGGGAGCGTTATCACCGACAAGAGCGCCGACTGTGCCGTGAACCTCTCGAGTCTTGCGGGAATAGCAGCGGCAATCGCACAGGCCCGGCCCGGGGGTATTATTATCATCCACGGGGCCGGCTCATGCGGTCATCCCGAAGCAAAGCGCTACCATCTCGACAAAGGTGCATCAGCGGGAGAGACCGAAGGGATCTGGGTCACCCACCGGGTGGTCAGCAGCCTTAATGACGAGGTTGTCCGGGCACTCCGCGAAAAAGGCGTTGCTGCTGTCGGGATACACCCATTCCACACCGGTGTTGCTGACAACGGGAGGCTCCTCTCTTTCGAGCACCGCCACCTGGAAAAGATGCTTGCACTGGGGATGGTTCCTGTGATCCACGGAGACGTGGTGATGGATCTGACCCGGGGCGCCTGCATTGTATCAGGCGACCAGCTTGTGCGTTACCTGGCCCTTGCCCTGCAGATAACCTCTGTGGGGCTCGCCACCGATGTACCGGGAGTGCTGGATGGAGACCGCATAGTACCGAAAATTACACGGGGTACTATGCAGAAACTCCATATCGGCAACTCGACACATACCGATGTCACCGGTGGAATGAGCGGAAAGTTAACTGAGCTGCTCGAACTTGCGGATGCAGGGATCGGGTCTGATATATTTCATGTCTCGCGGGTCTTTGATTTCCTGAACGGGAACGACCATGGCGGGACGCATGTGAGGGGTGAATAAGAATGACTGACAAAAAACGGTTTACGTCATCGCGCAAACTCGATCACCTGCGCATCTGTGCAGAAGAGGACGTTGAAAGCGGCGAGACCGGCTTTTCCGATATACGGTTTGTGCACAACGCCCTCCCGGAATGCGACATGAGTGCAATCGACACGTCGGTCCGGTTCCTGAACCACTCGTTCCGGTCACCTCTCTTCATCTCGGCTATGACCGGGGGCCACCCGGCAACAAAAGCGGTGAACGCACGGCTTGCACAGGCAGCTGAGCATTTCGGGATCGGCATCGGTGTCGGCTCCCAGCGTGCCGCGCTCGAGAACCCGGCCCTTGCCGATACCTTCTCGGTTGTCCGGGACAAGGCGCCCCGTGCGTTCATTGTCGGCAACCTCGGAGTTGTCCAGCTCCGCGATCACGGGATCGAATGGGCCGAGAAGGCAGTTGAGATGATTGGGGCAGATGCCCTTGCCATTCACCTCAATTTCCTGCAGGAAGCCATCCAGCCCGAAGGCGATCACAATGCCATCGGGTGCTTTGCTGCGCTTGAGGAGCTGTGCCGGGATTTCAAAACTCCTGTCATCGTCAAGGAGACCGGCTGCGGGATATCTGCGTCCACGTCAAAGAAATGCTGGGGCGCCGGTGTCAGCGCAATCGATATCGGCGGCTGGGGCGGCACGTCCTGGGCAGCAGTCGAGAGCGTGCGGGCAGCAGAGAGCAGCACAGCCAACCGGCGGCTCAAGACGCTCGGGGAGACCTTCTCCGAATGGGGTATTCCCACGGCAGTCAGTCTTGCAGAAGTCCTCTCAACCGGGGGGCCGGTCATTGCATCCGGGGGTCTCCGGAGCGGCGGCGATATAGCCAAAGGCCTCTCCCTCGGGGCGGATCTCTGCGGGATGGCGCTCCCCCTCCTCAAGCCGGCCATGGAGAGCAGTGAAGCGCTGTCCGGCGCAATCGAAACGATCCAGAACGAACTCGTAACCACGATGTTTTTAACCGGTTCGTCAACCGTTGAGGACCTCCGGTCCGCATCCCTGTATATTATGGGCAGGACCCGTCAGATGATCGGGAAAGACAATCCCGTCCGGGCACCACGATACCACTAACCTTTCAGACAGAAATTTTTCACAAAACCAGGATAACAGCAGGAAATCAAGGAGATACAGCATGGATATAGAAATTATTGCAGTGGGCGGGTACGACGAGGTCGGGCGGAATATGACCGCCGTCCGCTGCGGAAAGGAAATTGTCATATTTGACATGGGACTCCGCCTGGATCAGGTCATGATCCACGAGGACGCGGAGATCGAGAATATGCACTCCCTTGATCTCATCAAGATCAAGGCGATACCCGATGATACGATGATGAACTCGATCGAGGGAACCGTCAAAGCCATCGTCTGCTCGCACGGCCATCTCGACCATATCGGGGCAATCCCGAAGCTTGCACACCGCTATAATGCGCCAATCATCTCAACTCCCTACACAACCGAACTGATCCGGCAGCAGATCTCCGGTGAACAGAAGTTCGGGGTGAACAACAAGCTCTTTGCCCTCAAGGCCGGCCAGCGGTACACGATCTCCCAGAACCTGGTTCTCGAGTTTGTCCGCACCCAGCATTCTATCATCGATACGGTTACCCCGGTACTGCACACGCCGCACGGCGCCATCGTGTACGCGCTCGACTTCAAGCTTGACCGGACACCGGTTATCGGAGAACCCCCGGACTTTGCCCGGCTCCGGCAGCTCGGGAAGGAAGGCGTCCTTGCCCTGATCGTGGAATGCACCAACATCGGCCGGAAAGGCCGGTGCCCGAGCGAGCGGATCGCCCGCGATCTCGTGCGTGACACCATAACGAGCTACGAGGACGACAAGAACGCGATCATCGTCTCAACGTTCTCGTCCCACATCTCGCGGGTCAAGACAATCGCCGAGTGCGCCCACGAGATTGGGAGAAAACCCGTCCTCCTGGGCAGGTCGATGGAGAAGTACGCGGTCACTGCCGAGCAGATGAAGCTCGTCTCGTTTCCCGAGACAACCAGCGTCTTTGGCAACCGGCGTACCGTTGACCGGACCATGCGCCGGATAATGAAGGCCGGAAAGGAGAGTTTCCTCCCCATCGTCACCGGCCACCAGGGAGAACCCGGTTCGATCCTCACCCGCATGGCACTGGGGGATACCCCCTACCAGATGACCGCCGGTGACAAGGTGATCTTCTCGGCAAACGTCATCCCGAACCCGATGAACTATGGCCAGCGCTACATGGTCGAGGCGAGGCTGAAGCTGGTCGGGGCCCGGGTCTTTGAGGATCTCCATGTGAGCGGCCACGCGTACCGGGAGGACCACTACGAGTTCCTCCAGATGCTCCAGCCACAGCACGTCATCCCCGCGCACGGGAGCATGACAATGACGGCAGAATACACTACGTTTGCCGCGGATATGGGCTATACCGCCCATTCGACCGTCCACCTCATGAGGAACGGCCAGCGTCTTATGATCAAATAAACGAGGAAAAACCAATGTCGGAACTAGCACCATACCTGGAATCGGCTGCAAAAACGATCGACCGGATGATCGACCGGTACTTTGTTGACAAAACGGGTGAACTGAACAAGGCGTCGGCCCACCTGCTCGGGGCAGGGGGAAAGCGTCTCAGGCCTGCTGTCGTGATGCTTGCTGCGGATGCGGTGAAGCCCGGGAGCTCGGACGATCTCCTGCAGGCAGCTCTTGCCCTGGAAGTCACGCACACCTTTACGCTCATCCACGATGATATCATGGACGACGACAACCTCAGGCGCGGGGTGCCGACCGTCCATACCAAGTGGGATATGCCCACCGGTATCCTTGCCGGGGATGTCCTCTATGCCCGTGCATTCGAGCATATCTGTATGGTGAATGCCGAAAATGATGCGAAAGTCCGTGCGGTGACCATGCTAGCGAAGGCCTGCGCCGACATCTGCGAAGGCCAGCACATGGACATGTCCTTTGAGCACCGTTCCGACGTTGACCAGTATGAGTACCTGGAGATGGTCAGGAAAAAGACCGGTGTCCTGTACGCTGCCGCAGCCGGCATTGGGGCAGTCCTTGCCGGAGGAACTGCCGTGCAGGTGAAAGCGCTCTACAATTTCGGGCTCAACACCGGCATTGCATTCCAGATCCAGGACGATCTCATCGATCTCTTAACCCCTGCAGAGAAGAGCGGGAAGGACCAGGCTTCCGATCTCCGCGAGGGCAAGCAGACGCTCCTCATGATCAAGGCCCGGGAGAAAGGCCTCGATCTCCAGAAATACCGGCGCGACCTGTCGCCTGCCGACATTCAGGCAGCCATAAAGGAACTGACCGATGCGGGAGTCATTGACGAAGTGAAAACGATAGCAGGCGATCTTGTTGCTGCGAGCAACAAGCACCTCTCGCTCCTGCCCGCCTCAAAAGAACGCCAGCTCTTAATGGATATCGGCGAATTCTTCGTTACCCGGAGTTATTAGGATGGCAGGGGAAGACCCAAAAGAGCTCCTCTTTTTATGTGCACTCCAGAATTCCGTGAAGCACGGCGGGGTGCCGCAGGCAGGGGCCGTGATCGGCATGGTCATGGGCGCCCACCCGGAACTCCGGAGCCGGGCAAAGGAAGTCTCGGCACTTGCAAAGGAAGCGATTGCTGACGTGGCAGCACTCTCCACGGAAGCACGGGCCACGACCCTGAAAGAGCGGGCCCCGGAGATGTTTGCCGCACTCTCGGAGAAGCACGAGCACAAGAAGGTCCTTCCCGATCTCGAAGGAGCGGAGAAGGGTGTGGTCATGCGGTTTGCCCCGAACCCCTCGGGCCCCCTCCATATCGGCCATGCCCGGGCTGCTGCCCTCAACGATGCTTACGTGAAACAGTACGGCGGGCGGTATATCCTCCGGATCGAGGATACCGACCCCAAGCGTGTCGACCCGGAGGCATATGACACCGTCAAAGAAGACATCCGGTGGCTCGGCCTTGGGATCACCGAGACTGTGACCCAGAGCGACCGGCTCTCCATCTATTACGATATCTGCCGCCAGCTTATCGAACGGGGCGGGGCGTACGTCTGCACCTGCGACAACGAGCACTTCAAGGAGCTCAAGCAGAAAAAGACCGCCTGCCCCTGCCGCGACCAGCCGGTAGAGAAGAATCTGGAACTCTGGCAGAAGATGCTCGACCACGGGTTCCATGAAGGCGACGTCTCGGTCAGGATCAAGACCGATCTCAATAACCCGGACCCGGCCATGCGGGACTTCCCGGCGTTCCGGATCCTTGATGCCCCCCCTCACCCGAAAGTGAAAGCCCACGTGTACCCGCTGATGAACTTCTCGGTGGTTGCCGACGACCACCTGCTCGGCGTCACGCACGTGATCCGGGGCAAGGACCATATTGCAAACACCCGCCGCCAGCGCTATATCTACGATCACCTGGGCTGGAAGGTCCCGGTGTACCGGCACTACGGGCGGATGGGGATCGAAGGCGTTGTCCTCTCCACCTCCCAGATGCGCCTCGGGATAAAGGAGGGCACCTATACCGGCTGGGACGACATCCACCTCGGCACCCTCCGGGCCCTTGCCCGGCGCGGGATCCTGCCCGAAGCCGTCAAGAACGCGATGCTCGCCATTGGTATCGGCGACACCGACATATCGTTCTCGTGGGATAACCTCTATGCTGAAAACCGGAAGATCGTTGACCCGATTGCGAACCGGTACTTCTTCGTGCCCGATCCGGTCGAGGCAAAGATCGAAGGTGCACCGGCTCACACTGCCCATGCCCTGCTCCACCCAAGTGATACTGCACGGGGATCCCGGACACTGGAATTTACCGGTACGGTCCTGCTCCCGAAGAGCGAGCTTGTGCCCGGAACAACCATGCTCCGGCTCAAGGACCTCTTCAACGTGAAGATCGCGTGGAACGGGGAAACCCCCTCGTTCTCGTATGGTGGGGACTCACTTGCGGAAGCCCGGGCAGCAAAGGCCCATATCATCCAGTGGCTCCCTGCACAGGCAAACGTGCCCTGCACCCTCTTAACGCAGGAATGCATGATGGAGGGCGCCTGCGAGCCGGCGGTGAAGAGCGAGCTTGGAAAAGTGGTCCAGTTCGAGCGGGTCGGCTTTGTGAAGATCGATGCGGCTGACGCTTCGGGCGTGAAGGCGTACTTCACGCATAAATAAACCGGCTCAAGGCTCCTTTTTTTCATCAAACCCTGATTTTTATTTTTTCATCGCAACCGTGATCGTGATTGAAAAATCGATCCGGATCAACCGGACTTTGATTTTCATTTTTCAATCAAACCCTGATGAAAAATTTTCAACCAGACTTTGATTGATTTTTTTTGGCAAACCCTGGTTGAAAAATAGCATCCGCGATTCTGCATCCGGCGTGGATTGATAAAACAGGCAAATGCAGAAGTGGTTAACTTTTCGCAACCAGACCTTGATTGAAAAATTTTTAGCAGACTTTGATTTAAAATTTTCAACCGGACTTTGATTTTTATTTTTTCATCGCGATCGTGATCCTGATTGAAAAAGCGATCCGGATCAACCGGACTTTGATTGTAAAATATTCATCAGACTCTGGTTGAAAACAGTCCAGCCAATCTTTTCTCTCATGACAGGATTTTTTCCCTGCCTGGAGGGATTCACCTTTCGGCTAAAGAGATGAAAACCAAAAAAAAACGGCAATCCCCGTTTCACGTCCGGGCAAGTTTTTCCACGGCAGCAACCCAGACCGCCTTTGCCTCTTCCTTGTCCATGCCCATCATGACATCCATGAGGAGACCGTTTGCCAGCGCATCGCAGGCAAGGGCAAGGGTCCGTGCATCGAACCTGCTGCAGACAAATCCCTTCTCCTGCTGCTTTTCGATAAAGCGCTCGATGATCCGGATATCCTCGGTCCGGTCCTGCTGGAGTACCGTGCGGATACGTTCGTTGTGCACCGCAAGCAGCAGCATCTCTGAGTACATCCCGTTGAACTGCGGCACATAGTTCACCAGCGCATCGAAGAGTGCGGCGCTGCCTTCGCTGATGTTGCGCCCCTTGTAGGATCGCTCCAGGGTCCCCTTGAACTCCTGCCGTGCCCGCTCCGCAACCGCTGCGTACAGATCCTCCTTCCCCGGGAAGTACTGGTAGAGCGCAGGCTTCGTTACACCAAGCTTTTTTGCGATCTCGTCCATGGTTGTGGCATGGAACCCTTTCTCAAGAAAGAGGCTGAACGCTGCGTCGATGACCTTCTTTTTAACCTCATCCTTGTATTCCGGTATGATGCGGGGCATGGTTTTGCCGGTATTCCTGCGCGGATTATTAAAAAAATCCCGGGTGCAGCAAATACTCTTGGTATTGTTAAGTTACCTATGGTAAGTTTAATATTTTTGGGTAGTACATATGAGATAAGGACGGCCAAAACCCGGCCGGCCGGGTCTCGTATCCCAGTGAGCTCTCATCGGGTTTGGACCCGGACCTGGCAAACGATCATATAATTGGGGGACTAAAACCCACCTTATACTGAAGTACAGCATTACCCGGATTGATGTGAACAACAATATCGGCGATGCCCCCGGGCAGACCCGGGACAGCGGACCGTTCCTTCCCGCCGGGTTCAGCCCGGTACTATTGGTGAATACCCTTACAGTAAAACTGGGCATACCAGGAAAACGCCTGAGGCGATCTGATCCATGCCCCGGAGATCACCCATGAAATTAAAAACAGTCGTCATTGTCATAATCCTGTTTGCACTCTTTGCAGTAACCATCCCTCCTGTCCAGGCAGACAACACCCCTACGGTAACGATCACGAATTACACCGTAAGCCCGTCAGTCCTCATGCCGGACAGTACGGGGACCATTACCATCACCGTGAAAAATACTGCAAACAGTGCCCAGGTCAGCGAAAAATCCGGATTCATCGGAACTGACAGTTATGCTACCGTGAAGACCACGGATATCAATGTCAATCTCGATAACGTGAAACTGGAAGGGAACGGGATCAAGGTTTTGTCCGGAAACTTCAACCGCGTGGGGGCCCTTGGCCCGGGACAGTCCATGCAGTTCACCTTCTCGATCCAGGCACCTTCTGCGAGCGGGCTGTATTATCCCGAGGTCTGGATCGACACCGCCACCGGAAAGAGCCTGCGATATCCCCTGCCGGTGAACGTCAACACCCCGCTTGGGATCCAGAAGAGAGCGATCCTGATCCTTGACAGCGCACTGACCGGCAGCCAGAATCCCGGTGACGAGATCCCGGTCCAGGTAACGGTCATGAATTCCGGTGAGATGCTCTCGGATGATGTTGTCCTGAAGATCGAGAATGTCAGCACCGGCATGGTTGCCCCGAAAAATACCGATATCTACCATCTTGGTGCCCTGGCAGCCGGCCAGAACACCACTCTTGACCTTGTCCTGCTCTCCGACAAGAAGATGACAGCTGGACTTGTCCGGGTCCCAGTTACCATCAGCTATAATGCGATTGACGGGACACAGAAGACCCAGACGGCAGGTATCGATATCCTCTTCAAGGGCAAGGCAGAGCTGGGTTTTGTTTCGGTGGATACGAACCCGCCGCGACTGACCGAGGGTGCGCCGTTCGACCTTACGATCCGGATCGAGAATACCGGGACAGGCGATGCCAAGCAGGTCTCGGCAAAGGTGGACATCCCCGCTGAAGGAAAGAAGGAATCTTTCATAGGAAAGATCAAGCCCGGCAACGACGCGCCTGCCATCTTCCTTCTCGAAGGAGCCCCGGCCGGAACCTACCCGTACAACCTGACGGTGACCTATACCGACGACATGGGCGTCCACGTGCTGAACCGGCAGATGACCCTCCGGGTGCCGCCGACTGACAATTCCGGCAGCCTGATCTTCGGCCTCATCGTCCTTGGAATTCTCGGATTCCTGGCCTACCGCTACTGGTACCTCCCGAAGTACAAGGTTGACGGGAAATTCCCATGGGAAAGAAAGAGCTGAAAGTCGCGTTCCTCCTGGCCCTGCGCTCCCTCCAGCGGGGGAGCCGGTCCAGCGTGATCCTGACCGTGCTCATCATCGGGATGTGCTTTACCAATATGATCTTCCTTCCGGCCCTCTTCAACGGGATCGGGAAGAGCATCAGCCAGCAGGTCATTGACTACGAGATCGGCAACGTGCTCGTCAGCCCTAAGTCCGGAGATAGGTACGTGTATAATGTTGATGCCACACTTGATCTCATAAACAGCATGCCCGGCGTGGAACGGGCTACTCCCCACTTCTCCAAGGGGGCGACTCTCAAGTACCGGCAGCGCGTGCTCGGGGCTACCGTGCGGTCCATATCGCCCAATGACGAGAAGTTAATCTCCCCCCTCTACACCAAGATGATCGCCGGCAGTTACCTGGGAAATGACGATGTCGGCGAAGTGATCATCGGAAAACCGGTTGCCGGCGACCCCACGATCAAGAGGGAGGATGAGTTCCAGCCCTCGCTCGGGGGCGTCAGGGTGGGGGACTCGATAACCATAGAATACGGGAACGGGTACTCGAAGGAGTACCGGGTCAAAGGGATCTACTATACCGGCTGGGCAACTTCTGACAGTGCGGTGTACGTGACAAGGACCGATATGGCGCTTTCACAGGGAAAACCGCTCGATTACGCCGACTCCATTCTGATCAAGACCAAGCCCGGGTATTCCGAGAAGTTTGTCAAGAACGAACTTATCCAGTACGGCGTAACGCAGAAAGTCCAGACAACCCGCGATCTCCTTGACAAGACCATGGGCCGGATCATGCAGAGTTTTGCGATCATGAACATGGTCTCCCTTGTGGTGAGCATCGTCATCACAACGGTCGTACTCTTCATCATTATCACGATCAAGACCCTCAGCAGCCGCCGCCAGATCGGGATCCTGAAGGCCATAGGCGTTGACAGGGAAGTGATCATGCACAACTACGGATTCCAGGTGATAATCCTGTCCATCCTCGGCATCGTCCTAGGTCTCACCCTGACAATGATCCTTTCCGTGTACATGCAGGCCAACCCGATCGTCACGCCCGACTGGTCGGCATCCCTGTATCTGACACCCATGGATCTGGTCTCCAACTCCCTGATCCTCTTTGCTGCGTCCGTTATCGCGGGGTATGTTCCCGCATACCAGGTATCGCGCGAGGATATCCAGAGCTCAATGAGGTCCTGAAATGATCGAGATAACAGAATTACGAAAAATTTACCGGATGGGCGATGTCCAGGTCAATGCCCTTGACGGTGTGACGATCGAGATCACCAAAGGGGAATTTTTGGGGATCATGGGGGCGAGCGGGAGCGGCAAGACCACGCTTTTGCACCTGCTCGGCCTCCTCGACGAACCTTCCTTCGGGAGGATCGTCATCGAGGGAACCGATCTGTGTAATCTCACGGATTTCGAGAAGACCATGTTCCGGCTCTACAAGTTCGGGTATGTCTTTCAGGACTATGCCCTGGTGCCCGATCTCACCGTGATGGAGAACATCTCACTGCCCGCGATGCTCCGGAAAGACCGGGCCGACCAGCAGATACTCGACGACAGCCACGATATCCTGAAAAAGATCGGTCTCTTTGACCGCCGCAACCACCTGCCGCGTGAGCTCTCGGGGGGACAGCAGCAGCGGGTCTCGATTGCAAGAGCCATGGTGAACAAGCCCGAGATCCTGTTTGCCGATGAGCCGTGCGCCAACCTGGACTCCGAGAACTCCCGGATGGTGCTGGATCTCTTCCGGGAGATCAACGAGGAGATGGCGCAGACCATCGTGATGGTCTCCCATGAACCCTGGCACCAGGAGTATTTCCACCGCATCATCAGGCTCGGCGACGGGAAGGTCATCAGCGACGGGATAAACGGTCACGGGAAATGAATGCGCTGCAGAGAACGGGTGAGGAGTAGTCCATGGGAAAGAGAGAGCTGAAAACTGCGCTCCTGCTGGCCCTGCGCGGGTTGCAGCGGGGGAGCAGATCGAGCGTGATCCTGACGGTCCTTATCATCGCGATGTGCTTCACCAACATGATCTTCCTGCCATCCCTCCTCAATGGGATCGGCCAGAGCATCACCCGGCAGATCGTGGATTACGAGATATCCGATGTCCTGGTCGACCCCAAGACCGGGAACCAGTATATCGAGGATCTCGATGCCACGCTCGATCTCATCAACGGTATGCCCGGCGTGGAACGGGCCACCCCCCATCTCTCCAAAGGGGCGACCATGACGTATCACAAACGGGTGCTCGGCACCACGATCCGGGCTATCAAGCCCAATGACGACAAGTACGTCTCTCCCCTGTACTCAAAGATGATCGCCGGCAGTTACCTGGGGAATGACGATGTCGGCGAGATCATCATCGCAAAGCCCGTTGCCGGCGATGCCACAATAAAAGAGGAGGACGAGTTCCAGCCCTCGCTCGGGGGCGTCAGGGTGGGGGACTCGATAACGGTCGAGTATGCCAACGGGTACACAAGGGATTACCGGGTAAAAGGGATCTACCTTACCGGGTGGTACGAGGCCGATGCGGCTGCCTATGTCTCCTGGACCGATATGGAAAAGGCGGAAGGAAAACCCCTGGATTATGCGGATTTTGTCACGGTCAAGGCAAAGCCCGGGTACTCCCCGAAGTTTGTCAAGAACGAGCTTCTGCAGTACGGCGTTGCGGACCGGGTCCAGACCTCCACCGATGTGCTTGCAAAGAACATGGGCAAGATCCTCCAGAGCTATGCCATCCTGAACCTGGTCTCCCTGTTTGTGAGTATCGTCATCACGACCGTCGTGCTCTTCATCGTCATCACCATCAAGACCATCAACGCCAGGAAACAGATCGCCGTCCTCAAAGCTATCGGGGTGGACAATGAAGTGATCATGCATACCTACGGGTTCCAGGTCATCATCCTCTCCCTCATGGGCATTGCGCTCGGGGTGATCCTGACCCTGATCCTCAACAAGTACATGGAATATTACCCGGTTGTGACGGTTGACTGGTCTGCTTCGCTGTACATAACCCCCATGGATCTGGTGATAAACTCCGTCATCCTCTTTGCCGTATCCATTGTTGCCGGGTACGTTCCCGCGTACCAGGTATCGCGCGAGGATATCCAGAGCGGGATGCGGGCCTGAAATGCACCTGCCCCCCCATCTTTTTTCCCTGTGCTGTCAAATGTACCTGTACATGGTGGTGTCCCGTGGATGAGATCCCGATCGAGAAAATAGTCCGGTCCCGGCGGAGGACGATTGCCCTCATCATTGATTCGGAAGCCCGCCTGATCGTCAGGGCCCCCATGAGAGCCCCTCTCGAGGTGATCGACTCCGTGATCCGGGAGAAGGAGGGCTGGATCCGGAAGAAGGTTGCCGAGATGAAACAGCGCCCCCCGGCTGCCGTACACCGGTACGAGGAAGGCGAGATCTTCTATTTCCTCGGGAGGGCGTACCCGCTGCATATCGTTGAGGATGGGACGTCAGCGGTTGAACGCACTGACCGGCTGTGTGTCTCCTGCACGCACGGGACTGACGTCTCCCTGCAGCTGAAACGCTGGTATGTGCAGGAGGCACAAAAAGAGATTCGTTCCCGGTGCATGTGGTTCACGATGACCACCGGGTACACCCCGGCGTCGGTCCGCATAACGGATGCCTGCGGGCGCTGGGGTTCCTGCACGCACCGGGGCGGGCTCAACTTCAGCTGGCGTCTCATCCAGGCCCCGCTCGAGATTGTGGATTATGTCATTGTTCACGAACTGGTCCATCTCCGGCAGCCCGATCACTCGCGTAAGTTCTGGACGAAAGTAAAAGAGATTATGCCCGACTACGAGAGGAGACGGAAATGGCTGCGGGAGAACGAGCGGCTGCTGAGGATATGATGTCGGTTGAGAGGAATTTCGAGAAAAAATCCCGAGATGATGTAGGTTTTTCATTGATCTCAATTGCCGAGAGAGGGTGACCCCCCTCGACCCCCCTGGTTTTTCAAGAGTTTCTTCAACCGTCTGAGTGACTATCCTTCCATCGGGAATACCCCGGTTGCGGGGGCTGAGGCATGGTGTGCCGGAGTCCCCGGGAGTGATTGAATATTCTGATGATTCATTCGACAGAGCAGGGTCCCTCACCCCACATACTCCTTCCGCTCCGGCCGCGGCTGCATCCGCCCCATCCAGCGCTCCGGGTCCTCAACGGGAGTAAACCCGCACTTCCCGTACACCCCGTGGGCATCGCTTGTCTTCAGGAGCCACTGGTAGACGTCACTGAGATCCGGGTGGGCCACGGCAAACCGGACAAGGGACTGCCCTGTACCCCGGTGGCGGCAGTCTTCTGCCACGATCACGTCAAGGAGATAGGCAAACCGGACCCGGTCCGAGATGACCCGGCAAAAACCCACCTGCCGCCCGTCCTCCCGGTAAGCCCCGACAGCGAGGGCGGAATTTTTGATTCCCTTCAGGATCTCGTTTTTCGTGATCCCCGGGCTCCAGTAGGTCTTCGAGAGCATTGCGTGGATATCATCAGGGCGGAGCCGGTCCCGCTCCGCGGAAAGTTCGATCTTCATCATCGGATCCTCTATTGAACCGTGAAGGAAAATAGTCTTATTTCATCCCCCGCTGGGTGCTTTGCCATGCTCCCCGAACACCTCCCTTATCATCCCGGACATCCAATAGAACGGGATGGATTCCTTTTTTATCCGGCCGGAACTCCCGGAAGATATTCCTGCTATTTTAGAAGTCCAGTTCCAGGCGTTTGCACAGGATGGCGAAGCCCGGCTCGTTGACGCCCTGCGCAATGATGGCAATATCAACCCCGAATTATCCCTTGTGGCCGTGCACAATAACCGGATCATCGGCCACATCCTCTTCTGCCCGATCACCATTGTTTCCGGCACCGTGGAGACCCCGGCCCTTGCCCTCGCCCCCCTTGCCGTGCACCAGGACTTCCAGTGCATGGGGATTGGTGCCGCCCTCATTGAAGTGGGGATCGGGGAATGCCAGCGTCTCGGCCACCGGATCGTGATCGTGGTGGGCCACCCGGGGTACTATCCCCGGTTTGGTTTTACCCCCGCCCGGGACTCCGGGATTCTCGCGCCGTTTCCCTGCCCGGATGAAGCCTTCATGGCCCTGCCCCTGAAGAGCGGGGCTCTCGACGGGATCGGCGGGATGGTGCGGTACCCGGTGGCGTTCGATACGGTCGGCGCCCATACCTCATAATATCATACAAGCTTTTTTCCAGCCGTTGCGAGGTAGATCAGGAACCGGTCGGTGCCATCGAGTCCCAGGATCCGGTTCATCTTGTCGTCATCGAATGCCGCAACAGCGCAGACACCGCACCCGATCGCTTCTGCGGCAAGGTAGAGGTTCTGGCAGACGTGCCCGGCATCAAGGTGGAGGTCCCGGTACCCCCGCTCCCCGTAACGCCACGTCATGCGGTACGGGACCGCGGTCCAGAGAAAGACCGCCCCGCACCGGAGCATGAACTGCTGGTTGAAACAGGCTTCTGTTACCCGGATCGCAAGCGTGGGATCCGAGTCCGTCTGCTGGAGCCGGTGGGAGAGGGCAAGGTACCGGTACAGGCCCGGCATAAGCCCCTCCACATCGTTCACCAGGATGTATGTCTCGAAGGCATGGCGCGCCCCGGCCGAGGGAACCGTCCGCAGGGTAGCGAGATTCCCGTGGACCGTCTTCACGCCCTGCGTGCACCAGAGCAGGAACCCGAGTTCGTCAAGGGACAGCGGTTCCCGGGCATAGGACCGGATACTGGTACGCTGTTCGATCGCTTCCCGGAGACCCACGGGCGGGATCTCCATGGAATCCGGCCGCGGAAGAGGTAGTACAGGAAATGCCGGGTCCGCCGGCAGTTCGAGCGGGGGCTGCGGGAGGCCTTTCTCCTGGTCGCTCTTCCCGATATACCGATACTTTGTCCGCTCCATGAACTCCTGCCCGGCCCCTTTTTGGGCAGGGTCGTCTGGTCTTTGTTCTGTCATCCCCGATCACCCTTTTGTGAAGGTATGCTCAAGAGAACGTCAGGTTATCGGTCCGGGCAGGGCCCCCGCCCCCGGTTAAGTACGCTTATACTCTTCACCGGCCAACGTAATTCCTGACATGGTGGCCCGTTTTGCATCCCATAACAACGATGAACTCGCCCGCGCCCTTGCCGGGTTCTGCAGTGCATCAGGTCACCCCACAGCAACCGAAGGTATTGCGATCGGGCCGGCGTTTATTCCGAAATTTACCAACGAATTCTGGACTTCGCGCCAGCGCCAGGCCTCATCGATCCACGAGATCTCGTACCGGGCCTGCTTCAAGCCCCAGCTCCCGCGTTTCTTTATCAGCCTCCTGACCCGGGAGGGGGATGTTGTGTACGACCCGTTCAATGGCCGCGGAACAACTGCCATCGAAGCAGCCCTCATGGGCCGCAGGGTGATTGCCAATGATGCAAGCCCCCTCTCGCGGATAATGACCCAGGCACGTTTCTTCCCACCCGACCTTGCTTCCATCGGGGATCGTCTGGCGTCCATTCCCGCAGGAAATGAACGGGCGGCAATCGATCTCTCCATGTTCTATCACCCGGATACCGAGCGGGAGATCGTATCCCTGCGCCGTTACATTCTCGAAAGAAAAGAATCCTCTCCTGACGACTCCCTTGATCACTGGATCGCTATGGTAGCAACCAACCGCCTGACCGGGCATTCCCGCGGCTTCTTCTCGGTGTACACCCTCCCCCCCAACCAGGCAGTATCCCCGGACAGCCAGAGAAAGATCAATGAAAAACGCTCCCAGGTCCCGGAGTACCGGAATACCCGGAAGATCATCCTGACCAAGTCAAAAAGCCTCCTGCGTTCTGTGTCCGGCACGGATACGAGAAACTTAAACCAGGCCGGAAATGATGCACTCCTGCTTACGGGCGATGCGCAAAAGACCCCCAAAATTCCCGATGAATCGGTGAACCTGACGGTGACCTCGCCGCCGTTCCTCGACATTGTGCAGTACCGCGAGGATAACTGGCTCCGCTGCTGGTTCAACGGCCTTGACGCAAACGAGATTGGAAAACAGATCACCATGGCCCGCACGGTTGAGCGGTGGGCAGAAGTGATGGGCCGGGTATTCAAAGAGCTCTTCCGTATCACGGTCTATGGCGGGCACGTGGCATTTGAGGTAGGGGAACTCCGGAACCGCACGATTCATCTTGAGGAGCATGTCATTCCCCTCGGGATTGCTGCGGGATTTGCCTGCGAATGCGTGCTCATCAACCAGCAGACATTCACCAAGACCTCGAATATCTGGGGTGTCGGGAACATGGCGGCCGGTACCAACACCAACCGCATTGTCGTTTTCAGGAAAAAATAATAACCAGAAATCCCGCCTCATACTCCTGAAGAAACCTGCAAATCTTGATATTAATGGAAATTTAATTCAGAATACAGATAACAGGGCCCGGTTCGGTTTTCCTGCCATGTCCTGCGGAAATGTCTTGAGGGATCGAAAAATGGGCAAAACATGGTTCTGGAGCATTGTTACTATCATCTTTCTTGCAATATCCCTCGCAGTCCCCGCGTGTGCTGCTGCAGGAGATGTGCCCCTCTCCGATCACCATCTGGCTGTACGACAGGTACACCTTGCCTGGACAGCGCTTGAAACCGATCTGGGGATGAACGCGGCACTCGCGTATATCGGTACACGCTACAACACCGATACCACTCAGATGGCAGGTCTACTCGCGGAGTTCCGGAACGCCGAAGCCCGGATCCCTTCAGCCCGGACTGATGCAGAGGTCAACAGTATCATCACAAACCTCCAGCAGATAACCCGGAGATACAAAAGCGAAGTGAGCGCCCAGATGGGTGCAGGGCAGGGCTCCTGGGGCGAACTGAATGCCCAGATCACCCTTGCAACTTCGAACAACCCGTACATCCAGGAGAAGAAGAACCTGTACTGGAGCACACGTGCGAATGGCCAGCTGGCTGATCTCGATTCCTGGGCCGGTGCTGTACAGGCCGACCTTGACGCCCTGCGTGCCAGAGGATATGATACCACAAAAGCCCAGCGGGCGCTGGATGTCACTCTCGCCAGCCGGCCGCAGCTGCAGGCAGCACTTGAATTAAAAAATGAAGACCAGGTGAGTGCTGCCGCTGGTAACCTCTATATCCTTTCTTCCGACTATGTTGCCCGGGTTACGGAGACCCGG
Organism: Methanoregula sp.; assembly: GCA_041645355.1. GTDB lineage: Archaea > Halobacteriota > Methanomicrobia > Methanomicrobiales > Methanospirillaceae > Methanoregula. Next base: position 19,234 of record JBAZQF010000009.1, read on the forward strand.
CAGCAGGTCCCCGATAATGCCGGCATTGCCCTTTTCCTGGAGGAGGCAGACCGCATCGTAACCCGGGCGGACCGGCTCAATACCGATACGATCAGGATTACCCTGGATATTGGTGCAGCCGAGTCAGATCTCTCCCGCCTGAAAAATGATATTGTGGCAACAAAGCGCCTTCTTGCTGCGGGCAAGCTCGACAGTGCAAAGAAGAACCTGCTCATCATCAAAAAGGACCTCACCGATCTTGCAGGGGCATACCGGGATATTGCCACTACCGCAAACCTGCCTCCCGATCTTTCAGGAGCGCTCTCGATGACGGCAGTCTCTCTTGATAACACGGCAGACCGGGTGGGGGGGGCCTGATATGGACCGGAAGATAAAACGGGTTTGTCCTGCCCTTGCGCTGCTCATCATTTTTCTGCTTGTTACTGCCGGCTGCGCCTCTGTCCCGGGACCCGGGAGCAACCCGGCACCAGTCCCGACCAAGACCCCGGTACCCCATACGGTAACCACAACGTCGCCTCAGTCGGTGGTAAAAACCCTCAAGACGGGAGCACCGGTTGCCAATCCGACAACCCCCCCTGCAAGCATTCCCCCGACCCTTCCTTCGGCAACAACCCCCCTTCCGGCTGATACCTACAGCACAAAAACCTGTGCTGAGCAGGGCGGTTTTGTTGCAGGCCCGGGCGAGCGCTGCCCCGGGGTATGGCAGGATGCGGTGGAGACATTCAGCTGCTGTTCGGTAAAACCGGTTCCTGACACGGTGGAAAACCTGTCGGTTTTTGCCCGGCCGCTCGATCTCCGGGTGGATATTGCGGATTATCCGGGCAGCATCACCCCCTGATCCCGTGCCCTTTGCCGGGTTTGGCCCGTCACCCCTGAGTCTCCGGCGAAAAAGGACGCCTTAAGTAGCACGAAAGCCAAAGTGTATTCATGGTCACCCGTATCAGGCGGTATGCACAGATCATTGATGTGCTGGGGAATTACGGATTCAGCATTGGTCTGGAAAAAATGTTTCCCGGGCGGGCCGGGTTCCGGCTTCCCACCCCTGGAAAAACACCCGATTCTTCTACCGTTTACGAACGGATCCGGCTGGCCCTTGAGGATCTGGGACCGACTTTTGTGAAGTTCGGCCAGATCATGAGTACAAGGACCGAACTCCTTCCTCCGGAACTGATCGAGCAGCTCAAGAAACTCCAGGACCATGCAAAACCGGTCCCGTTCTCCGAGGTACGGACCATCCTCGAGCAGAACATCCCGGAACTGGACGACCGTTTCTGCGAGATTGAAGAGACCCCGGTGGCTTCTGCCTCGATTGGCCAGGTCCACCGCGCCTTTCTCAAGGACGGGACCATGGTTGCAATCAAGGTCCAGCGGCCGGGAATCGGGGCACTCATCGAGACCGATCTTGGCATCCTCCAGTCCATGGCCGAACGGATCGAGACCGTCTTTCCCGAGACCCGGGTCTACAACCCGGTCGGGATGGTGGACGATTTCTCCCACCAGATCGTAAAAGAACTGGATTTCACCCGGGAAGCCCGCAACATGGACCGGATGGCCCGGAACTTCCACAATGTGCCGGGCATCCATTTCCCGAAGATATACTGGGAATTCACTACCCCGTTTGTCATGGTGATGGAGTTTGTCGAAGGTGTCCGGATCGACAACCCGGATGCAATCAGCGAGATGGGGTTCGTCCCCCACGACATCGGGGTCCGGGGATTCCATGCCTACCTGAAGATGATCTTCGAGGACGGTTTCTTCCACGGCGACCCGCACCCGGGGAACCTGCTCGTATCAAAGACCGGCGATATTGTCTTTCTGGACTTCGGGATCGTGGGTGTACTTCGCCCCGAAAAACGGCAGCTCTTCATCAACCTCCTCTTCGCCCTCGTCAATGACGATATCGAGCTGATGCTCCGTTCGCTTGAGGGTTTCGGTATCGTGATTGCCGAAGAGGACCGTGAAGCCATGAGGGATGACCTCTACCTGATGATGCATGACTTCAGCGGCGGCGGGGATGGCGTATCCCAGCTCAATTTCGGCCTTGTTGTCAGTGAGCTTACGGAAACCATGCGCCGTTACAAGCTCAAGGTGCCGATGAACCTGATGCTCCTCCTCAAGGTCTTCATGATGGTCCTGGATGTCGGTGTCCGGCTTGATCCCAAATTTGATTTCAGCAAGGAGGTCACCCCCTACCTCTCGAAACTGGCCGATACCAACAATTTCTCGGCAGCCTACCTCAAGCGGGCTTCGACCACGCTTCTTGAGGCTGCAGATGCCCTCTTCGACATGCCCCGCAACCTCAACCTCATGCTGCGCCGGCTTTCAACCGGGACATTCAAGCTTGAGATCGTGGATACGGATATCCAGAAACTCCAGATGGCGCTCGACAAGGCAAGCGACAAGCTCATGATCGGCCTGGTTGTTGCGGCTCTCGTCGTGGGATCATCGCTTGTCCTGAGCGCCCAGCCCGATGAACTGCCCAAACAGATCTCATGGCTTGCGATTGCAGGATACACCGCAGCGGTGCTTGTCGGGTTCTATGCAATCTACCACGTCATCTTCCTGCGGTTCCGGATGGACCGGTAAGAGCCGCCCGATGCGGATTTACCCCGCAGCCTTTTTTACGATCTTCCACTTCTCCCGTTTCTCTTCATAGCTGGCCCGGGCATGGGCCGGGCTTGTGGAAGGGAGGAGTACTGTATCAATGCCCGTCGCGCTGCAGGCCTGCCGGAAGTACCGGGCGGCAGCAGTCCCGTTCAGCGCCACGAGGATGATGCCGGGATGGTTGTCGAGGAACCCATCCAGGTTGTTGAAGACCGGATACCGGATCCTCTCATCAGCGCTCCCCTCCCGCAGACAACAGCGGATTACGTCCCAGAGGGCGACACGGTGTGCAGTGATCTGTTCAATGCGCTGCGGGTACGGGAGTGAGGCATCAAAGTCGAAGAGATCGCCCATGATCCTCCAGAACCGGTTCTGCGGGTTCCCGTAGTACCGGGCCCCCTCAAGCGAGATGATGCCGGGGAAACTCCCGAGGATCAGCACACGGGGATCCTTTCCGCATACCGGGGGAAGACCCTCAGGCACGTCACTGCAGGGAATCATAGTATCGCGTTTCATCCGGTCATGCACCTGCAGGCGGTGAGGCTGAACAGGAAAAAAAGGGGTTACTCCTTGTAATAGAGGTTGCAGTGGCAGTGCCCCATCTTTGCCACTTCGTCCTTGTGATAGATGCAGGGGCATTCTATTGCCATATCTTTCTCTTCGTCACCGCTCCTGATCCGGCAGGGACAGTACGGGTGCCCGAATTTCTTTTTATTACGCACGAGTCCCTTGATCACGGTAGTGAGCTGTTTCTCGTCGGTACTGAGTGACCAGCCCTGCTTGTGTGCATAGGCCTTTGCCCACTTGAGCATGTCCTCTTCAGCCTGAATCTCTTCTGTCATGGTTCCCCGGCAACTCCTGTATTTTCACGTTTTGTATATGAGACGTTAGTCTTTGCGCTCGATCGGGAGGACCCGTACCGTCTTACGGTTTTTTTCCTGTCTTTGTGATCCTCTTGGCAACCCGGTTGTAGGTATCCATCACGTCGCCCTTGTTGAAGCGGTACACGTCCTTGTCAAGTGACTCTTTTGTCTTTTTGTCCCAGAGGCGCATGGAGTCCATGCTGATCTCGTCCCCGAGATAGATCGTCTTGCCCTGGCGGCCGAACTCGATCTTGAAATCAACAAGAGTAATGCCCTGTTTTGCCAGAATCTTTGCGAGGAGTGCGTTCACCTTGAGCGCAGCAGTCTTGATCTTTTTGAGTTCCTGCGGGGTTGCAATTTTCAGTGCAACGATCAGCTCATCGTTGAGCATCGGGTCATGCCGGGAGTCGTCCTTGTAATCGATGACAATCACCGGCGGGTCGAGTTTTGTGCCTTCCTTGAACGGGTAGTTCCGGACAATAGAGCCTGCAGCAATGTTCCGGACAATCACTTCAAGCGGGATCATCTCAAGTTCGCGCACAGCCATGTGGCGGGCATCGAGCATCCTGATAAAGTGGGTTTTCACGCCGTTCTTTGCCAGGTAATCAAAGAAGAATGCCGAAACCTCTGCATTGTAGCTGCCCTTGTTCTTGAGGACATCTTTCTTGCCGCCGTCAAATGCGGTGATGTCGTCACGGAATTCCACGATCAGTCTGCCTTTTTCATCGGTCCGGTACACGGATTTTGCTTTCCCGGCATAGAGTATTTTTTTCTGCTTCACGATCTGCACCCTTCCTTAATTCTTTGTTCGAGCCGGTTTATTAGAGGTTGCAGGGCCAGAGGATACCAGCCCCGCTCAATATAGCGTGGATAGATACAGAGCCGCTCGCAAAGCAGGGCATCTCCGGCTATCACCTTCAGCTCTTCGAGCGCCGGCCACGGGTGTTCCGGGTTCACGTAATCGATCGTCAGCGGGGACACTCCCCCGAGGTCATCGACCCCGCAGCCGATAAGCCGGGACGCATCGATGAGGTTTGGCGGGATCTGGATCGCAATCTCCTGTGGGAGGATGTCCCGTGCCATCTGTATCGTGGCGCAGATCTCGTCGGTGGTTGGGACAGGGCTCTTTGCCAGGGGTGTTCCGGGTTTCGGGCAGAAGTTCTGGATGATGATCTCCTGGATGTGCCCGTACCGTTTGTGGAGATCCCGGATGGCAAAGAGCGAATCTTCCCGGTCTGCCATGGTCTCTCCTATCCCGAGCAGGAGGCCGGTGGTGAACGGTATTTTCAGTTTTCCGGCATCCTCGATCATTGCAAGGCGGACATCCGGCGATTTTCCGGGAGAGGTGGCATGGGCCGGGATCTCCGCGGTGGTCTCGAGCATCAGCCCCATGCTCGCGTTCACGTGCCGGAGCCGGTCCATCTCTTCGTACGTGAGGATCCCGGCATTGGTGTGGGGAAGAACGCCGAATTCTATGCTTTTTTTGCACATGGCCTCGCAGTACTCGAGAATGGTCTGGTATCCTGCAGACCTGATCATTTCGGGAAAACCCGGCTCCTCCTCCGGGCGCTCCCCGAACGTGAAGAGGGCCTCGGTACATCCCAGTGCTGCACCCTGCTTAAGTGTCCGCTCAACCTCTGCCGGTGGCATGATGCAGCCGTCCTGCACCGGTGTGCGGAAACAGCAGTATCCGCAGCGGTTATGGCAGACCGTGGTGAGCGGAAGAAAGACATTTTTTGAATAAGTGATAGTCCGGGCCTGCATGGTCTGAGGTTGACCTGCACATCTATTGAAACCTGCTGCTTTCCCTGCCCCGCACCAGTTCTGGTGTAAACGGCAACTATAATGTGCCGGGCCGATCATATTTCAAACAGCGTAAGGGCAACGTGTGGCCATGAGCATTCGGGAGTTCTGATGTTATTCAAGGAGAAGACACCGGTTGCGGAATCAGGCAAAAATCCCCCCGCGGAAGCGGAGCCCCTGTATCCCGGCAAAACCCCGGAAGAGCTGAGGGCTGCGCTCGCTTTTTGCGAGAAGAAGCTCCAGCTGGTCGGCAGCGTAACGCGGCATGATGTCCTCAACCAGCTCACCGCCATTGTCGGGTACAATGAACTGCTCGGGATGATGATCGAGGATCCCAAACTGAAGACCTATCTTGAACGGGAACGAAATGCCGTTGACAAGATCCGCCGGCAGTTCCAGTTTGCAAAAGACTACCAGAATATCGGGGCCGCCCCATCCGACTGGCTCCCGCTCCGGCAGCTCATCCGCCAGGCGGGGGAGGAAACGGATCTCAAAACGATCCGGGTTGAGGACGAGACCGGCACGGCTGAAGTCTTTGCAGATCCCCAGTTCGTAAAAGTCATTCTCCATATCCTTGAGAATACCCGGCGCCACGGGGGCAGGGCATCCCGGATCCATATCTTCCTGCAGGAAACCGCGGGAGGTAAGATCCTCATTTTCGAGGATGACGGAGAAGGAGTTCCTGCAAACGACAAGACCAGGATCTTTGAACGCGGCTTTGGCAAAGGCACCGGGTGGGGCCTCTTCCTTGCCCGTGAGATCCTGGCATTCTGTGGCATGAGTATCCGGGAGAACGGGGAACCCGGGAAAGGTGCCCGGTTCGAGATCATGATTGCGGACGAGAAGATCCGGAAAAACAGTTAACTTTTTTTAACCCTCTCCTGCCCGGCAATTAAAAAATTCCGGAAAGAATCTAAAAAAAATTATTTCCAGGACCAGGTGAGCCGGAGAACATTTTTCGGGCAGACATCCGTGCAGCTCCCGCAGACAATGCACTCCGGGTTCTGCAGATCGTTCTTCTCCACCATCTGCCGGACCGGAAGGCTCATCGGGCACGCAGCCTCGCACTTTTTGCATTTTATACAATCCTCTGCTTTCACTTCAAGATGGAGCGAGGGGATCCTGAGCCGGTTCTTTACCCATGAAACGGCCATGAAGACCACGGACATGGGGCAGAGATAATTGCACATTCCTCTCCGCCCAAGGAAGAGCACGAGCACAAAAACTCCTATGGTCATTGCATAAAAGAATGCATACGTTGCCGCGTTCCACGGGGGAAGGCCGTTCCCGAGGCCAAAGAGCGGCTGGAGGACAAGGCTCCCGGCTCCCGCTGCAAGGAAGACTGCCCCGCCAACCCAGAGAACTGCGAAGAGGTACTTGATCTTTCGCAGGTGCGGGACACTGCGGAGTTTTATTTTTACCCCTTTATCGATAAGTTCCTGCTCGGCTCCCATAGGGCAGAGGTACCCGCAGAAGGCCCTGCCAACGATGAAGGTTGCAAGGAACGCTGCGATCCAGAAGATGAGCCCTGCCGCAATTACTCCCTGGGCGAGCCCCATCATCATAACAAGAGGCGAGATGTAGACGAACGTCACCGACATCAGGAGGAACGAGAGGACGAGGATGACTGCGCGGATCTGCTGGCGGTTCATACCCTCAGATATCTTCGGTTATTGCTGATATGTTTGAGGGATGTACCAAATGCAGACCGCCGGTTTTTATCTCCTGCAAACGAACAGTGGATAAATGCACGAGCTCTTCCGCAAACTGGTGCACATTCTCTTTGGCCTGGCCATTGCAGGAATGGTTCTTATCGTGGATCGCACCGTTGCGATCTCTGTTCTTGCCCTGGGCCTCTTTTTCGGGGTTATCCTCGTTGATCTGATCCTCCGGGGTGTGCGTCTCCCCCTCTTCTCCCGTCTTGTGGACTATGCAGACCGGGGCGACAGCCTGCCCGGGAAGGGAGCGCTGTACTTTGCCGTAGGTGCGCTTACAACCGTAATCCTGTTCCCCGTAACGGTCGCTGTCCCGGCGCTGGTCACGGTAGCTGTTCTCGATTGTGTGGCAACCCTGGTCGGGGTGCGCTACGGGCGGACCCGCATCTCCAATGGCAAATCCCTGGAAGGTACCGCGGCGGCTATCATTGTTACGGCACTCTGTCTTGTCCCGTTCCTGACCATCCCGGGGGCAGCGGTTGTTGCAGTACTTGCCGGCCTGATCGAACTCCTCTCCCCGGTTGACGATAATCTTGTGATCCCGGTTGCAGTCTCACTCCTGCTGGTGTTCCTGCCGGGGCTTGTGCTGGCAACTGCCTGAACCGGCCACTTTGTGCAAAACGCAGATCCGCAAAAGAGAAAGGGAGGGATTTTCAGGAGTCCTGTTTCAGTTTTTCCAGTTTTTCCGGGTCGATTACCCCGTCAGACCGTGTGTCTGATCATTCCCCTCAGGTGAAGTACGGTACCCGAAACAAATTTTTATATATAAACACATTGATAATATTTGTGATATTTTTATGCGAGCCGTGTCCTTTTCTCCCCATTGTGGGGCAGTCCTTGTCATCGTTCTTCTCTTTCTTGCAACAGCCGGGTGTCTTGATACCGTGAGTAAAACACCTGCTGATTCGCCGGCACTGACACCCCAGTCAGCGGCCAATCCGCATCCGCCGCATTACCACCCGCTGCATACTTTCTCCCTGTATATGATGCAGAAGAACGCCCCACCAGGTCTGGCGTTCTCACTACCTACGTTCCTGCCTGAAGGTTTCTTCTTCACTTCCGGCTCGGTGCCTCAGGGACCCGTTGAGAAGCCTTTTGGCAACGGAGAATTCCTGTTCACCTACTCCAGAGGTCAGGACGAAGAGGTTCTTCTGGTTGAACAGTTCCGGAACTCGACCAAATGTTCGGACCAGCCCGTATTCCAGCCGGCTGTTGCAGGATCGCTCCGGGCAGCGCGAAAAGAGACGGGCGAGCTCACCTGGGGTGACAGCGGGTGGTGTTATATGCTCACCGGCACGCTCCCGCAGGAAGACCTGGAGAAGATCGGTGCGTCAGTGCGGCCCGTCATGTACCGGGAGGGTGTCACGCCACCCTACGAATACGTACCTCCAGCCCGGCCGCTTGTCGGGAAGATTCCTGTAAACATGAGCCTGTCAACGGGAAGAGAGATGGTTACGATCGATTCGATCAAGTGTACCCCTGAGGCTTGCACCGTCATGATCCGCATCTCTGACAACACGCCTCCGCCCGTTACTCCGTCACCCGTTGTGACCTTTCCTTCGGCCGACCCCGATCTGCATGCAGTCTGGCAGGTGGACGGGGGCCGTCCCCTCATGACCATGCCTGGTGGTGGGTACTCGTACAATACAACGTCTGTTTCTTGGAAGATCGAACCCCTTTCGGAAGGTTCCCGCGAGCTCACCGTGAATTTTTCAAGCGTGAGAGGGATCTCCGGCCCATGGCAGTTCTCCATCCCCCTCCAGAATCTCTCGGGCACCGGTCAGAACTTCGGATCCTCTCTTCCAATACGGTGATCGATCAGATATCCTGGCTGTTAAGGGGGCCCTCTTCATCTGGAGAAGCGCACTCGTCCCGGCTTTCCCCTTACCTATCCCCGGATAAAACCCGGGTCTAAGAAACCCGTACTGGAGAAATCGGGGATTACTCCTGTAGTTTTTCCAGTTTTTCCGGGTCGATAGCCACGTAAATGTCGACTTCCTTGTTTGCCGGCCGGGCAAACCGCTTGTCGTACACTTCGAAATCATAGGTATAGGTCCGCGGGAGGCTGGAGAGCCAGATCGTGCTCCAGACCCCGAGCACTTCGTCGGGCATCTTCCCTTTGGCATTGAAGACCGCGTACGTCTGGGCCGGTATGCGCCGGATCTCCATCCCCTCGGGAACGGATGGGGCCCGGGTCACGCCGCAGCCGAGAAGGAACGAATACTCACCCCGCCAGTCGCTCGCGTAATCGGAGTAGACAACGTACATGGCCGGGGGTACCGACCGGTTCTTGATCTTTGATGCGGCATTCTGCGCGAAAAACTCTGTCCAGCAGGCCGGGATGTCGTCAATACTCCTTCCATCGGCATTGCAGGTTCTTCGGGAGATGCCGACAACGATCCTCTCAGGTACTTTCCGTATCGTATACCGGATATTCTCCATTCCCGGAATTCTCTGCCGGCAGAGATGTTAAACCAGACTATTTTGGCTGGCTTGGGGTGCCATACCAGTATCTTTTTTTCATTCCCCTGCGTACCACGGTATACATGTGTCCCCCGGCGCTCATTCCCTATAAGCCAAAAAATCCCAAGACCCGCCTTTCCAAAATACTCAGCCAGGAGGAAAGGGAGCAGTTTGCAGAGGCCATGCTCTCGGATGTAAAAGATGCAGTAAAAGATGCCATGTGCAACCCGGTGCTGGTCTGCTCGGAGCTCTTCGACAGCGAGGATGTCCAGGTCACCATCATCGATGCAGACCTGAACGGCACCCTCAACGAGATCCTCCCGCAGTCCATTGCAGAGACGCTCATCATCATGGCCGATCTCCCTCTTGCCAATTCCGAAGCCATCCGGCGGGTTACCTCCACAAAGATGGATATGGCTATCGTTCCCGGGCGGGGCGGTGGGACGAACGTGATCTTTGTGAAGGAGCCAAAACGCTTCCATGTCGATTATTACGGGGCCAGTTTCCAGAAACACATGAAGATTGCGCAGGAAGCAGGTCTCTCCTGTGAAGTTGTCGACTCGTTCCGGCTCCACACGGATATCGACGAAGAGGAAGATCTTGTCGAGCTCCTGATCCACGGGTCCGGGAAGAGCAGGGCGTACCTTGAATCGCTTGGATTCACCCTTGCGGTTGAGAAAGGCCGTGTCGGGGTAATCCGGAATCGATAGAATTATCACTCTCACTTACAGAAGGCTTGATATGACCCGGGAGTCAGGGTATTACCTCAACGATCTCCTCCAGGATGCCGATCCTGACGTCGATGCTATCATCGATACGTTCATCTCCCGATTCAATGCCGCGTACGGAAACCCCTGTGCCGACCGCTGGGACATAACTAAAGAGGACTGGCAGCGGTACGAGTTCCTGGGTGACCGGGTCCTTTCCCTGATCATTGCGCAGACACTTTTTACCCAGAGGAATGCGGTCCTTAACGAGGGAGAGATGACACGGATACTGGCAAGCGTGGTCTCCAACCGGGCCCTGGACCTGTTATCACGGCAGCACGAAAAGACCGTTTTTGCCCGGCTCATCCCCCTTGCCATCGGCGAGCAGAATACCTATGGCGAGCGAATCACCGGTGGGGCTTTCGAGGCATTCATCGGTGCCCTGTACTGCGAGGTCGGGCTGGATGATGTTGCCTATTTTGTCAATGCCATCATGAGGCGGGCCCTTGATACCGCCAATCCCAACGAGAACGTGATCGGGATCCTGCAGGAATATTACCAGAAAGAGAACAAGCCCCTCCCGCAGTACAGGGAATTGTCCCGGAGCGGGCCGGGGCACAAACCAATCTTCTCGGTCCGGGTCGCGCTCGAGGACGGGAGAACCTTTGATGGGGCGGGTTTCTCAATCTCCGATGCCCGGAAAGATGCTGCACAAAAAGCCCTTGATGCGATCAGCCAAAAACCGTGAGCCGGGCAAAATCCCCTTTACCTGCCAGCTGTAAAAAAACGCAGTCCCGCTATTTTTTATCTTTTGGGTAATGCAGGTTCCGGAACCGGATGAGCCCGTCGCAGAACTCTGCACGGTATCTCTCCATCGAGAGGCTGCCTTCCTGGAACTGGCAGTCTTCCTCCTCGATCACCTGGTTTATCATGTCGTGGGTGGGGAGGATCAGGTCGATTGGCACCCCGGCTTCGGCCGATCCCCGGATAAGGGACTCCCGGAAGAGACCGAGACAGTACGCGATACGGTACTTGTACACGTTCCGGGTCTTCCTGAGATATCCTGCCACCCTTTCGGTCTCGATACGGAGAAAATCTTCCTTGATCTTCTCATCCTGGCATTTCCCGAGCATGTACTTGTAATGGGCATACGGGTACATCTCTTCGAGTTCGGCAGGGACGATACCGCAGGTGCCGAAGATGACGATATGGTACTGGGAAGGGTCAAGAACCTGGGAGATGATCATCCGGATTATCTGGTGGCTGGGGCTTGTGGAGTAGGGTTTCCTGACCGCACAGGGCATAAAAATGGCAATATCACGGGGTTCGATCTCATACTCGTCGATGATATACCGGTACGACTTCTCGAACTCCGGCAGGTAAAACGGCGGGTCGGTCAGAATGGGAGGGGTTTCTTTGTTGCCGTTTTGATCTTTTTTACCATTCATGAGGTGTTCAGTATCAGATCGTTTGGAAAATACAAGAATCAACCGCCCGGGTTTTGGAGTCGCTGTCCGGACTCTTTCATGGAGATGCAGGCAAGTGAGCGTACAGCCAGCGGGACTATGCTGTTCATGTTTCAACCTGCTCCCAGTGACCATCCGGGTAATATGCGATCCGGACCCCGTCATCGGCAAAGAATCTCCCGCCGGGATACCGGCTCCACCAGTCAAGGTTGAGCCAGTAACGCGGTCCGGCCGGGCTGTTCGTGATGTGGCAGCCCACATCGGTGATTTTGTAACGCTCGCGGATATACGATGCTGCTTTTTCGAACTCTTCCTTTGTTGTGCCAATATAGACTTCCGGGTAGGCATGGCCGGCTGTGCCGTTTGAAGCATATACTACCCGGGTATCCCCGCCCACCGACTCTATCATGGCGGCAACCACGATGGCGAAATCATCGCAGTCACCTTTGAGCCCAAGGGTAATGGTGCGGCTGGCAGGAGAATAATAGTCGCCACTGGAGGGATCGTCCACGTAGGTCCAGCGGGAGTACACCACGTCCCAGAGGTCGCAGATCTGGGCGAGGTTGAATGGCCCGCCATGGGGCCGGGGGATGAGCGAGACTGCATAATCCCTGGTTACCGGGTTGCGTGAGTCCATGGCATCCCGGATGGCCACGGCTTTCCGGTCGGTGGGTGAATTGGTGTTCGTGCCCGGGCCAGTCATGCTCCCGGCTGATGTATTGACGATATTCTGGTACAGGAAATAACGGGAAGTATCAGCACCTGAAGCACGGCTTTCGGGCGTACCTTCACCGGGCTGGACGGCATGGATACACCCGGCGCAGGAAAGAAGGAGAGCGGTGAGAAAGATGAAGATGAGCAGGACCAAACGGGCCCCGGCAGGGTTTTGGGATCGGTCCCGGCCGATTGCCAATGTGTTTTTTGCCTCCTTTGCTGCTGCCATACCATGAAGATCTCAGTGCCTTAGCAGATTACATTTTTTATCCGGCCCCGTTGGGCCTGGGAAATTTTTAGGGGTCTCTCTCAACCGGGAGACCATCCAATAGGAAAGCCTGGAAAAACCCTAAAAAATGACGGAGGTCAGATTCTTGATCACAAGTGGGGATGAAAAAAATGAATACTATTCTTACCACTCGGTCCGGCTGTTCCGGAATGCTCCCATGAACAGGCAGTCCGTGGCATCAATGGATTCGATTCCCACATGATCCCCGATAGAAAGGCCGATCCCCCGGACAATTGCCGCCGGCGTGCATTCGTCCGCTTCACCCATGACGAGTTCCGCAGCTGAAGCAATATTGTCTGCAACCGCCCGCTTCGTTACCTCGAGTTCCCTTCCGAAGAGATCCTTGCGCCCCCGGTCATCGATAACGGCGGTGATCCCCGCTGCCCCGATGGCAACCCCGCTGCAGCCAAGGCGCATGGCATGGGTACGGCTGTCGGCGATGATGACCCCGATGGTCTTTCCCGTCAGGCCTTTTATTGCATCCTTGATGGCAAGGGCGCTCTTGTCCGGGTCCGCCGGCAGCGGTGTTACACACCCCGGGGGTGCATTTGAGGCATCCACCCCGGCATTGGGGAGGAGGGTCCCGGCCTTCATGCAGAGAAGGAATCCCGGTATCCCCCCGACAACAGAATCGCTCTCCCGGAGCACCACTTCAGCAGTCCGGGGATCCATATCATACTGCTCGGCCAGTTCTTCGGCACGCTTTGACGGGGTGACAAACGAGAGGTCGACAATATTTCCTTCAGCGGTTGCAACAGCGGTCTCGGCAAGTACGAGGATGTCCTCGTCCTCAAAACCCTTGCAGGTCTCCCGTGCTGCTGCCACAACCCGATCGGCAATGGAGTCCCCGCTGCGGATGATGCCGGTGGACAGGCCAAACACCTCGAACGTGCTGTTCATTTCTTCTCCAGCTGCCTGAATACCCGGATCGTGTCAATGGTCTCCTTAACGTCGTGAGTCCTGACGATGGATGCTCCCTTACGGAGGAGCTCGAATGTCACGGCAAGGCTGCCGGCAAGCCTCTCCTCCGGCTCCCGGTTTACCACGCTGCCGATAAAGCTCTTCCGGGAGATTGCGGCAAGGAGCGGGCGTTCGAACTTCAGGAAAGAATCGAAACTGCGGCAGAGTTCCCAGTTGTCCTCATAGGATCGGAACGGGGTCCAGAGGCCGATTGCCGGGTCAAGGACATAGTTATCGATCCCGGCATCCTTACATCGCTGGACAATGGCTGACAGTGCTTTTCCTGTCTCTTCCACCCCGGAGGCATCGCCGGGCTGGTAATTCGAGGCCATGAGAAAGGCGGGAAGACCTGCATCTGCTACCCGGCGGACATAAGCCTGCGAAGAGAAACCCGAGATATCATTGACCGCGTGGATCTCATGCTTTAAGCAGACATCCAGCACCCACGGGTTCATGGTGTCCACGGAAATAGTGATGCCGGTGCCGTCGAGTTCCTTCAAGGCAGCATCGATCCGTTCTCCCTCGGTTGTGCCGCTGATCGCCTGGGCATTGGGTGCCGTACTCCGGGCCCCGACATCGATCATGTCCGCGCCCTGTTCGATCATCTCCACGGCTTTCTTATGGATCTCGTTTGTCGGGATGAACGAATCATTGTAGAATGATTCCGGGCTGCAGTTGATCACGCCCATGACCCGGGGTGGGGCTTCCCCGCCTATGAGCAGCTTGTTTACCACGCACTGTCGCATGACTTCACCTTTGCAGCATGGAACGTGTTCTCCATTAAGGTTGCAATGGTCATCGGGCCGACTCCTCCGGGGACAGGAGTTATCGCCGATGCAGTCTCTTTTACCGCAGTAAAATCCACGTCCCCGACCAGTTTTCCATTGAGCTGGTTGATACCCACGTCGATGACTACTGCACCGGGCTTCACCATGTCAGGGGTAACGAAATGGGCTTTGCCAATGGCAGAGACAAGGATGTCAGCCCGTTTGAGCTCCCCTGCCAGGTCCTTTGTTTTGCTGTGGCAGACCGTGACGGTTGCATCAGCATTGGTGAGGAGTGCCGACATCGGGCGGCCGACATCGATGCTCCGGCCAACAACAACTGCCCGGGCACCGGCAACGGGAATCTTATATTCTGCAAGGAGGGTCATGATCCCCGTTGGTGTGCAGGGAGTGAAATGCGGCCTTCCCGAGAAGAGGAGCCCGAGGTTCTCCGGGTGAAACCCGTCGACATCCTTTCCGGGGCTGACTGCTGCTATCACCCGCTCGGAATCGACCCCCTTCGGGAGGGGGAGCTGGACGAGGATGCCGTCGATATCGCTGTCCCGGTTCAGCCGGTTCACCGAGTCGAGGATGCCCTGTGTGGTCGTGTCGGCCGGAAGTTCTATCCCGACGGATCCGATCCCAACCTGCTCGCAGGCTTTGTGCTTCATCCGCACGTACATCTGCGATGCAGGGTCGCTCCCCACGATGACCGTGGCAAGGCGGGGATAGAGACCGGAGTCCTCGATTGCCTCTTTGAGGATCTCAAGGCGCATCTCCGAGATTTTTTTTCCGTCGAGGATAGTAACCATACGATTGCCTCAGAACTTATTCGGGATAGAGGGAGAATTTGCCCGAGAGGGCTTCAACTTTTGCGTGAATGTCTTTGATTGCGGCTTCGTTCTTCACGTCTTTTACAACCATTGCAATCCAGGCCCCGATAAGGCGCATTTCGCTCTCTTTCATGCCACGCGAGGTGACGGCAGGGGTGCCGACCCGCAGGCCGCTGGTTACGAACGGGCTCTTGGTCTCGTTCGGGATCGTGTTCTTGTTCACCGTTATGCCGGCTTTGCCGAGCGCTGTCTCTGCCTCGAGGCCGGTGATGCCCTGGTCCGTGAGGTCGAGGAGCATCAGGTGGTTGTCCGTGCCGCCCGATACGAGCCGGAGGCCGTTTGCCATCAGGGTCTCGGCAAGCACCTTTGCGTTCTTTATGATCTGTTTATTGTATTCCTTGAACGAGGGCTTGAGGGCTTCCTCAAAACAGACTGCCTTTGCTGTTATCGTGTGCATCAGGGGGCCGCCCTGCATGCCGGGGAAGACCGCCTTGTCGATGGCAACCCCGAGATCGGCATTGCACATGATGGCACCGCCGCGGGGCCCGCGGAGGGTCTTGTGGGTGGTGGTTGTGGTGAAGTTGACCACGCCGACCGATGTCGGGTGGAGGCCGGTGGCAACGAGACCGGCAATGTGGGCGATATCGGCCATACAATAGGCACCGACGCCGTCAGCAATCTCCTGGAATGCCTTGAAGTCGATGGTCCTCGGGTATGCCGAAGCTCCGCAGACAATGATCTGGGGCTTCTCCTTTTTTGCCATCTCCTCGACTGCGCCGTAATCGAGCATCTCGGTCTTGGGATCGAGGCCGTACTGTGCCACCTGGTAGAACTTCCCGGTGAAACTGACCGGGGAACCGTGGGACAGGTGCCCGCCCTGGTTGAGCCTCATGCTCAGGATCTTCTCTCCCAGTTTCATGTACGCAAAATAAACCGCCATGTTTGCCTGGGTACCCGAATGGGGCTGGACGTTTGCATGCTCTGCGCCAAAAAGCTGCTTGAGCCGGTCGCGGGCAAGGTTCTCGGCCATATCGTGGAACTCGCATCCGCCATAGTACCGCTTGCCGGGGTAACCCTCGGCATATTTGTTGGTCATGATGGATCCCATGGCTTCGAGTACTGCATGGGAGACAACGTTCTCGGAAGCGATCAGCTCCAGGCCGTTAACCTGCCGGAGCCTCTCTTTTTCGATAATATCTGCAATTGCTGGATCCGTTTTTGACAGATACGACATATGGAGAAGGGTTCGTTCTTAAGAGGTAATACCTTTTCTTACCGCTATCCGGTGCCGGGTATTTCCGGATACGGGTGCGATCCGGCCATCCAGCGAAGAGTGCTGCTCCACTGGGAAAAATACGCCCGCAGGAAAGCACAAACCTTTTTTCCTTAACAGGAGATCACTACTATTATTAATAGGAAATGCGCCGCACCAGTACAGTACAGGTTCATTATGGCGCAGTCAGATGCAAAGATCAAATATCTTGAGCACGAACTTGATGAACAGGAGAGAACGATTACCATGATGGAAAGTTCAGGTCCGGGCGAGGAACGCATTGCGGCCCTCGAAAGGAAAGTACGGGAGATGGAAGCACTGGTCAAGGGACTCACCCAGGAGCTGCTCGATCTCAAGTCAATCGCCATGAAGATGTCCAAGCAGACCGAGGAACGCAGCAGGCAGGAACTCCGGCGGGGACCGGTTGTGCAGGGATCCCCGCAGGCCGCGCCGTCAGCGGCACCCCAGCCGACCACCTCTGCAAGCGGTACAACCGTTATCCGGCCCAAGGGCTCACAGACGGCCGCTCCGGCTGAACCCGCAGAGCCGGCCATGGACCTGATCATGCAGCCGGATGGCACCATGAAACTCGAGCCCCGGCGCGGTGACAAGGACTACATCGTTGCTTCCGCGGGATACGGGCGCAACAAGAAAGGCGCTTCCACCAAGGCCAAACAGAGCGACCTGATCTACGCTGCCGAGGAATCAAAAGATCCTGCAAAGAAGTAAGGAGCCGGATCTTTGCATATCACAGAGCTGGAGATCGATAATTTCAAGTCTTTTTCAAAAAAGACAAAAATTCCCTTTTTAGAGGGTTTTACTGTCATTTCAGGCCCGAACGGCTCGGGTAAAAGCAATATCATCGATTCTGTTCTCTTTGTCCTTGCCCTCTCGAGCTCCCGCAATCTCCGTGCAGAGAAACTCACTGACCTTATCAATCTGAATTCCGGGAAAAATACCGCCGAGGTTTCCCTTACTTTTTCCGATGGAACAAAGATCCGCCGGAGGATCAAGCGGACCGGCAACGGCTATTACAGCTACAATTACCTCAACGAACGGCTCTGCAAGCAGAGCGACATCGTGGACCACCTGGCAAAACACGGCATCAAGCCGCACGGCTACAATGTGGTGATGCAGGGGGATGTCACCCGGATCATGGAGATGAGCGATTTCGAGCGCCGGAAGATCATCGATGAGATCGCCGGGGTCTCGGAGTTCGATTTCAAGAAGCAGCAGTCCCTGGCTGAACTGGATATCGTCCGGGAGCGCATTGAACGCGAGGAACTCCTGCTCCTGGAACTGGGCAGGAGGGCAAATGAGCTCAAGCGCGAACGGACGCAGGCCCTTGAGTACCAGAAATGGCAAAAGGAGCTCGCCTATTTCCAGAACTGCCGCTCCGCCGCCCAGCTCCATGAGCGGGAGAAGGAGCAGGCCTCCCTCCGGCGCTCGATGGAAGATCACACGGTCCAGATCACCCGTATAGCCTCTGACCGGTCCATTGAGGAGAACGAGCTCTCCTATCTCCAGGCGGATCTGAGGGATATTGATGACCTGATCAACAAGAAGAGCGGGTCGGACTATCTCCGGCTGATCGCGGAGCTTGAAGAGGCGAAAAGCGGGATTCGGCTTGCCGAGCAGAGCATCCTGCGGCTCCGAAAGGAGAAAGAGACCAATCTCGAAGCCATCAACCGGATCTACCTGGACACGAAGAGATCGGAGACCCGGGTTGCTGAATGCACCGATCAGATACGGTCACTCACCATAGACCGGACCAATATCGCCATGGAAGTGGCAACCGCAAAAGCCCTTGCAGAGAGGATCGAAACCGAGATCAGGGCCCACAGCGTGGATACGGAAGGAGCACGGGAGCTCCTCTTCTCCCTCCTCAAGGAGACCGAGGAGAAGAAGGGGCAGCGCTCGGGAATCCTCCACCAGCAGGACATGTTCATCGAGAAGAGCCGGATGCGTACGGGCGAGCTTGAGCGCCTCACCGGGCTCCTCCGGCAGCTTGACGAGGAGTACCAGGCAAAACAGGCCCAGCTTGCCGAGAGTAAACAGGGCACTGCAGACCTTGCAGCCGAGAAGAAGGAACTCGACCGCAACCTCTCCGAGCTCGAGGGCTCGCTCTTTGCCCAGCGCTCATCGCTCGAACGTCTCCGGGCCGAAATGAAGGATTGCGAGCAGGACGCGATCCGGCTCGAGGCAGCCCAGCAGGCACGGGGAGAGTCGGGAGGTAAGGCCCTGGAATCGGTCATGGGGATGGAAGGCGTCCACGGCACCATTGCTGACCTGGGTAAAGCCCCGAAAGAATATTCTGTAGCCCTCAACGTGGCTGCCGGTAACAAGCTCCAGTTCGCGGTCTGCGATGATGACCAGATCGCCGCCGATGCGATCCGGTACCTCAAGGAAGAGCGGCTGGGCAGGGTCACCTTCCTGCCGCTCAACAAGCTCAAACCCCCAGCCCTTCCCCCGTTAAAAGAGCCGGGAGTTATCGATTATGCCGTGAACCTGCTGGAATATGATCCGAAATATGACCGGGCGTTCGCGGTTGCCCTTGGCGGCACCGTGATAGTCGATACCCTCGACCGTGCGAGGAAGCTTGTCGGGAAATACCGGATGGTGACCATTGACGGGGAACTTCTCGAGAAGAGCGGGGCCATCACCGGGGGATCGATCCGGAAACAGGCTGTCCGCGGTTTCGGGGCTGCCGTTGACGACGATATCATGCGCCTGCGGTCACGCCTTGGCGAGCTCTCGGGACAGGCTTCTACCCTTGAAGCAGGGATCCGGCGTCTCACGGAAGAGGTGGATGCAAAGCGTGCGTTGAGAAACGAGATCGACCAGAAGACTGCCCGTTTCGGGATGTTCACCGAAGAGTTCACCCGCAGGTTCGAGGCGATAACGGTCGAGAAGCAGACCATCGAGGCGGCGGTTTCCCGCCAGCAGGCAGAGACACAGAACGGTGCTGCCGAACTGACCGCACTCGAGGCAGAACTCGATACGGTAACCGGGATCATAAACGGACTGAACGGTCGGATCGATGAGATCAAGAAGCGTCTCGACGATACCAACATCCCCGCGCTCACCGAGCAGCTGGAGAAGAAAAGGAAGGAGATCGAGGAGTCCGAACGCCGTCTGCGCAACAAGGATGCAGACATCAACGATGCCCAGCGGGAGCGGCAGCATTTCAATGGCAGGATCGCAGAACTGGGCGAGGAGCGGACCCGGCAGGATGATCGCAACCGCGAACTTGATGCGGAGATCAGTGCAGCCGGCGAACAGATTGCCGCCCACAAAACGCAGATTGCCGCCCTCGAGGAACGCCAGAAGGAATTCTCGGGCGAGCTCGATGAACTCCGGAAGAAACGCTCCGAAGTGTCCGGGCATATCCATGACTCCGAACTCAAACTGATGAAGTTTGATTCGGAGAAGGAGCGCATTACCGCCATGCTCGTTGCCCTTGAGGAGCGGACAAAGACCCTCTCCCTTGAGATCGATATGCTCCGGCAGCAGGCCGGGGAGATGGATACCAACCTGACCCTGTCCGAGATCGAGGGGAAGATCGCTGAAGCAGATGGTGCCCTGCGGAAGATCGGGGCGGTGAACATGCTTGCCATCGAGGAGTTTGAGAAGGTCGAGCGGCAGGTGACCGAGCGGACGGAGCGCAAGGAGACGCTCTCACGGGAGCGCGAGACCTTAATCGAGCGGATCGAGCAGTTCGAGCAGATGAAGTACCAGGCTTTCTCCACCGCGTTCAAGGCCATTGATACCAACTTCCGGGAGATCTTTGCCCGGCTGACAAGCGGCAGCGGGAACCTTGTCCTCGAGAATGAAGAAGATCCATTCACTGGCGGCATGACGTTTGCCGTCAAGCCCCGGGACAAGAAAGTCCACCTCCTCAACTCCCTTTCCGGTGGAGAGAAGTCGCTTACCACCCTTGCCTTCATCTTCTCGATCCAGCGCTACATCCCGGCGCCGTTCTATGCTTTCGATGAAGTTGATATGTCGCTCGACGGGGCCAACGTGGAGCGGATCTCCTCGATGGTAACGGAACTTGCGCCCAACTCCCAGTTTGTCATCGTCTCTCTCCGGAAACCGATGATCGAAGCCGCAGAAAGGATCATGGGCGTCACGCTCCGGCCGGACAAGAGCACGCTGGTTACCGGGGTGAAGGCCCATGCCGGCGGATGATCCCTCCGGCACGGGGGAGGAACCCGGCCAGAATCCGGTACCGGCGACCGGGCCGGCTAATCCGGAACCTGCGGACGGGACACCGCCGGCACCCGGCACGATAACCCCGGGGCCGCTCGAGGATCCGGTTGAGATTCTTGTCGGCCTTGCAGAACGCGGGGAGATTGATCCCTGGAATATCAATATCATCGAAGTCACCGATCGTTTCCTTGCGGAACTTGACCGCAGGCGCGAACTCAACCTCCAGCTCTCGGGGAGGACGCTCTTTTACGCTGCCACGCTCCTGCGGATGAAGTCCGAGCAGCTGACGATCGCGGAGGCTTCCGAAGAGATAGAGGATGGCGATGGAGAGGACCTGTTCGGCGACGACTTTGGCGGGGGGATATCGGAAGATATCGATTACCATGGCCGGCTCGGTCCCATCGAGCGGCTCGAACACGAGATCCAGCGCCGCCTTGACCGGAAGAACATGCGAAAGAGCCCCGTCACGCTCTTCGAACTGATAATCGAGCTCAAGAACATCGAGAAGGAGGAGCGCCGCAGGAGGCGGATGGGTTCAGGTATCAGCTCCGATGATGACCTCCTCATCGATGCAGACGATGTCGTCAGTATAGCTCACGAGGAAGGGTTCCAGGAATCGTCCATGATCCGGCTGGCTGAATATCTCGAAGGGCTTGAGATTGACGAGGAGATGACCCTTGCCGACCTCTGCCGGCAGCTGGACTGGGGTATCCCGGAAGTGTTCATCCCGCTCCTCTTTCTTGCTCTCGATGGCCGGTGCTCGCTCCGGCAGGACGAGTTTTACGGGGATATCTGGGTGAGGATCTGCCGAACGGAAACAGACCGATTACTGTCAGAAGCTTCTGCCGAGTAAACATTTACCCGTTTTTTTGTTTGGAGAACAAGAGTGTTTATTGTGGAATTCTCTTTCTCTCTGTGGCAGTTGTGAGGGGGATCCTCTCTCTCACGGAGGGGGAGGCAACCCAAAGGGGGCACCCCCAGTATCCCCACAGTTTTCACTCTGCGGATTTTCTCTCTATAGCAAGTCAGCGGCGGCTGTATTTCCTGAACATGTAATACACTCCGCCACCAATGAGAGCCAGCAGCCCAATCCCGAAGACCGCAATAAGTGACTGTTCGCGCACGATGACGCGGAAATCATCGTTTTTCTCGATCTGGTCCGAAGTCACTTTTACGGAGATCTTGTACTCGCTTGCCACGATATTTCCCGGCGGGACGACCCGAAGTTTCACGGTGGCGGACTCTCCCGGGGGAATGCCGGCAATCGTATCAGGTGAGATATCGGCGTTCCACCCGCTGGGGGCCGAGATGGTGGTCCTGACATTCGTCAGTGTCCCGGCATTTCCGGTGTTCGTCACCCGGATGTTGAACGTGAGGGACTCGCCCTTGTTCACCGTATACTGGTACTTATCAGCATACACTTTCAGCTCGTAGTTTCCCTTGATCTTTGCTGTCAGGTTTTCCGTATATGATGTGGCTGACGAATCGATAACGAGCGGGATATGATAATCGCCAACCGCCACGTCATGCGGGGGGATAGCCTCGACCACGAGCGCTTTTTCCTCCCCGCTCTTGAGGAAGATCTCCGCGATGTCCGTACCCGGGGTGGCTTTCGCCTCGTACCGGATATACCAGCCCTGCGGCAGATTTTCAGAACCGAGGCGGAACGTGTCATCGCTTTTCCCGATGTTATGGATAGTCAGGTCGTACCGGGGTTTCGTATCGGCGGTTGTCGTGATGATCGGGGAGTTGAGCGTGATCTCCGCGGCGAACAGGTCTTTTTCCAGCATCACCGTTCCGGCATCGGTAGTGATACCCCCCTTGATCTGGATATCCTTCTTTTCAATATTCTTGTAACCGGCCCGGCCGATACGGAGGGAATATTTCCCCGGTTCGATATCGGTTGCGACTTTTCCTTCGGCCGTGCTCATCACCTGATCAATAGTGGCATGGTCCGATGTCCTGATAATGGCGACTTTTGCTCCCTTGATCTTCTCCCCGTCCTTATCGACAACACTGAGCTTCAGTGTCCCCTTCTCACCCTTGTGGGACTTTGAGATGGTCACGTACACCCAGTACCAGCCGTCGCCAATATGCACCCTGACCGCATATTCACCGGTCGGTGTATCGGAGCTCGTTTCCACAACGAGGGTTATGGTCTTCGAACCATTGGGGGGGAGGGACATCTTGTTGATCCTTGTTTCCCCATCCATGAACCGGATATCCCAGTCATATTTCTCGGAGTCGAATGACTCGACCCACATCTTCTTGTTGTTCTCCTGCCCGTTATTCAGAACCGTGAGGCTGAACTTAGCGGTCTGACCCGCCTCAACGATCTGGCCGGGCAGGTCACAGGTAATGAGGACGTAGGTATCCGGTGACGTGGTAAGGTCTGCAGATGCCGGCTGAAGAATGATGAGGACTGCAGCGGTGATGATAAGCCCTGCAACAAGAATTGGGTTTGTTCCCCGCCTTTTCCCGAATGCTGAATGGAAGGTCATCGCACATCAAGCCGCATGAACTGCATGTATGCGAGGCCAAAGAACACTGCAGGGAAGAGGAGGAGGGCGATCATGTTGCCTGCAATCTTTCCTAAAAGATCCTCAACACTCGTATCCTGTTTCTTCGACATAGTGAATGAGGAAACGGCAATGGCCCCTCCCCCGCCCATCCCGCTGCCGGATGTCCGGTAGGTGACGGATGAGGTGATGGTCTCATAATTCATGGTAGGAGAGAAGAGGGCGAGCGTGTCGTGTATCATCTGGCGCTTCTCCCAGTAGGCCTGCATCCGGCCAGTGAATTTATTCCAGGCCTCTTTGTTATTGGCCAGGCCATTCATGACACCCATGCCCGCAGACGAACCGGTGGAATTGGCTGGTTTCTGCATCTGGTCGAGGAGTTCCTGCGGCAGTTCCGGCTGGCTGCCGATGACATTCTCTATCACCGTGTCGTTTGCCAGTGTCGGGATGAGGACCGAGAGCACGATGAAGATGATGATGGTGTAGATGAGTGCCGACCCGCTCTCATCCATGGCCGTTGACATGAAGAGTGCGATGGCGAAGTACGAGAAGATCAAGAGGAACGAGACCCCGCCAAACACGGCGATCAGGACGAGTTCGTTCCCGTCCGGGACGATGCCATAGATGAGCAGGGTCGCAAGCGCGATGAAGAGTACCACGCCAAGCGCACAGCCGAGGGCTATGATCCCGCCGAGCGCTTTGCCGTTGATCACCTCATCGCGGTATACCGGGTGGGAGAGGAGGATCTTCAAGGACTTGCTCTCCTTCTCTTTAGATACGAGATCAAATCCCATCGCGATCCCGAGAATGCCGCCGACAAACACGAGATACGTGGCAACTGACGAGAAGACCCCGAGGATTGACGGCTTTTCCGGCATGAACCCGTTGCCATCAGACGATGAGGCTGACTGGACCCTGTTGTAATCCGCGAGGTTCTTGTTATACTCGGTGATTCCCCCGATCATGCCGACAATGGCAACAACGAGAAGGATGCCGAAGATCAGGAGGAACTTACGGCTCCTGGCATGATCGAAAAATTCCTTTTCCGCGATAGTGAAAAGTCTCCTGCCCGCCATCGCATCACCCCGCCACATGGTAGTACGAGAGGAAGGTCTCTTCAAGTGACAATTCTTCACGGGAGAGCCCCCGGAGGCGTACGCCGTTCTGTGCCAGGTAGCCCGCGAGGTCATCCCGTATATCCGAGCGGGCGACCAGCACGGCCCCATGCCGGTCCCGGTCATAGTCAATGCTGATGAGATCCGCATGGTTGAATTCCGGCATTGCATCCTGTGTCTCCACGTGGATGGTGACGTGCGATGAGGAACGGGCGGACAAATCCTGGGCGAGATCCTTCCAGGAACCCTGTGCCACCAGTTTTCCGGCCGAGAGGATCCCGACCGAGGTACTGACTTTGCTGACTTCTTCGAGGATATGCGAAGCAACGACCACGGACTTTCCCTCGCGGGCAACGTCCCTGATGATCCGGCGGTAGTCGGCAACACCCTGCGGGTCGAGATTCGCGGTCGGTTCATCGAGGATAATCACCGATGGCTCGTTGAGCAGGGCCTTGGCAAGGCCGAGGCGCTGGCGCATTCCCTTGGAATACCCGCCGATATTCTTGGTCACGCCTTCGAGCCCGACAAGGGGCAGCAGATCGCTGCAGCGCCTTGCAATTGTGCGGGTATCCATCCCGTACAGCCTGCCGAAGTAGGTGAGGTTCTCCTCGGCGCTGAGCGTCGGGTAGAATCCCACGTCTTCCGGCATGTATCCGATCTGCTGCTTGACGGTAATCGGGTCGCGTGCCACATCCAGCCCGTTCACCAGGCAGCGCCCGGTAGTGGGCTCGATGAGACCCACCAGCATCAGGATCGTGGTACTCTTCCCGGACCCGTTCGGGCCGAGCAGGCCGAAGATCTCCCCGTCAGGGATCCCGGCAGACAGGTCGTTGACTGCTCTGATGCCGTTATATTCTTTTGAAAGGTGCTCGAGTTGTATCATGGTAGGACTCCGGGCCGGGTGGTTCCCGGCCGTATGGTTGCACGTAAAAACGCCATTTGGTTAAAAAGGAGTTATCGCACAGTTCTCTACGGATCAGGGAACCGGAAAAGAGGTGTGCCGGAGCATTCAAATACGGCAGGAATTCCGCGCCCGGGTTTTCCTGGTTTTTTTACCTGGTCCCGGCACCTGCCGCACGTGCAACATGATCGGATAAATACCGGAAATCGTAAGTATCGCCGCGGGGGATTTCCCGGGGGTAACAAAATTCCCATGGTCATGCAGATTAAAAAAAGAGAATAGTTGCTGCCCTGTCTGCAGGAGCTTTCGCTGTATCGTGGAATACTCCCATTTCAGCGAGGGCTGAACGTGACGATAACTCCCGACTTGTCGTTCGTTCCATCAGACCCCCCCGCAATTTCCATACAGCATCTCATGCTATCCGAAGAATTAATGAACATTCCCGGACAGGTCTTGCCGGCGCCGAGAATCGTACCGCCTATCTGTGCGCAGGTTGCTGTAATGTATTTCTGAGGGATGTTTCCATTATCCCCGGTGGATATTGTCTTGCCGTCCTGCCCGGTTGTTCCCTGATCAGCTGCCTGTGGGATCTTTTCGTCCGCCGGTGTTGTTACAACGGGAGATACTGCTTTTGTTGTGGCAGCAGGGGCTGGTGTGCTGCTGGTATCCGGTTGCTGGTTATCTGTACAGCCGGCTACGAAGAGTGTGCCGGTAAGGACCAGCACGACCAGCACGACCAGTCCTGCAGTGAATATGCCGGAACGGTTCGCCATCATATTACCCCCGTTGCGGGTGTTGTCGTTTCCTGTACACTGACCCTGGCGGCCTCCGGACAATTATCTGCCCGGATTTCGTATCCCTGTCTGAAATGCTCGGATTGTTTCATGGTTAAACTCCCGGCCGGATGCGTAACGGCCACATGGGATGCAGAGGATATCGCTATGAATGGAAAAAGGAGTTCTCGCACAGTTCTCTACGGGTCAGGAAACCGGAAAAGAGGTGTGCCGGAGCATTCAAATATGACAGGAAATCCGCGCCCGGGATACCCGGGTTTTCCGGCCCGCTCAATGTCGCCTGCCGCAGCCGCAACAGGTAGACACTTGTGCCAGATATCTTATTTATCCCCCGCACCGAATATTTACCTATGAATTGCCGTGCAGTTGTGGGGATCGCAATCCTTCTGGCAGTACTTTTCATCCTGCCCGTTTCAGCCCTGTCGGATGTCAGGGAATTACTCCCTGAATCCCGCACCGGCAAAGTCGGGGTTACCCTCAACGATATCAACGGCATGGGGACTCCGGAGACTGTTGTTGTTATCTACGGTGAGGGGAAGTTGATCGAGATCCCCGCAGATGGAGTATCAGAAGACCAGAATTCCGGTATTGCAACCGTCACTCTGAACGGGGCCATCCCGGCCCAGCGTTTCACCCTCCTGCCGATATATTCTGTGGACAGCCGGTACGCTATCAATTCCATTACCGTTGTAAGTGACGAAGAGCCGATGCCTGTGAATGACAAGGCCTTTGCCGTGATGCCTTCAACAGCCAACTATTACACCGATGAAGTCCCGGCGGGAAAACAGCATGAATGGGTTGACCTTGACTGGAAAGACAAGACCCGTGATCTCGACCTGACGGTGTACGCACCGGATTCAACTCTGGGGCCGTACACGGATGTATCGGACGGGAAGGACGACGGCCGGATCTTTCTCGATGTGAGCAGCCGGTTTAATATAACGCCCGGTCACTGGTTCTTCAAGGTCCAGAACAAGCAGGGAGCCAGGGTTCCCTACTCCCTGAACACCTATTCTGCGTGAGGACCCATGAGAAATTTCCATTTCCGGCTCGGGGCAACAACTCTTCTCCTCCTCCTCCTGCTCATCCCGGCGGTCTCTGCCCAGGAGTATGTGGTCCGGTCGGGATATGACAGCCCGGTTGCACCTGATGCCGAGTCCAGGATCCCGGCCCCGGTCCCGTTCTGGGCACTTCCTTTCTGGGTGATTCTCGCCCAGCTGATCTTTTTCCCCCCCGAGATCCTGCTGGCCTTCAAACTCTGGGCATCCTTAGGGATCCGCCGGGTCTCCGGGCGAAACGTGCTCGACTTGGAAGTCCGCGCCCGGATCTACGAGTATATCCGGCACAACCCGGGCATCCACCTCCGTGGTCTTTCTTCGGAGATGGCAGTGAAACTCGGGACCCTGCGGTACCACCTCAATGTCCTGCAGCACAACCACAAGATCGCGGTGAGCGGGGACAATGCCGCGGTCCGGTTTTACGAGAACAGCGGGACGTACAGCCCCGAGGAGCAGCGTATCCACAAGCACTTAAGAAACGAGACCACTAAAGCGATCCTCTCTGTGCTGCTCGACCGGCCGACGGCCACCCGGCAGGAGGTTGCGGACGCGGTCGGAGTATCGGGACCATCTGTTTCGTGGCACATGAAGCGGCTTGAAAAGGACGGGCTCGTCATTCCCCGGCGCGAAGGACGGATGACTGCATACGGGATACCGGCCCCCGTGGCCGGCTTCATCAGCCGACATATTCAGGCTTCTGTCATGCTTCCTTCCCAGGATAGCCCGGTTATTGCCGGGAATGCGTGACTGCGAGATCCCTTTTTTCTCCTGATGGAATGGATCCGGACAAAACACGAACGTTTTGAAGCACTGCGCCCGTTTGACCCCGGTACGGTTGCAAAACTGCTCGAAGAAAACGGGTGCTGCATACCTGTAATTCCAATGCTATCGAGGGAAACACCCATTCCCCTCAGCGAGCTTTCGAAGACCTCCCCGTACTCGCAGGAGTACCTGAGCCTTGCGGCCCAAAAGGACTTCTTGATGCCACCAGGACCGGCAACACATGACATGCAACCCGGGGGGCACTGGACGATTACTGCTTAAAACACGGGCGGAAGTGAACAGGTATACCGGGGACGCGGCAGCAATGAGCTGGTGTCAGGCCAGTTCCGGGACCCTGTCTGCCCATCTCTCAACGCGCTTGCGGATAGCATCATCGTTATAGGAGGAGACCGTAACACGATCGCGTGCCAGGCTCAAAAAGAACATCTCACCTCCTGAATCACGGCACTTCAGGAGAACGGAGAAGAGGTCCCTGTCAGGGACGTGCCGGGCCTTACTCCGGTGTGCTGCGATATTGGCCATGTTCGAGATAACCGCGGCGATGCCATCCTCGTACCCTTCAACGGAATTGTACGTCTCTATGCTCCGCCCGATCTGTTTCTTATCCTTGTCCAGGTACACGAACTTCGCGGTGTACATCTCCCGCACGATCTCAACCGGCGGGTGGTTCCTCCCGGCGCTCATGTACGGTGTGCAGCCGAGCGGGTTGTGATAAGTAAGTGAACGGATAACCGCATCGAACGCCCTGATGTCCAAAAACGGGTTGTTCAGGATGCGGACAGCGCTCTTTGTCCCGGGTTTTGGCGTGAAGAGTCTCATTCTGTTTCCTTTGTACGTGAATGCCGTGGGAAGAGAAAACCTTCGCGGTCGGTCATGGTGGGTCGGTGGGGATACAAATATTTCCGGCAGATGCCGGCAAGGCTTCTTGTAAAACGGGGAATGAGTATCCCTTGCCTTCTGAAAATAACAGGGCCTATGGTTATCACCTGGAGATATTTTATCCGGATTATGGCCGGCTCTGGAAAAATTTTCACCTCCGACCCCCCACAACCATCGGTAATTTTTTACATTGGTTTCATGACTCCATGGAATTGTAACGACTTAAAAAACGTTGCAGCCCAATCTCGTTTATGGTCCGTGGTAAGGGTGGTCGGTGGGGATAATTTACATGGTGTGATAAAAAATCAGGTGAAATTGATCTCATTTATCCGATCCAGTGATCGGGCGAGATCGCTCATGATGATCTGTGCATCCGACATGGTGTACAGGGTGTCTTCAATGTACAGTGCCCGTTTTACCGGTGCCGGGTTCCCAGAATAACGATCATTATGGATCACGGTGCCCTTCAGGACAAACCCGCTCTTCGGGGTCACTCCGAATACATATGCCCCTTCCCATGCCTGTTGATTCGGACAGGGGCCATTGAATGAGCAGTATTTATCCTGCCAATGGATGGGAAGTACGAGAAGGTTCTTTTCACGGTCGAACAGGAACGCTTTGGGATCCGTTAAAACCGGTGAATCGCTGCCGGGTCCTCCCAGGGATTCGCTGTCAACAAGCCCTGGTTTGTTCACATCCGTAACATCGAAGAGGGCGATCTTGACCGGTCCCGATTGCGATTCCTTGCCGATACCGATGATATGGGCAGCATCATACGGGTGCAGGTAATTCGAGAACCCGGGAATCTTCAGTTCCCCGAGAATGACCGGACGACCGGGATTCTGAAGACCGATCACGTAGAAAGGATCGGTCTGCCGGAAGGTCACCAGGTAGAGCCGGTCTCCCATAAACCGGGCAGCATAGATCCGCTCGCCGGGAGCGATATCGGAAAGGGAGCCGATGGAATTAAGCCTTTTGTCCATCACCGTCACTTTGCTTGAGGATGCAGAATTCCACCTCCCTGAAAGGGTATCAACCGTAGTTGCCACCCGCAGGTTCCCCTCATATTCGTCAAGCGAGTACTGGTTGAGAAGGGTCCCGTCAACTTTTCCTGCGGCAGAGTATCCGATTTTCCCGTCACTTATGGTGAATGAGTATATGGCAGTCGACGTGGATCCGCGGGGACGGTCCATATCCGTGTCAGGAAGGGCGATATACAGTGTGGTCGGAGAGACATAGATAGTACCGGCAGACCCGATGATGAAAGACTTGGCCTGGACCGGCGATGTGTCGGCAATATCCAGCGAACTGATGGTGGAAAAGGCAAATGCCTGGTCCCTTGTATTGAATCCGTACACGGGCGGAGTGGTGATACCCCCGAGGTCATCATGAATCGTGGGAAGTTCGAGATCATCGAGCTGCCGGGGGATATTCAGGCTGGTGACAAAGTAGACTTGTGACCCAATCATCCGAGAACTTGTGTAGGATCCATCGATATCCAGTTCCCGGAGCAGTACCGGGTTTTCAGGAGATCTGGCAGAGAAGACGTACACAAGAGTCCTCTGCGTTGACATAGGGTTCCGTGTACACGAACCCGGGGTACATTCGGTTATTGGCCGGGTCTGGTAATCGTTAGCAATCAGGACAAGCTTGTCGCCATTGATATACAGGGCTTCAGGATGGCCGGCAAAACGCAGGGTTGAAAGGATCCCGGCATCCACTGCCGGATAGGCCCTGAGGATGTTCAGGCAGTTCTTGGTGACAACATAGATGTTCTTGCCATCGGTCTTGATGATATCTGCCTCATCGACCTGCTTTACCTGCACGTTGGTTGTTGAAAAATCCCGGGCACTCGTCGCAGCGGTAGTCGGGACTACCGTACGTGCCAGGGTCGGGGCAGCGGTATGGACAGCTGCGATTGTCGGGACTGGTGCAGGGATCGATGGAGCAGACGATGAAGTCCTGATAGTACCGGCCCTGCCGGAGAACTCCCCTGACTGGCTCTTCTGGGTTGGTTTGAACGAAGAGCTGACCACCTGTACCAGCAGATCGGCATCCGCCGGGATATTGGTGGTTCCTGTTATGCTGAATTTTTCTCCGATAAAATGGTCCCCGATTGGGTTAATGGAGATGTAATATCCATTTTTGTCGGTGACGCGGGGAGACGGGGTCATTGTCGGGGTCACCATGCTCTGCCGGGCCGGTCCTTCGAGGACATTGAAGAGTGCTGAGTCAGCCGTTAACTCTTTAACCGCCTGGACGGTCACCAGGTATTCATCCGGCTTGAACGAGCTGGTATCCACATCATAACTGAACCAGCGTGTCGCACCAGGGATGAATGCAGGGAAGGCAGCAGGGGATGACGATGCCGCTGCATATTCTGTATGCAACCGGAGGAACGCGATCACGTCTTTCCGGGTTGCGAACTGATTGATGCTGGTTGTGATCCCGGAGCTGACCGGGATCTTTTCATGGACTGCTGAAACTTCCGGTGTAATACCCGGAGCCTGATACCCTCCCGGGGTCTGAATTATCGGGAGGAAAACAAACGTTACCAGGATTCCGACGATACAACCTATGATTATCAGGATACCATCACTTTTTGTAAGCAGAGAATCACCTTCGCCCCGTGTCGCTGGTGCATTGGCTGGCGGGCAAACCCGGAATCCAGAAAGTGTGTTCCGGCAGGGTTTCCCCGGGAGATCCTGCCCCGGCGCCCAGGAATTAACACTTACATAATATTAAAAAGTATACAACATTTTTTATTTTGATTTTTGATGCACGGCATTAAGTCAGTGCAATGCATGGCATTACGCCTTGCGATTTTGTTATTAATATAAAAGGATTATTTCTACATAACAGGAATTCCTGAAATTTCTGGAAGCAACCAACCTACCGGAAATTCTGGAAGACCCGCAAAAACGTAGGCCGGGTTCCCTAAAGTTTGGACACTTGACGAACCCGGTCCTGCCCGTAGGCATCGATCATTCAGACTTCCTGATCTATGAAGTTTTCGGTCATGCCTCATGTAAAAAACCCAGCTGAAAACGGAGGCAATGACCTGCATGAACTACTCCCGTATATCAAGGGTGGTCACCCTGTCCCTGCTGCTTGCAATTATCCTGAACCCCGCCGTGAATGCAACACCTGACCCGGTGAACAGTACCGTGCAGGAGACGGCCGGACAGGATCCGGATACCGGAAACGCGATGGCGGACCTGATCAACGTGAACAGAACCATGAACGAGAACGTCACCCCCTCCCGCGGAGAAATACCCGCGCCGGTGAACCGGAGTACCACAAACCAGGCGGAAAGCGCCGGAAGGAATCCAGTCCCGGAGGTTTCCCCTGAAAGCACCATTTCAGCGACTGCCGTGAACGGGACTTTCCCGAATGCAACAAACACCCTGTCTTCGGGGAATATCACGATAACAACTGAAGTTACCAGGACACCAACAGCATCCCCGCAGATCCGGAACGGTACCAGGACACCGCCACGGGCGCGGGAACGGGCGGGGGTTTCAGGGGAGATGAGGATCCCTGCGCGGTTCGCCCTGGATCAGATACCCCGGCCATCTGCAGTAACAACAGCGAAGGCTGCTTCCCTGCCGGGGAACCTCAGGGAGACGGGAGGCAGTCAGTGGACAGAGGCCCCGCCAACCCCGGATTTTTCACAAAGGACCGATCATAGTACGGTCGTCTTTCACAATGCCATGTGGGTGATCGGGGGTTACGATGCACAGGACCGGATGACTAAAAACGACGTGTGGTATTCCGGTGATGGTATCAGCTGGACCCGGGCTGCCAGCACTGCACAATTCACACCCCGTTATGGTCATGCTGCGGTCACGTTCAACAACCGGATGTGGGTGATCGGGGGCATGGATGATATTGATGGTTATAAATCTGATATCTGGTCATCAGCGGATGGCGTGACATGGACCCTGGCAACGGAATCCGCGGGATTTTCTCCACGGATATTCCATCAGGCTTTTGTTTTTAACAACAGGATCTGGGTTATCGGGGGTTCATGCGCAGGGGGTATGCAAAACGACATCTGGTATTCTTCCGATGGTGCGACCTGGAACCAGGTACCTGAATCGGCAAGGTTTGCATCCCGCAATGGCCACCAGGTTCTTGTTTTTGATAATAAGATATGGGTCATCGGGGGCAATGCTGCCGGTGTGGCCCGGAACGATGTCTGGTCTTCTCCGGACGGCCTGACCTGGACCGAGGTCACCGCATCGGCCGGATTCTCACCCCGCGAGGGTCATCAGACGTTCGTTTTTAATAACCGGATGTGGGTGACCGGGGGGAATCACAATGACGTCTGGTATTCCTCCAATGGAATGACATGGACCGAGGCAACAGGTTCCGCGGCATTTTCACATCGATGGGGTTCTGCCTCTCTGGTATTTAATGACAGGATGTGGATCATCGGTGGCGACACCACCGCGTTCAAGGACGATATCTGGTCATCAGCTGATGGTGTGACATGGACACAACCCCCGGGCCCGAATATCTTCTCTCCCCGGTACGGTCCTGCCTCGGTTGTATTGAACAACCGGATCTGGGTTATCGGGGGAGACACCTGGCATGAGGGTTTGAAAAGCGATGTCTGGTCGTCCCCCGATGGAATTATCTGGACCCGGGCAACGGATTCCGCCGGGTTCGGGCCCAGAGATGCGTTTTCTGCAACGGTGTATAACAACCGGATATGGGTCATCGGGGGGTATGCTGACGGTTCGGCCCGGAACGATGTCTGGTATTCGGCTGATGGTTCAAACTGGATACTGGCCAGTCAGTCTGCCGGGTTCCCGCCCCGGTGGGGTCATGTATCCGTTGTTTTTGACAACAGGATTTGGGTGATCGGGGGTCGGGATAGCGATGATGTCTGGTCCTCTCCTGACGGGATTACATGGACCCGGGCAACAAATTCTGCCGGGTTCGGGCCAAGATCGGCGTTCGCCGCAACCGTTTTCAACAACCGTATGTGGGTGATCGGTGGCGCCGGCAACGGCTGGAAGAACGATGTCTGGTCCTCTTCCGACGGCCAGCACTGGACCCGGGAGACCGGGTCTGCCGGGTTTTCGCCCAGGGTCTATCATCAGGCAGTCTCTGCCGGTAACCGGATGTGGCTTATCGGGGGAATCGATGACACCGGTTACAGGAATGATGTCTGGACATCCACCGACGGCGCGACCTGGACGGTGGATACGCCCGATGCCGGGTTCCCGCCCCGCGAGGGTTTCCCGGCGGTTGCGTTCAACGATAAGTTGTGGGTGATCGGGGGATATGGCTGGGTTACTGATATTGGCTACCGGTACTTCAACGACGTGTGGTACCGCGAGGTGCCGGTGGAGCCGGTGGGATTAACATATTCAATTACCTATGCGGAGTTGAAAGGAACAGAACGAAATACAACGGATTGGTTTAACGGAGATTTTTATTACCTGGATAAATATTTGAGTGATACCGCGGAGTGGAAATTACATTTTTTCCATGGGGACAATAATATCTCCAGATCTGATTTTGGAACAGATGGAGGTGGCTTAGCAGATTCCACATTCCACTGGCATTTCGGTCATGGGAATGATTGGGACAATTTCGGACTTGAATTACCCAATAACGAATACATTGGTCCGCTTGATGTAAAGAAAAAATGGGGGAAGGAGAATAAGTGGGTATTCCTGTATTCGTGCCTTGCCCTGAACAATCCGAAATGGGGTGATGCACTCGATACGTCCCATGGTATTTTTGGATTTAAATCAACTGTAAAACCCAATGGAGGATTAGTCCCCGGGTTTTTACGACATGCGATAGACGATAAGATGCCTCTGGTAAATGCATATCAAAATGCTACAATTGATAGTTTCGACGGAACAGTGAACGCGGCGGTAATATTTCATAACGAAAATCAACTTTTCGGAGACCATCTCCCGGGGTATGGAACGGTAGAACCAGACGGTGACCCAAATGAAAAACCTGTGAGGATAAATTGGACATGCTAGGTGGTTAAAATGAAAATCATAAAAAAATTATTCGTATTACTGATTATTGTCGCAATCTCAAGTACTGTAGTTTTTTTTATAGATTTGAACAGTCAGTCCAAATTGGTGAAGGATGAGAATAGTGATCATTTGATGAGAGATCTTAATAGGATGATATCATCAGAAAAAATTTCTTTACATATTTTAGCTCCAACCGGGTCTATTACGATTCAAACAACAGTTTCTGATTCGCCACCTTCATTACGAGTGTATAAGGGGCTATTTTATGAAGGTGACAAACTTGATATCATTCTTGGTAATTCTTTGAAGAAAAAATCAAATGTAATATCTTCACAGGATGCTCCTGAATCTGCAATAAATGCACTGGCACAGTATGGCGGATTGCCTAGTGATGCTGAGCTTGGTAATTCAAGAACAACCTATTTAGAAAAATTCGAGCCTTCAACAGGAGAAACCGTTGAAAGTACTCCCCTTTACACGGGTGTATACTACCATCGGCTAATCGATGGGATGCCGGTGGGTGGACAAAGTGATAAAATAAATGTGGAACTGGGAGAGAATGGAACCGTCCTGCGTATTTACAAAATCTGGAGAACCCTTGAATATACCGGAAGGAATGCCTCAATCATTTCACCCGCGAAGGCCGTTGATAGGCTTCAGAATGGTGAGATATTGAATCCACCCCTGGAAATGAATGATATCAGTATTCACACTATTAAATTGGGATATTACGAAAAAAGCAGAACTGATCCTGAGATCACTCTGGAACCGATATGGATTTTTTACGGTAATACATCTTCAGGATCAGCAATCGATTTCTACGTTTACGCCCGCCAGTTCTCAAACTTCACCGCCACACCAACCTCCGGTAAAGTTCCGCTGAACGTGACCTTCACCGACACTTCGGACGCCTCACCCTCAAAATGGCTCTGGGACTTCGGCGACGGCACCAACTCAACCGTTCAGAACCCGGTACACCGGTACACTGCGGCGGGTACCTGTAACGTCTCACTGAAAGTATGGAACGATCTCGGCAGCGACACAATGGAAAAACCGTTTTACATCACCGTCCGGCTCCCGTCACCCCCCGTTGCCAACTTCACCGGCTCACCGACATCCGGAGTCAAACCTTTGAAGGTATCGTTCAACGACTCTTCCACCAATGAGCCGGCTGGCTGGAGGTGGACGTTCGGTGACGGCACCCACAGCACGAACCGGCACCCGGTCCACACCTACACCTCAGCAGGAAACTTCACGGTCTCGCTGAACGTGACAAACAGCGACGGATCCAACTCTACGGTAAAAACCAGATATATCCATGTGAGCAGCCAGCCCCCGACAACCACGCCGACAACTACCCCGACAACACAACCGACAACTACGGCCACGACACCGCCGACAACCCGGCCTACCCCCAGGCCAACGAGACAACCTCTCTCGTCTCTGGTTGCGATAGCCGGTCTCGCAATTACCGGGCTGGTATTTGCAGCGGGGAAGAAGTGAAAATAATCATTTCCTGATTTTTTCATATGTCAAAAATTATCCCCAAAAAAGGGACCGGGGTTTCCCCGGCATCGTGGTCGTTTGGCGATTATTTACCCGGGATAAAAACAGGAGTGGCTCCAGATAGCCAACCCGGAAATAACCCGATTTGTATCCGCTGGCACACGAATTCTGGAAAATTGGAGGCGTGTTAAAATGAAGATGGATTTGTTAATTATTATAATCGTAATGATCCTTGTCTGCATAGGTGGTGCGGGAATCCTCCTGGCAGGGCACCTGGATGGAACGAATCACCGGATATCGATGACAATCCCGGCAGGGATCGTCCCGTCTGGCGTCCAGGGATCGATTGGTACGATTCATATCAACGCACCCTTGCCCGCAACTCCTGCATCAGTCCCCATTTACCGGGGATATTATGCTGACTGGGGGTGTGTAACATATATATCACCAAACCATTTACGTGCACAAAAAAGTCTTCCAAGTACAACCGAAGCATCACTATTGGCACAAACGGCACTGGCACCGTACGGGGGGATTCCATCTGATGCCATAGAAACCAGTGCAGGTCAATTCTCCGGCAAATTAAGAAATATTTCAACAGATGAGGTCCTTGAAACATATCTTTACTCAACTGGAATCACCTATCATCAAAAAATTAATGGTATGTCCACTGAAGGATCCGGCGGGGGGTCTATCCAGCTCGAATTTGGAGAAAATGGCGAGCTATTATACCTTCTCAAACAATGGAGGACGCTGGAGCAGATCGATCAGGTACCGGTCATTTCCGCATCTGCAGCCGTTGAAAAGCTCAGGCGGGGTGAAGTCCTTGATTATTATCAGTCCCAAGAGGCCTCAGCAGATATTTCGATAAATAACATCTCCCTTGGGTATTATATCCCCTATCAAAAGCGGCAGGAAGTTTCCATAGAACCCGTTTGGATTTTTTCAGGAACGAATGCACATGGTGATCCCATTAAATATTGTGTCAATGCCCGGGTCTCAGGAAGTTCATTACAGTTTGCGAATTTCACGGCAACCCCGGTTTCAGGAAAAGCTCCCCTGATCGTCACGTTCAGCGATACCTCTACGGGCCCCATACAGACCTGGTACTGGGATTTCGGGGACGGGACCATTAACTCGACGCGGAACCCGGTCCATACGTACCTGAACGAGGGAACGTACACAGTGACGGTATCCGTTTATAATGACGAACGGCTCAATACCCTCACAAAAGCGAATTATATCACAGTGACTGCGCCGGCGCTTGCTCCGCTGGCCAACTTCACCACAAACGTAACAACCGGGAAATCCCCGGTTGCTGTTGCCTTCCGGGACACCTCATCCAACTCCCCGACATCGTGGCTCTGGGACTTCGGTGACAACTCAACATCCACGAATCAACATCCCATCCATGAATATAACCGTGGCGGCAATTATACCGTGAGCCTGAATGCAACGAATGAGAACGGGAGCAGTAACCGGATAAGCCCGGATTATATCCGGGTAACCCCGAACCCGAGCTTCCCCAACTTTTCGGCCACACCCCGGTCGGGAAAAGTGCCGCTCACGGTATTCTTCAATGACACTTCTTCCGGGGGTACACCGACATTATGGTTCTGGCAGTTCGGGGACGGCACAAATGCATCGGTGCCGGACCCGGTGCATACGTACACCCGTGCCGGGAACTACACTGTTGATCTCGAAACCGCGAATGGCGATGGGGACTTCAACAGGACCGTGAACAACTACATCACGGTCCTCCCGCTCACACCCCCTGTTGCCAACTTTACTGCCACACCGCTCTCCGGGAAAGCACCTCTGACGGTCACATTCACCGACACCTCATCCAATGCACCAACCTCCTGGAACTGGTCCTTTGGAGACGGGGCGACTTCGGCCATCCAGTCCCCGGTCCACATCTATTCCAATACCGGTAATTACACAATCGTGCTGAATGCAACCAACGTGGACGGCACCGGCTCCCTGAACCAGCCGGGGTATATCTCGGTGTCCGCTGCTTCGCCAACAACGATACCCACGACACCGCCGACAACAAAACCTACCCCCAGGCCAACGAGACAACCTCTCTCGCCTCTGGTTGCGATAGCCGGTCTCGCAATTACCGGGCTGGTGTTTGCAGCGGGGAAGAAGTGAAAATAATTTATCCCTGATTATTTCTTATGTCAAAAATTATCCCCAAAAAAGGAACCGGTGTCTGCCCGGCATCGTGGTCCTGGTCGTTTGGCGATCATTTACCCGGGAAAGGAACCGGCATTGCACCGGATAGCAGTCCTTTTGATATACCTGTCGTTGAATGTTGGCATACGAAGACAGGGGAGCCGTGTTTAACATGAAGACCAAGGTTTCAATCGCGATTATGATTATTGTTATCGCCCTTCTTGGCGGGGCAATACTCTTGTCAGCAATGTATTCCGGTAGCACTGATGACTGGATGTTCAGAATTATTCCGTCAGGAGTAGTCCCGTCAACGATTCAGACGACCATTGGTACTATAACCATTAACGCCCCCCTGCCTCCTGCTCCGGCAACGGTACCTATCTACCATGGGTATTATGGACCCGGGGGAAATATTTCATTTCATACTCCTAATTGGTCACACGTAAAAAACAGTGTTCCCAATGAGTCCGAGGTCCCTCTCCTTGCCCAAAAGGCGCTGGCACCCTATGGTGGTATCCCCCCGGATGCTGTAGTGTATTGGATTGGTAAAAGTACTAGTAAAGGCATGAATCTTACCACAGGTGAAGTTCTTGCAGTGTATCTTAAGTCGACAAATATTGTGTATGACAGGAAAATAAACGGGATGCCGGTTCTTGGGCAGATTATTCGGCTTGATTTTGGCGAGAACGGGGAGTTACTATTTCTTAAAAGGCAATGGCGTACCCTCACCCAGATCGATCAGGTTCCGGTGATCTCCGCAAGTGAAGCTGTGGCAAAACTCCAGAGAGGCGAAGTCCTGAATTATTATCAGGTACCCGTTGATGTGACGATAACTAACATCTCTCTTGGGTATTATGATGGCTATCCGGATCGGGAGGAGGAGACGCTCGAACCGGTCTGGATCTTCTCCGGCCCGACATCTCATGGTAATGGGTTGTCATTCTA
Source organism: Methanoregula sp. (assembly GCA_041645355.1). Taxonomy (GTDB): domain Archaea; phylum Halobacteriota; class Methanomicrobia; order Methanomicrobiales; family Methanospirillaceae; genus Methanoregula. Next base: position 58,589 of record JBAZQF010000009.1, read on the forward strand.
TGTCGATGCGAGAGTATCCGGGAGTTCGTTGCAATTTGCCAACTTCACCGCCTCTCCGATATCAGGAACAGCACCACTGACCGTATCCTTCAACGATACATCAACGGGTCCAATTCAGATCTGGCAGTGGGATCTCGGTGACGGGACAAGTAATTGGACACAGAACCCGGTCCATACATATCTGAACGTGGGAACGTACTCGGTGACGGTATCCGTTTATAATGACGAACGGTTCAATACCCTCACAAAAGCGAATTATATCACGGTGACTGCACCGGCGCTTGCTCCGGTGGCCAACTTCACCGCCAACGTAACAACCGGTAAATCTCCCGTCACCATTGCTTTCACTGACACCTCATCCAATACCCCTGCATCATGGTTCTGGGACTTCGGTGACAACTCAACATCCACGAATCAATATCCCGTCCATGAATATATCCGGGGTGGCAATTACACCGTGAGCCTGAATGCAACGAATGAGAACGGGAGCGGTGTCCGGATTAACCCGGATTATATCCGGGTAACCCCGAACCCGTCCTTCCCCAACTTTTCGGCAAGTCCACGGTCAGGAAAAGTGCCGCTCACGGTATTCTTCAATGATACTTCTTCCGGTGGCACACCGACATTATGGTTCTGGCAGTTCGGGGACGGTACAAATGCATCGGTGCCGGACCCGGTGCATACGTACACCCGTGCCGGGAACTACACTGTTGATCTCGAAACCGCGAATGGCGATGGGGACTTCAACAGGACCGTGAACAACTACATCACGGTCCTCCCGCTCACACCCCCTGTTGCCAACTTTACTGCCACACCGCTCTCCGGGAAAGCACCTCTGACGGTCACATTCACCGACACCTCATCCAATGCACCAACCTCCTGGAACTGGTCCTTTGGAGACGGGGCGACTTCGGCCATCCAGTCCCCGGTCCACATCTATTCCAATACCGGTAATTACACAATCGTGCTGGACGCGACGAACGCAGACGGCACCGGCTCCCTGAACCGGCCGGGGTATATCTCGGTGTCCGCTGCACCGCCAACAACCATACCCACGACACCGCCGACAACCCGGCCTACCCCCAGGCCAACAAGACAACCTCTCTCACCTCTGGTTGCGATAGCCGGTCTCGTAATTACCGGGCTGGTGTTTGCAGCGGGGAAGAAGTGAAAATAATCCATCCCTGATTTTTTCATATGTCAAAAATTATCCCCAAAAAAGGAACCGGGGTCTGCCCGGCATCGTGGTCGTGGTCCTCTTCCGACGGCCAGCACTGGACCCGGGAGACCGGGTCTGCCGGGTTTTCGCCAAGGGTCTATCACCAGGCAGTATATCGTGATGAGTGGCGTTGTAACGAGGCCCCGAGGTGAGTGATGATGAAAACTATCGTAAAGATTTGTCTGGTTATCGTGGTAATTTCTGCACTCTGTGCAGGACTGATAATTTCAGGGATAATAAAAAGTCCCTCCGGTCTGAAAACGGGGATCAATCAACCTGGTACGATGCAATTCACAAGAACATTCTCCGGAGAAGATGTGAATATATACGCCGGCTCGTTTGCAAACATTACCCTCAATGTAACGGTACCGGATTCTCCTCCATCCATTCCTGTATATAAGGGCGTTTTTTTACCGGGAGATTTGGTCAATAAACGGCTTCAGTCTACAAAATCACACAAGAATGTGACTTCTGAACAGGATGCACCGGAAGTTGCAAAAAGAATCCTTGATAATTATGGCGGACTGCCTTCAGATGCGATTCTGACAGGAGCCGTGACGAATTATGGAGAATTGGTAAGCCGAACAACCCTGAAGGTAGAAGAGAGGTTTCCACTTGACACTTCCGTATCCTGGTGGAGGATGGTTGATGGAAGGCCAGTTGTCGGAGACCGTGATACAATCCAGGTTATTTTGGGCGAGAACGGGGAACTGGTCCGGATTTACAAACGCTGGCGGACCTATACACCTCTTGGGAATGTATCGGTTATCCCGTTCAGGAAAGCAACTGAAAAACTTGAAGAGGGCGAAGTCCTGAACCCGACTCTGAGTATTGGTGAAGATGTCTACGTATACAGTACCATTCTTGGTTATTATGCAAAAGGACTTGAACGCCCGGAAATTACTCTGGAGCCGGTCTGGATCTTTTATGGCAATACCACATCGGGTTCATACCTGTCGTTCCAGATATACGCCCGCCAGTTCTCAAACTTTACCGCCACCCCAACCTCCGGTAAAGTCCCGCTGAACGTGACCTTCACTGACACCTCAGACGCTTCACCCACAAAATGGCTCTGGGACTTCGGCGACGGCACCAACTCAACCGTTCAGAACCCGGTACACCGGTACACTGCGGCGGGTACCTGTAACGTCTCGCTGAAAGTATGGAACGATCTCGGCAGCGACACGATGGAAAAACCGGCATACATCACCGTCCACAACAAGGCTCCCCCCGTTGCCAACTTCACCGGTTCACCGAGATCCGGAGTCAAACCTTTGAAGGTATCGTTCAACGACACCTCCACCAATGAGCCGGCGGGCTGGAGGTGGACGTTCGGTGACGGCACCCACAGCACGAACCGGCATCCGGTCCACACCTACACCTCAGCAGGAAACTTCACGGTCTCGCTGAACGTGACAAACAGCGACGGATCCAACTCTACGGTAAAAACCAGATATATCCATGTGAGCAGCCAGCCACCGACAACCACGCCAACAACTACCCCGACAACACAACCGACAACTACGGCCACGACACCGCCGACAACAAAACCTACCCCCAGGCCAACGAGACAACCTCTCTCGCCTCTGGTTGCGATAGCCGGCCTCGTAATTACCGGGCTGGTGTTTACAGCGGGGAAGAAGTGCAGATAACCCATCCCCGATTTTTTCATATGTTAAAAATTATCCCCAAAAAAGGGACCGGGATCTGCCCGGCATCGTGGTCGTTTGGCGATCATTTACCGGGATATGGGAATGTTGAACCGGATGGTAATTTGAATGATAAACCATGGGGAACTGATTGGCTATGTTCAGAGGTGGATAAATGAGATGTATCATTGTAATTCTTACAGTATTTGCAATATTATCCGTAATATGTGCCGGATTATTTTTTATTGTCCTGATTAACCCAACGCTCTTTTCAACTGCTCAAAAGAGTGATCAGACAGATAAACTGATTGATAGAATTATTCCATCAAATTCAATTCCGCAAAACCAGATGGGCGTTTCAGGTCCCGTTACCATCCATGCGATCGAACCCGAAGTCCCCTCTTCGATACGTCTCTATCGGGGGATTTTCCATGAAGGAGATTACGTGGATAAATCATTTGATGAGGTTTTCAAGGACAGGACAAACGTTACTTCTGAACAGGATGCTCCAGCAGTCGCCAGGATTGCATTGGAACCATACGGTGGACTACCACCTGATGCAGAGATTGGGGAAGTTGAAACAAATTATTATGAGTTGTATACACCTCTTACTCATGAAGTAGTTGAGAGAAATCCAATTTATACCGATGTTTTTTATCACCGGGTAATTGACGGAATGCCCCTGCTTGGATTCAGTGATAAAATCCAGGTCACCCTGGGGGAGAATGGGAAAGTTCTCGAGATTCTTAAAATCTGGAGAACTCTTGAATATACCGGCCGCAATGTTTCGATAATATCTGCAAGAACAGCAACGGAAAAACTGGCAGCGGGCGAAGTATTGGACCCCCCTATGGGGATGGACGATATCCAGATTCATACGATTAAGTTGGGGTATTATGAAAAGAGCAGAAAAGATCCCGAAATTTATCTGGAGCCGGTCTGGGTTTTTCAGGGAAATACTACATCCGGCACACCCCGGGAATTTCTGGTCTACGCCCGGCAGTTCGCGAACTTCACCGCCACACAAACCTCCGGCAGAGTGCCGCTGAACGTGACTTTCACCGATACTTCGGACGCCTCCCCGGTAAAATGGCTCTGGGACTTCGGCGACGGTACAAACTCAACCGTTCAGAACCCGGTACACCGGTACACTGCGGCGGGTTCCTATAACGTCTCGCTAAAGGTATGGAACGATCTCGGCAGCGACACAATGGAAAAACCGGCATACATCACCGTCCGGCTCCCGGCACCCCCGGTCGCCAACTTCACCGGCTCACCGAGATCCGGAGTCAAACCCCTGAAAGTATCGTTCAACGATACCTCCACCAATGAGCCGGCTGGCTGGAGGTGGACATTCGGTGACGGCACCAAGAGCACGAACCGGCACCCGGTCCACACCTACACCTCAGCAGGAAACTTCACGGTCTCGCTGAACGTGACAAACAGCGACGGATCCAACTCCACGGTAAAAACCAGATATATCCATGTGAGCAGCCAGCCACCGACAACCACGCCAACAACTACCCCGACAACACAACCGACAACTACAGCCACGACACCGCCGACAACAAAACCAACGCCGACTAAAACGCAGTCCCCCGTTTCACCGATTGTGGCAGTGGCAGGGGTTGGAGCTGTCGGGATACTGTACGTTTACCGGAACAGGAGAGGATTATAACGGATGATCAAGGCACCGGCTGACACGCAAGGTCAATATTGACCTTCCCGGATGCATCGGACCATAACGTGTTCTGAACATCATCCGGATCAACCAAACCTTGATTTCAAAATTTCAACCGGACTTTGATTTCAAAATTTTCATCGCGATCATGATCCCGATTGAAAAACGGATCCGGATCAATCAGACCTTGATTTCAAAATTTCAACCGGACTTTGATTTTTTATTTTCAACCGGACTTTGATGGTAAAATTTTTGCCAGACTTTGATTGAAAAATGAGATCCCCGGGCCATACTCCGTCGTGGAATGCCGGATTGCATATATGCAGATGTGGTTAACTTTTCACAACCAGACTCTGATTGAAAATTTTTTGGCAGACTTTGATTTTCTTTTTTCAACCGGACCTTGATTTCAGGATTTTCATCGCGATCAGGATCGTGATCGAAAAACGGATCCGGATCAACCGGACCTTGATTTGAAATTTTCAGGCAGACTCTGATTGGGATAACAATCCGGATCAATAAGACCCGGCAAAAAGGAATTTGGGGGACAGCCCGGATGCTGCTACCCTGCGGTTCGCATTCCCTGTACCGCGCTAAACATATTACCGTAGATATGTATGGGTGATGTGTCCGGGAAGGAGTCCCCCACCTCACCCTTTCCTTGCAACCGTCACGATAAACGTCCGGTTTTTGTACACCACATCCACATCGGCAAACCCTGCCTCCCGGAGCCACGCGAGCTGGTCGGACAATTTCTCGTTCCGGTCAAGGGTGTCCCTGCGTTTCAGGATCTCTGCATGCTGGGCTTCGGTCATCGGGCCGCTTTTCAAAAATACGTTCCAGTAATCGAGATACCGCTGCCGGAAGAAAGGGGTCTCCCCGTCAGCCTGGTCGGCGTTCACGAACATTCCCCCCGGGACCAGGGCCGTGTGGATCCTTGAGAAGAGCCGGCGCTTCTCCTCCGGCGCCAGGTGGTGGATGGAGAGGGCCGAACAGACAAGATCATACGGCCCGCCAAGATCGGCATGGCTGTAATCGCAGACCCTGTATGCTGTATCCGGGCGCGTGGCAAACCTTTTCCGCGCCATGTCCAGCATGTTCTCGGCAATGTCCATCAGCGTGAGCCGTGCATCCGGGAACTTTTCAAGAATGAACGCGCTCAAAAGGCCCGTGCCTGCACCAACATCGAGGATCTCCGGCCGGGGGGCAACTGATTCCATTGCCCAGACCGCGGTCCGGTAAAACTGCTGCAGCTCCGGGATGATGTACTCCCGCTGGGTATCGTAATCCTGAGCAAATTTATTGAATGCCTGTCTTATGTGCTCCATGAAATGTCCTGCCCGGGCCCGTCAGCGGCCGGAATCACATATAAGTTTTCTTGTTCTCCTTAATGGACATAATCGAGGCAATGAGACGTTCATGGCTATCCCTGAGCGGGCGGATGGCGAGATGAATCTTCCTGCGCTTCGAAGTTGTGGACACAATGGAGATCCCGCCATCGTAAATAGAGCCGGCCATCTGCTTGGTTGCCCGGGTGACCGGGTCGCTGACCTCTTCATTGTCCGCATCGCTCATGAACATCATCACATCCCTCCAGTGCCGCACGAATGCTTTCTCAAGCGGCATATCAACGAACCATTCGGCAAAGGTATTGAAAAAGATGACCCGGCCCCGCTTATCCAGGATGATGATCGCCTCATTGGGATTATCCATCATCTTGCGTGAGTCGCCGAGTGGCGAATTCCCCAGCGCTCCGATCCGGTCGGCGTGGGTGTACAGCGCAAGGTCTGCATATGTTGCGAGCTGAGTGTCATTGAATGGTTTGAAGACGATCCCATAGGGCAGGGAGTACTTGATGCGTGCGAGCTTTGTCTCTTCGGACACTGCCGAGATGAAGAGGACCGGGACATGGAAGATCTGGTAGATATAATGGGCCGCGTCAATCCCGTCCAGCATTCCCCCGAGGTTCACGTCCATGATGACGAGGTCGGGTACCAGATCCACCGTTTTTACCAGTGCGTCCCTGCCGTTGGTCAGTATTCCTGCAATGGTGTAACCTTTCTTCTGGAGCATTGTCGAGGCAAGGTTCGCGATGATGGTATCTTCACCGGCAATCAGGATACGGGAAGCGGGCGGCATGGGTCACCTGAGGGGCTATGATGTACTTTCACAAAGTAATGCCTGATAATGGTTGGGCCGGCCCGGAACAAACCCGCCGGAAATCCGGCTCCTTCCTCTATCAGGGCATTGTCTTCTTCTCTTTTATCGAGAGCAGGACAGCAATGAGCTTGTCGTGATCATCCTTGACGGGCCGGACCGCGATACTCACCTTGCGGCGCTTGGAGGTGGTTGTCACCACGGAGGTGTTTGACTCGTACGTGACCCCGGCCATCTGCCGGACTACCTCCTCAACAGGATCCGGGATCTCCTCTTCCTTCTGGTCGCTGATGATCATCAGGATCTCCCGCCAGTGTTTCATGAGGATCCGTTCCTGGGGAATGTCGGCAAACCAGGTTGCATACGGGTTGAAAAAGATGATCCGGCCCCGCTTGTCTGTGATGAAGACGGCCTCGAGCGCCTCCATGATCTTTTTTGGGTCGCCGGCAGGGTAGTTTTCGAGAGTCTTGCACCGGTTGCCGTGATTGTAGATGGCAAGATCCACATTCGTCGAGAGTTCGAGCATCGTGAACGGCTTGAATATGATCCCGTAGGGCTGGGAGAACTTGGCGCGTTCGAACAGCTCCTCTTCGGACGTTGCCGTGATGAAAATAATCGGGTACTGGAAGAGCTGGAAGATGTAGTGTGCCGCGTCCAGCCCGTCCATCTCGCCGGCCAGACTGACATCCATGATCACCAGATCGGGATTCAGTTCAGCGGCTTTGAGGATGGATTCCTCTCCGGAAGCCACAACCCCGACAACGTTATAGTTTTTTTTCTGGAGCATGATGGAGATGAGCTTGGTGATGATGGGATCATCATCGACAATCAGGATGCGGGGTATTGGAGACATGGATAACCTGAGATTCCGGGCTTTGTTGCTAATTTTATCGCCGGGGTTTTTAATACCTTGGCAATAGATAATCCGGCCCCTGCAAAAGGGTTACCATGCCGAAAAAAGAAACGGGCCGGTAGAGGATTGTTTCCCCCGGGCTTATGCTTCGAACGACCCGAGCTTTGACTGGAACGTACTGTCAAGGAAATCTATCTTGCAGGGCCGGGCATGCTCACCGTCAATGGGCAGAGGGTAACAGCCGGTGAGGCAGCCGGTGCAGAGATCCTCTCGGTCAAAACCGATTGCTTCCACGAGCGCGTCAAGGGAAATGTGATGAAGTGTTGTTGCCGTGATACTGTGACGTACCTCATCCTCAACCCGGTTGCTTGCTATGAGTTCCTCGCGGGTTGGCATATCCACGCCAAGATAGCAGGGCGCCTTGATGGCCGGGGAACCGATCCGCATGTGAACCTCGCGTGCCCCGGCATCCCTCATCATCTCGATGATCCGCTTCGATGTGGTGCCCCGGACGATGCTGTCGTCCACCAGCACCACCGATTTATCGTGAAGGTGGGCCGGGATAGGGTTGAGCTTGATCCGGACTGCCTTCTCCCGCTCCTTCTGCGAGGGCATGATGAACGTGCGGCCCATGTACCGGTTCTTCATGAGGGATTCGACGAACGGGATGCCCGATCCCTCCGCGTACCCGATGGCGTACGCGGTACCGGAATCGGGAACCGAGCAGACCGAGTCTGCCTTAACCGGGTCCTCCTCAAAGAGTTTATGGCCGATCTGCCTCCGGACATCATACACCAGGACACCGTCGATGATCGCATCGGCCCTGGCAAAATAGATGTACTCAAAGATGCAGTGCGCCCGTTTGCCGGCAATGGCAACCTGCGTGCAGCGGATACCTTCGGAATCGATCCGGATCAGTTCGCCGGGTTTTACGTCCCGGAGGAACTTTGCGCTGAGGGCATCGACAGCAACACTCTCAGAAGCCACCATGTAACCGTTCTCGGTCTTCCCGATACAGAACGGTTTGATGCCAAGCGGATCCCGGAATGCATAGATGATCCCGTCAATCATCATTACCACGGAATACGAGCCAAGCAACCTGCGCATGCAGATCCTGACCGCATCCTCCACAGAACCCGACCTGCTTATTTCATCCATGAGGATCTTCGCGATGACTTCCGTATCAGTGGTTGTAGTGAAGATCTGTCCTGCCTGTTCGTACTCGGCCCGGATCTCGCAGGTGTTGACAAGATTCCCGTTGTGGGCAAGCGAGATGAAATGGTCCTTGAACTGGAAATTCAGGGGCTGGATATTTTCGGGAAGATTTGCACCGGTTGTGGGGTACCGGACATGACCGATTCCGGCAGAACCTTTGAGATCGGATAAAACAGACGGGGAAAAGACATCGGCAACCAGACCGTTCCCCTTGAACTTATGGAGGTTGGTGCCGTCAAAAGTTGATATTCCGGCGCTCTCCTGGCCACGGTGCTGGAGAGCGTACAGCGCATAATAGAGCTGAATTGATACACCGCCAGCATCCACGATGCCAACGATACCACACATGATGAAACTCTAATGCGTCGGGATTTTTGGTCGCTTGTTGTTCCACTTGTTGCTGATGAGCTTCGTGCTCCTGCCAAAACCACAGGCAGAGCAGACTTTCTTCTGGGCATGGAACGAGATCTTCCCGCAGCGCCGGCAGGCGATGTGGGTGAACTTGTTCATCTTACCCATTGATGGAGTGCCTTTTGACATGTTACTTCACCTTATTGTTCGAGTGATGGAGAGATATAAATTACATTATCCCCACGGACGATGAGCGTGCCAACCTTTACAACCTGCCCGTTCTCCGTCTCCTCGGCCTTGTCAAGAACAAGGTTCATATGTACGTCATATCCCTGGAGAACGCCCCGTATTTCTCTCCCGCCTTTGAGAGATACAATAACGGGCTGACGGTTCAGCACCAGATCTAAAATATCCAACGGCCTTTTGGTCATAATTACACCTTTTACCATCGCTCTGGAGTAATATATGTGTGTGAGCGGATCACTTAAACATACCGTAGATCCGGGCGGGCAAATACTTTTGGGTTTTATGCGGGACCGCATGCTGCATGCAAATTTTTTTCACCCGTGCAGTATGAATGTAGATGCAATACCATGAAAAAGATCATTGTCAAGAAACGCCATTCCGTCCGGAAAAGTCAGGGCGTTGACCTGCTGACCCGGCTCGCGGAACAGATTGGTCCGTCGGCGGCACTCTTTCGCGCGGATATGATCGAGGTACTGGAAACCAACGCAGATATCTCGCTTTTTATGGTCAACAAGAAGCCCTTCCTCATGGACAATGGCACATGGGTGTTTCCCACCCTCAAAGGCGCCGTCCAGCTGCCGTTCCCTGAACGCCGGGTGACCGTGGATGCCGGTGCAATCCCCTATGTAGTGAACGGCGCCGACATCATGAGACCCGGTATTGTCGCGGTAACTGACGATGTCAAGGCAGGCTTCCCGGTGCAGATAGTGGACGAGCGGCATGGCAAGCCGCTGGCAATCGGGATTGCCCTCATGGATGCGCCCGATATGCGTGCCAGTACGGCCGGCAAGATGGTCAAAAAGTTCCACCACGTCGGCGATGAGATCTGGAACATGGAATTATGAGAAATTCCGGTCAACACACAATCCGGAAAACCGCCATTTTTTCCCATTTTTTTGGCAGAAACGGCATCCCGGCGGTTTCGAAATAGATACTATTAAATAATTTTCATCATACAGTTTTTTTATGGTTAAGATCATAGACACCCTTCTTGGAAAAAGTGCCGCGAGTTCGGACGATGACTATATGGAACTCGATCTCGCCTCCTATGAGGAGCACTCCGCAGGATCACCTGCCCTCCTTGTGAAGATTGCAACAATCACTGACCTCAAGGATACTCCCCGGGTCAAGGACGAGGTCTATTCCGGCAACATTGTAATTGTCGACATTTCCCGGCTGAAAATGGACAAGATCTCGTACGAGCGCGTCTTAAAAGACTTAAAAGAAGTTGCAAAAGATGTCAATGGCGACATCATCGGCCTTGGCGACCAGCGCTATGTTGTCTTAACCCCGATGTCGGTCAAGATCTCGCGCGACAAGATCGGTGGATAATCCCGTGGAGACAAGAGTCCCGGGTCCGTGTCCGTATTGCAATACTGAAATAGAATACCTGTATAAGACAGAAAATATTCCCTATTTTTCTGATATTCTTATCATCTCTGCCATCTGCAGCTCGTGCGGCTACAAATTCGTTGATACCCAGCTCCTGAAACACGGGGAACCGGCACGCTATACCCTCACGATTACTTCCGGGGATGATATGGCGGTAAGGGTTGTGCGCAGCATGAGCGCAAGCATCGAGATCCCTGAGATTGGAGTACGGATCGACCCGGGCCCTACCTGCACAGGCTTTGTCTCGAATGTGGAGGGCGTTCTTGACCGTATCGAGCAGGTGGCGATGGGAGCCTTCCAGTGGGGAACCGACGAGGAGAAAGAGAATGCAACAGCGCTCCTTGCGGATATTGCCCGGATCAAGACCGGAGGTTACCCGGTAACGTTAATTCTAGAGGACCCGTGCGGGAACAGCGGGATCATTGCAGATAAAACGGTAAAAGAGCCATATGTGCCGATAGAGAACTGATATCTGCTCCGCGTCCCACCCATTTTGTTGTAACTCATTACAACGGAAATACTCCCATCACCCCGTGAAAGGCCGGACCCCGGTTGAGCACGGTCATTTTTATGGGTTTGATCTGAACGTGGCCGGATCAGACCCTTTCAAAAGGGGATAATCCTTATCATTCTTTCTGCTTACTCCGCCGGTGCAGCCAGATGATGACAAGAAGGATAGCGATCAGGGTTGCCCAGGATGCTGAATAAATAACTATGATTGGATTGCTCAGGATGCTGTGGGCTGAGATTCCAGGGATGGATGGTGGCCGGGGGGGGTGACTCTCGAACCGGACATCAACCGTGGTTGGGAACCGGCCTTTCCCATCGAAATATTTTACCATAACCGTAGCATTGCCGGAAGGGAGGACTCCGCTCACGGGCCTGCTGTTGGTATTGGCAAAGGCAACGGTCCGGTCGATCCTGCCTCTTTCATCAGCGAGCTCGATATACCATGCATCGGGGGTGGATGCTGAATAAAGATCCCTGACCTGAACATCCAGGGTAGTGCCCGGGGGAAGAGAGACACTCCAGGATCCGGTCTCATTTGCTCCGTTAAATGTCAGGGTGCGGAAGACTGACTCCCCGGGACCCGGATGGATCGACCCCGAATTATAGATGCAGGCGGCGGCGGCATTTGTCAGGATTGGTTTACTCATAGGAGTGATAATTTCTCCGGGAGTGCAGCGGAGCCGGTCATCAATAATCTCACTGGTGGTCAGTGCAACCGGGTAGATCCTGACTTCGTCAAGACCCCCCCTGAAGTAGTGGGGGCAGACCGCTGAAGGCTGATCGTAGGTCCCGGCCTCGGCCCCGAGCAGGACATAATTATTATATTCATAGTGTATCGGGCCTGTAGCATTGACCTGGTTCCGGAGGATCCCGTCAAGGTAGATTTTTGATGTTTTCCCATTGTACGTGCCGGTCACGTAATGCCACTGGTGCGGGGTAATGCTCTCATGTTGTATCGGCACGGAAACCTCTCCGGCTCCCTGGAGATTCACGGTCCACCATAGATCATTCCCGTCCCCGAATCCCAGACGGTATCCCCCATCGTGGTAACTGGATATGATTGCCTGGGGGTCGAACGAGTCTGTGTAAAACCACGTCGAAACCGTGATCTCCTGTTCCGGGTGATTCAGTGAACTGTACGGGATGCTGACATAATCCCCTAAACCGTTGAAGAATATCGCCCTGCCGCATCCTTCATTGTCTGCCCGCTCTGCACCGTACATGGACCCGGAAGTACCATGGCCGGAGATATCGTATGCAGTCGCACCGCTGCCCTCATTAAAATTGAGATAGACGCCGGGATCTGCTACGGTATTAATCGTTGGAGTAAATGCGCAGGCCCCGCTTATCAGGACAAAAAACAGGAGAGATACCGCCAGTAGTTTTCCCATTACCTGCAGGGTCGGCACGGCATTCATACGTTCGGCTCAATGGTCTATTGGGGCTCGTCCAAAAAGAACATTGCGATAAGTCCGCAGATATCGGGTTTCATCTGTTCAGTCAAATACCATTAAGTATTTTCGAGCGTCATCTCCCGGCATAATGACCAAAGTCACCGTCTACTCCACAAAGAACTGCCCTTACTGCCGGATGGCAAAAGCATTTCTGGAAAAATACGGCGTGCCCTATGAAAATATCGATGTCGGGGCCGACCAGAATGCAGCCCGGAAAATGATCGATCTCTCCGGCCAGCGCGGCGTCCCGGTCATCACGGTTGACGATGAAGTCATTGTCGGGTTCGATGCCCCCCGGCTCAACGAGCTCTTCGGGGAGACGGTAGCTGACGAGATTTTCGATGTGGTTATTGTCGGGGCCGGGCCTGCCGGCCTGACTGCCGGAATGTACTGTGCCCGCAAGATGCTCTCGACACGGATCATCAGCGAGAATATCGGGGGCCAGGCACTCGAGTCCTGGGCGATAGAGAATTATATGGGGTACCGGATGGTCACCGGTGAGGAACTGATGAAGAAATTCGAGGAACAGGTCAGGACCCTGAATATCCGGCTCGATCTCGACCGGGTCACTGCCATCACAAAAGAGGAGAATCTCTTTGTGATAACCACCATCTCTGACGCCATTATCCGGGCAAAGAGCGTTATCCTCACCCAGGGCAACCGTCCCCGGAAACTGGGAGTTGCAAACGAGGAGAAGTACCTGGGCCGTGGGCTCTCGATCTGCTCCACCTGCGACGGCCCGCTGTACAAGGGAAAACGGGTGGCAATCGTCGGTGGCGGCAACTCGGCGCTCCAGACCGCGATTGAGATGAGTGAGATTGCATCTTCGGTCAGCCTGATTGTCAGGAGCACGATCCGGGCCGACCCAATATACATCGAGCGGCTGAATCAGAAGAAGAATATCACCATTCACCCTGGCACCCATATCTCGGCTCTCCAGGGAGACAAGTTTCTCTCGGGAATCACTCTCGAAAACGAGAATGGGCAGGAACAGACGGTCAGCCTTGATGGAGTCTTTATCGAGATCGGATGGCTGCCCAACACGGACATAGTCGAAGGTCTCGTTTCACTCAACGAGAAGAAAGAGATCATTGTTGATATTAACGGGAATACAAGCGTTCCGGGAGTATTTGCCGCAGGTGATGTGACAAATGTCAAGAGCAAGCAGATCATCATCGCCGCGGGTGACGGGGCAAAAGCCGCGCTCGAGGCATACGAGTACCTGATGAAAACCTTCCAGAAATAAGTGCATGTGCCGGGACGGTCCCCGGCATTCAGGCGTTATTCTTATCCTTCTCGCGGTACCCTTCGAGCAGCACCGTTGCAATATTCTTTACCGGCTTGTCCGTGTGGCCGGCAATGTGGAACTCGCAGAACGGGCAGGAAGTAATTACTACATCAGCGCCGGTCTTTTTGATCTCCTCGCCCCGCTTTTTACCGATTGCCGCTGCCTCCTCGGGATTCCCGGACCGGACCCCGCCGCCGCTCCCGCAGCAGATGGAAGGCATCTCCACGAGATCCACCACCTGCCGGATCAACTCCCGTGGCTGGTCATGGACGCCCTGCCCCCGGAGCAGGTGGCAGGGATCGTGGTATGTTGCTCTGATGGGGAGTTTTGCAGGGGCCTCGATGCCGTTCTGCATGAGCAGTTCGTTGATGTCGATGACCCGGAAAGGCGTTTTATAATCGTTCTTGAGGGTAGTGCCACAGCCGGCGCACATGGTAAGGACGGTGTCGATACCGCGCGAAGTGAATGCACCAATATTGCGCTTCTGGAGCGTTTCCACGTAATCCGGCTGTCCGGTCCTGATGAGCGGCGAGCCGCAGCAGACCTGATCTTTCGGGATGATGACACGGATGCCATTTCTCCGCAGGACTTCCATGGCATCCAGTGCGGACTGCTGCTGCCGGAGGTTGTACATACAGCCGACAAAGAATCCGACCGTTGCCCTGACCGGACCGTACGGTTCGATGATCTCACTGACTTTTTCAAGGAATGACTCCGAAGTGCGGGGTATGCTCCTGCCGGTCTCCCTGATAAGGGCGTTGACCTCCAGGTGCCGCGGGAGCGTGAAGCCCCGCTTGTTGGCAATTGCCCGGAGTTTCTCGATCGCCTTTGCAGGTGTCTCGATCTCTTTTGGGCAGACCTTCCAGCAGGCCTGGCAGGTAGTGCAGGTAAAAAGACCGTCCCTCACGGCATCCGATACCCGGTCGCCGCTGTCCCGGGGATCGAGGGCGAGCCGCATCTCCTGCCGCATTGCAGTCGGGCCGACAAAATTCGTCACGTCCACTGCAGGACAGGCTGAGACGCAGCAGAGGCATTCAATGCAGGTCTTGAGCGGCTTGATTGCATCGATATCGGCTTTCGTCGGGATGACCGGCTCGCCTTTCGGTACAAGCGGGGCGATCATCTCGAGCCGTGGAAGGAGATCGGTCACGAGATCCTTTTTAACCGGCAGGTTCAGGGGCTCGATGGTAATGTTCTCCTTTGCCTCCTCCATGCAGGCGAGTACCGGCTCACCATTCACCCGCACCGCACAGCTCCCGCACTGGCCCGAAGCGCAGGAATAGCGGTACGAGAGCGTAGGGTCGAGCGTATCATGGATGGCGTGGAGCACGTGGAGGACACGGGCACCGTCATTTGTCCTGACCATATACGTCTCGAAATGAGGTTCCTTGTCTTTCTCCGGGTCGAACCGCTGAATTTTTACCGTCAGGTCCTTCATGCTGCACTTCCAGGTCTCTCAATTCCCTGCCTTTTCTTGGAGATGAAGGTGTGACCGAATGGCGAATGCCCGGCATCGTGGGTTTGCGGGATATCCTTGCGCACATGAGCTCCCCGCGACTCCTCCCGAACGAGAGCCGAGCGGCAGATGAGCGAGGCAGTAAGGCACATGTTCTCGACAATACAGCATTCCGCAAGGTTGCGGGGGGTCAATGCCAGGATGGGCTTATCAGCAAGAACGCCGGCTGCGGTGAGGGTGCGGTTGAGGTCGGCAGCGTTCCGGAAGATGCCTGCGCCTTCCCACATTGCCTGCTGGAGCATGCTCCTCACGCGGGCCGGGCTTTTTGTGCCGGCCAGGAACCGGTCGAGCCGCTCGTGCTGCCTTCTTACCTGGGCCTCGTCGATCTTCTTCTGCCGTTTCCCTTCCTTTCCGGCTGCCTCTCCGGCCCGTTTCCCGAAGACCTGGGTCTCGGCAAGGGCATTGCCGCCAAGGCGGTTTGCCCCGTGCACCCCTCCGGAAACTTCGCCACATGCAAAGAGGCCGGGGAGGGTTGTACGGCATTCTGAGGTGATCCGGAGGCCGCCCATAATGTGGTGGGCTGTGGGCGCGACCTCCATCGGGGTATTGCGGATGTCTACTCCAAACGCGAGAAACTGCTCGAGCATTACCGGGAGGCGCGTCTCGATCTGCTCACGTGAAAGGTGCGTGACGTCGAGATATACCCCACCGCTTGCAGTCCCCCGTCCCTCAAGTATCTCGGTTGCAATGGCACGGGCAACAACGTCACGGGTCGAAAGTTCCATCCGGGCCGGGTCGTAGTTCTTCATGAACCGCTCGCCTTTATTGTTGACGAGTATACCTCCCTCCCCCCTGACAGCCTCGGTTACGAGCCGCCCCCGTGCATCGTACGGGAAGATTGCGCCGGTCGGATGGAACTGGACCATCTCCATATCGATGAGTTCTGCCCCGGCCCGGTAACCGATTGCATACCCGTCGCCGGTCCCGCTCGAGGAGTTGGTGGAGATATCATAGACTTTTGTCCCGCCCCCCGTGGCAAGGATTGTGCTGTCGGCCCTGATGAGGACAAGGCTGCCCTTCTCATCCAGTGCCATTGCCCCGATGACCCGCTCACCGTCTTTTAAAAGGTCGATGACGGTGTATTCCTGCAGGAGCGTGATACCTTTCCCCCCTGACCGGTCAAGGATAAACCCGAGCCGGTCAGTGAGGGTCATCATCATCTCATGGCCGGTCCGGTCGCCGGCATAACAGGTGCGGGGGAACCGCTGGCCCCCGAACGGGCGCTGGGCTATTTCGTCAGCATCGGTAAAATCAAAGACGGCCCCCCATTTCATGAGGTCGCCCATGCGCAGCGGGGCTTCACGGGTAAGGATGTGGACAAGCTCGGGATCATTGAGGAAGGCCCCGCCTTTCATCGTGTCATCGTAGTGGATCCCGCACGAGTCCTGCTCCCGCAAAACGGCGTTGTACCCGCCTTCAGCCATCGTGGTGCAGCCGCCTTTTCCCACGAGCGTCTTGGAGATGAGCACAACATCGCCGTACTGCGAGGCCTCGATCGCAGCACGCACTCCTGCTCCCCCGCTCCCGATCACCAGCACGTGGCAATCCATAACCTCATCTGCAAGCATCTTATTATTTTGTGGATCGTATAGTTACATAAATAAATGGCACAGCACGAGTGAGAGGAACAATGAGATTTTTAATGAAATTCGGCGGAACATCCGTTGCCGATGCCCAGTGTATCCGGCGCGTTGTGGATATTCTCGAACACCACCATAAAGCCGGCGACGAGGTGGCCGTGGTAGTATCCGCCCAGCGCGGCGTGACCGACCAGCTCATCGAGATAGCCCAGAAACTTCCGACTGCAAAGGATGACTCCGCTATCGCACCGCTGATCCAGTCCTTAAGCAAACGGCACATGACCACGCTCGAAGGAGCCGCCCCAAACGAGGTGGCACCCGTTGGTGCGGAGATCGAGGAGCGGCTCATCAGCCTCCAGAACATTCTCTTTGCGGTCTATAACCTGCGGGAACTCACTCCCCGCTCAAAGGATTATATCATCTCGTTTGGAGAGCGCCTGCTTGCCCCCATTGTCGGGGCTGCACTCCGCGAACGGGGTATTGCCTCGACCGTGATGGACGGATGCGAGGCAGGGATCCTCACCACCCCCCAGCATGGCGAGTCCACCTCACTTCCCGAGAGCGACGAGCGGATCCAGCGCCGGGTCGGCCCTCTCCTCAAGAAAGAGATCCCGGTCATCATGGGGTTCATGGGATGCACCCGGGATGGGATCCTTACCACTCTTGGCCGGAGCGGCTCGGATTATTCCGCCTCTATTCTTGGCGCAGGTATTGATGCGGATGAGATCTGGATCTGGACCGATGTTGACGGTATCATGACCTGCGATCCCCGGGTGATCAACGATGCCAGGGTCATGCAATCGCTCTCCTACCTTGAAGTCATGGAACTCTCGTATTTCGGGGCAAAAGTGATGCACCCCCGCTCCATTGAACCTGCAATGCGCAAGAACATACTTGTCCGGGTCAAGAACACCTTCAACCCTGCCCACCCGGGAACCGTCATTGTCCGGAACGGGCAGCGGGATAACCGCGTGGTCAAAGCCCTGACGTACATCGACAAGGTGGCAGCGATCAATATCAATGGTGCCCAGATGATCGGGAGGCCCGGCGTGGCAAAAGCGATCTTCACCATCCTTGCCGACCACGAAGTGAACGTGATGATGATATCGCAGGGATCAAGCGAGGCAAATATCTCCCTGATCGTTGACGAGTCTCACATCACCGCTGCCGTAACCGCCCTTTCCGAACTCATGAAGCAGGGGGTTGTCCGGGAAGTCTCCCACAACCATGATGTCTGCGCCGTTGCAGTTGTCGGAGCAGGCATGGCCGGTGCACCGGGAACCGGTGGCCGGATCTTCACTGCTCTTGGATCTGCAGGGGTCAACGTTATGATGATATCACAGGGATCCAGCGAGGCAAACATCTCGTTTGTTGTCCACCAGAACGACGGCCCCCGGGCAGTCCGCGTGCTGCACGACGAGTTCCACCTTTCGGAGGAGAGCGATGAGTAAGAGTGCCTATGCAGCAGCAGGGGTGGATATCGATCTTGAGGCAACCGCCATCAAATCCTTAATTAAAAACCTGACCTTCAAACGGAAAGGGGCCTGCAGGATGATGGGATCCGTGGGTCACTTCGCAGGGATCATCGACTTCGGGGAGATGGCGCTTGCCCTGACCACGGATGGCGTGGGCACGAAGATGCTGGTTGCCGACCAGATGGAGGACTGGAGCACGGTCGGTATCGACTGTATTGCCATGAACGTGAACGATCTCTATGTCATGAACATGGAACCGGTGGCATTTGTGGATTATATTGCCACGGACAAGCTCTCGGTTGAGAAGATGGCGCAGATCGGTATCGGGCTGAACGAGGGTGCAAAGCAGGCAAACATCGATATTGTCGGGGGTGAGACGGCATCCCTCAAGGGCCTCGTGAACGGGCTTGATCTTGCCGGCACCTGCCTTGGCATGCAGAAAAAGGAGAAGATCATTGCCGGGGAGAAGATAAGGCCCGGTGACACGATCATTGGCGTCCCCTCCACCGGCGTCCACAGCAACGGGCTCTCCCTTGCCCGCAGGGTTGTCGAGAAGTACGCAGCCTATGACAAAAAGTTCAAAGGCAAAAGAACATTCGGGCAGGAACTCCTCACCCCGACGCGGATCTATCACGAAAGCCTCGCGGTAGCTGCATCCTGCACGGTCCACGGGATGTGCCACATCACGGGTGGAGGTCTCCTGAACTTCAAACGGCTGAGCGAGTACGGGTTCCTCTTTGATACGCCCATCGCCCCTCCCGCGATCTTTTCCTGGATCCAGAAGGCCGGCGACATTGCTCCCGAGGAGATGTACCGCACCTTCAATATGGGAATGGGATTTTCTTATGTTGTGCCAAAGAAGAGTGTCCCGGTGATCCTGAAGATGGTCAGGGGTGCCCAGGTTGTTGGCGAGGTTGTGAAAGATCCTGGCGCATGGCTCGGGAATATCGAGATAACCTGATCCGGTTTTGTATCCCAATATTCTGGATCTCTTTTTTCCCATTCATTCCAGCGGATGCAATGCTGTGACTGTGTGTGCAATGTATGTTCTTGGGATGAACCGGAAAATAAACAAAAAAGGGAACGATCAGAGTGTGATTTCCCGGAACTGCTTGCCAAAAACTCCGCAGATCGGGCATTTGTCGGGAGCCTTGACAAGCTCGATGTTCCCGCAGACGGGACAGAGGAAGATCTTCTCCCGCGGGAGGTCTGAGCCTGATTTCACTGCATCGAGTGCCTTCTTGTAGAGAGCCGCATGCACCTGCTCGGCTTTCATTGCAAACGTGAATGCAAGGATTGCGTCGCTCTTCTTCTCGCTCTCCGCCTCTTTGATGAACCCGGGGTACATGGTGGTGAACTCGTGGG
Organism: Methanoregula sp.; assembly: GCA_041645355.1. Classification (GTDB taxonomy): domain Archaea; phylum Halobacteriota; class Methanomicrobia; order Methanomicrobiales; family Methanospirillaceae; genus Methanoregula. Next base: position 78,540 of record JBAZQF010000009.1, read on the forward strand.
TCTCACCGGCAATACTTGCCTCAAGGTTCTTTACCGTTGGCTCGATGGCTGAGAGGACCTTGAGCAGCTTCTTTGCATGGATGGCCTCGGCTTCGGATGCCGCCTTGTACAGGGTTGCAATATTCTTGAACCCCTCTTCGGCAGCTTTGTCCGAAAACGCCTGGTATTTCCGGTTTGCCTGCGATTCGCCCGCAAACGCTTCCTTTGCATTCTCTGTTGTTGCCATGAAGGAATGGTATGGGGGGTTTCGTCTTAAAGATTCTTCATGCGGCATTCATGCTGCCGGAACGGAGCGAAATTCGGATCGAGAATAATATATAATATATGATATATAATCTTATGGAACAGCAGGTATGGCCGGGCTGACGGGATCTCTCACAGCCCCCGGCAACCCTGTCCGGGATTCTTATGAAAAAGATGCGTGATCTGCCCCTTATGGATCGGCCGCGTGAGGTTATTGCACGGAAGGGGGCAGAAGCTCTCTCGGATACCGAGCTCATCGAGGCTATCCTCGGCAGGGGCACAAGAAACAGGGATGTCAGGGCGCTTTCACGGGAAATTTGCGGGCTTCTGCAGTCGAAAAAGCCCTGCCTGAAGTATGAAGACCTGGTGGCAATCGACGGTGTCGGACCCACCCGGGCTTCGCAGATGATGGCCTGCTTTGAACTTGGACGGCGTTATCATGCCCCGGCCGGGCCTGATGCCCGGATTGCAAAGCCCGAAGATGTCATACCGCTGGTTTCCCATCTCCGGGACAAGCGGCAGGAACATTTTGTCTGCATCACCCTGAATGGTGCCGGTGAGGTGCTTGGCAACCGGGTCATCACGGTAGGTCTCCTCAATCACAGCCTTGTCCACCCCCGGGAGGTTTTCGCTGACGCTATTGTGGACCGGGCAGCATCGGTCATCTGCGTGCATAATCATCCTTCAGGATCCCTTGAACCGAGCCCTCAGGACATAGCTATTACCGCCCAGCTCAAAGAAGCCGGGCAGCTGGTGGGAATCCAGCTCATCGACCATATCATTATCACACGAAACGGCCATGTGAGCCTGCGTGAGCGTGGCCTTATCTCCTGAAAAGGATTTTTTTATGACTGAATAGAACGCAACCGCGTTCCGTAAAAAATTTACAGCCCCACAGCGGGACCGTGGCGGAGGATCACGGCTTGTTTTCTGAAGAAAGTGCCTTTCCAAGCGAGAGCCCCTTGCTGTACGCGGCATCCAGGAGATCGCACCGCGTGGAAATATCCTGGATCCTGTCCATGTCATTGATGAGGAGTTCGTCGCTGTACCGGCTGTCAATGATATCGAAGAATGCCTGCACCGTGAGTTTTGCCCCGACAAAAACTTCCGGCACGGCCATACCGGAGATACAGATGAAGAGCCCCCTCCGCCTCCCGATCCGGTCCTTGTCAACGAGCGGGCAGCAGCGGAGGTATTTTGCCATGAAAAAGACCTGGAACCGGTCAATGAACGATTTGAGCTTCCCCGGAATTCCCATGGTCATCACCGGGGTGGCAAGGATGATACTGTCTGCGGATTTGATCTTCTCGTACATCTGCTGCATATCGTCGTCCATGATGCAGGTCTCGTGCTCTTTGCAGAAGAACATCTCCTTGCAGGCCTCAAAATCGAGGTTTACTACAGCGATCTCTTCGACAGTACACCCGGCATCCTCCGCCCCCTTAAGTGCCCGGCGCAGCAGGAGTGCCGTGTTCCCCTCCGTTAAGGGACTGCCAAGGATCCCGATGACTTTTGCCATAATACACCTTCAGGGAAATACCCCTTAAAGTTTTGCAACCGGATCGGGGTGATGTGAATTACCCTGTCAGTCAGTCAGTCCCCCGGCTTGTACAAACACAACCCATATATACCATTCACGTGAATGAGAAGTTTGGTGAGTCGTTTGACCGAACAGAAAACCTACAGTGCAGGCGCAAAAGTCGGCCCGGGCAAATATGTGTGTATTGACTGCGGAAAGGAGCTCACGCTCGACAAGAGCGAGCAGGATCTCCGGAAGTGTCCATCCTGTGCCTGCGAGGAGTACCAGTGTTTCCCGATGACCCACATCCGCCCGGATGTCAAGACTCCGGAAGATGCAAAACACCCGCCGAAACGCGGTAAGAGCTTCCAGTAACTCCTTATTTTTCCCGGCAGCGTATCGTCGGTATGAATGCTGGTGCCGGAAAGGGCACGGGACCGTATGCATGAAACCCACAGTTATCCGGTCAGGAACCTGACCCGGATACGGCGGAGCAGGATATCATGGTAAATGTGTCAAAAGAAGGGCAGGTCTTCAAATGCGAGATCTGCGGAAACATTGTAGTTGTCAAGGAAGCAGGCGGTGGCGAGCTGGTCTGCTGTGGCGAACCTATGGTATTGGAGGAATGAGAAATGGCAGTAAAAAAACCAATGGTAAAGAAACCTGCAGCAAAGAAGGCACCGGCAAAGAAGCCGGCGGTGAAAGCAGCAGCAAAGAAGGACCTGAAAGGTCTTGAGAAGAAGATTGGAAAAGTACCGAAATTTTTCCGTGAACTGACCACAAACGAACCTGAGATGTTCGAGCTGGTCATGCGCTTTGAGCAGCACATCTGGGACGATGGCAAGCTCACAAAGAAGACCAAGAAGCTCATCGCGATCTCTATTGCTGCAGCCCTCCGGGACCAGCACGCGGTCCGGGCCCAGCTGGCCGGGGCAGCGAACCTCGGGGTGACCAAGGCTGAAGTGGAAGAGGCACTCCGGGTGACATTCCTGCTCTCGGGAATGCCTGCATATGTGTACGGGAAAGCCCAGCTTGACGAAGTGATGAAGTAAACCGGTGAGCCGTATGGAGGAGGGAAACTGTATCAGTTTTCCGGTGCTGGGGGAACCTGCGCCGGACTTTGAGGCGGAGACCACCCACGGCCCCCTGAAACTCGCGGATTTGAAGGGAAAGTGGGTTGTCCTCTTCTCCCATCCCGCGGATTTTACCCCGGTCTGTACTACCGAATTCCTGGCATTTGCCGGCATTTACGATGAGCTGAAGGCTCTGAACGTGCAGCTTGTCGGCCTTTCGGTAGACAGTATCTCGGCGCACCTGGCATGGGTGCACGCGATTAAGGAGAAGATGGGAGTCTCGATCCCGTTCCCCGTCATCGCCGACCTGAACATGAAGGTTGCCAAGAAGTACGGCATGATCCAGCCGGGCCAGAGCACCACTGCTGCGGTCCGCTGTGTCTTTTTCATCGATGACAAGGGGATCATGCGGGCCATGATCTATTACCCGCTGCAGAACGGGCGGTTCATGCCGGAGATCATACGGCTTGTAAAAGCGCTCCAGACAACTGACCGGCACAAGGTCTCGACACCGGCCAACTGGCAGCCGGGCGACAAGGTGGTTGTCCCGCCCCCGAAGACCGCTGCCGAGATGGAGAAGCGGCCAACCGAGGGGTACGAGTGCAGGGACTGGTACCTCTGTTTCAAAAAGATCTGATCAAAACGGAGATTCCCGTTTTTTATTTTTTTTTGTGGAAGGCAGAAAGAATACCCCCGACACCGGGCACATCCAGCCGGATTTCCCGATCCCAATCCAATCTTTTTTCACCGCAGATGACAAAGGGAGATTGTAATGACAATAAAAGTCCTCGCCTTCGCCGGCAGCCCCCGCCGGCACGGCAACTCGGAAACCCTGCTGGACTGGGTGCTTGCAGCAATGGGCAGGGACCCGGAAGTATCTGTTGAAAAAGTCCCCTTAACCGAAGCAGATATCAACCCCTGCCGGGGGTGCAATGCCTGCGAGAAACTCAACCGGTGTATCCAGCGCGATGGTCTTGACATCTACCACGACAAGATCATCGAAGCCGACTGTATCGTCCTCTCATCCCCCATCTTCTGCATGGGGCTTGCATCGCAGGTGAAGGCCCTTGTTGACCGGGCACAGGTATTCCGGTCAAGAAAATATGTGCTCAAACTACCCGTTGTTCCCCCGGCCCGGAAGGGAAAACGGCTGGGAGTGTTCCTTGCAACAGCCGGTCAGACATGGCCGCATGTCTTTGACGCGGCAGTTCCTTCGGTGAAATGCTTTTACCATGTAGTGGATATCAGGGATGCTGACATCAGCTACCTGATGATCAATGGCGTTGACGAATCGGGGGCGATTCTCAGCCACCCGACTGCAAAGGCCGATGCCGAAAATCTGGGAGTGGCCGTTATCACCGAACAAAAAAAACGGCTTGCAGCGTGAAATATGACAGTAACGGTTCTTGGTATATCGGGAAGCCCGCACCGGCACGGCAATACAGAAACTCTGCTCGACAGTTTTCTTGACGGGGCAAAGGCAGCGGGGGCAACAGTGGAGAAGGTGGTACTCAAAGATCTCACCTATTCCTCCTGCCGGGGATGCAATGCCTGTCACAAAAACGGGCAATGTGTGGTGAATGATGATGCGATCATCCTCTTTGACAAGATCCTTGCGGCTGACTGCATTGCGGTAGCCTCCCCCATCTACACGATGGGTATCACGGCGGAACTCAAGGGGCTCATTGACCGGGGCCAGTATCTCTGGGCCCGGAAGTTTATCCTTAAGACCCTCTTCTTTACCGACGATCATATCCGGCGCCACAAGGGGCTTTTCATCTCAACTGCCGGCCAGAACTGGGACCATGTCTTTGACGGGGCATTCCCTGCCATCACCGCCATCTTCAACGGCACCGGCTTTGAATATTACGACAACATCATTGCCAACAATATGGACGAGTACAAGGGGATCAAAAACCATCCCACAGCCATGCGGGAAGCCTTCGAGAAGGGGAAGAAGGTAGTTGGCATCCTGGTGGCAATGAAATCCCCCGAAGGGTAACCGGGAAAAAACAAGTTCTCTTTTGTTACAAAAATGAGCGGGAATCCGGTGAAAACCAGTACCCGTTAAAAAAATGTGAGTTGATTAAATCAGATTTGCAAGGGTTGCCGGGTAGAACGAGAGCACCAGTGCCCCGAACGCGGCAAGGATCAGGACGATAAAGACCGGCTTGTTCCAGGACCAGACCTTCTTCCCGTCAAGCACACTGACCGGGAGCATATTGAAGGCCGCGATCATGGCATTGACCTGCAGGCCGATCGTACCTATCATGGTCACGATGCTGCTCGTGAACGTGGCACCCTGCCCGCCAAGAATGAGGATGGCGGCAAACGGGATGCAGAGTACAAGGTTCACGAGAGGCCCCGACGCAGAGATCTTCCCGTTCTCCTCCCGGGTGAGGCCCCGGCCGTCTGCTGAGTTGGTGTAGATTACCGTCGCACCTGGGGCTGCAAATACCACACCCACGAGCGCGGCAAGGGCAACCGCAACGACCAGCATGATATTGTCCTTGCGGAACTCGGCCCAGTACCCGTATTTTATCGCCACGTACTTGTGGGCCATCTCGTGGAGGATGAACCCGATTCCGACTGTCAGGAGGGAGACCCCAAGGAACGTGAGCGCCAGAAGCGGGCTCGCCCCCCCGGTATCCCGGAGGAAAATGATTGCAAAAGCAAAGGATATCGCGATCCAGGCAACGAACAGGTCTGCCTCTTCGCGCCGTGTTATCCGTTCAAACATCAAAACACCTGATCAGATAGGGCGTTTCTTGAATATTTGCTTTGGTGTCCTGCCAGTGCCGATGAGTACGTTTATTAAAAATCTCGGATTATGTACATGATATGTCCCTTGAGAAGGTCCGGGCGGATATTTCCCGGATCGATACGGAGCTCATCCGCCTTATAGCCGTGCGGCAGGAACTCGCTGAAAAGGTTGCAGCCATAAAGGCCGAGACCGGGCTGCCAACCCATGATCCGGACCGGACTGAGGAGGTGCTCCGTTCGGTCTCGAATCAGGCTGAAGCCTGCCAGATGGATCCTGCGCCGGTCAGGAAGATCTTCGAGACGCTGATTGCGATGAGCGAAGATCGCCAGCAGGAACTTCGGGGCAGGGGAAAGAGCCGGTAAGGTTCCGTTTTCGCCGTGGAGCCGTCCTTTCTGTCATAGTTCACGTATTTTTCCGGGGAAGATATGCGCCTCTTTTTCTCTGGCAGGGACGTTACCTCCCGAAACGCTTGTAACGCTTATGTGCCTCCTCGATCGTCATCACATCCAGAATATTGACGATACCCCCGGGCAGAACATCGAAGAATGCGGTATAGGAACGGGCGATATGCATCCGGCAGTGGCCGTTCTTTAACAGTTCAACTTCGGGTGCGGTATAGGGATCTTCAAGAGTCAGCAGGTGCTGCTTGATGAGCCTGCGATCCTTTTCCTGCAGGGTGTTAATGTACTGCAGTGCCCGCCTGTCGATGTTTACTCTCACGCCGCCTCTCTTTTTTCAGTGCTGCATATTCGGGATCACTGTCGAGGGGGACAAACTCTCCCTCATCGGCAATCCTGTCAAGGTGCGCAATAAAGTCCTGGCGCTTCCGGTCCTGCAACACCCGGGCAATCACATCTCCGTACCGTTCCCCCGGCTCTTTGATGGACATGAGGGCTTGTTTTGTATCTGTCGAAACAAGCACTTTCTCGGTAAGCGGATTGCAGTATTTTGCCATGGTCATTCTCTCCCTTTTGGACTGAATGTACCATTTGTCCTTTTTATACGTTAAACCTGTGTATCAAATAACCGCTCGTCGGATCGATTGCGGGCATTCCCGTAGATCGTTCGCATCAGAACTCCATCACCGGATCGATCGCAGAATTTCCGGCAACCTTCCGGTATGCTGCAAGATCCCGGAAGGGTCGTTTTGCGATTACCGCGGCAACTTTTTTCTTCCCGACACCCGGCAGCCACTTCATCGCGGCAGCCGGAAGCGTGTTGATCGTCACCGGCACCGGGAGCACGGTTACCGAACGCATCCCCCAGTCCACCACTACCGCATCCGTCACGGCCCCTTTCTGCAGGCGCAGCGGGATACCGGCAAGGATCGGGTACGAGCCCGGCTGCCGGCCGAACGAGAGATCACCTGAGACCTCGACCCGGACATCGCGGAGCACGGTGCCGATCGGGTACACCCGCTGGAGCATCGGGAGATCGATTTTGTTCCGGACAAATTCCTTGAAAGCCCGGAAGCGGCGCTCGTACTTCCCGAGCGTGTTCTCTGAGTATGCCCGAGTCCCCTCAAACGGCATCACCTGACGGATATTTACGCGCCGGACCATCAGGCCGGCTTTATGGACACGGGAAAGGAACTCTTCATTGAGATCATAGGTTCTCTCGGTCTCGCCCGCAAGTCCCAGGACAAAGTTGAGGCCCGGCAGCAGTTCGGGCACGTTCTCACGCCGCTTCCCGCCTTCCTGATTCACGATCTCAATTGCCCGGAAGACTTCATCGGCCTGAGCCTTGAGGTTGTTTGCCGCAACAACCGCCGGGTCCGCGGTTTCCATGCCGAACGCGGCAACGTCGCCGGACGTGTGGTAGCGGATGATTGCCATGAGTGCTTCCCGCGCCGCATCCTCGTGCCGGGCAATAGTTGCCGGGTTGGTGTTGTCGATATGCAGGGTCCGGAGTTCCGGTGCTGCCATCCTGATGGCGGAGAACAGCGCCTCGATCTTCTCCGGCTCCGGCGCAGGATATTCTCCCGGTCCGGCACCATAGGCAAGAATGTCCGGTTGCCGCCCGACCCGGAAGTGCCGGGCACCGCTGGCGTGGAGAGCAGCAACTTCTGCGGCAATCCCCGCAATGCTCCGGTATCTTGGCAGGCCATAGAACGGCTCCGTGCAGAACGAACAGCCCCCGGTAACCCCGTGGGAGCAGCCCCGTGCGGTCTCCAGCTCGCACATCACCCAGGGAAAATCCGGGTGCTGGCTGATGATACTGCTCCCCGCAATGCTCCACGGGTCCGTCCGGGAATAATCAAGTATCCCGGCGGGTCCGTTGCCGGTGAGGAAATTGTCGAGCGCAACCGCCGGTTCTCCTTCCAGGAGGACATCGAACCCGCCAATTACCTGCCGGATCGCGGCTTTCCCTCCTTCGCCGGCGTAACCGAACCCGATAGGCCCCCCGATCAGTTTCTTCGGCCCCCTGACCGTGTGGCCGAGCTGCTGGATCTCGGTGAGGGTGGCAGGAGTTCCCCCAAGGTACTTGCCGGGGACGGTTGTGCCGGCAATCATGACGAGAAGTTCTGCAGCATTCAGATCGCCAAACCGCAGGGGATCTGCCCGGAGCTGGTCAATGGTCAGGTACCGGACGGTGTAGCCATGCGATGCAAGGGCGCCGGCAACCGTCCGGATATACGGTGAGATATAGGGAGGGACTCCGAGGCATGCGGGCTCGTCCACGTACCCGTCAAGGATGAACGCTGTCCTGCTCATACGTCGTGACCGATAAGGGCAAGGAGTTTCCTTGCCCAGAAGAGCTTCCCGCGTTTGAGCGGGTCAACATCTTTGTCATCGAGATCAAAGCCGACCAGGTTGATAGGGGATGCCCCGAGTTCGCAAGCGGCAAAGACCGCCCGGTCACCGTCAGTGAATCCCCCGAAATTGTACACATGCGGGAGGGGGGTGCTCTGGGTTGTCCCGACCACCTTTCCTTGAAAGCGTGGCACCCAGTGCCGGAGGAGCGGCATGTTATCCCCGTGGGCATGGATAACCATGATCGTGCCCTCATTGTTCAGTTCAATGAACCGGTCGGTTGCCCCGTCAAGGTCGGTAAAGATTGCGTCCGGAAAGATCCCGCTGGCATCAAGCACCTCGGCAGCGGCATCTGCTGCAAAAACGATCCCTGAGATCTTCTCCAGTTCATCTTTGAGGCACGGGGCGTTTCCGCAGACCGTGACCTCGTTCCCGTCAGTCAGCGAAGCAAGGGAGAGGAGGTTGTCGCATTCGAGCAGGGTGGACAGGAGCCGGGCCGCTTCCTCATCGCCGGCCCGGTCGAACCCGAAGTACTCAAGGATCTCCCGGTAATGGGGTTCCCACTCAGTAAATTCCATGGTCCCCCCGGAATCTGACCTTCAGGAAATCACTGGCCATTCTTCTTTCCTTCGTTCTCGAGGCCGACAAGGTTCTTGAACTTCTGGAGGATCGGCTCGATGACAAACTCCAGGAGCTGGGCCTTGTTCTCAACCTTGCCAAAGTAGTGGAGGGGGAGGGTAGCCGCTGCCATGTTCGGGTGGCCGCCGGCATCGCCCATCTCCCCGAATGCTTCCGAGAGGGCATTTCCTATATGCAGCCGGATATCCCGGTTGCGGGCCGAGATGACTATCGCATTGTCAGTGATGCCGTACACAAGAGCCGTATTGACCCCTTCGAGCGTTATGAGGATCTCGGCTGCCTGCGGGAGGGCATCGCGGTTCATCACGTACCCCACGTTTGCAAAGAGGTAGCCGCTCTGGATCTTCCGTTCATGGATGGCTTTCCCGATCACATCGAGCGTCTCCTGCGACATTGATGGGGACATGATCTTGTCGAGCAGGTCGGCATCGGTCAGGGGCAGGAGGAATCCTGCATAGTTGAGATCCTGAGGGGTTACGTTGCGCTTGAACTCCCGGGTATCGGTCCGGATCCCGTACAGCAGGGCGGTTGCCACCCGCTTGTCAACCGGCACGTCCAGTTCCTGCAGGTACTGGGTCATGATGCTCGCGGTTGCCCCGACCCCGGGCCGGATATCGACAAACGAGCCCGGGGACGGTGCGTGCTTCCCGTCCTTGTGGTGGTCGATGATGATGTTGATCTTGGTGCTGGGCGGGACATCGTTGTTGGCTCCCGGGCCTGAGCAGTCGACAAGGGCAAGGTAATTGCATTTCTGGAGGGCGTCGATGGTCAGGTGCTCCATCTTGATGTCCAGCAGGTTCACAAACGTGCGGTTCTCCTGGTGGCCGATATTGCCCTCGTAAAAGATCCGGGTTGCAAGGGATTTGCCGTTGGCGTGCCTTGCAATCTCGGCAAGGGCCATTGCGGAGGATATGGCATCCGGGTCGGGGTTCTTGTGGGTGATGATACCAAGGGTGCCTTCCCACCCGGCAAGGAGCGAGAAGAGTCTTTGTGAGATCCGGCTCGAGTGCTGCTTTTTAATCTGGAGGATTGCGGACCGGGCAACCACTTCCTGCGGGTAGAGGACACACTCCGCCCCGGCTGCCGTCAGTTTCTGGGCGCTCACCGGGTCGATTGCCCGGGCAACGATCTGGACGGACGGGTAACGTTTCTTGATGGTGAGAACTGCCGCAAGGTTCGCATCCGGGTCCCCGGTCATGATAAAAACGATCTCGAATAAGGGAAGCCCGACCAGCATGTCGGCAGACGTGATGTCACGCTGGTATGCATCGCATTTCTGGTCGCGGAGGTGCCGTACCCGTGACTCATCCTTGTCAACGACCATTACGCGCTCATTCTCTTTTGCAAGCTCGAGAATGAGGTTGTAACCGTTCGTCCCGCAACCGAAAATGCTGTATTTTGTCGGGCCGGAAGGTTCAAACGGGGCTGGTTCAGGCATATTACAGAAGATGTACCCCTCCTCGGTATTAAGTGATTCCAAACGGGAAGTACCCAAAACCTTTATTCGCAATTATCAACCACATTATTAGGTCTAACTGGCTTGGGTCTGTAGCTTAGTTCGGCATAGCGGCGGACTCTTAATCCGCAGGTCAAGGGTTCAAATCCCTTCAGGCCCGCTTTTCTTGCACGGTTCTTTCCTGTGTAGGTCACCCCCCGCAGTGCAGACTCGCATTCTACGCTGTACTTTATTACTAATGGTGTGAACAGAGAGAGTGATTGTTTTCACTGCGGTGAAGGATCCTGTCGGGGCGATGAGGGAATATGATCACGCTTGATTTTGACCTGATCGTCGGGATGCTCATTATCTCCGGTATCAGCATGGCCTGCGTTGCGCTGTACGCGAGACGTTTTGCCGGGCGGGTTCCCGCCGCAACACCGTACGTGATCCTCCTGTTCGCTGCTGCAGCATGGGCCATCCTGTATGCCCTTGATCTCCTCGCCCCCACCCTCCCGCTCAAGGTTTTTTACCATAACCTCCGCTTCCTCTTCCTCCCGTTCTTTTCCGTCCTTGAGCTCTGGCTGGTGATCGCGTACGTGAAAAAGACGGAATGGCTCCGCAGGGACTGGGCTGTTCTTGCCCTGATCATTCCGGTGATCTCTGCGGTTCTTGCCATCACGAGCCCATACCATAACCTTTTCCGGTATAATTTTTCAATCAACCCTAACGGCCCGGTACCGGTACTCCAGTATTCCGAGAGTGCGTTCTATGCCGTTTATTTTGCATACTCGCTCATCCTGCTCGTTCTCGCGGTTGTCCTGCTGGTATCCGAAACCCGGAAAAAGGGTACTCTGTGGGAGACCCAGACGGTTCTCCTGATCCTCGCGCTTGCACTCCCGACCATATTCAATTATGCGTCCCAGGCTGGCTTTACCCCGTTCCCTGGCATCAACATGGCTCCTGTCCTCCTCTGGATACCCGCCATCCTGTACACGGTCGCGCTCTTCCGTTACCAGTTCCTTGATATCGTCCCCATCGCAAGAGGTCGTCTGATCGAGGCCCTGACCAAACCCGTTCTGGTGCTGGACCCGGAGGGACGCGTCATGGACATGAACCCGGCAGCCTGCACGCTCTTCTCCATCAAGTACTCCTCTGCTGCCGGCAGGATGGTGGGAGAGATCGCACCGGACTGGCCGGAGTTTCTCGCATTATGTGTGGAGAGCGCAGCCGGTAAACGGCAACTTGTCCGGGTAATCGGGGGGGTTACCCATTATTACATCGGATCCGGCGAACCGCTCCTCACAAGGCATGGAGAGATCGAAGGACACCTCATCTTCCTCCAGGACATCACCGACCTGAAGAACACCGAAGCAGCCCTGAGGCAGAAGACCGAAGAGCTGGACCAGTATTTCAACACCAGCCTCGATCTCTTCTGCATCGCGGATACTGGCGGGTACTTCCGGCGGCTGAATCCCCAGTGGGAAACAACGCTCGGGTACACAACAGCCGAACTTGAAGGGAAACGGTTTCTCGATTTCGTGCATCCGGATGACCTGCCGGCAACCATTTCTGCAATAACCGACCTGAGTTCCCAGAAAGAAGTACTCAACTTCACCAACCGGTACCGGCACCGGGACGGTACGTACCGGTGGATCGAATGGCGATCCATCCCCAAAGGGGTCATGATCTTTGCTGCAGCAAGGGATGTTACCGAACGAAAACAGATGGAGGAGGCCCTCCGCGAGAGCGAGGAAAAATACCGGAGCATCATCGATGAGATGCAGGACCTGTTCTACCGTACAGATACTGCCGGAAAGATCACGATGCTCAGCCCTTCCGCAGCCAGGATTGCAGGCTATGACTCGATTGACCAGTTGATCGGGCAGGATGTTACCCTTGTATATGCCGATCCGGCCGATCGCAACAAACTCCTTGCAGCCCTCCGCGAGAAAGGAGCGGTTGATGCCTTCCCGATCAGTCTTAAGACCCGCGACGGGTCTGTCCGTCATGTAACTACCAGCAGCCATTTCTACCACGATTATAACGGGAAGATCCTTGGGGTGGAGGGGGTTATCCACGATATCACGGAGCAGCGGAAGGCCGAGGAGGCTTTCCGCATGGCCAACAAGAAGCTCAACCTCCTCTCAAGTATCACAAGGCACGATATCCGGAACCAGCTGATGGCGCTCATGGCATTTCTTGAGCTGAGCGTGGAATCGATTGACAATCCTGCCGAACTTACCGATTTTTTGAAAAAGAACCAGAAGATTGCCGAGAATATAGCCCGCCAGATCACGTTCACCAAGGAGTACGAGGACCTGGGAGTGAAAGCCCCGTCATGGCAGGACGTGGATAGTATCATCGGGAAAGCAAAATCCCAGCTTCCAATAAGAAATATCCGTATTGAGGTGGAGACGCAAGGCCTTGAGGTCTTTGCCGATCCCCTCATAGAGAAAGTCTTCTACAACCTGATTGACAATTCCCTGCGGTACGGTGGCGGGACCATGACTGCTATCCGGGTTTCCCCCCGCAGGGAGGGAACCTCGCTCTTACTGGTCTTTGAAGATGATGGCGCTGGCATAGAAGAGCGGGATAAGAAGATGCTCTTTGACAAAGGCTTTGGGAAGAACACCGGTCTTGGCCTCTACCTCTCCCGCGAGATCCTCTCAATCACCGGCATCACGATTGCCGAGACGGGTGTTTCCGGGAAAGGGGCACGGTTCGAGATGACGGTTCCGGAAGGGGGATTCCGGTTCGTGAATCAGGGTACATAAATCACCCTTGACGTGCTCCTTTCACCTGCATCCGCACACCCGGCTTCCCCGTGATAACCGCCGATCACGTAAGATTCATCTTTTATCAAAACAATTCATCTGATTCAGTCATTTCACTCTTTACCCTGTCGTGGAGCCCCTGATGATTTCCCTCCTCTATGTCGACGATGAACCGGATCTTTTGGATCTCGGGAAGATCTTTCTCGAGGGGAACGGCACATTCTCGGTTACCCGGGCCTCCTCTGGGGAGGAGGGCATCTCTCTCATGGCGGGGCAGGATTTCGATGCCATTGTGTCCGATTACCAGATGCCGGGGATGGATGGCATTGATTTTCTGAAAAAGGTGCGCAGCTCCCATGAAAATATTCCTTTCATCCTTCTTACGGGTCGCGGGCGTGAAGACGTTGTGATCGAGGCTACCAAAAACGGGGCGGATTTTTATCTCCAAAAAGGCGGCGTCCCCCGGGCAGAGTTTGCTGAACTTGCACATACGATAATGCAGGCTATCAGCCGCCGGAAGGCGGAGTCTGATCTCAGGGAGAGCAAAGAGAAATACCGACTCATTGCCGAGAACTCTCCTGACATGATCTTTGTCTTCGACACCGATGGATACCTCACCTATGTCAATTCCCTTGCAGCAGAGGTGATGCAGACAAAGCCGGAACCCCTCATCGGCAGGCACCTGTCTGAAATCTTCAGGCCGGATACTGCAAAACGCTATATGGAAGCAGTCCGCAGGGTGATCGATACCCGCAAACCTCTCCGGAGCGAGACCTTTGAAGAGTTTCCTTCCGGCGGGACATGGATCCATGTCCGGCTGACTCCGCTCGTATCTGCATCGGGGAGTGTCATTGGTGTCCTCGGCCTCTCTCATGACATCTCCGACCGGAAGCGGGCCGAAGAGGCCCTCCGGGAATCAGAGATGAAATACCGGGTGCTGGTTGAGAACAGCCATGATATCATCTATACCATCAGCCCGGGGGGCATACTGACGTTTGTCTCCCCCGGCTGGACTGCCCTCCTCGGGCATGACACTGCGTATGTTACCGGAAAACCGTTCCAGAGCTTCATCCATCCTGCTGATATACCCGCATGCGATGCCGCCCTTGCAAATGTTGTTGCCAGCAAAGAGCGGCAGTCCGGCATCGAGTACCGGGCCATCCACGCCAACGGTACCATACGGTTCCACACCTCGACTATTTCCCCGATCTTTGATGACCATGGGCAGGTCATTTCATACATAGGAAGCGCCCGCGATATCACCGAGATGAAGCAGGTCCAGAATGCGATCCGGGAGAGCAACCGGAAACTCAATCTTCTCTCGAGCATAACAAGGCACGATGTAGCGAACCAGCTCACGGTTGTCCAGGGGTACGCGCAGCTTGCTGCACTCAGGAAACCCGAGCCGGTTATTGCGGATTTCCTTCTCAAGATCTCGTCCGCTGTCGATACGATCCAGTCCCAGATTGAATTTACCCGGTCCTACCAGGACCTTGGCGTCCAGGCACCGGCATGGCACCCTGTCGGGAATGTGGTGCGCAGTGTCCGGCCCCCGGGGATTGAGCTTGACTGCACCTGCGAGTCCTGCGAGATCTTTACCGACCCCATGATCGCAAAAGTTTTTTTTAATCTCTTCGACAATGCGGTCCGGTACGGGGAACGGGTGACGATGGTCACGGTAGCCTGTGAGCGGGCGGGGGATGAGCTGATCATCACGTTTGCCGATAACGGGGTAGGTATCCCTCTCAACGAGAAACAGAAGATCTTCGAGAAAGGCTATGGCAGGCATACGGGCTTTGGTCTTTTCCTTGTCCGGGAGATCCTCTCGATAACCCGGATCTCCATCCATGAGACCGGATCCCACGGAAAGGGGGCACGGTTCGAGATCGCGGTGCCGAACGGGGCGTACCGCAAGGGAAGGTAATCAATAATCTGTCCGCGTTGGCGGCAACAGGTTTTCGTAGCAAAGGTACGGGATCCCGTTCTCCCAGGAAATGCCAGACGGATACCGTCCTCGAATCAGACCGGGGCATAATGAGGAGCCCCGGGTGGGACCCGGAACGCCCGCGCCGGAACGGTAATCTCGAACCGGGCACCGGCTCCTGTTTCACCGGTTTCCCGGATTGTGATGCCGGTGATTGCCAGGATCTCTTTTGCCAGGAAGAGGCCAAGACCCGTATGCCTCCCATACCCCCGCTCGAAGATCTTCACCTTGTCTCTCGCAGGAATTCCGGTCCCATTGTCCTCCACAACGATCTTCAGGCCATCCGGTTCCTGGCTGCAGCTGACGTTTATCCTGGTCACCCCCCCGCCATGCTGCACCGCATTGTCAAAAAGGTTGAAGAAGACTTTGGCGATCATCGGATCAGTAAAGATCTCAACCGTCCGGCAGGGTTCGGTCTGTGTCACCGGGAAGCTGCCGGTGACGCTGGACACCACCTCATCGAGCCGGAACCAGGCCGGGGCATTGACTCCCATATCCTGGTATAACCGGGTAAACTCGATCTGGCTGCTGATGGTTTCGGAGATGTCCCTGAGCTTTTCCAGGTAACCCTTGATAACCGGATCGTTCTCTTTTTTTAATGCGATCTGGATGAACCCTCTCAGTGCGGTCATCTGGTTTATGAGATCGTGCCGGGTCATGCTGCCAAGAAGCCTGAGTTTCCGGTTGGCTTCAGAGAGTGCCTCCTCGGCCTTCTTCCTCCGTGTGATATCCAGATGTGTCCCCGCAGCAAGAAGGGGCCGCCCGTCCGGGTCCCGGTGAATAACTTCACCCTTGTCAAGCACCCAGATCCACTCCCCGTTCCTGTGGAGCAACCGGTGCTCGCACTCATACCGGGGAGTCCTGCCATCAAGATGTGCTGAGAGGACTTCCATGACCCGGGGCAGATCTTCCGGATTGATAAGGTGTTCCCAGCTCCGGACATGCGGTTCAATATCCTCCAGCCGGTACCCCAGCATCCCGGCCCACCGCTGGTTGAAGATCACCTCCCCGGTCTGCACGTTCCAGTTCCAGGTGCCGAGTTCACCCCCGTCAAGGGCCAGTTTCAGGCGCTCCTCGCTCTCCCGCAGGGATTCTTCCGACCGGATCCGCTCAATTGCAGCCCCGATCTGGGTAGCGATTGTCTCAAGAGCAATGCGGGAGGTATGCGGGATCTCATCATGCCGGTGGGAGGTGATATTCATGCATGCAATGACCCTGCCATTGAACGAGACCGGTATTATCGCGAGCGCATGCAGCCCTTCCTGTTTCTGGATATCGGTATGGACAATGCCGGTCTTGTCGAATGGCATATACAGCGGAACTCCCGCTGCTATCATACGGGCATTGGGAGATTCTGCCGGATAGTGGGAGATCAGGGCGCGGAACGCTTCGCCAAGATTGCGGGAGACCATAAGGTCGACAGCACCGGTTACCGTATCAACAAGGTATATTCCCCCGGCATCCATGCCGGATATGGCGATCGCGGCAGAGAGGCAGGAGTCCAGAGTCTCGTCCATGCCGTGGATCTCCTGCAGGGCAAGGCCGAGTTCAAGCTGGATTTTCAGGTTTTTCTCCTGCTGTCTGCGCTCGGTTATGTCACTTATCACCCCGTCAAAATATTCAACCTTCCCGTCAGGCCCGCGGACTGCAATGGAAGAAAGACGGGCCTGGAATTCTTCGCCATTCTTCTTTTTAAGCCGGATTTCGGCATCGATCACCACCCCCTCATGGATCAGGATGTCAGAGATGCGGGCTCTCTCCTGCGGGTCTGCATACAGGTCTGCCACCGGGACCTGCATGAACTCTTCAACCGAGTCAAAGCCGTGCATCTTTGCGATGATCGGGTTTGCCATGATCCTCCGGCCGGAAGGACCCGGGGTTGTGCGGAAAACGCCGACCGGCAGGTTCTGCATGAAGTTATCCAGCTGCTGCCGGCTCTCCTGTATATTCCTCTCCATCCTCTTGGTATCCGTGATATCGAGAACGATAACGATCCAGGCGTCCTGAGGCTTTTTTGGATCCAGCGGTGTCCCGCTCAGGAGGATATCCCTGATGGTGCCATCCTTCCGTCTCCAGCGGGACTCCACCGAATCCAGGCCGTATTTCTGGTCTGTGTTGTATTTTACCTTCCCCACCATCTCGTAATCATCGTCCGAGAGATAGAGGAAACGGGTGTTCTTTCCTACCAGTTCCTCCTCACGGTACCCGCTGATCTCGCATATCTTCCCGTTCACGCGGAGCATGACCCGGTCTGAAACGAGAACGATCCCTACCGGGGCGACACTGAAGATGCCTGAGAGCGTGCGTTCACTCTCCAGGAGTTTCATCTCGGTCTTTTTACGGACCGAGATATCGGTGATAACCCCACGGAACCCGGCAAGCTGCCCTGAGCGGCGGATGGGTGCAGAGTAGATAAGAACCGGAAAGGTTGACCGGTCCTTCCGTACAACCGTGTATTCATGGTCGTCATACGCGATGCCCCGGAGGAGTTTTTCAATATTCTGCTGAATGCGCCCGTGATCCTCCGGGCTGATAACCTGCAGGGCATTTAGGCCAATCTCCATATCCTGTTCGGTCATACCGAAAGCTGAGAGTGCATACCGGTTCGCATACGTGATCCGGTACTGCAAATCCATCTCGAAGATGCCCTGGGGCAGCATCTCGGCAAGCTCCCGGAACCGCATCTCGCTCTCGCGGATCCGCTGCTCGCTTGCCGCAAGCTCGTCAAAATGTGCTTTGAGTTCTTCCTGCGATGCGGTCATCTGCTCGTACGCGGCCATGAGCTCTTCCTGGGCCCGGTGCCGATCGGTGACATCCATGGCGATATGGATGACCTTCTCAAGCCTGCCGTCCGCATCAAAGACCGGCGTACAGCTGACATCAAAGAAACCCCCGAGGGCCTGGATCTCGGACTCAGAAGTCCCCGTCACGGAACCCTTTTTGATCTTCTCAAACGGGCAATCCTCCGGCGGACTGGTTGTCCCGGGGGCATGGAACAGCTCGTAGCACCGTTTCCCTATCAGCTCAGAAGGTGAGAGACCGGTGACCCGGGCCGTGGCATCGTTGGCATCGATGACATGATTGTCCGCATCCAGCACCAGTGCAGGGTGCCCGATTGACCGGAAGATCGCTTCCCAGTCTTTTTTTGAGTGGGTTGCTTCGTCTTCTGCCCTGCGCAGTCCCGTGATATCACGGATGGATTCAATCGCGCCGATGATCGTCCCCTGCCGGTTATAGAGAGGGCTTGCCTTGCCCAGGAGGATGACCGCCTTTCCTTTGGGACGGGGAAGCGAAGTTTCTGCAATCAGGGTGTCCTTCTCGTGAAAGATGTGGGCATAATTTGTTGCAATAACCTCGTCGGATTCAAAGATCAGGTCGATGAGGATCTTGCGCCTTGTTCCGTAAAACGGGATTGCATACTCAAAGTTCCCTTTTCCGAGCATATCGGCGGCCGGAACCCCGGTCATCTCCTCGATGGCCCGGTTCCACGAGAGAACGGTCCCGGACCGGTCAATGGCAAAGGTTGCGTCAGGGAGGAAATTGATCAGATCTGACAGACGCTGCTCGGAGTCCTTGAGAGCCTCGACTGCCTGCCGCCGCTCAACTGCGATGCGGATCTTGTGGGCGAGTTCGGCAAACTGTGCGGCCGGGTCGCCCCCTTTCTGGAGATAGAAATCGGCACCAAAGTTGATCGCCTGGATAACGACCTCCTCCCGGCCTCTCCCGGTAAAGAGGATGAACGGGGTGGAGCCGCCATCTGCCCTGACTTTCTGCAGGAATTCGATCCCGTCCATCTCCGGCATCTGGTAATCGGAGATGACCGCATCAACAGACCGGGTATCAAGGAATAAGAGCGCCTCCTGTGCTGAGGTCCTTGTGGTGACCGAGAACTCGCCGTTTTTTTCAAGGAAGACTTTGCCCAGTTCGCAGAGTTCGGGCTCATCATCCACATACAACACAGAGATCATGCACCGGTACCTTCAGTATGCTCTTGAAACGTCCTTTGTATTTAAATTAGAAGACCTTTGTGCATATCAGGCGCGGGCAAACATCCTTTTTCTCCCCGTGATATGACCGGATTTGTAAAAATGTTTCTCCGGCTCCTGCCCGCACCGTTTTTAAGATCGCGGGTGGCAGTATGATTATGGAACTGAAAGGCAGCAAGACAGAAAAGAACCTCCTCGCCGCATTTGCCGGAGAGTCACAGGCACGCAACCGGTATACCTTCTTTGCAAGTGCAGCCAAGAAAGAGGGCTTTGAACAGATCTCATCGATCTTCCTGCAGACTGCAGAAGAAGAAAAAGAGCATGCAAAACTTTTCTTTAAGCAGCTCAAAGGCGGGGAGGTCATGATCTCGGCAGGGTACCCCGCCGGAATGATTGGAAAAACCTTGGACAACCTCAAAGCCGCAGCCGAAGGCGAGAAGATGGAGTGGGGGTCACTGTACCCGGATTTTGCCAAAACCGCAAAGAAGGAAGGATTTGCAGAGATTGCCAGCCTTTTTGAGTGGGTGGCAAAAGTTGAGGCAACCCACGAAGCCCGGTATGCAAAACTCTGGGAGAATATGAAGAAGGGTACGGTCTTCAAGGCAAAAACAATGGCAAAGTGGCACTGCCGGAACTGCGGGTACGTTCACGAAGGAAAGACCGCTCCGGTGGAATGCCCGGTCTGCAACCACCCGCAGGCATATTTCGAGATCTTTTCAGAAAATTACTAAATCTTTTTTAGTCCTTTCCGATGGCTTGCGGCAGGCCACAGATTGGTCTCCAGGTTATGGAATCCAGCCCATCCGCACCCACCGCTCATACTCATCCGTGCGGAAATCCTTGTTCCCAAGAACAATGTCCTTGAAAAACTCCCGGTTATCTGCAATTTCTGCTTCCTGTTTTGGATCCGAAAAACCGTTTACGATAGCACCAGCAAGTTTCTTCCCGAGTGCCCGTGCAGCAGGCTCTGCTGCATCGACCGCCTCGGTATTTCCTCCCGTTGCTATCGCAATCCCGCCCACTGATATTACCCCGAGATAGTTGAGGACATGGTTCTGGTACGTCACCACCTCGTTGCCACCGGATGTATGCGTGGTAGCCACCGAGCAGCCTGTTTTTTTGGCCAGGACCTGGTAATGGATCGCGTCTGCGAGCCGGTCAAAGAAGATCTTCACCTGGCCTGGTACATTGTCGATGTACACGGGGGATGCAAAAATAATCCCGTCCGCGTCCATCATCCGGCCGATGATCGCCGGCATATCGTCCTCGAAAACGCAGATGCCGTTGAACGAACAGCCTTCGCAGGCAGTGCAGGGCGTGATCCGGAAGTCGCAGAGATCGATCTGTTCCGTTTCGGCTCCGGCTTCTGCTGCTCCCTCAAGTACAAAGCCGGTGAGCTGCCGGGTAGTGCTCCGGACTGTCCGCGGGCTTCCGTTGATGGCAAGAATCTTCATTGTGGGGGTGCTCCTTTTCATGAGTTTGGCGTGTTGAGGTTATTATGACGCTGGCCGGCCCGGTTCAGCCCGGGGAATATCCGGTTATTTTCAGCATCTCCCGCCCGTTTTTCAGGAAATCATAGCCCACCGGTTCGAGTATGGCTGCCATGCCGAGATCATGTATCCGGCCCATGAGTTCATAAAAAAAATCAGCCTGCTCCCCGTTGGTGTTCACCACCGGATAAATCCTCACTTCCCGTGCAACCCGTGCCATCTCCCGGATCGAGCGGAGGTGAAACTCAGGCCCGAGCGAATTGTACAGGAAGAGGAAATGGGAACAGAGGGCAAGTCCAAATGCCTGGTTCCGGAACGGGAGCCGGGGCAGGGCTCCGGCAATATAACGCCCTTCACGAAGCCCGGTCCGGTAATCGGCAAGAAACGACTGCATTGCAGTCATGCGTACCTGCTCCAGCTCGAAAGGGGTACGGATGTGGTTCCAGGTAAAATTCTGCAGGTTCTCCCGGACCTGCTGCATCACTTCATCACGGGCTGTATGGATCCTGCACTCGATCTGATCGTGCGAGTACTGGTACAGGGGATCGCAGGAAATAACGGGGTGCCCCATCTCATGCATCCGGGCATTGAACCCGGCCGGGCCATCGGAGCAGCCGAGAATGGGTAACGAGAGATCGCTCTCTGAAAGGTTGAACATTGCAACATACTCGTCAAACGATCTCCCCCAGGGAACAACCGACTTCAGGATAAAGGACATGCCTGATGAGGTTGTTGGATGAAAGGGTTATTATGGGTAGCGGACTGGTACAATCCCCTTAAACTCTCCGGAACAGAAATTATTATCCATCCATAAGAGAAGCATAGAACAATGTTCTCCATCCTGTACATTGATGACGAGCCCGCCCTGCTCGAAATCGGCAGGATGTTCCTTGAAAATACCGGGGAATTCAGGGTTACCACGGTTGAGTCGGGTGCGGGTGCTCTTTCTCACCTGGCAGAGAACGAGACCGATGCAATAATCTCCGATTACCAGATGCCGGAGATGGACGGCATTGAACTTTTAAAGGCCGTCCGGAAGACCCGGCCGGATACCCCATTCATCCTCTTCACCGGGCGGGGCCGCGAGGAGGTGGTCATCGAGGCAATCAATAACGGTGCGGATTTCTACCTCCAGAAAGGGGGCGACCCGAGATCCCAGTTTGCCGAGCTTGCCCACAAGCTCCGGCAGGCAATCGGCAGGAGACGCACCGAAAAGGCCCTGTATGATTCCGAGAAACGGCTTGCCGATATCATCAACTTCCTCCCGGATGCAACGTTTGCCATCGACCGGTCCGGCACCGTTATCGCATGGAACCGGGCTATCGAGGAGATGACCGGTGTTCCGGCAGGCGGGATGCTGGGAAAAGGGAACTTTGAGTACGCAGTCCCGTTTTACGGAACACGCCGCAAGATCCTCATCGACCTGATCTTTGAATCCGATGATGTCATTGCCAAAAACTATGCTCACATCCTGCACGAGAAGGACACCCTGATTGCAGAGACATCGCTCCCCCGTCCCAAAGGAAAGTCTGTCATCCTCATGGGTAAGGCAAGCCCTCTCTATAACCGGCAGGGAGAGACGGTCGGTGCCATCGAGTCAATCCGCGACATCACGGAGCTGAAGAAGGCTGAGAAGGATCTGCAGGCGGGGGATGAGAAATACCAGGTAGTTGTGGAAAACAGCCATGACACTATCTATATTTACCGGGGTAACCGGTTCCTTTTTGTCAATCACCGGGCATCAGAACTGACTGGCTACACTCACGACGAGCTCATGGAAAAAGGGGTTATGGACCTGATATATCCTGAGGACCGTGCCCGGCTGCAGGATTCCGGCAAACAGAGGATCTCCGGCGATCCGGTTCCTCCGGTTTTCACCGCGCGAATCCTGACAAAAAACGGGGAGGTCCGCGACGGGGAATTTTTTATTGACCGCATCATCTACCTGGGTGAGCCCGCTCTCCTTGGCATTGTGCGGGACATCACTGAGCGGAAACAGGCCGAGGAGAATCTCAGGGAAAGCGAGGGCCGGTTTGCAGCATTCATGGACCATCTTCCGGTAACGGCTTTCATCAAGGACGAGGAGAGCATCAATCTTTTTGTAAATAGACAGATGATGGACAGCTTCGGTGCCCATACATGGATCGGAAAGTCGGTTCGTGACATCTTCCCGAGGGAAGCTGCAGCGAAGATGATTGCAGATGACCTGCAGACATTAAAAGAAGGATACCGGAAGACCTTCGAGACACTGAAGGTGAAGAACGGGGACGAGCGGATTTTTGAAACCTATAAATTCCGGATTGATCGCGAGAACAAAGCCCCCCTGATTGGAGGATTTGCGGTTGATATCACCGACCACCGGCGGGCGGAAGAGAAGGCCCGTGCAGCAAATGAACAGCTTGCTGCCTCGTCTGAGGAGTTGCAGTCACAATTCGATGAGCTTGCACGGAGCGAGCAGCGGATCCGCGACAGTGAAGCAAAGTACCGCGAGCTTGCCGAGATGCTGCCCCAGATGATCTTTGAGATGGATATGCAGCTGCGGATCACCTATGCCAACCGGCATGCACTGACTACCTTACGGGTAACCGAACAGGCTCTCGAAGCCGGGATAAATGCCCTGGACTATATTGAACCCTCCGAGCACGAGCGCGTCCGGCAGAATATCAAAAACATACTCCGGGGCGAGCCGGTTGACAACCATGAATATACCGCTCTCCGCTCCGATGGCTCCCGGCTCCCGGTCCTTATCTATCCTGCCCCGGTCTTCCGCTCAGGAAACCTTGTGGGGTTCCGCGGGGTGATCCTCGATATCTCTGACCGGAAAAAAGCCGAGGAGGCTCTGCTGGAAAACGAGGAAAAATACCGTATGCTGGTAGAGGTGACCGGCACCGGCTACGTGATCCTGGACGAAGGGGGCAGGGTTCTTGATGCCAACCCCGAGTACGTACGTCTTACCGGGCGTTCCGGCCTGGCCGACATTCTTGGAAGGCGTGTTCTTGAATGGACCGCGGAGCATGATCGGGAGAGGAATGCAGCTGCTGTCCGCCAGTGTGTCCATGATGGGTATATTCATGGATTTGAAGTCGATTATACCGGCCCGGACGGCCGTATCACGCCCATCGAGGTCGACGCCGCGGTTGTGCATGAGAAAAAGGAGAGCCGCATCATCACCCTGTGCCGTGATATATCAGGCCGGAAATCCCTTGAGCGTGCCCTGCGCACATCAGAGAGCCGGTACCGCACGCTCGTGGAGAACAGCCACGATATCATCTATACCCTTGACAGGGATGGGATCTTCACGTTCGTATCCCCGAGCGTGACCCGGCTGCTGGGGTATCTGCCATCGGATCTGATCGGGAAATCCTACCGGTCATTTATCCACCCGGATGACCTTGCGGCATGCGAATCATATTTCACGGGAGTCGAATCCCTAAAAAAGTCCGGTTCCGGCATTGAATACCGTATCTTCCACGCGGACGGTTCGACACGGGTCCAGGTCTCAAACATCTCCCCGGTGGCAGACGACACAGGTTCGATCCTGTTCTTTGTAGGCACCGCGAGGGACATCTCGGACCTGAAACGGTCGGAACTTGCTATCCGCGAGACCAGTAAGAAACTCAACCTGCTCAACAGCATCACCCGGCACGATGTGGCAAACCAGCTCACCAACCTGCTGGGGTATACCCAGCTTGCGATGATGAGCCAGCCCCCGCAGGCCATCAACGATTTCCTTTTCAAGATCGAGAATTCTGCACATATGATCCAGCGCCAGATCGAGTTCACCCGGACCTACCAGGAACTGGGCGAACAGGCGCCGGCATGGCAGAGGCTGGGTGACATTGTCAGGGCCACAAAGCCTAAGAACATTCATGTCACCTGCACCTGCTACCTGTTTGAAATTTATGCCGATCCTATGCTCTCAAGCGTTTTTTTCAACCTGTTCGACAATGCTGTCCGGCACGGGGAACACGTGACGGCCATAGAGATCCGGTGCGAAACTACGAAAAGCGGGCTTGCGATCATTTTTGAGGACAACGGGGCCGGTATCCCTCTCGATCTGAAATCAAAACTCTTCCAGAAAGGATATGGGAAAAATACGGGTTTTGGCCTCTTCCTTGCCCGGGAGATCCTTGGAATAACCGGTATCACGATCCACGAGACCGGATCTCACGGCCGGGGAGCACGGTTCGAGATATGCGTACCGAAAGGTGCGTTCCGCCCCGTGCCCTGATCCGGAACGATTAGAGAATATTTTTCCAAAAAAAGGTTATATGCCGGTGATCCCGGCAAGCTTGCCCCGGAACTGGCTCATGTAGAGCTCGTAATAGAACCCCCTCTTCTCCATCAGTTCGCTGTGCTTCCCGCGCTCGACGATCTGTCCCTTGTCGATGACCAGGATTTGGTCGGCATGCCGGATCGTGGAGAGGCGGTGGGCAATGATGAACGAAGTCCTGTCCTTCTGGAGGGTCAAAAGCCCTTCCTGGATCAGCTTCTCGGTACGCGTGTCCACGTTGCTCGTTGCTTCATCGAGGATGAGCATCTTCGGGTTTGCCACAATGGCCCGTGCAATGGTCAGCATCTGCCGCTGCCCCTGCGACAGGTTCGATCCGCCATCCACGAGGACGGTATTGTAGCCTTTCGGCTGCTGGAGGATGAAATCATGGGCATTGGCCTGCTTTGCTGCATGGATACATTCCTCGTCCGTTGCTCCCTCCCGGGCATACTTCAGGTTTGCCATGATCGTGTCCGAGAAGAGGAACGGTTCCTGGAGCACCTGGGCTATCTGGATACGGAGCGTGTCCTGCTGCACGGATTTTACATCCGTCCCGTCCACGCGGATCGTCCCGCTGCTGATATCATAGTACCGGGTAAGGATGTTGATGATCGTGCTCTTGCCGGCCCCGGTGGGCCCGCAGAGACCGAAAACCTGCCCGGGCTTTGCATGGAAGGTGTTGTCGCTGAGTATCTTCCTCCCCTGGATATAGGAGAAGTCCACGTGATCGAAGACCACATCCCCTTCAACAACCGGCATCACCGGGGCATTCTCTGCATCGGCAACGGTCGGTTTCTCATCCATGATCTCGAAAACACGGGATGCTCCCACGATTGCGTTGAGGATCTGGGCATAGACCATGAAGATGGTTGTAAACCCGTTCAGGAGGGCGAACGAGAACCCGATAAACGAGATGAGCGTGCCTATCTCGGCCATGCCCTCCATCACCATCAGGCCTCCGACAACAAGGAGCATGACCGTGAGCACGGTGGAAAAGACGGTTGAGATCTGCTGGTTGATGAGGGCGGAGAACTGGGCTTTCTCTCCGATCAAAGCAACTTTTTTGCTCTGCGCCTCGAACTTCTGCGAGGCATCATCCTGCTGCCGGCAGGCAATGATGGTCTTGGCCCCCGAGAGCCACTCCTCGGTAAATCCATTGAGGTCGCTGGTCTTCTCCTGCAGGAGAGTGAAGGCCGGCCCGGCGGTCTTCGTGATCAGCCACGAGACCCCGACAAGGGCAATAACCACAATATACGAGAGGACCGTGAACGCCGGGTTGATCCAGAGCATGATGATGCTCGTGATGATGATCGTCAGGATTGCCTGCCCGGTCTCGAGTGCACCGATACTGATGAACTGCTCGATAACCTGCGTGTCATTGGTGACCCGGCTCATCAGTTCGCCGATGGGGCGGCGGTCAAAGAAGTCGAGGGAGAGCATCTGGATGTGGCTGAAGAGATCCGTGCGGAGCTTCAGGAGGGCTTCCTGTGCTATGTCTGCCAGGAATTTCTGGGAGATGATGCCGGCAACCCAGATGATGGCAGCCGTGCTGAGGAGCAGGACAACCACCTGCTCAAGCGGTTCGATCGGGCCGGATCCTGCCGAGATGATGTTGGTTGCCTGCCCCATCAGGATTGAAAAGACCGCTTCCATGAGGGCAAATAGTGCCATGAGGAAGATGACCGCTGCCAGTTTCAGCTTGTGGGGGGACAGGTAGCCAAAGAAGCGCCGGACCGTCGGGCCCATCGGAATATTTTTCTCCGTGTCATGAGATTTCATCCGGCGCGTCATGATGCCCCCCCGCCGATAATTCCACGCCCGAGCTGCGAATCGTAGATCTCCCTGTACTGCGGGCTTTCCAGTAAGAGCTGCTCGTGGGTGCCCGAGGCTGCAATCTTCCCGTCTTCCAGAAGGATGATCCGGTCAGCTGCGATAACCGTGCTGATCCGCTGCGCAACGAGGAACTTTGTCACCTTTTCGAACCGGTGGTTGATATTGTCCTGGATGCGTGCCTCGGTGGCAACATCGCAGGCGCTCGTGCTGTCGTCGAGGATAAGGATCTTCGGCTGTGCAGCAAGCGTCCGGGCAATGGCAAGCCGCTGCCGCTGCCCGCCGGAGAAGTTGGCGCCGTGCCGGGCCACCGAGTCCTCGTAATTCCTGGGGATATTTGCAATGAACCCGGCTGCGTCGGCATCAGTGGCTGAGGTGATCATATTCCCGTCCGACTGGTCGTCAGCAGCAAAGAGGAGGTTCTCGCGGATGGTCCCAAAGAAGAGGTTCGGCTGCTGGAGGCAGATGGCTACCAGGCCCCGGAGGGTGTCCTGCGGGAAGGCGCGGATATCCGTCCCGTCAATGGTAATCCTTCCATCGGTGACGTCATAAAACCGGGGGATCAGGTTGACAAGCGTGGACTTTCCCGAACCCGTTGCCCCGAGGAATCCTATCGTCTGCCCGGGCTCTGCAACAAAGCTGATGTCCCGGAGCACGAGCGGGCCCTGGGTATTGTCCGGGTTTTTGTACCCGAACGAAACATGATCGAAGACCACTCTCCCTTGTACGGATGCGGGATCGACTGTTGCAGGGGTTGTTGGATCCTGTACATCGGCCCCGGTGTCCAGGATCTCGAAGATCCGGACAAGCGACGGGCGTGCTGCAGAGATGGCGGGCAGCACGGTCCCGAGGATCATAAACGGCATGATCAGGAGGAAGAGGTACTGGACTGATGCGATCACCTCTCCTATCGAGAATCCTGTGCCCAGAATAACGCTCCGCCCGCCGATAAAGAAGATTGCAGCAAGGGCAAGGTTGACGATAAGCAGCATAGTCGGGATCAGGATGGCGATGCTTGTCTGGGCCCTGAGGGATGCAGCCCGTACGGATCCGGCCACTTCGGCGAACCGCTCGTTCTCGAGACGCTGGCGGACGAAGGCCTTGACTACGCGGATACCGCTCATGTTCTCCTGGAGGGCTCCCCCCATAAGGTCATATTTCTTCTGACGGGTAGCAAAGTCCGGCAGGACAAACCAGAGATACACTGCCAGAAGAGCCGTAAAAACAAGAACAATGAGTACCATCAGCCCGATAAGGGCCGGGGACCGGATTGCTACGAGGAGGACCGTGATGATAAGCATGGCCGGGACAAGTGCGAGGTTGAGGATGCCCTGCTGGATGGCAATCTTGACGTTCTGGACATCATTGGTCAGCCGCATCAAAAGGTCGCTTGGGCGCATCCGGTCCAGGTTGCCAAACGAGAGCTGCTGGATCCGGTTATAAGCTTCCGTCCTGAGATAATGGGCGGTCCATTCCGAGAACTTGACGGCGATAAGCGTGTTCACTACCTGGAGCGTTGCAGCGATCAGGGTGATGATGAGCATGTACCCGCCGTAATGGATCACCATGCCCAGGTTGTTTGCGGTTATTCCGTCATTGATGAGTGACTGGGAGATGGCAGGAACTGCAAGCGTGCAGATCGAAGCCCCTATCGTGAGCAGGATCGAGAGGCCGAGCCATTTTTTGTAATCCCCCCAGATGCCAAAGAGTCGTACAAGCGTGTTCATCTTCGCAGATCATCCTCCGGTATACTGATATCTGAAAGATGCCTGTACACATGCATATATATTGTGTATCGTGCATGACCGCAATTCTGCAAAATTTACCTGCAGAGTATTCGGAATGCTTGTGGTTCTCGTGCCCGGGATGTTACTATTCACGGAAGGGTGACAAAGACCTGCCGCCAGGGGTTTTTGCCGATGACCCGGGTCTGGTGTCCCTGCCCGGTCATGTCCTCGGCAAGGAGGATATCCCCTGCCCTGAACACCCGCGTCTCCCCGCTGCCCACGATAATCTCTGCCGAGCCGGAGATCATGATCACATATTCGCGGCAGACCACGTTGTGCCACCGGTATTCCCATCCCGGCGGTATCTCCCGGAAGAAGAATGACTTGGCCGGTTCCGGCAGGGTAAAAAGGCCGAAATCCTCCCGGGTCTCGAAAGGAACTTCCCTGTCTTCGAAATGGGACTGGTCATCCGTTCCGGAATAGAGGCGGGTGATCTTCATGGCCAGTTCTCCGGGCTGTTATCTGAAAGATATTCCTGCCTATGATATATATCCCGCCCGGGCTCCGTATATTGCCGCAGACGGGAGTGAGGGGGTGATCCTGATGAATGTTCAGGATTCATCACTGCCAGTCTCTGGATGCAGAGATCGCGAGAGCGATTCCCCCGAAGATCACCAGCCCGGCAAGGATACCCACAACGTCCGAGAACGCCCGGCTGACGGCAAGTCCCAGGTACCAGGAGAGGGCAATGGCTGAGACAAACAGGGCGATCCCAAGGAAGACTTCGCTCAGGTGGCGGGAGCGGACAGAGGGCAGAGGAAACGCAAGCAACCAGTTGCGCTTCCTGGCAACGGCCCAGAGAAGCCAGAAAAGGATGATGAGGAACAGGATGGCGATCCCGTAACCCCGGATGACACCCTCGGCCAAAACGGCACTGAGTAATGAAACGAGAACCGCGATAAGGACAAGGAGAAGATCGGGGAGGGACATTGTTCCTGCCATGCAGGAGATTGCTGGGGGGATCCAGATATATTTATTGCCCCGTTCGTCCGGCCCGTCCGACCCGATCTCACACCAGCTCCGGAACCGTAGCTGCCCAATGTTCGAACTTCTCCTTTATTCCATCATTGTTGTAGGACGACAGGGTTATGCGATTGCGGGCAAGATGAATGAAATACAACCCGTCGCCTGGGTCATGGCATCTGAGCATGACGCTGAAGAGATCGGCAGCCGGGATATGCTTTACCCTGCCACGGTGGGAGAAGATATTTGCCATGTTCGAGATGACGGCAGCGATGCCGGTCTCGTACCCCTCAAGGGAATCGTACGTCTCGATAGTTGTTCCAACCCGCTTGCGACTCTCGTTCCGGTATTCGAACTTTGCCGTGTAGATCTCCCGGACCTTCTGGACGGGGGGAAAGTGTTTCCTCCTGGCATTGTAGGATGTGCACCCGAGGGGGTTGTCAAAGATGAGGGTACGGAGGACAGCATCGAACGCGGCTATATCGGCAATCGGGTTTTTCAGCCTGCGGTACGTTTTCCTGGTCCCCGGGCGTTGTCTGAAATCCGGCATATGAAAAAGGATCCGGGCTGGGTCCGATAAATCTTTGCTGGTCATGGTGGGGGTCGGGCGGGGGCAATGATGAATCCGGGATCGTGATCGCGATACTATCGTTCTTATTCCCCGCAGGTCCCGATTGGACAGTCATCCCTTCCTGAAACTACGCCCCGGTTCCTGGAATTACGCCAGATAATTCACACGGGATCGTAGTGACCGGTACTCATGCGAATTCCCTCACACCCTGTGTTTGTGCAGTCTCCTGCATCGCGATAAACGCACATTTCCTGCCCGATTGTACTTTGCCGGACCTGCTGCCCCTGCCCGACCCCCCTGTTGCTGGTCGCGTTGTTTAAGAAAAATAACAAAATTCGCCGAAGTAATATTTGGAAAATCGTGTCCATTTTTCACAATATTTCATGAGGGGGGTCGGGCAGGGGCAGAGTGGGTTTTCCGGACGGGTGCTGATCGATTGTGTGGTGATCCACAACTTCCATTACCACTAATGTTCTACAGATCGATCACCATGGCAACATTCGTTCTCGTTCACGGTGGGGATATGTCAACCGATACCTGGAACCGGCTCAGGAACCGGAATGACTATCCTCCCGGGGGCCATCTGGGTGCCAGGTACTGGAAAGGGACCGCTCTATACCTGCAACTGCATGGTCACCAGGTATATGCTCCAACCCTTCCGGACGAACACACGCACAACCTGACGGATCATATTACCGGTGTGTGTAAGCTGATTGAACGCCAGGATATCAGGAATATTATCCTGGTGGGGCACAGCTATGGCGGAATGGTGATAACGGGTGTTGCAGAGCGGGTGCCCGGGAGAATACGGAGGATGGTATACCTTGACGCTGCCCTGCCGGATCCGGGGGAGTCACTCTTCGACCTGTTTTATCGGACCGGTGCTGATCCCCTGTCGTTTGCGGGGCTTGAGGCTGCACCGGCATATATCGAGAAGCTGCAGTTCGATCCAAAGAAGATACGTCAAATTTCCCGGATATATATTCTCTGTACCCTCAGCGAGTTTGCAGAAATAACCGGAATCGCAAAAGAAAAGATAGCAGCATCTCCGGATGGATGGATGTACCGGGAGCTGCCAGCATCGCATGTTCCCATGGCAACGATGCCGGACCGGTTTTACCGGATAATGCTGGAGATGGCCAACCGGTAGGATGATCATCTCTATACGGGGAGGGTCTGATCTCTTCCGGCCCCGGAATTTTGAGTAACGAATGCGGCACTCCCCCACCTTTTTCGCGACCGGCCCGGAAAAATATGCGCGGAAAGAGTAATCCTGCGGCAGATGGAGCGGTCGTCAGAGATCCATATACCGCCCAAAACGACATATCCGACAGATTTCCGGGTATGCGCGACCCGCGGCAGGGTTTTGGGTGAACGACTCCTTCCATCCACTTTTACGTCGTGAAGTCAATTTTGGCAAAAATGCGCTCCCATGTTCCGGTGGCCCGGAATCATCCACCAGGATCACGATTGCCCCAATCGCGCAGGACCTGTTATTGTGGGGCTTATCTGGATAGTTTGGGATGCTATCTTGTTTTTGTTACCAAAACCAGATTATCCAAACCGGGTATATTTTTCTGTGTATACAATTACGAAAAAAAAATCTCTGTTTTTGCGGGATCATCCTTAAATGTCCGGCTGTTCTATTATGTGATCCACAAAATCTGATGACAAACCGACGAAACCCTTCTCTCGGGAACGGGTGTCGGTTTCGAGGGAAAAACAATGCAGGCAACAAGGTATAAATAATACCGCACCCTACATTGTAAGCCCGTGAACGAGTAAGATTCACGACGATGGGATCCAAATACCCCGATAAAGCCGGGCTTGGTTTTCATGCGAAACAATGCAGGTAACAAGGTATAAATATCTATGAAACCTACATTGTAAGCCCGTGAATGTGTGTAACAACACGACGAAGTTCACAATATCAGGCATCCCTTATGAAGGGCCAGGACGCCGGCAACGCCGGTCTGGCCCCGATGGAAAGAACGCATGCAGCAAGGTATAAATATCCTTGAAACATACGTTATAAGCCCGTGTTCAATCAGGCAACACGACGAAACGATAACACAATCTCTTTGATGGAGATCCAACGATAATCGGCTTGACCGATGTTGGTTCTGACGTTGATACTGGCAAAGCGGAAATTTGTTTAGTAACCGCTAATTCCTTAGAACAGTTCAGATAGTGTGCGTATTTAATGATGAATTCTGGTTGATCCTGCCAGAGGCCACTGCTATCGGAGTTCGATTAAGCCATGCGAGTCGAGAGGTGCAAGACCTCGGCATACTGCTCAGTAACACGTGGACAATCTAACCTACGGTGGGGGATAACCCCGGGAAACTGGGGATAATACCCCATAGGCTATGAATGCTGGAATGCTTTGTAGTTGAAAGGTCCGCCGCCGTAGGATGGGTCTGCGGCCGATTAGGTTGTTGTTGGGGTAACGGCCCAACAAGCCTGTAATCGGTACGGGTTGTGGGAGCAAGAGCCCGGAGATGGATTCTGAGACACGAATCCAGGCCCTA
>JBAZQF010000010.1:0-104279 GCA_041645355.1 Methanoregula sp.
AGGAGTTTGATATGAACAACATTTCACCCAAGATGCAGAACCAGCTTGCCATGCTCCAGCAGATCCAGCAGCAGCTCCAGACCATCCTCCAGCAGAAGGCCCAGTACGAGATGGCCGTCCGCGAGGCAAAGAGGGCAGAGGAAGAGATCAGCGATTCCGCTGAGGACGCGGTCATGTACATGAGCGTCGGGACGGTCATGATGCAGAAGAAGAAAGAAGTTGTTGTGGCAAAACTGACCGAGAAGGTCGAGACCCTCGAACTCCGGATCAAGTCCCTTGAGAAGCAGGAGAAGATGCTCCAGGGCAAGTTCGAGCAGATGCAGGCACAGCTCAAGGCGGCAATCGAGGGCAAGGGCTCCCCGACTGCAGCATAATTTTTTTCATTCCGGCCCCGCAATAAACCCAAACACTCATCGTATACCGGATACCAGTCCTGTTATGAGTCCCCTGGCAGACTTTCTGACAGTGAACCCGGCCCACCGGCTCCTTGTCATCAAGACTGCTGCAGACCATGCTTCCCGCGCCCACAAAGGACAGATGAGGAAAGACCGGAGAACCCCCTACATCACCCACCCGGCCCGTGTGGCAGGACTCGTCGGCACATTCAATGGATCGCATGTTGCGATAATCGCAGCCTGGCTCCACGATGTCTATGAGGACTGTTCCCCCGAATGGATCCTGAAGACCGATACCCTGATTGACAATCTCCCACTTCCACCTGATGACCGGAAGGATATTGCCGCTATTGTCGACGCCATGACAAAAAAGAATACTATTAAAAAGAAGGGCGCACGGCTCTCCGATAGTCTCGGGCGGATTGTTGAGGCTCCTCCCGAGGCAACGCTGGTCAAGCTCTGCGACAGGATCGATAATCTCCTCGATTCCGCTGATCGGAACGGCGGTTTCACAAAACGTTATCTTGCGTCTACCGATGAGGTGATCGACAGGCTCTCAGTACGGGCTTCGCTCTGCGGGTACGAGACAGCACTGGGTATTCTGGTGCAGATCCGGAATTCAAACCTGATGAAATTATAATTATTTTATTTCGGAAAAATACCCGGTTTTCTCTCCCCCGATTTTTAGCCGGCATTGGGTAGTAATCACACGGCCCTATTAACAAATCCATTTTCCACCCGTGCCGGGCGAATGAGGAGGAACGGGAGTTACTTGCAGAAGCAGATAAAAGGTGGAGGGCCGTTAAGCCCGGTTGATCAGGTTGATCGCGTTCACGAGCGCCTCAACCGATGAGAGCACGATATCATCGCCGCTCCCGCTTGCATCGAAGATCTTGCCGTGCTCGTCCTCCACTGCAATGGTCACGTGGCACATTGCGTCCGAGCCGCCCGAGATTGCCTCGATGTTGAACTCCTTGAGCTGGAGTTTCGAGGGGGTGATCCCGAGGATCGCATTCAGGGCCGCATCCACGGGTCCGTTCCCGACTGAAGAGAAGACATGCTCCTTACCGTTCACCATTGCTTTTACACTGGCAGTCGGGATGACGTGGTTGCCAGTCATGATAGCAATGTCATGGAGTTCGAGGGTCTTGTGGTTGAGCTCAATGCCCATGATGGATTCGGCAATTTCATACAGGTCTGCATCGGTGACCCGTTTTCCCTTGTTTGCAACAGCCTTGACCTTCTCGACAATGGCATCCAGCTGGGTGCCGTCCGGTTCAATACGGACATCCCGGAGCATCTGCTGGACCGCGTGCCGGCCAACGTGCTTGCCGAGAGTAAGCCTGCGGCGGTGCCCCACCATTTCCGGGGTCATGATGCCCGGTTCGAAGGTGGCCGAGTTCTGGATTACGCCATGCGAGTGGATGCCGCTCTCGTGAGAGAAGACATTCTCGCCAACAACCGGCTGGGTCGGCGGGATGCCGATTCCGGAGAACCGGGAGACAAGGCGGGAGGTTTCGACGAGACGCGCCTTTGCAATCCCGGTCTTTATCCGGTACATCGACTCCATGATCATCACGGTCTGGGCAAGGTCGGCATTGCCGGCCCGTTCCCCGAGCCCGTTGACGGTCACCTGTACCTGCGAGGCCCCGGCTTCGACTGCCGCAATGGTGTTGGCCACCGCGAGGCCGAAGTCGTTGTGGCAGTGGACATCAATCGGGCACCTGACATCTCTGTTGATGCGGGTGATCAGGGTCTTCATTGCCGACGGCGAGATGACTCCCACCGTATCGGGTACATTGATGATCGTGGCGCCGGCATCCGCTGCGGTCCGGAACACCTCAATGAGGTAGTCCCAGTCCGTCCTGGTGGCGTCCATGGCGGAGAACATGCAGAGATCGGAGCGCTTGCGGATGTAGCCGATGATATCAGCCGTGATCTCGAGCACTTCCTTTCTCGACTTGTTGATCGTGTTCTCCCGCTGGATATCCGAAGTCGGGATGAAGACATGTACCATGTCGACATTGCAGTCAAGGCAGGTATCCACATCGGCTTTCACGGAGCGGGCAAGCCCGCAGATCTTCGACTCAAGTCCGAGTTTTTTAATAGCCGTTACCGTCTCTTTCTCGGCTTTCGAAGATGCAGGGAACCCTGCCTCTATCGCATGTACGCCGATTGCGGAGAGCTGGCGGGCAATCTCAATTTTCTGTTCAAAAGTAAATGCAATACCGGGGGTCTGTTCTCCGTCACGTAATGTCGTGTCAAAAACAGTCACTTCTTCACGAGCTGCGCTATCGGTGAAGAAGACGATCCCCCGCAAAATCCTTGCGAGTAGCCATACAACTAAATGTGTATGCGAATTATTTAAACAATCGCTGCACCACGAACAAATCCGCGGATTTTTCGGGGCGGAAACCGGAAGTCTTACGATATGTTTAATAGGAAACTTGCCATACATTAGTAGCGCAGTGCCCCGCCTTAACTCAGCCTGGTAGAGTGCGCGGCTGTAGTATGGTTTACCGATTGAGGTAACTGCGCGGCTACCGCGATGTCCCCGGTTCGAATCTGGGAGGCGGGATTACTGTAAAAATGCCCAGGTAGTGTAGTGGCCTATCATGATTGCCTGTCACGCAATCGACTCGGATTCGAATTCCGACCTGGGCGTCACTACGTTTTTTTAAGGTTTTCTTAATCCTCGAAATCCTTTTCCTCATGATTTATCGGCATCGCCGGGATCCGACCGCTGCCTGAAGCGGATAATAATCCCAGGGGGATTTTGCAGTCTGAAAGATCCCATCAGGCATCAACAAACCATAAGATCCTGGAAACAGGGCCCTGTATCACGAACCCGATAATGAAAAAAAGATTAGCAGGTTGCTGCCGGCTGGAGGAGAAGACGGCCCCGTGACGTGAGCCGGAGTACAATCTCGCTGCTTGATTTTCCACCATCAAGGTAGCGTTTGGAGAGGAGGACCCGGACCGCGGACCGGACGCTGCTCTCGCTGTGGGCGGACTGGAGGGTGTGGACAACATGACTGATGTGGCAGCCCTGTTTATCCGCAACTGCCTGGAGAATATCGATGTGGGTGGGGGAAGCCACAAAGACTTCGGGAGTTTCGTAGGTGATTTTTTCCATAATTCGTCCTGGTGACCGGAAAAACCCAGAATTTTTATTCTGTTGAACGATTCACCATCATATTATATGGCGTATGACATGAAGTAATCATGCATTACCCCCCCCTGCCGGGCAGCTGATCTGGATTGTTTAATTTATTGAATCTGACATGAAATCCGGATCACTTCTCTTCAATGAATACCAAATAAATCAAGATTGGTTCTGGTCAGACAACCTGCAACCCATAGATCCCGCCGGCAATCCACCAGGTATCGTCAACTGCTTCTCCATACATCAGTTTCGGGATCGGTTTTTTTCCACCGGCCCCGGTATCCGGGAACATGGCCCGGGTAAAGCCGGTCCCGCTTTTGATTGCATTGATATTGACAACCGTGGGTTGTGCACCATAGGGATCGGTGAAATTCATCCAGTTCTTCCCAATCCCGTCTTTCCAGAACGGGTCGGCAAGGACGACCCCGTTGAAATCCTCAGCCCATACAGAGAGATCTCCCGATACAAACTGCCCGTCCGGGTTGTTGATAGCGGCAAGTGACCGCTCCTTCCCGTTGGTTTTTGCGTACACCACAGCGCGGTTGACCAAATCGTACAGTTCAGTGCGGGTGTGGTTCCTGATCGCAATCCCGGTAAGGTTTCCCTCCCGGAGCTGTTCGTATTCCGGGACAATGATGCCTGAGAAAACCCAGTATGTGTCATCAACGGGTTCGGCATAGTCGATCTTCGGGGCATAGTACGTTCTATTGTTCCTCGTGACGGCGGCAACGGTATACGAGAAACCGCCTCCCTGCCGGGCAAGGTCCCGCATTTCCCGGATAGTGGTTATGCCGTCAGGGTCGTGGTAGTTGATCAGGTTGATATGGTGATTCGCAATATCAGGCGTGAGGGAACTTGCAAGAACCGTTCCATTATAGTCCACCGCCATGATTGTCAGTTCCCCGTCAGCAAACGGTCCCCGGGGATCATTGAACACCGCAAGGGATCTCTGCATCCCGTTTGCTTTTGCGTATGACACTGCTTCCCAGACGAATTCCTTCAGGCCGGCTACGGTATACGTGCGGGTAGCCGGGCCGATTCCTGTGGAGGGGTAGACCATACCCGACCCGGCATACGCCCCTGCCCCGACATAGTAGGTACCGTCAACATCAGCAACAACCGATAGTTTCGGCCTGATCTCCTTGTTATCTTCAGGATTCGGGTAATCATAACTGACAAACCCGATCCCGTACCTGCCCGTTTCTTCAAGGTTCTTCACCAGGTGGACACCATACCGGTCGGTCATGTTCCGGATATTGGTCCCGACAATCTCGTGCTCGAAAGGTTCGGCAAGCGCAGTGCCGTTATAGTTTTCAGCAAAGATATAGATCCCGTTTTGAACAAAAGAGCCGTTTGGATCGTTGAAAACTTCAATGGATTTCTCTTTGCCGTTATTTCTGGCATAATCCCTCGCATTCTCCACAATAGTTGTAAGATCCTGCGGGGTGATCCTGCTGCCCGGAGCGGGTGTTGCAGCTGCCTCCGGGGTTATGATGCTGATATTCTCTGTCTTTGTGGACGTTCCGGTACACGCTGCAGCACATATTACCGCTGCAAGGATGAGGGCGATGATATGAAACGAGTGCCACCTCATAGACGAATCATCACGGCCAGAACATAAAAGCGTTGTTGAACGAATCCGACAGAGAGAACCTGCTATCCGATGATCTGATCCCGGGGGTGCTGGCAGCAGAGAGCCCCGCAAATCCTAATTCTGAAGTCCGGTTTCCGGAGAGTACCCGCAGGAGTACTGCCGCTGCCCGGATACCTGAAAAATGATGATTCTATATACTTTCCTGTTGAACGTTTCCGTAATGCTGAACACCGTTTTCGATAAGATTAAAGGTTTCCTTTTCAATCCTGTTGAGACCTTCAGGGCATCCCGTGAAGATACACCCCAGACGATCCTTACCTATTTTATTGCGCTCCTTGCCATTGATGCGGTTTTAACATCTGCGATAACGGCTCTCGGGATCGGCTTCCTCGGGCGGTTCGGGGAGTATCTTCCCTCGTTTGGCGCATTCCTGCCGGCAGTGATCTTCATCGTTGTCCTTGTAGGGGGTCTTGTCTGGGCGCTTGTTATCAGTGCATGGATTCATCTCTGGGTTTTTGCTGTCGGCGGCCGCAGGGGATTTCTTGCTACTGTGAGGGCAGTCCTCTATGGCATGACGCCAAGCCTCCTCTTCAGCTGGATCCCGGTTATCGGGTTCTTCTTCTCGCTCTGGGCAATCGTTCTTGAGATCCTCGGCATCCGCGAACTCCAGGAGGTAAGTTCGGGAAAAGCACTTCTTGTCATGATCATCGCGGTCATGATTCCGCTTCTCATCCTAATCCTGCTGGCACTTTATCTCATGGTAAATGTAGCCAGCGTCCACACAACACCGGTTCCTCCCACCAATATTATTTAACCTTTTTCTGGGAATTCCCAGAACCCACGTTCCCCGGTTATGGGGGTGAGCATTTCAGCAAGAACCTGTGATTCTGGGAAAACAGTGCCAAAAAAGGTTATTCCACACGGTACCCTTTTTTTCTGAGGTTCGTCTCAATCCATGGCTCGGCTTCTGCATCAGTTTTCGGTCTTCTCTGCTCCACATCTTCCCAGACCAAACGAAGTTCCGGATCGTCTGAGTGCAGGGCCAGTGCACCGGTTATATATCCGAGCGGTATCCCCGTGTTATCAAAAATCCGCATCACAACGCACCGGTAGAACTTGCATTGTGCAGGGCTGTCGCGGTGGATCGTGCACCGGATACGGTCACCGTCAGGCCTCAGAAAACGGCAGGCTGTCGGGTGCTCCTGCGGGAACGAGAAATCTGAAAAAACCAGACGCTTATCTTCATCCACATCGGCAGTAAACGGTGTTCCGGTTGAAACACATTCACATTCAAATGTGAACTGTCCGGTCTGGCGTTCGATCACAATATAATCCCCGAGATACATGCAGCAGTTCCCGCACTGGCGGCAATTGAATGTCATGGCAGCCCCATCATATCTCGCAACTGCGAGATGTACAGTTATGGTATCTTGTTCATGCTCGTAACCTTATCGCGCGATATTGACATATGATCCTGTAACGGATCCGGTCATACCTTGGGAAGTTCATAAGGGGAAAACCGGTATTTTCGCCATTAGAGTGACGGGCAGATCGGGATCCGTGCAAAAATAAATGTCAGCGGATCTTATCTGCAGCCCGCATACCTATGCTCTTAAGGATCTCGTAATCGGTTGCAGTACCGCCCATGGTAATCTGTTCGCAGACATTATTCTTGGTAAAGAGCACGGAATATACGATAAGATCCCGGGAATTTCCCGGCTCGATCACTCTGATCGCAATGCTGTTGTTCCCGATCTTCGGGAAAGGAATTTCATACCGTGTTGTACCGTTCGAAGGTTCAAGAAGAGCGTCTTTCTCGATCGCGAACACCCGGTTTATATTCTGAGGGGGATAGATCCCAATTACCTGCCGTACACCGGTAATGTCATCGCTGTCATGATTCAATCGGAAATAAACAACCCGGTATCCCTGCATCCATCCGAGCTCGCGGGCGAGCTGACCGGTTTCATCATATGCAATCACTGACCGGTC
This sequence comes from Methanoregula sp., assembly GCA_041645355.1. GTDB lineage: Archaea > Halobacteriota > Methanomicrobia > Methanomicrobiales > Methanospirillaceae > Methanoregula. Next base: position 7,148 of record JBAZQF010000010.1, read on the forward strand.
TTTCAGGAAATAGACTGCCGGCAAATCCTCCGGAGCAAGTGCCATCTCTGCAACCGTCTGGGTCCCTGCAGGGATTACAGGAGAGGGCGTCACCGTCTCCGGCACGTTATATGAAGGGGGAGTACCAATAACCGCAGACAGGCAGCCGGGAGATATGGCTATACCAACTATGACAACAAGGAGAATGAAGTCGGTCTTGTACCCTTCTGCCATATCGTACACCATAGCGGAAGGGCTTTAAATTATTGATGGATGGTTCGGGTTATACAATTCCTGCAAAAATACTATAACCTCTCCCGGCAGACTTTCTGCAACGGTGAATGATATGGGAAAAAACAGCATTGCAATGCTTGACAAGGATCATCACATCCACCTGATCCCTGCCGACCGGGTCCTGATGATGAGTATCGAACACTCTGCAATCAAGAAGATCGAGAATGGACGCTTTGAGATCGAGTGCTATGTCAAGTTATCCGTGGAGGGATTCCCTCACCCGCTCGAAGATGCTATCCGGCTCTCTTTTGCATCCTCAAATATACCCGGGCAACAGATGATGGCAGAGCTCACCTTTGTCCAGAACCATATCATCAAGAACATCTTCGATACCGGACTGGCCGGTGACTTATGCGATTGTAATCCTGATGACCCGCACTCCCGGGAATGCGGTATTACCATATCTTCCGAGATAAAGTCCCGGATGCTTGCATCACAACAGTTCCGTGAGGTTCTTGCCCGGAATGGCGCATTGCCGGATTCCCTGACATTCATCAAATAACCTTCAGGCACTCACAAAATACCCCGGAGATTTTACCTTTTTTTAAAATAACGGTGAAAAAGGCATATATTTTTTAATAAATATCTTTTTGTGGGGAGAGTGACAACCAGTAGCAGAGAGATATTTGCGTGGGATTTTTATGGGTGATCCAGTTTTTCGCAGCGATGAAAAAATCCTTATACGGACGGGGGGAGTCAATGTCAAGTCAATCCCGTTCGAAGGTATCCTGACCGACCGGCGTATTATTCTTGTCGATCAGGCCCGGAATGTGCTTCCAACAAAAGATATTCCCCTTTCTACCATCAGGCAGATTGTACCCGGGGAGAATGCAATCCGGGACCCGACTCTTGCTATTTATGTTGCCGGGAGCAACAATGAGACCCGGCAGATGGTTCTTACCTTCTCCCGCGATGCCGGTGGAAACCGTATCAAGGAACGGGATGAGTGGATTCAGCTCCTCGGTTACTACATGCCCCGTGCCCCTCCTGCCGGCTCTCCGGATGCCCCCGGATATCAGGTGCCGGCACGGAATGAAGGTATTATCACCCCGAAAAAACGAATTGTTGAAAGTGCAGGTGCGGCACAATATGATCCTCAATATGGGATCCCTGCTCCGCTTCCTGCTACCCCCGACACTGCCGCAGCACCGGTAAATTTTTTCTGTAACCGCTGCGGTAACCGGGTATCGGTTGATTCTGTATTCTGTAACCGCTGCGGTGCTCCCATCGTTCCTCCCGCACCATCACCATATGCAGGCCCGACTCCTGCTGCTCCCCCCGCAACTTCCCCCCCGCTTGATGCGGTCAGGGTTGCTCCCCGCGAGGCGCCAGTCCGTCCTCCGGTACGTGCATCACCAGGAACTGCAGACCAGGATTCCAGCCAAATCCCCCGCAAATCCCCCGCCCCCGCATCTTCAAAGAAGCCTCAGAAACAGGGTTTTATTCCCCGTCTCTTCTCCTCAAAAGCACGCTCAGCAGCCCCAAAGAGCGATTTGCCCTCACCGGCGGCCCCGGGACCTTCAAAACAACGCCGGGGTGGCGGGGGCGGGCCGGGGAAGAAGATTATCCTTGCAGCAGTAGCGGTTGTGATTATCCTTATCGTGATCGTGGCTGGTGCAGTCTTTGTTTATCCCATGCTCTCGAATAGCGGGATATTGTCATCCACCCCATCAGACAATCCCGGTGTGAATTCATCACCTGCCTCCCCCACTCCGGTTACTACCAGTTCTTCGGGCCAGACGAATCCCTCAGTTCAGACGTCCTGGACACCGATAAGTGTGGAAACAACACAGGCCGTAATTCCCCCAACGGGAGTCCAGTTGCATATCAGTTATCTTGGTGGTTTCAAAGGTTCGTATGGGCTTCCTGCCAACCTTCAATCAGTCACCGGCTCAGGAGATCGGGTGTACTTGATAGAGAACGCCACCGGGCCAATCCAGGCAACTATTGAGAAGAAAGACGGCTCTACCCGGCATGAACTCGTTGTTGAGATCTACAAAGACGGAAAACTTCTCACTAAAGGCGCTACGAGTGCCGGTTTTGGTAAAGTGGCTCTTGCCGTTGATGTAACTACCGGAGTAGCAAAAGCCCCGGTTACCAGTGCTTCCGCGGCAGCCGCTGCAACAACTGCGGCGACAACAGCACAGAAAACAACTGCTGCAGCAAATGCCACGGTAACAACTACGACAAAAGCATCCTGATAGAAAGAGACTTCCCCCATTTTTTAATATTCACGGAACGGATACTCTTCCGGTTGGTTATAATGAGATCAAACCTGGAATTTCCCTTGAACAAACCATTCAAACCCTCTGCGGCACTGAAGACCAGCCTGGCGGTGAACTGCATCCTGTTCATCCTGCTTATTCTCTGCTGCTCGTTTTTCCCGATTGCCCTTACAAGCGGTATAAGCCAAAACCTCCTCATCCTCTGCGGTATCGTCATCATGGCGATCGTGGTCATCTGCCTTGCCTGGATATTCCTGTATTACGAAAGCATGTGGTATGAGCTCCGCAATGATGAGATAAACTGGAAACGCGGTATCTGGTTCAGGACAACGGGAATTGTGCCCTATAACCGGATCACCAACCTGGATCTCCGGCAGGGCCCGGTGATGCGCATACTGGGTATCTCAACGATTGCCATCCAGACGGCGGGATATTCCGGCCAGGTGGCATCGGAAATAAAGATCGAAGGGGTTGAGAAAGCCGAGGAGATGCGGGAGTTTATCCGGTCAATGGTCCGCGAGACTACCCAGGGGGGTGGCGGAACCGGAGGGGAAAAGAACCATCCTGGAACAACCAGCCAGAGAATTCTCGATGAACTGACCCGTATCCGGATCCTTCTCGAAGAACAGAAACAGCAGGGAAAATAAAATTTATTTCTCTTTTATCTCACTTTTTTCTAAAACCGGGTTTTTCTTCCGGTAATACCGGTAGATCCCGTAACCTGCCCCGCCAACGATAATGAGCGGGAGGAGTGTGAAGAGGAGGATAATGATGGCGTCTATCATGCCAAAAAACCCGGCAATCCCTTCGTTGATTGTGGAAATGAAATTATGTCCGGTGTCGCCACCGACCGGTTCAGGCTCCTGGAGATTTACGGTAATCGTGGAAAAATCCACACGGCTGTTGAGATATTTCAGCCGTCCATCGAGCCGGTTGAGCTCGGTCTGGACACGGTCAATCTGTTCCTGGACCTTGATGATATCTTCCACCTTGGTACTCTGCTTCATAATGGCATTGTACTGGGCGAGCTGGTTCTGGTAGGAGGTTCTCTGCGCCTGGAGGTCTACGTATTGCTCAGTAACGTCTTCCCCCTGGGTTGACGCAGACCTGACCGTTCCAAGCGCCTTCACGCCGGTGAGCGTATTCTCGAAATTAGCCTGCGGGATTCGCAGGACAACCGTCCCGGTCAGGAGATTGTTGTAATTTTTCGAGACACTGGTTGAAGACAGATATCCACCTTCAGCAGTGGCAAGGGCTTTGAGATTCTCCACGGCTCCCGGTATATCTTTTACTTCCAGGGTCAGGTACGCGGTTTTGATGATCTTTGTATCTATACCGGTATTTCCCTGACCTGATCCGGCGGGGGCCGGTGTCGGAACCGCCATAGGGGCAGCTGTACCAGCAGACCAGCTTACGCGGGCATCTGAAACATGGTTTCCCGACTCGCCAATCAGGACAACCTCCTTGCTGGATACACCCTGGCTGGTGGAGGTTGCAGGAAGCCCCATACAACCTGCCGATGCGAGAGTGATAATCACCATCGCGAGAAGTGCAATGACTTTGTGGTTCATATACAAGACATCCACGCAGAAAATATAAAAATAAAGCGAAAACTGCGAAAATATTGGCAGTTATTTAAGGATTTGGAAATTTTTGTCATTATTCCCCCGGATAGTATAACCCGGAGGTTCAATAATCGAACCTGAAGAATTTCATGAATATAAGTGCACTCCTTCGCACATTCTGATCAGAGTTCTGTGGAAGGAAGGTATTCTTCCATGAACTGGTGTGATGCATAATGCCCAAGAAGATCCCACGGCTCCTGTTTGCTTCTCTGAAGATCCTTCCCGGAGTAAAAGAGAGGGTTGTACACAGGCAATGGGATCTCATCCGGTTAAAGGGATATCCATATGAGACTTCCAAAACACAGGAAAAATTTACGGAGAGCACGACCATGCGTAATGATCTTGAACAAGCGATGTCTGCACAGGATGGTGCCGGTATCGAACAGGCTTGCCAGTCGATTCATATCGCTTCCCTAGAGTTCGTCCCATCATGTCGTAAGAGCCGGTATGCCGGACGGCATGATGGTCACCCGGATATCACATCTGATGATGCCCGGGACGTGCTGAACCGGGCTGCACGACTGAATCTCAGCCTTCAGTTGCACGGGGTTGATACGAACGCTGTTGAGGAGCTGGTGCTTGTTGTTGGCCATAATGTTGCCGGAATACAGAATTCTTCCGGTTTTCCAGGGTTTCGTCTGGAGAGTAAGAATCAGGCAGAGCTTGGTGAATGTGTTTCGTTGCTCAGGGACACATACCGCCGTATCCTGATTCGGGAATATCTGCCTCAGTCGGTTGCACAAGAAGTTCTTGCAGTGGCCCAGTTGTTTGATAAAACTGCCGGCAATATGGGAATTTATTAAAATCCATCACTCATGGATAGTCCCGATCCCGGAATACTGCATTGGCATGCATTATATAAGAAAACAAAAGATATTTCATGGAGATACTATGTCCGAACTTAACATTCCCGAAAAACCTGATGGTGCCGATGAAATGGAGAAACTCGGGCTCGAAGGGCTTGTCCAGCGTCTGATGGACAGCACTGACCCCAAAGTACGCCAGTATGCTGCGTACCTTCTTGGAAAAGCCCGGAACCCCCGTGCGATCCAGCCGCTTATCGCGGCCCTCGGCGACTTTGACAAATCCGTACGGGAACAGGCAACACTGGCCCTGTCAGCAATCGGGCAGGCGGCTATAGAACCTCTCTCGACTGCCATGAAAGAGCCCAAGTGGGAGACCCGCTACCGTGCAGCGGAAGCTCTTGGCAGGATTGCTGATGAGAAAGCAGTCAAACCTCTTATTCAGGGACTCAAGGATAACCGTGACCACGTCAGGTACATGGCTGCAAAAGGCCTTCGCGAAGTGGGCGACTCCGATGCCGTTGAACCGATGATTATCCTCCTCAAAGACGAGAACCGTTATGTACGGATGATGACCGTCCGGGCACTCGGGGCAATTGGGGGAGAGAGAACCACCGAAGCTCTGCGGGCAGCTCTGGCAGCAGAGCCGGATGAGAAAGTCAAAGAAGCTATTCTTGAAGCACTGCAGTGACGGCGCTCCATACTCACTTTTTTCCATGACTACGGACAGGATAAGAAATTGCTCCCAAATCCCGGATGATAAATGATAGTATTTTAATTCTCTGAACCGATATAAAAATGAGATAAAACAAGGTTGTGTGTTTTTCATGGACTGCTCCGTTTGATTTCGGCTGCTGGATGAATGGAAGTAATACTGGCATACTTTCAAAAACTGTATGTTTTATCAGAATCCGGGCGGGTTGTTAAGAATAATCCGTTAGGGATTGAAAAATATCGTATATGCACCTTATTCCGGTAATGTCATGAATCTGAAGGATACCCCTGTCAAGAAAAGCTGGCCGCTCTCCCACTATATCCTTCTCCTCATGCTCATCCCGGTAATCTCCATTGGGGTGCTTCTAACGGTAAACGATTACGTAGTAACCAAGAATAATTTTGATACTGAAGCGTATTATCTCCAGATCCAGACCGAACAGAATATCGAGGAAGCTTTCCGTCTTACCGATACTGCCCAGAACATTGTTGATAACAGTATAAACGACCGGATGCAGGGCGGACTGTTGGCGGTCAAAGAAGAATATGAACGATCCGGCGGTAATCCAACCCGGATGGACCTGATGTCAATAAAGACAGATCTTGGCGAGGGGTTTGACATATATGTAATTAACGAATACGGGGTCATCGTTGGAACAACCTACACCCCGGAACTCGGCATGGATTTCAAACAAATACCCTATTTTTATGAGTACCTCACAAAAATACGCAATTCCGAAGGATTCTTCCCGGATCGCGTGGTTCATGAACTCCTTGGGGCAGGCCAGTACCGGAAATTCGCGTACATGCCGACAGCGGATCATAAATATGTCCTCGAGCTGGGGCTGGCAGGGCCATCATTCGATTCAACGAATGCCAAACTGGATGCCCATAAAAATATTAAAAATATCGCCTTTGCAAATCCGTATGTTGAACAATACAGAGTCTTCAACACTCTCGGGCGATATGTCAGCAATGGCAGCCGTCCCGAGCCGGAGGTACGGAAATATCTTGCTGAAACGATACGGACCCGGTCTGACCTCGAAGTCACCTGCCCCGATTCATCCCGGACCCTGCGATACCTGTTTATCGAGCTCAAGGATGAAAAGTACGGTTCAGACCCAAGCCGTATCATTGAGATCACGTACAATACAGGCCTGATGCAGGAATCTCTCCGTAACCTCATACTTTTCCATCTCCTTATTTTCCTGTCCGTGATCATTCTCGGGGGTATTCTTGCATTCCTCGTGTCCAGGAGACTGACACATTCTGTAACAGGAATAGTTGCTGATGTGGAAAAAATTGCCAGCGGGGATCTTGATCACCGGATCGGAAGTTCAGATGTCAGGGAATTCCAGATCCTTGAGAGGAGTACCAACAGGATGGTTGATTCGCTCAAAACGGCATTTATGAAAGCAAAAGACGACGAGATCTTCAAACAGGAGATGATCGACCAGTTGCCTGTGGCAGTTTTCATGAAGAATGTGGATGATGGCCGTTACGTTTACTGGAACAAGGCGAGCGAGGGATTGTTCGGAAAGTATGCAGGGGAAGTAACCGGGAAAACCGACCGCGAACTTTTCTCCAGAGAAGTTGTTGCCCAGATTGAGAAAGAAGACTGTGAAGCCCGTCTCAACCACATTTCCATGAGCACCAAGACCATCTCCATCAGGGGGCAGGGCGACCGGATCATCCATATGATTATTGTACCTATCTTCAGTTCAACAAAGACCGAGAGATTCATGCTGGGTATTGCCGAGGATCTGACAGAAGAAGCGATCCACATCAAGACCAATCTTCTTTTCAGCATCACCCGGCACGATATTCTCGATCATCTCTCGGTGATTATGGAATCGCTCGAACGGGCGCAGCTCATGACAACACCGGAAGCGATACAGGCATTTTTTGATAAGACCATCATTTCCGTGGAATTGATCCGGAACCAGATCTCGTTTATGCGCAGCCTTCAGGACAGGGGGATGACATCCCCCAAGTGGCAAAAAGTACAGGAGTCGTTTTTCAATGCTGTCGACCAGTTACCTGAAAATGATGTGGACATTAAGGCAGATCTGGGAGATCTCGAAATATTCGCTGATCCATTCCTGCCACGGATATTTTTAACCCTGCTCCTGAATTCTTTCAATTACGGGGGTAAACGCCTCTTCTGGATACGGCTGCATTCTTACCAGGACGGGCTGAATCTTGCGCTGGTGTATGAGGATAATGGCCCTGGTATCCCCATTCTGGATAAACAGAAGATCTTCATCTTCGAGGAATCGCCAAAAACCTGGCAGGGTCTCTTCCTGATCCGGGAGCTCTTTACATTCACCGGAATCACGATCAGTGAAACCGGTGAGCCTGACGGGGGAGTCCGATTCGTTATCCTTATTCCCCCGGGTAAATTCCGGTAATTGTAAACGCTTCTTCAGGGACGGACGAAACAAAGGGAAAAACCCTTTAAAAGTTCTGCACTAACATTACGTAAGGATGAGTGAAGCTGCTGAGGTTGCCCGCCTCCTCGACATTCTCGGGAATCGCAACCGGAGAAGGATAATTGAGCTGCTCCGGCAGAAGCCCTGCTTTGTTACTGAGATCTCTGACACGCTCATGCTTTCGCCCAAAGCAGTTATCGACCATCTTCAGATGATGGAAAGGGAGACCATCCTTGCCTGCCAGATGGATGAACGGCGCAGAAAATACTACTTTCTTGCAAATGACATCCTTATTGATGTCAGTCTCAAGGAGATTCGGATCATCAGTGGTGCAGACACGGAATCGAATGAGAAGAATGAACGGCTGAAAAAATCGGTTGCCATGCTCGGCCGGATGATCCGCTCCCATGACCAGATCCTTGCAAACCTCGAAGAGATCAATCATGATATCGAGATAAGGATCAATGATATTGCCCACAACCATAAGGATTTATTCAAGAGCGAACGAGAGATAACCGTAATCATAGCTCTCTCTCACGAATCCCTGACCATGCCTGAGCTTGAACAGGCAACCTCACTGCCGAAAAAAGAGCTGGTGGATATCCTGAAACGATGCGAGCGGTCGGGAATCGTGGCACAGGAGAATGAACGGTTCATGCTTCGAGGTATTCATGCAGAATAATCCGAACGGTCCCTACGATGACATATTTAATAATCTGTCAAAGATTGTTGAAGACCTTGTAAGGAATATGCCTGACAGCCAGAATGCCCGCATCGTTGGATATACCATCATAACCCGCCACCCTTTCGATGACCCGGAGGTTATCCGTGGGGGCGTACAACCGGAAGATGGGGAGATCCCATATGAGGTTGTTGAGGCCGGCGATCAGGTATTTATCACAGCAGCTCTCCCCCCGGATACAAAGACGGCGGCCTTTGCAGATATTGATACGAATTGTGTCAGGATCTGTGTTGATGATCGGATTACCACAATTGTGCTCGATAATCCGATTGACCGAATCCACAGCTTCTACCGGATTCGCCATGGGATAATGGATATCTCGTTAAAAAAGGCGGATCCTGTCTGAACAGTGTTTGTTCAATTTCTCTTTACAGGTTTAAAAAAACTATTACAGAAATGTGCATTCGGGAAATCCACTGTCATATTTTATCTCCAGGAGTTGAGATTTCTGGCTGGGGGTTGTTTTACCATATATCCCCTGCTGCAAAAAGAGCACCTCACCTTTCCTGGAAAGAACAGGCATGGTTCGATTTATTTGATATCGTATGAGATGCCGAGAATAATAATAAAAAGTCAGGAACGGGACCCGGCTATCCCAACTTCCAGACGGCTACATCCTTCCCATTGAACTCTATACGGGCATAGGTCTGGTCAAGGGTCAGGGATGCCGGAACTTCATAGACAATATACCCGTCGATTGCATTGCTCTTTCCCGGGTAGAGGTACGCAGTCTGGCTGCCATGAGAATATCCAAAATCCTCCACGTATTCCGAACCGAATAACTTGGAATAATACTGGATCTCTTTTACTTCGATTGGGGTTGATTTGCGATCCAATGCCTTGTCCGGGAGGTAATGAACGGTGTCCGGGGCATACCAGATGCCATCGTTATACACCCTGATGTTACTGGATGTTGGTGGCCAGACACGGGTTGTACCGTTGTTGAAGACATTGACAAAAAGGAACAGGTACTTGGTCCCGGTTCTGGGATGCTGAATGTAATATTTATTATCCATATCGTTATGCCACTGATATGTATCATTCAGCCAGACCCGGTATATGGTGCCTTCACTGGCAAGCTCGCCGGATCCAAAGGGAAATTTATCGGAAATCTTAAGCGCGCCGGGAAACGGATCAGGAACCTTGGTCGGGGCTGTCGTAACGGGTATTATCGTTTCAGCAACCGGAAGAGGGGTTATCTCCACCGAAAGGTTCTGCCCCTGCCTTGTGAGAATTGGTTCCGGTGAAAAACCTGGCAGAACGATTATGGCCAGTACTGCTGCAATGACAAGAGCCCCAATAATGCAGCCAATAAGCCGGACAGTATTTTTCTTTGAGGACCCCGTTACTGGGGTTGCCAATGCTTCAGGAGATTCTGAAAGCGATTCAGGAAGCTCATCTTTCCGGTCAACGGGGCTTCCGCAGTATTCACAGAATTTCACTCCTTCTGAAAGTGCTGAACCGCACGAAGTACAGAACCGGTTTCCCATAGCCCGTTACTCTCCCAAATCTCATAAAAGGGGCAAATTCCCCATCTGCACTTATGCCCGGATTGGCAAATCCGCCGGGACCCAGTCCGATATCGCCTTTTTATTATCCCGCATCTCGTGGAACTGACGGAGTGAGACCGTGATGTCGCGGGTGAACGCAAAATATCCAATCTGCGTGTTCCGGCACAGGTTCATTGCCATATCCATGAGACCCCGGGGATCCGGCCGCGCTTCCCCGAGCCAGATATGGAAGATATTGCCTCCATCGACAATGGGGAAGAATACATGCTCAATCTCCATCCGTTTGGTCAGGGGGATATCTGCCCCCGGTGCAACGTGGGTACCGTTCGTGTAATAAATGGGGAGGTCCCGGCTTTTACCCAGTTTTGCAAGACCTTCATCAACATCCCCCTTGATTACTGCCTTTGCGAAAGCATGGTAACGCCGGTCAAGCAGGTCGGCAACCGCGAAGCGCTGCCCGGTGGTTTCGGCAGGAGTTCGTGCAAGGGCAATGGTCATGTTAAATTTCTTGCTCAGCTCTCTTCCATAGAGTTCCATTTCCGTCATAGCACGGATGGCAAGCCTGAATGCCTCTCTTGATTCATGGAGCTGTTTACCGGTATGGTGCTGGACCATCTCGTTGACACCGACGACACCAATGGTATAGACAAGTCCTTCGAGATCCACAGCGATTGCCCCCCGCTCCCCGGTGTTGGGATCCTTAGGGCGCTGCATGGCAAACGGCATCCGGCTGTTTGCCCGGATCAGATCCATCCACCGGCGCTTGATCTTGAAGATCTCGACTGCCACATCCATGAGCTTCTTGAGTTCAGAAAAGAGACGTGCATCATCTCCTTCTGCGTTATAGGCTGCCCGGGGACAGTTCACTGAAACAACCTGCCACGAGCCCATGGAGAAATGCCGTCCTTCATCGAAAATGAGTTTCTTGTCAAAGTCGGAGTCTTCATCAGCAACGGTCGAGAACTGGTAAGCGCAGCACTGGTAACAGGAGATACCCTTACCTGCACCCCGGTATGCAGGGAGCTGGTTGTCATAATAGGGGGTTCCGAACTTCGAGGCAAGTTCAAAGGTCATCAGGTACAATTCCCTGTACGTGGGAAGGTCAGGATTCTTTTTATTGAAATCCTCCCGTTCGGTCATGAAGTCCGGCTCGATAGAGATCTCCGGTTTGGGGAAATTGAAGGGTTTGCCCCAGTAATCGCCTTCGAGCATCACTTCCATGAGTGCCTTGAAGAGAAGACGAACCTCGCGCTCGAATTCGCCATAAGTTCTTGATGGTGCAGATTTGCCATCCCAGACCTTGCCCTTATAAACACAGGGTTTGTTCTGCCAGAGGGTAGGTACTCCCGGAGATAACTGGATGGACGAAAAAACCAGCTGGCCGCCACGGGCAACCATCATCTGTGTCATCTCGTATACAAACATCTGGACCATCTGTTTGATCTCCTCATAGGGCATCCCTTCCATGAAGGGTGCAAGGAACGTGAGGAAATTATAGTATCCCTGGCCTCCGGCAAAGTTTGTCTGGGCAGAACCGAGTGCCTTGACGGCATGCAGGATGGCAACCTCAGCACGTTTTGCCGGGCCTGCAACCGATGCTTTTGTGCCATTCCCATCCGGCATCAGGCCATAGTAGAAGAAATAACGGAGATCCCAGTCCTGGCAGAACGGACGGGTGCCGAAATATTCGAGGTCGTGGATATGCATCTCCCCGGAAAGGTGATGATCGGCAAGATCCGGCGGGAGCTGGAGGAGATACTGCTCTTTTGAGATCTTGTCTGCCTTTTTCTTATGCGAAGTCTCGGCATTCTCCTGCAGGTTGGCATTATCATGAGCTTCAAAGCCTCTGCCAACATCGATGAGATGTGCATCGAAGACCGGTGTACCCACCCGGGTTGAGACGTTCCGGTACTGTACCATTCCCCGCTCGAGAAGGGTGATATTGACAATCTCCCGGATGAGCGGACCGGAGAGGGATTTAAGACCCATGTTTTTGATACGGTTTTCTACCTCAATTGCAATATCCTGGGCAATCGCCTCGGTAGCACCTTCATATCCATAGAACGTTTCAACAAGCTTGGTCTCCTCAACAATCTGGCGGACAATGCGATTACGATCCCAGTCAATGATATGCCCGTCCGTTGTCCGGACGTACGGAAGGGCCGGAACAGTAATTCCCTCAAAGGTCAGTTGCTTGGTTTCCCGGCGCGCCATCATCCACCCGATATCAGCTTTTTTATCTGCTCTCCATCAAAGTTGCCTGCGGGAAAAAGATCCGCAGTTGTATAGAAATCCGACTCCTTCTGGAGTACAGGAGCTTCATTGACGAAGACCCCGTTGAGCCTGAGTTCGGTGAGTGATTCGGCCGAAGAGAGATCGCGTTCTGTGAACGTATAGCCCTCCTTTTTCAAAAAACTCTTCAGTGTGTCACAATGCGGGCAAAATTCAAGCGAATAGACGATCAGTTCCGGATTCTCTGGCACAAAAAACACCCTCACTCTGTCATCTATCCAATTAGCAGTATGTGAATAAAAAAATCATGGTTTGTGCATTCCGGCTTGCCGTAGAAAAGAGCGATTACCATTAGTAGATGAATAGAACAATAGTACGGTAATGGTCAGGGTATTTGTTGCGCTCGAATTATCCGGGGAAATAAGGAGCCGGCTTGCCGAAGCACAGGATACTCTCCGTTCATGTTCTGCGAGGCTTACCTTCGTCAATACGGATCTCATTCATGTAACCGTAAAGTTTCTTGGGGAAGTGGATACCAGGCAACTACCGGTAATCATGGAAGCATTGCGGCATGTTCCTTTCAAGCCATTCACTATTCATGCCGGGGAAGTAACCGTAAATAACAGGAAACGGCCGCAAACGGTGTGGTGTTCAGTTGATGACGGGGGACATGGACAGCAACTGGCCCTCGCTCTTGATACTGTCCTCGCCCCGCTTGGCATTGAACCGGAAACCCGCAGGTTCACACCTCACGCAACGGTTGCACGGGTTAAAATCGCAGATCCTTCACTCTTTACGGCTCTGCAGGAACTGGAAGGTAAGGTCTTTGGAAGCTGCCAGATCAGCAGCCTGAAACTGAAGAAGAGCTCTCTGACTCCCCGAGGACCTGTATATGAAGATCTGCTTGAGGTGAAATGGTGAACAGGCTTCCTTTGGAAGAGAGGGTCCTCTCAGATCTCCGTCCTACCCAGCAGGAGCGGGAGCACATTTGTAATCTTGGGAAAAAACTTCTTGAATCTATTGCAAAAACCGGCAAAGCTGAAGGAATGATCGTGGGCTCCATAGCACGCCACACATGGGTGCGGGGAGATCGTGACCTTGATGTGTTCATGCTGTTTGATGCATCGCTGCCACGGGAAGCACTTGAAGCAGAAGGCCTTGCCCTTGCACGGAGCATTGCTGCAGCATTTACCGATCAGTATCATGAGAAATATGCCGAACACCCCTACATCAACGCAACCATTGATGATGTGGATGTAGATCTTGTTCCCTGTTACAAGGTTGACAGTGCAGCACGAATCCAGAGCGCTGTCGATCGTACACCTTTTCACACCCGCTATATCACGGAGAAGATCAACGGTCTGATCGATGATGTGCTCCTCCTTAAGCGGTTCGCTAAGGTAGGGGGGATTTACGGCTCCGACCAGATGACCGAAGGGTTTTCCGGGTATCTCTGTGAACTACTCATTCTTCATTATGGCGGTTTTACCCCGCTGTTGAAGGCTGCTGCGGAATGGAAACCGCAGACAATTATTGACCTTGAAGAGCATGTGGCAAAGGAGTTCGATGAACCGCTGGTTATGATCGATCCGGTGGATCCGAGGCGGAACGTTGCTGCAGCGGTATCCATTGATCGAATGGCGGAGTTCGTGGAACTTTCTAGGGGCTACCTGGAATCTCCAGGTGCAACATTTTTCGAACTACCAAAACCCTCCTCGCTGACCCGTGACGAGCTGGGAGAACTGCTCGACCAGCGTGGAACAACATTGTACGCGATCACGTTTACCACACCCCCGTTTATTGAGGAGATTGTTGTCCCGCAACTCAAACGCAGCACGACCGGACTCTGTGAACATCTCGTGAGGAACGGGTTTCCTGTGCACCATGCCCATTACCGGATGGAACGCGAGGAATGCATGATCCTTGTAGAGCTTCTTGTGTCTGAACTGCCGGCCATCCGGAGCCATATCGGCCCCCCGGTCTGGAACCGGATCAATGCAGAAAAGTTCCGCTCCAAACACGTTTCGTCTACCCTTCCGGGCCCATATATAGAAAACGGGAGGTACGAGACGGAAGTCCTGCGGGAGTTCCGGAATGCCGGCAACCTGCTCAAGTCTGATGGTCTTCTGCAGGTGAGTCTTGGGAAACACGTGAAGCAGTCTCTTGAAGCGGGGTGGAAAGTGTGGGAGGGCAGGGAGTGCTGGAGCCCGGTCTTCTCTTCATTCATAGCCGGCTTTTTCAACCGCTGTTCCCCGCTTATGCGTCACGAAAAAGGCACAAATCCTGCACAACACAAAATACCTTAACTTTTTACCAGAAAGGGAATTATTCAAGTCACAATTGAATAAAAAAGAAAGTAAGGATATCCGTTTACTTCCGGGAATTTTTCCTGATTTTGGAAGCGGCAAGTTTCCGTATGGCCGCTTCGTCAACACTGGTGCCAATGGTCAGTTTCTTACTCCTGACTGCACTGTCAACAAAACCTTTTCCCACCGGGGTTCTGATGACAAGCGTGGTCGTTCCGGACGGGGTTCCAACTGATCCGGCAGAAATGTCTGAGAGAACCGCGGTGAGATCGGTACAGACATGGCAGCCTTTCCGGATACAGGTTTCCAGTTCTGCGAGCGGGACAATGGTTGTGGTGCCATCATTTTTCAGGATCTCGAGTTTTCCCCTGACATCCATCTTGCGGATCTCATGAGCCTCGAGCTGGTACTGGCTCCGGAGTTTTCCGTGAACGAGCGCGGTGTAATCAAAGGTCTCGGTGCAGAACAACCCGATGATGAGGCGGATGGCTCTGGCGTACGGTTTCAGAAGGTCGTTATCGCTGGCCCGTATCCGTGCAAGAGCCTGAACTACACAGGGAACCCCGACAACGGCGATCCTCATACATTTCTTCTCGATTACTGCAGTCTTGAGCGAGGCCAGCAGAGGAACCCACCAGCTGTACCGGCTCCCGGCATGCTGGATGAGGACATCAGACTTTGTGATGATGACCGATGACGGCCGCAGGGTCCAGCGGTCTTCTGTTACGGTAACAACGGCATCGATCAGTCCCTCATCCAGAGCGTTGGCAAGGATTGCCGTGACAGCACCGCCACTCTGCTTTTTCGGTATATCAAACGCTGCTTTTGCCGGGACAAGTTCCAGATAACTGCCAAGCTCCTCCTGGGGCTGGTCGGTTATGCGGGGACAGACGGAATAACAGGCTCCGCAGGGAACGTTGTCGGTTGCCTGCTTGCAGTACCCGTTGCTCATGGGACTTGTCACCATCTCGCCCTCGGCAAAAGAGATCGCATCTGCCGGGCAGACTGCAACACAGGCGCCGCAACCGGAGCAGATACCGGTATCCCAGACTTCGGATTTCAGATCCAGATAACTTTTGGTTGCCATGACTCTCACTCCCACGTGTACTTGTTGGCAAACGGGCGTGCGCTTGCCGGCATGATCGTCGAGTAATCCGCTTTGATGAGGGGGGCGGAATCGATACCAAATGCCTTGGCAAAATCCTCAAGAACAGGCCGGATACTTGCTTTCTGTTCTTCGGTGATGGGCTGCTGTTTCGCACCCACGCCAAGATATTGGGGGTCCACCATTCCGCGGACAATGATCTCGCCGCCATGGATCCCGCTGCCGACACCCCGTTCGCTTATTGGTTCAACGCCATTCAAGCCAAGAACAATCAGGAGGCCCCCCGCCATGTACTCTCCCAGGAAAGCCCGGGCAGCTCCACCGACAACCAGGATAGGGCGTTTCTCCAGGTACTGTTTCATGTGGATACCACCGCGGTAACCGATGTTGTCCCGGACATACACCCTGCCGCCCCGCATGCTGTGGGCGACCGCATCGCCTGCGCTGCCGTGGATGATCACTTTTCCCTTGTCCATCGTGTTGCCCGGGGCATGGTCGGCATTGCCATTGACGATGATGGTCGGGCCGCTCATGAACATGGCAAGGTCACCCCCCGGAACTCCGTTGACAGTTATGGTTACATCTGCTCCCCGCAGCCCGTCACCGATGAACCGCTGGCCAAGGACATTGTCGATGACGATTTCCTTTGTCCCGCTGGCAACAGCGGCACGGATCTGCTGGTTGAGGGGGGTGTAATGGAGGTCTTTTGCGTCAATATGGAGCGCTTTCATGCTCATGCCCCCACAGTCTTTACATCGAGAACGTCCAGCAATCCCTGATCCAGCATATATCCCCTGAGACGGTCACGGTTGCCCCGCAGGCTCTCGATACTGTTGATGCCTGCTGCACCCATGAGTTCCGCGAGCTCCAGCGTCCAGCCATGGATAAGGTTCTCGACCTGAACTGCATTGGTCTCGGGATCAAGGCGCTGGACAAGCTCGGGTTTCTGGGTGGCTATCCCCCATGCACAGGTACCCCGGTAACAGGTTCCGCAGACCCTGCAGCCCATAGCAACGAGTGCTGATGTCCCAATGTAGACAGCATCGGCACCAAGGCAGATGATCTTGGCCACATCCGCACTCTCGCGGATGCCGCCGCTTGCGATGATCGAAACTTCGTTCCGTATCCCCTGCTGGCGGAGTTTTGCATCAACACTTGCAATCGCCGCTTCAACCGGTATACCGACATGGTCACGGAATACCCGCGGTGCAGCACCGGTTCCTCCCCGGAAACCATCGACGACAACCGCATCGGCGCCGGACCTTGCAATACCTGCAGCGATCGCAGCAGAATTGTGGACCGCGGCGATCTTTACAAAGACGGGTTTTTTCCACTCGGTTGCTTCCTTGAGGCTGCGGACAAGCTGCTTCAGATCCTCAATACTGTAGATGTCGTGATGGGGCGCAGGACTGATTGCATCGCTCCCCTCCGGGATCATGCGGGTGCAGGAGACATCTGCACAGACCTTCTCGCCCGGTAGGTGACCTCCGATACCCGGCTTTGCTCCCTGCCCGATCTTGATCTCGATAGCTGCTCCCCGTTCAAGGTAGTTGATGTCAACACCAAACCGGCCGGATGCCACCTGAACGATCATGTGGTTCTGGTAAGGATAGAGCGACTCATGGAGACCGCCTTCCCCGGTGCCCATGAACGTACCAATCCTGCTGACAGCTTTCGCGAGAGCCGTCTGGGCATTCAGGCTGATGGCGCCGTAACTCATGTGCCCGATCATGATCGGGGTCTCGATCTGGAGGTTGGGAGTAAGTTTGGTCTGAAGCTCAACCTCTCCGTTGGACAGTTGTTTCAGCTTAAGCGATGAGGGTTTCTTGCCAATATACGTGCGGAGCTCCATCGGCTCGCGGAGCGGATCGATGCTCGGATTTGTGACCTGACAAGCGTCGAGGACAAGCCGGTCGAAGATGATAGGGTATGGCAGGGCATTGCCCATGCCGGCAAGAATGATCTTTCCGGTCTTTGCCTGGTTGAAGACCGCTTCACGAACCTCCCGCGTCCAGACCGGGTGACTCCGGTAATCGTTGGGTTTCTCTTCAATATCGATGGCATCCCGGGGGCAGAAAGCGATGCAGCGGTGACAAGCTACACAGTTCCGGGAGTTGATACGTATAGTGTCTCCCTCCTTTCGGTATACGCCATACGAGCAGTTCTCGATACATCGCCCGCAGTTCATACACCGCTCGGGATCGATCCTGACTTTGAATTTCAGGGGGATGCTCCCTATGCTCATGAGTATACCCTCCCGATAACCGGTTCACCGGCTTTTGGCATTGCGATGTTGCCGACATCAGGATCAATTCTCCGTATCGCGGCTTCTTCACTAGAAATGAAGAGTCGATCCCCGTTCTCCCCGGTGACGAGAGGGCGGAGCTTAATACGGTCCGTGAATCCGACAAGGGCGTTCTCATTCGCCACACAGATGGCAAACGGCCCGTTCATGAGCGCAGAACCGTACGTGAGTCGAATTGCCCGGTTGAGTTCCTGTTCTTTTGCCGGCATCCGGTCGATCTCTTCCCAGAATGGGGGGGCTAGTGCCCGTACAGCCATCTTCTCAGAAAGACCATGTTTTCTTACGAGAAGGTCGACAAGGTACGCCACAACTTCGGTGTCCGTGAACATTGTGCATTTGTACCCATAACTTTCGATGTACCTGCGGTTGGTACCATATGATGTGATCTCCCCGTTGTGGACAACACTCCAGTTCAGGAGGTTGAACGGGTGGGCGCCTCCCCACCAGCCGGCCGTGTTGGTCGGGTAACGGTTGTGGGCGAGCCAGAGGTAGCCCTTGTAATCCTGGATCCGGTAGAAGTTTGCAACATCCTCCGGCCAGCCGGCGGCCTTGAAGACCCCGAGGTTCTTTCCGGACGAGAAGATGAGCGCCCCGTTCCGCTCGCTGTTCACTTTCATGACAAGGTAGGTGATGATGTCCTCGTCCGGTGTGGTACTCTTGGGCATCAGGCTCCGGTCAGGCCGGAAGAAGTAACGCCAGGGTGTGTGGACCTTGCGGATATTGGGCTGTTCATAGGTCTTGATCTGTTCATCGTGAACGATCGTTCCCCATTTCTCCAGCAGGTTGTCCAGCGGAATCTTGTTCTCGCGGATGTTGTCAAAGAAGACATGCAATGCGTAATAATCCTTGTAATCCGGATATATACCGTATGCAACATATCCGGCTCCTTCACCGCTCCCGCGCTCGTCCATAGAGGCGAGGGCTTCTTTTATTTTAGTGCCGTCCATGCACTGGCGGCGCCTGTCAATTACACCAATAATACCACACATATTATCACAGAGAACGTTGATCCATTACAGTAATCATTTCTTGAAATTGGATATGAGCATTCGCTCAATAATGTACGTAAAATACATATAAATAGGATTGGGTGGAACCTTTCTTCCATTATGTCAGCAGACGTAACGAAGATGCTCAAGAAAATTGAGGCGGACGGGGTAAAATTCATCCGCCTTCAGTTCACGGATATCCAGGGGATGCCGAAAAACGTCTCGATCCCTGCCATCCAAGCTGAGAAAGCGCTCACCGAAGGGATCTGGTTTGATGGGTCTTCCATTGAAGGGTTTGCCAGGATCGAAGAATCCGACATGATCCTCAAACCCGACCCCGCAACCTACGCGGTTCTCCCGTGGAGACCCCAGGAAGGAAAGGTTGCAAGGTTCATCTGCGATGTCCAGACGTACGGCAACAAGTCCTTTGAAGGAGATCCCCGTTACATCCTGCGCAAGACAATGGCTGAAGCCGCAAAGATGGGTTATACTTTCAATACCGGACCTGAACTTGAGTTTTTCCTCTTCAAGATGTATGATGGCGTACCTACCACTGAGTTTGAGGACCACGGGGCCTACTTTGATCTCGCACCTACGGACTCAGCTGAAGATGTCCGGAGGGACGTCGTCCTTGCCCTGAGTGAGATGGGCTTTGAGATTGAAGCCTCGCACCACGAAGTCGCTGACAGCCAGCACGAGATCGATTTCAAGTATGGTGACGCACTCACCACTGCAGACCGTGTCATCACATTCAAGTTTGCGACCAAGTCGATTGCTCTGCAGTACGGCCTTCACGCATCCTTCATGGCAAAGCCGATTGCCGGTATCAACGGAAGCGGTATGCACACTCACGGATCGCTTTCAAAGAACGGCAAGAATGCTTTCTTTGATGCGAACGCCGAACTGCAGCTCTCAGATACCTGTCTCTACTATATCGGGGGTCTCCTCAAGCACGCAAAGGCAATCACCCGCGTAGCCAACCCGACCATCAACTCCTACAAGCGTCTTGTTCCCGGCTACGAAGCCCCCTGTTACCTTGCCTGGAGTGCAGCCAACCGCTCGGCGCTCGTCCGGGTTCCCGCTGCCCGTGGCAACAGCACCCGTGCAGAATTCCGCAGCCCCGACCCGATGTGCAACCCGTACCTTACCTTTGCCTGCATGCTTGCAGCTGGCATGGATGGTATCAAGAACAAGATCATGCCACCGGAGTCGACCAACACCAACATCTACCACCTCAACGCGAAAGACCGCAAGAGGCTCAAGGTCGAGATGCTCCCGGCCAGCCTTGCCGAAGCGAATGCAGCACTTCTCAAGGACGAGGTCATCTGCAACACGCTCGGCGAGCACGTAGTGAGCAACCTCACCCGCATTGCTGAAATGGAGACCGATGCCTTCCGTCTCGCGGTCCACCCGTGGGAGCTGGACAGGTACCTGGCAACCTACTAATTTTTAAAAAAAATTTCAGGAATACTTCACAAGAATAATCGTCGATGTTCGGACTTGTAATCCCGTAACGGTCGATCGATCGTTCTGCATACTTGTCAGTGGGCTTGCGAGAAGGGAGTATGAAGAGTACGCACGAAGGGCGTTCTTGTTATACTGTCGTTCTGATCGCGCCCATACGATGAGAAGCAGATCGATCGCGGCAAAAAAATCAATAAATAACGGTGATTACAATGGCGATGGATACAGGCGTTACATGCTGGCTGTTGGTCTCAGCGGTACTGGTCATGCTGATGACCCCGGGAGTCGGCCTTTTTTATGGCGGACTGGTGCGGAAAAAGAATTTTATCTCGATGATTGCTCTCTCCTTTGTGAGTCTTGCCCTTGCAAGTGTCCAGTGGATACTGATCGGGTATTCGCTTGCATTCGGTCCTGATGTGGGGGGGATTATCGGGAACCTGAATTACATGGGGCTTTCCGGAGTGAGCGCGGATGCGGGAGCCGGCACCTACCCGCCCATGGTCTTCATGGCATTCCAGCTCTTCTTTGCTGCCGTGACCATAACGATCGTAACTTCAGCGGTTGCGGAACGGATCAAACTCTCGTCCTATATTATCTTCACACTTGTCTGGCTCACGGTCGTCTATTGCCCGCTTGCCCACTGGGCATGGGGGGGAGGCTGGGCCCAGCAGATGGGGCTAATCGATTTTGCCGGTGGAACTGTTGTGGAGATCTGTTCGGGTTTTGCTGCACTCGCTCTTGCTCTGGTTATCGGGAAACGAGCCGGTTTTGGGGATTACTCGCTTGAACCTCATAATATCCCGATTGCCCTGCTCGGTGCTGCGCTCCTCTGGTTTGGCTGGTTTGGATTTAATGCCGGAAGTGCCCTTGCCCTCAACAACAGTGCCATTGTTGCGTTTGTCAATACGAACTCCGCCGCTGCTGCCGGTGCACTCGCATGGATGTTTGCGAGCTGGTACCGTGGCAAGCCCAGTTCCCTGGGGATGGTGAGCGGCGCAATTGCCGGCATGGTGGCAATTACACCGGCCGCCGGTTTTGTTACGCCCCTTGTCGCAGTGTTTATTGGGATAGTGGCCGGGATATTATGCTATTACATGATGCTCATCCGCATTCGAAAGACCCTGGACGAGAGTCTGGATGCGTGGGCAATCCATGGCATGGGTGGTTTGTGGGGAACGCTTGCAACCGGCATCTTTGCGGCAGTTGCAATAGGGGGATTTTCCGGTTTGATTGAAGGAAATTCACACCAGTTCCTAGTAAACGCCATAGGAGCATTTGCCGCTCTAGGCTACGCATTCATTGCAACCTACGTCATCGGTACTGTGATCGATCGCACGATCGGACTCCGCGTTACCGAAGATGAGGAGTATGTCGGCCTCGATATCTGCCAGCATGGTGAACGGGCATAATGTTGAAGGTCTATCGCTCCTGATTTATCTCCCGGCCTCTTTTTTTTTAAAAAAACTAAAAAATTCTGGCTGCTTTCTGCGATTCAATGATTATTCATTCGACCATCACTCCAACTTTGTTTATGTTTGCTGAATAATGTTTTATTAGTTAAATTTATAAATGTAGGAATACAACTTCCTTCCAACAACTGTACAATCTTACAACATTGAAACAGAAAAAATGGGAATGGAAAACGAAACCTCTGAAAATTGCGTACCGGACTTTTCATCCGGCAGATGTTTATCAGAGTTCTTGTCCTGAACCAGTCTGATTGGGAATGAATTAAGAACAAGAGAAACAATGAAAACTAAATTTAAGGTGAATTGAATGGCTATAGATTCTGGAGCAACAGCATGGATCCTTGCCTCAACGGCGCTTGTCATGATCATGACGCCAGCGGTGGGATTCTTCTATGGGGGACTTGTTCGCAGGAAAAATCTGATCTCCATGATCACCCTGTCGTTCGTCGCCTTTGCACTGGTCAGCATCCAGTGGGTCGTGATCGGGTATTCGCTGGCTTTCGGTAATGACCCCGCGAGTTCGCTTAACTGGTTCATTGGGGACCTGCAGTACCTGGGATTGAACAATGTGGGTATGGATCCCGGATCGTACAGTTCGGCTATTCCCGGTTTACTCTACATGGTCTTCCAGCTGGTCTTTGCAACCGTGACCATGGCGATAGTAACATCCGGTATTGCTGAGCGCGTCAAGTTCAGTGCGTACCTCGTGTTTGCACTCATCTGGACAACCATCGTCTATGATCCGCTGGCCCACTGGGTTTGGGGCGGTGGTTGGGCAGCCCAGTTCGGCGCACTGGATTTCGCCGGGGGTACTGTCGTCCACATCAGCTCCGGATTTGCAGCACTGGCCCTTGCTCTGGTCATTGGCAAACGTGTCGGATTTGGCAAGTATGTGATGGAGCCCAACAACATCCCTCTGACCATCCTTGGTGCAGCACTCCTCTGGTTCGGCTGGTTTGGATTCAATGCCGGCAGTGCAGTAGCAGCAAACGGCCTCGCAGCAAGCGCATTCGTTACTACGAATACTGCAGCGGCAGCCGGGGCAATGGCATGGCTCCTTGTGAGCTGGATCAACGGCAAGCCGAGTTCGCTGGGTTTTGTCAGCGGGGCCGTTGCCGGTCTTGTTGCCATTACCCCCGGGGCGGGGTATGTGACCCCGATGGCCGCAATTCTTATCGGTGCAGTTGGTGGTATAGTCTGCTATGGCATCATGCTCTGGCGGATCCGGTCAGGTCTTGACGAGAGCCTCGATGCCTGGGCTATCCACGGCATGGGTGGCCTCTGGGGCGCACTCGCAACCGGTATCTTCGCGGTGGCAGCAGTCAATGGTGCATCTGGTCTTATCGATGGGAACGTGCACCAGTTCGTTGCCAATGCAGCAGGTGCTTTCGCAGCTGTTATCTACGCATTCGTCGTAACCTATATCCTGGCTGTTGTAATCGACAAGACTATTGGCCTGCGGGTCACAGAAGAGGAAGAGTATGTCGGCCTAGATATCTCGCAGCATGGAGAGCGCTGCTAAAGAGGAGATGAACAATGAAACTGGTAAAAGCAGTCATTAAACCGGAACGGTTCGAGTTTGTCAAAAAAGCACTCGAAGACAAGGGATTCAATGGTATGACCATCACCGAGGTTAAGGGACGCGGAGAGCAGAAAGGGATCTCCCTTGAGTACCGTGGGGGACTCATGACCGTTGATCTCCTGCCCAAGGTCCAGATCGAGATCGTGGTCAGGGACAGCGATGTCGAGACCCTCATCAGTACCATCTCCGAATCATCGAGGACTGGCAAAATTGGCGATGGCAAGATCTTTGTCATCCCCGTTGAAAGGGCAATCCGGATCCGTACCGGGGAAACCGAGGTATAATTATTCTATTTTTTTTACTTTTGGGCGTTCGTGAATCGTGAACGCGTCGAGAACCTGGAGACTGATCTGTGCGCCCAAGGTGGGCTGGATAGAATCAAGCCAGAGGAAAAAACCCACTTTGGGAGGTGTCGGGCGCTCGAATTTGAAATGCCCGTCTTTCATCTGGATCAGTTTATGGTACTCCTTCTTCTGCTTCGAGCGGAGATAGATGATCAGTTCATAATGGGGAAGGTCCGTGGCTATAATTGCCTTGGAATATAATCTGGGGAACTCTTCCATTGTGATCTTCTTTCCTTTCACGGTCATGCCGTAGGTATCGCAGACGGCTTTTATCGCGGGTGGGAATAAACCCCCGTACAGGATTTTTTTGACAAGCACGTTTGTCGGGCCGGTGATCTCTGGATTGATACGCCCGGGTGTGCGGCTGATCTCCAGGAAGAGCCGGTTTTTAACTTCATCGTGATAAGATTTGTAATCAAATGGTTGTTTCATCCGGATGTCCGTTGCCCGGATGAGTTTTGGATGGTTTTCCGGGAGATTATAGATGATCCGCGGACGGTAGTGTTTAACCAGGGATTTAATCTCTTCGCAGGAACTGGTATGGATTATCGCGTTGGTCCTGTCCTTTGCAAGGCGTTTTACTACAGAATAATTGGAGAGATCGAAGGAAGAAACAAGCAGGAATGGAGTAATTTTCTGGCCGTAAAGATAGCCAAGAAGTCTCTTCTTGTAGGCAATTTCCACTTCAAACTCCTTCAAATCCGATGGGGATGTGACAACTTCAGCGAACGCCACATGGTTGTCTGAATCCACGAGCAGCATATCGAACTCGGCAAGGTCCTGCCCGTTGCCGCGGACGGTGATGTCGCCGTACTTGGAATAGAAGAGCCCGTTCTGGCCAAGTCTGACGTCCTCACGCCGTTGCGGAGCATCGGCCCCTTTCATTGCAAGGTATTTGATGGTATCAGATTTTTTCGAGATGTCCAGAAACATCTCATACACAATTGCTTCAAACCACCGGCCCTCAGCTGTTCTCATGGGCTCGATATCCGGTGAGAATAGTTTCCTCCGCTCGATCTTGTTCATGTGCCGCGTGGCATTGATGGCTATTGCCGCGTTTGGCTTGAAATGCCTGAAATTGGAATTGAGCCACGGGATCATGATAAGTGTAAAGAATTTCTGTGGTAATAGTAGATAACAATCTGCCCCGATACTAGGTAATTCATGGGATATTACTAAATTTGAGGATTGTTCATATAATAGAAACATATAAATTCATGGGAACATAATTTCCTTCGTACACCAGACCTGTTCAGTCAACAGGAATGGGACAGAGAAAACGAGGGGAAAAATGCCGAGCGTCAAAAAAACCGCCAGTATCGAGCCCTTGCCGCGGTATATCATGCCGGATGCATCGGTTCCCGCGTACGATGAGATCTTGGAGCAGCTCCAGGATTACCAGCGTTCGCTTATTGGATCGTCCTATTACTATGTCCGGACGCAGAATGACAGGACAAACCTGTGCCGTATCGTGCCCGGTGCAGGGAAGCTATTCTTCCACGAAGTTGTGAACCATGAGAAACACGGGATATCGGATGATGATCTGGAAGAGGCAGTCTCGCTAGGTGCAGGTACTTTCACCACTCCTGGCTATTACCCGGTATCAGGACATATCGAGACAAAGCTCCGGGTGCTTCTGGATTACCCGTAATACCTTTTTTGGATACATACAAGCCAGGTCATATCCGGTTTTTATTGCACCTTGTTGACAATAACAAATAATTCAGTGTTTAAATCGTTTATAAAAAAATTTCCGGGATGATTCCCGGCGCAGACGTAACTGGCTGATATGTCAGCGATCAGTCGAGCAACTGGCCCATAGCCTCGTCATACCGTGCGGACATAACGTACTCGATGCCAGAGACTCCTGCGGCTTCTTCGGTGAGTGCCATCAGATCATCGCGGGTGATAGTCGAGAGCCGGAAGTTCCTGCTGCCTGCCATGAGCTGCTGGAGACCAGTGCGGAACTTGGATGCATAGGTGTAGACACCAACAGCGCCCATTGGGATCTCCTTCATCTTTGTGCCGTATTTTTCCTTAAGCTCCTCGTAACAGACAAAGATCTCGTTGACATTGTTGCCGTACTTGGAGACGGACTTGGGCAGGTCGCCTTCCTTTATCCACTTCTCGATATTTTTGCCAACGAATCCGGGGATCATGAGGCCCCGGCCCATGCAGACAGCCTTAAAGTACGGGCTGCCCATAGCGAGGGCCTTGAAGACGCCGGGCTCATCGGAGAAACCGCCAGCCATGGCGAGGTCGGGGACGCGATAGCCCTTCTTCTCGAGCTTCTGGGCGAACTCGTAGGTGAGTGCCTGCAGGTAGAACGTCGGGATACCCCATTCGTTCATCATCGGCCACGGGCTCATGCCGGTACCGCCAGGTGCGCCGTCGATGGTCAGAAGGTCGATCTTGGCTTCCGAACAGTACCGGAGGGCCATTGCGAGTTCGACCATGGAGTATGCACCGGTCTTTAACGTGACACGCTTAAAGCCAATATCGCGGAGCCGGTCGATTTCCTCGAGGAAACCTTCCTTGGTAACGAAGCCGAGGCGCGAGTGGCGCTCGAACTCCTTGATCGCACCAGCCTTGAATGCAGCCTGGTTCTCCTTGACAGTCGGGTCGGGTAGGACGATATAACCGCGCTTCTTAAGCTCGATGGCACGTTCAAGGGTCTTGACCTTGATCTCGCCGCCAATGCACTTTGCTCCCTGTCCCCACTTGAGCTCAATGGTGTCGAGATTGTGCTTGCTTGCCACGTACTCGGCAACACCGAGGCGGGTATCCTCGACATTCATCTGAACGAGGATCTCACCATACTTGTTGTGGAATTTTTTGTACAGGCTGATACGGCGGTCCATCTCAGGGGATTCCTTGACCTTCTTCTTAGCGTCAAGCTTCAGGCCCGGGTCGATACCGCACACATTTTCACCACAGACAAGGGTGATGCCAGAGATAGCTGCACCGACAGCGAAGTGCTCCCAGTTTGCCCGTGCAATCTCAGTTGATCCAAGTGCACCGGTAAAGATCGGGACCTTCATTTGGACTTTCTTGTCCCAGCCGTACTCGGTCTCGGTATCAACGGAGGAGAAAACCGCTGAGTCCGGACCGATCTCGGTACCTTCGGGAAGCCCCTTTGCTCCCTCTGCATATCCCTGGATATTGAGGTGTGAATAGTCAATAGGGTAGTTCTTGTCAGCGCCTGCGGTGATCTCACCAAACGGGCCAGGATAAAGGACTTCACGGCCACGGAAAGAGGATAACCAGATCTCACAGCTGCCTTTACATCCATCAAGGCAGCGGGTACAGATACCAGAGCACGGCGCAACATCCCGTGAACGGTTGACTGTTCCTGTTGCTTCGTTAGCATTAGGTTGTCTAAGATTCATGAATACACTCCATGGAAATTTATGTATAGCCTTCGTGATCGAAGGTACTGTCTTGAGTGAACGGTTCTGCTCACACAAAATTATTTTAAAACTTGTTCACTAATAAGCGCTTGCTTTCCACCCCATTATAACGCTTTTGGTTTTTTTCGATGATGGAAGTGTATTTCCACCTAGTTTTGTGGAAAAACCATGGTGAAAATTAAAAATCTACATTTTTGTTACATTCAAAAAAGGTTTTTTTAGCAAGATCAGATTTTAACTAGTTCGTAGGAACGATTTCCCATGCCAATCTCCTCAGCATATCGTAACTGCCGGTAACCATCAGTCTGCATATGCACTCCCTTGAACTTGTCTCCACCTTCATGATGATGGGTAGTGAGGAGTGAATCCGTAAACCCCTGCTGCTGATTTACAAGGTCGAAACTTGCAGCATCGATCGCCACGGGATCCCTTGATGCAAGAATCCCGATATCCGGAACAATCGGTGCATCGCTGAACGGGAAGCAGTCACAGTCTGGCGTGATCCGTATCAGGAAATTCATGTACCCGACTTTGTTCTCTTTTCCCTGTATCGCACCGTACGCGTACTCAACCATCCGTTCCATGAACTGCGGGATCTCAGTCTCCCAGTCAATGTCAATTGCATGCTCCGGGCAGACATGCATACACTCAAAGCAGCCAATGCAGAGTTCCTGGTTGATGACCGATTTCTTCTTTTTTACGGTTATCGCGTCTTTCGGGCAGACCTTCATACAGGTAGCACAACCAGTGCATTTTTCCGGCATCGTGAACGGTCGGGCATTGTGCTGGGCACGTTTCCCTTCCGGGGGTGCGCATCCCATGGCAAGGTTCTTGATGGCTCCACCGAAACCGGAGACAATATGGCCTTTGAAGTGGCTTAGGACTAGCAGGCTGTCCGCAGCAGCAATGTCCCCGGCAATAGAGACCTCCCGAAAATGCTTCTTCCCGATTGCCACTTTCTTTACATGTTTCCCGTTCAGCCCATCCGCGATGATTACCGGTGCCCCGGCCACGGCATAATCGAACCCATGCAGGATTGCTACTCCGATGTGCTCAACAGCGTTCGATCTGCTGCCGAGGTACAGCGTGTTCGTATCCGTCAGGAATGGCAGGGCCCTGCACTCTCTAACTTTCTCCACGACCTGACGGACGTATACCGGGCTGATGAACCCATCATTCCCCGCCTCTCCGAAATGGAGTTTTATTGCAGTCTTGTCGTGCGGTCGGATAAGTTCAGAAAAACTAGCACGATCAAACAGCCGCTGCACCTTTGCCGTTGTGGATTCGTGATCCGAATAGGCTCGTATGGACGCAAAATAGACAGGGCTCTTCATGGATTGTCATCTCCTTTGGCAGGAGTATTCTCGTCCGAAGTAGTAGAATTCATCGGTCGGATTAAACATGGGAATATGGGGGCCCCTGACTGTTTCCAGGAGTCCTTAGCATAGGAGTGTTTATGTGAAAAACCAGAAAATAACTAAAAAAAGGAAAAAGATTATCCTCTTTTCCCGAGATGATGGTCGAGATAAAAGAGGTGCCCGGGCACATCACCGACGATTTTGATCTGTGCAAGGATCTCGCTGGCATTTGCTTCTTCCTCTACCTGTTCCTTGACAAACCACTGGAGCATCTCGAACGATGCGTGATCTTTTTCCTTGATAGCCTGATCCACCAGGGAGTTGATCATCGCGGTCACTTTCTGTTCATGAGCATAGACTTCTTCGAATACTTTTCCCGCGGAACTCCACTTGGTTTTCGGGGCTTCGATCGCACCCAGATTAACCTTCCCGCCACGGGCAATAATGTAATCGTAGATCTTTTCTCCGTGTTCCCGCTCTTCTTTTGACTGGATACGCAACCAGTGAGCGAACCCTTTCATGCTGACAGTCTCAAAATATGCAGACATTGCAAGATAGAGGTAGGCCGAGTAAAACTCCCGGTTTACCTGTGTGTTCAAGGCATCTTCCATTGTCCTAGAAAGCATAGTAACTCCTCCCGATGGATCGTTCATTGGTTTTCCTTTTTATAATTCTTTCGCATAGTGACAGAAAACGCCTGAAATTAAAGAAATTAATTCTCTGATAATTAAAAGTGAGATTAAAGAAGTTATTTTCTCATCCGCTTCTGCTCGGCTTCCATATCAAGGATAATCTCAAGTTCCAGGGATTTGCCATATGCTTCCTGTGCTTCATCGCTTTTACCCAGTTCATCGAGACAAACTCCTTTTATGTACCAGGCAGTCACATCGTTACCGTTCAGGGTTGATGCCCGGGTACTGGCAGCCAGTGCATCCTCAAACCGTTCAAGATGGAAGAGCGCAAGCGCTTTTTTTGACCAGGCTTCCTCATAATTCTGGTCAAGGGATATTGCTTTTTCACAATCAGCAAGTCCTTCATTATATCTGCCGGTTTCGATATATGCAGATCCTCTCTGACACCAGCTTTCAGGATAACGTGCATCAAGACTGATTGCTTTTTCGAAGTGGGCAATGGCTTCTTTGTATTTCGTCCGCCGTGCAAGGGCTTTTCCCTTCCGGATAAGTTCGACAACTTCTTTTAATGGCATATGCTCACCCCAAGCGTTTCCTGCATCATGAATCCCCCCAGGTGTCTGAAATGAGATCCCCAAAAATCCGTTTCAGGGCAGTTTTTTCGTATTCTTCTTTGTGCTCATGTGCCGTGAGAAGGTGCTTTGGTTCTTCCCAGACAAACCAGTCTCTCATTGTCATATACGATAAAAGGCTGTCCGTCAGCAGGACACCGACCTTGTAAAGATCATAGTAATAATCCAGTGTCGGGGGATCATTCCATTTGACCGGTCCAAGAGGTTTTTCCATAATCTCCAGCATATTATCTCCAAACACTTTGGATTGGTACCAGGCAGTATGGGTCCAGCGGGTAGTCAGCATCTCCTTCACTTCGAGATGGTTAAATTTCTTCATCTGAGGGATGTTGAGAACCGGCATCAGTTCATCGGCAGGAAGGGTTTTTGCCAGAAACATATCCCTGGCATAAAACATTGCCTTGTTCAGGACAAAATACCGGCGGGGAACAATAGTCTCCTGCTCCATCATTTCATCCATGTCGTTTTTACTCTCCTTCATCACATGATAGAGTTGGGTTTTTCTGATCTTTGGCATCCGATGATAGACGCTGGCATTGGTAATTGCATTCCACGGGAGATCGTTGATATCATCATTGAAATGGGAGAAAAGGATGAAGAGCATCTGGATGAGTTTCTGGACAGGAAGTTTTTTCTCTTTTTTTGCCTCGTCCTTGAGAGCATCGATATACACCTGGCGCATACCTTTGTAAACGGACTCCTCCGTGTAGGAACAGACAAGATAACGCGATTTTTTAGCTGCAGCTCCTTTCATCAACAGATTTGTGCATTGTTTTGCAATGATGAAATCCTTGAGGAGACCCACGTATTGTGCCGGGAAGATGATGACATTGCGCTCTATATCATAGGTATAAATGTCAACAAGCGTTCCACCCGGATCTGCTTCAGGCTGACGGAGAAGAGAGATCTCGGTATCGAGTGTTTCTTCGGTATGATGAAGAAACCTGCGTATGGGTTTTGACAAAGGCATTTCTGTTCTCATCGAAGCTCTCCAGGATCTCGCGTTTTTTCATTGTGAGAAAGTAGTAATACCTCTCTTGGTGACAAATCCACTTAAAGCATACCAAGTGATCCTAAAAGGTCGATGGGAGTAAAAATTATTTCTTTTTCCGGGAAAGTGTGATCGAATGAAACCAGCCGGATAGTGCGTTGCGTTTCTTGGGTTTGAATACTCCCTGGTTAACATATCGTATATCCTCGATAGAAAAAAATGCCTGGGGGTTGGTTGTCTGGAGATGGGTAGTAATTGCCGGGATATCAGTGCGGTTTATCAGAGTGATTATCATCTTGACATTTCCTCTGGAACCGGTGGCATCCAGGCTTGTTATCCCATAATTTTCCGATTGCAAAAAGGCGATGATCTCATCAGTGGAATCATTTGTCGTGATGATCCGCATAATGACCATCCCGATCGAGAGTTTCTCTTCGATAACCAGCCCGATATAGGTTCCCATGGCAAAACCAAATGCATAGGCAAGGAAGTTAGCGATATTCGAAAGATCGCTCATCACCACTTCCATGGCGAGCAACCAGATCACAATCTCGAAGAAGGCAATGATAGGTGCGAGATATTTAATCCCTTTTGAGATGTATATGACCCGGATTGTCTCCATGCTTACATCCGCAATCCGGGCAAGGAAAATGAGGAGGGGAAGGATGACCCAGGAATATATCTCAGGACTGATGATGAAAAATGCCATGACCGTTCCCTTATCCTGTATTCAGGACGATTTATCCAGAAAATGTTGCTGCCTGTTCCTATATGAACATTATCTCAAAACAAGGGGAGAATAAGGGAAATCCTCGGATATTTCCTGCATTACGCGGAGAAACGTGTAGTTTTGGTCACGCGTACTTCTGGGGGTCTGCATCGAACTTCTTCTTGCATCCCGGAGCACAGAAATAATATTTCTTCCCCTTGTATTCACTGGTAAATTTTGCAGTCTTCTCGTCAACGGTCATCTTACAGATGGGATCGATTGCCATACAACACCTCAGGTATCTGCCTTTTTTTTACATCAGGTATATACTTTTTCAACAGCAGGGACAGGGAAACAACCGTAACTGAGCTCACCGCCATTGCAAGGGCTGCGAGTTCTGGCCTGAAACTGATCCCAAATGAAGGGTATAGTAATCCCGCCGCCACCGGGATAAGTGCAGCATTATAGGCAAATGCCCAGAATATGTTTGCCTTGATCCGCCCCATCACTTTTTTCGAGAGCTGGAGTGCAGCCACTACATCAAGAAGATCATCCCTTATAAGTACGATATCCCCGCTCTCGATCGCCACGTCAGTTCCGCTGCCAAGGGCTATCCCCAGATCAGCCTTTGCGAGGGCCGGTGCATCATTGATCCCATCACCGACAAATGCAACAACTTTTCCTTCCTGCTGGAGTGATGCTACCTTGGCTTCCTTATCCTGGGGCAGTACTTCAGCTATTACCCGGTTGATGCCAAGATCCTGAGCTACTGCATCTGCAGTGCGCCGGTTATCCCCGGTTATCATGATGATCTCAAGTCCCATTTCTTTCAAACGGGAAACAGCCTCGCGGCTGGTATCTTTCAAAGTATCAGCTACCGCGATAACTCCGGCAGGTTTGCCTGCCCTGGCAATGATGATCGTTGTCTTTCCTTTCTCTTCGAGATATGCAATCTGCTTCTCGAGAGATTTCGGGATCTCAACACCATTATCTGAGATCAGAGATCGGTTTCCGACAAGAACCTGTTCTCCAAGGTAGGTAGCGATAACACCTTTTCCGGGAAGAGTGTTCATCTGCAGGATTGGTTCAGTCCTGATCCCGCGGGATTGGGCTCTTTTGACAATTGCCTGCGCAAGGGGATGCTCGGAATCTTTCTCAACACTTGCAGCAATAGAAAGGAGGAGATCTTCAGGAATACCGACAGTGACAAGATCGGTTACTTCCGGTTTTCCCCGGGTGAGTGTCCCGGTTTTGTCGAAGAGTATGGTTGTTACACCCTTCGCAGTTTCAAGAGCTTCGCCATTCCGGATCAGAATACCCAGCTCTGCACCCCGCCCCACACCAACCGTAACTGCTGTCGGAGTCGCAAGCCCCAGTGCACAGGGGCAGGCAACCACCAGAACAGAAATGAGTGCGGATAGTGCAAAAATCAGGGTTGAATGGAACACCGCGTACCAAAGGAGAAATGCACCGGCAGCAATAAGGAGCACTACCGGAATAAAATACGACACCGCAATATCAGCAATCCGCTGCACCGGTGGTTTTGAACCCTGTGCATCCTCGACCATACGGATGATCTGGGCAAGCATCGTATCCCGGCCTACCTTCACCGCTTCAACCGTGAGTACACTGTTGGTATTCAAGGTCCCACCAACAACACTGCTCCCTAGGTTCTTGAAGACCGGTATGGATTCTCCGGTAATCATTGATTCATCGATATAACTCTCGCCATTGATGACACGTCCGTCAACCGGCACTTTTGCTCCGGGCCTGACAATGACCCGATCGCCGACAATAACTTCCTGGAGGGGTACCTCAGTTTCGGTTCCATTACGGAGTACTATAGCGCTCTTCACCCTGAGGCCTGCAAGCTTTCTGATAGCATCTGATGTCCTGCCTTTGGCGCGTCCTTCGAGGAACCTGCCCAGCATGAGGAATGCAGCAAGCATGATCGCCGTATCATAGAACATGAAATCGTGGGTAAGGATAATCCCAAATGTTCCAAGCACACTCGCGCCGTATGCCACCCCGGTACCCATCGCATACATGACATCCATGGACAGGGTTCGGTTGCGGAGAGCGGTGAATGCGGCACGGAAAATCGGGTATGCCACATATACAAAGACGGGAGTGGCAATGACAAACATGAGGTACGCCAGATCCTGCATGGATAACGGAAGTGGAACATACATTACGAGCATGAGCGGGATGCTGACAGCAAACCCGATGGCAAATCTCATCAATTTGTCATGCAGGTCGACATCCCGTGCTGCGCGTTCGGCCTCCTCGCTCACTTCACCGGCAATACCCAGAAACTGGTAACCGGCATCTTCTATGGCAGATTTAAAATCCGGAATATCAGACAGCGATGGATTGTAGGTAACATATGCATTTTCTGTTCCCAGATTAACGCTGACCGCGGACACCCCGTGAAGTGCCTTGAGAGCGCTCTCAATCGTCTCGACACAGGTAGCGCACATCATTCCCCCGACCTTGATTGTCACCTCCTGGTTGATGATCGTATATCCGGCATCTTTCACAGCCTTCTCAAATTCCCCAAGTGAGTTTTTTTCCGGAATAAATTCCACATGAGCGGTGTCTGTCCCGAAATTTACCCGGGCATTCACAACGTGCGGTATCCGGGATAATGAATCCTCGATAGTTACCGCACAGGTAGCACAGTGCATTCCCGAAATTTTAAGTTCTGCTTTTTTGGTTTCCGGTTCAGGCATGATGGTTCCCACACTCTGATCTCAAGGTCTCATGGGGAATTTCCTCCTTGAAACGTATTACTGTATTGTTTATACCACGCGGGAGATTGAGATCCTAATAAATTCGTTCTCATGTAGTTAATCAGGGAGAGTGAGAGCCAGCCAGGACGAATCTCTCAACTACGAGTATCCCTGCACATTTTGCCTGCCAAAAAATCATTTGAATTTTACCGGTAGTTTTTCCGGTCTCTTCGTTCAGGTCTCGGGAAGGATTTCGGGAAATTAAACCGATACATCAGATATGCTCGAAAATCAGATACAGAAAGCGTTTAATAGACCGCTGCACACCCTTCATTAACCAAGATCGCAGGCTGATATCGTGGACACCGGAAAAAGTATCGTTATCATTCTTATCTGTATTCTCGCACTTCTGGTATTCCCCGGCTCTTCAGCGGTTACCCTTTCCTCGAGTACCCCACAGATAATTGCGAAAGGAAATGACCTTTCACTGACCGGCACCGGTGCAATAAACGGCAGCGTTGCTCTCTGGATCATTGGGAGAAATTACATCGACCGCCAGGTCCTGATTCCCGATGAAAAAGGAAATTTCACCCATTATATCAATTCTGTCGATACCCGGCAGTATTCCAGCGGGCAGTATGCGTTCGTGATCCAGGATCCGGGTCCAAACCGGAGACTGGATATAGAATATCGAATTGCGGATAACGGAAATATTATCCTCCAGAACCGTGGTAAAATTTTTGCCGATATTGGTGCCCGCGAGAATCTCAAAGCGAATCTCGTCCCCCTTATCAGTGCTTTTTCATCTGCAGCAGCAAATCCGGCAGCAGATGATATTTTCATTCCGGATTACTATTTTGTCGAAGACCCTTCAGTCTGGTTCGACCATATCCTCGAACAAGGGGAATCCCGTTTGCCCGATGTAATTGCAGGCAGCCCGGTTCTGCTGGGGGGTCAGACAAATCTGGCGCCTCATGAGATGCTCCGGGCAGAAATTCGTGATCGGATCAGCGGAAATGTTGCAGCATCCGCAGAGATTCCAGTTGAACCCGGTTCCTCCGTGAACCGGTGGAGCTGGGCTCTCGATTCACCGAATTTCCTGCCAGGTACCTATATAGTTACGCTCTGG
This sequence comes from Methanoregula sp., assembly GCA_041645355.1. Lineage (GTDB taxonomy): Archaea > Halobacteriota > Methanomicrobia > Methanomicrobiales > Methanospirillaceae > Methanoregula. Next base: position 42,862 of record JBAZQF010000010.1, read on the forward strand.
AGGCCGAATGCTTTTGTGAATTGTTCCGCATCCGCGTTCTTCACCGTACTATCACCAGCACCACGATCACCGGCTCCTGTCAATAACACAATGGATAATATTCCCTGGTCAAGGGATCCATTGCTCCCGTTTATCATCATTATTGGACTTGCCCTTGTTATCGCAAGTATTTTCATTGCCTCAAGGAACCGCTGAATCCGTATCATTTTCTCTGATGTAATACAGGGGAAGGCGATCGGATCTTCCAATATATATTATAATTACCAGACCCGGTTCGGGAATTCTTCATACAAGCATTATCAACCGCGGGATACTCCCAACCGGAGGTTATTTGAAACTCCGTTCATCTGACTCACGGAGTGCAATGGTCATATTCTTGCCGTTAGAAAGAACCATACAAAAATCCAGACTGCCCGCAGTACAGCGTTGACCGGGCATTTTCATGAACCATTCTCTCAGATCTATTAAGCCAAAAGGAGAACAGCAGGATCCAAAAACTCATGAATTCATCGGCAGGAATATTCGTCCCTTTGGCCTACACTATTCAGGATCGCACTATGCCACGGGAACTTTCAAAAAAAGATATCGCCATTCTCAAGAAGCTTGCGCCGGAATGCGGGGAGCTCACCTGTTCGGGTTCAGGACATACGTTTCACTCCATCCTCCCCCCGGTCTCCAACCATTTCTCTGAGGACAGCAATGATTTTATCGGGAGGATCAGCCGTCTTGACGACGACGAACTTACCTATATCACTGACATGATAGCAAAAGGGGAAGAGAGCATGGGCTGCCTCCCGGTTGAGGATGTCGAGGCGCTCGTTCATCTGGTCCATGACCGGCTTTCCCCGGAGGTTGCAAAGAAAGTAATCGATGCCTACGAGTCCGGGTACTCCTGCGAGCACTAATCCGGCGGCATGTTTTTTGGTATGGATGATATTACACACCATATTACCGGCCTTGGCAGTCGCACAGCAAACAAGCGCATTGAAGCAGCAACGGCTCTTGGAAAACTGAAAAACCCGGCCACTGCCGGGCCACTCGGGACTGCGCTTTGTGACAAGAGCACACCGGTCCGGCTGGCAGTGGTCCTTGCACTTGGGAAACTTGAAGATTCCGCATCAGTGCCATTCCTCATCCGGGCACTTGACGACTCCGATGCGTCTATCCGGGCAGCAGCAATCTCCGGCCTCGGGAGGATACGCGATCCTGCAGCTGCCGTGCCACTGATCATGTGCCTTCAGGATCAGAACCTGGAAGTCAGGATAGGTGCCGCCATGGTGCTGGGAAGGTTAGGGGACCATCGTGCACTCGGGCCGCTCCAGGCACTCCAAAACGACCCGTTCTCAGACGTAAGGGATGCCGCAGTTGCTGCAATGATACGGCTTAAAAGGTAAATGCTGACGGGCATCGGAACTTGGATGAATCAACAAGAAGCAAAAAAAATTCCACCAGGTGTCCATGTATGAGGATTTATTAAGGACGGATGAACAATTTCCACCAGGGATAGGTAGGATAATGCCGGCGGTTATCGAAGCTGCAGATCTGAAAAAAAACTATGGTGAGACCGTTGCCGTTGCCGGCATCCGGTTTTCTGTGAGCCAGGGTGAGATCTTCGGCTTCCTTGGACCAAACGGTGCCGGAAAGACCACGACTATGAAGATGATCACCTGCATCTCGCCCCGGACCTCGGGCACCCTTTCAGTCTTCGGTATGGACCCGGATGAGAAACCTGCAGAGATCAAGCAGCGGATGGGGGTTGTCCCGCAGGAGACCAACCTGGATCCGGATTTCTCCAGCCATGGCAACCTTTTCACCTACGCACGTTACTTCGATATTCCTTCCGATTCTGCCCGGAAAAAAGCCGATGAACTGCTGGAGTTTGTCCAGCTCACTGAAAAGCGGGACGTGTCGATAGAAAAACTCTCCGGTGGGATGAAACGCCGCCTGATCCTTGCCCGTGCCCTCGTCAACAGCCCCGATCTCCTGGTTCTCGACGAACCAACCATTGGTCTTGACCCGCAGGCGCGCCACCTCATCTGGGAGAAACTCCGCCTCCTCCGGGCTCAGGGAAAGACCATCGTCCTCACTACTCATTACCTTGATGAAGCAGCACGGCTCTGCGACCGGCTCGTCATCATGGACAACGGGAAGATCCTTGAAGAAGGGGTGCCTGCCGAACTTGTCAGGAAGCATGTTGGAGAAGAGATTGTCGAGGTAGAGAAGACCCCAGAGATCCTTGCCTGCTTAATGGATATGCAGATCGTACATGACACATTTGGCGATACCGTCCAGATCCCGACCGGGTCCGCCCGGGACGTTGCCCGGTTCCTCTTTGACCGGTGCCAGCCAAAGAAGATGCTCACAAGGCCGGCATCGCTCGAGGACGTGTTCCTCAAACTGACCGGGAGGATGCTGCGGGAATGACCATGACATCCGCCTTTTCCATCCCAAGGATAACCCGGCGTGCGGTCATGGTCTGGCGCAGGAACCTCGAGGTCTTTGTCAGGACCTGGAAAGTGAACTTCTTTCCCCCTTTCATCGAGGCCTTTCTTTACCTCTTTGCAATAGGTCTCGGCATCGGGACCTATGTCGGCGCCATCGATGGTATCCCGTATGTGAATTATATTGCTCCGGCCATTCTTGCCATAGCGGTGATGAACTCGGCATTCTTCGAATGCACCTACGGTTCCTATGTCCGGATGTATTACCAGAAAAGTTTCGATGCCATGATTGCAACGCCTCTCTCGATCGAAGATGTGATCGCCGGTGAGATTCTCTGGGGAGCCACCCGGTCCGTGATGTACGTCACGATCATGCTCCCGGTCCTTGCAGCGTTTGGCGTCATCTCCTTCCCTGCATCCCTCCTTGCCATCCCGCTCGCATTTCTCGGGGGGCTGATGTTTGCCGGTATCGGCATGTGTTTCACCTCAATCACGCCCGGGATCGATACGCTCAATTACCCTGCGTTCCTCTTCATCACCCCGATGACGCTCTTCTCGGGCACATTTTTCCCCCTTGCACTCCTTCCAACAGTACTCCAGTACATCGCCCTCGCCATCCTCCCCCTGACCCATATCGTGGCGATCATGCGGATGTTCACCCTCCCGTCTTTCTCGTGGATGCTGCTCATCCACCTTGTATGGATCCTGGCAGTCACGGTCATCGTCTGCATCCTCTCCATCAACCTGATGAAAAAGCGCCTGATCGTCTGAATGGAAAAAGAGATTATTCCGAGCGGATTATCCGCAGAACGTACAGTACCTCACCTTCAGCAGGTTCCTGAATAAAGATCGAAACCAGGTAGCCATGTTTTTCAAAAAGAACCCTGACTTCAGGAAGTCCGGTCAGTGACGATATGAGGAGGAGGATCCGTCCGCCAGGAGCAAGGACATGTCCAACTTCAGTGGCAAATCGCCCGATTGCATCCCGCCCGGTTATTCCCCCGTCAAGAGCGAACTCAAGCCAGTCATCGATCCGCTCTTCCGGCTGTGTCGGGAGGTAGGGGGGATTGAAGAGGATAAGATCGAATGATCCGCGGATTCCTGAAAAAAGATCGGCCCGGACCACTTCAAGCCCTTTTTTTCGGGCACAGGCTGCAGCATGCGGGTTGATATCCGTTGCAAAAACCTGTGCGGTTTCCGGCAGGCCCGCAGCCACCGTTCCCGAACCGGTCCCGATCTCCAGCACCCGGTCACCGGGCCGGATTTCCAGAAGAGCTATTCGGAGAAGCAGGAACGTATCGGCTTCCGGTGTATAGACCTGGGCGGGATCGTGCAACATGGTCCCTGAAATGTACGTCCGGATGGGCAAAAAGGGATTGCCTGCTGTAACCCGCTCAGAACACCCTGGCCGGGAACAAGAACAGATGCGGTAAACCCGGTTTCCAATAAACTCACCGGTAGTTTATAACTCAAAAAGCACCTTCAAAACATTCCCGGAAAATACAGGAGGCAACGGGACAGTGAAACGGGAACCAATACTATTACCAGCCAGGCATGCCGGGATTTGGCAGGGTCAGAGATCCAGCAGCAATATCAAAAAGAGACTCCCAATATGTAAGCAGGAGAGCACGAAAACGCATGCGGACACTGGTCGAATATGCAAAAAAGGGAACGGTCACACCCGCAATGCAGCAGACCGCGGAGGCAGAGGGTATCGACCCGAAGGTTCTCTGCGGACATATTGCAGCCGGCAGGGCCGTGATCATGCAGCGCGGGAAGCGCTTCATCGGTATTGGTAAGGATCTCCGGACCAAGATCAATGTCAACCTGGGAACCTCCACAGGTAAAGTATCTCTTGAAGACGAACTTGCGAAAGCCCGGATCGCAGAAGAATTTGGCGGGGATACTATCAGCGACCTTTCGATGGGCGGCGACATTACGGCTATCCGGGCAGCAATCCTTGCCCACACCACCCTCCCGCTCACCACCGTACCCATATACCAGACTGTGGTGGAACACGGCCTTAAGGAGATGACCGCAGAGGATATCCTTGGCACTCTCCGCATGCAGGCAGAACAGGGCATCAGTTCCTGCGTGGTCCATTGCGTAAGCCGTGCTATGCTCGATCTCTATAAGAAAAAGAAACGGATCCTCGGTATCGTCTCCAAGGGAGGTTCGATAACCAGTGCGTTCATGCTCATGAACCAGTGCGAAAACCCCTACACCGAGCACTTCGATGAAGTCATCTCCATCTGCAGGAAGTATGAAATTGTCCTCTCGCTGGGCAACACGGCCCGGAGCGGATGTATCCATGACCGCCGGGATGCCATGCAGCGCGAGGAGATCCGCGAGAATGCCCTGCTTGCAAAGAGGGCACATGATGCCGGCGTCCAGGTCATCATCGAGGGCTGTGGCGGGCATATCCGCAGTGACCGTATTGCCCGGTATATCCGCGAATACCGGAAAGCATCCCCGTTTCCACTCTTTGTTGCCGGCCCCCTGCCAACGGACATCGGGGCAGGGTACGACCATATCGCCGGGGCGGTAGGGGGAAGTGCGGCAAGCGCAGCCGGCGCAGATTACCTCTGTTACATCACGCCGGCCGAACATCTCGGCCTTCCCGGGCCGGCTGCCGTCAAAGAGGGGCTCATGGCATTCAGGATAGCCGCCCATATCGGGGATACCGTGAAGTACGGCCGGGATAAAGAGGATAAAAAAGTAGCGCGCCTGCGGGCCGCTCTTGACCGGGAAGGCCAGATCTGCTGCGCCATGGATCCTTCCCGGGCCCGGGAGCTTTCTGATGGCGAGAAAGAATGCACAATGTGCGGAGACTTCTGCGCAATAAAAATCATGCGGGAATTCTAATCTGTCCAGCCGGCCATACTTTCAGCCAATAATCGAGTCGTGGAAGATCCCCCGCCCGACTGCATCACAGTACCGCTGGTAGTTTGCAGTCACTGCCAGTGGCGAGGTGTTGGCATAGCAGTAAGCGCACAGGTGCATGCAGGTGGAATACTGCCCGATATCCTTAGAAACAATACAGTTACAGGTGTTCCGCTGGCCCGGGTCTTTCAGGTGCCTGGTATAAACAGATGGATCCGCACTCCTGTAAAGCGCCTGCTTGCCTGAAGGGCAGAGGAAACCCATAAGGGCAGGATCATGGGAAAATTCCCGGGTGATAAGGGAGTAACTGATGCACTGGCCTTTTGCTATACCGTACCGGGACAGATCTTCTTTCTCACCGCAGGAGGAGATCTCAAAACTCCATCGCCGGTTGAGTTCTGCAAGACCAGAACAAAACTCAGTCCGTTCTGATTCAGAGAATTCCCTGACACCAGAGAAACCCTGTCCCTGCAGGTTCCTCTGGACTTTCCGGTACTTCGCGATATCAACGAAACTGAAGACAAGACGAGAGGTATATGGCGATATGCGGTCACCGACGGATCGGATCTTTTCCAGGAGGTCACCTACCGTAATCCGGTCGGAAAGGACAAGGGGATCAAACCTCCAGACAACCCTCCCTTTCCCGATCCGCCGTGACAAACGGATAAAGGTCTCAATGCGTTCATCAACGGGAGGGACGCGGGGTTCGAGCCCTTCGGCATCGTAATCGTTGAGCGTGTAGAGGAAGTAATAGGAATAGCCCATACGGTCGAGCGTGTCAAGGTGCACAAGGAACGGTTGCGGGTTCTTTGACCAGAAAACAAAGAGCCGGGTCTTTGCAAAGGATACGTACACCGGGCTGCCCCCAAAGGGACTCTTCCATTTCACGTACCCCGCATGCAGCCGGGCCATGAACCAGTCCCCATAGAAAGCCGGGATGTCAGTAGAGCGGCTGGCAGAGACAATGAGCGGGGCTATGGCGTCGACTTTCTGCGTACCCGATGCCGTACCGGGATCGGCAATTTCCAGCGGAATATGTTCCCAGCCCTTCCATCGCATCCCATCAACCTCCGGCCCTGCTCGTTCTCAAAGGTTTACCGGTATCAGGCAATATTTGCAATCGTGGCAAAATCCTCTAAGTACAATGCCTCTGGACGGCTTTTCTGGATCTCGTCAGGCAACTCCTGCAGGACACGCTCCACCCAGACGGGAGAGAGCATGCTCCCGGTGGACCCTTTTAAGCAATTTCGTACGGTCTTTCTCCGGTGGGAGAAGAGCGCCCGGACCACATCGGCATACAGCCTGCGGTCACTGATGGGAAAGAGCGGTTCCCGGGGAATAATCTTCACCACCGTTGAGGTGACTTCAGGCCGTGGGGAAAAAGCCTGGGGGGGCAGCCGGAAACATTGCCTGACTGCGGCATAGGTCTGGACCATAATGGAGAGCCGGCCGCAGTCTTTGGTCCCGGCATGGGCAACCATCCTGTCGGCAAACTCGCTCTGGTACATCAGCACCGCCTCTTCAAACCCGATATCGAGCAGCCGGAACGTTATCTTGGATGATGCAGAATAGGGCAGGTTGGAAACCGAGAGATCGAACGGGGGGATGGGGCATTTTGTTGCATCCCCGTGCTGGAGAACAAGCTGGCCTGAGGCGATCTCCGCAGAAAAGGTATCGGAGAGCACTTCGCAGAGTATGCTGTCGAGTTCGATAGCATGCACCCGTGCTCCCCGGTCAAGCAGGGCCCGGGTGAGTGCCCCGTTCCCCGGCCCGATCTCGAGCACCGTTCTGCCATTCACTTCCGCAAGATCGGCGATCCGGTTGATGGCATTCTGGTCTATGAGGAAGTGCTGGTCGCGATGGGCTTTCATTTCGAGGTGAAGACGTGGTACTTGACGTCCTTGTCCTGGAGTTCCTCGAGGATCCGCGCCTGGATCATCTTCTCCGGGTGAGGGATTGACTTGATCCGTGCCGAGATGTCGGCAAGGCTTGCGAACGGTTTCTTGTTGCGCTCTTCGAGGATCTCCCACATCAGCTTCTTACCGATGCCCGGGAGAAGATGGAGCATGTGGAGTTTTGGTGTAATTGAGATAGCCTTGTTAAAGAACGTGACAAAATCCGGCTCCCGGTCTTTGACAACCTTCTCGATAACAAACGGGAGTTCCCCTTTTGCCGTCTGGGTCAGCTCCTCGTACCCCACACGCCGTTTTACCCGTTCCACTTTCTGCCGCTCGGCATCCCCTATGTAGACTTTCTCCTGAATCTCGATCTGGACCCCGTTTTTGGGCACGAGTTCAAGCAGCTTGAACTGTTCGATACCCATAGCCTGGACGATCGGCTCTCTCTTAAAAGGGGGGCGGGGATCGTCAGGGTGCCCTTTGAGGAGGACATCCAGTACGATCGCATTTACCTCTTTTTTCTCCGCCTTCATCTGCCACACCTCAGAAGTGTGTCATTACCATTTCGATAATCTTATCGAGTTCCTCTGGCGTGAGCGTATACCGCTCTTTTGCAAAGATAGCCCGCACTTCATCGCGGGTCTTTGGCATGATGTTGGCGATGCGGTAAGCGATCTCGGGTTTCATCTTCTCCATCTTGGAGAGTTCAGAAACAAGATCCTGGGCTTTTTCAGGGGCTGTCTTTGCAAGCTGATTGGCATGCTCGATACTTCGCCGGAATTCGTAAGTCATCTCCTTTTCGGCTGCAATCCGTTCGGATTCCACACCCAAAAGGACGGTGCGCAGTTCCGGAAGCGTCACCTTCTCTTCGCTAATTATACCTTTAATCTTCATGCCAATCACCTGATTGAGAATTTACTTTTGTGCTTTTAGATGTTGTGGTCTGGCGATGACGACCTTGTCAGCGTCACCGTCACGGATGGTGAGCATCCATGCCCGGCCGCGCTGGCCGATAACCGTCCCGGTCTTGCCGTGGAAGCGGCGGTGGGGCATTCCCTTCTGGATGCTCGGTTCGACAACCACGTGTACCCTGTCGCCAATCTCAAATCTCTGGATAACGGAGGTTACCGGGGGCAGCCCGCGCTTTCTTAAATCTTTCTTGAATTTATACCGTGTTTTCTTTCTTGGACCATTGTGGTGTGCCATTTTATTCTCCCTCCTGTGCTCCTTCAACCTGTGTAACGTCGAGGCTGGTGACGTGAGCCGCTCTTTTCAGGATCTCGGCAAGACTCGGACTCGTTCTGCCAGAGTCCCCGGATACGAGTTCTTTTATGTAGAGGCCGGCTTCACCCAGGACTTCGACAACAAATTTGTCGTCCTGTTGCCCCACACACTCGATATCGAGAACCCTTCGCTCCCGGACCTTGTCGGCTCTCCGGTGGGCGACCCTTTCGGGCGTGCGCTGGTATATTGTGACGCCCTGCAGGGTTTTTACGGCTTTTGCGAACTCGTCCGCAGGTAATGCGCCTTCAACCTCGACCAGGATCCTGTATTTTTTATGCGCTTTGTTTGATTTAAGGGTTTCCACCTCTGCGCGATCCGCCCAGCGCTTTATTGCAACGGAAACACGCCCGTCAGCAGTCCGGTTGATCTCTTTTTCCAGTTCCGCAAGGTCGATGGAGCGCTTCTTTGGCGAGACCACTTCGAGAATGAACGGCCGGCCGGTACCTATCATCCGGGCATCGATATCCTCCCTGCCCGCGCCATGCAGCACAGCGTTTTCGGCATCGAACATGGCAATAACCGGCCGTCCTATCAGCTCCTCGACCGAGTCGAGATACTGGGCACCGGTGAAGTTGCACTTCTCGCAGCCTGCCCCCCTGCAGGCCCGGCAGTCCCAGTGGGTCTGGGGGATGCCCCGCTCAAACTTCTGGTACCGCCCGTAAAAGAACGCGGAATTGATCTGGACTTCCACGTTCCCATGGGCTGCATCGAGGATGAGAACCACTTCAGGTTTCTTGAAGTCCACGGTCTTTCCGGTTCGTACAGAGACTGCTTTTCCCACTTCCCGGTTCACCTCAGATTTGAAGGGCTCGGGCTCGGCAAGCGAGAGATCGCTCCAGACCATCTCCTCGTTCTCGGCGATAAGCGGGGGAACCCGACAGCCGACAAGGAGTGTCGAGAACTCGATATCCTTCACAGCCTCAATTACCCGGTCTGCCCAGAGCGGGACATCATCAAAGAAGTTCCCGCAGACCCAGCAGGTGCCGGCGAAATTTTTATAGGGCTGGTTCTCGGCTATTGCCAGGGCAATTTTGAGCCCGCGTCCCCGTTCATCGTTCGAGAGCCCATGAGAGCGTTTGCCAAAGAACCTCCCGAGGCAGTGGTCGCAGCACTCGCCATACGCGAGAATCGCCTTTACCTGTTCCTGTAGTTCCATTCAGCACCTTCTCCTGTCCAGTTCGTTATGCAATACTGTTATCGTATGATCCGCGTGGAGACATTTCGGCCCCACCGAATACCGGGGGCAATCTTTAATAAGCATTTCCTCGCTTTCCGTGAAATTCAGGTGATCAGAGAGGAGATACGCATCCGGGAGTTCGGCAACTCCCCGTATATCGGTCCCCTTCTCGTCCAGAACGGCAAACCGCTGTTCCGAAAGGAGCCGCTCCAGTCCGCCCTTCCGGATAAAGACCCCCTGTGCAGCCTCGCGGAACTCATTCCCGCACGGAGTATCGATGACCTTCTTGATGAGTGCACCGGCGCTCCTTTCGTCCGGGGAGAGGGAACAAACGGTTGCACCGGAGAACTTCACAGTCTTTGGTCCTTTGGGTTCCCCGCAGAGAACGAGATAACAATCCACGTCCCTGCGGAGATCGTGCGAGAGAAAGAGGCTGGCGTTCACGCACCGGCAGAGGACATCCATCCTTCCCCCGCTCCCCGGCAGGTCATTGAGGGAGAATCCGCCGTCCGTCCGGGCAAGGTGCCCGATAATGGCAAATACAGTCATTTACTGCATTCCCGAGAAGCGCTTCATTAAGCGCTGCATGTTGAATTTCCCACCGCTTGCACCCCGCAGCCCCTTGAGGGTGCGCTGCATCATCTTGTAGTATTTGAGGAGTTCACGCACCTCATCCGGAGTTGCACCGGCTCCCTGGGCGATCCGCTGCATGCGGGAGCTGTTGATGAGGGCGGGATCATCCAGTTCACCGGGCGTCATCGAGTCCATGATGATCCGGTACCGGACCATCTTGGTGCTGGTAACATCGTACACACCCTCGGGCAGCTGCATGTTCCCGAGCGGGAGCATCCCCATGATCTGTTTTAAGGGGCCCATCTTGTTGAGCGCTTCAAGCTGCTTGTACATGTCGCGGAGCGTGAACTTGCCCTTCATCATGGCGTTGACATCCATGTCATCCGCTTTGATGGCCTCGGACGCCTTCTCCATGAGGGCTTTTAAGTCACCCATACCGAGGAGCCGGGAGATGAACCCGTCCGGATCAAACCGCTCGAGGTCCTCGATCGTCTCGCCGTTGCCGACGAATGCAATACCGCTCTTTGTCTCGGCAACCGCTGAAATTGCGCCACCGCCTTTTGCGGTACCGTCCATCTTTGTGATGATGACGCCGTCGATACCTATTGCTTCATGGAAGCGCCGGGCCTGCTCGCTTGCCTGCTGGCCAAGCGCAGCGTCGATAACAAGCCAGCGGTGGGTTGCTTTTGTGAGCTGGTTCAGCTCGATGATCTCCTTGATGAGATCTGCTTCCAGCGCATGCCTTCCCTGGGTATCGATAATGATGAGTTCCTGGTCTTTGAGTGCGATAAGCCCCTCGCGGGTGATCTTGACCGCATCCTTCTCCTGCGGGTTGCCAAAGCAAGGGACATGGATCTTGGTACAGAGCGTGGAGATCTGGTCGAATGCACCGGGCCGGAATGTATCGGCACAGACGACTCCCACTTTCATCCCTTTCTTCTGGAAATAGCGGGCAAGCTTGGCCGTTGTCGTTGTTTTGCCGCTTCCCTGGAGGCCGGCCATGAGGATCGTCTGGGGCTCCAGCTTGACATCAGTTGACGCCCAGACCAGACGGACAAGCTCCTGGTACACGATCCGCAGCACATGCTCGCGGACGTTCATTCCCTTGGGGGGTTCCTCTTCAAGGGAGCGGGTGCGGATAGCCTTGGAGAGTTCCATCACGAGCTTGACATTGACATCGGACGAAAGCAGGGCACGCTGGAGATCCTTGACCAGTTCATCGACTGCTGCCCGGTCTACGACGGTTTTTCCGGCCAGCTTCTTGAGTGCATCTTTCAGGGAGGATGAGAGTCCGTCAAGCATCAGGTGCCACCTTCAAGGAGTTCATCCACCACTTTTGCCGGTTCAAATGCAATAATATCATCGTATCCCTGGCCGACCCCAAGAAACATGAGGGGTTTTCCGATAGTATGGGCAATCGAGATTGCTGCCCCCCCGCGTGAGTCCATATCCGCCTTGGTGAGGACAACCGCATCTGCCCCTACCGTCTTATCGAACTCGAAAGCCCGGGTTACCGCATCATTGCCGGCTACCGCTTCGTCAACATACACGACGAGATCGGGTTTCATCACGCGTTTGATCTTCTCGAGCTGGCTCATCAGGTTTGCCTTGTTGTGGAACCTGCCGGCAGTATCAGCGAGGACGACATCGATCTTGTGGGAATGTGCGTACTGCACCGTGTCAAATAATACCGCTGACGGATCAGCACCTTCCTGGTGCTGGATAACCTTGATCCCGATCCGTTCCGCATGGACGCTGATCTGCTCAATGGCACCTGCCCGGTACGTGTCGCCTGCGCCGATAACAACCGAGAAACCCTGTTTTTTTAAGGAGAACCCGATCTTTGCGACCGTGGTGGTCTTTCCGGTCCCGTTGACACCGGTAAAGAGGATCTTCACGGGTTTTGGGTGATCACGGATGTAACCGGCAAGATCGAAGCCATTCCCGAGAACTTCCAGGAGTGCCGTCTTGAGTGCATTGACAACAAGGGTATCCACAGACTCGCCGATCTTCCGGTGTTTCCCGACAAGCCCCTTCCGGACATGGGATATGATTGCCTCCGTTGCCGGCACGGCCACATCGCTCTCAAGGAGTGTCAGCTCCAGTTCATCAAGGGCATCGGCCACATCCTTTTCCGAGACAATCAGTTCCCGGTCCTTGATGAGGACTTTGACTTTCTCAACAAACGAGGGTTTCTGGGAAGAAACGGGCTGCTCAGCAGGTGCTGTTACAGCAGGTGATGCTCCAGCCGGGGCTCCTTTGAGATCCGGGGCTTCGGGTTTCTCCGCTGCCGCCTGGATACTCCCGCTCAGCCGGTTCCGTGCGGCCTGCAGTTTCTCGCGTAAGCCCCCGAACATAGACCTGGTAGCCCCTTATTCCTGCATCTGTTCAGAGGCCATTGCCTGCTGGTAGCCGGATTCGATCCGCTTATTGATCTCGTTCATCTGGCCCCTCAGCCGGTCCAGAGTCTCGGCAACTTTCTTTGCAGAAGCTTCCATTTCGATGACCCGCTCTTTCAAGAACTCGACTGCATCCTTGTTGGGGCGTTCAACAACAACTTCTGCACCAATGGCAAGGAGAACCTTTTCAGGGTCAACAACCTTTGCCCGGACACTCGCCCCGCCACCAATCTGGAGAAGGACTGTTGCTCCCTCGGATGCGAGCATCTCTTCGAGGGACTCTATGGCTGCAAGGGCTTCCATTCGCCCGTTCTCAAGAAGCTGCAGTTGCTGTACGAAAATCTCTGCCTGCTGCCCGTATTCCTGCAGGTACTGCTGGAGCGTCATCAGTTCACGCTGGTCCATGGGTTGCGATGTAGTTGCCAAAATCTGCCACTCCTCGTATGGATTGAACTTGTCAATCCTGACTCCTGATATGTATGTTCTCTATCATCATAAAAACATCATTGTGGCAAAATTCGCATCCGTACCTGACGGGACCACATGAACCCGTGCAGAAAAACCAGGGGGAACAATTCCTGCCAGCCTGTAAAATGCTCGTCGTGTTTATTACATTTCATACCCAATATACCAGCACGGATCACGGGATCCCGGGAGGCGTACGATGGATTTTAAGAACAAGGTATTAATTATCGGGTATGGGGCCGTGTGCAAGTGCATGCTTCCCATCCTGCTCCGGCATGTCAATATTCCATTAGATCATATTACCATCGTCGATTTCAAGGATAAATCAGCAGATCTCAAGGCCTGGACTGCCGGGGGACTCCGTTTTTCCAAAAAGAAGATCACTCCCGAAAACTTGACTGAGGTTCTCTCAGAATACCTGTCACCGGGAGGCCTGCTGATCGATGTTGCCTGGAACATTGACTGCTGCGAGGTTGTCCAGTGGTGCCATGACCATGATGTCCTGTACGTGAATACGTCCGTTGAAGCATGGGACCCGGATGCAGGTATTGCATCGGCAAGCCCCTACGAAAAAACCCTCTATTTCCGCCAGATGAAACTCATGGAACTTACAAGGGACTGGAAGGATGCACCAACCTGTGTCGTGGACCATGGGGCAAATCCCGGCCTCATCTCTCACTTCGCCAAACACGGCCTCGTGGATATTGCAAAGCGGATGATTGCTGACGGGATTGCAAAAGATCCTGAACGGATAAAACACTTAATCGGGGAAAACGACTTTGCCCAGCTGGCAATGGAGACCGGCATCAAGGTTATTCACTGTGCGGAACATGATACCCAGATCTCCCGTTCTCCCAAGAAAGTGGGGGAGTTTGTCGGGACATGGTGCATCGAGGGGCTCCGCGAAGAGGGGATTGCCCCTGCAGAGATTGGCTGGGGCACTCATGAGAAAACCCTCCCCCCGCTCGCCATCATCCCCCCGGTAGGGCCAAAGAACGGCATCCTCATCCCCAAGATGGGAATCAATACCTGGGTCCGGTCCTGGATCCCCAACCAGGAGATCATCGGCATGGTCATCCGGCACGGGGAAGCATTCGGGATCTCTGAGCGCTGGACGGTCTGGAAGGATGGAAAACCGATCTACCGGCCCACCGTTCACTACGCTTACATGCCATGCGATGCCACTATCGCCTCCATCCAGGAGCTGCGCGCACGGAACTATGAGCTGCAGCCAAAACTCCGGATCATGAGCGACCGGGAGATTGTCTCCGGCGCAGATATTCTCGGGGCACTCCTCATGGGACATCCATACAAATCCTGGTGGACTGGCAGCATCCTCCCGATTGACGAAGCCAAGAAACTTGCACCGGGGCAGAATGCAACCACCATCCAGGTCGGCCTCGGCATTGTAAGCGCGGTCATGTGGATGATCGAGCACCCGCGTAAGGGGTTCTGCCTTCCCGACGACCTGCCCCACGAGTATGTTCTTGAGATTGCAAAGCCGTACCTTGGCGAGTTCTGGTCAGGGCCTTCAAACTGGACTCCCCTGAAAAACCGGGTGATCTATTTCAAGGAGAACCCGGAGAACGATTACGACCGGGAAGATATCTGGCAATTCAAAAACTTCATATTCGTGCAATAAATCAATCATATAATGACAAAAGTCGCGGTTGACAACAAGAAGAGGCGGAAGAAGAAAGGGACTGAGGAAACTCCGGTCCATCATATCGGGACCATCAGTAAAAAACTCCTGCAGGATCTTGCCAGAGAGCATGGTACTCCTATTTTTGTTATCGATCACCAGAAACTCCGGGACAATTACCGCGAGTTCAAGCAGCATATGCCCGATGTTCAGGTCTATTTTGCCGTCAAGGCAAACTCCAACCGGGAGATCGTGAAAACCCTGTATGACGTTGGCTGCAGTTTCGATGTGGCATCGATGCCCGAGTTCATGATCGTGTACGAGAACATCAAGCACATGCCTGCCAAGGAACGGCAGCAGTGGATCTGGGACAAGATCATCTACGCCAATACCATCAAGCCTATCGAGACCCTTGAGGCACTCGACAAATACAAGCCGCTCGTCACGTTTGACAACCATCACGAGATCCTTAAGATCCGCGATCATGCCCCCCATGCCGGGCTGGTGCTCCGGATCCGGGTTCCCAATACCGGTTCCATGGTTGAACTCTCGAGCAAGTTCGGTGCCCACCCTGGCGAGGCAGTTGACCTGATTGTGGAAGCATTCGACAACGGGCTTGTAGTCGAAGGGCTCAGTTTCCATGTCGGAAGCCAGTGCACAAACTTCGACAATTACGTCCAGGCTCTCCAGATCTCGGCAAGTATCATCAAGGAAGTGGAAGACCGGACCGGCAGGAAGATCCGGATCCTTGATATCGGCGGCGGTTTCCCTGTCAAGTATCACCCGGGCATCAGGTCAATCCGGACCCTTGCAAAGAAGCTCAATACCGAGATCAAGCGCCTGTTCCCTAAAGACATGCAGATCCTTGCCGAGCCGGGCCGGTTCCTTGTGGCAAATACCTGCACGGTTGTAGCAAAAGTGGTGGGAAAGGCAGTCCGCGACGGCAAGCCCTGCTACTACATCAATGACGGGGTCTACCATACCTATTCAGGACAGGTATTCGACCACATCAATTACCCGGTCCTGCCCTTCAAGACCGGGGAAACGCAGATCTCTGCCGTGTTCGGGCCAACCTGCGATGCATTTGATACGATCACGCTCTCCGCAGAACTGCCGGATCTCGATATCGGCGACCTGGTCTACTCCGAGAACATCGGGGCGTACTCCCATGCCTCGTCCACGTACTTCAATGGTTTCCCGCCCGCAAAAGTAGTGCACATCAACCAGTAATCCTCTTTTTTTTATACGGTGCCAACAGGCAAAGCCCTTATACAGATCCATGCCATGGGAACAGATCTATCCAGTGGAAAAAAACAGGGGATCAGAGCTGACCAGCAAAGGTCAGGATGGTTGTCCCGTTGCTATCCAGAAGGACAAGCAACGTGCCGTTGATCTGGTATCGGGCAACTGATGCAAGGGTTGCCAGGTACACAGATTCCTGGCTCATGACACCCGGATCATGACACATCATCTTGGTTGACCCTGTGTTGCTGATGGTCATGGAGGTCCCGTTTGCCATGTATCCGCCAAAATACCGGTTGCACCCGGCCGATCCTGCCAGATTTCCCGCAGGCTCAAAAACGGCAGTCACAGAACTGCCGGCAATAACAGAAGAGACAGTTTCGCGGGCGTGAATCCCGGAGAGGGTCCAGTTGGTCCCCGTGAGCGGGAGGGGGGGGTGGGAGGGAGGGTTTTTGTGAATGTAAGGATCGGTTTTCCGGACATGTCAGATATAATGAGCCGGTTACCATCAATGGCATACGATTTGGCTTGTGACAGGAGGGTCAGGAACGCACTTTCCTGATCCATCACGCCAGGTTCACCACAGTACATCATCGTGGATCCCGCCTGCCCCACAGAGAGCGAGCTGCCCGTTGCCTCCCAGGATGCGAAGTAGCGGTTGCATCCGGCCGAACCATATAATCTCCCGTCATCGCCAAACGAAATGGTTGCAGGAGTACTGGTTACGGCCTGGACAGCCCCGGCATCCTGCCAGTATTGGGCAAGCGTCCACTCCGTGCCATTCAGCCGGCTTGCCGGTACCTGGCCGGTACACCCTGAAGCCAGGATCATGAGGATAAGAAAGAGAGCGCCTGCCGCGCAGGTGATGGCCCCGGCCCGGGTTTGTTTTGAGATCTTTTGCATGCAGATTCATGGACCCGGCCGGATAATAAAAAAACCTTTGACTGCGGATAAAATCGCAGTAATCCGGCCCGAATTGCAGGCAATGGAACCGAACCGGCCGATTACGCTGATCACGGGGTGCAGAACGGTTGCAGGATATCCCCTACGGCACATTCAGCCGGCAGGCCGGGCAGTTGAGGGCATAGTCACGGATCCCCTCGTTCCATGGGGTGAACCCGATGCATACCGCCGGCTTGGTGTTGTGGATCCGGCAATAGACCCTGCCATCATCGGCCC
Organism: Methanoregula sp.; assembly: GCA_041645355.1. Lineage (GTDB taxonomy): Archaea > Halobacteriota > Methanomicrobia > Methanomicrobiales > Methanospirillaceae > Methanoregula. The sequence continues at coordinate 60,045 of JBAZQF010000010.1, forward strand.
GGTAATAAAACGGGCAGTACGTAAGGGTCCTGCCATCAGGATCCACCCAGTAATCGATCCGGGTCACCCGCGGAAGATCCGCAAGGGTGAGGTTCCTGCCGGTCTGCCGCCGGCCTCCTGCAATCCGGATACCGACATGCTGGAGAATATCCTGCCGGTCATGGTTTATCCACGGCACAAGATCCTCGGGGATGCCCTTCTGGCCCCACCCCCACTTCTCGCAGCATTTCCCGCACTGGAGGCAATCCTGGACCGTCGTCACATCTTCACCCGCATTTTCTCATGAATATAGGGCAGGGAAACGTATAGCCGTTTTTCCCTTTCAGGGAAGGGGCCGGTGCACCCATAATCGATCAAACCTGATTGCAATCTGTTCACTCTCTGAATCGATCCGGTTAACCAGACCATGGATGCCAAAAGAAAACGATATCATCTTACCGGGTTGTTCCTTTTATGAGGTTTCATTTAAGCATGGGGTTTTCAAAAAAAAATTTTGCCGGCGTGTTCATCTTTCTGGGCGCTTTTGTTTTCCTTATTGGCGTGGTTCTTGCAGAAGCACTGTACCCGCACTATTCGGTTAAACAGGCAATCAGCGATCTTGGGGTAGGTCCGACGGCAATTATCTTCAATGCATCCATTATTCTCTTTGGCATTTTCGTTATTGCCGGAGTGCTGCTGCTCTCGCGGGAGGGAGTGAACAAAACGTTTACCGGCCTTTTGGCCCTGACGGGAACTGCGGCAGTGTGTACCGGCCTGTTTCCGGAAACGATGGGTTCATCCCATACCATCTCAGCCGTGACAGTCTTTCTGGCCGGGGGGATTTCTGCCATATACTCGGCGAAGGTTTTCCGGTCCCCGTGGTGCTGGTTCTCGCTGATCCTTGGGGGTGTATCGCTCGCAGCATTGCTCCTCCTTGCAGGAAAAATCTATCTTGGCCTTGGATTTGGCGGAATGGAGAGAATGGCAGCCTATCCACTGATCATCTGGGCGCTCGGGACCGGGGGCTACCTTACGGCTGATCGGAACAAGAATAAGAATACAGCGGATACCCCGCAAAGATTGTGAATGATCCTTACCTGATAATTCCCTGTGGAGTCTGTTATGCCCGTAATTTACCTGTTTATTCTTGATACCATGGCGGACTGGGAGCCGGCTCACGTCCTGTCGGAACTGCATTCCGGCCGATACCTGAAAACCGATGGCCTGCGATATGAGGTGAGACTCTGTGGTCGTACTCCTGCTCCAATTACAACCATGGGAGGCCTTTCCCTGGTTCCCGATCTGGTGCTGGATGAGATTTCACCGGGAATTGGGGACATTGTACTCCTGCCAGGTGCAGATACCTGGCTCAATCCGGCACAGGCACCGGTAATAGAAAAAATCCGGAGCCTGCTTGATGATGGCGTAATCGTAGCAGCCATCTGCGGGGCAACACTTGCCCTTGCACAGGCCGGCCTGCTCGATTCCCGGCGCCATACAAGTAACGATCTCATGGCTCTCCAACAGTTCTGCCCGGGATACCGGGGCGGGGACTATTACATCAATGAGCCGGCAGTTACTGACGGCAACCTGATCACAGCGTCCGGGCTTGCCCCGGTAGATTTTGCGTACCACATCTTCCGGAAGCTTGACGTTATGAACGAGGCAACACTCGAAGCCTGGTACCAGCTCTTAACCACCCGCAGGCCGGAATTTTTCTTTTCCCTGATGCAGTCCCTGCCGGGCAGGTCCGGGTTGCCCTGACTGATATCCTGGACGACACGTTTCATTTTTTCGCCGGGCCTTTTACCGCTTCTGCGCAACCATCTCGATCTCAACTGCCGCCCCTCTGGGCAGCCCGGCAACATGGACGGCGGCCCGGGCCGGGTGGCTGCTGTTGAAATAGGATCCATAGATCCCGTTCACCGTGTTCCAGTCGCTCATGTTCACGAGATATATGCGTGCCTGTACCACGTCTTCAAAACCAAGGCCGGAATTCTCAAGAACCGCACGGAGATTCTCCATTACCCGGGTAGTCTGTCCTGAAACATTGCTTGTCAGGTTACCGGTAACGGGATCGATACCGATCTGCCCTGACAGAAATACCAGATTCCCGGAACTGACTGCCTGGCTGTACGGTCCGATGGGCTCCGGGGCATTCCGGGAATAAATGACATGCTTTCCATGGTCAACCGTCTGCAAAAAGAGAAGCCCGCTAAGAATAATCCCCGCAAGGAGCCCGCACACAAATACCAGTACCAGTATTATTTTTCCGGAATCTGCCATTGTAATTATCTCACCCTGTCTGATAGGAAAGATATCCTGACTCCATCATAAGGGTATCCAAACCGGGTTCCGGATAAAACCAACTGAACCCGCAGGATCACCATTGACAGGACACCGCCGCCCGTTTAACCCTGACTGCGAGGATGAAACAGGACCGGTCTTCAAGGCTCCCAGCAGATGCACCATCAAAAAAAAGGAAAAAATTGATATTTTCCGGGTTCAGACCGCTATCTTCCTGAACAGGTACGCCCCGAGTGCGGTCATTATCACCGTAAACATGCCGATGACCGCGAAGCTGACAACAGGGTTGATCTGCGAGACCCCGGTGAGACCGTAACGGATCCCCTCCACGCCATACGTGAGCGGGTCGAGCAGGGTTACCGGGCCAAGCCACCCGGGAAGCGAGCTGATGGGGAAGAGGGCTCCTGACAGACCAAAGATCGGAAAGATGACAAAGTTCATGATGAGCTGGAAACCGCTCATGTCATCCATCCGCGATGCAATGGCGATACCAAATGCCGTGAACCCGATCCCGATGAGGATCATAAACCCGATCGCGACAAGAAAACCGGGAACCGATTTTACCGAGAGACCGATCAGGAGAGACAGGACGAGGATTAAAAGTCCCTGAAAAACTGAGGTCGTTGCCCCGCCGGCTACCTGCCCGAGCATGATCTCAAGCCGGGTAACCGGAGCAACGAGCGTCTCTTTCAGAAACCCGAACTGCTTGTCCCAGATGATCTGGATGCCCGAGAAGACCGAGGTAAACAGCACGCTCATTGCAACCATCCCCGGGATGAGGAACTGGATGTAATTTTCTCCCAGGCCCGGGAGACTGACTACCGAGTTGAGCCCGAAACCGAGGAAGAGGAGGAAGAAAAGCGGCATCGCGATGCTCCCGACAATCCGGCTTTTCGACCGGATATATCGCTTCATGTTCCGGAGCCAGATGGTGTAGATGATATCCATGGTCTAGCGCCTCATCAGTTTCATCTGCTGTCGCATGATCTCCGTACTGTTTGCTTCCTGATCCCGGATGGTCTTTCCCGTGAAGAAGAGAAAGACATCTTCCAGTGTCGGCTTGTGGACAGAGATCGCACTTATCGGGATGTGCTCACCAGTGAGAATAGTAACTATCGTGCTCAGGTTCTGTTCCGCGTTTTTAAGGCTTATGACCACTTCGCCATCGTGCGTGTCCATGCGGCTGATCCAGGGCTCCCGAAGCGTCCTTGCAATGGCAGCAGGATCCGGTGATGATATGGTTATTACATCGCCCCCGATCCCATCCTTGAGGTTCCGGGGAGTGTCAAGAGCGATGATCTTCCCATGGTCGATGATGGCAATACGGTTGCAGAGCCGGTCAGCCTCCTCCATGTAGTGGGTGGTGATGATGATCGTGATCCCTTTCTCGCGGCTCAGGGTTGCGATGTACTCCCAGAGGTGGTTGCGGGTCTGGGGGTCGAGGCCGAGCGTAGGTTCGTCGAGAAAGAGAACCGAAGGGTGGTGGAGCAGTCCCCGCGCAATTTCGAGACGCCGTCGCATCCCGCCGGAGAAGGTCTTGACAATGTCATCTTTTCGTTCAATGAGCCCCACAAGAACGAGAAGCTCGTTGATACGCTGGTTTCGCGTATCCGAGGGGATACGGTAGAGGCGCCCGTGGAAATCCATATTCTCCCATGCGGTGAGTTCCTCGTCAAGGCTCTGGTCCTGGAAGACGATCCCGATCGATCTCCGGACCCCGTCCTCGTCCCGTTCAACATCAAGACCATTGATCGTGGCACTCCCCTCTGTCGGCCTGAGCATAGTGGCGAGCATGGAGAGGGTCGTTGTCTTGCCGGCGCCGTTTGGCCCGAGAAGGCCGAATATCTCGCCCTGCCCGATCTCGAAGGATATGTGATCCACGGCAACGAGATCGCCGAATCGCCGGGTAAGGTTTTCTACATGTACTGCGGTTGTCATGATTGCATAATCCTGTGTAAGTTGTCCCGACAGTTTTCAAGCACTGCTATGACCTCTTTCTCTGTCCCGGGGGGGATCTCCATGATGATGCCCCGTATATCGAAGAGGAGGCCTTTCACGGAATGTTCGCTCCCACCGAAGACCGCCAGGATGAGGTTCCTGTACCGGGTCATCTTCCGGTGGTGAGCCCGCCCCATCTCCCGGATGGTGTCAAGCGTTGCCTGTCCTTTTTCAGTCACGGTAAAGAGGACCCTGGCCCGTTTTCCGCTTTCCACAGCAACGATCAGTTCCTCTCCGCTGAGTTGCCGGAGCAGGGGATAGATCGTGCCCTTGCTCGGTGCCCATGCACCGCTGGTCTTCTCCGCGATCTCCTTGATGAGGTCATAGCCGGATTTCGGCTGCTCCCGGAGGGTGTGGAGGATATAGAGCGCTAAAAGACTCCTCTCTTTTCCGCTGTGAGCTGAAAATCTGAACAGGCTGGCCATAATAATAGTCCGTTTCCGTACTATCATTCCGGTTGCCGGGTATCCGATATAAGGATTTGTTTAAGGATAACGGAACCCGCCCGATGATTGGCGAAACACTCTGTTCCGGATGCAGAAACGGGGGGTCTCCGGAATACCCCCCCTCACTCTTTTTTTAAAACGATCGGACCCCCCCTGCCCTATGGGGGGGTGGTATGCCGGGGACCCCCCACGTACACAGCCCGTGCAGCACATCCTACCCGTTTACGGGAACCCCCTGTGCTGACCGGTCACGTCAGAGACTCCGCGCGAACTACCGGAAATCCGATGGGAAAAACGGCAGGTTACTCATATTTAAGGCGGGGGGTTACCGGCATACCCCCCAACCTGTTTTTTTAAAATCGCGGGAACCCCCCTGCCACCCCAGGGGGGAGGTATCCCGGGGATTCCCTCTATTGGCCCGTACAAACCTCCCCACTCAATTACGGGATCTCTACAGGTTTTCTGTTCACGTCAGGAACTCCATGCACATAATTGGAATAACTTCTGAAAAAACCTATGTTACTCATTTTTGAGGTGGGGGGATCCCCGGCATACCCCCCTGCCCCGATCAAAGCGACAGGAAAGGACCCCCTCCCGTACAGGAGTTGTTTGGGTGCACCGTGAGCAGGTTTAAGGTGAAAACCCGGGTCGGATGGGATGGTGACAGCGGATAGGATGGGGGTACCCCCGCTCAATTAATCTCAACCTTTGCCATGGGATCGAACGGGTTCTGGCGCATGGCAAGGCTGAACAGGTACGGGTACGATCGCTGGAGGTATTCCATGTACTTCAGCCACTCGGGCACGAGCCGGGTATACACCCGCTCCAAATCACCACTGATATGCGCAATGTCCGTTGCCGGAAGATGGAGGAGATCGCTTCTGGCCTTCAGCTCCTCGTTCAGATGGGTGACCGAGAGGATAAGATCGGTGAAGGATTCATGCTCGAATACCATCGGGTTCTCGATAATCCGGAGGAGGAAATCCTCGTTGCCGACAAGGAACTCCCGCAGGGCGTTAAGATCGATCCGGGCTGGATCGATCCTGCACTGCCAGCCAGAAAGGCGGGCCTGTTCAGCCCGGAACCGAGCTGCATCCCAGCCGTGACCTTCCGTGATGTCGGCCTGAAGGGGAAGGGTACAGGTATCGGCACCTGCAAGCCGGGCGAGAAGCGGCGTCCCGACCCGGGAGAAGAAGATCCCAATCACCATGTTCAGCTTCTCTATCCGCTTCTGCCGTTCCCTGGATTCAAGCATCTGGTCGATGATCAGGGTGACACAGAGGACTTCCACGGGAACGAAAGCGAGATCCCCGAGAAAATAGATGAAGAGATGGTGGGAGTCCTGGAACGCCAGGTAGTGGAATGTCATCAGGAGCAGGGTCAGGGTGATGAGAATTATGCCGACGATCACTTTCCAGCGGGTATCTTCCTTCATGCAGGAGTATCCGTCGTAATCAACAATAAAAAAGCAGGTTGTGCACAGGTACTTTTGGAAAACCTTTTTGCCTGAATTCAATTTCTGCAACAAGGGTGCGGAGTTAATTCACTACCTTTTTTATTCTTCCAAAAAAAAGGATTCTCCATCACAACTGACCTGCCGGATGCGACCATGGCACGAGAGATCATGAAGAAAAAACTCCTCTTTTTCACCGGTCTTGTCCTTTTCTGCATGGCTACAACCCCGGTTCTGGCAGTTACCGGTGCTGACTGGTCAGCCGGGACGCTGAATGCCGCGTTCACCTCCCGTTCCGGACAAACTTCAGTCTCGTTCAACGACAGATTATGGATTATTGGGGGAACTGATGGCGCCACTATCCGGAACGATACCTGGTCATCAGCAGACGGAATACTATGGACGCGAGTGAATGCCACTCCCGCTTTTCCCGCCCGGAGCAATGCAGCCTCCCTCGTCTTCAACAACAGGGTGTGGATCATCGGGGGAACATCTGCTGCCGGCAGCCTCAACGACACCTGGTCATCTGCTGACGGGAGTATCTGGACGCTTGCAAATGCTTCAGCACAGTTCCCGGCCCGCAGCTACCATTCCGCTGCCGTGTTCAATAACCGTATGTGGGTGATAGGCGGGTATACCTCAGATCTCACCAATGATACCTGGTCATCAGCAGACGGCGAGATCTGGATACCGGTCAACAATTCCGCTGAATTCCCGGCTCGGGACCGTCATACCGCGGTTGTTTTCGACAACCGGCTCTGGGTTATCGGGGGCCTCGGAGCGGTTTACCTCAACGATACATGGTATTCAAACGACGGGGGTGTCTGGTTGCTCATGAACAGCTCTTGTGCGTTTCCCATACGAAACAACCATGCCACTGCCGTCTTCAACGGCACCCTGTGGCTTACCGGTGGAGATAATGGGGTCACCTGGATGAACGATACCTGGCACTCCGGTGACGGCAACGTCTGGACGGTCGCCAATGTTTCTGCAGCGTTTCCTGCAAGGGGGGGTCATTCTATGGTTGTCTCCGGGAGCCGCATGTGGATTTCCGGAGGGACCGACAGTGCCGGGGGATATTTTAACGATACGTGGTATACCCCGGGACCCCCGGTCCCCGCCCCGGCCCCCACGGTTCCGGCAGCAGCGGATGGATCATCTGGCCAGAGCCCCATCCAGAGCTCCATAAGGCAGGTACAGGGTCTGGGGAACCCGGTCACGTTCATTTTCGGAAACGCGCTCTCCCCGACAAACCCGGTACGGGTGGAATCGGTGACGGTCATCCCTTCCAGTACTTTCTCCGGAGAGCTCCTCTGCATTGTGAAAGATGCCTCGTTACAAAACCATCCCCTGCCGCCCGGGCAGGAACTGGCAGGGCTTGCCGAGATCGATCTGGACTGGACACGGGCAGACACTATCCGGCAGGGAACGATCGTTTTCTCGCTTGACAGGCAATGGATGAACGACAGACATGTTTTACCGGCAGATATTGTCCTGCTTCACAACACCGGAGGTTCATGGCAGGAACTGCAGACATCCTTCGATCGCGAAACTTCCGGGCGCTGTTACTTCAATGCCAAAGCACCGGGCTTTTCTGTATTCGCGGTTGCTGCAAGAAAGCCGGTTCAGGCAGTGACCATGGTAACGGTCTCTCCTTCCACGACTATTACCGGCACCTCGGTAGTATCCGTCACACCCGATACCATTTCTCCGGGTTCACTCCTGCAGGAACCGATGTCACCGAACCTGACACCGGCTGGTGCACCAGGAAAGAATGGCAGCAGCCTGCAGGAGAACTTCCCCTTAATACCGGCACTGGTAGTGGCTTTCGGAATCGTTCTCGTGACTGCAGCAGCTCTGGTTCGCCGTTGGTGGATCCGCCGGCAGAACCCGGCTTTGTTCCGGAAATACCGGTAAGAGTTAAGAGATCTCCCGCCGGCCATCAAGAGGATCTCAAAAACCTGAAATAGAAAAAAAATGGAAAGGGATCTATGCGCCCGGTTCTGGTAATTGTCGTTCTTTTCGTGTTTTTAACGATCATAATCACTCCCGTCCTGGCAGAGTCCGATAATTTACCGGGACAAGCCATCACCCGTTCTTATGATTATGTTCTTGATGGGAGACCAGGCACCCTGCCCCTTGCGCTTTCAACAGACCTGCATGATGATTATCTGACAAAAAAACCCACGTGGGATATCAGCGATAACGCGTCGTACTTCCTTTCATACCTGAACGATCCTGCCCAGAAACAATATATTAAAAAACTGGCAGACGAGATCCGCGATGAGACGGGAAATCCTGATGACCAGGCACGAATTGCGACCAGCCTGGTCCAGCACATAACCTACGAGAAAGGAACCAAATACCGGTACCCATATGAAGTTCTTTACCAGGGCAACGGTGTGTGCGGGGAAAAATCATTGCTTCTTTCTGCACTTTTACGGGAGCTGGGGTTTAAGTCTTCTGTCCTGTATTTCGTTCCGGAAAATCATATGGCTGCAGGTATTGCCTGCAAGGCACCCTATGATTTTAAAGAATCCGGATACTGCATCATTGAGGCAACCCATCCCTATATTATTTCTGATGAAACCGCTTTCTGGACAAATTCCCGTACGGCTGAATGGTCGATGCCGGAGGTTATTGGAACTTCGGAAGGACGTTTCCTTGACAGCAGTGAAAAAGATTATAATGACGCCCGCGAGTTAATCAGCCTGAAACTGGAAATTTATGCAGCTCGCGAAGCAGGCAGAAGTATATCTTCTGAAGATTACCAGCGCTGGTACCAGATTAAAGACAAATATAATCTTCAGTGAATCATTGTGGCCGTGTCCTGATCAACACTGAAAAAAAATCCGGAAGAACTCAATCGTATGGTATAATTTTTTTTATTGTCACCTCATGATGGGGAAAAGCATACAGTAATGAGATAAAATGATTCGTCGTCCGATAGACTATTCTTTATTTTTTCGTATCTGGTGACGAGAGATACTTCCGTTAGACAAAGTAATACGCTTTTAAAAGAGATGAAAAGGAAAAAATAAGATTACTCTGCTTGTACAGCCTTGACGGCATCGACCTTGATGTAACGGCGTTTTAAGTTGTGTTTGCTTCCGATGACCGCAAACGTGCGCTCTTCGGCCTGCCTCTCGTTGGGTGCAACGATCACTTTCGTGTACGGCATCCAGTCCTCGCCCATCAAAAATGTGCCTTTCACTTCAAACTTCTGATCTACCATGTCTCCTCACTCCAGAAACCCAAATACGTCTTCTACCCTGCCCAGTTCAAACCCGCTCGTTGCATTGCCGGCAAGATACCCGCTCTCGTTTACAAGCAGGCCGGTGCCAACGAGATTGCTGCCCATGTTGATTGTACCGGTCCCGACCGGGACTTTTACCACGGCCTCGAGCCGTGCAATCTCCATCGCGGTTGCACGCGGGTGCACAATCACACCCTTGTTGGTTGCAACTCCCGCCATCCCCACGGTCTTGACACCGCCAAGGGAGAGGAACACCAGTTCCACCCCGAGGAATTCTGCGATCGCTTTTCCCATATCCGCGGGCATATCCGGGTGAACAGCAGCAAAAGTATCATTTGCAAGGATCACGTTGCCCGCTGCATTCATGTGCTCGGTCAGGAGCAGTACTTCGCGGTGTTTGGACAATACTTCGACTTCCTCTTCGGTAGCAAGCCCGGACACCACGATACCCCGGCTGTTACCGGCAGCCAGGGAACCGATGATCGAACTTCCCTGGATGGTGGTCTCGACAAGCTGAACCTTGAGAGCGTCCCGTACTGCGGCCTTGAACTCCTCCGGAGAATCCGGGGGAATAATGGCGATATCCCCGACCACCCGGGCAAAAACCCCGATGTTCGGATCGCCTGCAAACGTGATCGTGCGTTCCATCTTACGATTCCGGTGCAAGTTCTGCCTGAACCTGCCCGTCCTCCATCTTCATGGCGCGAACCCGGATCTTTGACGGTGGCTTTGAGCTGCCCCGGGCCCAGACCTTCTCGTTGATGGCCTGGTCGAGTTTGACATCCTCGCTCTTCATGTGCTTTGCAAGGTAATTCCTGATATCCTTGATAGCGCCGTTGGACCGCTTCCAGCGGGGCATCCGCCGTGCTTCCCTCAACGGGATGACATATACATGCTCCTGCATCTTTTCTGCCATTGCTTACACCTTCAGCGTGCTCTTGCGCCAGTTGCGTCGTTTCGGGTGCGCAACCACGGAGCGTTTGGTCCTGACCATTACCCACTGGGGCACGCGACGGTTCTGGTCGCAGGCCTTTGCCAGCCGGATTTTCCTGCCTTTGCTTAATTTGCTCATGTTCTCACCTGATTAAATTATCTTTCCTGCCCACGACCAGAGACTGGTCGTGATGTGCCGGGAACAGGGTAGCGCAGTCGAGCCCCCGGGCCCGGATCGCTTCCCTGATCTCTGCTTCGTAGTCGCCGTTCCGGATCGTCCCGGTCTCGCCATACTGGACAACGAGAAGCCGGTTTACCAGCCGGTCAACTTCTGGCTTGACATATCCGAGGAGGGGCCGTACGTACGAACACCCGGTCCGGTTGCCAAGGCTCTGGACTGCCTCGCGGGTGAGCATCGGAACGCGGTCATTGAACCGGGTTCCGTCACCTACTACCTTATACTCACCTGCAAGAGACTCGACAGCTGTCTGGTGCACTCGGTTGATTGCATCGTTCGGATATCCGCACGTTCTTACCAGATCAACCATCTCGTCCAGCAATCCTTCTCTGAATACTCTTTTTCTGAGGGGAAACCCCAGTGCACAGGCCGCAGCCTCCAGCGTCGGGATCTGGCGGAACGGGTCGAACACAAACGTGTTGAGTTCAACCTCGTAATACGTACCCAGCATTATTGCTGCAAGGGAACTGTCCTTTCCACCGCTGTAAAGCACTCCAATTTTCATTATCTTCTTGTTATGGAGTAATCCCGTTTTGCAGGCGCGAGCTGCCGGAGCAGCTCCTTGAACTGTGCATCGGTAATCTTTTTCTGCAGCCGGCCGCTCTGTGCGAGCGCCACAAGCTGCTGCTCAACGGCACCGGCAAATTCCGGTTTCGTGAGCTTGATGGTATTCAGCCGTTCCCGTGCATCGGGCTCGAGAACCTGCATGAGTATCATCTGGATCTGAGACTTCTGCCGCTGCTGGCGTTCGAGCTCTTCCTGCATACCCTGCTGGTCGCCAGCCTGCTGCTGCAGCTGTGCCATCCTGCGTCTGCGGATTTCTGCTAGCTCGTCGTCTCCCATGATTTACCTCACTGGGGTGTTTCAGTCTTCTCGGACTTCTTCTTTTGAGTCTTCTTCTCGGCCTTTGCGCCGTCAGCGCCTTCCGCTGCCTTGTCGCCGCTCTTGGCCTTCTTCTCGCCCTTCTTGCTCTCGGCTTTCTTGGGCTCGGGTTCGGCTACAGCCTTGACACGCTTGGGCACGGGTGCCGGCGGGCTCGCCTTGACTTCCTGGGACAGGTTGTCGAGGAAAGCCATACCGGCGGGGGATACCCGGCGACCGGTCTTGTCGTGGATGATAAGACCGGCTGCTTCCAGCTGCTGGAGGGACTTACGGAGAACTGACCCGCTACCCTTGCGGAATGCGTTCGGTCTTGAGCCGCGGTTCTTGTTGCCGCCGTAGAAACTCCGCATCCGTTCAACGCCCAGGGGGCCGTCGACATAGACGCGTCTCAATACTGCTGCTGCCCGGGTAAACCACCAGTCGGGGTCTTCGGGGGGCATCTCTTTGTGTACCCCGGTCTTGGCAAAGGCAGCCCATGCCGGCGGAACAATCTCTTTCCGCTTCTTGAGCTCCTCAGCGGTCCGTCTGATGATATGGTCCGCGGGGACGTCATATACTGTTGTCATCTAATACCTCACTGTTGATAATGAAATAACAGTCTTTACATATATGTGAGGAGGGTTCTTATACGTTTCCAAGGAGAGAATACCCGACGGAAACACAAAAACAGACGGGGGGATGAGACACCGTTTCCATCACGTACCGGTAAACGTGCCTGCGGCAGTCTCACTTCTTCTGCGCTGCCTTCTTTTTCTCGGCAAGCACCATTGTCCGTCCCCGTACTTCCACTAGCTCGGCTTTTGCCTGCAGCGCTATGGCTTCCGGGTCAACTTCAGTATTCTGGAGCCACTTGACCTTGATCTTCTTGCGGGTCTTGAGCTGGGACACAATCTCATCGATCATGGTCCCGGTGCAGCCCTGTTTGCCGATCCAGACGGTCGGCTTGAGGTCCTGCATGGAATAGTCAGCTTGTTTTTCCATTGGGTCTCACCACGCGGTAGCGCGTTCTCCGGTTGCAGGTCTTGCAGGTGACAACCACATTGCCACGGTGCACCCGCACCCGCATGTTCTGTCCCGGGACAAGGAAGGCATAGCAGTGATGGCAGTACTGGCGGCGGAGTTCCCGGTCGATCCGGATCCTCTGGCGCATCGCGATCCTCCGGGCGAGTTCCACGTACCGGTCGGACCGTTCCGGGTGGGAACGGAACTCCTGCCGGGCCTGCCCGAACAGGATCCCGATACGTTCCCGGGCAATTATCCTGGATGCCGGGTTCTTGGATCGCACCTTCATGCCTTCATCACCGGGATCTTTGTGTGCATACTATCAGTGTCATGGATATAAAAAGCGCCTGTCGCGGCCGGAAAAACCAGGCACCAAAAGGGTATCAGCGGACAACGACTTTTCGCCCTGCAATCTCCAGCCGGTCCTCGCAGAAGAGCCGGATCGCTTCCGGGAAAGCTATATGCTCCTGTTCGAGGATCCTTTCTGCAAGTGAATCCTCGTCATCGCCTTCGAGCACCGGTACACACCGCTGGAGGATGACAGGCCCACCATCAAGGCTCTCGTCCACGAAATGGACCGTACAGCCAGCAACCTTGACGCCGTACTGGAACGCCTGCCGCTGGGCATGCAGCCCGGTAAAACTGGGCAGGAGAGCCGGGTGGATGTTCACCATCTTTCCCGGGAAAGCCCGTACGATCGGCGTACCGAGGATCCGCATATAGCCGGCAAGAACATAGAGATCGGCGTTGACCTCCTGCATTGCAGAGAGCAATGCACGCTCGTACGATTCGCGGGAGGCGAAGGTTGAATAGTCGATAACAACCCGGGGAATACCTGCCTTTTCTGCCCTCTCGATTGCATAGGCCTTCGGGTTATCCGTGATGAGCGCAACGCAGGCTGCCGGAATAAGCCCGGCATGGATGGCATCCACCACAGCCTGGAAATTCGAACCCCGTCCTGATGCTATAACTGCAATGCGTTTCATGGTATTCCTCTCATCCACGGTCCGGTCTGTCCCGCCTCAGGTGTTCCCCTCAAAACTGCCATCAGCGTTCCTGGGGTGGACAACAATCTTGACTTTCACAATCCGGTGACCATGCATCTGCATGACGACCAGCGTTGTCTTGCCGGAATCGATCTCCACTTTCTCCCCGGGGTGGAGCGGGAGGTGCCCGAGCCTGTCGATGACAAGGCCGCCGATGGTCTCATAGGACTCGTCAGTGGGGAGATCAAGACCATGACTCTCATTGATATCCTCAACCCACATCTTTGCATCCACAACAAAGACACCCGGGGAAAGTTCCTGAACCTCGGGTTCTTCCTTGTCGTACTCGTCCAGGATATCCCCGACAAGTTCCTCGAGGATGTCCTCGACCGTCACAATACCTACGAAACTGCTGTACTCGTCGATGACAACCGCCATCTGGACACGGTGGACCTGGAGTTCTTTTAACAGGTCATCGATCTTCTTGGTCTCCGGCACAAACATGGGATCGTACATGACCTCGGTGATGGTCGAATCCTTCCGGTGGGAGACCATTGCCGAGAAGACATCCTTGACATTGAGGATACCGGTGATGTTGTCAATCCGGTCATGGTACACCGGGATCCGTGAGAAACCGCTGTCGTTGAAGACGCGGATCGCTTCCTCGAACGTGAGGGTATCTTCGATCAGCATCACATCGACCCGGGGGGTCATGATCTCCCGGGCAGTCGTGTCGCCAAACTCGAGCACCGAGTAAAGCATATCCTGTTCGTCCTGCTCGATGGTCCCCTCCTCTTTACCCACATCGATCCATTCCTTGATCTCTTCTTCAGTCACGGCTGGCTCGGCAGCATCCTTCCCAATACCGAATGTCGGGCTGACACGTTCGACCAGCCAGATGACCGGTGAGAGGATTTTTGAGAGAAACAGGATGACAGGCGCGATAGTCAGAGCAAAGGAATCAGGAGCCCGTGTTGCATAGATCTTTGGTCCGATCTCGCCAAAGACAAGGAGAATGATAACCACAAAACCGGTGGCAATTCCGACACCGATATCCCCAAACGTCTGGATTGCGATAGCTGTTGCAATGGCAGCGGCGGCGATGTTAACGATATTATTTCCAATCAGGATCGTGATAAGGAAATGTTCCGGGCGTTCCTTGAGGGCGAGAAGAGCATGAGATCCAACCCGGTTCTCATTATCGAGTGTTCTCACCTTTGCACGGGTCATCGACATAAGGGCAACTTCAGAGCTTGAGAAAAATGCCGAGACGATGACACAGAGTATAAAAAGAAAGATTTCAAGTGCGTTCTGTATCATTGTATTTCACAACGTGCGGGTGCACGCAATTATTTCGACTGAAAGTGTACCAGTATATTCGGAAGGCCATCAGATAAATCCAGCGCTCATTCCATACATTCGTGCATGAAGGCACGGTCCTTTGCAAGCACCGCGATCTTCTCCTCCGCTGAAAGGGGCCGGCCAAAGTTCAGATCCTCGATCTCGAGCGTAAGGCTGCCCTTATAGTGATGATCGTTTAATGATTCCATCACAGCGGCAATTGCAGGGTTCCGGTCAAGAGGGAGGTGCATGGTCTTTCCCTCTGCCCTGCTGATATGCACGTTTGCGAGCCGGTCATGGCAGAGCTCGATATATTTCAGGGGTTCATTTTCGGACTTTCCCATGGCATGGGAAACATCGAGCGTGAAAAAGAGCCAGGGTTCGAAATCGAGCAGCTCCCTCATACGTTCCGGGGTGCAGAGAAGGGAGTTGACTGCCGGTTCCATATTCTCCATGCTTATCTTCAGGGAGTTATTCAGGGCCGTGGCACGTATCGTCTCGATATACCGGTCGAAACGGACAAAGTCCGCACTGCCGGGAGGTCTTTTTGCCGTTCTCCGTCCCGGGTGGAGCGTGAGTACGCGAGCTCCAAGCTCTTCGGCAATACCAATAGAACGGACTGCATAGCCAAGCGAGACCTCGGCAACCTCCGGGTTGATAGAGCAGGGATTGAGATCAAGGATCGGGGCATGGACGGTCAGGAGCGAGAGTCCGGTATTGGCTTTACGGCTTTCAAGCACTTCCCCGACCGGCAGGTCACGGAGCCAGAAGTGCGGGGTCTCCAGCCAGAACTCGATGGCATCGAGACCGGACCGTGAGACAAAACTGAAGATCTCGGGGATGGTGTACTCGTGAAAGAACATGCTTGCAACGGAGTAGGAGACCATAGTAGTACTACTTGATATGCGGTTTGTGCCTAATAATGGTTAATGGACTGGTTCAACACCCCGGAGGAACCGGTAGTGAGAAAGGCCGAACCACTGCTGGTCTCCGAGCTCTCGGCAATCATCTCGGGTCTCCTGGATGATCCCCGGTTGCAGGATATCCGTGTCCGGGGCGAGATCACCAACTACAAGCACCACGGCAGGGGGCACCGGTACTTCTCCCTTTCCGAGAAAGGCGGGGGGAGCACTGCAGCAGTCATCAAGTGCGTTATGTGGCGCTCTGATGCCGACCGCCTCCCGTTCAATCCGGAAGAGGGCATGGAAGTGGTGGTGTCCGGGTCAGTCACCCTGTATGCACCGCATGGCGCCTACCAGCTCCAGGTGAAGGGGATGGAGAAGGCGGGACTTGGAGAGAAGTACCTGCTTGTCGAGAAATGGAAGAAGGAACTTGCTGCTGACGGACTCTTCTCCCAGGACCGGAAGCGGGATCTTCCGCTCTTTCCAAAAACAATCGGGGTTGTCACATCCGAGACCGGTGCGGTCATCCATGATATCAGGAATGTTATAGAACGGCGCTTTCCTCTTGAGATCATTATCTCCCCGACCGCGGTGCAAGGGGAGGGAGCCCACCGGGAGATTGCCCGGGCAATTCTCCGGGTTGCAGGCCGGGCTGATGTTATTATCGTTGCCCGGGGAGGGGGAAGTTTTGAGGACCTCTTCGAGTTCAACCACCCCGAGGTTGTCCGGGCCATTGCAGCAAGCCCTGTGCCGGTGGTAAGCGCAATCGGCCATGAGGTGGATGTGACCCTTGCCGATCTTGCCGCGGATGTGCGGGCACCGACACCCTCTGCAGCCGCCGAACTGGTTGTCCCGGACCGGAACATTCTCCTGATCCGGCTCCGGGAGCAGAAAACCCGGCTGGATATGGCCCTGCAGGGCCGGGTTACCTGGACACGCGAAGAGATACAGGGACTCCGGGACCGGCTCCGCCCGCACCGGTTCATCCGGAAGATCGCGGAACGGAAACAGGGAACCGCTGATCTTGCCGAGCGGCTGGAACGGGCGGCGTGTACCCGGATCGAGCGGGAGCGGCTCCTCCTCTCTGAGATAAAGACCGCGCTTGAAGCAAGGAGCCCGCTTGCGGTTCTGGCCCGGGGCTACTGCATTGCAGAGAAGGATGGAAAACTGATAAAACGCGCAGGAATGCTTTCAATGAACGACCGGCTGAAGATCCGGTTTTTCAAAGGCAGCAGCCAGGTGATCGTGGAGCGTGTGGATCATGACGGAAACCTATGAGACAAAGATCGAACAGCTGAGAACCATCATAGAAAAGATCGAGGACGGGAACACGAGCCTTGATGAGAGCATGAAACTGTACGAGCAGGGGGCTCTTTTGGTAAAGCAGTGCGAGACCCTGCTTGCGGATGCAGAACTGAAGATAACAACCCTCAGCCGGGACGCGTAGCGGTCAGGGTCACGATCATCTCTTTTCCCTGCACCAGGTTCCGGATCAGCTCCCGGGGAAGGGTCAGTGCCACGGTATCAGAACATATCCCGATTGTGCGCCCGCAGACAAAGGTACTCTTCCGCCAGACCATATCGGCAGGATGGTTCAGCATCATCTGGTTCGACCCGCGCGACCGCGATTCTGCAACGATTCCGCCGCACTCGAGCCGGGTTACGAGAACTGCTTCGTCATGCATAAGCACGTTTTTAAATTCTTTGGAGAGCCCGGCGCATCCCCGGTCAGCGCCGATCCCGACAATGCAGTTGCCATTCTCCGTGAGATGATTCTCGGCAGTCACTTCAAAGGTTGTCGGGTGAGTGCCAAGGACAAGCGGGTGTCCGCGGCACCGGATGATCTCGGTTGCCTCCATGCTTTATCATGTGAGGGTTTCCATTCATATTCAATGTTTATTACCTATCTCTGCCCGGAGTGCAATGATGATACCGAACACGAGGTTGTTGCCGAATCCCGCGACCTCCTGATCCGGTGCACAACCTGCGGCCATCACCAGCGGATCCCAAAAGAACGTGAGCCGCAGGCACTTATGATCAAGACGATCGTCTCCCGCGAAGGAACCTCGAGGGTCTGCGGGATCGAACTTGCTGCCGAAGACGAGTGCAGTGTCGACGACCATCTCGTGGCCGAATGCGGGGATGATGCATTCGGTGTTGAGGTCACCTCCATCGAGTGCGGTGACAAGCGCCCGAAACGCGCGAAAGCTTCTGATATCACCGCACTCTGGACCCGGGCCATCGAGCAGGTTGTTGTCAAGATCTCGATCCACGATGGACGGAGAACCATTCCCGTGTACATGGAATGTGACGGGGAGGCACCGTTTATTGTCGGGGAAATGTATATTGTCTCGGGAAAACGGTTCAAGATCTCCCATCTCAAGCTCCGGGACGGCCCGCTGATGCGAAAAGAGGGTTGGAAGACGGTGGCCCACCGGGTAAAACGGATCTACGGCACCCGGTTATAGATATTTTTTCAGCACTGATTCAAGCTGTTCCGAATGAACTACCCCTTCGAACCGCTCCATTATTTTCCCGTCTTTTATCACGAGAATGGTCGGTGTGGCAGTCAGCTGGTATTCTTTGATATACTGCGGGTTTTTCACCGCATCGATCTCCTCGATAGTGATCCCAAGAGTCTTTCCGGTCTCGGCATTGATAGGGGCCTGCTCCATGCACCCCATGCATCCCGGCTGGTAAAAACAGAGAACCTGCAGTGCCATGAAACTGAATGGGCGAAGCGATATTAAAAAAGGATAGGTAAAAAGATCAGCGCTTTGCATTGATCGCTGCAACAGAGACATCGATCCGCGGGTACCCGAAGTCAACCGTGGCTCCCGCATTGGTCTTTCCGGTAATTTCTGCAACCCGGAAGCTGAGCGATGCGGTATCATTCTGGGACTCGGCGGGATTATTTGATACGCCCATTGCAAGAACATCCCCGACCTGGATACGGGTCAGGTTCACATTATTCCGAATCAGCTGCTCCGCACTCCAGAACTGGGTCATGGAATTCTCAGCCGGCAGGGCGATCATCTTCCGGTCTTTGGTCTTCAGTCCGACGATGCCGGAACTGATTGCTCCATACTCTCTTGAGAAGAATGCAAACTGGTTACCCCACCCGCCCGCGACCGTATATACATCAACAGGATAGACAGGATCAGTATACGTCTGGTTGGCGGTGATGGACAACTGCTTGGAATAGATCATCGAACCGCCTTTTGTAACCGTATCCTTGAAGAGCTGCGCGTCAGTGGTTACGATAGGATTCCCGCTGTAATCATAGAGAGTATAATCGAGGGTTACCACATCCCCGGGTTTGGTAACCGCAAAGCTGCTGATCCAGCTTGATCCCATTGCAGATACGATCATCAGTACGACAAATAATACCCCGACAACAACAACGATTATTTTATTCCAGTTTTTTTTCGAGGCTTCTTTTCTTTTCTTTTCACCCATGCTTTCGTTTCCTCCTTACTACATCGGAACCGCTCTGTCATAAACTATTCCGCTTTATTCCGGATTATAAGGAAATTATATATATTATAATTACTAACTTTGGGTTAACCCATTCCAAAACGTGATGGGTACAAGAGAGAGGAGGGAAAAGTCATGGTATGGAGAAGATATCCGTTCGAGTCTATGTGGCGAGAGATGGAAGAGATGAGACAGGAACTCGACAGCCTGTTCCAGGCAACGGCATCCGGCCAACGGCTCCTCCCTGCCGGGGGAGTTGGTGATCGCATGCTTCCGGCAATCCGCGGCGAGTTCCGGATCGATGTGAGGGAACACGATAATGAGGTTATCGTTGTTGCAGATCTCCCGGGAGTATCAAAAGAGGCAGTCTCGCTCCAGCTCCCAAACCCGCGGGCGCTTGAGATCTCCTGCGAGCGGTCCAATGAATCGGAAGAGAAAGGCAAAGACTACTATGTCCGCGAACGCGTGTCGGGATCCATGCGCCGGATTGTGGCATTGCCTGCCGATGTCTCTGAAGGGAGTTCGAAAGCTTCGTTCAGGAATGGCGTTCTCGAAGTCCGGCTCAAAAAGACTACGATACCTCAGCGCGCAAAAATCGAGATCGAATAAGAAAAACCCCAATCAAACCTTATCTCTTTTTTGGTTTTACCGATCCCTTTTATGGTCAGGCACCATTATTTTTACTGATGGATAAAAAGAAGGTCAAAGACTACATGACCTACGATGTCGTCAGCGTAGAGATCAATGGCACCGCAAAAGACGTCATCGAGAAGATTCAGAAAACCCACCATGACGGGTTCCCGGTAGTGGAGGGTTTGGTTGTTGTCGGGTACATTTCAGCAAGGGACCTGTTGTTCGTCCAGGCGTCGACACCTGTCAGTGAAGTGATGTCCGACAACCTGATCGTTGCCGATCCCGATATGGATATCAACGATGCTGCCCGGGTGATCTTCCGGTCCGGCATCCAGAAGCTCCCGGTTGTCGATGAGAAGAATCATCTTCTTGGCATCATATCCAATTCGGATGTAATACGGTCCCAGATCGAGCACGTCTCGCCAGAGAAGGTATTCAATTTCATCACCACCCTCAAGAAACTCTATGGCGTGGATCCTACCCTCGACCGGGGGACGGTGCCGGTCAAGGACCTCCTTCCCACCCAGTCCAAAATCTACGAGGATGAACTGGAGGGACGGATTTACGAGATCAAAAAAGGGCTTGCAGAGCCGATCATTGTGGTCAAGAGGCCCAACCGGATCATCCTTGTCGACGGCCATCACCGGGCGGTTGCGGCCAAAAGGGTCGGGATCACGGCCCTTGATGCCTATATCATCGAGATCAAGGAGGATATCGAACTCGGGCTTGAGCGGACAGCTCATGCAATGAACCTCAGGACCCTTGACGATGTCCAGGTTCTCGATTATGCAAGGCACCCGCTCGTAGCAATCACCCACCGGCTCGTGAAGCGGGGCTGACTAAATTCCCCGTTCGACAAAATCTCACCGACGATTATCAGCCAGCTGAAGGATTGGCAAAAACATTATTTTTACCTCTTAAAGGGAAGATTCCCGGCTATGATGCACGCATCTCCGGACTTTTTTTAGTAATCCCTGTTGACAGTACCTGATGATGGTCCGGCGGGGTCCTTTCGTTCGAAATGGATTACGATGCCTGCTGACTCAATATTTCTCGATTTTGTTTTTTATGGGAAAAATCCTATTGTCTTAAAAGGATTCCCTCTTATTAACTGATGGTGAGGGTGACCCCCCTCTCTCCCCCAAAGGGGGAAGCAGCCCAAGGGGAGCATCCCCCTCGACCCCCATCACTCTTTTACTAAAAAAAATTCAACATTCTCAAATGACTATTATTACACAGGAATGCATAAGCCTCAAGGCCACTCCGGGGGTTTGGCGGGGCAATTGCCTTTAGGCGTTGCTGGTAATTGAAGCGCCGCGGGGGCGTCCCTTCGGGGGCGGCGCAGGCCATCCCAACCGGAACTATGCTATTACAGACACAATCAGCATGCCGTATCTATGGGATCGTTGAGTACAATCGGCAAGTCCCGATTGTATCCAAATCCAAAATAAGTTTTTTTTAAGAGGTTTTACGACCCCTCGTACCGCACATCGAACTTTTCATTGAGCACGTGCTCTTTTACAATGGTCCCGTCAGGGATAACGACTTCCGGCCAGAGCCGGGTCTTGGAGTGGACGACAACGCGGTCCCGCATCACAACCCGGGGCCCGATCACGGTATCGTTCTCGATACTGCAGTGTTCGCCGATATGAGTATCATTGTCCATGATACTTCCCGAAACGGTACTGTTGGCCCCGATGATGACCCGGTTGTACAGCGAAGAAGAGAAGACCTTGACGTTGTTCCGGAGAATGCATTTCTCACCAATGGTTGTGTACGGGCCGATGAGGACATTATCGCCGATGGTTGTGCCGGCGCCTATCGCTACCGGGCCTATCACCTTGGTGTTCTTGCCAAGCGTGATCGACCCGCCCAGCTGGACCGGCCCCTGTACCTGCGCCCCGTGCATGGAGAGGTCGCCAATGATATCCGTGAACTCTATCTCCTGCAGCTTCCACCGTTCAGCCTGCCGGAGCGAGTGCGGGCTCCCCACATCCGTCCAGTTCCCCCGGGCAAGCCAGCCCTTGAGAACGTGGCCCTCGTCCATCAGCTTGGGGAAGAGGTCCCGGGCAAAATCGTACTTTATCCCGGCAGGGATATGATCGAAAACCTCAGGACTGCAGACGTATATCCCGGTGCTGGCAAGGTTGGAGAAGATCTCCCCGGGGGCGGGTTTCTCCTTGAAACGCCGGATCTGGTACCCGACATCGATCTCGGCAATACCGTATTCACCCGGGTCATCGATGGAGATAAGGCCGATACTGACCATGGCCTTCTCTTTCTGGTGGGCCCGGTAAAATTCGAGAACATTTAAGTCAGTGACATGATCGCCGCCAACAATAAGGAAGTCCTGCCCTTCAAGGTACTTCTGGGCATTTTTCACGCTGCCGGCAGTACCGAGTTTCGTGGTCTCATGGACATAGGTGATCTCGGCGCCGAAGAGAGAGCCGTCTCCGAGTGCTTCCTCGATGGCAGTTCCCATGTAGCCGAGAGTCAGGACCACTTCCCGGAACCCCATATTCGTGAGGTGTGCGACAAGATGCTGGATTGACGGGCGGTTGACAATCGGGATACAGGGCTTTGGCCGTTCGAACGTGAGAGGGCGGAGGCGGGTGCCTTCACCCCCGCACATAATACACACCTTCATACCCATGATATCGCGCGGGCTGGTTTTTAAGGTTAGTGATTTCTCCGGTTCACTGCTCTTTTTATGGTTCCAAGCACACGTGTACACCAGGACCGTGTGTGCAATGCCAGACGAAGAGTACCGGATCATTCCGGCTGTCAAGGGGCGGGTCCAGTGCCTTCCCGACAAGAAAGAGCCGCTCGAGAACTGCAGTTTCTGCGTGCATTGCCGGGAGTTCCGGGTTGGGGGACGGTTCATCAAATCCCCCTCGCTTGCCTACTGCACCAAATGCCGGATCACCGAAAAAGTGGATCTTTCAAAAGCCGATGCCGTGAAATGCGCTGACCGGCAGCGTGGCGGGTTCCACAGCATAACCAATATCATCAGCTGATTTTTTTCTTTTTTCTTTTTGGCAACAGATTTCACGACTCAAGGAGCGAGACAATCCGGTCCATATCCACGTGCTGCTCAAAGATCTCCGCAAGCATGTCGTACGGGTCAGATTCAGCAGTTGTTATCGGAACGAAAGGAAGTCCCTTCCGGGCATAGAGGTAAGAGAGAAGGGCGTTGGCTGCACCCGGGTTCTGGAAAAGGCCATGCAGGTAGGTTCCAAACACAAGGCCGTCCTCACTCGCGAGACCATCGCCATGGAGAGCCTCGCGGCTTGTTCCCGCTGAGGTTGTTCCCATATGGATCTCGTAGCCCGTGACTTCCCCGAAAGCCGAAAGGATCGGGGGAACATTGCAGGCAGTCCGGGTCACCTGGGTGGTCTTCTTCTCGTACGAGACAAAGTGCGTGACGCAGTCAAGAAGCCCCAGACCTTCGTACGTACCTTCAGATGATTCAAACCCGGCATCGATGAGGCTCATCCCGAGCATCTGGTACCCTCCGCAGATACCGATGATCGGGATATTTGCTTTCCGCACCCGGTGCAGTTCCCCCATCATCCCGGATGTTCGCAGAACCTGCAGGTCGTCAATTGTGTTCTTGGTACCCGGAATGATAACGCAGTCATACCCTTCAAGCGAGTCTTCCGGCTGCACGTACTCGACCGAGGCATGCTGTTCAAGGAGTTCAAAATCTGTGAAATTCGAGATCCGGGGAAGCCGGATGACCGCGATACGTACTCCGGCCCCGGCAGGTTTCTTATCTCCAAGCGAGAGCGAGTCCTCGCTGGGGAGCGGGAGGGAGAACCAGGGAACCACGCCCAGCACCGGAACGCCGCAGAGATCCTCGATCTGGCGGATGCCCGGGGCAAATATTGCCGGGTCCCCCCGGAACTTGTTGATGATAATCCCCCGTACAAGGGGCCGTATATCGGCAGGCAGGAGCGAGATAGTGCCATATACCTGGGCAAAGACACCACCTCTCTCAATATCGGCAACGAGGATCAGGGGGATCTCAAGGCGCTGTGCCAGCAGGGTGTTGGCGATATCCCGGTCATAAAGATTGATCTCGGCAGCACCCCCGGCCCCTTCCACCACTACCTGGCCGTACGCAGCCTCGAGGCGCCGGTACGATTCCAGAGCTTTTTCGAGAAGGTACGGGGTCTCCCGGTAATAGTCCCCGATCGGGACATCCTTCCAGGGCCGGCCATTGAGAACAACCTGGGATGTGGAGTCTCCTTTGGGTTTGAGGAGGACCGGGTTCATGTCAGTATGGGGGGGGAGCTTTGCCGCAGATGCCTGCATGGCCTGGGCCATCCCGATCTCCCCTCCATCCGGGGTTACATACGAGTTCAGGCTCATGTTCTGGGACTTGAAGGGTGCAACGGTAATACCCCGGCGCACCAGGCACCGGCAGATGGCGGCAACGGTAACGCTCTTACCCACATGAGAGGAAGTCCCGACAACAAACAGTGACATGGCGTCTGTAGTACTGTATGCCCGGATCATTAAAACAGATGCCCATTTTCCCCTCAGCAGCTGGAGCCCTGGCATGAGCGCAGGAAACAAAAATGGCGGAGAATAAAAAAACAAAAGAAATTTCACGATATTTGTTCTCCGGGCAATGCCAAGTAATAAATAAAGAGAGTCTTAAAAATAGTGGTAATGATTGGTGGGATTTGCCCGACGTGTGGTCTACCGAAAGAATTGTGTATCTGTGAGGAGGTAGCAAAGGAACAGCAGCGGATCAATGTCAAAGTCAATAAACGACGGTACGGGAAAGAAGTGACCGTTATCGAAGGACTTGATCCGACTGATATCGATCTTGAGGATCTTTCAAAATACATGAAAGGAAAACTTGCCTGCGGGGGAACCGTTAAAGGTAATTCCATTGAATTACAGGGAAACCACCGCGAACGGGTAAAGGATCTCCTTTCACTTAAAGGTTACAATATGGAAAATATTTCCTGAACCTTTTTTTGGCACTCTGCCATTTTTTCAAACAAATGCCCTGCCTTTACCGGAGTGTTTTTTATAAAAAGCCCGGAACAACGGGGGGTCCGTTTACCCGGAATCTGAAGTTACCGGCCTGACGTTGTACATTAAAAAAGATTAGTACAGGACATTTATTTTCTGGATTGACGCCGGAGTAGTCCGGGTGATGGAGAGCGCTGCACCAATAGAGGGTTTGACATCCAGCGTGAACTGATCGTTCTTCGGGAGGGAATTTGTCGGCTTTACCACAATATCGAACTGCTCGCCCTTTTCAAGAACATCATCATTGGTGGCCTCATTGTGAACAGCAGCGATGGTCCATTGCCCGGAACCCGGGGGCTGTCCTTTGGTTCCCCGGGAGAGTGTCTCGAGATTTGTCGCATTACTGTACGTGATTGCAACTTTATCAAAATCAACCGGTGTGCCGCCGGGAGCTAAAGATGCTGAAAAATTCATGGTATCGATAGTACTTCCAGCGGTGCCCGTACCATAGATATTGCCGGAAATCTGAATCGTTGAACTCGCCTGCTGTACACCCGTATGAACAACCTCCTGGCTCTTCTGGGTTGTGAAAAACCCGGCAGCGAGTACCACGTACGAAAAAACCGCCGCGACAACAACAAATGCGATAAGCACAATTGCTGCTTCAAGACCGGTGAATCCCTTATCATTTCCAAGTGGTCTCATGATTCAGAGTTCGCTAGTAAAGATATATGACTGTTACTGATGAATGAGACATATTTTTGTATTCTGAATACTTTTCCTGAATTAGTGAAATGGTGCAGCATTGCCGGTTTGATCCGGGCCAGACTCCGGTCAGACATATTCAGATGATGAACCGGAAAGTAATCCAGGCAATCACAACCATCAGTGCCGAGTACTTGAGACCGGCAGTAACCCGCCCTTCACCCATCTGCCCTGCAACAAGACCGGAAAAGAAACCCTGCAGGATCGCCGCATGCGAGAAGAGACGCTTGTAAGTGAACATATCGATCTTTCCCATGAACCCGGTTGCCCCGGCTGCAGAAGCAGCAGCCCCTGCGGTGGCCATTGTGGTGAGGAAGGATGATACAAGAATCGCGATAACGAAGAGGAACACGGCAAACGAGACAAGGACGATTATGACGTAAATGAGCATGTTGTTGCTCCGCTCGGTCTGGAGGTTGACCACCTCGAATGTATCCTTTGCCGCGGCCCGGAGTACCTCGCTCACATCCCCGCCGGCTTTGCTTGCTTTTGCAATCAGATCAACCGATCGGTCGGCCATGGTTGTCCCGAGCCCCTTTCCGAAGCGGTACAAGGCATCAACAAAGGTGACACCCCAGGACATCTCGTTGTCCAGCTTCCGGATATGGGGGGTGAGCGTCCCGTATTCAGCGGTGGCGACGAGATGGACCGCGTTTGGCAGGGTCATGCCGGAATCGTTCATGCCGGCAAGGTCACGGAAAAAGTTCGGCAGGGCATTTTCCAGGTTTCTGACGCGGATCTGCTCCCGGAGGTCGAGAATCGCCACAGGAACAATCGCCACAAGCACGGCAAAGATTGCAAGGTCGTCAACCGATGTGGATTTGTAGAGAACTGCCATCTTGTATGTTCCTATCAGGGAAAAAAGACCCCCTATAAAGAGAATAAGCGAGAGAGGAATGCAGATGATCAGGATATTGACCGGCTTCTCGGTCAGTACCTTCAGGGGATGCTTGAGAAAGCGCCCGAAACCTTCCCGGCTCGATCGTTCGTGTTTGAGTTTTTTTGTTATCTCGCTGAACTCCTTTTCAGCAGCCTCCAGTTCAGGGGTTTTCATCGGCGCCGGAGTCTCCGGCCCGTGGCTCTTTATGTGGTTGAAGATATCCTTAAAACCCATATCAGGACTCCGGTGTCATGGTGCTGATCATCACAACAAATGCGATGCTCCCAAGCGGTATCATAATGTACACAACCGCATAGAGGAAGAGAGGGCGGTTGTCACCGGACAGGACTGACATGATGGACTGGAGAATGATCAAAAAGAGTGTCCCGGCTACCATTGCCGTTACATAGGACTCTGCTATGAGCGCCAGCATGTCGAGGAACTGTTTCTGGGTCTGGCGGTTCTCGAGTGCGTACTGGTCTGCCTTGGTCCGGAAATAATCGGTTAAGTTGCCCCCGCTCGAGATACTGGCCATGGCTCCCTGCAGGAACTCCTTCATCCGTTTACTCGGGGTGCTTGCCGATACGATCCGGATGGCATCGATCAGATCGCGCCCGAAAATATCGATCTCCCGGGCAATGTACCGGGATTCAACCGAGCATTCCCCGTATATCGGGCTGTCGCCAAGCAGCCGGAATATTTCTGCAGGTGTGATTCCTGCCGTTGACATGGAGGTGATGTAGTTGATTGCGTACGGCAGGCTTGCATCGATATTCCTGCGCCGGTTGCCGGCTTCGATGCCCGGGTACATCAGGAAAACCGCGTACGTGAGCCCGCCAAAGATGATGAGGGACAGAAGGGTTGCCACAACCGTCCCGATAAGAAGGCTGTGGGGTGAGAGAACAAGAAACGGGGCCGGAACGGCTCCTTTATACTTGACCAGGAGAGGGAGCCTGAGCAGATACGTGACGAGGCCGATAACAACTGCCGATGCGAGCCCGGCAAGGATCGAACTGACAATAGCTGTAGAAACATACACCTCAAACGGCGTCTTGAACCGGGCCGAGATCAGGTCGTTTCTGAGCTGGGCGTATTGTTCCCTCTGGCTCTTTACCCGCTTGCTTAAGAGGTTGAAACAGAAACGCTCGTAACTATTCATAGAGGTCTTTTCTCACGTTCTCGATGACTGCTTCCGGATCCCGGTGGTAGGAGATGAGGATCTTGGCAACATCCTTATAATGCCGGATCTTCTTGATGCGCATCCATTCAAGCACTTCCTGCCTGCGTTTCAGTTCTTCCTGCATCCGGGTGTCAGACCATCCCTTTGCTTCCATGATCTCTTCGAGAAGGTAGGATTTTCCGGAATACGTGTGTTCGTCGGTAGCAGACCGCCACTTGAAGACTTCATTCGTGATCAGCTCGTTTGTTCTGGGATCGATATCCAGGATCTCAACGATCTGCTTGTTCCGGCGGATACGCTTGCCTCCAACCCTTGCCTGTACCTGGACACATATGAAATCCAGTGCCGAGAGCATGTTCCGTGGCACATCCATGGGCGGGTTTTCGATCCGGTGCACCACGCTTGCCACGGAGTCTGCATGGGTTGTCGAGTACGTGACATGGCCGGTACTCATAGCCTGGAAAAGGGTCTGGCACTCCTTGCCCCTCACCTCGCCGACTATAATGTACTCGGGACGCTGACGCATCGCAGCCCGGAGGAGCTCGTACATATTGATTTCCCCCCTGCCCGCTGTATCGAACGAATCCCGGGTAATGCTCGGGATCCAGTTCGGGTGCGGGAGCTTGAGCTCGCGGGTGTCCTCAAGCGAGACAATCTTTGCCATGGGAGGAATAAAAAGCGAGACAGCATTGAGGGCGGTGGTCTTCCCCGAGGCCGTTCCCCCGGCAAAGATGGCGGACTTGCCGTTCTCCACCGTCAGCCAGATGTACGCGATGGCCAGCGGCGAGAAGGTATGCCATTCAATGAGATCCGTGGGAGTGATCGGTTCGTCCTTGAATTTACGGATGGTGAAGGTTGACCCGTGCGCCGTCACCTCGGTCCCGAGGGTCATCTGGATGCGGGAACCGTCCTGCATGGTGCCATCGAGGATCGGTTCTGCTATCGAGATATATTTCCCTGCACGCTGGGCAAGTTTGGTAACAAATGAGTCGAGTTCCTCTGCCGCAGGATAGGAAAGGGTTGTCTTCATCGACTCGTAGCTGGAATGGAAGGCAAAGATCGGTGTATGGACACCATCGCACGATATATCCTCGATGTACTTATCGTGCATGATGGCATCGATCAGGCCGTCGCCGAGGAAATCCTTGTACATATTATAATGGATCTTCTCCCGCTGCAGCGGCGAGAGCCGGATCCCGTAATCGTGGATGATGTCAACGGTTGCCGTCCTGAGCCTTTTTTTCGCTTCATCCTTCGAGATATCCTTGGTGTTGATATCGAGCGTCTCAAAGAGCCGTTCCTTGAGTTCTTTGAGCAGCTCTTTTTCAGGATCCGTTAAGGCAGGTTCGAGAACATGGTAGGTATATTCATGGGTGGAATGGTCGTAAGTGACCCGTATGTATGCATACGGGGGGTTGACCGGGTAGAGCTCCATCTCCTCAAGCTCCGGCCGCTCATCAGACTTCAGATCAACCATCGGACCATGTTTCGCCGGATCATATTCCTCATGCTCCTGCCGTATGGCTTTGAAGAGCGAACCGATACTGAACCGTTTCGGAACCGGTGCGGGTTCCGGTTCAACGGCAGGAAGACCGCGTTCATTATCGAGATCCTTGAATCCGGCTGACGAGAAGTTTTTTTTCCAGAGTTCATCGATCTCCGGGGGGAGGGCAGCTGTTCCGGAACCCTCGTACGAGCTGGAGCGCCCGTGAAGCCGAAGTTCATCCACGCTCAAACTTGCGCCTTTGGGAAGGATCAGACCGGAGGGGTCTGGTATCTGGTTAACGCTTACGATCTTCGTGTCCGGATCAGACGCAGGAATCTCCGGTTCGGGGCCTGGCTGCAGTTCCGGCCCGGGTTTTGCCACATCTCCTGGTTCACCGCTGACCTTTCCAGGAATATCCTCAAGAAGGTCATCCAGGTCCATGGCAGGATCTCCTTTGGGGGCCTCTGCTGGTTTTTCCGTGGATCCCGGGCCGGGGGGTGACGACCCGTCCTTTGACCGGGGGTTCTTATTATTGATCGGCTTTGTCCCGACCAACGAATCTTCATCATTCCTGCTCATGCGGCACCTCCCCTGTAAAAAATCGCTCGAAATCCATTTTCCCCGAATCGCCGGGGGAATTCTCAGGTAACTAAATGATAATTTGCCTGTGAGTATATCTATTCTCTGCCAGACTTAAAGAATAATAATTGAGTATATACAACCGTTCTTTCCAGAATTCCCCCGTGCGGGATATAACCTGGACGTTAACCTGTATACGATACAGACCGAATATTCCGGGTACTGACCGTGGATTTTTTAAGGGCTCCTGTTTAAGAAAAAACCAGAACAATTACTTCCAGGACAGTGCAGTTACCTGTATACTCCATGGGCCTCTGCCATCATTCATTCTATGACGTTATAAAAAAGTCCAGAAAGATAATTACCGGATGCCGGATATTTATCCGGGGGATCGGCAACGATACCATCCCATCATGGCTTCCTTGCCGCCATCTTGATCTGGTCAAGGGTCTTCTCCTTGATGTGCATCAGGAGGCCGATGAGATCATTGTGCTCATCCTTGATGGGGCGCACGGTGACGGCAACCTTCCGCTGCCGGTTGGTCTTCGTGACAAGGGCAGTATTGAATTCCATCATCACAACAAGCATCTGTTTGACCACTTCCGGCACGGGATCGGAGAGTTCCTCGCCGGTCTGGTCATTGATGAGCATCATGCATTCCCGCCAGTGATGCATCAGGATCTGGTCTTCGGGAAGATCCATTATCCGGGCGGTATAAGGATTGAAATAAACAATCTTTCCCTTGAGATCGAGGACCATGACGGCCTCGAGTGCGGCGACAATCTTTTTTGGTTCCCCGATAGGGTAGGCATCAAGGAACTTTTTCCGGATTGAATGGTTGTAGAGGGCAAGTTCCACATTGGAACTCAGTTCCTTGTCAGTAAAGGGCTTGAGGATGTACCCGAGGGGTTGGGATCCCTTGGCACGTTCAAGCAGGGATTCATCATAAAGAGCGGTTAGGAAGATGATCGGGTACTGGAACAGCTGGAAGATGTACCGGGCCGCGGCAATCCCGTCCAGCTGCCCTTTGAGATTGATATCCATGATAATAAGATCCGGCTCCAGTTCCGCAGCCATCCGGATAGCGTCCTCACCCGTGTCAACACTACCGACAACGGAATATCCCTTGCGTTCCAGCATCGTGGTTATCAGGTTGGCGATGATCTCGTCATCTTCGACAATAAGAATTCGGGGAATGGGGGGCATGAGTCAACCTTGAACAACAATCGCTTCGCTTAAAGTACGTATATTTAAATATATAAAGCAAAGCATCGTTTTTCCTGCCACCGATTCCAAAAAGCAGGTGTCATATCGCTTATACCGGCACCTGACTTCCCGAGCAGTTCCCTTGATTCAGGGCGGACATTTTGCCAGTCCAGGCAGATCCCCACCTTTTTTGGATCTCCGGGACAATGCCGGGCAGGAAGTATCTCCGGCTTGTACGCGGAGCTGAATCATAGCAGAATGATGATATCATGAAAACCAGGCAGGGGTTTAAACCGCAACCGTCTGGACTGCATGGGCTTCATCGAACAGGATTTTGAAGGTAAAAATCGTCCCGGCCCGGTCCTGTACAATGCAGTCGTAGTCGCCATGCCCGAGCCGGAACCGGACGGTCCCTTCTCCGGTCGTAATATCGCTGCCCACAACCCGGCCATGGTTCCGGATCGTGACACGGAACCCGTTCCGGGTTTCCCCGTTCTGCTTCACGATCAGCATGAGCACGCCCATGCCATCAGATGTTTTGCCGAATTCCGGGATTGCGGGGTCCAGGTTCTTCTTAAGGTGAGATTTCTCAAAGATCCTGCATCCCATGACCATCGCCTCAAGACGTTCACGGGGAAGCTCGTACAAGCTGAACTCTTCCCTGCCGGTCAGGCGTACAATCGCCTTATCTCCATACAGCTCCCCGCTCTCATCAGTATAGACTGCCCCCTCCGGTTCCCCCGCAAGAACGGCAAGGTAAAAGGTCCGGTCACCTTCCTTTGCCACGGCAAGACCATCCAACTGCTTTCCGGAGGCAGCACGCAGCAGTTCCGGCAGGAGTGAACTGCCCGGGTTTTCCGACCTGCTGATCAACTCATCGAGTTCTCTTGAGATCTTCACAATTCACCCCGCATACCGGATGCCATACGGCGCCGGCTTTTTGGTATCTTCATTCGGCCACAGGGAATATTCAGAGGCCGGTGATTTTATAGTTATCCGGTTTTCGATGAACCCGGTATCCATCGCCATGCATAAGTGTTCCAAAAAAAAATGGTATACGGGACGTATGGATATTTTATACCCGATGGTGATCTCGGCGGTAGCGGTCCTTGCCACCCTGATCTATACCTCATACCTGGACATCAGGGACCGCCGGGTGCCGTTCATCCACTGGCTCCCCATGCTTGCCATTGGAGTCGTCTGTACCGTCTGGCTCATCTGGCAGAAGACGGCAAATACCGGCCTCATTTTTGGTTTTCTTGCCCTTGTCGCAAGCTTCCTGTATGCCGATTACCTCGACAACCGGGGCCGGACGGATTCGCTGGGCCTTACCGGGTATTACCGGAAATCCAATCTCTGGTATTATCTCGCCGTCGTGCTTGTCCTTCCGGTCATTTCATGGTTTGTTTTGGCCCCGTCGGTAAACATGCAGATGGTCCCCTGGTTTGCAATGTTTGCCGGGATCTTCCTGTACGTCAGTTACCTGGAACACAAAGGAACACCCCCGGTAAAAGCTCGCAAGAGTAAGAAAAACAGCGGCATGAACGTGTCCGAAGCCATCGAGCGCTGGTACTTTGTCCTGATCATCCTGATCTTCGCGATCACCGGCCTTTTGCAGTTCTTCACCCCGGGTGGCTGGGGCTCACCGGCGCTCCTTGTCCTCCTCCCTGCAGTGTTCTGCGGGGTCTTCTACATTTTCGGGAGGATGCACCTCTTTGGCGGGGCGGATGCCTGGGCGCTCATCTTCATCTCGTTTGCCGTCCCCACGTTCCCGTTCACCCCGCTTTTTGGGAATCCCCCGCTGGGCTTTCTCTCGTTCTCGGTGCTGATCAATGCCCTGATCCTCAACCTTGCAGCACCCATTGTAATCTTTACCATGAACCTCGTCAGGGGCAACCGGGCCCCCCTGATGTACATGTTCTTCGGATTCCCGGTACAGGGCGACAGGATCTCGGATTCCTGGGGATTTGTGATGGAAGATTTCGAGGAGAAAGACGGGAAAGTCAGCCGGAAATTCATTGGTTTTACCGATTCCATAAAACGGATGTATGCCGGGACCAACCGGGTATACACCAAGGATCTCCGCGAGCACCCGGACGAATTTGGAAAGGAACTCTCGGTCTATAAGAAAGCGGGCATGGTCTGGATCTCCTACGCAGTTCCCTTCATCATCCCGATCACGGCCGGTTTTATCACGGCTCTCATCTTTGGGGACATCCTCCTTATGATCATGAAACTCATAACCTGAGGCAACTACCATGCTGAACCTGAAATTTACTGACGGGCTCATCCCGGTTATCGTGCAGGACGCACGCACCCGCGAAGTGCTCATGATGGCATATGCAGACAACGAGGCAGTCCGGCTCACCGGGGAGACCGGGTTTGCCCACTACTTCAGCCGGAGCAGGAAGAAACTCTGGAAGAAAGGAGAGGAGAGCGGCCATTTCCAGAAGGTCCTGCGGATCCTCACGGACTGCGATGAGGACTGCCTTATTTACGAAGTGGAGCAGACCGGTGCCGCCTGCCACACCGGCTACATGTCCTGTTTCTACCGGACCCTTGACGGCACGGTAACCGGGACAAAGGTCTTCAATCCCGAAGATGTGTACAAGAAACCGGGCCACTGATCCGGAAATCCTTTTTTCGAGTATTCATAACCATCATTGGTTTCAAACAACTCAAAAATTCTGATCCCGGTTTCTCCTTTTCATCCCGCAGGATCAGGAAAGATTCCCCGCATTCTCCCTCATAGAGCGAAGCAATATTACAGAAAACCTCCCGGCTCCACGTTGAAATGGTTCTCAGCTGCCCTTTTCGATACCCCCATAAACCGGGGGCGTCATATCTATGGCTGAGAGGGTGATGGCGCTGGCAGTTCTTCCGGAAAATCCGATCACGGTTGTACGGATCCACTACGTGAAAGAAGGCTCTGAACCGCAATTCGAGAAGGAATTAAAAAAACTCATGGATGTTTTCGGGGCTATCCCTGCAAACCTTGGTATCACGATATTCCGTCCGGGAAAGCACCATGACGGCGTGTACCGGGTAGTTTACAAGTTCGCGTCAAGGGAAGAGCTTGACCGGTGGCATGCCTCGCCCACTTACCTTGCCTGGCTTGAGACCGAACGCGAGCTCACGATCGCTCCGCCCCGCATGCAGGTGCTCACCGGCCTTGAGACCTGGTTCACCCTTCCCGGCCAGCACCTTGTAAAACCCCCAAAGAGGTACAAACAGGCAATAGTGTCGTGGATAGCGGTCTTCCCGCTCACCTATATCATCGCGCTCTGCATAAACCCCTTTGTGGGATCGCAGGATCTGATTGTACAAAAGTTCATTGCAGCCACCATCCTGATACCCATCCTTGCCTGGCTTGCAATGCCGGCGCTCACGCGGGTATTTGCCGGGTGGCTGTACGACCCGGAAGATATACCGGATCCCAAAGACCAGGAACCATTTCTCTGACGCCATCCGGGAAGAGACACATAGGGATGGCTCTGCAATGCCAGGACTATTCGTCCCTGACTGCGATGATCTCAACGGGACACAGGTGTGCCGCTTCCCGTGCACACGCCATGAGGTCTTCTTGTATGAAACCTTCTGCCCGGTCATTCCCGAACCGGAACTCCTCTGCTATCTCTGAAAAACCATCGCACGGGTTCTGCCAGAATACATCCGGGCAGATGTTCCAGCAGGCCCCGCAGGAAACACAAAGAGATCGATCGATTATTACCTGCATGACTGCACAGGAACTCTTGGATTTCCGGCAATAATAACTATTGACCGGTAGAACCGGAATTTTGCGGTTCTTTATAGCCACCTGTGAACGGGGATTTCCCGTTTACCACAACCTGTCAGCAAGGGAACCATTTATTGGTTATCCCTGCAACCTTGGTACAGGAGGGGTCAGACTGGAGAAGAAAAAAGAGAAGATCGATATGCCACCCCTGAGGCCGTACGAAATGCCGGATACCCCGGCAGTTGCGCTGGATATCGCACCGGAGCCTTCCGAGTACCCCATCCCGGCCGAGAAACTGACCCGCGATGAGCTGCGCGGGATCGCAGAACCTGTCGATATGCCCCCGCTCCGGGACGATGAACTCCCGGATACGCTCGTCACCGTTATCCGGGCAGATCCGGACGATCTCCTGGACGACCCGTCCTGGGGAACCGCCCGGCCCGCTCCCGATATCGTTCTCCGGAAAGGCCGGCTGCTACACCCGTGGGATGACGAGCCGGAAGACGACTGCTGACCCGGTCGTCACGTCACCTGCCAGACCGTAAGCGACTGTTCCCCCCGGGGCCGTACGGGAACGGCAGGGGGCAGGTCAAACGTCTTCTCCACGAGATCGAGCAGGCAGAAGAATGCAGCCGCCTCAACCGGGTCCCGGAACAGGGCAAGCTCCGCATCCGTCCGTTTTTCAAGGAGGTCTGTTATGTACTTCCCGTATACCTGCTCGTGGATCTTCAGCGCCCGGGTGGTCTTCTTCCACCGCAGGATAATTCCGTCCAGTTCCGCCCGTTTCATGCAGTCACACCAAAAATCATGAAGTTGCAGGAACATTGAAAGGTTGGCAGGGGCAGCGTGAAAGTGAGAGATTGCCTGCCGGTCCCGGGAACAGATATGCATAAACCGTTCCCGGACAGATCTGATGGTAACAGCTGCCAGGTGCCAGTGGCAGCAGGTATGTCTCACCATGCATGGACCCACGCACGAGAGGGCGTTTACCGGGCTTGAAGCTGCAATAGTGCTCATCGCGTTTGTTGTCGTTGCAGCGGTCTTCTCGTACGTTGTTCTCAATACCGGGTTCTTCGTTACCCAGAAGAGCCAGGAAGTTATTTTCTCTGCCGTGGCCCAGTCAGATTCGGCTCTCGGGCCGATCGGGGGTGTCTATGGCATCACGGACCCGGTCTCCGGGCAGCTGGTGAAGATCAACTTCTCCTGCCGGCTCGCGTTCGGGACAACCCCGGTTGATTTCAGCCGCGTAACCATCGTGTATAACAACGGGACCCTGCTCGAGACGCTCCGCATGGACCCGGCCACCTACAACCCGGCCGGGTGCCAGGAGGGCACGGGAACGTGGGCAGTGTACCAGCGGACAAATGACCAGGACAGCGACAACCAGCTCGGGTCCGGCGAGGTGTTTATGATCAGCGCCTGCCCGTCGCTGCCTCCCGTGAAGGATGATACGATCCACCTTGAGGTCAGGCCGCCAATAGGGGTTGCCATCGATATCACCCGGTCGGTCTCGAACCTCGAGGGCCCGGTCACCCGCCTGCACTGAACCGCTTTAAAATAAAACGGCCGGAATCAGGCCGTTCCTTCCTGGATCTGGATAACAAGCGCCCCCAGTTCCTCGACCATTGCCGGAAGGTCAGGACCGCTGCCGATAACCGGCTTCGCCTCAGCAAATTCCCCGACATTGAGGTCAATCGCCTGTCCGCGGATGATGAACCGGAAGAGCTTTTTTGGCCTGACTGCAAAGAGGATGATCCCGACAACCCCGAGAATGCAGAGCAGGATCCCGACCACCTGGACGCTGCTGCCAATGACCGGCAGGGAACCAAGAAGGGACCCGGCAAGGCTTGCAGCAATACCTGCCACAAGAGCAACCACCGCGCCTGCAAGGAGGAGGAAATTGTACCGGGTACACTGGAGGATCTCAAGCCCCCGGATCTCGCTTATCGCGATCTGCTGGAAGAGCGAGGCCTGGTCCTGGACAAAGAAATCCTTGACAGATGAATAGACAACCACCCGCTTGCTGGTCACGGAAAGGTTGACCCGTGCCTTCACCGGGGAGTACATCTTGAACCCGAAATATTCCTTGATGAGCCGTTCGCCCTGAGCAAAACCAACAAAATTCTGGATATCGGCCATACCTGTTTCACTTCCAGCGAAGTGTAAGGGGTTTTGGGTATTACGGTTTTTGCTTCTCTCCCGGACCAGCAGGGTGTCGCGCGTAACCTGGCCTGAATGGATCTCCCCGTACAGGATGAAGGGCCCGCGGCGTGGGAAACTTACCGAAAAATCGTTCCTCTCCAGTCACAATCAGAAGACGGGTGTTGGCAGGGAGGACCCGAGCCGAAGAAGAGGGGGATGAGGATGGTCTCATCGCCGGTTGGATTAATACTTGAGATTTGGCTGGGGGGTTGGAACAGGGTAATAGATCTTGGTGATGGTAAGATCATAGTTGATGGGAACGTTGTCCTTTGTTGCATTGCCCGTTGCCAAATACCGGCCATCAATGACATACACATACGGTGTTTCGGCGGTAATCGTGAATGTCTGGGAACCGTCAGTCACTTTATCCAGAACCATGTTCGGAGTGATAAGTCCCCAGTTAATCTTATCGGAAGACCCGGCAAGGATGGTCGGAGTGAGCTCGTTGCTCCGAAGCTGGGCTGCCTGGGTTGTCGTGACGGCATAGCCAAGAAGCGGTTTGTCTGCCTTGAGATCGATCTTGTAATCAACACCTACTTTTGAGAATTCCTCACCCAGACTACTGAAATCAAAGGTCTTAAAGCTCTGTGGAGTAATGTTTCCCTTCGTGCGCAGGAGGATCTTGACTGCTTTTGTTTCCTGAGTGGTAAATGAGACGGAGGGTGCTGCTGTGGCAGCGGTTGTCACGGAGACCGTTGTTACCGGGGGAGGTGTCTGGATTGTGGTCGTCGGTGCCGGGGTTGCCGGCTGCTGGGAAGTGCAGCCGGAGAGAACCGTTAACAGCACGAGTGCTGCGGTTGCCATAATGATGAGGAGCCGTTTATCCATGGACTCCCCTATTTTTTTCTTTTTATTTAAACAGGCATGAAATGAATTTCTCCTGCACCAAAGAATTTTTTCAACAGGGTTTGCCTCTCACGCCAGAACACCGGGAAATGTCGCAATGTTCAGACATAATCCGGAGGATTTTATTAAAACGTCCGGCCTGCCGTCATCCACTACAAAGTTCATATACACGGCCGTAAAGGGTATCATGGGGACAGACAAAATGGATGAATTCCAGGCTCCAACCTGCAGCCACGACAATACCCCGATGACCCGGGTATGGTCAGACGGCCATGGAAATGCCCTGTACCAGTGCCCGGCATGCGGGCGGAAGACCAATGTTCAGGAGAGCGGGAACCGGCGCTGACGGGTCTTTTGGATAAACAGAGTCCCGGACAGGATACCTTTTCATTCGATCTCAATAGTGCATACGGGATACTCCTGGTTGTGGTGAAGAATGGTTTCAGCCGCTGCTGCGTCAGCTGTGCGGGGCTGGATCACCCCGGGTATATGCCCGCATCCATGGAGAGAGAAACCGGATATCAAATATTAACATATACCGGAGAACAAAGCAGAACTATGGAAAAGTACTGCCTGTTTTGTATCGCGCTCTTCCTGACAGCCGGATTTTCTGCCTGCGCCGGCTGCATTTCATCACCTTCCCCGGAGAACAATACGGCAGTATCCATACCGGTAACCCCCCTGCAGGAGAATAAAACAATAATAATTACAGCGCGTTCAACCGTGACAACGAAAAAAACGCCGGTGGTTAAGAAGAATACCACAACCGTGACCACCGTTCCCACTCCGGATCCGGTTGATGTTTCAGGGATTATGTTTGTCCGCTATGCTGACAGCGACATCAGCCTCGAATACCCTTCATCGTGGACGGTTACGAATTCCACGTATACTTCCTATAACTGTGTCAGTACCGCAACAAGGCGATGTTACCAGAAGGAGATCAAAAGCATCGGGCCGTTTGATTTCCGGGAGGATGCCCATATGAAAAAGACCTCCCGTATTGTAACCTTTACGAGTGCAGATCGCCGGCAGAAGCTTGTCGTGTTCACTTCGGATTTTGGGGATAATTTCAATGGCAATTACGTGCTTGACCCAACGCTCGAATGGTGTAAGGAACTCATAACCGCCAATTTTGTTGATGTTTCCGGTTCCGTTGTGGGCGATTATCAGTATTCCCAAAGCGGGAACACTATGACTTCAAGGTATTCGGTGACCATGCCGAAAGGATCGGCCGCGTATCCGCTGGCGTACACGATGAAGAACTACGTTACCATTCACCACACGTACGCAATTGCATTTATTTCCGATACCGATAACCTGGAGAAATACCGGAACCTGCAGGACCGGATCATCTCCTCAGTTGTGCCAAATGACCGGGTATAGCGGGTTTTTTTCCCCGTCACCGTTGCCGGGTATCAGGCACCGCCGCGGACATATGCTCATCCGGGCAGGTTCATGAAAGATCCCGATGCTAATATGAAGGAGAATGTGCCCCTCTCGTTCAGGGCAAAAATTTTTGGTTCCGGAAAAGAGTTACAGGGAAGATTCCGGTGCCCGGGGAAGCGAGCACAGGTTGCCGTACTGGTTGATGCTGTACAATGCGAGGATGGCCTCATCCGTCAGACTTTTCTGGCCGATTCCGATCCTGCTCAACTTGTCACGAATAATTTTTATCTTTTTTTCAGTATGCTGCATAGGGTTGATGCTTACTTGGCGGGTGATACGATAAAGGGATGTATTGGAAGAGCAGGATTTTCTGCCATAAAACGGTTCAGCGGGGCTGTGATCTTTGGTTTGCATCTCCCGCGAGGAAGCCAATGTCCGGAAGATCTTTTTTACCGAGGGGAATGAATAAAGAAACGATTAACGTAAGAGAGAACATCATGAGAGTTATGCAGAACCGCACAGGTCTTTTTTTTATGTGCATCATATCCATTGCTCTCGTTCTTATCAGTGGCTGTACCACCCCGGTGAGCAGCCCGTCGGTTACGACACCCGCGGCATCCATTGGAGTAAATTCGGCCCCCGGGAATGCAACAACATCTTCCTCAGTCAGCGTAACGGGGCCCGGTTCCCCGCAATCTGCCCCGGCAACACCGGTTTCCCCCGCAGCCACTTCCCCGCCGGGGAACCAGAGAACCCTCGCCAATGAATCGTTCTCCCTGATCACCGGGGACCGGAGCAGCGCAAAGATCTATTCCTTTAAGGAGCTGGGACTTGAGCTGCTGAAACCCGGCGACACCTTCATCATCTCGACAGATGCAAAAAAACCCGTCAATGTCCTTGTCACGGATGCAAACGGCAGGGGCAACTTTAACGGGGTTACGCCAAAATGGGAGAAACAGCCTACATCCAAGACCACGAACACAAAACTGTACGGGTGGAGTTATCCCGGCATCTGGACTGCGCTGAAATCCGATGAGGTCTTTTCCCGCGATCTTGTCCTGAAGATAGACCGTGAGGGTTCGTATTACCTAATCTTTGATCCCCAGACGATCGTTGAACAGGTTTCTGAATCAGGAGTCTGGCAGAGAACCTATAATAATTTCAATGTCAGGGTCAGCATCATCCAGGTGCTGCAGCCGGTACAAGGGGATATCCTGCCAAAATCCCCGTATATCATTGACGATACCTTTGCGGTGTACGATGCCTATCGCGACGGGTACAAAGTGTATCCCCTGGAGGATTACGGACTGATGTACCAGAATCCCGGCGACACCTTCCGGTTATCCGTTGATTCCGAGAAGCCTGTCAATGTTCTTGTCCTGAATTCCGGGGAGCTGTCACAATTCGATGGTATCACGCCGGTGTACGAGATGCAGCCCGAGAAAGGCGATAAGGAGGCTCACTACGGGTACACCTACACGGGGATATCACCCCTGGTGAAAGAGGATAAAGTGACCCGGAAGGATTTCGTCTTTACGATAAAAAAGACCGGCAAATATTACATTGTCCTGGATCAGCGGTTTGCCGATCCCCTCTCAAAGACCATCTCCTTTTTCAAAGGAGAGATAAAACTGGCCCGGGCGTGAACTTTTTTTCTCAGCCAAACCGTTCATCCGTATGCCTTCTGCCGGACAGGATCCGGGGGTTTTGGGGCTGCCCAAATCCCCGCCAAACTGATCAGATCCACTTCTTTTTCCGGTAATAGGCGAGCATCCCGATAACCAGTATGGCCATCACGATCAGTACCGAATAATAGCCGAATTCCCACTCGATTTCCGGCATATTCTTGAAGTTCATACCGTACAGGCCGACAATGAACGTGAGCGGGATGAAGATGGTTGCAATCAGCGTGAGCACCTTCATGATCTCGTTCATCTTGTAGCTCAGGCCGGAGAGATAAATATCGATCATCCCGGATACGATGTCGCGGAATGTCTCCAGCGTGTCGATCACCTGGATGGTGT
This sequence comes from Methanoregula sp., assembly GCA_041645355.1. Taxonomy (GTDB): domain Archaea; phylum Halobacteriota; class Methanomicrobia; order Methanomicrobiales; family Methanospirillaceae; genus Methanoregula. The sequence goes on from JBAZQF010000010.1 coordinate 101,157, forward strand.
GGTCGTACACGTCGCGGAGATAGATCCGGGTCGATTCCTGGATGAGCGTGGATTCTGACCGTTCCAGGTTGTTGATCATCTCGCGGAGCGGCCAGACCGATTTTCTCAAAAATATCATGTCCTTCTTGAGCGGGTTGATCTTCTGGAGCGAGTCCGGTGTCGGGTTGGCAATGAGTTCCTCTTCAAGGTCCTCGACCTGTTCCTCGAGTTTCTCGATAACGGTAAAATAATTGTCAACAATGGCATCGATGAGCGCATAGGCCAGGTAATCCGGGCCAAGGGTCCGGATCTTGCCGTCTTTTCTGATCCTCTCCCGCACGGGGTCAAAGATATCCCCGATATCTTCCTGGAACGAGATGAGGAAGTTGTGCCCGATGACCATGCTGATATGCTCGATCTTGATGGTTTTGGTAGAATCGAGGTAGGTGAGCATGTTCAGGTTTAGGTAGATGTACTGCTCCAGGTCCTCCATCTTGGGACGCTGCCCGGTATTGAATATATCCTCGAGGATGAGCGGGTGGATGGTGAAACATTTGCCAAGGTCTTCGATCAGTTTTGGGTTTTGCAGCCCGTCGACATTGATCCAGGTCACCGTTTCCGTGTCGCGGAACGGGAAGCATTCGCTGATCTTCTCAACCGTCTTCTCCTGGAAGTGGGTTGCATCGTAGTCGATGACCGTGATCCGGACCGGCTGGTCAGAAGGGGCTCCATTCAGGGAGGCTGATCCGGGCGGGATGACTGATCGCCTGACATGGGTATAGCGGTGGCGTGACATGGGGGGTCAGGGTATACAGTGTGTTTGGGTGGTGGGGTGAATAAGAATATCGATGAGGTGTTTTGGATTACCTCGTTCTTCCTCCGATACATGAGGCAGGCTGCTCCAGTTCAGGCAATTGGCACACACGGGGAGCGGGGGATTCCTACAGCCGGGTCTCCACTGCCATTTCAGGAATTTTCAGGTACCGGAGTTTTCACTGCATCCCATGCATACCAAGCAAACTCTGCAAGGTTAAATTCCGTTGTCACCAGCACGGCATCCTTATACGGCCGGTAGCGTGGTGATCCTTTCAGGAGTTCAATAATCGCATACGTGTCAGCAAAAAAAGTTGATATAATCTAATCTTTCAGTTCGTCACTGATCGCCTGGCTGTCAATTGTCCAGCCTTTCAGCAGTCCGAACAACCCTTTCTTCCGGCCGGGAGATTTGACTTTTTTCACGATAGTCTTTCCCGCCACCGTTTCGGTAACGGAGGTGACCGGACGGTGAACTGATGATGGTGCCATGATGTACTTCAAAGGTGTATGTTTCATCAATTATTCGTATCGCGCCATGAAGGGGAACATCCCCTACCCGGCTCTTGCGTACTGTTCCCTACCCCACTCCATTATTTTTCAAAACCGGCAGGACCCCCCATGCCGGGGGGCAGGGGGATCCCATCAGGATCAGAGGTCAGGAGATCACTGGTTCTTCCTGAGCATGCCCCACAGAACCCCCATGATTCCGATCCCGAGAACGGGTAAGAATGGCGCAACCGGAGTCTTTGCGGGAGTTACCGGGACATTGACGATGATAACCACCGGCTCCTGGGTCGGAGCGGGGGTCGGGGCAGGGGTGGGAGCGGTTGAGAATACAACGGGGACGTGCACGGGGGGAATCGTCATGCCGGCATTCGAGAACTCTGCCTGCGCATGGCACTGGCCATTGTAATAATACGGGAAACCTTCGGGACAGCACTGGCCTTCGCTGGTCGCGTATTGTTTATACCCGTACCGGCAGGCATGACAGGTGCCATCGTAATACTGGGGAGAGTCCCACGGGCAACAGGTGCCGGAGTAACTGTCGTACACGCTGGTCTCACGGCACGGGTTGCACTTGCCATCATAGTAATACGGGTAACCTGCCGGGCAGCACTGCCCTTCGCTGGTCGAGTACTTCAGCGATCCATACTGGCAGGCATGACAGGCCCCGTCATAATAATAGGGAGAATCCCATGGGCAGCAGGTGCCGGAGTAGACATCGTACACGCTGCCGTAACTGCACTGGTGGCATTTGCCCTCGTACACGTACGGGAAGCCGTCCGGGCAGCACTGGCCTTCGCTCGTGGAGTAGATGGAGTATCCCGCACTGCACGAGCTGCTGTCATACGCAGTTACCGGAGCAATTATCGCAAGGAGGAGAAGGATGGAACCGGTAAAACGCAGGAGCCGGTCTGTTGTCAAACGTGGTGCACTCATTCAAACATCCGCCGCAGTATGGGTAAACTTCCGGCTGGCGGGCGATAAACATTTGGATTTTGGAGGGGGGGAAATGTTCTTCCAAAGCGGGCAGGGGAGTTGAGAGGGAAGGTCCTCCGGCAGAATGCCGGTTTTCAATCAAACCCCGGTTGAAAATTTTTCACCGCGATCAGGATCGCGATTGAAAACCGCTCGCAGATCAACCGGACTTTGATTTTCATTTTTCAATCAGACTTTGATTTTTATTTTTCAACCAGACCTTGAATAAAAAATTTCAAGCGAACTCCGGGTGAAAAATGCGGTCCGTGAACACGCTTCCGTCGCAGACTGTCCAATCCAGATGATACAGATGTGGTTAACTTTTCGCAACCAGACCCTGATTAAAATTTTTCAGGCAGACTTTGATTGAGAATTTTTCATCAAACGCTGATTTGTAAATGTTCATCGCGATCATGATCGCGATTGAAAACCGTTCATGGATCAACCGGACCTTGATTGAAAAATATTTACCGGACTTTGATACGAAAACCTTTGCCCGGGAAAAATCATCAGGAGCGTTCTGAAATTTTTTGGGGGTCTTGTCCATGAGGCAGGGATAACTCCGGGTAAAACACCCTTCCGGAAGCCTCTTTTCCCGACCCCCAAAACAGGCCTTTTTTCATTTTCACCTGGTGAGGGTTGATCCGGCCTGAGATCGCCCCTCCAAAAGGCACTATTAGGGTTTTTACAGCGCCACGTAAAATGGTCAGATTGCCGTAAATCGCGTGTATATTCGTTTTCTGAAATACGGGTGCGTATAATTCGGTGTTTTTTGCAACCTGACATCGGGATCGACCTCCGGAAAAGGCGATCCGGGGCTGTAGCGGGCCCGGATTGGGGGGGGGGGGG
>JBAZQF010000011.1:0-99307 GCA_041645355.1 Methanoregula sp.
TTATGTCATCTCTTAAATCATTTATCTGGTCTGCCGTCAGCACAACGGGAATTGAGGCAGCGGCGGCCAGGTAATCATTCCGGATCTCGCGGAGCTTCTCCGAACCGGCCATCCCGCTTATGGTGTCGATATACGAGATCACCCCGTCCATGCGGGCTTTCTGCGAGCCCCCGAGATACGCACTGTGGAACTTGAGAGAGGCAATGTTTTGCGGGCTGTCCCGATCCAGGGGGTCTTTGCTTGCCGGGACTTCGATATTTTCCACGATTGCGCCAACCGTGGGAACCAGTACGAGACATACAAGAATGAGGCAGAGGCCCCCGAGAGGAATTATCCGGTTATCCATGAATTCTACACCCCGGTAGACTCCAGCAGATGGGTAACCTCACAAAAACCCTGAAGTTATGGGACTTTAAGCCTCTTCCGGAAAATATAGGTTTGGGTGCTGACAGGGATCCCCCGGGTTTTCCGGTACCAAAAAGAAAGCTCCGGCCCGGTTGTACGGACCCTCCCGGCGTTTTTGGCGTTTTTCAAATTGTACAAAAAGGTGTTCCTGCAAAAAAGGTTAAAAATCCGTTTTGTTTCCGGTCGGGCGCGGGAGCCGGTACCCGCCCGGCGGCACCGTTATCTCGAACCGGGCACCTTTGCCCGGCTCACCGGTCTCATGGATGGTGATGCCGGTAATGGAGAGAATTTCCCGGGATAGGGAAAACAATATCCAAATATTTTAATTATTGTAATTTCATATAACACACTGCATAGACCCCGCGGGCATGATTGCCATAACGTACATTTTCGAATCTATGAAGGACTAAAAAATGACTCTTGATCGATCCTCAAACCCGGCATTCCGGGATGATCTTTTTAACGACCGTGAATGCAGCGGTACTTATGCGCCAATGACAATCCGGGGGACGATTGACAAGACGCTCTTCCTCATCATCATTGTGGTAATTTCCGCATCCCTGACATGGACATACCTCCCCGATTCCGTCCCCGTCATTCTCGGAGCAGTTGTCGGCGCATTTGTGGTTGGTTTCATCACATCTTTTAAGACCGGCATTTCCCCCGTTACCGCGCCGGCCTTTGCCATCCTGGAGGGAGTTTTTCTCGGGGGATTCTCAGGATGGATGAATACCCTGTATCCCGGGATTGTTGTACAGGCAGTTGCCCTGACGTTTGGCGTTTTTTTTCTCCTTCTCCTTGTGTTCAGGACAGGTCTCATCCACGTTAGCGAGAGGTTCCGGCTTATCGTGATCGGAGCAACAGGTGCCATTGCACTCTTCTACCTTGCCAGTATTGTCCTTGCCTTCCTTGGCATGCCGATCGAGTTCATCGACGAGGGCGGCTGGCCCGGTATCGCGTTCTCACTTGTCGTGGTTATTGTGGCATCGTTATGCCTGGTCCTTGATTTCGATTATATCCGGCAGTGCGTGGATAATGGCATGCCAAAGCGCCATGAATGGTATGCCTCGTTCACCCTTCTCGTCACGCTGGTCTGGTTATATGTCGAGATCGTCCGGCTCCTTATGAAAATGCGAGAGTTATTGCAGAAGTCCGGCTCCGGATAGATCGGGCGGATTGATTGAAATGCATGTGAATCTTCTGATTCACCCACGAACACGGGAGATCATTCTGGTATGATCTTTCGCAGGATCACGGTTTTTACCATTTTTTGACCGGGTCCGGTCTATTGTTCATGCCCGTTGTGGCAGAGCCGGATTCAGATTTTTCTCATCCCACTGCATCCGATCGAATCCTCAATTTCCCGGATATAATCGAGCAGCCTTACATGATATGCCTCTATAAGGATCAGGGCTTTCAATTCAGAATTGCAGGAGCAGTTCTGGAGCGCGATAGTCCGGATATCTTCAGTATGGGGGTCACCGGCTGGATAAATCTCATCGATCACCGCATAGGTTTTCGAGCACCAGCGGACAAAATCGTAATATTCAGGACCATGCGGATTTTTTTTAATGGACTGGAAATCATCTATCCGCTCATTTAAGAGGGCAATGGCTTTATCCGGGAGAATCTTCAGATCGGGCATGCGTTGTACCGGATAATGATGCAGAGCCAAAAGAAAAAGATTTTTTATTGATCTTCCTTACTGATTTGGCCTGTTAAAAAACTTCCCGCACAGAGAGACGCTGCAGAGCGAAAGGGAATGTTGATGCCATGATCGGACAAAGGAGGTATGTTGACCATGGACCCCATCCTTCTCGCGATCGTGATCCTGAATATCTGTTTTGGGATCAGCATCGTCTTCTTCGAACGCAAGACCCCGGAGATTGCGCTTGCCTGGCTCACGCTGCTCGTCTTCATACCGGTCCTCGGGTTTCTCTTCTACCTCGCATTCGGACAGAACTTTTACCGGGCCCGGCTCTTCCGGATCAAGGCAGATGATGATCGGAAGTTCCAGGAGCTGGTTGCAGAGCAGCTCAGCGAGCTTGCCCGGCTCGAAAAAGTGAGCGATAGCGAGGAGAAGAACAAGTTTTTGCGGGTCATCCGCATGCTGCTTGTCAGCAACTATGCGCTTGTCTCGGACAACAATACTATAGAGATCTATACCAACGGGCACGACAAGTTCAAAGCCCTCTTTGCCGCCGTGGAACAGGCAAAGGACTTCGTCCACGTCGAGTACTATTACATCACGCCCGACCGGCTGGGAACGGAATTTGCTGAGCTCCTCACGAAAAAGGCCAAAGAGGGCGTGGAGGTCAAGGTCCTTGTCGACGGCCTCCCCTTCACGGTCGTATCCCGCTCGTTCTGGCAGCCCCTCATTGATGCCGGGGGAAAGAAGGCAGTCTTCTTCCCGGGAGTTTTACGGTATATCAATTTCCGGTTCAACAACCGCAACCACCGGAAGATCGTGGTGATCGATGGCAAGACCGCGTTCTGCGGGGGGTTCAACGTGGGCGACGAGTACGTGGGGAGGAGAGAACTGGGGTTCTGGCGGGACACCCATATCAAGATCGAGGGGGATGCAGCCCACCTGCTGGAACTGCGTTTTTTAATGGACTGGAATTTTGCATCAGACGATCCTGTGGAACTGCTGCCCAGGTATTTCCCCCAGACCGGCGGCACGGGTTCTGCCGCAGTCCAGATCGTCTCAAGCGGCCCGGATCACCAGCACAACCAGATCAAGCTCGCGTACCTCCAGCTGATCAATACCGCTTCCGAATCGGTCTATATCCAGACCCCGTATTTTGTCCCGGACGCAAGCCTGATCGATGCTCTTCGCCTGGCTGCCCAGTCAGGCATCGATGTGAAGATCATGATCCCCTGCAAGCCAGACCACATGTTCGTCTATTCCGTGAACCACGCGTTCATCCGCGATCTTCTCGATGCCGGGGTGAAAGCCTACACGTACGATGACGGGTTCATCCACGCAAAGACGCTTGTCGTTGACGGTCTTGTCGCATCGGTCGGGAGCGCCAACTGGGATGTCCGCAGTTTCAAGCTCAACTTCGAGACAAACGCCCTGATCTACAACCCGGAGTATGCCAAAAAACTCCGCGAGATCTTTTTAGAAGACCTGAAACACTCGACCGAGATAACCATGGAATCGCTCAAAAAACGGCCCCTCCTCGAAAAAGTCTGGGAGCCGGTTGCACGACTCTTCTCGCCGGTGCTGTGATGGATTTCTCCAGGCATGAAATACCCGGGACGGGATTATGACCGTCCCTAAAAAAAACCCGGATGTCAGGTTCGCGAGGCCGTACATGGTACGGATCCAAGCTGAGGGATTTTTTGCAGCAGACATGCACTTCCACACAACGCATACCGACGGGTCAGTGAGTATCCCCTCCCTGGTCCGGCGGATCCGGAAGAACGGGGCCGGCTGCGCGGTAACCGACCACAACGAGGTATCCGGGGCGCTTGCAGCGTGCCGGGAGGGGGCCGGGGAGCTCATCATCCCGGGAATCGAGATCAGCTCGTCTGACGGCCCGCATATCCTTGTGTACTTTTATTCCCCGGGGGACCTGGAGGACTTTTTTGTCCGGCACATCAGGGAACACCGGAGGGAAAGCCCGTGGATGCTCACCACCTTGACAAGCAGCGAAGTGCTAAAAGCAGCGGAAGGATATGCCTGCCTCAAAGGCCCGGCCCATCCCTATGGCTATCTCCTCTTCAACTCGGGGCTCGCGAAATGTATTGAGAAAGGGTACATTGACGAATCGCTGTACGGGAAGTGCGACCTGATCGAGGGGATCTGCGCAAATATGGCCCGGGGGGAGAACCTCAGGGCGGTTTCGCTCGCAGCCCGGCTGGGGCTTCCCGTTACCGGGGGGTCCGACGGCCATGTCATCTTCGACCTGGCAAGTTCAGTCACCTGCACCACATCGTCAGATCCCGCGGAATTTCTCGATGAGCTCAAGGGGGGCAGGGCAAAAGTGATCGGGCGCGAGAACCATCTCGGGTCAAAGATGCTCACGGCAGCCGTTATCACAACCAGGTTCATGCCTTGGCTTTTGCCCTCCGCAAAGATCCATTGCGAGAGGCTGGGTGGACGCATGAGCCGTTTCCTGTCAGGCCGGCGGGAAAAAGAGAACAGTAGGTGCAGGGAAAGGGATGAATGAAGACCTCCTCCAAAAAGCTCGGGTATGGCAGACCCGGGCTTCGAAGAGATCTTCTTTTAGGAAACCTATAGGGGAGATCCGTGTCCTGTATCACAACGATGCATCAATATCGCCGAACAGCTGTTTGATATCAAGCCAGATGATCAGATCGTTCATATCCTTGTCCTTCACCCTGACTTTGTGCTTGATGATCCCCATGATGCACGTCGATTCCTTGCTGATGGATGCTGATGAATAATCCACCTGCCTGCCTTCGAATGTTGACACGGAGATTACATCATCGACCAGGATACGGATCTTTGATTTGGCAATCTTGTCATCAAGGACAATAATCCGGGAGGATTCAAGGGACGTGGCACTCTTTTCGGTGATGTTCAGCCGGTGTTTGAGATCGATGATCATCGTGATCTCCCCGCGGAGATAGATGATACCGCGTACGTATGCCGGCACATTGGGAAGTTTGGTGATCGTGGTATGCTCCACCACTTCCTTCACATCAAAGAGATCGATGGCGAAATGTTCGCTGCCCAGTACGAACTCACCAATTTGTATTGACGTCGCCGTTCTTCTCTGCAGTCCCGGGGATTGCCACCGGACTACCTGAATGGGGGGATACATACTCCGCAGTCATGAGCCACCCCTATAGGGTAAATTTCACCATCTCTTTACTCACCGTTTCAGAAATTCTGCTTACATTCTCCGCAAGTCCTGTATCTGCCTGAGTTGCTGTTCGCTTGAGTTCTTTAACCTCATTGTTGAGGACAGCAATAGCTTTGCCAATCTCTTCCCTGATATGGTTCAGTGACTGCCTGAACCGGATAAAGTCACCCTCGACCTTTATCTTTTCATCAAATCGTGATGAAAAGCGCAGACGCGGCAACGATGATGATGCGGAATAAAAACGAGATGAATTGATCCAAACATTTAATGGAAGGGGTATGGATCTATTCCTATAATCCTGAAACATGATCCGGTGTACGAGGGATAAAAATGATATCCGTACTGTATATAGATGATGAGCCCGATCTTCTGGATGTTGCCAAATCATTCCTAGAACAGAAGGAGGATATTCATGTTGATATCGATACGTCCGGGATTCATGCGCTTGAGGTACTGAAGACCTCTACCTATGATGTCATTCTCTCGGATTATATGATGCCGGAGATGGACGGGATCTCCCTCCTTAAAAAAATCCGTGAGATGTACCCCACCCTCCCATTCATTATTTTTACCGGCAGGGGGCGCGAGGAGATCGTAATAGCAGCGCTTAATAACGGGGCGAATTTCTACCTGCAGAAAGGTGGAGAACCCGCATCGCAGTATGCTGAACTGGAGCATAAAATACGACTGGCTACAGACCACCGCAGGGCAAATGACCGGATCATTATCTTAAACCGCCTTTATGCGGTGCTCAGCCAGGTCAATCTCGCCATTGTCCGTACCCGCCCGCAGGATGCACTTCTGCGGGAAGTATGCCGGATCGCCGTGGAACAGGGAAAATTCCATCTTGCATGGGTAGGGATGATCGATAAGACGCACATGATCATGAATTCTGTAGCTTTCGAGGGCCCGGATAAAAAATTCTCCCGGCAGATCGCGTTCTTCCCCAAAACGGGTGTCCAACCGGATTACCCGGGTATCCAGACTCTCCTGGATAAGAACCATTTCATCTGCAATAATATCCGAAATTCCCCATTAAGCCTGGAACGTAAGGAGGAAGCCCAGCGGTACGGTTCCAACGCATTCGGGGCATTTCCCCTCACGTTCCATAATAACGTCATCGGGGCGCTTTTCGTATATGCACCGGATTCACTCCTTTTTGGCCAGGAAGAGATCCAGTTGCTGGAGGAAGTAGCATCGGATATCTCCTTTGCCCTTGAGACACTCGATGAAGAGGCCCACCGGAAGCTGGCGGAAAATGCACTGCGGGATTCTGAACAGCGTTACCGGAGTTTCATCAATTCCATGACCGACATGGCGTTTCTCAAAGACGGACAGGGTCGGTACGTTGTTGTCAATTCCGCCCTTGAGAAATTTTTCGGGACCGGTCAGGGCAGTATCATAGGTAAGACCGATTTTGATCTGATGCCCACCGCTCTCGCAGAACAATGTCAGGATTCGGATAAGACCACATTAACCACAGGAAATGTCTCGGTTTTTACGGAAATCAACGAAAACAGGACCTATGAATCGCATAAATTCCCCGTCAGATTACATGATGGGACGGTTTTTGTCGGAGGATATATCCGTGATATCACGGAACAGAGACGGTCAGAACAGGCCCTGCGGGATTCAGAGCTGAGATACCGTATTGTTGCCAATAATACTTATGACTGGGAACTCTGGTGGGACCCGGATCAAAACTATCTCTATGTCTCTCCCTCAGTAAAACGGGTAACCGGGCATTCTCCGGAGGAATTCATCAGGGATCCGGATCTGTTGTGGCGTATCGTTCACCCGGACGATCGTCACCGGTTCCAGGAGCACCAGCAGGGGGTCGTCAGGACAAAGGACCCTGGTCAGGTGGAATTCAGGATTATCCTCCCGGATGGGACACTACGCTGGATTGACCATGCATGCGAACCGGTATATAATGACGAGGGCAGGTACCTGGGTCACCGTGCATGCAACCGCGATATCACCGATCGTAAGGATCTCGAAAGGAAGCTGTTCAGGCTCAACCAGATCCAGACAAGTATTATCCAGAATGCCCATATCTGGCTGATGATTCTCGATGAAAAAGGAAATGCGAAGACATGGAACACTGCCGCTGAAAAGATCAGCGGATTTACCCCGGAGGAGGCGGTCGGGAATCCGGATTTGTGGAAACATCTCTATCCGGAAAAAGGTTATCGGTCCTTTGTTACCACGCGAATCCGGGAGATAATTGAGCGGAATGAATATTTTGAGAATCTCGAAACCATGATCCGGATAAAATCCGGTGAATTGAAGTATATGCTCTGGAATACCCAAAAACTTCTCGAGCCTGCAGAAAACCAGGTGAGTTATATCTCGGTTGGCAGGGACATAACAAGTTATAAAATCGCACAGGAAACGATCGAATCGTTTGCCACGTACATGAACAACAACCCTGATCCGGTTCTGCAGATTAATAAAGAGGGTGTGCTGATAGAGGCGAATGAAGCCAGCGCCCCTGTTATTGCTACATGGAATTGCAAGGTTGGGGGTAAGGTTCCGGATCCGGTAATCATGGTAATCCGGGCCGTGTTTGATACCCTGTCACCGAAAACGTTCACGACAGGTTCAGGGGAAACAGAATATACGTTTGACCTGTTCCCGAACCGCGAAGGAACGGTGGTGAATGTATACGGAAGACGGGGGCAAGGGATTGGTTTGCTGTGATGTAATTGGGAGTCTGGATTGCAGCTGAATTCAGTCTAAGGAAATTTCCTGATACCTTCCGGAAATGAGAACACCTGGATCTCTGCGGGTGGTGAGGAAATGTCCCGTTGATTAACCGGTGTCCGGCCATAAGCCCGTAGTTCCCGGTGCCGGGTGATACTCCGGGGGTCATTTTCATGACGAAGAATGCAATCCGGCACAGCAAAGATCACTGCGATCCGGCTCTGAGCGGGAATAAGGTTTACGAACCCCCATAGAATCATACCAACTTGTCTGTTATTCAGATCCGATCCGGTATAAGGTTCATTCCTTCCCGGACCGGCTGTATACATTGCAGATTACCTGCCGGGTATTTTCACCAGTCTCAAATCAATGCCTGCGTTGATCGGTGAGCTGCAAATCTCTAAATATTCCTTTGATACATATCCACATGCCCTGCCCGGATATGACCGTTCAAACCCGCATAAAATTACCGGAGAACTCCCACACGATACCCATATATCCGTCATGCCAGGGTTGTTCCGGCAAGGGATTGTGACATAGTATGGTTTTAAAAAGGAAAACGAAGTCAAAGATGCCAGTCCACGATGCGGGCGGGCATGCCGGTGCGGATACAACCGTACCATCAGGTCTTCCTGCGGAAAAATCTGTTGAACAACTGATTCGGGAACTCGGAGATCCTGACGAAATTGTCCGTTCTACCGCAGCCGGGGCACTTGGACACCGGAAAGCGGATAAGGCTGTTGAACCGCTTATCATGGCCCTGAAAGACAAACATGTCTATGTCAGGCACGGGGCTGCTTGGGCTCTCGGTGAGATAAAATCAGTCAGGGCAATCGACGCACTCAGGTTGGCGTTGAATGATGAAGATGAAATAACACGGGGGAAAGCTGCCGAGGCACTGGGAAAAATCCAGGGGAACTGACACGGGCACTTAACGATTCTGTCAGGCCGACAGTCAATGAATACTCCTGTTCAGAATAACTGATGACAGAATCAGCAGATGGCGAAACAAAACCCGTACTGGCCGCAACTACGTACCGTGATGTAACAGAAGGCTGTTTCGGATAATCAAACCCTGAACTCCACTACCTGCGACAAGATACCATGTCCACTGTTTCCAGTAAATTTGAAAATATGTCTGAAAACCAGTGGCGGATCGCCATTCTCATCCCGAGTGGCCTTATCTTGGCTTTTTCCCTCTATTGCCTCCTTATTGGGGTAACAACAGTTTTTCCGAATTTATATTATTTCCCGGTCATTCTCCTTGCATATCGCTATCATACGAAAGGGGTTTTGTATTCTGCTGTTCTGGGCCTGGGATACCTTTTCATGACATTCTCCTTCCAGTATTCAGACATTCTTGAGATCATCGGTGCATTATTACGGGTTGCATCCTTTGTCGCAGTTGCAGTCGTCATCGCGTACCTGTCAGTCATCCTTGAAAAGAAACAGCAGGCCTATCGGAGCGTCAGCAAGTTCAACGAGGGGATCGTCTCGAATGCAAATGTCTGGCTGGCCGTTCTCGATGCCGGGGGAAATATCCTTGTCTGGAATAAGGCGGCAGAAGAGATCAGCGGTTATTCCCGTGATGAGGTAGTCGGGAAAAATACCATCTGGAAATTGATCTATCCTGACACGACCTACCGCAAAGAGATCGCCGGGACCATTGCACACGTCACCCGTGAGAAGAGATTTTTTGAAAATTTTGTCTCGGTAATCCGGACAAAAAACGGCGGGAAGAAGACAATATTATGGAACACCCGTGCCATCCCTGACGAGAAGGGATCTTTAAGATGGTACGTGGCGATTGGGATCGACATTACCGAGCGGAAAGCAGCCGAAGAAGAGTTGCGGGGTGCATACGAACAGCTCACGGCGCAGGAGGAAGAACTGCGTCACCAGTATGGTGAACTGGAAAAAGGCCAGCATGCCCTTGCTGAAAGCGAGGCGGAGTACCGTGATATCCTGCGGACGGCAATGGACGGGTTCTGTATCGTTGACAAAACCGGCGCTTTCCTAGATATGAATGATGCGTTCTGCAAAATGCTCGGTTATTCCCGGGAGGAGATGCTCTCTCTCTCGCTTCGCTCAATAGAAGATGTAGAATCGCCGGAGGATATCGCCTACCATACAAAGGAGATCATCCGGAAGGGTGAAGACCGGTTTGAGACCAGGTACCGGTGCAAGGACGGCAGGATCATGGATGCAGAGGTCAGTGTCGTCTTTTCCGGATCCCAGAGCGGGCATTTTATCGCATTCCACCGGGATATTACCGAGCGTAAAAAGATCGAGGATTATATCACAAAACTCAGTGCACTGAAAGTGCAGCTTCTCGACCACCGTAGTCTGGACAGTAAGCTCAGACTCATTACGGACTGTGTGGTCACGATTTTCGGTGCGGACTTTGCCCGGATATGGATAATAAAAGAAGGAGATCTCTGCGAAAAAGGGTGTATACATGCCGGTGTTACCGAAGGTCCGCATGTCTGCCGCAGCCGGACCTCCTGCCTTCACCTTATAGCCAGTTCGGGACGCTACACCCACATTGATGGAGATCACCGCCGTGTCCCTCTCGGGAGTTACAAGATAGGGCGTGTTGCAACCGGGGATGATCCGGGATTCATTACGAATGACGTGGTAAATGATGCACGCATTCATGATCCTGCATGGGCCAGGTCTCTCGGCCTGGTTGCATTTGCCGGTTTCAAGCTCATGTCTGCAGAGAACAGGCCAATCGGGGTTATTGCTCTTTTCAGGAAACGGGCCATTGGTACCCATGAAAAAAAACTCATAGAGGATCTTGCCAACACTACCGCCCAGGTCATCCAGACGGGAAGAATAGAAGATGCCCTCAGGGAGAATGAAGAGCGCTACCGGACCCTCTTTGAGGGGGCAGCAGAAGGGATCCTCGTCGCCGATGCCATGACCGCGAAATTCCTGTATGCGAACTCTGCCATCTGCAGGATGCTTGGTTATTCTGAAAGTGAACTCACCTCCATGAGTCTCGCACAACTCCATCCCGACGGGGATCTGGATTATGTCACCAAAGAATTCAAAGCTCTCGCAATCGGTATAAAGACATCGTCAACGGGCATTCCCTGTATGCGAAAAGACAAAACAATCGTCTATATGGATATCCTGACATCCAGGTTATCCATTGACGGGAAGAGATGCATTGTCGGTTTTTTCACTGATATTACCGAACGCCGGCGGGCTGAGGTTGCCCTGGACCAGACGACAAAGAAACTCAGCATGTTAAATTCCATTACCTTTGCCGATATCCAGAACGAGATATTTTCCCTGCGCGGGTATCTGGAACTTGGAAAAACAGTTCCTATGGATGAAAAACTGCGCGGGTATCTGGACAAACAGATCAGGATTGTCAATACTATTTCAGAATCGCTGAAATTTGCGAATAGTTATCAGGGCCTGGGATCAAAGCCCCCCGCATGGCAGAATGTCATGCAGTCCTTCCTTATGGGTATCTCTCATGTAGATGTTTCCAGCTTATCCCGGAGACTCGATGTAGAAGGGCTGGAGATCTATGCCGACCTGCTCCTTGAGAATGTCTTTTTTACCCTCGTGGAAAACGTTGTCATTCATGGTACTACCGCTACCGAGATCCGGCTTTTTTATCAAAAACATGCAGACGGACTCACGCTGGTCTTTGAGAACGATGGCGTGGGAATTTCACAAGACATGAAAGAAAAAATTTTTGAGAGGCGATTTGAAGAGAAGAAAGGCCTTGGTCTTTTCCTTGCACGTGAAATTCTCGGCATTACCGGCATGACAATCAAAGAGACCGGTGAATCAGGGAAAGGCGCCCGCTTCGAGATCATCGTGCCGGAAGGAGCATACCGGTTTGCCGACAAGCCGTAAATCCGCATTCAAAAAGGACCGGGGTTTGCTGCCACCAGCCCTGACCTGCTACATATCCCTGAATGAATCCCCACAACCTGCTCTGCCATCACCGGATCGGCAACCCGGGCCGGATTATCTCTTCGCGGGTGCCGGATCAGATGCGCTGGAGCGTTGCCCGGAGCCTTCCCGTATCCCCGGCCGGCACCCAGACATCCTGCGAGAATGGCCGGTACCCGCCAAGGACAACAGTCACCGTGTGGTACTGGTCCCCGTCAAGGTTCTGCACCTGCCGGCTCAGCTCCCCGCTCGCATCCAGGGGATAGGTCTCGCACTGGCTGCCGTCGATGCAGACGATGCCGCCGTACGGGATGATCGAGATATCAAGGGTGCCAGAAGCCGGGGTATCGGGCTGGAGCTCAGGGTGCGCCTCGGCAATGATGTGCGGGTTCACGTACAGGTTAGTTGTGTACGGCAGATACCCCGCCTTGGTTACGATGATCTGGTAATTCACATTCGCTGGGATATCATTCAGCGTGTAGGAACCGGTTGATTGAGACCAGCCGCCGTACGGCATATTGCCGTTCGTTGGGTTGACTTCTATGTACGCATTGCCGGGGTTTGTCCAGAGCTGGATGCCCCCGGTAGCGCTGTAGGAATTCGAGGGAGGCTGCGGGATATTGCCCACCAGGTTCATGGCAGATACCCCGTACATCCCGGCAAAGATTCCCGCGGCAATGGTCAGGCAGGCAACGAAGCGTACCAGCCGGACAACGGGTATTTTTTCACAATTCACTAAAGTCATTCTCATACCAACCCGTGAGGGATTCCTCGATACTCTTGGTTGGGGTGAATGGGTATAAAAAGGCTGGGAAGGGAAAATGACCTGCAGGGATCTGGTCCCGCCCGGTTTTTCAGGGGAGAAGGGAAAATGTCACCGTTCTATTTCCTGCCCGGCTTCTCCTGTGGATCACCTGCGTGGTTTTCCGTGGGTTTTCTTGGCCCCGAATACGCCGAATTTCCCGATGGGCTTGCTCCCCGGTCGGGCTTCCGCTTTTGCAATGGTACCAGATCTCTTTCCCGTGTCTTTTGCCGGCTCCATTTGCGATCGATCTCTCCGGGACGGCCGGTTACCCTCAGTCTTTCCCATAGTCCGGGGCCTTTGGGATCTCCCCGGCGAACGTTCCGGCCTCTGTTCCTGACGATCTCCCTCCCGTTGTCCGGCCGGACGTTGTGGAAAACGTTCTGACGGGTTATCTTCAACTCTTCCCGAAGAACGTCCGCTCTTTCCTTCCGGGCGGGAAGATCCGGATCGCCGGGGGGAACGTTCCGCGCGGCGCTCCGACCGGCCACCTTCCACTCTTCCGGACGAACCTTCACTCTTCCTTTCAGGCCGGGCACCTTCGGATCTCCGGGGGGATCGTTCCGGGTGACTCTCGGAACGGTCTCCCTCTCGCCTTCCGGCCGGACGTTTATCCTTCCGTTCCGGCCGAGGGCCTTCGGATCTTCGAGAGGAACGCTCCGGACGACTCTCGGAACGGTCTCCCTCTCGCCTTCCGGCCGAACGTTCGCTCTTCCGTTCCGGCCGAGGGCCTTCAGATCTTCGAGAGGAGCGCTCCGGACGACTCTCGGAACGGTCCCCTTCCCGCCTTCCGGCCGAACGTTCACTTTTCCGTTCCGGCCGAGGGCCTTCAGATCTTCGAGAGGAGCGCTCCGGACGACCCTCTGAACGGCCTCCTTCACGCCTTCCGGCCGGACGTTCACTTTTCCGTTCCGGGCGGGGACCTTCGGATCGCCGTGGTGCCCGATCAGGAATATTCTTTGGGCGTTGTCCCCCTTTACGCGCTGACGGGGGTTTACTATGATGTTGCCTGGACCCGGTTGCCATATTGTTATCCTCCAGATGATGGTTGATTGTTACTCACGTCTTGTTCTCCAAAAACGTTCTGGTCGTGTATACATTGAATTCAGCTTTGAAATAACAGGCACCTGCTTAAACAACCAAATGCACTGCTCTCCGGAACGGATCTCATGTACCTGCACGGTACAAAAAGAAGAAGCGATCCTGCGGCAGGGAATTCACGTAAAAACCTAAAATAGGGAAAAGCGTATAGCTGGTAAGGATTATTCTCCTTTTTTAAAAAGGAGCGGAGAATGTGAATGAGCAACGATTCGTATCTCGATCAACAACCACTTGGACCGGTCACTTTTGCGGAAAACCCCGAACCCCGCTGCCCCTGCCTCTTGCTGCTGGACACTTCCGGGTCCATGGCAGGACAGCCGATTGCCGAGCTCAATGCCGGGCTCAGGGCATTCTACGAAGAGCTGCAGGGAGATTCCCTTGCCTCAAAACGGGTTGAGGTGGCGCTCATCTCCTTTGGCCCGGTCAGGGTCATCAGCAATTTCAATACCGTTGATTATTTCCTGGACCCGACACTGACCGCCGAGGGCGACACCCCCCTTGGCGAAGCGATCCGGCAGGGAATCGATCTTGTGAGGAAGCGTAAGGATGAGTACCGCGCAAACGGCATCTCCTTCTACCGGCCATGGATCTTCTTAATCACGGACGGGTCTCCCACGGACGCATGGCAGCATGCGGCAGCCGCTATCCGCGAAGGGGAGAGCTCGAAATCCTTTGCATTTTTTGTTGTCGGGGTCCAGAACGCGGACATGAAGACGCTCCGCCAGTTATCCGTGCGCGAGCCCTTAAAACTCCAGGGGCTCAAGTTCCGGGAATTTTTCCAGTGGCTCTCCAATTCCATGAAGTCCGCCTCCCGGAGCAATCCCGGGGACAAGATCCTGCTCGCTCCACCTTCCGGCTGGAGTGAGATATGACATGGACGCACCTTGCAGCATCTGTCACGGGAACCTCGCACCAGAACCGCAATGAGATCGGCCAGGATTATTGCCGGGCAACGGTAGTCCAGATGGGCGAGTGCGAATATTTTATCGGGCTTGCTTCCGACGGCGCCGGAAGTACAACCGAAGGGGGCGTGGGGGCGCAGATCGCCTGCGACACCATCCTTTCGTGCATCACGGACTCGATCCGCGCAAGCGGGGATCTCGCCCGGGTGCCTGCCGGCGATGCGGAACAGTGGGTCACGGCAGCCCGCGGGGAGATTGCAGCGCAGGCACATACGAGTGTAAAACCTCTCCGGGAGTATGCCTGCACGCTTGTCGGGTGCGTGATCTCGGGCAACCATGCCTGGTATTTCCAGATCGGGGACGGGGGGATCGTGATCCATGAAGAGTCCGGCTACAAAGTTATCTTCTGGCCGGATCAGGGGGAGTATGCCAATACCACGTACTTTGTCACGGACGATCTGTACCTCTCGCACCTCTGCCAGCTCCGCTCGGACACCCCTCCCGATGAGATCGCCCTCTTCACCGATGGCCTCCAGAACATGGTCCTCTCATTCTCCCAAAAAACCCCCCATGCCGGTTTCTTTGGGCCGCTCTTTGAGACCGTACGGAAGTGCAGCGGGGGAGAGACCATTCTGCTGGAACAACTGCGGACGTTTCTGAAAAGCCGCGAGATCAATGAACGCAGCGATGATGACAAGACCCTGATTCTTGCCGTGCGATAACCGGTTTTTTCTATGGACGGACCACCCAGCACACGGTACTTTGACAGCAGGGGACGGGAGATCCCGCTCGGAAAGAAGCTTGGCAGCGGAGGCGAGGGAAATGTCTTTGAGATCGTATCCCCGGGCCAGAAGTACGTTGCCAAGATCTACCACAAACCGGTGGATGAGTCAAAGCTCGAGAAACTCCGGGTCATGGTCCGGGGGTGCAACGACACCTTAAAGGAGATCTCGGCCTGGCCAATTGACCTGATCCACCGGGGATCCGGCGGGCCGGTCTGCGGGTTTGTCATGCCCCGGGTCCACGAGTGCGAGCCGGTCCACAAGGTGTACGGCCCTACCCACCGCAAGCAGACGTTCCCCGAGGCTGACTGGAAGTTCCTTGTCCGGACCGCAAAGAACCTGGCAGCCGCGTTCGATGCCATCCATTTCTACGGGTACGTGATCGGCGATGTCAATGAGGGAAATATTCTCGTGGACCGGCATGCCTGTGTCACGCTCATCGACTGCGACTCGTTCCAGGTGAAAACAACCGGGGACGTGTACTGCTGCGAGGTCTGCGTTGCCCAGTTCACTCCCCCGGAGATCCTCAATGGCAAGGATTTCCAGATCCAGCGGTCCCCAGGCCATGACAATTTCGGCCTCGCCGTCCTGATCTTCCAGCTCCTCTTCATGGGCCGGCACCCGTATTCCGGGGTGTACTCGGGCCGGGAGGACATGCCCATTGAAAAAGCAATAGCGGAATACCGGTTTGCGTTTGGCAAAAATGCCAATGCAAAATCGATAGCCCCGCCACCGAATGCCGTGGGACTTGCAATTGTCCCGGGAGATCTTGCCGAGCTCTTTGAAGGGGCATTTACCGAACAGGGCACCACGCTGGGACGGCCGACTGCCAACAAGTGGTGGAACGTGCTCCATGCACTCGAGAAGCATCTCAAAACCTGCACCGCGGATTCTTCCCATAAATATTATGCAGGGCTCAAAACCTGTCCCTGGTGCAGGCTCGAGTACCAGTCGGGGGTCTTCCTCTTTTTGAGCCAGGACGCGGTCTCGAAATTCGATATGCCCGCAGAATGGCAGAAGATCGCTCTTATCAAACCCCCCGGGCCGGCACCGGTCATCCAGCCTGGCAACTACCCGGCACAACCTGCGTCTCTCCCTCCTAGTCTTGCAAACGCCCTTGCATTTACCCGGTTCCGGCAGATCGCGGGAGGGGTACTGATGATCGGGTGTATCGTGAGCGTGCTTTTGGGTCTTGTTGAGGATTACTGGGGAGTCTCCCTCATCCTCGTCATCGCTGCAGTCATCTTCCTGGTGCCGGGAAAGGAAGCGGGTGAGAAGACAAAGAGAAAGACCGCATATGAGAATGCCCGCTACAACTGGACTCTCGTGGACCGGAAATGGAAGAAGGATGCCGGCGATGAGGAGTTCAATGCACAGCTGAACCGGCTCAAGACGGTGCGCAGGAACTATGAAGCTATAGAGCGGCAGTACAAGACCGCCCTTGCATCCCTCCAGCATACTGCCCGCGAGCGGCAGCTTGTCGGGTTCCTTGAGAAGTGTTTCATTGACAGCTACAATTTTCTCCGGATCGGGGCCGACCGGAAAGCAATACTCAGGTCGTTTGGGATCGAGACTGCGGCCGATATCACGCGGGCATCCCTCATGCGGATTACCCAGCTTGAAGAGATCCATAAAGAAGAACTGCTCACCTGGCGGCACCAGATGGAGAACAAATTCCGGTTCGATCCCTCGGGAGAGATCGCCAAAACCGATATCCAGCCCCTGATCCATACGTTCCAGCCCAGGCTCAAGCCCCTTGAACGGGAGCTGCGCCTTGGCCCGGAGGCGTTATACAGGCTGCAGCAGACGGTGCTGAAAAACCGTGCCCGGTACCAGCCGATCACCGAGAAGAGCGCAAAAGATCTTGCGCAGGCTCATGCCGATTATGACATTTTTTCGTTCCCGGGTAAATTCCCATGAGGGCTGATCGCCGGATAATTTTTTTTGCGGATTCTGAGGCCCGGGTCTTATCCGGAAAATGACAATCTGTTGCATCAGAGAGACCGAGAATGTTCTTTTTTTATTCATCATCCGGCAACTTCACCGAAGGATCATCCTTTTTTTGCAATAACCGTGATAACCCCGTCACCGGATTCAAAAAAACCGGTTGCGAATCCCGCACCCTCCAGCATCTCCAGAAGAGCTCCGGGTGCAATCCGGATCTTGGTATAGGAACTGCCCGTCCGCTCCCATCTCCCCGGTAATCGCGAGAAGAGAATATCGGTTACGCTGACAGTGTCTTTCCGGTATTCCAGCCGGCAGAGGAAGATCCGGTCCGCATCACGGCGAACCGGGATCACCCGGACAGACCCGGCCGGGTCAGGTGAATAATCACGGAGCGAGAGAACAAGGCTTCCCCCCGGAACCAGTTCCGCATGGCACTGCCGGATCAGCCTGAGTACCGCCACCGTGTCCGGCAGGTGGGTAAGCGTGTCTCCCATGCAGACAACCAGTTCCGGGCTGCGGGAGGACCATGCCGGAAAATCAAGGATATCCGCAGGGATTATCTCAACGGGCATACTCCCGGCCCGTTCCCGGAGATCTTCAAGGAGCGGACGGCAGGAATCAATGGCTGCCACGGAGAAACCTGACTCTGCGAGCGGGATGGACTGGAAGCCGCAGCCGGCACCGAGATCGATCGCCATACGGGTGCCCTGCGGGACCAGATCATGACCGGCAAAAAAATTCCGGTTCTCCTGCAGGTTTGCATCCGAACCTCCGGCCATCCAGAGGTAAAGTCCCGCAAGAAACCGGTCATAATGGGATCGCGTCTCTGTCAGATTATCCTGCACCATGTCACCCTGAAATGAATGTACGTATTTTACGTGCAATAACCAAGAAACCAGCACCCTGGCATCCCTCTGGGGAAGAGAGGGAGTCACTCTCCCAGGGGAAATGAGAGGGAAAATCTGGGCAGCTCATGCATTTTTCAAAAAACTGCTCTGAAGAAAAAATTGCTCCATAGAAACACACATGAACAGGGTTCACATCCGTATTCTACAGAGCACAAAAACAAAAGAGACATCCCGAAAAAAAGCATAACCAGGAATGGAACATGCCTAAACGCATTGGATTTTTTTATTTTATCATTACCCTCGCCCTGATTCTTGTGGCAGGATGTGCAGGTCAGGCACCTCCGGCTCCATCCTCCCCGGCACCCGCTGGCACCTCAGCACACCCCACCATGGGGGTTCTCACCACAACCCCGACAATGGTTCCGGCAACCGTCACGACGACCCCGCGTATTACAACCACCCAGCCAGCCATGACCGTAACAATACCTGCCTCAATTTCTGAAGCTGCTCTCAAAGCCCGTATCCAGGATGCAAAGAACAAGCTGGACATGCTCAAGAACAGTGACATGGCAGACACGATCCTGAAAAAAGCGAGATCTCCTGGCGAATGCGAGGTCAAGATATCAAAAGAACTCGGATATCTCATCGATTCCGATACGGGCGAGATGTCATTTATCAAGGGTGATTACGGGAGCATTTCTCTGGATCGCTTCCGGCAGAACATGACAAAAGGCCATACCTATGTCATCCTCCACAGCCATGCCAAGGACTGGATTTATTGCCAGGACACCGGTACTATCGGACTCAACACATTCTCCCTCTCCGATCTTTCAGCGCCATCAAACCTTACCAGGCAGGGATTTCACGTGCAGAAACTGGTTGCCGTGAGCGACAAGATGTATGAAGTGTATCCAAAGATTCCTGACAACTGGAAAACAAAAGAAGAGGTATACAATACCTTTGACCGGATCGAGCAGCGCCTGGAATCGAAATTCCATTATGATTATTATAATTCGCAAGGGAGAAAGACGACCTGGTACGATGTGGATATGATCATGCCCCTGCTCACCAAGGAGCTCGGCTATACCTATATTGCAGATAATACCATAATCCCGTAAAATTTTACCCGAGGAAGAGGGCTGCGCGTTTCACAAAGGGAGAATGACAGGAAACCCCGGACCCGCCGGTTTTTTGCCTGCTATACTTATTTGACATGCGGCAACCAAGAAACTACCACAATGGCATTCGAGCCCGAGTTCCGGTACAAGCAGTGCCTCATCATCAGGAATGACGTGAAGATGAGCTGCGGCAAACGGTGTGCACAGGCAGCACACGCCTCCATCGGCGCCTACAATGGCGCAGACAAATCCTTAATAAAAGCCTGGCTCTCCGAAGGGCAGAAGAAAGTGGTCCTCAAGGCAAACGATGAGCGGACCCTCTTCGAGATCAAGGTTATTGCAGAACGGGCAGGCATCTCCACTTCCTTAATCCAGGATGCCGGTATGACCGAGATACCTCCAGGCACCATAACCGCCCTTGGCATCGGCCCGGCAAAATCCGAGGAACTCGACAAGATCACCGGGTCCCTCACGCTCCTATGATGCAGAGCACGTATCCCCTGGAACGCGATCTGGGCATGCGCTATTATGCGAGCGATGCCGCAGGGATCGGCGGGAAACTGCGATCGGTTGCAGAGGATTTCATCGTCGAGGAGATCCCGCCCGAACCAAAAAGCGGAACAACGGGACCGTACCTGATCTGCAACCTCAAAAAGACCAACTGGGAACTCCAGCACGCGGTAAAAGAGATTGCAAAACGGCTTGCCATCAGCCACCGCAGGATCGGCTGGGCCGGCACCAAGGACCGGAACGCGGTCACCACCCAGAGGATCTCCATCTACGATGTGACCGCTGAACAGGTTGCCGCCGTCCGGCTCAAAGACCTCGTACTTGAGCCCATAGGGAGTTCAAACGAGAGCCTGCTGCTTGGTGACCTTAAGGGCAACCGGTTCAATATCCTGATCCGCGATACAGAGTCACCAGACCTTGCCGGCCAGGTGGAGAGTATCACGAGGACGGCAAGCACCGCAATCCCGAACTACTTCGGTCTCCAGCGCTTTGGGGCGCTCCGGCCGGTCACGCACCGGGTCGGGGAATGGATCCTCCGCGGGGATTACGAGCAGGCGGTCCTGACCTACGTCAGCATGGTATTTCCCGGAGAGTCGGATACCGCAAGGACCGTCCGCTCGGCGTTTTACGAAACCCGGGACATTGAGACAGCGCTCCACCACTTCCCGGTCCAGCTCTCCTTTGAGCGCTCCATGCTCCATTACCTCAGGTCTCACCCGGACGATTATGCCGGGGCACTCAAAGAACTGCCGCCAAAACTCCTCTCGATGTTCGTCTCCGCGTTCCAGTCGTACCTCTTCAACAGTGCGCTCAGCCAGCGGTTTGACGACGGGCACACCATGCACGATCCCCTCCCCGGGGACATGCTGATCTTTCTGAACGGAAGGACCGATACCGCCACTGCTACGAACCTTGCAGCAGTCTCGATCCACATCAAACGCGGGCGATGCGGCATCGCCCTCTTCATGCCGGGAAAAGAGATGGCGGCAGGACAGATTCCTGATGCCACGACCGCAGCACTGCTCGAAGAGCACCGGATCACGCCGGCGGATTTTGAGCGGGCTGCAAAATTTGTCCGGACAAAGTTCGAGGGGGCGTACCGGCCAATAGCGCTCAGGACAGAGATCGAATCATCCCTTGAAAACAATGATGTGCGGCTGAAATTCACCCTGCCGCCCGGCCATTACGCAACAACGGTCTGCCGGGAATTCATGAAAGCTAACCCCGAAAAAATGATCTAGGACCGGGATTTTGCAATCTTTTTTGCGCCTTCGATGGCGTCGTGCAGGTTCCCAAGTTCGTCAATAACATTGATCTTAATCGCATCAGCGCCGCGGATCACCCTGCCATCTTCAATATCGGACCGTGCTATCGTACGCTGGCTGATTACATCGCTGATAAAATTCTCAAAACTGTCGCTGACAATCTTCCTCGCATACAGTTCCTCTTCATCACTGATTGGACGTGCCGTGCTTCCCATGTCCTTCTTGCTGCCTGACTTGACAACGCTGAGGTTGTACCCTTCTTTGTCCATCCAGCGGCTGATATCCGAGAACTTCCAGACGACGCCGACACCGGCCGTGAAGGTATCGGGGTTCGCGTAGATCCGGTCGGCATGGGCGCTCACATAATAAGCTGCGGAAGTGCCGATGTCTCCCATGGAGACAACGACCGGCTTCTTGGTCTTGGCGTACTCCAGGTCCCCGATAATCTCCTGGGCAGCTGACGGGGTTCCCCCGGGGCTGTCCACCCGCAGCACAATGGCTTCAACCATTGGATCATCGGCGGCAGCCCGGAGCTCGCGGCCCACCACTTCGCTGCCGATAACATCGCCGTCATTGATCTCCCCGGTCACCATAGTCCCTTCCATCCGGACAACGGAAACCCCTCTCGTATCATCGTGAGTGAGATAATAGGTGGAAAATACAAAGCAGGCCACAACAAGAAGCCCGGCTATAATAACAAGAAACCATTTCAGCCCGGACCCGGGCTTAGGAGCGCCGGACGCCTGCGGGCCGACAACCGGCCACTGCACACCAGCATCCCCGTTCATTGAGGTGCCTCATGGTAGAGGACATCGAACTCGGAGACGAGATTGCTGCCGCACATGTAATATTTTTTCAGGTTGAGCCGGATCATCTCATCCTCGGTATTGATATGCATCCCGCCGACAAGGGACGGGGTATCGGAACCTCCTACAATAAATGGCAGGTGGATGAGCCGGATCTCGTCCACGAGCTCATCGTGCAGCATGTGCCAGTTGAGGGTTGGTCCTCCTTCGATCATCAGCTTGTTGACGCCAAATTTTTCCTTGAGGATAGAAAGGAGCAGCGGGAGTTCAACATGTTTTTTGCCGGCAACGATGACATGAGCTCCTTTCTGCTGTATCGCATTAACACGATCCCGGGGTGCTGCTTCCGATACCGCGATCACGGTCGGCGCATCCGGCCCGAGCACGTTGGCATCCAGGGGGATGTCCGCCATGCTGCAGGGGATCACCCGGAGCGGGCTCTTTCCTTTGACGTAACGGACCGTGAGGAAAGAATTGTCGATCCGGATCGTGTTGGCGCCGACCATGATGGCATCGTATTCTGCACGGGTATTGTGCAGCAGGAGCTCGGTCTCGTGGGCCATGTATTTCATCAGGATCTTGGACGAGGCTCCTTTTTTCAAGGTAAGTTTACCGTCTGCCGTGATCTCTGACATCATCAGGACGTGAGGACGGTCTGTTTTCTTTGTCATTGCCACTCTACTCTCTGGTAACATTTGGTGCCGGGTATAAATAAAGTGATGATAGCGGAAGTAAAAATATCGATCCTGCCGGAGCTGAAGAGCAACTATTAATGGTTCGCGTACCCATGAATTGAGTTATGAATATTACTGCCCTCCGGCCAAGGTTCATGAAATACCTTGAGCCGGTCGCAGATCTCTTTGTCCGGCTGCGGATCACCCCCAACCAGATCTCGCTGTTGGCCCTCGTTGCCGGTATCGCGTGTGCATACCTTTTCTTCCAGCGCCAGTTTGCTCTCGGGGCACTTTTCCTGCTCCTCTCGGCAGTCTTTGATCTGGTGGACGGGAGCGTTGCAAGGAAGACCGGCGCCCATACCAATTTCGGGGCAGTCTTTGACTGGATTGTCGACAAGTACGTGGATGCCCTAGCCCTGCTGGGAATCGGCCTTTCCGGTATCCCGATCATTACGCAGTTCTTCGGGCTCCCGCCGGTTGCGGATTTTGCCGTAGTTACCTTTGCCATCATCGGCTCCCTCATGAACACGTTCATCAAGCCGGTAGTTTATGCCGAGATCGGGTACAAGGAAAAAGTGGAGGGTAAGATCGACGACCCGCTCGAAGGGGTCGGGTTCTTTGGCCGGCCCGAGACATTTCTGGTCCTGATCCTCGGGGGACTCACCGGTTTTATCTGGGCATCCGTCATCATCATCGCGGTCTGCACAAACCTCTCGGCAATGCAGCGGATCATCTATCTTTACCGGACGCTTGCCTGATCATTTCCCCCGGCATTTTTCCTATAAACTCATTTTTCCTGCCCGGAAAAAAGAGGCCGGTAAAAGAAAATTAGGCGCTGCTGAAATCCTCGTTGCTTTTTTTCTCTTCTCACTATAAGGAGCGTGACCCCCTTCCGGCCCAAACGGTTTTTGATCAACCTGGTCGCCCAGCGAGGGCTTAACGAGGCGCCCGAGTGACCCCCGTAGGGGGTGGGAATGTTCATATTATCAGAATAATCGTTGTGAAACATTGATTCGTATTCCAATAGATCTTTGATATTCTCAAACGGGATTTCACATTACCGGCTAAGGATTTCAACAGAGTCGAAAATTATATGGAAAGGTGTGAACCTGGGGTTTTTCAAAATCAGAACCGCCCTCATGCGCACCGGGCAATCATTTCCCTTTACCGAAAGCCTGCCGGATCTCGCCGGAATATAACTGGTAGACCTCATCGGCGAACCTGCCGAGATTGGGGATGAGGCGGAAGAGGCCGTACGCGAGAAAGATGAGGATGACAAGCGCGGTCAGTTCGGCAATCACGTTGTGAGCCCAGAAGAAGCTCTCATAACCGAGTTCCCCGTTGCTTGCAATTTCCGGGTAATACGGGAACCACTGGTCGGTATAGGCCATGACAACAAAGACATTCCGGAGCAGGTTTAAGAAATAGATGGTCGGGGCGATGAGGAGAAACGCGAGGATCTTCTGGCGCAGGGTAGTGGGTACTGCTGCCGCAACACCGAGGAGGATCGCAATACTCTGGATACCGGTGCAGCCAAGGATGATCTCGACCCGGAAGTTGTTGTGCATGATGATGTTCCAGGCATCCAGCGTTACCGGGAACTGCAGGAGTCCGAGGATCCAGACAATCTCGCCCACGACAAGCGCAATGAGCGCATTTCCAAGGGTTGCAAATAATGGCACCTGATCGAAACCGAAGGGCGCGTAAATCAGGAAAGCAACTGCAGCTGCCCGGGAGAGGCTGATAGCCCGCACATCATCCCGGAGGAGATATTTTATTGTGATGACAAGGAACGGTACCGACAGAACCGCAACAAGCGGGTACATGAAATTGTTCTCGGAGAAATATTCCGGCAGCTCGGCAAAGAGGGTGAGAACAATAAAGATCCAGCCGATGATGGCCGCATATTTCCGATGACGACCGGGTACAAGGAACGCGAGAAATCCAATACAGGAAATCAGGATCAGGTACTCGATCATTATAGAATTATCCACGCAATACCAAAAAAAGGATTCTGATAAAACCAGCTTGTACCACGGCAGAACCATAGAAAAAGAAACCCGTTGTGGACATACGACAAAAACAAGAGCCGCCGGTCACCACACGAGGCTTAATCTTCTAGCATCACGCATAGTATACCGATGTTCTGTCCTGAATGTAAAAGTCTGCTCATGTCTTCCGGGGGTCAGCTCAAGTGCCGGAAGTGTGGGTATATCCGCAAGATCGAAGGCACCGACCAGATGAAGAAGAAGATGGACCGGAAAGAGAACGAGATAACGATCGTTGAGGAGGATGGGGAGAGCATAAAAACCATGCCCACCATCCAGATCCGGTGCCCCAAGTGCGAGAACAATCTCGCCATCTGGTGGCTCCGGCAGCTGAGAGCCGCTGACGAAAGCGAAGTGCGGTTTTTCCGGTGCACAGAGTGCGGCCATACCTGGCGCCAGTACGATTAGGTAGCAGTCATACCTGGATATCACCTTTTTCAAATCTCCATGCCGGGTGATCTTTTTTAAATAATAGTACCGGTTCCAGTGATCAGACCTACACTCTATTGATCAGTATAAATCCTGCAGGACTGGTCGGGGATTTTTTCATTATGCAGAGATCGATACCGCATTTTTTAATACTCCGGGATAAAAAAACAATCCGCTTATGACAATCCCCGGAACGGTGGGTGTGATTTTCATCATGGTCGCCATGCTCGTCCTTTCGGGATGTTTGCAACCCGGCACAACGGTATCCCCGGCCAGGGTACATGGTACAGAGAATCTGACACATGATACTCCCTCCCTCCCCGTGCCGCAGTCCGGGCCTGAGAGTCCCCGTGCAACTCCCACGGGAATATCTGCCGTTACCCGCACAGCTGCATCATCATCCACCACACCTCCACCGAAATTGAACGGATATGAAAAATATGTCCGCTATAACGGTCCGGATTATTCGGTTGATTACCCGGAGGGGTGGAAAACCAATGTCACCATCCTGCCTCTCCGGGAATACAAGCACACTTTTATCGGATGCTCGGTAACTCTCGCATGGCAGCTGGATTCAGAATACCGCACCTGGTATTCCGGAGATGGCAGTACACTCTTCTCATCATCAATAGTGGGTACCCAGAGAGATATCTGGCCCCGTAATATCAACCGGCAAATCAATTATGCTGATATAGCCAATTCCATTCTCGGGAATCCGGATACCTGTGCAAATACCCCGACAGAGTCATTTACCATTTCCGGTATCACCGATGTGCCCCTTGAGGGAGTCTCCTATTCCGGAGTGCGGGTTGATTTTGGCAGGATCAATGCAACGGGTTTTACAAAAGGCACCGGCTCTTCCTATATTGTCACCGGGAAGAACCGTCGCGGCGTTTTCACGTTTTACAGCACATTGCCAGAGAACGGCCTGACGGATACGGTTTCCCGTCATATCTTCAACAGCCTCCGGCTGGATTCCGGGTTCTGAACCAGAGAACGGGAAAGACTGGAGAGGGATAGCAGGTTGTTGCCCGGGAAATAACAAAAACCGCATTCATGAAAAAATTGAGCCCGCGAGATCATCCGGCACGGATAAAAACCCTCAAAAAAATCCCTGCCGGGGTTCCTTTTTCGTACATTGCTCACAATTATCGCTGAAATGGTCCCGGGATGTCAATTTCGACCAGAAATGCTATAATACAGTATACAAGAACATATAAACAAAGATATCAGTCAGTGTGATTCCCGAATCCTGTGAGAGATTGTGATGAACGGCCCCCCGCCAGTAGGAAACGAAGGTATCGTTGATATTTTCGTTTTAAGTAAAAATGAAACACTGGCTCCTGTGATCAGGGAGCACATGGAGCAGAATGGATATCAGGTAACCCTTTTCGATGACAACGTACACCTCCTTGAAAAACTGAAAGAAGGAAAACCCAACCTCATTATCTGCGATACAACAGACCAGGCACTTCCCTCCTATGATGTCTGTAGGCAGATCAAGGAAGACCGGGATCTCTGGGTGGTTCCTGTCCTGATACTCACCCGGGCAGCGGATTTATCTGATCTCCTCTGCGTGCTGGACAGCAATGCAGACAATTTCATCTCTCTCCCGTATGATCTTCCTTATCTCCACTCCCTCATCAGCGGGATGCTCGACACCCGGGTAGAGCGGCCAACCCCGGAGCAGATCAAGACCCAGTTCAAGATCGAGCACGATGACCGGGAATTTGTCATTACCGCTGATCGCAGGAAACTCCTTGAATTTCTCCTCTCCTCATTCGAGATAGCGGTAAGCAGGCGCGATCAGATCGCTCGTTCACAAGACCAGATCCGCTCGCTTGACCAGTCGGTCCGGAATCTCGAATCGGAGACTGCGGAGAACCAGCGGGCTGTACGGGCCGCAAACGAAAAACTTGAACAAAAAGATCAGGATCTCACCGTCCTGCGGGCAGAGAACAAGGAAAAAGACCGCCTCATTGCAGGAAAGACAAAAGAGACGGCTGCCGTACAAAAAGAGCTGGAAGCAACTTCCTCGCTCCTTTCAGAGATCCGGGAAAACCTGCAGAAACTGGCACAGGAAAAAGAGTCTGCCGCTGCTTCATACCAGGCAGAAATCGATACCCTGAACGAAAAATTAGCAGAGCTTGCCGATGCATTGGATATACGCACCAGGGAGTATACGGCAGCACAGGAGTCCCTGCGCCAGACCACCGATCGGTGTTCGCTCTCAGAGAAGAACCTTGCCAATCTTGGGATTCAGAAAGAGAAAACCGACACTGCATTTGCAGCTCTCGCGCGGGAACATGCGGAGTTACAGGAATCATTAAAACAGGTATCCGACCGGTGTTCACTCGCCGAAAAGAATCTCGCCGACCTTGGGATTCAGAAAGAGAAAACTGACACTGCATTTGCAGCTCTCGCGCGGGAACATGCGGAGTTACAGGAATCATTAAAACAGGTATCCGACCGGTGTTCACTCGCAGAGAAGAACTTCTCTGATACGAGATTGCAGAAAGAAAAAGTGGAAACCGCGCTAAGAAACCTCTCGCATGAATATGATTCTGTGAACGCAGCCTGCCGTGCAGAGACAGCCAGGGCCATTGCGGCTGAGAATGAGACAAAAAAGGTCAGTGCACAAAAAACCGAGCAGGAAGGAGAACTGACCCGGGTTATTGAAGATCTGAAGCGTCTGTCAAAACAGCAGGTATCTGATATCGCGGCATATGCCGACGCGCTTGCAGAAGCAAAAGCCCATAGTGCAAACCTCGAAGTCCAGCACGCAAGTCTTGAAAAAGAGAAAAATCTTGCAGAATCTGCGCTCTCTTCAAAGAACAACGAACTGCAGGAGCAGCTTCGCGATCTTCAGGTCAGGTTCAGTTCGGCGAGAGCAGCAATCGAGGAGAAAGAGACGGCTCTCAAATCCCTGGATGTCAACTTTGCAGCAGCAAACCTTGAGCTCGACAAAACCCGTGAGAACGTCCGTCTCCTCTCTGCTGAACTTGAGGAAACCCAGTCTGCCCTCAATGATGAGAAACTCGACCGGGCATCCCGAGACGATGAGATCGCCGGGCTGACCGGGGATAAAGAACAATTATCCGATCAGGTCCGGTTGCTCTCAAAAACCATCCAGGAAGTCCAGTCTTCACTTATCACCGAGAAAGAACAGCGCCGGGCATCTGAAGATGCCCTGAACTCCGTGATCCGCGAGAAGGAGGCCGCAATCCGGGATCTCCGGGGGGTTCATGATGATGTGAAGAGCAACCTTGACCTTCACCGCAGCGACCTGGTCCAGATGAGACGGGACCTGGACCTGGCAGTCAAGGCAAGGGCAGATCTTGAAAAAACCCTTACTGCAGCCCAGGAGAGGATCCGTATGCTCGAGCAGGAGATCCATTCCGTTTCAGCAGGCCATGCAAAGAACGGGCAACAGGTGCGTTCGCTGGGTGATGAACTTGAACAGGTCCGGGCTGCGCTTGAAACCGAGCGGCGGCTGCGTCATGTTGCCGAAGAGAACTTAAAGTCTACCCTGATCGCCCATGAGCGTTCCAGCCAGGATCTCGGCCGCCTGGTAAACGAGCGAAGTACTCTGGATGCTGCGATCGCTGCTGAACGTAAATCCTTCCTGGAGGCAGAGCGGGCAAAAGAAGCAGTCCAGAAGGATCTTGCATCTGTCCGCGAAAAACTCGCTGACATGGAACGGGAGCAGATGCTCCGGTCCGATGAACAAAACCAGCAGATCCGGAAACTTTCCAATGAACTCAGGTCTGCCCGCTCACACGAGAAAACCCTGGAGGAACGGGTTGAGGCACTCCGCAATGAGAAACTGGTAGCTGAAAACACCGTCTCATCCCTCTCAGCCGAGATCGAGCAGGCCAGGATGGCTCTTGCAGATGAATGGGGCGACCATATGTCTGATCGTGACCGGCTCGTTATGACCGAGAGTGAGAAGGAACCTCCTGCAAACAGGGCTATCATGGTAAAAGGTCCTGATCTCCCGACAGTTGTTCTGCCGTCATCTCCACCAATGATCATACCAGAGGAAAGTGAACCGGACACTCCCGGGATCACCGGAGTCGAAGACCTTTTTGAAGATGACAACCCGGTTGAAACAGTACACCGGGAAGACCCGGTAACCGTTCCCGAGACGGGGACGGATGATGACTCCGAAAGGGATTCCCTGCCTGAGCAGGATTCTTGTGAGGATGAGGATGATCCATCAGGGTGCGATACGGATAAAACTGGATCCGATGCTTCAGAGGATTCAGAAGGCCGAGAGGAAGATACTCCTGAAGAGTCCACGTCACGCCGGACACAAACCGGTTTTTCCTTTAACCGCACCCAATGGTTCGATCTCCTCCGCTGGTCACACCATTCCGGTGCGCTCTCGCAGGAGCAGCGGATGCAGATCGTACGGATGGGACGGCTCATCCAGAGGGGTAGGAGACTGACCACGAAGCAGGAAGAACAGGTCATGGAAATGATCACCCTCGCCCAGACGCTCGGCTACCGCTTCAGTTAACAAAAAGCCGGCATCAGGTAAAAACTTCTTTTTTTGCCCGGGAAGAACCCGCGTTTTCAGGTACAGGGCAGTCCGAGTCCCTGCCGGGTTCCTGTGAACCGGTATCCTCCCGGCGGAATAGTAATCTCAAAGCGGGCACCACTCCCGGCACTCCCTGTTTCCCGTATAGAAATACCGGTAATGGATAAGATCTCGCGGCTCAGGAACAGCCCGAGTCCCGGGTGTTTTCCCACGCCATGTTCAAAAATGCGCTCCTTGTCCTCACCGGGTATGCCACTCCCGTCATCTTCCACGGTTATCACGAGTCCATTGTCCGTTTCCCCCGTAGTAATGCGGATCTCGGATACGTGATTTCCATGACGCAGGGAGTTATCGATCAGGTTCTCAAAGACCCGCGGGAAAAGAGGATCGCAATAGACCTCGATATCCCTTGCGTCCAGGAATATTTTCAGCTCCGGAGCATCAGACAGGATCTTCTGGCAATTAAGAACAGAATCCAGCTTGAACCAGCAGGTTGAGGTCATTCCCAGGTCATGGTACGTGTGAGCCGTTTCGAGATATCCATAGATATCCCTGCCGGCATTCTCCACGATATCGAGCTCGCGGATCAACTGGGGGTCTTTTGCCAGGTTTCGGGCAATCTTCAGCCGGCCCCGGAGAACGGTCAGCCGGTTGGCGATGTCATGCCGGGTCAGATCATTGAGAATACAGATCTTCCGGTTTGTGAGATCCAGTGCCATCTCTGTCTGCCTGCGATCCGTAACATCAGTTACAAAAGCAAGGACTGCCGGGTGCCCTTCCCAGGAGATAACACTCTCCCTGCACTTAAGGTACCGTACATCACCACCACGGGCAAGTACCCTGAAGGTATCTTCCCGGCAGGAGACCGTACTGGTCAGCTGATCCCGGATACAACGGGTTATCCTCTCGTGATCGCGGGAATCAGCAAAATCCAGAACCGCATGCCCTTCCATCTCTTCGGGGGAATACCCCCCGAGGATTTTTCCAAACGCCATATTGGTAAAGACAATCCGATTGTCCAAAACAACCACTACTGCTTCATAAGTATTTTCAATGATCTGCCGGTAATGCTCGGTTCTCCGGTGTTTTTCAGTGATCTTCAGCAGGTTTTTTCTGAGCCGGTCAAAGGGTAACAGCCGTTGTCTGGCTTTTTTCTGCCCCGGCATATCCTCCAGGTTTCGGACATCAGGGATAGTCGTTGTACGGTTATCATCAAAAAATACAAAAAGCGGTAACCCGGGCGCAAGAACCTGGATCTTTTCAAGAAATGCCGGTGCTCCCATATCCGGCAGCTGGAAATCTGAGACGATCGCATCATAATGTGTCTGTCCCAGCATTTCCAGAGCCGCATGTGCTGACAGGGAGGTATCTACTACGATCTCCCCCGACTCCGCGAGGATCATCCTTGCGGAGTCGAGGAGCGCGGGATCCTCGTCCACATACAGCACATGGATCATACATCCTCCCTTTCCCCTCACAGGGAGGAGTCGATATCGCCCAGAAGCTGTTTGATATCGATCCAGATGATCAGTTCGTTGATCTCCTTGTCCTTGACCTTGATCTTCCGTTTGATGATGCCGATGATCGAGGTTTCCTCCTTGCTTACGGATGCAGATGTATAATCCACCTGGTTGCCCTCGAATGTGGATACTGATGTGACATCATCGACAAGAATACCGATCTTCGATTTGGCAATCTTGTCGTCGAGTACGATGATCCTCGAAGACTCGACCGATACTGAACTCTCTTCGGTGATGTTCAGCCGGTGCTTGAGGTCTATGATCATGGTGATCTCACCCCGCAGGTCGATGATCCCCTTCACGTAGGAAGGAACATTGGGGAGTTTTGTGATGGTCGTGTACTCCACAACCTCCTTTACATCAAAGAGATCCACTGCGAAGTGCTCGCTTCCCAGCACGAACTCAACCACCTGAATTGTACTCGCCATCTTCTCGGAAGTAACGGGATTTTTTGCCGTTGCAACAGGTTCGCTTACCTTTGCTGTCATGGCAGTTCCCTCCCGTTTATTCCACCTTGAATTTCTTGTTGGCCTGCATAGCCTCGACTGCAACCTCGTTGACGGTCTCGATCATCCGTGTGATCTCGTCAATGGCTGCGGCAGACTCTTCCGTTGCCGCGGCTGCATCCCCGGCCTCCTTGGCAGTCCGTTCGATCAGGTTTGCCACCTCGTGGACACTTGCCGTGATCTCTTCGGTGGTTGCAGCCTGTTCCTCGGTTGCTGCAGCAACTTCCGAAGCACTGTTTGCAACGGTTTCGGCAGCTTTCTGGATTGTCCTGAATGCGTCAAGTGCCTGCTGTGCCCCGGCGGCTCCTTTGCCGACAAGTTTCCGGGCTTCCGCCATGCCGTCTGCGGCTTTCTTGGTGGCAATGTTGAGCTGCGTGATCATCTCTTCGATCTTTTCCGCGCTTGAACGGGACTCCTGTGCCAGCGATTTGACTTCGGATGCAACCACGGCAAATCCCCTTCCGTGCTCTC
The DNA here is from genome assembly GCA_041645355.1 of Methanoregula sp. Lineage (GTDB taxonomy): Archaea > Halobacteriota > Methanomicrobia > Methanomicrobiales > Methanospirillaceae > Methanoregula. The sequence goes on from JBAZQF010000011.1 coordinate 32,140, forward strand.
CTGCCCGGGCTGCCTCGATTGCCGCATTGAGTGCGAGGAGGTTGGTCTGGCTCGCGAGATCACGGATCAGGACAATGATCTTACCGATATCGTTCATCTGTTTCTCGATATCCTTGATGACCTCGTAGGTCCTGCCGGCTTCCTCGGTGATCTCGCTCATGTCCTTGTTGACCGTCTCCGCAAGGAGGGCACCGCTCTTTGCCGATGCATTCGCATTGTTTGCCTGGGACGAGACGCTCTCCATACTGGAGGTGATTTCCTCGACAGCGGCGCTCATGTCCTGCATGGCTTTCGACATCTGCTCCACGCCTTCGGATGCTTTCTGGGCATTCTCGGAAACGACACCGGCATTCTTGGCGATCTGGTTGACACTCTTGGACGCATCCTCTACGCTCCGGGTTGCATTCTCGGCAGTTGAGGTCAGGTTCTGCATCTGCTTGTTGACGTCCCCGATGTTCTTCTGGAGGCTCCCGATGATGCCACGGACCGAATCGCGGAGCTTGACCAGCAGATCAAAGCCTTCTTTCGTATCAGCATCCGGTTCATTGAGCTTGTACCTCGGTGTAAGGTCTCCCTGGGCCATGATGGCATAGATCTTGGACAACTCCTCGACTTCTTTTGCCATGTATTTCTGGGCTTTAACGATCTTGGTTGTCTCGTTGTACGTAACATAGACGTACTTGACCTCCCCTTTCTCGCCCATGATCGGTATGTTCGTCCGGATCACGATATGGAGGCCGGTTGGCGTGTCGAACGTGCTCTGGCCCACAGTCATCCTCCGCATGGTGACTGCATCCCCGACACCCTCGCCGCTGTTCTCAAGGTACTTGATCATATTCTTGTCCTTGAAATCAGTGAACCGCATCCCGATAAGGCGATCCTTACCATAGCCGACCATTTTCATGAACGATTCATTTACCAGAAGGATGTTGAGATCTGCATCAACAACTGCCTGTGACAGCGGATTTTTCTCAAACATCTCCGTCATTTCTTTTAATTCGATCATTTTCTTCACCCGATGTTGATGATCTTCTCTTTGTACACTTCATTCATGACCTGCCCGAGGCCTACATACATTGCTGAAAGGCCGCAGATGATACCCTCAACTCCCGCAATCTTGAGGATGGTAATGTTGCCTAGTGCATTGCCGCTAATCAGGAGTATGAACAGCAGGACCAGCAGGCCGAATACTATCTGTAACCCCCGTGAGAGCCGGAAGGTGATGACCCACATCACAAACGAGAACAAACACCATATCCCAAGGAAGGCAAGCAGCTCCTCTTTGGCAAACGGCGTGGAGAAGCCGAAATTGGGCATTACAATCAGTCCCACGAGCGACAACCAGAAGAACCCGTACGATATGAACGCGAGCGTGCCAAACGTATTGTTCTTCTTCCATTCCATGATCCCTGCAATGATCTGGGCAATTCCCCCATAGAATATGCCCATTGCAAAGATCATCGATCCAAGCGCAAAGATACCTGCATTGTGCAGGTTCAGCATCACCGTTGTCATACCGAAAGCCAGAAGCCCGAGCGGGGCTGGGTTTGCGGTTGTATCAAGAATTCTGATCTCTTTTTTTATGTCTCCGGATTCCATATTCATCACCAGCAACCTTTAATCTCATTCATCTGATCCATTCCCGTTATGCGCAGCCAGCCATAGAGGAGCTGTGCCCGTCCGGCATCTGATACCGTACTTTTCATCCGAATTGGCACATCGTTCCAGAGGTTCGTACTACTGCTCGGTTTCATATCCTGGGGTAACATGCTGCTATCCAACCCTGCCGTCATCGGGCCCAAAGGTTCGTAAGGCAAAATATTCATCGAGTTTTTCAGAAAGCTCATTCAGAAGAGCAACCTGTTCCTGGATCCCATCCTTACACCCTGCCGGTGTGAGCGAACTCCTCCCGGCATACATTTCCTGTTCCAAGCCTGTTTCCATCGTAATCACCGGACTGTTGAGCAGGCACCTTATTTGCCATGCTTTTTAGATTGACAAATCATCATGTGAAAGAATTTGTTGATAAACCCGTGTATATGCAAGGCTAATATGCAAGGCAGATAAGGAAGATATATATTGCATTTTGTCGAAGACTGATCAGGTCATTTTAATGGAGGAGTACCAGACAGAGATCGGAAGAATCAAAGAACTGCTTTTCACTCACCCGGAAGGATTGAGCATCACCGATATTGCCGGCCAGTTGCAGCTGAACCGGAATTCTGTTGCAAAATATATGGACATACTCCAGATACAGGGGGCTGTTGACGGGCGGAAGATGGGAACAGCGAAGATCTATTATCATTCCCAGCGGATTCCTTCATTCTCCATCAAGAAAGTCTGTTCCCGCCCCCTTCTCGTATGCAACCAGGATATGGTTGCCATTGATGTGAACCAGGCTTTTTTATCCTATGCACAGATTCCATCAGAACGGGTGATCAACAAGCCGTTTGATTCCCTTCCGCTCCAGTTCCTTGAAGGCGGGACGCCCCGGGAGGTACTGAAAAAAACCCTCAGGGGTATGGAACAGCGGATTCGCGCCCAGATCCAGACCGGGACAAAAGCCGTGCCCTGCAGCAGCCTCATCGTGCCAGTGGTATTTGAGAACGGGAAGCCCGGGTTTTCCTTAATAATTGAGGACAGCACTCCCTCTGCAGGAGACTCCCCTGCAGAATCCGTAGCAGCAGGGCTTCTTGAGATCCTGGATGACGAGTTAGAATATATTGTCCGGTATACGCCGGAAGGTATCATCCTCTATGCAAATGAGCCCTACTGCCGTGCGGTAGGAAAGACGCGGGAAGAGCTTACGGGCAGGCCGTTCAAACCCCTGGTATCATCAGAGGATTCAGAGCGTATCAGGACCCATCTTGAGCGCCTGAGCGTCCAGTACCCCATCGGGGTCATCGAATACCGGGCGATCATGGCGAGCGGTGACCTGCGCTACCTGCGCTGGCAGGATCGCGCCCGGTTCAATTCCCGGGGGGAAGTTACCGGCTACACTTCGTGCGGGATTGATATCACGGACCTTGTAACTGCCGGCTTAAAACTCAAAAAAACCCAGGAAACACTTGAAGAGACCATTGTCAACCGGACAGAAGATCTCCGTACCATCAACCGGCAGCTGTATGAGGAGATAGCAATACGGGAGAAGATGGAGGAAGAACTGCTCCGTACCCAGTTTGCCATGGATCATGCAGCAGAGATGATCTTCTGGGTAAACCGGAATGCCCGGATACAATATGCCAACACAACTGCTCAAAGGACACTTGGTTATTCCGGACCGGATCTGCTGGATCTCCCCTTCGAGGAAGTGATCCCGGCCTACTCGCTCTCGTCATGGGATCTTACCTGGGACAAGCTGAAAAAAACGAGTACTATCTCAACTGAAACCCTTCTCGTAAAAACTGATAAAAGCCGCGTGCCCGCGGAAGTAACCCTCACCTACCTTGAATACCGGGGAAAAGAGTTCGCGTATTGCTTTTCTCGGGACATCTCTGAACGAACCCGGATCGAACGGGCGCTTCAGGAAGCCAACAAGAAACTCAACATCTTCACCAGCATCGCCCGCCACGACATCCAGAATAAGATCACCATTCTTCTGGGATACCTGGGAAGAACAAAGAAAATGGTTACCGATCCCGTTGTTCTTGACTATGTTGAACGACAGGAAGCAGCGGCAAAAGCCATACGAAACGAGATCAACCTGACCCGGGAGTTCAAGGATCTCGGGGTGAGTCCTCCCGAGTGGCAGAATGTCCGGCGGGTTCTTGAAAAGATCCTGCGGCAGCAGGATGCTGCAACATCTGCGTTCACGGTCAATATTCCGGATATCGAGATATATGCCGACAGCCAGCTTGACCGGGTTTTTGAACGCCTTTTCGATACCGCACAGACACCGGATAAATCACTCCGGCAAATCCATATACATTCGTTCCGGAAAGATCGTGACCTTGTCGCAGTGATCGAATACGAGAGTGCAGGCATCCCGCCCGGGGAAAAGGAAGGGATCTTCGAGGTTGGAGCATCCGGGAACCGGGGTTTGTTCATGGCACGCGAGATCCTCTCTCTTACCGGGATTACCTTGAAAGAGACCGGGGAATATGGAAAGAATACCCGCTTTGAGATAGGGATTCCGGACACCTACTTCCGCGATTCCCGCTAAAACCTTTCCGCAAATCAGCAAATCCAAAACGTATATTTATATATATATGTTTCCCGCATACAAAATTGTAACCACGGCAGATAATAGAGGATTCATCTCGCCGCCCTGATAAAATTCAGGAGAATCGTATCCCCGGTACTAGAATGATTCGCATACTTCTTGTCGACGATGATAAAGACATCCTGGATATCATGCGTCTGGATCTGGAAGATGATCCGGCATTTGCCGTAGATACCTGTAGTGCATCCACTGAAGCGGTAGAGAAGATCAATAAAAGCGAATATGATGTGATCATTGCCGACTGGCGTATGCCGGTACTGAATGGCACGGAACTGATAAAAAAAATACGCAGCAATGGCTGCAAGTCGCTTGTCATCCTGTACTCCGGGCATAATGTCAGCACCGATATCAGGACTGCTATCGAGAACGGGGCAGATTACTATCTTCATCGCGGCGGCGACCCGGAAACTGAATTTGCCAGGCTGCGGGAAATTATCGGGAAGGCGGGCAATCTCCAGCAGGCTCCAAAGAAAACCTGATTCATTCCACGAGGGCAATGGATACTCTTATTTTGCGATAATTTGATCCTGCAAGAGTTATGCCGTATACCTGATGGCCAAAAACAGCCCCGTTTGTTTCGGCATATACCCTGCTCCTGAACCCCAATTTCGCAGAAGTTCTTCCTCATCCGGATTGAAAACCGATGAATTACTATCTTAAGCAACAAGAAACTAAAACCTGATCTAATATGATACAGCGGGATGGCAGGGGCTTCATTGGGATGGCAGGAATGGCACTCTTGGGCATCGTATTCTGCAGCGGTCTCGTCACGGGTGCATCAGCTGCAGCGGGGATCCAGACTGCCATGGGAGATGTCGTCACCCTCTCCGGGTATTCCTATGGGAGCCCGAATGCCTACCTGTTCCTGACCGGTCCCAATCTTCCGGCAAACGGTGTGGCGCTCGACAACATCAACCGGCTGGCTGAACAGGGCGGATTTACGGTAGTGAGTGTAGATGAGAACAACCACTGGACCTACAAATGGAACACTGGAAACATAGGGGGCCGTCTCGATGCAGGTTCGTACACGATATGGGTGGCGAACGGGCCAAACGATCGCTCCAGGCTCAACGAGGCAGAATACAGCACCATCCAGGTCACCATGGGGGTTCCGTCGATCTCGGTCGATTCCCCACCGCCGTCTTCATTCCTTGAGGTCACTACTGAGCCTGCCGGCGCCTCCGTTGTGCTCAATGAACAATTTCTTGGCAGGACACCCCTGACTAGATCCGGTCTCACGCCGGGAACATTCACCCTGACCCTGACAAAATCCGGGTACGAGAAGATCATCACTCCGGTCCGACTGGAGGCAGGGATGGTCACCGCGGTCGATGCCCCCCTTGCACCTCAGGTGATCACCCCGGCCAGCCTGACTCCCGCCCCAACCCTGCCTGCGGCCACGGTTACTCCGGAACAGACCTTGCCGGTCACGCCGGTTCCAACCCGTGCTGCAGGACTGATTATCGTGCCCCTCAGCGCACTCGGGGTCGCGATCCTGGCCCTGCGCCGATGATTACCGGCATCCCGCAACAGCGGGCACACCCTTCAGGACACGACCGGAGTTCTGCCCGTACCCCTGCGGGTTTATCAGGAAAAAAAGAGAAATGGAACTATACGATCCTGCATGACCGGAACACTGTTTGAGATCCTGATGGTGATTGCACTCGGCACATTGGGGGGAACCTGTTTTGGCCTCCTTATCGGGTACTGCGCCCGGCTGCAGAAACCAGACTGGTTCCAGATGACACGGCGCGAGAGAGCACTCAACTGCGCTCTTGTGCTGGTATGTTCAGCAGCCTGCATAGCAGAACTGGCATGGTACGTTCTGGGATAAATCATCTTTTGAGATTGCTCTTTTTCTGGCTTTTCCAGGACAGCCCGGACACTATCTGCTCTGTTTGTATGGAGGAAACGAATACATTAATCGGGGTCCGGATGAATACTACATATCAGTCCCGCCGCTGGCAGCGATCACCTGCCGGGGGAAATTCCCATGCCCTATACCATCTCCCTGATATCCCCAGAAGAGAAAGAGCAGCTGACAGAACGCTGCAGCGACCGCATCCGGTTCGAGATCAAGTCGGACATTTACGGGTGCTGTATCAAGCTCCTCTCGGATAACCATACCATAAAGGATACCTGGCAGGAGAATTTTTACGCAATGTCCGAGAGCATCCGTTCCCATGGACGCATGTTTGTTTTTTGCGATCCGGGATATCCTGAAAATACCCTCCTGTTCGATCCCTGTTCAAAAACCGCCTTCCTCTACAACTTCAGTTACTATGGCTGGATCAAGTCGATTGCCCTCGGTCTTACCGGGGATATTCTTGAGGATGAACACGGCATCTCATCCATCCACGGGGCCTGCATGGATATCGGGGGCCAGGGGCTCTGCCTCATCGGGACCTCAGGCGCCGGGAAGACCACCCAGACCTACGGGCTCCTCAATAACCGCTCAAGCCGGGTAATTTCCGATGACTGGTTCTTCTCCCGGGTCTATGGCCCGGATATCCTGGCGTATGGCTCCGAGAAGAATTTTTACATCCGGGAAGACCTGGCTGGCATCTGGAAGGAATTTGACGGGCTTGTTGAAAGAGACGAATATGATGCAGACGGCAGGGCAGTTGCCAATCTCCGGTGGGTTATCGGGAAAGGCCGGCAGCTCCCATTCACGACCTTAAAAACACTCATCATCCTCAAACGGGATCCTGCCGACAAGACCCTAAGCCATAAACTTGAGCCGGAAGAGGGGCTTGCATTGTTTTCAAAAAACCAGTATTTCAACCCCCACCTACTGGTCAATACTCCAAGGAAAAGCGCACTCCGGAAGAAGAGTATTTACGGATTGCTGGAGCGGACAACAGCATACCTGGTCAATACAACCGGGACCCCGCGGGAAACCCAGGCACTGATCCGGTCGCTGGGGGGGCTCGATGAGTAAATGTTTTGCCGTTGTAAACATTGAGCGGCCCGGTTCCATCTGCCAGGAATTCCGCATAACATCCCCGGGGTTTATGGTTCTCCAGAAGAGATAATCCCGTTTTCCTGAAACGCACCTGAAGCTGATCCTGCAAAAGAGATAATCTTGCACCTGCAGGAGTCCCCGTTTCAGTACCCGGACGCGTAATAATAACCGCCGGACCCGATAACCTCCAGCGGCACATCGAAGAGATCCCCGATAACCTTTCCTGTCAGGAGGGATTCTTTCTTTCCATCCTTCACGATCCTGCCCTCTTTCATCAGGATCACCCGGGAGATCTCCGGGATGATGTCGTGCAGGTTGTGGGTGACAAGGATGATGCCGGTTCCTGACCGGGCGATCTTCCGCAGGGTCTTCCGAAACGTGTGGAGCGAATGAAGATCAAGACTGTTGGTGGGTTCATCCAGGATGAGGGTCTTTGGATCGTGCACGAGAGCCCTTCCAATCAGGAACCGGCGGGCTTCCCCACAGGACATCTCCGTCATCAGCCGCTCTTTGAGGTGCCGGATCTCCAGAAATTCGCAGATCTCATCGGCCTTTTCTTCCATTTCCGGGGTAACCTTGTGGTTGAAGAGCCCCACGCTCGAGAAGAAACCTGACAGGATCGTTTCCCTGCCGCTCATGCCGCGGCTGAAGCTGGTCTGGAGATCGTTTGAGACAATGCCAATCGTGGAACGCAGCTCGAAAACGTCCCAGACATCCTTCCCCCGGATCCGGAATACCATCGGATCCTCCGTAATAATAGGGTACAGCTCCCGCGTTACCGTCCTGACAAACGAGGATTTCCCGGCACCGTTGGGCCCGAGAACGGCTACATTCTCCCCCTCGTGGATGCAAACAGAGATGCGGTCAAGGGCGTGGGTATCGTTCCGGAACACCGTGATGTTCTCAAATTCGATCAGGGGTTCGGGGTGGCCGAAATTTTGTTTCATCATTGGGATTCCATGCTACCGGTCAGGGCAGGCTGCCGGGGGATACTGGTCATCAGAACGGGAGAATTAAACAAGGCTCACGGTTATCACAAACCGGGACATTCCATTCTCCTTTGCATAAGCAAGGGTTCCCCCGGCCCGTTCACAGAGCCGGGTGAGGAAATTCCAGGTCTTCTTTTTCTCCGGAACAGATGGCTCTGCAGAATCCCCGGATATGGAGAGGTGTGCCTCGTACTCTTCCCGTTCCAGGCTGATGATGATCCGGCGGGACCCGGTTCCCACGAGTTCTTCAAGGATATAGGTCAGGAGATCCAGGAAAAGATCCCGGTCAACCGCTGCCGATACCGGCAGATCACCGGTCTCTAGGGTGAGATCGATCTCTTCGAGAAGGGGCCGGGCCCCGACACGGGCAAGCAGCATCTGGACAAATGCCGCATCATCATCTGCTGAATCGAGCATATCATCATCGGAACAGAGGGGCACCGTCAGGCCGGTAATCAGAGATCGTACCTGCCCGTTGATGTTGCATTCACAGAGCTCGCTTGGGGGACAGAAGCCTCGCAGCATTGTCGTGTAATCCGACAGGAGGCGGCCGGCCCGCTGGACCATGGTCGGGTCAATAAGACTGGCAAGTTCATCTTTTTTGAAGGCCCGGTCCAGCTTGGCGATCACCTGGCCGGCTTTGAGCGCCAGGTGTATCGATTCATTCTCGCGCTTGTGGTGCTCATCGGCAAAACCCTTGAACGCTTCAAGGAGTTCATCGATGGCATCGCCGTTGAACTGCGCGCTCATCTTCTCCGCAATCTCGGGCTCTCCCAGCTCATCCATCACGTACGAGAGGTAATAGAGGCGGCCGGCCATGATCGTGAAGATCTCGTTCACCTCGTCCATACAGTCTTCGGCAAACTCGGCAGTCTCTCTTGCCCGTTCATTATTCAGTTCGGCAATGTTCGAGAGGGCAAGCGCATCGTTCCTGACAAGCGAGAGCATCCGGACTGCATCTGCAGCCAGGATAATGCGGCCATGGCCGGGACAGACCATACGGATTCCGCCACCGGAAATGATTTCATTGATCACGAGGAGTGAGTGAATGAGTGCTTCCTGGGACCATCCGCATAATCCCGCGATACCGGGATTGGCTGCAAAGAGGATATCCCCGGCAAAGAGCAGTTCCCCGATCCGGATGCAGATACTGTCCGGGCTGTGGCCCGGGGTATGGTAGAGTTCAAGACCGGGCCCCTCTCCAAATGTGACCCGCTCACAAACCAGCCCCCCTTCAAGATCAGCGCAGATCCGGTCCTGGATTACGGTGACTTCCGCACCATTGGAGAATGCAAGGGATACGGGAATGCCGGCAAATTCAGACCGTTCCCTGGAGAGGAGACGGAAGCCGGTCTTCATGGGCACCTGGTTTATGCCGAGCAGGTTTGCCTGGGTCAGGTTCCCGTCACCCCGTTCAAGTGCATCCGCCCCGCTCTCCTGGACGGCGAAGACCACGATCTCAGGGAACGCGAACACGGGAAGGTGCTGGGCGCCGATGAAGTGATCGATGTGTGCATGGGTGAGAATGACAAAGACCGGGCGATCGCGTTCAGAGCGACATTCCCCGATAACCCTCATTACGTGTTCTGCCTGGTCGGTGAGACCACCGGGATCGATGAGCACGATCATCTCCGGGGTCTGGATTATGTAAGAGTTGGAGGAGATTGTGTCGATCTTCCGGATCAGCGGGTAGATAGCGGCACCGGCGGCACCGGGAACCGGTTGCCACTCATGGGAGATGAGCTGGTCGTTACCAGCCGGCAAGGGCCTCTCCCTCAGAAGGATAGATAGAAAAGATCGAAGTGAATCCGGCAAGTTTGAGGATTTTGAGAACTTCAGGGTTCAGGCTGCAGAGCCCAAACCGGTCATCAGAACCCTTCAGTTTTTTTGCTGCTGCAAGGAGGACCCGGAGACCACCGCTGCTGATATAATTGACTCCTGAAAAATTCAGCAGGATCTTCCGGTGCCCGAGATCGATCTCCCGGTTGATTGCCTGTTCAAGCGCCGGTGCCGTTGCGGTATCAACTCTCCCGGCAATGGAGAGAACGGTTCCTTTTTCGTGCGATGCTGAAGAAATGTCCACGCGTATCCTCCTGTGATCAATAGTGATGTTTTTTCTGTTTCTTAATGTCGGTTTTAAAAAAGATAATCCTATCCATCTCTCCGCGGTGAAAACACGGGGGGAAGTGGAAGACTATTAGATAATTGGTGAATAATGCCTTAAGGAAGAGATCATGGCCACCGAGATCCTTTCATCGTTACTCGTCCTGCTCCAGCTGATCTGTGTCATTGTCGTAGTAGCGTACCTGGTATCCCGGCGAAATTTTTTCAATGATGTTCTCGATGGTCACCCGGCACTGAAAATCCAGGTTCTCCTCATCGTGATATTTGGCGTGTTGTCCATCTACGGCACTGTAGCCGGCGTGGAATTCATGGGGGCGTTCATCAATGTCCGGGATCTCGGCCCCATGGTTGCCGGCCTTATCGGGGGCCCGTTCGTCGGGGTTGGCGCAGGCCTCATAGGCGCCCTGTACCGCCTGAGCCTCGGGGGATTTACAGTTTATGCCTGCTCGCTTGCAACCGTTCTCGCGGGGCTTTTCGGGGGCCTTATCTGGCTTTTTAACAAGCGCAAATTCATTGGGATCACCGGCGCTGTCATCTTCGCCGTGGCAATGGAGATAATTCACATGCTCCTTGCCCTCCTTATCTGCCGGCCGTTTGATCAAGCCGTTACGGTGGTGCAGACCGTAGCAGTCCCGATGATCGTTGCCAATGCTGCGGGAATGTTCGTCTTTGCGCTCATCATCCAGAACCTCCAGGACGAGCGGAAGATGCAGGCGGAACGCGATACCCTCATCAAAGAGATGGAACGAAAGAACACCGAGCTTGCGATTGCGGCCGAGATCCAGCAGAGTTTCCTGCCAGACCGCATCACGCAGGTCGAGGGGTTCGATATCGCAGCCCGGAGCCTTATGGCAAAGGAAGTAGGCGGGGACTTTTTCGACGTGATCCCGCTCGAGGTGATCCCGCTCTCGAATAAAAAAATCGGCATCATGATCGCAGATGTCTCAGGCAAGGGAATACCGGCGGCGCTGTTCATGGCCCTCTCACGGATCGTTGTCCGCGTCAATGCCACGTGGCACCGCTCACGCCCTGCCGAAGCGATCCGCGATGCCAACACCACGATCTCGGAGGACTCACGACAGGGAATGTTCGTGACGCTCTTCTATGCAATCCTCGATTCCGAAAAACGATCCCTTACCTATGTCAATGCAGGACACAATCCCCCGGTAATCTGCCGGGCTGACGGCGGGAGATTCGACGAGCTTCCGGCAACCGGGATCGCCATCGGGGCAATGGCCGGTGCCGAATATACAGAACAGACTGTCCCGCTGGCACCGGGCGACGTGATGGTGATGTATACCGACGGGATTACGGAAGCCGAGAATGCCCGGCTGGACATGTTCGGGGAGGAGCGGTTCCGAGAAGTCATAGCCCGGTCCTCCACGCTTTCGGCGCAGGAGATCACAAAGCAGATCCTGGAAGCAGTCAGGTATTTCTGCGGGGACCAGCCACAATCAGATGATATTACCCTGATGGTAGTAAAGGCACTGTGATACCATGAGCAGTTCGTTCAGCCTCACAATCAAACCGGATCTCAACGAGATCCCCCGGATCTCGATCGCTCTCGAAGGAGTGATGAAAAACCATTCCTTTGTCGAGGAGGAGATCCTGGATACACAGCTTGCTGTTGAAGAAGCAATAACGAACGTGATTGTACACGGATATGAGGATCGCGATGGTGAGATCATGATCGGCTGTCGTGCCACAAAGGGAATTGTCGAGATCCAGATCGAGGATACTGCTCCGCCTTTCGACCCGCTCTCGCTTCCCGAGCCGGACCTGACCGGCAGTGTTGATGACCGGAAGATCGGGGGTCTTGGGATCTTCCTGATCCGCCAGGTTATGGATAGTATTGTCTACAGGTACGAGGATAACAAAAATATTCTTGTTCTTGTAAAGCGGAAAACCGCGGATACCTGAAGATCAGCTCTCCCGGGCGATCTCCTGGATATAGGATATCCCGATCTTTGCCTTGCGGAGCCGGGTTGAGTCGAGCAGGTGGCGCATATCAACGAACTGCCCTTCGTTCGTGATCTTTTTTACCTGCGTGTTCAGGTCAAGGGACGGGTCATACGGAACATTCCTGAAGACAACCCCGTGGTTGTGGAGGTACATCTCTTTTGTTGCATCCTTGTTCAGCGGGTTTGCATAATACAGGGAGATAAGGTCGTCTTCCTGGAAGAACGAGAGATCGTATGCCAGATCGATCCCGATACCAAAAGTGACGATCGTATCCCCCTTGTAGGGCGACGGGGTCTCGGATGCTATCCATTCATGGACATGGGCGGGAGACATGATCGAGGTTCCATCCTTTGGGGCGGAAGGGGCTATGGGGGATTTTTTGAGGCCGGAACTGGCAAGTCCGGTCAGCACACCCCACATGGTGACGGCAACGATGCCGTGGTAGGTGCGGACACGTCCCCGGGCCGATGAGAAGATGATCCGGTAAATATCCGAGACAGAGATCCCCCGGGGATCCGTTGTATCGAGCGTAAAATATTCATTGAATGGGCCATCGAGAGTGATATTATACCCGGTATAGACCGGCACGTCTCCCTTGGTATCCATGGGCGTGAGGAAATCCGGGGTGTTGTTGCCATCGGTCGGAAGCCAGACCATGGAGCCATGGAGCGTGATCATCTCCCCTAAGAGCTGCATGGCATCTCCACGGTCCGCTCCGAGAGCGCCAAGGCCAAGCGAGTACGTAACTTCCGAGAACTTCTTCTTTCGGATATCGTCTTCCGTGATCTTTGAAAAAAGCACGTTATTGAGATCCCCCATCACGCGAAGCACCGGCGGAGAGGTCATCCATCCTGGCTCGATGGTCAGGCTCACACCACCCTCAACTACTTTCTTGTGGAAGATCTCGTTGAAGAGCGAGGGATTGGACCGTTTCTTCACGATATCGCTGACAGCATCCTCTGCTCCGGGGTAAAGGTCGAAAACCGTGGTGAAGCCGGCCATCTCCAGGACTTTTTTCGGGTATTCCCCTACGCTGGAAAGAGCGAACCTTCCGTTCCTCCGCTTTATCTCCCGCTTGAGACTGTTGAAGATCCGGATCCCGCCACTGCTCAGGTAATTCGAGCCTGCAAGGTCGAGAACAAGGTCTTTGTCGTCATCGCTCAGCGCCTCCCGGGCCCATGCATCCAGCTGCTGGGCGCCGAAAGCATCGAGCCTCCCGTCTACAAAAAAGATGAGCACGCCATCTTTTCTCTCGCTCCTCGCTTCCATGAATCAGTATCCTCAGATGAAGTATTACCAGTCCGGCATTTTTAATATTGGGATACATTTTCCAGGCAGGAATGGAGGGATTTACTCTGAGGAAAAAGAAAAAGGTGCAAGGTTAAGCCTGTCTCGTATATCAGCCCGGGACAAACAGCAGGAGAGGTTTTCCGGTCCTGTCATACAATTTCAGTGCCGTCTGGGTGACCCTGAACTCGGTGGAATTATCAAGGTCCTGGAGGTAGAGCGTTTCAAGGGCCATCATACCCGGCTCGCCGCAGGTATTGCGCGTTGTTGCCGAGGGCGAGATTGAGATCGCATAATTTTCCGTTGTGTAGGTTGCAATGTAATCATTGCAGCCGGCAAAGCCGGTGATACGGCTATCCCCGCTGAAACGGGCGGTAATATTGGGCCCCGTCGCCGGCTGCATTCCTCCGCTGGCATTGGCATATGACTGGAGCTGCCAGCTGGTCCGGGTCATGGTGGCACCGGCAGATGCCTGGATGAGGGGGATATTCACGAAAACCACAAGCAAAACAAGGCAACCGAGGAGCGCAACGGCAAAATAAAAGTACAGCCCCCGCTTTTGCGACTCCCGGCACGGGTTGTCACCATCATCCTCATCCGTATCGTCCGGAATCTCAGGAAGATCCGGTTTGTGCTCGCCGCTCATATCCAGTATTTGGCCGGTGGCGGCATTAACTGTTATTAGAGGTTCTGGCCTGACTTGCTGATATACTAACATTAAATTAAATGATTTGTTCTTTCCCGGAACCGGATGGCGTCCTGAACGGATTTTATCCAAGCAGATAAGGATACGACCGGAATGATCTCAGATTAATATTTCAGATGCTCTGCCAACTATCTTCAGACTTCAGGGAATTTTTCCTTATATTTTTTTAGCAGATAACAGGGGAAAGACAACTCCTGCAAAAAGGCAAACGACACGGGCAATCTGATTGATATCAACGGAAATTTTTTCAGATTGTTTCCATATTTACAATAATTAGATGGAAGGAACCTTCTTACTAGCTATTATAAATATTTGCAATTAAGAAAGAATAGTGTAACAAAGAGGAGACTACATGCGACAGATCGCACAGGATACCAAGAGGTGCTGCGGGATCGCGGCACTTCCTGCACCGGAAGGGCAGACCGCTGACAGACTCTGCAGATTGTCTGCCAATTATCCGCGCACTGATACGAAGGTTGATCTCGCCAGCTTACACCCGGGCGGAATGACGCAGTACGCTGAAACAGGGGTTTCCCTTTTCCTGCATGACAGCAGTCCCGAACCGGTCATTGGGTATGGCGGAGCAAAGGGAATTTTTGCATATTACCAGGCGGTCCTGCACTATGGGAGCCTGACAGAATAGCACAGGGAGAACTCATAAGAGAAAATTTAAAAGAAAGCCGGCACAGGACAGATCTTCGCCGGAACAGATGCACACGACACAGGAGGCATGGGGAAAATGAAACGACAAGTGGCAATTTACGGAAAAGGCGGTATAGGAAAATCGACCACAACCCAGAACACGGTTGCAGCACTGGCAGAGGCTGGCAAGAAAGTGATGGTGGTCGGGTGCGACCCGAAAGCAGACTCGACCCGGCTGCTGCTCCACGGATTATGCCAGAAGACGGTCCTCGACACTTTGAGGGATGAAGGCGATGACATCGAACTCGATGCGATCCTCAAGCCCGGCTTTGGCAACACCCGGTGCGTGGAATCCGGAGGGCCGGAGCCGGGAGTTGGCTGCGCCGGCCGGGGCATCATCACGTCCATCAACCTTCTGGAATCTCTCGGGGCGTACACCGATGATCTCGACTATGTCTTCTACGATGTACTTGGCGACGTAGTCTGCGGCGGGTTCGCGATGCCGATCCGGGAAGGAAAGGCAGAGGAGATCTACATCGTCGCATCCGGTGAACTGATGGCGCTCTACGCAGCCAACAACATTGCAAAAGGCATCCAGAAGTACGCAACGAACGGCAAGGTAAGGCTCGGCGGCATCATCTGCAACAGCCGCAAGGTCGATAACGAGCATGCCCTCTTAAAAGCATTCGCCGAAGAGCTCGGGAGCCAGCTCATCTACTTCGTGCCACGGGACAACCTCGTGCAAAGGGCCGAGATCAATAAGAAGACGGTCATCGACTTCGACCCGGCTTCTGGCCAGGCAGGAGAGTACCGGAACCTTGCAAAGGCAATTGACGGCAACAAGATGTTCGTCATCCCAAAACCGATGAAACAGGAGCGCCTGGAAGAGCTGATGATGCAGCACGGGTTCCTTGATGCGATGTGATGCGGGGAGATCAATACTGGCGAAATAATGGATGTGAAACGGTGTTACTGATACGCGCAATTGTACGGCCGGAGAAGAAAGACGAAGTGCTTGCCGGACTCTCCTCTGCAGGATTCAATGCAGCCACTATGGTCGATGTTGTTGGCCGCGGGAAGCAGAAGGGTATCAAGATAGGTGGGATGGTCTACGACGAGATCCCAAAGACCCTCATCCTTATGGTGATCCCCGAGGATGCAAAGGACAAGGTCATTCAGATGATCCTGTCAATCGCAAAGACCGGGAATGAGGGCACATTTGGCGACGGCAAGATCTTTGTCAGCCCGGTCGATGAGGTCTACACTATCTCGAAAGGCACGCCGGGTCTGTGAGGGAGAAGAGAATGAAAGAGATCATGGCGATCGTCCGGATGAAGAAGACCGGCGCCACCAAAAAAGCCCTTATCGCAGCTGGCGTGGCCGGTTTCACCGCGGTGAAAGTCCTTGGACGGGGAAACCTGGTCACCGATCCGGGAGCTATCGAAGAGTGCAAAGAGAAGCTCCTGTCCATGGGACTCGACGAATTCACCGAGGCAGGGGATACCGAGAAGCTGGTGACCAGTTTCCTTGACGGGTCGCGGTTCTTCCCGCGGCGCCTGTTCACGATCCTGGCACATGACGATGACGTGCCACGGATCATCGGGGCGATCACCAGTGCGAACCGGACCGAGTACGGGATCGGGGACGGGACAATCTTTGTGATGCCGGTAGCCGACGCGGTCCGGGTGCGGACCGGGGAAGCAGGGGAAGCAGCCATCTGGTAATTGAGGTGACAACAGTGACAGGAACGGATATAACACTGGATGAGATGCTCGATCCATACCCGGATACGGTAAAGAAAAACCGGAAAAAGCATCTTGTTGTAAAGAACGAGACCGCAGAATGCTGCCCGCAGATCGAGGCAAACACCCGGACCATCCCCGGCATCATCTCGCAGCGGGGCTGCGCATATGCCGGGTGCAAAGGCGTCGTAGTCGCCCCGATCAAGGATATGATCACGATCACCCACGGACCGGTCGGCTGCGGGTATTACAGCTGGGGCACCCGGCGCAACAAGGCGCGGGCGGATGAGACAACCCCAAAAGAGAAGATCTACTCCCAGCTCTGCTTCATCACCGACATGCAGGAGCCGGACATTGTCTTTGGCGGGGAGAAGAAACTTGCAAAGATGATCGACGAAGTTGTTGCCGCCTTCCACCCGAGGGCCATCAACATCTGCGCCACCTGCCCGGTCGGACTGATCGGCGACGATATCAATGCAGTGGCAAAAGCTGCGCAGGAGCGGCACGGCATCCAGGTGATAGCGTACAACTGCGAGGGTTACAAGGGTGTCAGCCAGTCGGCAGGCCATCACATAGCAAACAACAACCTGATGGAGAAGGTGATCGGCACCGGGACAAACCGGAAACCCGGCAGGCGCGTGATCAATATCCTTGGCGAGTACAACATCGGCGGCGATGGCTGGGAGCTGGAACGGATTCTCGGGGAGATCGGTTACACGGTCAACTGCATCCTTACCGGGGACGCGAGTTACCTGGACATCAAAAACCTTCACCTGGCAGACCTCAACCTTGTCCAGTGCCACCGGTCGATCAACTATATCGCCGAGATGATGGAGACAAAATACGGCATTCCCTGGCTGAAGGTGAACTTCATCGGGATCGAAGCCACGAATGAATCGCTGCGCCATATTGCCCGGTGCTTCAATGACCCGGAGCTTGCGAGCCGGACCGAGGTTGTTATCGCACGGGAGACTGCCCGCGTGGCAGCGGTGCTGGAACAGTACCGGAAGATCTGCCGGGGCAGGAAAGCCTTCGCGTTTGTCGGGGGCTCCCGCAGCCACCACTACCAGCACCTGCTCCGCGACCTTGGCATGGAAGTTATTGTTGCGGGGTACGAGTTTGCCCACCGTGACGATTACGAAGGCCGGCAGGTTATCCCGACGATCAAGAGCGATGCGGATTCCAAGAACATCCCCGAGCTCCATCTCTCGCCGGACCCTGAACGCTACCGTGAAGCCCACGAATACCTGGGCCTGACAAAGGAGCAGTACGAGGCCCTCATAAAGGATGTCCCGCTCAGTTACTACGAAGGGATGTACCCGGATATGCCATCCGGCGGACTCATGATCGATGACGCCAACCACCACGAGGTCGAGGAGATGGTTGCACGGCTCAAGCCCGACCTGATCTTCTCCGGGGTCCGGGACAAGTATATCGCCCACAAGCTCGGGGTTGCCTCAAAGCAGCTCCACTCGTACGATTATGCCGGACCGTATGCCGGTTATGGCGGGGCAATCAACTTTGCACGCGACGTGGCAAACGCCCTCTCGACCCCGGCCTGGAAGATGATCATCCCCCCCTGGGAGATAGAGGACACAAAAGGAAGAAAATCCCATGCTTGAATGTCTGCCAAAAGAACCGGTCGAACACACGACCGGCAAGATCAACCCGGCAAAAACCTGCCAGCCGCTCGGCGCCATGTATGCCGCGCTCGGTATTCACGGGTGCCTGCCCCACAGCCATGGCTCGCAGGGCTGCTGTGCGTACCACCGCATGCACCTCACAAGGCATTTCCGGGACCCGGTAATGGCATCGTCCAGCTCATTCACCGAAGGAGCCTCGGTCTTTGGAGGGGCGGCCAACTTAAAGACATCAATCAAGAACGTGTTTGCGATCTACAACCCCGAGATCATGGCGGTTCATACCACCTGCCTCTCCGAGACTATCGGCGATGACCTGCCCAACATCATCAAACAGGCAGAGATCCCGGAAGGAAAGAGAGTCATCCACGTCAACACCCCGAGCTACCAGGGCTCCCATGTCACGGGGTTCTCGGGCATGTGCAAGGCAATGGTCTCGTACCTTGCGGAAGCTGACGGGACAGGCAAAAAAGCGCAGATGAATATCCTGCCCGGCTTTGTCAATCCCGGTGATATGCGGGAGATCCGCAGGATAGTCAGCCTGCTTGGCGTGAAGATGATTATGTTCCCGGACACCTCGGGGGTACTTGACACGCCGCTGACGAGCAGGTACCAGATGTATCCCGATGGCGGTACAACGGTTGCCGAGATCCGGGATTCCGGTAATTCGGAGGTCACCCTTGCGCTCGGTTCCTTTGCATCGCATGATGCTGCCGATATCCTGCAGGACAAATGCGGCGTCACCGGTATTCCGCTCAGGCTGCCCATCGGCATCGGCGCAACGGATGATTTCATTATGGCAATCAGGGACTGGTTCGGGGTCGAGATCCCCGCATCCCTCGCACTCGAACGCGGTCAGGTCATCGATACCTTGATCGACACCCATTTCCACTACCAGGGAAAACGGGTCGCAGTCTTCGGGGATCCCGACCACGTGATCGCACTCACCGAGTTTTTGCTCACCATGGGAATGGTCCCGGTGTATGTCCTCACGGGCACTCCCGGGAAAGCCTTCGAGACCGAAATAACGAAGATGCTCGAAGACGCGGGAGTCACCGGTGCCAGGGTCAAAGCAGAAGGCGACCTCTTCGAACTCCAGCAATGGATCCGGGAAGCCCCGGTTGATCTCCTGATCGGCACGTCCTATGGCAAGTATATCGCCCGTGCCGAAGATCTTCCGTTCGTCCGCTTCGGCTTTCCCATCCTTGACAGGGCCGTGCACCCGCTCATGCCGGTTGTCGGCTACCGGGGATGCCTGCGCCTGATCGAACAGATCAGCAATGCGCTCCTTGAACGCCGTGACCGCGACTGCCCTGACGAGGATTTCGAACTTGTATTATAACGGGTAATGCCCGGGAGGAAAACCATGGAAACAAGCTCAATACCCCCGGAAGGGGCGACATGCATCAGCGAACGCCAAAGCTCCATCCTGACTGCCGGCAGGAGCAGGACAAACATCCACTGCGCAGACGACAGCCTTGCCGGCTCGGTCAGCCAGCGGGCCTGCGTCTTCTGCGGTGCACGGGTGGTCCTGAACCCGGTCACGGACGCGGTCCACCTTGTCCACGGCCCGATCGGCTGCGCCGCCTATACCTGGGATATCCGGGGCAGCCTGTCGAGCGGGTCGGAGATGTACCGGAACAGTTTCTCGACAGACATGAAGGAACGGGACGTGGTCTTTGGCGGGGAGAAGAAACTTGCCATATGTATCGATGAGATCGTGGAGAAATACCACCCCCCGGCGATATTCGTGTACTCTACCTGCGTTACCGGCATGATCGGCGATGATATCGTTGCCGTCTGCAAAGAGGCTTCGCGCCACCACAACACCGAAGTGATCCCGGTAGAGTCGAGCGGTTTTATCTCCGGCAACAAGGTTGTCGGGTACCGGGCCGCAGCCCTTGCGCTTATGCGGCTCATCACGCCAAAGGAGGGGGAAAGGGTGGAAAAGACCCAGAAACTCAACTTCCTCGGGGAATATAACCTCAGCGGCGAGATGTGGCTTGCACGGCGCTACCTCGGAGAGATGGGCATTGAGATCAATGTAGCCTTCACCGGTGACTCGACCGTCGCGGCCTTAAAGCAGGCGCCGGGTGCGTGCCTCAACCTCGTGCAGTGCACGGGTTCAATGCACTGGGTGGCCATGCAGCTCGAGAAGCAGTTTGGCATCCCTTATATGGACGTGAACTTCTTTGGTGCAGAGAACACGGCCGAAAGCCTGCGGAAGATCGCCCGGTTCTATGATGACCCGGTGATAACCGAACGTGCCGAAATGCTTATCGAAAGGGAAATGGCCCGCATCAGTCCCGCAATCGAGCGGTACCGGGAGAAACTTACCGGCAAACGGGCCGCGATCTACGTAGGCGGAGCCTACAAGGCCGTTGCCCTGATCCGGCAGCTCCGCGGGCTCGGCATGGAGGTTGTCCTCACCGGCACCCAGACCGGCAAAACCGAGGAGTACGCGACCATAACAAGCCTCCTTGATGAAGGGGCGATCGTGGTCGACGACACCAACCCGGCCGAGATCGAGCGTTTCCTCATAGAGAAGCAGGTCGATGTCATGGCCGGGGGTGTCAAAGAACGCGTGCTCGCTTACAAGCTGGGCATTGGTTTCGTTGACCACAACCATGACCGCAAGGAATGCCTTGCCGGGTTCGACGGGGCCGTGAACTTTGCCCGCGAAGTGTACATCAGTGCCTGCTCGCCGGTCTGGAAGTATCTTCGGGCCCCGGCTGGAGGTGCCTGATGACACCCTCTGCAGGGCTAGGCACCGTCCGGCAGGTGAACGAGAACCAGTGCCAGCAGTGCATGCCGCTTGGGGGGGTTATCGCGTTCCGGGGTATTGCCGGAGCGATGGCGCTTATCCACGGCTCGCAGGGGTGCAGTACCTACATGCGCCTCACCTGCGTCAACCATTTCAACGAACCGGTGGATATCGCTTCCTCATCGCTCAACGAGAAGCAGACCATCCATGGCGGGGAAGCAAACCTGAAACGGGCTCTCGACAACATACGCCGGGTCTATGCCCCGTCCGTGATCGGCGTCCTGACCACCTGCCTTGCTGAGACCATGGGTGAGGATTTGGACCGGATCATCCGGGATTACCGGAACGGCCAGGTGACAGGCTGCCCTGACATTATTCCGGTCCCGACACCGAGCTACAGCGGGAGCCATACGGAAGGGTACTGGGCTGCAACAAAAGCGATCATCGCCCACTATGCCCGGCCATCTGAACCGCACGGGCGCATCAACGTCATCGTCCCGCATATCAGCCCGGCAGATATACGGGAGATCCGGCGAATTTTCTCGCTCATGGGCCTTGACTGCACAATCATCCCCGATTATTCGCTGACCCTCGACCGCCCGTTCGCCGGGCGGTACCAGAAGATCCCGGAGGGCGGGACAAAACCGGAGGAGATTGCTGCCATGCCTGGCGCCCCGATCACGATCCAGTTCGGCGTAACGTGCCCGGACAATCTCTCACCAGGCCTCTGGCTCGGACAGGAGCATGGCGTCCCGCTCGTCACCCTGCCGCTTCCCGTGGGGATCGGGGCAACCGACCAGCTCCTCACCCTCCTTGAAAAGATCAGCGGGCACTCCCGGCCGGAATCTCTCGTGAACGAACGCGGCTGGCTCCTAGATGCAATGGCTGACGCCCACAAGCACAATGCTGACGGGCGGGCAGTTATCTACGGAGAACCGGAACTGGTGTATGCCCTGACCCGGACCTGCTGCGAGAACGGCATTGCCCCGGTCGTGATCGCGAGCGGTACCCGCACGAGCCGGCTTTTCGCCAGCCTCGATCCGCTCCTGACCGATACCGACGAACAGCCTGCAATTATGGAAGAAGCAGACTTTGCCGCGATCGAAACGGCAGCGTTAGCGGCCGGTGCGAATATCGCGATCGGCCATTCCGGCGGGAAGTTCTTCACCGAGCGGCACGGCATACCAGTCATCCGGACCGGCTTTCCGATCCATGATCGGGTTGGGGGCCAGCGGATCCTTTCCGTTGGTTACGCAGGCACGCTTGCGCTCCTCGACCGGATCACAAACACGCTCCTTTCTGAAAAATACGGCTCGTACCGCAGGCTCCGGCACGAAGAGACAACCAGGACTGAAATAACGGAAGGTATCTGACATGCAAAAACCCACCCACCACATCCTTGTCTGCACCAGCTCGCGACCAAACGGGCAGCAAAAAGGGTTCTGCCACACCAAGGCAGGTCTCGAGGTGATGGCAAGATTCCAAGAAGAGATCGAAGAACGCGGCATCGGGGGAGAGGTCTTTCTTTCCAATACCGGATGCTTTGGCATCTGCGAGAGGGGGCCGGTCGTGGTCATCTATCCCGGCAATGTCTGGTACGGGTCGGTAACTGCCGATGATGTGCCTGAGATTCTTGACTCGCACATTGAGGGAAAAAACCCCGTTGTACGCCTGACCCTGTGATGGCCGGAGGATATCATGTGTCTTTCAGAGATTGCAGTGATCATCGGAAGTGACGGCCGGACCGTCCCCCTCAGCGAACCGGGCACCGTTGTCGTATACTGCCGGTTGCGGGGAACCTGGATTATGGAGCGCCGGCTCCCGTTCGCACTCGAAGAGGACGGCGGGCTTGCCGGCCTGCGTAAACAGATGGCCAAACTCACCGCGTGTCTCGGAGCATGCCGCACAATTGTTGCACAATCGGCAGGCGGGGCCGTCTTCTTCGAACTGGAGAAGGCGGGATGCCTGGTGTACGAAATCCCCGGGAGCCCTTCTGAATTCCTCGATGAGGTCTGGCAGGAGGCAAAGGTGGAGCAGGAGGAAAAAGCCCCGCTGCCGGCCAGTGCGGATATCCCGGCCCCGATCGAGATCGCCCCCGGGAGATATTACATCTCCATTTGCGAGATCCAGAAAAACCGCCCCGAAGTGAGCAGCAAGCAGGTACTCCGGCCGTTTGTTCAGCAGGGGTCATTCTTTGAACTGGAGATCATCTGCGACCACGTGCCGCCATGGATCGAGATGGAGGCAGAAAGGCTCGGGTACGAGATTGCAAGCGAGCGGACCGGGCCTCATGACCTTCGGGTTCTGCTCCGGAGACCGGCAGGAGGCTGCTGCTGATGAAAGACTGGTCAGTTCATCACTTTTTCTGAATTATTGCAAGTCCGCGCGATCCGCATTGTTCTAATAATAACTCATGGAATGATGTTTCCATCACGATCAACCCCAACGACGGCAAATATTATTTTTCTTTTTTTTTAGATCTACCAAAAAAGCAAATCCATCAATGGGCATAAATACCCCCAGCCAGAACACTGGATATTGGAATACTCCCCACCATCAGGGTCCGGAGCCAGCCAATCCTTTCGGAGGACTTCCATGCAGATCGGATCGGGTGTAACCATCATCAGGGACCAGATTAAGCCGGCCCTGATAATCTTCTTCCTGCTCACGCTCATCACCGGGATCTGTTACCCGCTTCTGGTCACCGGCATTGCACAGCTGGCCTTCCCCGCCCAGTCGAACGGGAACCTGATCCTCCATGACGGAAAAGTGGCAGGTTCAGCCCTGATCGGGCAGCCGTTTTCTTCTCCACAGTATTTCTGGGGCCGCCCTTCAGCCACAACACCGGTTCCCTACAATGCCGGACTCTCGTCCGGTTCAAACCTCGGGCCGTCAAACCCGGCTCTTGATCAAGCGGTACAGGCCCGTGTTGCTGCTCTCCACGCAGCAGATCCTGCAAATACTCTCCCCATACCGGTAGATCTCGTCACTTCATCAGGGAGCGGGCTTGACCCCGATATCAGCATTGCATCAGCGTATTACCAGGTCCCCCGTATCGCCCGCGAGAGGGGCCTGCATGAAGCAGATGTCATGAATCTTGTCACTAGCCATATCGAGCCCCGCCAGTTCGGGATCTTCGGTGAGCCCCGGGTGAATGTCCTCAGGCTGAACCTTGCCCTTGACGATCTATCGAAATCCGGATCGTCTTCTGCAACACTGCAGCAGGCAGAGCCGGGAGGGCAAAATACCACGGGACTGCGGATCCCGGATTGGGTTTTACTGGTACTCTTCATCGGGTTTTTTGTAATTACCGTTGTCCCGCTCGGGAGATTCATGGTCCGTGTCCTCCGGGGTGAGCCCCACCTGCTTTCCCCGGTCTTCGTCCCGATCGAACAATGGATCCTCTCATGGTCACGGGTACGGGCGGATGATGAGATGGACTGGAAGAGATTTGCCATTGCCATGATGGTCTTTTCACTGGTTGGTATAGTGTTCCTCTTCCTGCTCCAGCTTGTCCAGTCAATCCTTCCGCTCAACCCTGCCGGTATCGGAGTACCGTCATGGGATCTTGCGCTCAATACGGCAGTGAGCTTTGTCACCAACACCAACTGGCAGGCATATGCCGGTGAAACGGGGGTCAGTTACCTCACGCAGATGATCGGCCTGTGCGTCCAGAACTTTACCTCGGCGGCAACGGGTCTTGCCGTCCTTGTCGGGCTTGCATACGGCCTGTCCCGTAAATCCTCCGCAACGATCGGGAACTTTTGGGTTCTGCTTGTCCGTGGGATCCTCATTCTCCTGCCGATAAGTATCATCATCTCCCTTATTCTCGTCTCCCAGGGAACGGTCCAGACACTTTCAGGACCGGTCATTGTCCCCCTGCTTGACCCGGTGAAGGATGCCGGGGGTACACTGGTTACAACCCAGACCATCCCCTTGGGGCCCGCAGCATCCCAGATAGCGATCAAACAGCTTGGCGTCAACGGGGGAGGGTTTTTCAACACCAACTCCGCCCACCCGTTCGAGAATCCCACACCGCTTGCCAACTTCATCGAGATCGTCTCGATGCTCCTCATCCCTGCAGCGCTCTGCTACTCGTTTGGCAGGATGGTCGGGGCCGGGAGAAAAGGCGTGAGCCTCCTCATTGCCATGACGATCATCTTCCTGCCGCTCCTCGGGATCGCTATCTGGGCAGAACTTGGCGGTAATCCCACGTTCGGATCCATGGGAATCGACCAGGCAACAACAGATCTCCAGCCTGGGGGGAATATGGAAGGAAAAGAGGTGCGCTTTGGTATCATCTCCTCCACGCTCTTCTCAGTCGTGACAACATCCGCTTCCTGCGGGGCGGTCAGCGGGATGCATGACTCGTTCACCCCGATCGGGGGATTTGTCCAGCTGCTCATGATGCAGTTCGGGGAAGTGGTGTACGGGGGGATCGGTTCCGGCCTGTACGGGATGCTCGTGTTCGTGATAATCGCGATGTTCATTGCCGGGCTGATGGTTGGCCGGACCCCGGAATACCTTGGGAAGAAGATCGAGCCCCGGGAGATGACGATCGCCACCATCATCATCCTGATCCCCATATTCCTGATCCTCATCTTCACGGCTGTGGCAGTTCTCACGGATCCCGGTAAGACGGCTGTTTTTAATCCCGGGCCGCATGGTTTCTCCGAGATCCTGTACGCTTTCACGTCTGCATCCCAGAACAATGGAAGCGCTTTTGCCGGGCTCTCTGCCAACTCCCTGTTCTATAACCTTGCAACGGCATCCTGCATGTTCATCGGCAGGTTCGGCGTTGCAATCCTGACGCTCGCTCTTGCCGGCTCGTTTGCGGCAAAGAAGATTGTCCCGGCAGGAGAGGGAACACTCTCCGACCACCGCCCGCTCTTCATCATCTGGCTGGTCTTTGTTGTCCTCATTATCGGGGCACTCAGTTTCCTGCCGGCTCTTGCTCTCGGGCCCATTGTCGAACATCTCATGCTCGGCGGGGGGATTTGAAGTATGCCCGATAGTGCACACACCCGCGATCCTCACCGGATCCTGCCTGCAATCTACCAGCGTGCAGTTATCGATGCAGTTATCAAGCTCGAACCGAGGCAGATGATCAGGAACCCGGTCATGTTCGTGGTCGAGGCGGGCAGTGCACTCACCACCCTGCTCTGGATCCAGGCCCTTCTGGGGCATGGCGAAGCTCCTGCCGGATTCATCGGCGCGATCTCTGCATGGCTCTGGTTCACGGTTCTCTTTGCCAACTTTGCCGAGGCACTCGCGGAAGGACGGGGCAAAGCTCAGGCAGAGTCGCTCCGGAAGATGCGGCAGGATACCATGGCCAAGAAGCTCTACCTTGGGTATGAGATCAGGAAAGGGCAGGAGCCGGTTCCCTCCGATTACCTTGAAGTATCTTCCTCTACCCTGCATAAGACCGATCTCTTCTATGTAAAAGCGGGGGATACGATCCCGGTTGACGGGGAGGTGGTTGAGGGAGTTGCATCGGTGAACGAGAGCGCGATCACCGGGGAAAGTGCACCGGTCATACGGGAATCCGGAGGGGACCGGAGCGCAGTCACCGGGGGCACAATACTGCTCTCCGACTGGCTCATCATCCGTGCAAGCGCCAACTCCGGCGAGGGTTTCCTCGACCATATGATCAGTCTCGTGGAAGGGGCGAAACGACAGAAGACCCCGAACGAGGTGGCGCTCAACATCCTCCTTCTCGGCCTGACCGCGATCTTTCTTACGGTCTGTATCACGCTCTGGGCCTTTTCAGTTTACAGCGTGCAGGCCATGGGTTCCGGGGTCCCGGTCACGGTCACTGTGCTTGTTGCCCTGCTGGTCTGTCTTGCCCCCACAACGATCGGCGGGCTCCTCAGTGCGATTGGAATTGCCGGTATGGACCGTCTTATCCGCCGCAATGTGATCACAACCTCCGGCAGGGCAATCGAAGCAGCGGGCGACGTGGATGTCCTCCTCTTGGACAAGACGGGGACCATTACCCTTGGCAACCGGCAGGCCGTTGAACTGATCCCGGTTGACGGGACAGATATCATGGATCTGGTAAAGAACGCACAGCTCGCCTCGCTTGCCGATGAGACCCCGGAAGGTCGCAGCATCGTTATCCTGGCAAAAGATAAATACGGGCTCCGGGGCATGACGGTCGGTGCCACGGAGTCCGGCAGAGGTATGCAGTTTGTTCCGTTCTCAAGCCAGACGCGGATGAGCGGGGTTGATTCCGGGGATATCAGGATCCGGAAAGGTGCGGCGGATGTCATGTTCGGGCATATTGCGGCAAGCGGCAATACCGTATCGGATGAGCTCAAAAATGAGGTAGAAACTATTGCCTTTGCCGGGGGAACACCGCTGGTTGTTGCGAAGAACGGAAAAGCTCTCGGGGTTGTTCACCTCAAGGATATCGTAAAAGGCGGAATCAAGGAGCGCTTTATCCAGCTCCGGAAGATGGGGATCAAAACCGTCATGATCACCGGCGACAACCGCCTTACCGCCGCAACCATCGCGGCTGAGGCCGGTGTCGATGATTTTCTTGCAGAAGCAACCCCAGAGAGCAAACTGAAACTGATCCGGGAATACCAGACCGGGGGACGCATGGTGGCCATGACCGGTGACGGGACCAACGATGCCCCGGCCCTTGCCCAGGCCGATGTTGCCGTTGCCATGAATACCGGGACGCAGCCTGCCCGCGAGGCAGCCAACATGATCGATCTCGACAGCAACCCGACCAAACTCATCGAGATCGTTGAGATTGGAAAACAGCTCCTTATGACCCGGGGTGCCCTCACCACGTTCTCGATTGCAAACGATCTGGCAAAATATTTCGTTATCATCCCGGCTGCATTCATCAGCACCTACCCGGCACTTGCAGCCCTGAACATTCTCGGGCTCCACAACGCAATCCTCTCGGCCGTTATCTTCAATGCACTCATCATTGTTGCGCTCATCCCGATCGCTCTCCACGGGGTGGCTTATCGCCCGATGACCGCCGAGATGGCCCTGCGGAACAATGTCATCATCTATGGAGTCGGGGGCCTGGTAGCCCCGTTCATCGGGATAAAGATTATCGATATGCTGCTCGTACTGATGGGTGTGGGGTGATACAAACCCATGACTCGCACTTCCGAATACCGCCCGGACCCGGATACCCTCCTTGCCTGCGTGCAGGGAGAGGAACGCAGGAAGCACCGGGGCAAACTCAAGATCTTTCTCGGCTACATTGCAGGCGTAGGAAAGACCTACGAGATGCTCAAGGCCGCGCACCTGCGGAAAGATGAGGGTATTGACGTAAGGGCCGGGTATGTGGAGACCCATGGCCGGCGTGAGACAGAGGCACTGCTTGACGGGCTTGCTGTCATCCCTCCCAACATGATGGAGTACCGTGGGGTAACCCTTCCGGAGTTCGACCTGGATGCTGCCCTCAGGCTCCGGCCTTCTATCGTGCTTGTCGATGAGCTTGCCCACACCAATGTTCCCGGCTCACGGCACCTGAAACGGTACCAGGATGTCGAAGAGCTGCTGAATGCAGGTATCGATGTCTATACCACGCTGAATGTCCAGCATGTCGAGAGCCTCAACGATGTGGTTGCCCAGATTACCCACGTGATAGTCCGCGAAACGGTTCCCGACCGGGTAATCGATGAAGCGGATGAGATCGAAGTAGTTGACCTGGCACCTCCGGAACTTCTCCAGCGCCTGCGTGAAGGAAAAGTGTATGTCCCCGACATGGCAGCCCGGGCAATCGAGCAGTTCTTCAACGAGGGGAACCTGTATGCACTCCGCGAGCTTACCCTTCGCCGGGCTGCCGAGCGGATCGACGAACAGATGCTCGCGTACATGCAGACCCGGGCAATCCCGGGCCCGTGGGCTGCCGGCGAGCACATCCTTGTCTCGATCGGTAGTAGCCCGTTATCAGAGCGGCTTGTCCGGACTGCAAGGAGGCAGGCCGACCGGATGGGTGCGCAGTGGACAGCAATTTATGTTGAAACACCGGCACACCACCGGCTCAAGAAAGATGACCAGGAGCAGTTGTCGCGAACTCTGGAACTTGCCGAGAAACTGGGGGCAACGACGGTTACCCTGTTCGGGCTCAACATCGCCTCAACAATCATTGATTATGCACGCCGGCACAATATCACAAGGATCATTGTCGGGAAGACACTCCGCCCGCGGTGGCAGGAGTATCTGTTCGGATCCGTTGTCGATCAGCTGATCCACGACAGCGGCACCATCGACGTATATGTCATCAGCAGCGTTGAGCATATCCCGGAAAAGACCGGGGATTATGAACACCTGCTCCCGACAGCCCCTCCCCAGGACTACATCGCAGGCCTTGCTCTCATCATTATCATTACCATTATCGGATGGCTGGTCAAGTCGTTCATTGCCCCGACGAACCTTGCCATGCTCTACCTTCTCGCGGTTGTCGTTATCGCGTTCCGGAGAGGTCTCCGGCCCGCCATTTTTACTGCAGTTGTCGGCGTAATTGCATTCGACTTTTTCCTGATCCCGCCTTACCTTACGTTCAGGGTGAGCGATTCGGAATATATTATTACGTTCATCGGGATGATCATTGTCGGGGCCCTCGTCAGCCTGCTCGTGACCCGGGCTCGTGAACATGCATTCGCTGCCCAGACACGGGAAAAAGAGACCGGAACACTGTATGCACTCTCGCAGGATCTGGCAGTTGCCGCGGATGCCGATTCTGTCATAA
This sequence comes from Methanoregula sp., assembly GCA_041645355.1. GTDB lineage: Archaea > Halobacteriota > Methanomicrobia > Methanomicrobiales > Methanospirillaceae > Methanoregula. Next base: position 61,905 of record JBAZQF010000011.1, read on the forward strand.
CAGCAGTAACCCGGCATATCCGGGAGATCTTTTCATGGGAGAGTGTTGTCCTCATTCCGGCAGAGGGGAAACTTGTTGTTCAGCCGCCGGGCGCAGGACCTGCCCTGAACGCCGATGACATCGCTGTCGCAACCTGGGCATTCCAGCAGGGTACCATTGCCGGTTATGATACCGACACGCTGCATGGCTCAAGGCTCAGGTACATACCACTCAGGAGTTCGGCCGGTGTTCTCGGGATTCTTGCGGTAATGCCTGCTGAACCTGACGGAATCATAACCCATGAACAGGAACGCATCCTTTCTGCATTTGCAAGCCAGATGGCGCAGGCGCTCGAGCGGGTGAATCTGACAAAGAACTATCCGTGAAAGAAGGATTTACTCCGGAGCAAAAGCGAAGATGATATAAACGGATGAACCGGCTCCCGCGCAATCCACCCCCACAAACCGTTCCGGCCCGCGGTAACTTCCCCTGGAAATTAATAGTCCGGCGTCCAAGTACTGGTATGGATATGGCAGTAGTAAAAAAATGGGCAATCTTCTTTGCAGGGATCCTTGTTGCGATCCTGATTGCCGACAGGTTGTCAAATATCATCATTGCCGCAATGAACCTTACCGGCTGGGTGGGACTGCTGATGGGGTTCATTCTCTATGCGGCGATCTTCTTTGCAATGCTGTACATAATTGAAAAAGTATTCCGGATAGATTTTTTCGGGTTCTACCGCGAGTAAACCCAACGCGATGATTTTTTTTATTCCGGATTGTTCCGGAAATTTTTTTTTAAAATTTTTTTCCGAAAAAATTTCGTACAAACATTCCAGGTGAGTATCTCTTTTCGGTACTATTGATCCAGATAGTCTTACGTGAAGAGAAAATGCCCTGGTTGCTAAACCGGGGATTCCGGGGTTTTCATCTGATGTACTCCACTAGAACCCCGTACCCGCCGGTACCGGACCAGGTATCCGGAGATACGATCCCCCGACCCCATCCGGGCCCGTAAAAGGCCCGGATACCCCCCCATAATACCTCCGGCCCCTTTTTGTGCGGGAATGGTGTCCACCGGCTTAAAAGAGTCCGTGATTTAAGCCTGTTTTGCCAGAATATCGCTTTATTGCCCGAATCAGCCCTGCAAAATAGAGGGGTTTTGCGGGTCGCAATTTTTTGTCCCATAATTTATACCACCCGGGCAGAAAAAGTCCCTTGGAACGCAGATAGCGCATTTTTTAAAATTTCACGTCGGAAAATCAGGAGCCGTAAGGGGATATCCATAATCAGATACCGGGAAATCTTCCCTGGTGACAGATCCAGTATCGGGGCATCTGGTGGACGCTGGGAAAGTACTATACCGGAGTCAGGTCCGAAGCACCGGACGAGAAAGCGGCAATGAATATGGTCCTGAAGCGGGCTGACCGGATGGAGATAGAGACGCTCGTGGCAGTCCCGGCAGATGCATCGAGCCCGGCCGGGCCGGCCTGAGCTGCAGGCCGGAAACGGCAAAATTTTTTTTTGTGGAATATCCAGAGCCGGACGGTATCGAGCACCGGCTCACTGCCGGGCGGGATCATTCGGATTCCCAGTCCCCGTCATCCCATGCTTTCAGGATATCAAAATCCCGCATCCGGGTCGCCTTGGAGAGAGCCTGTGCCCGGCTCAGCATACGTTCCTGGACAAAATCATATTCACAGAGAATCCGGGAATTCCGGAGCAGGGTTGCCCGTATCGGGTGATGGCGGTAGATGACCGGTTCCTGGTCACGGAAATACCACTTAATTCTCTTAAAGGTGAGCCAGTCCAGTTTCATGGCAAGCGTTGCGTGAAACGCAAATCCGCTGGCAGAATCCAGATCATAATTCCGCAACGAGCAGTACGGGGAGATCGTCCGGGCCAGATCGTACCGGAATTGTTTTAAGGTTTCATCGGGAGTGATCGTAACAAATACCACCCGGGTATCGTCAAAGAACCCGTAGCCCCCGACATCATACCGGGGAATTTTTTCCTGGCGGGTACAGACGCCTGCGAAATCTTCGATCAGTTTCTCTTCATTCTTGGTAGAAAAAGGCCCGGCAAGCGTGATATGCGGGGTCACGAGTTGGCTCTTAAGCTTGAATTTCTCCGCCAGATGGTTGCTGAGCGTATGGATCTGCTGCTTCACGGAACCCATCATGCGGATATCTATCAGATAGTGCGTCATCTTTCAATCCCGGTGCAAAAAGTGACGTGGCAACCTCGCGATACCATTGTTCCGGTACTTTCTTGGGGTTCCGGCAAAAATGCCTTTCCCACTGCATATCCGAAACATTCCCCATTGGGTGACATCTAAACAAGGGTTCAAAAAAATTCTGTTCTGCAGAAATGGATATGAACAGGAGATTACATCGGAACCCTGAAAATCGATACCGTTTAAGCCCTCCCCGTTTCAGGGCCCCGGTACGGCAGGGTAATTTCCGGCCCCCAGATTACCGGTAATTGAAACGCCGCGGAGTTCCCCTTCGGGAACGGCGGAGGTCATCACAAAGAAGTATCGGGAGGTCCCCCTCACAAAGGGTATACGATCCCGACACGATTGGGATTTTTGCAGTGAAAAATTTGAAAAAAAATTGCCGGCCCTATTCTTTCGACCGGATGGAATGGATCTTTATGATACCGGCGCAGGACTTGCAGGTGTAGAACTCTTCCTTCCAGCAGTTCTCGCATCCCCACCGCCCGCAGAGCACGCACTGCCGGAGCTCCGAGACGCTATGCGGTGTGCTGCACAGGTCGCACATGTACCGGGCGAAACTCCCGGGATCTTTTGTCGGCGCCTCGCCCTGCTTCCGGATCGGTGTGATCTCTTTTTTCAGTTCACTGAAGAGATCAGGAGCATCCTTACTTTTTGGTGCTTCCTTTCGAAACCAGTTCCTTTTCAACGCGGTCAAGCCGGGCCTCCAGCTGCACGAGGTCGTTCTGCATCTCCGCTTCGAATTTTTTCAGGTCCGCGAGCCGGGCCTCGTCCTGCTCGAGTTCCTTGTACTTCTGCACCTTGAATTCCCCGAGCTTGGTCTGGTTCACAAGCTGCCACTCTTCCACCAGGCTCTGGAACCGGCGGTCCAGGTACTCGTCCACCCGGCTCTCGATCGGGCGGGAGAGTGAGATATCGCCCTTTGCCCCCCGTATGTAATAATAGACAAGGAACAGGATGACGACAAGGATGATGACTATCACGATGAAGGTTAAAAGATCCATCTCAGACACGCTCCTTCAGCCGCTTTGCACGGTTTTCCAGTTCTGTGAGCTTGTCCGAGGCTGCATGGCCTGAGGCTTTCAGAGCCGGGATCTCTTTTTCTACCGCCGCGAGCCGGCTGGTAAAATCGGAAATATCGCTGGTCCGGGCAAGGTCCCACTCCTCAACAACCATCTTCATGCGCCGGTCAACATAGGAATTGAGATAACTATTCATCCCGATCATACCGATTTCTCCAGGGTCGTTATGAGTTCGTCAAGGTTATTGCGGCGCTTCTCAAGCACCATCTTCTCGGCGTACAGGTTGCTGATCTCGTTTGTCACGCTTGCGAGCCGGCTCTCCAGCTTATGCAGGTCTGTCTCGGTTAAGAGCTCCCACTCCTCGATCACCGATGCGAAGGTTGTGTCAAAATATGCATCGAGCGTCTTATCCATGGTCGGGAGCTTTGATTCGATCGCTCCGGGAAGTTCTGAGAACTGGTCCCAGAATGCAGGAGCGGACGGATTCTGGTTTACTACCGGGTACATTTATTTCACCTTCTTTTCCTCTTCGCTGATCTTGCCCATCATGTTATCCAGTTTCCGGGTCTTGACATAATTCTCAAGCCTTGTGATCCGGGTCTCGACCAGTTTCTCTTTTGCAAAGATACCGGTCTCAAGAACGGTATTCTCGTCTTCCACGGTTTTTATATCGGAAATCTGTTCCGGGGAGAGACGGGTGAACGGGAATTTTTTTGCATCCGCGTGCTGCTGGAGGAGCTTGAGCTTGTCTTTCTCAAGCTCAATCTCGATCTGCCGGTTCGAGGTTTTCATCAGGCGCACCTCACGGAGCATGAGGTATACGATGAAAATACCGATGATTGCCAGGGCCACGATGAGGACCGTATCGGTGATCACCGGGGCCTGGACGATGATGGTCGGGTCTGCCATATTATCTTACCTCAACGCCACAGGGTATAATCGCTTTCATCCCCTTTTCCAGATCAGAGCTCATCTTTTCCCTTCAGGCGTTTCTTCACGGCATCAGAAGTCTCGCCGGCAACTTTCCCGGCCTTATCAGCAGCCTTTTTTGTTGTGGTCTTGACGGCATCTGCAGCTTTTTTTGTTCCTGCCTTTACGGTATCCGCCGTTTTTCCCGCTTCCACCTTTACCGATTCTCCGGTCTTCCGGACCGCGGAATCGAGTTTCCCGACGCCTTCAGAGAGCGACTTGTTGGCATCACCGGCAGCTTTGTGCACTTTTTCCATGAGAGGCGGCGTTCTTTTGACCGTGACCTCGGATCCTTCCTTGAGGCCGAGCGCTTTGAGGTCTTCTTCGCTGACACGGACTTCGCCCTCGCCAACCATACGGTCGGCAATGACAGTAACCGTGACAACCTTTTTGGCAGCATCGTTGACAAGGTCAGCAGAGTCGCCCTCAACGATTTTCAGTTCGGCAAGACGGGACTCATGGATGCGTACCCGCCCGTGACTCGGGAAGGCACGCTTTTTGATGATTAATCGCAGGTCAGACATAATGGATACCTGCTCCTGAATATGATATAGGTTTTGCCTTTTTTCGCTATCCACAAAAAACTGCAAACGGGAAACCGACAGCAGATGTCCGGTTCAGGTCCCGGGCAGTACCAGGGGAACCGTGGTAACGTGCATGAACGGGATTTTCGGGGAAAAACCAAGGATGCTGAGTTCAGCCACCCCTTTAATCCGGAGGGTGATTTTTCCTTTTGCAATGATGAAGACAAGGGCGCTCATCAGCTTCATGTTGTTGACCGTTACCGGGAGGGTAATCTCGGAAGACCCGGTTTTGATGGCAATATCTTTCTGCCTCCCCGAAGTGAGAAACGTCCAGTTCTCACCATCCTGGTAAAATACCGAAAACGTAAGCGTCCCTATCTTCACTCCCATCAGGTTCGGGTTTGAAATGGCGAGTATGACATCAAGCGAGAGCTCCGAGAGCGATAGGGATGCAGGCGTGATATCCTTCACGGTGATCTCCGGATCCTTGACGAGAAGACCGCAGCCGGTGACTGCATTCCCGGCAAAGGTCAGCGGCAGCCAGAACATGGAACCATCCGGTTTCTGCAGGGATTCATAAAAAAGGGTAAGAGGGTTTGCACGTTACGCTGCTGCCTGTGCTTTCTTTGCCGTGAAGGAGTACGCGATCGCTATGATACCGAGCACGATCCCGAATGCTCCGGCAATGTACGGCAGGAGTGCTGCCACGATCAGCGGCATGCAGAGCAAAAGAAGCCCGAAGATGATGCTGACAAGCCCGAGCACCGCGTTTCCGGCATCTTTTGAGGAGAAGCCCTGGAACAGGTGGGCAGCCCCGATGAAAAGGGCCCAGAACCCGATAAAGATGACAAAGAACGCAAGAACGAAGACGGTTGCGTACAGCGGGTAACACAGGATCGCGATACCGGCGATGATGTTGATGATGGCAAGGAAGAGTTTCCAGCCCATATTCGAACGGTCAACTGCAAGGCTCGCAAGAGCAAACAAGCCGCTCACAAGCCACCATGCCCCCATGAACGTGATGAGCAGTATCGTGGTCATACCGGGCGTTGCGAGGAACATGCACCCGATAAGGAGTGCGAGGATACCCCAGATAAGGAGGAGCCACCAGGGAAACAGTTTTGCATCGGTTATATCCGGAACCGGAGACGTGATTACTTCATCCATGGAACTATCACGTGTGTAACATACTCCCATATACTATTTGTATACTCCTGTTTTTCTATCCATTCACCCAACGGCACTGGTTTCAGGACAGAGCAGATAAACCCGGAAAAGGAACCATCACCATTTATAATGAATGCTGCATACAGTCCATGTGTGGTCGGACATACACTTCTCATAGATCATTCGATAAAAAACCCGGAAAATACCTGCCGGTACATGTAACGATTCCGGTATGTCCATACTCACCGAACCTGAACCTACAGGAGGATTTCATGAACCTGGAAGAAAAACTCGTGGTTGGAATAATTGACGACTGCATGCATACGGACACTCCTCATGGGCGAGCCATCCGCCGGATCGTCAAAGGTCTCGAAGAATACGGGATCTACGTGGGGGATGTTGCCTCCCCGTCGGATGCCCGGGCTGCATTCTCGAATCTCCCGTCAGTCAACTGTATCCTCATCAACTGGAATCTCGGGGGAGATACACCGGAGAAGCACAGGGAAACACTTGAGCTTATTCACCAGATTCGGAAATACAATGAGGATATTCCCATCTTTCTGATGGCAGAACCCATAAGCGAAACGCCCGCGGCATTAACGGTCGACCTGATCCGGGAGATCAGCGAGTACATCTACGTTATGGAAGATACCCCGGAATTTATTGCCGGGCGTATCACTGCCGCTGCGAAGCGCTACCGGGAACGCCTTCTTCCTCCTTTTTTCGGGGAGCTGGTAAAATTTTCAAGAGATTTCGAATATTCCTGGCACACCCCGGGCCATGCCGGGGGTACCGCGTTCCGGAAATCCGCTGCCGGCCGGCTCTTCCACGAGTTCTTTGGCGAGCAGCTCTTCCGGTCAGATCTCTCCATATCCGTAGGTGAGCTGGGATCCCTGCTCGATCATTCGGGGCCGGTGGGCGAAGCTGAACGCTATGCAGCCAAGGTGTTTGGCGCCGACATGACCTATTTCGTCACGAACGGGACATCCACGGCAAACAAGATCGTTTACTTTGGCAGGGTCACGAAAGATGATATCGTCCTCGTTGACCGGAACTGTCACAAATCCGCTGAACACGCGCTCACGATGACCCATTCCATTGCCGTCTACATGGTCCCGACACGGAACCGGTACGGGATCATCGGCCCGATTCCCCCGCAGGAGATGACTCAGGCGGTTATTAAGAAAAAAATTGCCGCATGCCCGCTTGTAAAAACCTTAAAAAGCAAAAAACCCGTCCATGCCGTTATCACCAATTCCACGTATGACGGGCTCTGCTACCACGCAACCCAGGTTGAGGAACTGCTGGGTAAAAGCGTTGACAGCATCCATTTCGATGAAGCCTGGTATGCGTATGCCCGGTTTAACCCGCTATACAGGGACCGGTTCGCCATGCGGGACGGGGCAAAGGACGAGAAAGGCCCGACCGTCTTTGCAACCCAGTCTACCCACAAACTGCTCGCTGCCCTCTCCCAGGCATCCATGATCCATATCAGGACCGGAAGGGTTCCCATCGATCCCGGCAGGTTCAACGAAGGGTTCATGATGCACAGTTCAACCTCGCCACTCTACACGATCATTGCATCTCTTGATGTATCGTCCAAGATGATGGACGGGGCATCTGGCAGGCACCTCACCACCGAATCCATTGAAGAGGCAATCCGGTTCCGCCGCACGATGGCCAGGATCAGCCGGGAGATCAGTACCGGTAAGAAAAAAGGCGACTGGTGGTTCCCCATGTGGCAGCCGGAGACGGTCACGGATCCGAAAACAAAGAAGAAGACTGCCTTTGCCGATGTATCGGTTGAGACCCTCCGGAGCAACCCGTCATGCTGGGCGCTCCATCCGGGCGATTCCTGGCACGGATTTGACGGCCTCCCGGATGACTACTGCATGCTTGACCCGATCAAGGTCACCGTGCTGATGCCCGGCGTGAAGGATGACGGTTCCCTAGCCAGCTGGGGCATACCGGCAGCAGTGGTGGTCAAATTCCTTGACACCCGCGGGATCATCAATGAAAAATCCGGCGATTATAGTATCCTTTTCCTCTTCTCGATGGGAGTTACGAAAGGCAAGTGGGGCACCCTCGTCACCGAACTCTTCGAGTTCAAGCGGCTGTATGATGAGAAAGCCCCGCTCGAAGAAGTATTCCCCGATCTCACGAAAAATTTCCCGAAAACCTATGCCGGCAAGACCTTAAAGGGTCTGGTGGACGAGATGCACGCGTTCAAGAAGGATCACCGGATGTGCGAACGGCTCCAGCAGGCCTTCTCGCTTCTGCCGGAACCGGCAACAACCTATGCAGAAGCCTATGCCAGCCTGGTACGGGGTGAAGTCGAACACGTATCCCTTGCAAAAGCAAAAGACCGGATCGTGGCAACAGGAATCGTACCGTACCCGCCGGGAATTCCCCTGCTTGCACCTGGAGAGCGGACGGGTAAACTGAACGAACCGGTACTCCAGTACCTCACAGCACTCGAGGCATTTGACAAACGGTTCCCGGGATTCGAGCACGATACCCATGGAATTGAAATTGAGAACGGAGAGTACAAAATGTATTGTCTCAGGGAGAAAAAATGAGTGACGAAGCAGTAACGGGAAGCCCGGTGGTCTCGAAAAAAGTCCTCGGGCTTTTTGCACTTGCCATGATCAACGTGGCAGCAGTCCTGAGTATCAGGAACTTTCCCTCAATGGCCATCTATGGCTGGTCTTGTATTGGCTGGTATATCATCGGCGCTGTCCTCTTCCTCATCCCGATATCTCTCGCGGGTGCGGAACTCGCAACCGGCTGGCCGCAGGGCGGGGGTGTGTATGCATGGGTAAAGCAGGCATTCGGGGAGAAAGGCGGTTTTACCGCGCTCTTCTGTGAATGGTCGAACAACCTTGTCTGGTTCCCGACTGTGCTCTCGTTCATCGCGTCCACGCTCGCCTTTGCCCTGACTCCGGCTCTTGCAAGCAGCTCCTGGTACATGTTCACCGTGATGATGATCGCATTCTGGGGCACGACGGCCATTGCCTACTTCGGTGAAGAAGCTTCCACCAAATTCGGCAATATCGGTGTCATCATCGGAAGTATCATCCCGTCGATCCTCATCATCCTCCTCGGCCTCTGGTGGATAGGATCGGGCCAGACGCTCGTCATCCCGCACTTTACTATCGGTGCGATTGTCCCGGAGATCAGCCTGTCAACCATCCCGTTCTTTGCAACCATCATCCTCCTCTTTGCCGGCATGGAGATGGCAGGGTTCCACGCGCTTGAGACGAAAAACCCGCAGAAGGATTTCCCCACAGCAATGGCCCTGTCGGCCATAATTATCGTGGTCTGCACGGTCCTTGCAACGCTCGCAATCGCGGTCGTTATTCCGGCGGATCAGGTCAACCTTACCGCAGGTGTTATGCAGGCCCTGCAGTACTTCTTCGGAGCAGCCGGGATACCCTGGCTGGTCGGACCCATGGCAGTGCTGATCACCCTTGGGGGTGTTGTCTCGCTTGCAGCCTGGCTAATCGGCCCGGCAAAGGGGCTGGGCATTGTTGCCGAGGAAGGGAACATGCCTCCCCTGTTCGACAACACCAACAAGTACGGGGCACCGGTAGCCGTCCTCCTTATCCAGGCACTGATAGGTTCAGTAATTTCGCTCCTGTATATCTTCCTTCCTTCGGTCAACCAGGCCTATTGGATCCTATCAGCACTGACCGTTGAGCTTCTTTGCATCGTGTACATTCTCGTATTCGCTTCGGTCATCAAGCTCCGGTATTCCCAGCCGGATACCCCACGGCCATTTAAGATCCCCGGCGGGATGGTTGGGGTCTGGATTGTCGGAGGGCTTGGCCTCTTTGGCACAATCTTTGCCTTCGTTGTCGGGCTCATGCCGCCCTCGATCTTCACCGGCAGTTTCATATCGTATGTTGCGGCAGTGCTGTTTGGAACTTTCCTCCTGGCAGTGCCCCCCCTTGTGTTCCTGAAATTCAAAAAACCCAGCTGGCTCAAAAAAATTCCGGCTGAAAGGAGGTAAAAAGATGAACATGTTCTGTTTCACTATCCGGATTGGAGGGCGGTTATGAGCAGCAGGGTCACCCTTGAGCACGCTCTCATTTTATTTATTGTCCTGGTGTTCCTGTTACCCTGCGGGTTGATCATCATAATTTCCCAGGAATCTGCCTATTTCCAGGTTTCCGGAAATCCGGTGGAGGATGCAGCCCAGTTAAAAGGTATCACGATCACGAGCATGAAGGATACCAACTGGAACCTTCCTGGCTCTGTGGGGGGCAAGACCTACATCCTCGCCGATCAGAACGGGAATACCCTGAAAATTGAGACCCAGTCCTTTGACAGTGCAGGAGACCGTGATGCCTTTATCCGGTCATATAATGCCCACCCGGTAGGTCATGGAAAGCCGGTCGGGAGCCTTGTTGTTGTCGGCCAGCAAGTGGTATATGTTACTCCTGCGAACAGTCCTATCCTGAAGGAGATTGCCCCGGTCTTAAAAGCGAAATCTGCTGCACTTCAGCAGGGAAAATAATTTTTTGTTTTTTTATGCGGAGCCATTTTTCCTGATGGATCCAGGAATCACGATCCCTTTTTCTGGATATATCCCTGGATCGCGGTCAGTGTTGTACTGTCCAGCATCACTGAGAGATCAAGATCAACCACATAGACCGGAAAGGTGCCAAAAAGCGTGTTCTGTTTAACCTGGAAGACCTTGGATTCCAGCAGCCGGGTGGTGGTCTCGACAGGATTATTCAGATGAACTGCTGTACCGCGGTTCTCTACTGCAAGGATTTCCTGAAGAGTCTTTTCCTTATGATCGAGGAGCCGCTCTGCCATGAGCCGGCTGCTGGACCCATGGATGTACCGGATGATAAAATACTGGCTGATGGCAAGAATGGCTATAAGACCCACAAGGTGTCCGAGCACGGCAAGGCCGGATTCGGTCAGGAAGGCTGCAACCGTGATGCCCGGTAGCAGTATGATCGTCACCAGGATAAGGATCACGGCAAAAGCAAAGGCAACCATGAACAATACCGAGATCAGGAGAGGCGGGATCCTGTTGCCGGAAAGCCAGGTCTTTACCCCTTCAACATTTTTTGCAAATGCATCGGAGAAGGGTTCGATCTTCCAAATCAGCATGTAGAAGACAGCGATGATGGTACACTGGGAGATGACGATGAGTGTTCCGGAAACGGAAACCTTCAGTACGAGAAAAGCAACGAGGGTGAAGAGGATATCGATGGTAAAGATCATGCCAATCCCAAGGGAAAGGGCCCGGCTGTTAATGAAGAACGCGTTGAGAAAAAGGCGGGTGAACCGGGAAGTCCCGGCTTTGACCCCCATATCCTGGAGCCAGGAAAGAAACTTCCGCAGATCCTCCTTGTGGATACCCGCGTATTCCCGGCTTGTGGGGATGAGAAGCGAGATAAAATAGAACATATTGAGGTAAAAACTGGCGGCAATAAAGAGGGCAAAGTAATCTTTCCTCACAAGCAGGAAGAGTGCATTGACCAGAAGACAGCAGAAAATAACCGCCGGATACAGGAGGCCGGAGCGGTCACTGCCTTTGAGCAGATTCCGGCTTTTTTGTATGGCTACCAGCTCCGCCTCAATTGCATGACGGAACGGGACGCTCCCCCGTTCCGCAGCCTGCCCGGTTAATTCTGGTGTCATTTTTTTTGGTTATTGCAGATCGTTCTGACTTAGCCCAGGATGAACCGGTCACCGTCTGGGCAACCAGGGGATCATCCCCGCAATCCCGGGTCTGCCGGAAATACGGCTCGTTTTTGCCTCATGTACTTACGTTTTTCCGGTTTCCTCCCGGACGGGTTCGGTCAGGTGGACCGTGGTCTGGGGGAAGGGGATCTCTATCCCTGCCGCTTCAAGCCCTTCCTTGATCCGGAGGATGAACTCGGTCCGGAGCGATAGGTCATCCTGGGTATTGGCCCAGACTGAAGGTACCCAGAACCGGCACCTGATCCGGATGCTTGACGGGTCGATATCGCTCACGAAAACCTCCGGGGCCGGGTTTTTGAGGACAAAGGTGTGCGACTCGATAATTTTCCTTATGATGCCAATAGCCATCCCGGCATCATCCTCGTACCGTATCCCGGTATCGTACGAGTACCGCCGTGCAACATGCGCGTGGAAATTGGAGAGTGTTGTGCTGTAGAGCATGTTGTTTGGGATCCGGACAAGGACACCGCTTGGCGTGCGGATGAGAATCGAGAGGAGGTGGACTGCAACCACGGTGCCCGTAACGTCGCCCACCTGGATAAAATCCCCCGGACTGAACGTATGTTCATAGAGGAGGCCCACTCCCGCGGCAGCATTCCCAACAACCGATGAACTCGACATGGCGATCACAATGATACACCCGACGAGGAGCAGGAAGACAAGAGTCATGCTGAGGTGGAAAAGTCCCGGCAGGGCAAGGGCGAGCGAGATGAAGATGATGAGAACCCGGACGATCATGGTTGCGAGCGCAAGCTGATCATCTTTCATCCGGTGGCTGAACCGGATTTTCATGAAATGGGCAACAACGAGCCCGATAAGATAGGCAGCGATGATCAGCAGGAAGACAAAGACAAGATCCCCCCAGGAAAAATCTGAAGTGATGGCATCGGCGTTCTCGGTTACCTCTTTCATCGTGGAGCTGACATTAATCAAATCCCCAAAAATCATACAACACCCGATTCCATGTAGAATCCCTGCTCGGGAATGATAGGGAGTTTACGGCTCGAGTAGAGATCGATTCCCCGGTTCGGACAATTACGGGGGGGTGTTCCTTCAAAGGAAGTGACAGCAATTGCGGATGATATGATCTCCATGGTTGCATTCATGCCAACATGCGAGCCATAGAACAGTTTCATGGCATGGCATTCGAAGACTGCCCGCGACACCTCGACTGCTCCGGTGTAACGGTTCCTTATGGTCAGCGTCATAACCCCCTCAACGTGCGGATCGGTTTTTGGAGGTTCATGGTATATGTCGCTCTCGTAATACCTTGTGATAAGCCCGGTTACCGGTTTTCCGTACAGGGAGTATTTTACCGGGTTTAAGGAGAATATGTCGATAACCGATGTGTCCGAGCCGGTCTGGAGAAATACCCCGATTTCTACCGGAAATTTCAGGTTGACGATCATGGATTCACCGGGCTGCATGACAATACGCGGGAAGACGAGCTCAAGATGATGGGCAATCTCGATCGGGAGATTGACCGGTTCTACCGGGCTGATAATAATGGCTGCTTCCTGGCTGATGGCAAGGATCTTTTCAATATGATCGGCGCTGCACTGGCGCTCGTACCGGGACGCCGGCACGGATCGATCAATTAGGAGGGTCAGGTCTTTTTCAGTATAAGAAAAATCCCCGGGATGCTGTCCAAACACAAAAAGGGGTGGATTTGGTGAGCAATAAAGGTGACGCAGCCGGTACCGTACAGTCAGGCAGCAGACCATTGAGCAGGGACACGTTACCAGGCTCTCGCGAAACGGGATATTTTTTAATACCACGCAGATAGGATAAATTTTCTAGTTGTATCGCAAATCAAGTAAACAGGAGCGAATATTTCGCTGTCATTGTGGTGAAATCATGTTGGACACAAAGCTGTCATGCCTGCTCAGGGGCATTATCGGGGTAATTTTCGGGTTTTTGGCACTTATGGTTCCTGAGATCACTCTTGGGACTTTTTACGGGTTTTTCTGGGTATTGATCGGTCTTGGCATGGCGGTATTCCTGTTCATTGCCATAACCTCACGCGGCGATGAGGCCACATTCTGGTTCGGTCTTGCCGCAGCTCTCCTCGTTATCGGCCTCATCTCCTTTATCTTTTCGGGATTTGTTGCACTCCTCTTCATCCTGATCATCGCAGGTATCGCAATTTATAACGGATTTACCGATATCACCTTCGCACTCACCCGCCCGAAGACCAAATACATCCTCGTACCGGGCATGATAATTGCGGGTTTTGCCCTGCTGGGTGTGCTGTTCTACTACTTCCCGGGCTTTGAGAAGAACCTCTTCCTCTCGGTTGTGGGAACCTTTGCCCTGGTGTTCGGCCTCTTCTCGATTGCCCTTGGTTTCTATAAGCCTGAAATTACCGCCGATGCAGCAACCCGGACACCCCAGAGTGGTTCCTGCATGTTTGACAAGAAGAACAATTAAAAAATCCCCTGCCAATATCCCCCGTTTTTATTCCGCTGGTGACAGAGAGAGTTGAAGGTCATGATGTACGATGTTGTGATTGCCGGGGCAGGGCCGGTCGGGAGCGCTGCTGCGGAAGAGTGCGCAAGGCTCGGACTCTCCACCCTCTGCATTGAGGAGCATGGCACCATCGGTCATCCGGTACAGTGTGCCGGCCTCCTTTCGAACGCTGCGTTTACCGAGTGCCGGGTATCAGAGCGATCGGTTCTCAACCGGGTTTCAGGTGCCCGCATCGTTCCGGGCACCGGCAAAAGCATCCTGATCGATGCGAAGCGGACCATGGCCAGCGTGGTGGACCGGGCCGCCCTTGACCGCGAGATGGCAGAGCATGCGGCGAACCGGGGGGCTGAGTTCCGCCTTAAAACAAGCGTGTGCGGAATACGGGAAAATACCATTCTGACAAGGGGGATAAACGGCCATGAAACGATCCCTTTCCGGGTCCTGATTGCTGCAGATGGCCCGCGAAGCAGTATTGCACGATATCTCAAAATGGAACGGGCCCGGCTCTTCCTTGCCGGGATCCAGGCCGATATCCCCCGCGAATCTGATACCCGGTATGTTGAACTTTATCCTGATGCAGCACCGGACTTTTTTGGCTGGGCGATTCCGGCAACTCCCGAAATTACCCGTATCGGCATGTGTACCGCAACGAGTGTCCCGGATCGATTTGAGGTGTTCCGTAAGCAATTCGGGGACAACTGCCTGCATCTTGTTACCGGTACCCTCCCTCTCGGGGTGATGCCCAGAACCTACGGAAGCCGTACCCTTTTTGTCGGGGACGCTGCAGGATTTGCAAAACCAACATCCGGGGGAGGAATTTACACCGGCATCCGCTCTGCCCGCCACGCGGCACAGGTGGCAGCAGAAGCCTGTGAGCGCGATCGTTTTGATGATTCGGTCCTTTCCCGGTACGAGCAGTGCTGGAAGGACGATTTCGGAAGCGAACTCGAGATGGGTTTCCGGCTGCTTGGCATGCGGCAGCGCATGACGAGCGAAGATGTCAGCAGCATTATCGCCGCACTGGATGACCCGGACATTATCCGCACCATCGAAGAGTACGGGGACATGGACAGGCCTGGAACGGTAGTAAAAAAACTTCTTTTCAAGCCAGGGATGCTCCGGCTCCTCGGCCCCCTTCTTGCAACGGGCCTCAGATCTTTTTTGTAAAAAAGGACACGTTACCGAGTATCCGGTTTCAGGAGATTACACCGGTCGCTCTGCCGGTTTCCCGGGAAGCGGAACGCCCCCCTGGGGACGACCAGTTCAAACCGGGCGCCTTTCCGGTATTCCCCGGTCTCCCGTATGGTAATGCCGGTGATGGAAAGGATCTCCTTGACAAGAAAGAGGCCAAGGCCGGTATTTTTCCCAAAGCCCTTGGTGAAGATGTTCTCCTTATCGAACGGGGGAATACCGACACCATTGTCCTCAATGAGAATAACCGCAGAATCCCGGTTGGCCTGTGCGGATATCCGGATGGTTGTCACATTCTTCCCGTGCTTGAGGACATTCTCGACAAGATTGTAAAATGCCCTTTCCAGGAGGGGGTCAGCAAAGATATCGATCCCACCGACTTCCGATTGGACGGTAACTTTCTGTATGTCCACCTGGGTGCAGGCGTGGAAAAACGCATCATGGACGTTCTGCCATACCGGGGCTGCTGAACCAAGATTCTGGTAGAGCCGGGTAAACTCGATATTCTCGCTGATGGTCTGGAAGGTGTCGGCGATCTTCCGGATATACATCGAATACTCCGGCTCTTCGGGCCGTTCCTTCACAATATCGAGGTAGCCCCCAATCACGGTCAGCTTGTTCCGGATATCATGCCGGGTTATCTCGGAGAGGAGGCTCAGTTTCCGGTTCGAAAGCTCAAGAGCCTCCTGGGTCATCTGGATTTCAGATATTTCATGGAAGATCCCCATGATGCACTGGCGCTCTCCCTGGGATATTGCGGTTGCGTTGATGATCACCGGCACCTGCCTTCCCTCCCGGTCAAGTACCGGCATCATCTGCGAGCCGGTTCCCTCCTTTACAACCTGTTCGAAATAATCAGATACGCGCCCATAGACCCCGGGCGGGAAGAGCTCCGTGTAATGCATGGTCCGGATCTCTTCAGGGGTTTTCCCCACAAGTTCCCGGGCTTTCCGGTTGGCATCGACCAGCATCCGGGTTTCAGCGTCAATGATAAAAATCGCATCATTGGCATGATCCATGAGTCCCCGGTTCTTCTCGTTCTCGATCCGTAGTTTGTCCTCAACCTGTTTCCGGTCGGTGATATCAATAGCAGTAAAGGTGATGCCACGCGAGAGATCGCCCGGGATCAGGGGTGCAGAACTGAGCAGGATATCAAGGATGGTGCCGTCCCTGCGCTGCCACCGGGTCTCGATCTTGGCAATCCCGCGTTCCTGGATCTGCCGGTCGCGCTCCCGGGTAACAAACCGGAACTCTTCATCATCCGGATAGATCATCCGTGAATTATTTTTCACCAGCTCGTCCTCAGAGTACCCGAGTATGTCGCAGAAATACTGGTTGACTTCCCGGAACTGGCGGTTTACAGAGACACCGATTCCGCCGGGTGCTGCCGCAAAGATGCTTTTTAATTCCGCCTGGCGCTCACGAAGGGAGACCTCGTTCTTCTTGCTCTCAGTTATATCGCGGACAGATTCTATCGCACCGGCAATCAGTCCGTTCTTATCGAACAGGAGGGACGCTTTTGCCGAGAAGACTCCCGGGGTGCCACGGGGGCAGGGGGTATCCGTTTCGGCAACAATGACACTGCCATCCCGCTGGAGAACCGTATACCCGAGTTCCCCGAGCTTATTTTGAGGCGCCTGGATCAGATCGATGAGGATCGGGCGGGGTTCTGAATAAAAAGCAAGCGCGTATGCATAGTCGCTCTTTCCAATCATTTCTGATGCCGGAATACCACTCATCACCTCGAGTGCCTTGTTCCAGGCAATCACTTTTCCTTCGGTATTGATAGCAAACGTGGCATCCGGCAGGAAATTAATGATATCAGAAAGCCGCTGCTCGGAATCCCGGAGCGCATCCACGGCCTGCCTCCGTTCAAGGGCAATCAGGATCTTGTGCCGGAGCTCGGCAAACTGGGCTTTTGCATCCCCGCCTTTCTGGAGATAAAAATCGGCACCGTTATTGATTGCCTCGATAACCACTTCCTCTCTGCCCCTCCCGGTAAATAGTATGAAAGGGATACCGTTGAAGCCTGAACGGACGCGTTTGAGTAATTCGATACCATCCATGACCGGCATCTGGTAATCAGAGATGATGGCATCGAACGGCTGGCGCCCGAGCAGCTCGAGCCCTTCTGCTGCAGAAGAGGCGGTCATGACCGTAAAATCCCCGCTTCGTTCGAGGAAAACCTTGCCAAGATCCAGCAGCTCCGGCTCGTCATCCACGTAAAGGAGGGTTATCATTCTTTTTTATCTCGTGTGACAATTGAAATAATTTTTTTTATCGTGTGTTTTTATAAAGATAGGTAATAAGTATCGCAGGAAATATTCTTCACGATACAAATCCACATACCGTCATAGGTAGAGAATCAGCAATTCCGTTGGCGACTGCGAAAGGCAATAAGCGCATAAAAAACCGGTTCTCCATAGCCAGCGATCCTGCAGGGAAATGCTTCAGATGAACCTCATAAGTGAGACTTTTTTCCGATAGCTGCTGCACCGGGCACAATCCTTTTTCCTGACATGTTCCGGCGATGACAAAAAGGGAAGTCGGGAGACAAATCCCGTTCATTCATTTTTAGGCTTTTCCGGGGATTTTACTGCACAGGCCCGCATTGACCGGAATACCCCGACAATAATCGAGGCAACCGCCAGAAACGAGATCGCGATGATGGCATAGATGATATAACTGAAATTCTCTTTCACAATGGGTATACTGCCAAAGAAGAAACCGGCCAGGACAAAGGCACAGATCCAGAGAATACCTCCGGTAACGTTGTACGTGATGAACCACCGGTACGGCATCTTTCCCACACCGGCAAGGAAAGGGGCGAATGTCCTGATGAACGGGACAAACCGGGCAATAACTATGGTAATCCCCCCGTATTTATCGAAATATTCGCGGGTTTTTTCGAGATGATCCTTCTTGATGAAACTGAATTTCTGGTCAAGCAGTTTCATACCGACCTTGTGCCCGATCCAGTAGTTAAGCGTATCCCCCAAAACCGCCGCCATGATGAGGGAGCCTATCAGGATCTCCGGGTTCAGGTAACCGGCACCGGCCAGCGCCCCGGCCACAAAGAGGAGAGAATCCCCCGGGAGGTACGGCATCACGACGAGCCCTGTCTCGCAGAAGATGATTAGGAACAGGATGAGGTACGTCCAGAAGCCATACGTCTCGATGATTCCTGGCAGGTACTTGTCGAAGTGGAGAACGATATCGATGAACGGAAACAAAAGATCCATTTCCGGTTATATGAGTCTTTTTTGGGCATAAAGGAATGCCCGGATATGCATGCAGCGAACCGGTCCCCCACCGGACCAGAACTGCATTCCGGGCTTATAATATTTCCTGAAAATTCTGAATAAATGGAAATCCGACGAATAAAAAAAGGGAGGGTGATTATGCAGTCTGCCCGGTTTTTCCGAAAGAATGCAGACGGTATGCAAGACGGAGGAAAAAGCCCACGACAAGCACAGATGCGGAGGCAAGGATGATGCGGATCCACTGTTCTGCTGAAAGCGGGACGGTGGCAAAGACTGCTCCCCCGAACTGGACGATCACGATCTGGATAACTACAATGGCACCCATCACAACAAAGAACGTGGGATTACCACGGAAAAATGAAGGCATCTTCCCATCGAGGGCGCGGCAGTTTATCCCATTCCAGACTGCGGCTACGATGAATGCCGAAAAAAAGACCGTGCTCACTTCGGCAGGAGTTGCCCCGCCAAGGAAGCCGGTGGCCAGCTGGAGGATCCCGGCAAGGATCAGAAATGCACCGGTCACGATGATCGAGAGCCACATAAAGGGTGTGACAATCTTTGCCGTCTGAGGTACTGGATTATGGCCCATGAGCCCGCCGTGGGGGGCTTCCGAGCAGAGCGCAAATGCTGCAAGTGTGTCCATGATGATATTAATCCAGAGGATCTGGATGATGGTAAAAGGTTCAGGAAGCCCGAGAAGCGGGGCGATGAAGACGAGGATACAGGCACAGAAGTTGATGGTGAGCTGGAAGAGGATGAACCGCTGGATATTCTCATACAGCGACCTCCCCCACCAGACCGCGCTCGTGATCGATCCAAACGAGTCGTCAAGCAGGATGATATCGCTGGCCTCACGGGCCACTTCAGTCCCGGCAATTCCCATTGCAAGGCCGACATCCGCGTGCTTGAGGGCGGGGGCATCGTTGGTCCCGTCACCGGTGACTGCCACGACCGCCCCGGTCTTCTGGAGCGCTTCCACAAGCAGGAGCTTGTCCATGGGTTCAGCCCGGGCCATCACCTCAAGGTTGCGGGCAGCTTCCACCTGGTCCTCTTTTGAGAGAGTACGGAAAGCTCCCCCGGTCATGACCGTCCCCTCCTTTAAGATACCGGCTTCACGGGCAATAGCCCGGGCCGTTTCGGGATTGTCCCCAGTGACCATCCTCACGCGGATACCGGCACTCTGGCAGGTTGCTACCGATTCAGCAATCCGGTCCCGGAGAGGATCGCGAATCCCGACATATCCGTCCCAGACAAGGCCGGTCTCGCTTTCGTTTCCATCAAGGATCTCCCGGTGCGCAAACGAGAGCGTCCTCATGGCCCGCGATGCAAGATCGCTCACGCCGCTCAGATCGGGTTTGACCGTGCAGAGCGAGGCTACAATCTCCGGTGCGCCTTTTACGAGAAGGAAAGACCTGCCTTCCAGATGCACAACCGTTGACATGCGTTTCCGGTTACCATCGAAAAGATACTGCTTGGTTACATGGGTTTCTGCCCGGAGCTGCATGTAGTCGAGCGATTCGCCCCTGAGCCAGCGGAGAAGGGCACCTTCCGTGGAGTTCCCGATAACGATAATTTTCCCCTCACGCTCCTCCAGATGCGCTGTGCCGTTCACCGCGGCATTGAGCGTGATCCATTCAGCCGGAGATTGCGGGAGGTCCCCCGGGTGGACCGGTTTACCGGACGATGATTCCACCACTTCCATCTGGTTCTTGGTCAGCGTACCGGTCTTATCGGTGCAGACGGTTGTCGCCGACCCTATGGTCTCGCAGGCGATGAGCCTCCGGACAAGGCAGTTTGCCCGGGTCATCTTGCGCATGGCAAGCGAGAGCGAGAGCGCAACACTCATCGGGAGACCCTCAGGAACTGCTGCAACAACGATCACGACAGCAAGCATGAAGTACTGGAGAATGTTATTCGCGGAGTCCAAATTGAGCCCGGTCACATCCCCGACAAGAACGCCCCGGATGAAGAGCGTGACACAGATGAGGATGGCCATCGCGTACCCGAATTTACTGATAACACCGGCAAGCGATTCGAGTTTCTGTTCAAGAGGGGTTGCGGTGGCATGGTCAATCCCGAGAGAGGCCGCAATCACCCCCATCTGGGCAGAGTCCCCGACAGCGGCGGAGATCATGCGCCCTTTTCCGGCAGTGATGAACGCACCCTTGAGCAATTTGTCCTTTTCAGATTTCCCAACCGGCTCCGTCTCACCCGTGAAGGCGGATTCATCTGAAAAGAGATCATCGGATGCAAGCACCCAACCGTCTGCTGGGATAGCATCGCCTGCTTCAATAAGCACCAGGTCGCCAACCACGATCTCACGCGAAGGAACGGAAGAGGGGTGACCGTCCCGGATAACCTTGACGGCAACATCATCCCGGTGAGCATTGAGGACATCAAATTCCCTGCTGCTGCGGTACTCGTTGAAGAACGCTATGCCGGTGGCCAGGAGGATTGCCAGGATGATCCCGATTGTGTCAAGGAGCCCACTGCCCCTGATTACCGAGACAATGGTCGAGACGGCAACGGCGAAGAGCAGGATCCGGATGATGGGGTCATTGAATTTTTCCAGGTACTGTTTCCAGAGGGATTCACGTACCGGGGGAGTCATGGCATTGGCGCCATAGGCATTACGAAGCCTCCCGGCGTCTTTTGAGGCTATACCGGCAATACCCGAAAGGGATTCCAGTTCTTCAAGGGGGATCATGGCAGGTTCTTTCATGGTAATTCAACGCTGGACAGATTGTGTGAACAGAATAGGGGCCCGGGGATTATATCAGTTCGGAAAAATCCGGTCCGGGGGATTGGAGTGCCCCCCCATTCCGGTTCAGGTTTAACATGAAAAAGCTGAATAAAAACAATAAAAAAAACAAGGCCGGGTCCGTGATTTCCTAAAAAAATGCAAAGTTTGGGATTATACCAAACATTTTTCAGAACCGCCGTATAATCACTAGCCATGGAAATCCGTGATGGCCTCGGGCTCTCGCCCCGGAAAGCAGCCTATATCCGTTTCATCTGCGAGAAAGAGGGACAGGTCAGGACAAACGATCTCGCCGCACGCTTCTCGGTGGATCCGTCCACGGTAACCAAGACCATCAGCGAACTGGTCGATGATGGGTTGCTCACCCATACTCCTTACTACGGTGTCCGCCTGTCCGACGCAGGCCGGTCATATGCAGCATTTCTGGTAAAAAGACACCGGATACTCTCGCTCATCTTCACCCACTTCGGCCTCTCTGACGAACAGGCATGCGATGAGGTCTCGCGGTTCGAGAGCCTGGTCTCGAAAGACGCCATAGACCGGATGTGCTGTGCCATGGGGCACCCCCGGCAGGGTGTCTGCGGGGAGATAACTCACGACACCGGGTGCCTTGACCATGTCCGATGAGACGATCCCCACCGTTTTTTTAGCCACGTACAGACAAATGATTCGCAGACGGAAGTAACTTCATCATGAGCTCTACCGCATTCTCCACCCATATTCCGGATCTCGATCTCATCACATATTATGCCGAGAAGCAGGCCTCGTTCTTCTCAAAGGTGAGCCCCTGGACAAAGTTCGGGTGCCTCATCTTCATTGTCCTTGCCATCACCCTCACCCGCAACCTCTTTTTCCTTCTTGGCATGTATATCATCGTCGTTGTCCTGTATGGAGCAGCCCGGCTCCCGCTCAGAAAACTTGTTGCCTGGTACGCCCTCCCCTTCCTCTTCGTTCTGTCGCTCACCGGGATTTTGATCTGGACCGAGCCCGGTACACCCCTCGCAGCGGTTTCCGTCTGGGGTTTTGTGCTCACGCTCACGGATAACGGTCTCATCCTGATCGTGACGCTGACCCTCAAAGCATTTATCTCCGTTACATTCTCGCTCTTTTTCCTGATGACCACGAGGTACCGGCATTTTGCCGGTATGATCTCGCATATCTTTCCGGCGCCGCTCGACCAGATCTTTCTCATGGCGTACCGCTTCCTCTTCCTGACCCTGTCCATGATTGCGTCCATGCTCAGGGCCGTCCGCTCCCGGGGAGGGGGGCTTATCCACAGTATCCGGATGCAAGGCAGGCTCTTTGCCGGTATCTTTGCTCTCGTATTCATCCGCTCCTTTGAACGGGGGGAACGCGTCCACAAGGCAATGACCGCCCGGGGCTATACCGGGTCCTATACCTCGTACGAAGACGTGCCCCGACCGGCGCTTCCGGGATTCGCCCTGCTCATCATCCTCGGTATTGTATCCTGTGTGCTTGTGATAACCTCGCCGTACCGGGGGTGGTAGGGTATGACAGACCAGAGCCAGAATCCTGTAGCATCCCATTGCCCACCATTGGATCCGGAACACGAGCTTATCCATGTTGACTGCGCAAGCCATGTGTACCCGGATGGAAGTATCGGTATTCACCAGATGTGCTTCTCGGTCCGGAAGCGAGAGATCGTTGCACTCTGCGGGCCCAATGGTTCAGGGAAATCCACCCTGATCGAGCACCTCAACGGACTGCTCCGGCCTACCGACGGCAGGGTCTGGGTGAACGGAAGATCCGTCTCGGAAGGCGAGCAGGAGAATCTCTGGAAAGAGGTTGGTCTTGTCTTCCAGCATTCGGATGACCAGCTCTTTGCCCCGACAGTGCTCGATGATGTGATGTTCGGCCCGCTGAACATGGGAATGCCTCCGGCTGATGCAAAAGCCCGGGCGCTCCAGGCCCTTGCAACAGTTGGGGCCGGGGATCTGGTAAGCCGGCTTCCCAATTACCTGAGCGGCGGCCAGAAGCGGCTCATCTCGATCGCAGGGATCCTGGCCATGCAACCGCTCGTTATCGCCATGGATGAGCCAACCTCGGATCTCGACCCCATCCATACGGCAATGGTCGAGTCTATTATCGTCGATCTCCGTGACCATCTCGGGATCTCGGTTGTCATTGCCACCCACGATCTCGACCTTGCAGCCCGGATCGCCGACCGGATCTGCCTTGTGCGGGACGGGGCGGTCTTTGCCCAGGGAACCCCGCAGGAGATCTTCTATAATCCGGATCTGGTCCATGAAGCCGGTCTCTCCCTGCCTGCAATCGTCCGCACGTACCTGGATTTCTGCAGCGCTTTTGGGTCTGCACCCGCTGACCGCCCGGTTCGACGCGATGAGCTGACAGAGGCCCTTCTCAGGATTGGGAAATAGGTCAGAGCCTGGTAAATTTGGGATCACCCCAAAAAACCCGCAATCTTGATATCCGCTCCCGCAAAAGCTGGATACAATATCCCGGCTTTTGCTGCCCGGATTTTTGGAGATCTTTGTCATGGCGCATATACATCTTGAGGACGGTTCATTCTCCCTCCTGTGGGTGATCGTATGGTGGGCTCTTGCCATCCTGCTTTTGGGAATCGCCCTCTTCTTCCTGCGTGCGGCAAAGAGACCGGATCCCCGGCGCATCACGGTTGCAGCTTTCTGTACTGCTGCAGCGTTTGCAATCTTCCAGGTCAATATTCCCATTGCCGGGGGAGTGCACATCAACTTAACCCCGCTCATAGGTATCCTGACCGGCCCGGTCATCGGCTCGCTCGTTGTATTCATCACCAATATTCTTGCAGCTGCAATCGGCCATGGGGGATGGGGACTCGTTGGGGCAAACACGCTCGTTAACTTCTCTGAGGTACTCGTTGCCTATGCAACATTCCGGCTCCTCAGACGCTGGATCCCCGGTCTCTTTGCCCGGGCCGGCATCGCGACCATTCTCGGGCTCTTTGTCGGCAACTGCCTGATGATCGGCATTATACTCATCTCCGGTATCCAGGGAGTCAGCCAGACAAACTCCCAGATCCTTGGCGGGCTCTCCCTCATCTTTGCGATCAACATGGGGGTGGCGGTGATCGAGGCTTTCATCACCGGCCTCGTTGTCACCTATATGGGCCGGGTCCGGCCGGATCTGCTGGGGGAGACGGGAAAATGAGCGATACCCGGCCGGCAGCGGACAGATCCGGGCTCCTGGTCTTTCTTGTCATCGCACTCGTCCTCATTGCGATCGCTATCATTGTCGCAGACATGACCGGGGGGGTCGGAATCGAAGAGAGGTTCTCGTCTGCAGTTGGGATCACTTCCGGGACGGGTGCAGCCGAAGACGCGGGACAAAACGGTTTTTCTCTTGAAGGGCACCCGCTTCTCTACGGCATTTTCCTTGCCGTGCTCCTGATTGCCTGCCTGACACTCTACCGGAAATACCGCATCTGATCCACGGTGCTGTTTTAAAAAAGCGGGATAACCGGTTGCAGGTATGCTTCTTGTGCAGAGGGTATCATTTCATGGCAGAGCAGCAATCCACGGGTTATTTAAGCACCCGGATAAATCACTCCTCTGATCATGAAACGACATGCCACCACGGATCTCAGAGCCATTGCCAGGTCAGCCATGGAGAAATATGGGTTCAACCCGGCCTTTCCCCCTGCAGTGATCCGGGAGGTCGATGGCATCCATGAAACTGCCCCTTTAGATGAAGGGGAGGCGCTGGATTTGCGTTCGCTCCTCTGGTCCTCGATAGATAACAGCGATTCAGAGGATCTTGACCAGATTGAATACTGCGAGCAGACAACGGACGGGTCGGTACATGTGCGGGTAGCCATTGCGGATGTGGACGCGTATGTGCCGAAGAATTCCAAAGCTGACCAGTACGCAAATCACAATGGTACATCAGTTTACCTCGACGTCGAGGTATTCCCGCTTTTTCCGGACCGGCTCTCAAAAGGGATCACTTCCCTCCTGCCAGGTCGCGATCACCGGGCGATTGTCACCGAGTATACAGTCACGACGGATGGCCGTTTCGTGCCGGGGATTGTGTACCGGGCCCTCGTGCGCAATAAGGCAAAACTGGTGTACGAAGAGGTCGGCGACTGGCTTGACGGGACCGGAAAGATCCCGGCAGCGATCCGGGATACTCCGGGAATGGAAGACCAGATCCGGCTCCAGGATACAACTGCACAGCTGCTCAAGGAACGGCGGCTTGCTGATGGGGCCCTCGACCTCGATACCATCGAGCCGAAAGCAGTGATCGAGAACGGCACGGTCAGGGAGATTGTGGTAATTAAGAAGAACCCGGCGCGGAGCATCATCGAGGAGTTCATGGTGGCTGCAAACGGGACCCTGGTGAAGTTCCTCGGGGGAGCCGGTGTATCAATGATCCAGCGGATCGTCCGGGTGCCCAAATACTGGGACGAGATCGTGCTCACTGCTGCAAGCTATGGGGAGAATTTACCAAAGGAACCTGAGGTGAAAGCACTCTCCGACTTTCTTTTCCAGCAAAAAGCCCGCGATCCTGAAAGATTCCCGGACCTTTCGCTCACGATCATCAAACTGCTTGGCCCGGGAGAGTACCTGGCTCTCGACCCAGGCACTCCCCCGACAGGCCACTTCTCGCTTGCTGTAACGGACTATACCCATTCAACGGCCCCGAACCGGCGGTATGTCGATCTCATCAACCAGCGCCTGGTCAAAGGGGTGCTTGACCGGAGAGCCAGCCCGTATTCACCCGATGACCTCGCTGATGAATCAGCCTGGCTCACTGATCGCGAGAAGGCGTCAAAGAAGGCGGAGCGGTTCATGCGAAAAGCAGCAGCAGCAGTCCTCCTTGGGAGCAGGATAGGAGAGATTTTTGATGCCCTGGTGACGGGTGCTACAGAGAAAGGGACCTATGTCAGGCTTCTCGATCCTCCTGCCGAGGGGAAAGTGATCCAGAACGAACACGGTCTCCGGGTAGGTATGAAGATCCGTGTCCGGCTGATCAGGACCGATCCCACAAAGGGATTCATTGATTTCGAGCGAGTCTCCGGCGGGGGAACACAACGGCGGTAATTTCCCGGTTTTTTTCCACGGTTACCAGCCCGATACCAGGGGGCATCTGTTCCGGATCGATAGTGGCGTCTGGATCCCTGACATACCAAAGTATAAATGATACGGAAATACATCCCCTCATACCTACATTGCCTGTGTTGTTCGGGTGCACGGGGATGGACCGCAGGGGGACGCCCTCCTGCTCTGGTGGGGTGCAGGATGGAATTTACCGCAATACAGATGGATGCTATGCGGGAGCTCTCAAATATCGGTGCCGCCCATTCGGCAACGACCCTCTCGCAGATGCTCGATACCCAGATCGGGATGAGTGTGCCGGAGATCAATATCGTGGACATCTCCCGGGTGGGGGATTTTCTTACCGATGAACTGACAACGCTGGTCATTTTCGAGCTCCAGGGGGATATTCCCCACGGCGGATTTTTAGTCCTGCACTTTCCCCGGGATTCGGCCTTGAGAACCGCAAATATTATCCAGGGTTCCGAACAGACCGAACACCCGTTCAACGAGATGGACCAGAGCGCCATCCTGGAGGTCGGAAACATCATGGTCTCATCGTTTTTGAGCGCTACATCCGACCTGCTCGGGTTCATGATGCTCCCCTCCCCGCCGATCCTGGTCTTCGATATGGCCCATGCAGCCATCACATCGCTCATTGCCCAGATGACCGTTGAGGTGGATGATGTGATCCTCTTCCGGGTCAGGCTCACCTCTGATGAGCACAACATCTCGGGCAATATTCTCATCTTTTTAGAAGTATCCACTCTCGAAAAAGTTGCAGCAAGACTCGAGGAACTTACACAAGAACCAGTACCTTCTAGCGGATGAGGGACTCCACAACATTGTACGGTCATCCGGTATATTGCACATAAACCATTGGTGAGAGCCAGGTTTTTCTTTTGTAGTTTTCCGAAATTCTCCTCATCTGATTCATTTTTACCTTCACCCCGCACCCCCACACCCATAAAACCCACGAACGCCAATACGTATACGAATGGAGAGCATCGATACCTACTTCCCGTACAGCGAATACCGGCCGGGCCAGCGCCATATGCTCGAAGTCGCAGCACAGGTTGCCCGGGCTGGCGGGATCGCGATGATCGATGCCCCGACCGGAAGCGGGAAATCCAGCGTGGTCGCATCCCTCCTTGCCGAGAGGAACAAGCGGAAGATCGTGATCGCGGTCCGAACGGTAAGCCAGCTCACCACATTCATCCGCGAGCTCGAACTTGTCCGGAAAAAGAGACCGGATTTAAAGAGCGTGTACCTGGTAGGAAAAGGGAGCATGTGCCCGCTTGGCGGGGAAGGTGACGTGTACCGCAGGTGCGAAGGGGTGAAGAAGTTTTCAAATGCGCTGATGAGGGACCGGGCCGACAAAGGGGCCCTCACGCCGGCAAAAGACCCGTTCATTATCCAGCAGATCCGTCTGATGGACAAGGAGCACCCGCTTCTCTGCCCGTATTACATAGCTAGCAAAATGTTCGTACCCGCCGAGAGCATGGGCGTCAAGATGGTTCCCTCGACTGCTCTCCGCACAAAAGCTGACCGGGTGATTGCAAGCCCGGTGCCTCCCCGGGAACTCGCGGAGTTCTGTGCCGGTATCTGCCCCTACGAGCTGATGATGCAGGCAGCGCGGAACACCGACATCGTGATCCTCAATTACCATCACCTCTTTGATCGCGAGATCCGCGAGCAGCTCTATGCAAACCTTGGCGTGGAACCGCAGGACGTCCTCCTCCTCATCGACGAGGCGCATAACTGCGGGGACGTGATCACCGGCATTGAAAGTGTTGAGCTGGAACAGCGCGATCTGGAGCAGGCAGCACGGGAGCTCACCGGGATGCGCAAACGCCACAAAGGGGCAGATGCGGTTCATCACGTCCTTCCAAGGCTCACGGAATTCATGAAAGGGCTTGAGAATTCCCAGGAAGCGGAAGACTGGTTCGATCCCGCGATCTTCAACCGGATGATCATCAAAGAATCCCTGTACAAGAATATGGACGAGATCGTCGATGACCTGATCGGAATTTCAGAGGTGATCCGGGAGAACAGCCAGAAGAACGGGCAGTTCCGGGAGACCGCTATCGAGCGGCTGACCGAGTTCCTCTTCCGCCTCGCGCAGTCGGCCACCGATACGGCTTTCCTGACCGTGTACCAGAAGAACGAAACGGGTATAACTCTCGAAGTGCGGAATATCGATCCTGCCGCCTCCCTTTCGGATGTCTGCGGCTCCCATGCATGCTGTATCCTGATATCGGGAACCCTTTCGCCTGTTGAGAGTTTCAGGCGCTACTACTTTGGAAGCGCTGCCGTTACCACTCTCGCTCTGCCCAATGCATTCCCAAAAGAAAACCGGCTCGTGACCTGCTCAAACGATATCACAACCGCGTACTCGATGAGGCAGAACAAGGAGAACACCACAAGGATCACGGATTATATCCGGGCTTTTTCCCTGCTGAAAGGGAACCGGGCGATCTATTTTCCCAGTTACCAGATCCTCGAAACCTACGCAGGCCTTGCCGTCCCGCACCTCCGCAACCGGAAGGTCTTCATCGAGCCACGGGATGCGGGGGAAGCCGGATCAGCACTCACCCAGTTCCTCTCACTCCCGTCGCGGGGAGAATCGGGTGTTATGTTCGCCGTTTCCGGGGGCAAATGGAGCGAAGGGCTCGATTACCGGGGCGAGATGCTCAACGGGGCAATGGTGGTAGGTCTTCCGCTTGCGCCATTCAACCGGGTGCGCAGGATGCTGATCGAGTATTACCGGCACAAGTTCGGAGATGAGGGAGAGTTCATCTGCTATACCCTGCCGGCCATCAACCGCTCTCTCCAGGCCCTCGGGAGGGTCCTGCGGACACCCGAAGACCGGGGCGTCCTTGTTCTTGCCGAGAAGCGGTTTCTTGAAAAACGGGTACGGGGTGCCCTGCCCGGCTGGATGCAGGATGAGATGATCGAATGCGATATAACAAAATTCCGGGACGTGATCGGATCATGGAAATGAGAAGCGGGTCCTGCCGGCTCGGGCTCTGGCATGTGCAGGTCCACTGGTGCGGTGACTGTATCCACCGGGTCAGGTTTGCCCGCGAGGGCATCTCCGGGGTTGTGCCTGAACCCATCCGGCAGTATTGCGCGGGAATGCCGGTTGACCTGACCACTCTCGACGCAATCTCGCTTCATGACGAAGGGACCTACAGCCGGATCTACCAGGAGGTCCGCAAGGTACCGTACGGGGAGACAGCAAGTTATGGAACGATTGCCCTGCGGGCCGGAACCGGGCCCCGGGTTGTCGGGCAGGCGATGGCACGGAATTCTGCGCCGCTCATTATACCCTGCCACCGAATCGTGGCAGCCCGGGGAATCGGAGGGTTCTCTCCTTCGGTTGAGATCAAAGAGGCACTTCTTCTGCTGGAACAAAAAGGTCTTCGTAAAATACTATGTGCAAAAAGATCTAAGTAATCAGGAAGAGTTCGTTGACATGGGCGGGTCCAGCCATTCCACAGACCCCTTCATGTCATGTTCTGAAAAGGTGAACGGGTGAGATCTGCAATAATTCTCGTTGGGGGAGAGGCAAGACGCGCAAACGGGCAGGAGAAGTACTTCTTCGTATACGAGGGCAGGACCTTCATCGAGCGTCTCATCGATTCACTCCGCCCGGTTGTAGACGAGATCATCCTTGTTGCCCGGGACCCGGAACAGTGTAAAAGGTTTCAGGAACTCAAAGGAGTACGGTGCATCACCGACATCCGCACCGGCATCGGGCCTATCGGAGGACTCCATGCCGGGGCCATGGCAGCCCGTGGAGATTACATCTTTGTTTCTGCCTGTGACATGCCCTGCATCGAGAGCGGGGTTGTCAGGTTTCTCTTTGAGGCTCTTGGTACGTACGATGCAGCGATACCCAGCTGGAACTTTGACATGATAGAACCACTCCATGCAGTTTACCGCCGATCCGTGCTCATGGATTACTTAAAAAATCATGATTCCCTGTCATTACGTCCCATGATCCGCAGCATCAGGACCCGTTATATTCCTGTGGAGGAACTCAGGCAGTTCGATCCTCAGCTGCGTACGTTCACCAATATCAACAAGCTCGAGGATCTTGAAAAGATCAATGCCGGTCTTCCGGACATCCATCCTTTCCCTCAATGACCATGAACCCAAACCCTTTTTTTAAATCGGGGTTGTATAAATATATGTAGTAAAGTCACCGACTATACATTACCACTGGCGCGAATGGAACACCGGGCGGTTTTTCGAGGCAGCAGAACGGGTGAGAGATACTTTGACAACGGAAAAAGGAGATGAGCTGCGGTTTCTTATCATCGCTGCCGCATCCATCGGTGCCATCCTCACCACAGTCTTCTCACTCACCCATGGAATCTTCGAGATATTCCCGTTCCTGTATATCCTGCCCATCATACTGGTGGTTTATTTTTATCCGGCACGCGGGGTACTCTTCTCGCTTGGTATCAGCCTGATGTATATCAGCCTCATCTATCTCTTCGGTTTTGCAAACCCCGGCCAGATCGCGATAGCAACAGCATGGTTTGCCATTTTTGTCACCATAGGGGTTGTTGTATCGTCCTATGCAACCAAGCTCCAGCAGGAGAAGGCAAGGATACACCAGATCCTCAACAATTCGCAGGACGGCATCTTCTGTTTTGATATCCAAACCGGGCTGGTGCTCGAGATGAATGCCAAATGCACCCAGTGGCTCCGCTATGAGAGGTCGGAACTGATTGGAACGAACCTTGCTCTGATCTGGTCCAATGCCGATGAGCGCGAGAGTTTCATACAACGGGTAAAAAGCGATCCCTGGAATACGGAGACGGAAGGACTGTTCAGGGCAAAAGACGGAACCGTGCTCAGGTTCGTCATCTCAGCTGTACTGGTATTACCGGACAGGGTACTCTGTTCTGCCATTGATATTACCGGGAGCAAGATTGTCGACGAAGAGATCCGAAAAACACTCGATGACCTGGAGGGACAGGTCAGGGCCCGTACCGCACATCTCGAGGAGATAAACGAGAAACTCCGGGCAGAGATCCTCGAGCGGAGGAGATTTGAACAGAAGATGCTTGCCGAGACCATGCAATCGGCAGATGAGAGGGGGGAGAAGGAATGATCGTCACTCCGGCAATCAGGCGACAGGCTTTCTGGACAGTCCTCATCCTTGCAACCACGTTCTTTGCAGTATATTCGACCATATTTTCCTTAACCCACGGGATCTATGATGTTTACCCGTTCCTCTATTTCCTGCCAATCATCCTCTTTGTATACCAGTATCCCCGATGGGGGGTACTCTTCTCGCTCTTCATGAGCACGATTTATCTTCTGCTCGTGTATTATTTCAGTAATTTTGACCCGGGTTTCATTGCCGTCTCTACAGCCTGGTTTGTGATCTTCGTGACAATCGGGGTTGTTACATCATCGTTTGCCGAGGGGCTCAGGGAGGAAGAGAGGAAGTACCGGGGAATATTCGAGAATTCGCAGGCGGGAATTTTTACTTTCGATATTGAAACTGAACGTATCCGGGAGCTCAACAACAAATGTGCCCGGATGCTGAAGTACGAAAAAGAGGATCTCATCAATAAGGATTTTGCCCTGATACTCCCGAATGCCTACGACAGGGATGCCTTCATCAGCGAGGTCCGTTCGCGTACCAAGACCGGGGATAACGAGCTCCGGTTCCAAACCCGCGATGCAACCGTCCGCCATTTCCTCCTCTCGGCATCCCTCTCACCGGATAACATCGTGATCTGTTCGGTTATCGACATCACCGAACGAAAACTTGCTGAACGGGTGATCCAGAAGGCAAAAGACGATCTTGAGCAGCGGGTCCGGGAGAGGACCGACGAACTTCTCAGGGCAAATGATGCCCTGAAAATGGAGATCCAGGAACGCCGGCGCTTTGAGTCCGCCATCCAGCTTGCGAACAGGAAACTCAATACACTCTCTTCGATCACCCGCCACGATATCCTCAACCAGATCACTGCTATCGTCATGTATCTTTCGCTTGCCGAGGAGATAACAACCGAAAATGCGGTGCTCGAACATCTCCAAAAGATTGAGCAGCTCACCGATCTCATCCAGGCGCAGATCCGGTTCACCAAGGATTACCAGAGCATCGGGGCCAATGCACCCCAGTGGCAGCTGGTATCTGCAACGGTAAGGAGTGCAATAAAAAATGTGAACACGGGTAATGTCCGGGTAGAGAATGAACTCGGCAACCTTGAGATTTACGCAGATTACCTTCTCGAGAAGGTGTTTTTCAACCTTGTGGATAATTCCCTGCGCCATGGCGAGAAAGTTACCGTCTGCCGGTTCTCGTACCGGAAAGACGCGGACGCGGTTACCATCATCTATGAGGATAATGGTATTGGTGTGCCCGCAAATGCCAAGGATAAGATCTTCAAGCGGGAATATTACCGGAATACCGGCTATGGCATGTTCCTCTCCCACGAGATCCTCAGTATCACCAGTCTCACTATCAGGGAGACGGGAGAGCCGGGAGAGGGGGCACGGTTCGAGATCCATGTCCCGGAGGGTGAATTCCGGTTTGCAGCGGACAATATAATTGTCTGATGGCCGGTTTTACCATCCCGTGACCATGGTAAAAGAGATCTTCAGAATCCCGATCCCGTTCGCATACGGTTGAAAAAACTGGTTAATCGAAGAGATGCCAGCCATTTACAGGTTCTTTTTCCTGCCACTGGCATCGCGCATGTAATGCCCGAACTCGCTCTTCTGGAGAACCTCCCCTGAGAAGACGGGGCCATCCCGGCAGACCCGGAGACCTGACGGATCTATACAGCACGACCCGCAAACCCCTACGCCGCATTTCATGTACCGGTGGAGTGAAAATTCTGTTTTATGGGCAAGACCCTTCTCGGTAACCTTGGTGAGGACTGCCCGCATCATGATCTCGGGTCCACAGACCGCGAACCGGTCATATGCTCCAAGGTTCAGGTCATCCATGAGAGCGGTCACAAAACCATGGTGACCAAGCGAACCGTCATCCGTAGCTATGATAACATCAGTACATTCATCCAGCTGGTCGAGGAAGAGGAGCTCGGACTCGCTCCGTGCACCGAGAAGCAGCGTCATCACGCAGTCTGCCCGGGCGAGCGGCAGGAGCGGGGCGGCACCCACTCCCCCGGCAATTGCAAGCACTTTTTCCCCCTTTGAAAAGCCGTTTCCGAACGGGCCACGGATCCCGAGTTTGTTCCCGGGTCCGAGATCAAACAGGGCTTTAGTCGCATCCCCAACGTTCTGGACCGTGATGCTGTTCTCAGAAGACAATGCCATGGGTATCTCGTCAACACCCGGCACCCATACCATGACAAACTGCCCGGGCCGGAAGACAAATGGGGTGTCAAACACAAAAGTTCGTATGAGCGGTGTCTCTTTTTTCACGCGGACTATGGTGACAGGTACCGACAATGCATCAGCCATGGGCGCACCCCACGATCTCTTCCGGGGCGATCCCGTTTTTTGCATAAAGATCTTTTCTGATGGAGTCAAAGACATTGACATCGCCATAGACCGCGCTGCCGATCTCAACCGCCGTTGCCCCGGCCATCATCATCTCGATCACATTATCTGCAGATGAGACTCCGCCACAGCCGATAATGGGGATCTTCACGGCTTCGTACAATTCATATACGCACCGGACCGCTATCGGGAAGATTGCCGGTCCCGAGAGCCCCCCAAACCCGTGGCCCAGAACCGGTCTCCTGATACCCGTCGAGATCCGCATTGCTTTTACCGTGTTGATGGCAACGATCGCACTCGCGCCACCCTTCTCGGCAGCCCTGCCAATTCCCGTGATATCGGTCACATTCGGGGTCAGTTTCACCCATGTAGGAATACCGGTTTTACTGACCGCACGGGTACAGGCTTCTACAAGAGCCGGATCGCTCCCTATCGCTGCACCATATCCCTCTGCATGGGGGCAGGAGAGGTTGAGTTCAAAACCGGCAGCTTTTCCGGAAAACCAGCCGGCCACTTTTGCAAATTCCTCAGCATTCCCGCCAAAGATGCTGACAATTACCGGTTTTTTTGCAAGCCCTGCCAGTTCCTCGACAAAATCCTTTGAGGGATTGGGAAGGCCCATCGCATTCATCAGCCCGTCTTCCAGCACAACGAGACAGGGGCCGGCATGCCCTTCTTTTGGAACCGGCCCGATAGACTTGGTTACCACTCCCCCGGCCCCAAGGAGGAGCATCCGCGAGAGCGATGACCCGGTTGTACCCAGGATCCCGGCTGCAAGGACAAGGTGATTGTCAAGGGTTACACCACCTGCAGTTATTGGACCCGGCCTGATTGATACCATCCATCAGAAGATGGTTGCCAATAATAATAAAGAGCATCTTTTTTGGAAGGTCACGACCGGAACACGTGCAGGAACACCGGATTGGATCATATTATCGTTGAAGTATTCCACTTTGTGGGGGGGGGAGGAATCGGCAGAACGGGGGGTTGAACCAGAAAAACCATTTTTCCTTGAGGGTTCACGGGTTGCCGGTGAACCGGAAACCACTCTTGGGTACCCGGATCTCAAACCGTGCGCCCCTGCCGGGCTGGCTCGTTTCCTGGATGGTTATGCCGGAGATAGACAGGATCTCGCGGGAGAAGAATAGCCCAAAACCGGTATTTTTCCCAAACCCCTGGGTGAACAGGCGTCCCTTATCCGCCTCTGCAATTCCTGCGCCATCATCCTCGCAGACAATGACAAGCCCCTCGGCAGTTTCAAATGATGAGACCCGGATCATTGTCATCTTTTCACCCCCGTACCGGATTGCGTTGTCAAAAAGATTGTAGAAGACCTTCTCAAGAAGCGGATCGGCCAGCACTTCAAGGCCGGGACGGTGCAGTTCGACCCTGATATCCACCGGCGGGATTCCGCCTTTGGCCTGGATTATGCAGTTGTTTACATTCTGCCACGAGGGGGCGAGTGACCCCATATCATGGTAAACTCTCGTAAAGTTGATTTGGGTCTCTATGGTGGCGACCGCTTTCTTTGCCCGTTCAAGATACTCGTTCGTTTTTTCCGGATCGCGAACAAATTCACTGCTCAGCTGCAGATACCCATTCAGGACGAGAAGCTGGTTGAGGACATCATGGCGGGTGATGCTAGAGAGCAGGTTGAGTTTTTCATTTGCCAAAAATAATTTCTCCTCGATCTGTTTTTGCCACGTGATATCCCGGCCAACTGACTGGTATTCGGTGATCTCCCCCTTGTCGTTGAAGATAGCACGGTCGAACCACCGTAGCCACCGGATCTGGCCATCCGGCAGGATTACCCGGTTCGTTATTTCTGCAACCCGGGCTTCTTTGGTCAGCAGTGAGAAGTGCTTTTCAACCAGCGCACGATCATCCATTGGAATCTCCGGGTAGAATTTCTCCCCGATTACCCGGGAACGGTCAACCGAGAAAAACCGGCAATAGGCATTGTTCACAAAGACATGAGTACCATCCGGCCTGAACCGGCAGATTAACTCGGTCTGGTCCTCGACAACACTACGATAATGGCGTTCACTCTCAAAAAGGGCCTGTTCTGCAGATTTGCGCTCTGAACGTTCAAGAGCGGATGCCAGCAGGTCAGCAACCGATGCTGCAAAGTCCTGTTCAAGGGGGTCCCAAACCCGTACATCTCCCTTATGCTCATGACAGATAACCCCCACCATCTGGCTCCCGCGGCGTATGGGAACAACCAGAATCGAGGTTATATTATAAACGGAAAGGTAGGTGGCCAGCAGTTCTTTCGTGCGCTCATCATTGTGTGCATCGTGTGCCGCAAGGATCCTGTTCTCCATGAGCGTGGCAAAGTACCGCTGATAATCCGATCGTCTCAGGCGCATACCATGGGTATGATTTTCCAGGACACGATCAAAAGTGTCTGCACAGACAAGCTCTGACTGGTCGGCAGAAAACCACCATACACTCACGCTGGACGCATTGATAGTAACGGCATCGGTCCGGGTAACCTCCCGGATAAAATCATCAATGGAATCGGAGGGAATCTTTGACATCTGCACGAGTGCCTGCTGGGTCTCTAGGAAGAGCCGGGCAGTCTGCTTTTCCCGTTCCTCAATCTGGCTGCGTTCAGTGACATCCTCGAATATTCCGATTGCCCCGGTGATGCCGGTCTCCAGGGTACCGATCGGCTGGCCAACCATCCGGATAATCGATCGCTTTTTTACAAGGACAGATATGTATTCACCTTCAAAAAAGCCGGGTTTCCCTTCAAGTGAATCCCGGATTGCCGCAACAAGGCCCGGGTTCTGGATCCGAGAAAGGGTGTCAAACCCGGTCAGCTGCTCAGGGGAGACACCGATGATATCGGCAAATTTCTGGTTCACGGTCAGGATAACACCGTTCTTGTCCAGATGGACAATGCCGATCGGCGACCGGGTGAACAGGAGCCGGTACCGCTCCTCGCTCTCCCGTATTGCCGTCTCCGAGGCCTTGAGTTGCCGCCGTTCGCGTTCATTACGCTGATGGATAAAAAAGAAGGTCAGTACCAGAACGAGGATAAGGAGAGTCCCTGCAAGGGGGGGAAGACAGGCTGCCAGGATCTGCCAGTACCAGTTCCGGGCATCGACGTCCATGCCAAAAACAGCAATTACTGTACCGGTCTTTGGGTCCGTAACAGGAACAATACTGCTCACCCATGTACCCCAGCGGTCGGAATCCGGACCGTCCGTAAGCGGGATGCCTGAGGTCAATGCTTTTATGGTAAGGGCAGTGACCTCGGGATATTCCTGCCCGGGAGGTGAGTAGTCTTCGGATTCGGGGGGCTCTGAATCAACAAAGAAGAAGTAGGTGCCGTCAGTGTGCCTGCCAATGAGATAGGTAAACCGTATCTCCGGATCAGCGGCATGGAGTTCATACATCTGTGCTTTTAATACATGGGCTCTGTAGAAATGGTATCCCTGTAGACGTAAATTCGACCAAAAGATCTAAGGTACAGTGCCTCCTTACATTGTTATGCTACTAACGATTAAGGAGGCAAACTAATGTCAGCAAACCGGTATATC
>JBAZQF010000012.1:0-72806 GCA_041645355.1 Methanoregula sp.
TCCGCCCACGATACCGCATTTCAGGAAAACACACGAGAATGCGGTAGCAAGGTGAGCAATGGTTGTATCGGTAGTTTCGCCGGACCGGTGGCTCATCACCGTGTCCAGGCCATGGGTGTGGGCAAGCCGGACTGCCTCAAAGGTGTCAGTGAGGGTTCCGACCTGGTTTGGCTTGATCAGCACGCAGTTGGCTGCGTCCTTCTCGATACCCTGCATGATGCGGTCGACCTGGGTTACGAAGATGTCGTCCCCGCAGATCAGGCAGCGGTCGCCGACCTGGTTGTTCAGTTCGGCAAAGGCATCGAAATCATCCTCATGGAGGGGATCTTCAACATAAACGAGGTTGTATTTGTCGACAAGTTCCGCGATATAGGCGATCTGGTCTTCGGTAGATCGCACCGTCTTGCGGTACTTGTAGGCGCTCCCGTCCCACATCTGGCTTGCTGCAACGTCAAGCCCCATATCAACCTCTACATTCAGTTCGTCGGCAACAAGTCCGGTCGCCTCGGCAATGAGCTCAAATGCGAGGGCATCGTCAATCTGCGGTGCCCACGCACCCTCATCACCCTTGCCGCAGGATTTATTGTGTTTCTTCAAAAGGTCCCTGACATGCCGGTGGACGGCCGCGTTTGCAAATACCGCTTCCTCGGTATCCGCTGCTCCGCCCGGAACAACAAGGAACTCCTGGATCTCGGTTGCGTTTGCCGCATGGGCCCCGCCTCCGATGACATTGCCGAGCGGGAGCGGGAGCTCCTTTGCAAACGCCCCGCCCAGGTAGCGGAAGAGCGGCATGTCCATGGATGATGCTGCTGCTTTTGCATTTGCAAGAGAGAGAGCAACCGAGATGTTGGCGCCGATCCCGGAGAAATCGGCGGTCCCGTCAATGTCCCGGAGCTGCTCGTCGAATCCTTCCTGGTCGGTGGCATCCATCCCGATAAGGGCGGGGATGACATTTTCAAAGGCGTTCTCGATCGCTTCACGGGTCGGCCTGACCTTCGCCTCAAGGGACCCGGTGCTGGCACCGCTCGGGGCTGCTGACCGCCCGAAACCGCTCGTGGTATATACGTCGGCTTCAACGGTGGAGTTGCCCCTGCTGTCCAGGATGGTCCGGAGCTCGATAACCTCAATGGTCGTCATGCGCTTACTTCCTCTTTACGGTAATGGGGATGGTGTTGTTGTTGAATTCCTCGATCGCTATTTCAAGCGGATCGATCCGTGTCGTGGTGATAAGTAACGGAGCACCCATTGATATCTGCAGAGCCCTTGCTCCAATGATCCTTGCCCGTTCATACCGGGTATAAGTCTGCGTCTGCATTTTCGTCCTCAAAATGTGTTCATAATTGTCTGGATGGGGTCGCTGAGATTCGAACTCAGGTCACTGCGTCCCGAACGCAATAGGATGGTCCAGGCTACCCTACGACCCCTCGCTCATACAGTCAGTCTTGGTTACTGGTACGGGTTGAGCTCATCAATGATCTCTTTGTGTGTCAGGAGCATACGCCTGCAACAGTACCGGGAAATATTAAGATCGTCGAGGATCTTTCTGGGATCCTCGCCTTTCTCCCGCCTCTGCCTGAACTCTTCCCATGCTGTGGAGATCGGTTTTCCACAGGTGAAACATCGAACGGGTATCAAGATACTTAACCTCTCATCATATCTTTCGGTTTAACGATAAGACTTTTGGAACTTTGCACGTGCACCAGAGCCGTGCGGCTTTTTCGCTTCCTTCTGCCGCGAGTCGTTGACGAGCAGCGTCCGGTCATAGGCCAGATAGATATCTTTCATCTGGGGGTCGTTGTGCCACTTGATGATGCCGCGGGCAAGCGCGGTCCGGACCGCCTCTGCCTGTCCCATGACACCGCCACCTTCGACATTGATGTTGACATCGATGCCGTTGACTGCGGTCGGGACGAGAAGGATCGGTTCGGAGATCTTCATCCGGGTGGTGTCGGAGCCATAGGTCTCGAGGGGCACCGAGTTGATCCGGATCACGCCTTTTCCTGCCTTGAGGGTGGCACGCGCGATTGCTGTCTTGCGTTTACCGCTTGTATTAATGATCTTTACCATGGTAACCAGCCTCTAGAACTTTGCTCCAAGGAACGTGCACACTGCTGCGAGTGTGACGTGGTTCGGGTTGTTCAGACGGTTCATGTGTGCTTCTTCGAGCACTTCCATCTCTTTTCCGACAAACTCGACCGGGACGCCGACATAGCACTTGATGTTCTTCATTGCCTCGACACCGCGGGGGCGCTTGTAGGGAAGCATGCCACGGATGGTACGCTTCATGAGGTGATCCGGCCGTCGCGGGACAAACGGGCCCCAGCGGTTGCCGGAGGCGCCGCGTTCCCTCTTGTGCCGGTAGTTGGCAAGCACGCGGGCACGGCTGCCGGAGATGATTGCTTTCTCTGCGTTGACGATAGCAATCTCTTCGCCTGCAAGGCCGCGCTGCGCGACAAGGCTTGCAAGGCGCCCGAGAAGCATACCGTCACCGTTGATTACTGTAACCATGTCTTCTTCACCTCAGGATCCGGACACCGCTGCCTTTGGGGTTGTCCGCTATGAGCTGCTCGATTGTCATGCACTGCCCTTTTGCGTCCCTGATCTTGCTTGTTGCAGAAGCTGAGAAATTCAGTGCTGCAACCTTGACGGACTGTTCCAGCACGCCGCTGCCAAGGACCTTGCCCGGGACGATGATAGTCTCGCCGCCCTGGGCGTACCGGTTGATCTTGGACAGGTTGACCTCGGCATAATTCCGGTTCGGGGTCTCAAGCCTGCTGGCAATCTCGCGCCAGATCTTGGCCTCATTCTCACGCGACTTGTTCTTCAAGAGCGAAATGAGGTTGGTCAGACGGGGGTTCGTCTTCTCCACAATTCTTGTCATTTCTTTTCATCCCCTGATAGTTCGCCTAGCTGTTTTGACAGCTCGTCTGCCTGCTCCCTGATATACAGAAGGGCACGGTTCATGATCTCTTTGGCCGGCAGGGACCCGTCGCTTTCGACCACAAAGATAAAGCGGTCTTTCTCAGCGGTGACCCGGATTGCCGGTTCGTCCCCGATACCGCTCGCAATGCAGGCCCGTTCGCAGAGCTTGCACATGGAACAGTCAGGGAGTTTTCCAGTTTTTACTCCGACTTTCTTGCCCTTTACTTCAAGGATGTCGCGGGGGCATTCATCAACGCAGAGGCCGCAGGCATCGCACGAGTCGTTTACGGTTACAACCGGATGGTTCTTGTAACCGCATACGAGCGTCGGCTGCCACTTGGCGTGTATCCTTCCGGTATTGAGGACGGCACGGGCCTCGATGACGAGTTTCTGCCCTTTCGTGAGTTTCACGATAGGGATATTATCGTACACCGGGGCTGCTCTTGGATCCTGCGGGATCAGGTCACTTGACATGACCGTCCTTGGTCCCTCGACACTGAGTGTGTAGGTGGATGTGCAGGCCGGGCATCCCGCCCCGCCGCACGAGCATGTGGCCTGGGTTGTATAGCTTGAAAGGTCGGTCGTTAAGGGAATGAGTCCGATGCGGTGAGCCAGCATCTCGTCGAAGAGTGCGCTTGTATTGTCATAGATGCGTACATCTTCGATGGCAAGAGTTGGGACTTCACCGATCATTGCCCGCCGCATGGCATTGGCAAATGCGGGGCTCGCTCCCGAGAGGGTGAATCGTGCGAGGGAGTTGTCCAGACTGGCGAAATCGATCTCCATCACACTCTCCTTCCGCGTCTGCCGCCTTTCGGCCGGCATGAGTCGTGGGGAATTGGCGTGACATCTTCGATACGTCCGATACGCATGCCGGCACGGGCGAGCGCACGGATGGCTGCCTGGGCACCGGGCCCGGGACTGCGCTGCTTGCCCTGGCCGGGTGCACGTACCTTGACGTGGACGCCGACGATGCCTTTCTCACGGGCGTTCTGGGCTACATTGCTTGCCATCTGCATGGCCGCATAGGGGGAGCTCTCGTTCCTGTCCTGCTTGACAACCATGCCACCGCTCGACTTGGTCACAGTCTCTGCACCGGAGAGATCCGTAACAGTGATGATGGTGTTGTTGAAGGAGGCAAAGATGTGAGCAATACCCCATTTTTCCTTGTCATTTGCTGCCATGGTACCTTACCTCCCCCCGGCTCTGCCATACCCCTGGGGCCGGGCAAATCCGGTGGTCTTGGGCGTGCTTGCGGGTTTTGCAATCCGCTCTTTCTCGGCATGGGAGTCAGCAACAAACGGTGATTTTCCGGAGTAGGTGATCTCGTTCTCTTCCTTCCGGGTCACGCGGTAACCGGGGATGCTGGTGCGTCTGCCGGCAATCGCAATGTGACCGTGGGTGATGAGCTGCCGGGCCTGCTTCGGCGACCGGGCCAGTCCCCTGCGGTAGACAACGGTCTGAAGCCGGCGCTCGAGCTGGGCCTGGACCTTGAGCGAGAGGACATCTTCGATGCCTGCGTCGGGACCGAGGAGTCCGATTCTCTGGAGCGAGGTGATGAGTTCTTCTTTCTTGGATTCGTACAGTGCCTTGTCGGTTGTGCTCGATCCAAGAGCCAGAAGGTTGCGGGCGCCCTTGCGGTACTTGCGCAGGTGCTCCTGTGCCTTCCAGACCTCACGCTTGTTCCGGAGACCGTACTCGATGACGAGACGGGTCTCGGACTCGATCCGGGATTTCTCCCACGGGCGCTTGGGCGTCTGGTAAGACTTGTGGTTCTTGCCTGGGTATCCCATGATTACTGGCCTCCGGCAGACTTCCTCTTGACACCCACGGTCGTGCCGGTTCTTCCGGTAGACTTGGTGCGCTGTCCGCGGACTTTCTGGCCGGTCTCATGCCGGATGCCCTTGTAACAGCGGATCTTTCTCATGAGGTTGACATCCTCGTCCTTTGCAAGGGCAACATCGCCGCCAAACAGGTGTTTGGTCTCGCCGGTGTAGACATCCTTGGGACGGTTTGCCATCCATGATGGGATCTTGGTGATGTATTGTTCAACAGCAACACGGAGCCGGTTCACCGACTCTTCGTCAAGGCGGCCGAGCGAGGCGTACTCGTCGACATTCGCCATACGGGAGAGAACCGTGGAAGTATGCCTGCCGACACCCTTGATGCCGGTGAGGGCAACTCTCACGGACTTGGTACCATCGAGATCGGTGGTGCCAACCCTTACGAAATACTTGATATCTTCTTCCTGAGCCATCCAATCCCCTCGTTGTGTGAGATTTTCTCTTTGAGCGCTGAGGGAGGGATTTGAACCCTCGAGTCCCAGGGGGACACAGGTTTAGCAAACCTGCGCCATACCAGGCTTGGCTACCTCAACAGAGGAATCTCGCATCTTCTACAGACACTCGCAGTGGATAGTCACTGCTCCATGAATGGTGCTTTATTATGTAGTATTGGTGGGGTAATAAGTGTTGTGTTGACTTCCCTGCCGGAAGGAACACTGAGGATCTCCTGAAAGTTTCCGGAAAAACTTCATGAGTGCATATGACCC
This sequence comes from Methanoregula sp., assembly GCA_041645355.1. GTDB lineage: Archaea > Halobacteriota > Methanomicrobia > Methanomicrobiales > Methanospirillaceae > Methanoregula. The sequence continues at coordinate 5,474 of JBAZQF010000012.1, forward strand.
GCTTGTCCCTGCTATTTGTTTGTGCAGCTGTGCAGCACACACTATTCTTCGTATCTAAGTATGTCGGCCAGTTATTTCAAAAAGAGCTTACACGACCCGTGATTCGTTGCATAACCGTGGATGAGCCGGTGCCGGAACGCGATGATCCGGGACGTATCGGTGATGGTCCGGCCAAGAGCCGGGTCTCGCTGGATCGCCTGGTTCAGTGCCTCACCGATGACCTCGAACTGGCGCTCCACAGCTGAACAAGAAAACCAGTTACATTGGTCAAATATATTGTAAAATACTTTTTTTTGGATCTCCAATTAAAATCAGTACCCGATAACCTTGAGTTCCGGTATCTTCTCAAAATGCCGATCCCGGGTTATGATCTTTGCATCGGAACAAAGTGCTGCCGCAGCAATCGCCTGGTCAAAATCACCAACAGGGCTGCCACATTTCTGGAGAGTGGCGGACAAATATCCGAATGCATGGTAGATATCCGTATCAAACGAGAGCTCGTTGCAAAAAGAAAGTATCGCAAGAACCTCTTTGACATTTTCTTCAACCCGGAGAGATCGGTAGGCCCCCTCAAAAAGCTCAAGGGCGATTATGGGTGTGATACTCAGCGATTTTCCCTGTGATTCCAGATCTTCCAGCCTTTCAAGGGCTTTAGGATCGTGCCGGATAATATCAATAATAAATGAGGTATCTGCAACCGGCATTTCAGAACCTGACTTCGCGTAACTTTGCTTTCCGCATCTCCTTTGAAACCATCTCAATCGAATCTGCGAGTTCCGGGTTTGCCCCGATCTCTTTGAGGACATCAGACAGCTTCTTCCTTTTTGGGTAATGTTCCAGGATCACATCCGAAAAACTCTTCTTCTCGTCTTTCTTGAGCGCCCGCAACCTGTCGTACGCCTCTTCAGTGATGCTGATGGTTTTCGTGGCCATGATCAGCTCTGTGTATGTATGTGTATTTAATGATAATCGCGGGGAGATTCTGCCGGTTGTGCAGCACATCCATCCGCCAGCAGCACCGCTTCCATCACCCGCACCAGAGCAAGCGGAATGCTGGAGGGAGTTACGGGGCAGGCACCGGGCAGGAATAATTTCCTGAACAAAAAACCAGTCCCTTCAGCTAAATCGAGCGTATTATTATCGATTCCGGTCATTGTCCGCAGCGGGAGCGCTCCGTCGGAGACGGCGTTCATCGTTACACTAAGTATTCTTAGGCACGCAGTCGCAGGATATATTCTTAGATTATGTATAGTAGACAACTGCCAGCCGTCCGGGCCTTTTGTAAGGGGTGTCAGTGGGGATATTTTGATCCACCCCTACAGGTGGCTTGCGGGACTATCCGAGGTTATTTTTTATTTTTTTACACACCCTCCGACCAATAACCGCACATCTTTCACCTCCGACCCATCATAGCGCCCATGGCACGGAATCCTGTATTGTGGCATTTTTACGATGATAAATATCCATAATGTATTCTGTCTGCGTGATAAGGGTCGGAGGTGAAAAAATTTCAAGCATTCCAAAGCAACCTGTTCACCGGGTCCGGTATATACAGAGACAGCCAGGCCCTACCATGCTCTTCGTGCTACCCGGGCCGGTTCTCCGGCCGGGTGCCAGGTTCAGTGAACTTTTATGGCAGTCCATCAAATACATAAAGAGAAATAGACGCAATGCCGGTTTTTTGGCAACGGAACGATGGAGAGCGTAATAATTGTGATTCTGGCATTATACGTGGATGACGAACCGGCACTCCTTGATATTGGAAAGGAATTCCTCGAGCGTTCCGGTTCAATTTTAATCGACACGGTATCATCAGCAGCAGAAGCTCAGCAGCGGCTCTCTGCAAACTGCTACGATGCCATAGTCTCGGATTACCAGATGCCGGGTATGAACGGCATCGAGTTTCTAAAATATGTGAGGCAGACCTATCCCGGTCTCCCGTTCATCCTTTTTACTGGCAAGGGGCGCGAGGAAGTTGTGATAGATGCCCTGAACAATGGTGCAGATTTCTATCTCCAGAAAGGGGGCAGGGCGGTACCGCAGTTTGCCGAGCTTGAACACAAGATCAAACAGGCAGTGCAGCAGAAACGCAACGAGCGGACGATCGCCGAATCGGAAGAACGGTACCGCGCCCTGTTCGAGAATGCCAATGATGCCATTTTCTTAATGGACCGGGACATCTATATCGACTGCAACTGGAAAGCAGCCGAACTCTTCGGTTGTACCCGCGACGAGCTGATCGGAACCAGTGTCGACGCACATTCCCCCCGGTTCCAGCCGGATGGCAGTGAGTCCGGGGTGAAAGCGAGGACTCTTGTCTCACAGGCACTCCGCGGTGAACCGGGGATTTTTGACTGGCGCCACCAGCGTCCTGGCGGGGAAGAATTCGAGGTCGAAGTCAGTCTCACCCGACTCAGCGTAAATGGCAGGGACCACCTCCTTGCAATCCTCAGGGATGCAGGGGAAAGGAAACAGGTTGAATCAGCCCTCCGGGAATCTGCGGGCCTGATGACCGGCATCATCGATTTCCTTCCCGACGCGACCTTTGCAGTCAACAGCGACGGCCGGGTGATCGCATGGAACCGTTCGATGGAGGATCTTACCGGAGTCTCCGCACGCGAGATCATCGGGAAGGGCGATTATGAATATTCTGTCCCGCTGTATGGCGAACGCAGGCCGATTCTCATTGACCTGATCTGCAGTCATGACACGGCAACCGCTTCGAAATACGATTCGATCGAGGTAATCGGGAGCCAGATGGTAGCAGAACGGTTCTTCCCGAACCTCAACGGGGGAAACGGTGCCCATCTCTGGTTCAAGGCATCGCCCCTCCTCGATTCCCACGGGAAGATTATCGGGGCTATTGAATCCATCAGGGATATCACCGCCCATAAGACACGGGAGATCGAACTCCGTGCAACCTACGAACAGGTTGCCGCAATGGAAGAAGAATTGCGCAACAACTTTGAAGAGCTGGCGGCACGTGAGAAAGCCGTCTCGCTGAGCGAATCAAAGTTCCGCTCGCTTTTCGCGACCATGATCGAAGGCAGTGCACTGGGCGAGATCCTGACCGATGATACGGGCAACCCGGCAGATTACCGGATCCTCGAGGTGAATCCCGCGTTTGAAAGGATATTTGGCATCACCCGCAATTCTGCCACCGGCAGGACAAGCCGCGAGGTGTTTGGCACGGACAGCCAAGAAGCCCTCCGGCTCTATGCCAGGGTTGCTTCTACCGGCATACCGCAGTCGTTTGAGACCTTTTATCCCCCGATGAAGAAGCACTTCGCTATTTCTGTTTATTCCCCCAAAAAAGGGCAGTTTGCTACGGTTTTTGACGATATAACCCTACGGAAACAGAATGAACAGGCACTCAGGGAAGCGTACGAACAGATCGCGGTCGTGGAAGAGGAACTCCGCAGCAGTTTTGAAGAATTGTCTCACCGTGAGCAGGCACTCAGGGCCAGCCGGGAACAGTACCGCCGCATCGTGGAAACGGCAAATGAAGGAATCTGGGCGCTGGATTCCGGGTTTGTGACGACCTTTGCCAACCAGAAGCTTGCTGAAATGCTCAATTATCCTGCAGAAGAGATCGTGGGGCATCCTATCACGGAATTCATGGCACAAGAAGATCTCCCGGATCACGACCTGCGGGTGCAGGCCCGTCACAGCGGGAAATCCGAACGGTATGAACGCCGCCTTATCAGGAAAGGCGGGGGAGAGGTATGGTGTATCATTTCAGGGACACCGGTATTCGACAGCGCCGGGGCATTCCAGGGATCATTTGCCATGCTGACCGACATAACAGCAAGGAAGACTGTCGAGCTGGGACTTGCAGAAAAGGTAACCGAGCTGAATGTGGCAAATGAAGAGATGGTCATGACGCTCGAGGAGCTGCGATCCGCTGAAGAGACCCTGGTTGCGCGGAACCGCGAACTGGAAGAGCAGCAGAAGGTGCTCGCGGCAACCGGAGAATCCTTAAGCCTTGCAAACCGGAAACTGAACCTGCTCTCGAGTGTCACGCGGCATGATGTGCTCAACCTGCTGATGGTCCTGAACGGATACATTGAGCTCTCAAAATATTCACATGGCGGGGAGGTGGAAAATCTGGCAGAAAAACAGCTGGGCGTTATCAACCGGATTCACCAGCAGATTCTCTTTACCCGGGAATACCAGAACCTCGGGATACAGGCGCCGCACTGGCAGGAGATCAGGACGGTTTTCAGGAACTCGGTTGCCGGGCTTGATTTCTCCGGAATCAGGGTAGAGATGAATATCCCTGAGGTGGAGGTCTATGCCGATCCCCTTCTCCCGAAGGCATTCTACAATATCCTTGACAACGCCATGCGCTATGGTGAAAAAGCGACACGCATTGCCGTATCCTGCCAGCCCGGCATGAAAGGGCTGGTGATTGCTGTTGAGGATAACGGTGTCGGTATTAATCCGTCGGACAAAGCATTTATTTTTAATAAGGGATTTGGTAAAAACACCGGTTTTGGCCTTTTCCTGACTGCCGAGATCCTCCAGATGACCGGGCTTTCCATAACCGAGACAGGCACGCCGGGTGCCGGGGCAAGATTCGAGGTCCTTGTCCCGGAAGGCGCGTACCGGTTCCGTGCTCAATAAACCCGGGGTTTCCGGCGGGAACTAAAAAACAGGGGCCGGGATATCATGACTCTGCATTACAGGTATTACCAAAACAGGTGGATACTGTAATAAAGGTAAATGGGAACAGGATCTCCTACCCGAGCTCGAACGAAGTAACGCCGAAGATCTCGTTGAGAGGGAGCGGGACCGGTTCCGGCCTCGTATAGAGCCGGGCCGTGAAAAAGACCGGCACCATCTCCCGCTCCTTTACGAGCGCTACAGCCGCCGTGTTCGGGACCGGGATATCGAGGAAGAACGGTTCGCCGGGAATCCCGGCAACAAGGCCGTCGAGGATGAGTTCGGCCGTTGTCCGGTCCTTTGCAAAGAGCGGGCCTATCTTGTGACCGGTCCGGCATACCCGCCTGACCCCGTACCCGAGAATTTTTCCGTCCCGGTCAAGTTTCGCAAGCCCGAAGTGTCCATTCTGCCCGGTCCAGCAGCGGAGAAACTGCTCTCTCCGGGCAGGGAAATGTGCCGCGTCATAGTCGGCTAGGTCAGAGAACGGGACATCCCGGACCGGCACCAGGCCCGGGGGGGCCGCCCCACCACCCCGGCCTTCGTACCGGGCATTGTTGTTATGCAGGAACATCCCCCCGTCTTTCTGGTACTTGTCCACCATCGCGATAACCCCGTCACAACCAACAATGCGGGATCCTGCATGGCGCATAGCGTACCGGTAGAGCTGCATCCCGATTCCCTGCGCCCTGAACGCAGGTTCGACAATAAAGAGACCGTAAAATGCGAACAGGTCACCGTAATTGACCACTGAAATCGTTCCCACGATCTTACCGCCTGCTTCTGCACAGAAGAACCCTTCCGGATCGGCGGCCCGGAAACACTCTGCATCTGAAAGGCCCGGGTTCCAACCCTCCTGAGCGGCCCAGTCCACGGCAATCCCTATCTCATCCCGGTGCATCTGCCGGAACCGGACATTTCCTGCATTCATGATAACCGGAAAGGATATTGGCAGGACATCTACATAGACGTGGCGATGAGTTTACGCCGGGGTTATACTAAAACGGGGCTTTTTTAGAAGTCATTTCTGGTAACCTGACACTCCGGGGGATTCGCCCCGCATGCCCGCAGCACCCCCGCCTTCACTTGGGGCAGGGCTGGCACAGGGTGGATAATCATCTTTCAACGAATACATTTTCTCCAGGAGTAAGAAACTGAAAAAAAGAGAGATTTGAATTGATGCTCCCGTCAGAGAGCGTTCACGAGCGACCGGCGCGTGATAACGCCGAAGAGCCTGCCATTGTCCATCACGGGCAGGGAGCTGATGTTCTTCTTGAGCATCAGTGCAATCACATCCGCAGATTTTGCATTCCGCTCGACCGAGATGAGGGGTGAGCTCATGATGTCCCGGACAATCAGGTTCCGGATCTGGCGGTCCTGGTGATTGTCGGTCACTGCCTCGCGGAACTTCCGAAGCGCGATTGCCACGTCAGTTTCCGTAACGATTCCCAGGTACTTGTCCTGGTCCGATACCACGAAGCGGGATACCTTGTCATCCAGCATGCGGCGCCGCAGGTGCACGACCCGTTCACTGGCATCGATGGTGATCACTTTCTCGATCGCTTCGCCGATACCATCAGCCGGCGAGTACTTCTTCAGGAGATCCCCGGCAGATACCTGCCCGATGAGCTTGTGGTCCGGGTCATAGACCACTACCAGTTTATACCGCTGGAGGAGGGGGATGAGGACATTGGCGTTCTCATCCGGGTACACGCTCGTGAAGTCCTCCTCAACCACGCTTGCCACGTGGATGGCTGCCGGTGCAATATCGGAGTTCTGTTTGCTGCCCAGCTTCTCGGCTATTGCCTGCCGGGATACGGTCCCGACAACCGAATTGTTGTTCATCGCAATGAGGGGGTCGATCCCTTCAGCAAGCATCTTATCAAGCGCTTCAGTGATTTTTGCTGATTTTGCAATCGTCATTGGCTTTGCCATTATATCCTTGATAAAAACTTCTTTTGTCATTTCGCCACTTCCTTTATGATATCATCGCGTTTTACAATTCCGGAAATTGTGCCGTCCTCCATGACAACAAGACTGTTGACATGGTGTCTGCCCATCATTGCGATTACTTCCTGGAGATCGGTTTTTGCGGGTACCGTAATGACCGGACTCGTCATCACGTCCCCGGCAGTGACCGATGCGACCGAGAGCAGGCCCATGCCGCTCTTCCCCTGTGAGGTCCCGCGCCGTACTATGGTTACATCTTTTCCCACCACGCCGGAAATTCCTGGTTCGTCTTCGTAGAACGCAAGGTTCGTCTCGGTGATGATGCCGACAGGAACGCTCTCCTCGTCGCATACGAGCACCTTGTCGTTCCTCTCCTTCATCACGCTGACCACATGGTTCAGCGAATGGTACCGGCTGACAACCGGTACATCCTCCATCACGTCCCCGGCGGAGCCATGGAGATTCCGGACAAGGGCGGATTTCATCAGATCGGTCTTGGTCACAATCCCTGCAACGAGCCCGTCTTCCAGGATCGGAACGCTGCTGATCCCCTTTGCGGCAAAGAGCCGGGCAATTTCCTGAAGTATTGTGTCGGGTCCTGCGGTAACCGGTTTTTCTGTTGCAAGCACTCCTGCCGGTATCCGATCGAGCGGCCGGCGCCGCCAGGCAGGCTCTCCCTGCCGCATGCGGTAGGCAATATCCTTCTTCGTGAGGATCCCGGTAAGGGCGCCCCCTTCCATGACAAGCAGGCGCGATATCTTGTGCCGGACCATCAGGTTTCTTGCATGGGCTACGGTCTCGTTTTGCGAGATCGTGTAGACCGGTGAGGTCATCACGTCACGTGCATACATGGTTTTTCACCCCTTTGCAAATGCCTTTACAAGGTCAAACTCGGTAACAAGCCCGATCAGGTGGGAATCCTCGATCACCGGAAGTGACCCGATGTTCTTCTCCAGCATGTCCCGGGCAACCTCGTTGATGCTCTTTTCCGGGGTCGTGGTGAAAAGCCCGCCATTGATCAGGTTCCGGACCGGCAGGTCTGCTACATCTGCAAAGTTGCCCGTGGTAAGACGGGAGAAGACCTCCCTCGTCCCAAGATACCGCATGACGTCCGTTGCCGTGATAATGCCGTAAAGCACATCATCGCTGACCACCGGCAGGCGCCGGAACCGGTACCTTGTCATATCCCGCGTAACCGAAGCTATCGGGCTGTCGGGCCCGGTAACCCGGAGCGCGGAGCTCATGATATCCTCGGCATGGAGGGTGCTGCGCTGTGCGGCAAGAACCCGCATCACGTCCCGCTCGGTCACGATCCCTTTCAGGGCACCATCCTTGTCAACAACAGGCAGGCCGCCTATCTTTTTTCCGACAATGACCTCTACGGCATCGCTGATCCTTGCATCGCTCTGCAGGGTCGCGATCTGCTGGGTCATGATCGTGCGCACAGCTTCGTTGAGCGCCGGGAGGAGGTTACCCCCGTGCCGGACCTGGACGAGCCGGAACTTGTCTCCCCCGCCCATGAAACTGATGATATCGCCCGAGGTGATGATACCCCGCACATGTCCCGTACCGGCATCGGTCACCGGCAGCCGGCGGAAGCCGCACTTCGTCATCTGCTCTACTGCGGTGATGATACTCTGCGTAGGCGGTACTGATATGACATCGCGGGTGGCGATCGCCATGATCTCGCCTTCCTGTTCAACGATATGGGATTTGAACTCAACCGGGCCACGGTCGAGCTTTCCCTGCATCTTCAAGAGCCTGTCGCCCTGTTTGACGCCACGGTCATTCTGGTGCATTATCACCCTCCATCTGGTCTGCTGACCAGTATTTGGTCATGATAACGGGATTTTCCCGGCTGTGCGGGAAAGACACCGTCTTTGTTTCTTTTGTCTTTATGCGAGCGCGGCCAAGATATCGTGCCGGTTGATGACGCCTACGAGGCGGTTTCCTTCCACCACCGGCAGCAGGCTGATATCATGCCCGACGAGCATCTCTGCTGCGGTGCTGACGGGTTCATCAGGGCTTATCGTGAACACATCCTTGGTCATCACATCCTCTAAAGGCGTCCTTGCATTGCGGGCAAGCTCCGACCGGACATGATGGGTGCTGATGAGGTCACGCCGCGAGACGATGCCAACGAGCCGTTTCTTTTTGACCACCGGGAACGCGGTATACCCGCTTTCCATGATCATCGTATAGACCCGCTGCAGCTCGTCAGCAGGATCTGCCGTTACCACCTTTTCCGTCATGCGGTCGGATACCAGCCCGTGCAGCTCGCTCCGCGAGATGATGACCGGGAAGAGGTCTGCGAGGAGCATCCCTCCCACCAGCCGTGGTTTCGGGTTTACGACTGCTGCACTGTCGGTATGGTATTCCCGCATCATCTTTGCCGCACGCTCGATGGAATCTTCGGGAGCGGCCATCGGGGCATCCCTGATGAATCCCTGGATTGTCACGTTCGACTTTGTTGAGGTTTCCCTCAGGCCGTCCGTGATATCGATGAACCCGAGCAGGTTTCGTTTTTCATCCACGACATAGATTTCACGGAACCGGTCATCTCTCAAGATCTGCCGTGCCTTGGTTATCTGGTCGCTTGGTTTCAGCACAGGGATCTCGATGATGAAATCCTGTGCTGTCCTCATGTAATATTGTCCTCCTCGCGGCAGCGGGGGCAGAGCAGGATGCTGTCCACCCGCTTGAGATCATCAGACATCTGACTGCAGCGGCTGCACATACCCTGTTCAACAATCTCCTCCCGGTTGATCTCGATAAGATCGGTTAAGAGTTCGTTGACCTCGTTGGATACGGTCAGGAGATCCCGCACGGTAACAATGCCGATGACCTTCTTGGTGTCATCGATAACGGGGAGTCTCCTGACCTTGTGCTTCACCATCATGTGAGCGGCATCGCCGACAGTTTTCTCCGCACTCACCGTAATGAGTGGCGTGCTCATGACTTCGTTCACGTGCACTGTACTGGGCTTGAGATCCTTTGCAACGACCTTGCAGTTGATATCCTGTTCAGTGATGATGCCGACAGGCAGGTTGTGGTTGAGGACAATGCAGCTTCCTACATCGTCGTGGCACATCGCTGCTGCCGCCTTTGCCACCGTTGCACCTGAACTGATCGTGGTCGGGTCGTGCCGCATTATCTCTTTTAAAGGAACGCGGGTCTCGAAGCGGATTGCGTTGGATGTCTTTTTCATGAGTCACCTCCATGGTGTGCTTGATTCTGATGATTACAATTAGCATACTGCCTCATCCCTCTATAAATACAATTTGGCGAAGGCAAGCTCCCATGCATGTGAGTAATATCCGGGCAGGCCGGAACGCAGTTACCGGCGAGACGCGGGGCTTTTCTACGAGAAACCTAATAAACAGCGTATTCTATACACTACATACGAATTATGGTGAATTCTTTGTACCTGAATACAACGCGTAACCAGCGGGGTGGGATATGAAAATTTTTTACCAGACGTTTGGTACGGCAAAGAAGAAATTTTCTAACTTCCTGAACCGGTTTTTCAAGAAGAAGCGGACCCGGATCGGTATTTACGGTCCCCCCAATGCAGGCAAGACCACGCTCGCCAACCGCATAGCCCGGGACTGGACCGGCGATGCTGTCGGCCCGGTGAGCGAGATCCCCCACGAGACCCGCAGGGCACGGAAGAAAGAGGATGTCATCATCTCCGGGGCAAACGGCAACACGATCACGATGGACATTGTCGATACCCCGGGAGTGACCACCAAGATCGATTACCACGAGTTCCTGGAATTCGGGATGGAGAAGGACGAAGCGATCATCCGTGCGCGGGAAGCAACTGAGGGTGTTGCGGAAGCCATGCACTGGCTGCGCGAGGATATTGACGGCGTCGTATACATGCTCGACTCGACCCTTGATCCATTCATGCAGGTCAATATCATGATGATCGGGATCATCGAGAGCCGGAACCTGCCGGTCATCATCGTTGCCAACAAGATCGATCTCCCGGATGCAGCACCGGCCCGGATCCGCAGCGCGTTCCCCCAGCACCCGGTGGTGGCGATATCGGGACTTGAGGGAAGGAACGTTGAAGACCTCTACGAGATGATGCTCGAATACTTCGGGTGAGCCCAATGCCGCACAAGTGTACGAAATGCGGGCGGGAATACAAGGACGGGTCAACCGAGATCCTGAAAGGGTGTGCCAGTTGCGGCGGCAAGAAGTTCCTCTATATCAAGGAAGGCGAGCTCAACAAGGATGTTCTGGAAGAGAAGACCATCGAGGAGATCGCCGAGGAGTCGCACGAAGAGGTTCTCGAGATAGTTGAACCAAAGTCCAAAAAAGAGGTAGAGATGTACGACCGGGTGGAGACCATCCGGATCGTCTCCCCCGGTTCGTACGAGCTGAACCTCGAGAAGATGGCAGAGAGCGACGAGAGGATCGTGAGCGTGGGAAAGGAAGGCAGCTACATCATCGATCTTATGTCCATGGCAAAAGAAGAGCCTAAAAAGAAGCCGGCCAGAGAGAAGAAGAAGAGATAATCCATTTTTTTGCTCTGTTGATATCCTTAGCCTGTAATGTAAAATCCCGTTTGAGGATATCAAAGATCTATTGGAATACGAATCACTGTTTCGCAAGAGTATTCTGATTATGTAATATTCCCACCCCCTGCGGGGATCGCCCGGGCGCCTCATCGTGCCCCCACCGGGCGAAAAGGTTGATCCCCATTGGTGCCGGAAGGCGGTCAAGGGGTGCTCCCCTTGGGCGGCATCCCCCTTTGGGGGAGTGAGGGGGTCACGCTCCTGAGAGAGAGGAGAGAAAAAAGCAAGCGAGGGTTTCAACAGAACCCTTTTTTCCTGATTTTTTTTCAATCCCTTGGAAAGAAATTTTACCGCGTTGAAAGTTCGTCCCGGATCCCGTCATAGGGTACAGGCAGGTCAAGCCTCCGGAAGAACGCATCGGTGAAAATGACGCTGTTGATGATCGCCCACTCCGCACAGCCGTGACCGAGGCACTGGTCCGGGAAGAACGGCAGGTTCCGCGGGGCAAACGGGTTTGCAGCAAACTTCTTTCTTAAGATCTTTGCGAACTTCTCGCTCGTGGTCCCTTCGCTGCTGCCAAGAGACCTGCCCTCCTGGATAACCACCCACTCCCGCTTGTAATGCATGAGGTGATTGCGGATCTCGATAAGCTGCCGGATGTTCGCAAATGCCTGGTCGCCTTCATCAAACGGGTGCACTTCTGCAATCGAGAGGATCTTCTGGTACTTGTTCACCATCGGGGCCCGGTCAAAGTTCTTCTCGTTTCGCCAGCCCTCGGAGATGGTATGGAGCAGGGCCTCGTGCCGGGCATCGGCAAAGAAATAGGCATCGTCCGCTGCATCGGCATAGAGCTCGTTGATGGTGGACTCAAGGAATGCAACGCTGGAGAGGACTGAGTTGAGGACAAATGCCTCATGCCGGAGCAGGAGATCCGTATCCGGCGTCACGGGTGCTGCCAGCCCCGCATATTCCTTCTCGATCCCGTACGCGAGACGGCACAGTACTGCCGCCGACTGGATGTACCTGACCGAGAAGCAGTCGCGGAACCGTATCTGCGATTCCTCGTCCTGCACCTCAAGGGGGATCTTGTCCATGAGTAGTATTTTTGTTCTTTCCGGGAGGGGATAAAAGGTGAGGACACCGGGGGTTGATGCAGTATAGACCGGGCCTGCGGAATTGTTGCATTGACAACATTTATTCCCCAAAAAACCCATTACTGGAGATGCATTCCGGAACCTGTGCGTGCGAGAGTATGCCCGCCGGGGCTGCCATATCCATTGCAACCCGCGGGCGGTTCATCTTCTTCAATAACCGTCTCAAACAGTACGGCCTTTCTGCCGGCCAGGTCCCGGTCCTGATGCTGCTGTACCATGAGCAGAACATCACGCAGGAGACGCTTGTCCGGCACTACCACCTTGACAGGGGAACCATAGCCCGGGCAGTGAAAAAACTCGAGGATGCCGGGTATATCCGGAGGATCGTGGATCCAAAAAGCCGCAGGGCGGTCCGCCTCTTCCTCACGGATAAAGGCGGGGATATTGCACCCGTACTGCAGGCCATCAACCGCGAATGGGAGGCGCTTGCCTGTTCCGGCCTTTCAGACCAGGAGAAAACAACCCTGAACTCCCTGATGCAGACCATTGCAAAGAACAGTTGCAGGATTATGCAGGATTCCGGAGATAAAACCCATGCAGGCGAATAATCCTCCCGGTGATACACCCGGAACCCCGATTGACGGGGAGGTCAGGGAAGGAATATCGCTCCTGACGGGGGACCCGAAAAAGGCGATCGTGAAGCTGTCAGGGCCCATGATCGTGGCAATGTTCCTGATGTCCACCTACAACATCGTCAATGCCATCTGGGTGGCCGGGCTTGGTTCAGATGCCCTTGCGGCAGTCGGGTTCATCACCCCGCTCTTTATGATCCTGATCGGGATCGGCAGCGGTCTCGGGGCCGGGGCGGCATCCGTCATCTCCCGCCGGATCGGTGCAAAAGATAAAACCGGCGCGGATAACGCTGCTGTCCATGCCCTGCTCATCACCCTCATCATCTCGGCGGTCTGCACCATCCCGCTGATCCTCCTTGTCGGCCCGATCGTGCACCTCTTCGGGGCGGGTGCCGCTGCCGGGCTTGCAATCGAGTACGGGCAGGTCGTCTTCCTCGGGATGGTCCTCATCCTCTTCACCAACATTGCCTATGCGATCCTCCGGGCCGAGGGGGATGCAAAACGGGCAATGTACGTGATGGGTGCGTCCTCGGTCCTGAACATGATCCTCGACCCCCTGCTCATCTATACCGCGGGCATGGGAATCGCCGGGGCCGCGTGGGGGATGGTGATCTCGCTCCTCGTGGTCTCCGTTGTGCTCCTCTACTGGTTCTTTTTTAAGAAGGACACGTACGTGACGATATCCTACAGGGCATTTGCGTGGGATAAAAAAACCGTCCGGGATATCCTCGGGGTCGGGCTCCCGGCAAGCACTGAGTTTTTCCTCATGGCAATCCTCGCGATCTTCATCAACAGCCTGCTTGTGGCAACTGCGGGAACCGATGCTGTTGCGGTCTATACTGCCGGGTGGCGGGTCATCTTCTTTGCCATCATCCCCTTAATCGCGATCGGGACATCGGTCATCTCGGTAGCCGGCGCTGCGTACGGTGCGAGGAACTATACGAAGATCCGCACTGCCCATACGTTCTCGATCATGCTCGGGATCGCGATCTCTCTTGCGGTCAGCGCGATCACGTTCATCTTCGCCCGGCAGATAGCGGTCATCTTCACGTATTCGGCCGACAGCGCCCACCTTGCACCGGAGATCGCGGCGTTCCTTGCAACGATGTGCCTCTTCTACCCGTTCGTGCCCCCGGGGATCATGTCGGGATCCATCTTCCAGGCAACGGGCAGGGGAATGACCTCGCTCGTTATCACGGTCCTGAGAAACCTGGTCTTCATCGCATTCTTTGCCTGGCTCTTTGGCATTGCCCTCGGGTTTGGCGAGCACGGGGTCTGGTGGGGAATTGTTGCCGGGGATGTCATGGGCGGAACGGTTGCCTACCTCTGGGCCAGGGCATATATCTCGCGGCTGATCAAAAACCAGTGAGATCCCCGCAGCGGATCAGCGAAAAAGCAGATTATAAAAAAACACTGGCCAGCCGAGACGCGGACAGGCCCAGGGTCTTCGGGACCCTCTATTTTTAATATTTTTCAGGGTCCGAACGCGGACTCCCGTTCTCTGGTATCTGGGGACCATTGGATTTGTTCCGGACACAGTCGATCTCTGCCGAGTACATCTTGATATCGATGACCGGGGTCCCGTCAAATGCATCCAGGCCACGGACCTTCAGAACTCCGTCATCCACTGAGAGGAGATCCACAAGGCAGAGCGAGACCGGGTTCGGGCGGTCGGGCGAGCGGATGGCAAAGACCCCTTTCTCGGCCTTTGTTCCAGGAGGGACGGCACGGAGGACCGTTCGATCGGCCCGGTCAAACCAGCAGAGAACCCAGAGGTGCTTCCTTCCCGCCAGCTCGTGAAGGGCAGGGCGGTACTGGCGGGAGATCACAATTTCGGATACTGTATCGGAAAGGCGTCCCTGCCGCGGGGCATCGCCCCGGACCTTGTAAGGAGAGCGGACGAAGCCGACCGGGTGAATTTCGATGGGCGGGGGGGTCATGATCGAAGAGAGGTAGGTATCAGGCAGTATTTAGGAATACCGTGGGGGAGGGAAATGTCGCGGACCCGGTTTTTATGACCCGATTAGAGCAATTTATTAACCTTTTGATTTTATTTTTCAATGCTTGGCATGTCGCTTTGCGATTTTATTATTAATATAAAAAGAATATTTCTACATAGCAGGATTTCCTGAAATTTCTGCTGCCAACCAACCTGCCGGAAATTCTGGATGCCCTGCCATAAACGTAGGACGGGTTCCTAAAAGTTTGGACCCTTGACGAACCCGATCCTGCCCGTAAGCATGAGATAATTATCTTCTCTCATTATGAAGGTTTTCCCGTGTCCTGCGAGCGTAGCGTATGAAAAAATTTGCAAGAGAGGTGTAAAAAAATGCAACTACATAAAACAGGTGTCGTCCTGCTGGCATTGCTGCTGGCGGCGATGGCTATGGTACCGATGGTGAATGCAGCGACACACTCCCAGCTATCCGGTGCAGATCGGGATATCGTATCCTTGTTTGCTCCAGTAAATACTGAAATCCATAGTGCTTTGACATCCATTGGAAAAGACGGGAAAACGGATAAATCTGTACAGAATTCCACCAAATTCTCAGAGAGACTGGTTGAAAAATACCAGAATAATCTTGACCTGATTATTGATTCTCTTGAAAAGCAGACCGGGCAGAAGCTCGCTGCAGACGAGCGAGAGGATCTCAAAAAGATCATTGTTCTGGAACATATGAAAAAAGTGTCCTATGAACAGCTCAAGGAAAAAATGGGAGTAAAGGAAGAGGATCTTATACCAGTCTTCATCAGCCCGGAAACAACCCGGGACCCTACTAATGGCGCCCAGCTGGCATACATGCCCAATTCCCTTACATTAGTCCAAGTCTCCGCTGATGTTTATGGCGGTGTGGGTTTTGATGGAGGCTGGAGACCGTATATCGTCAATGGCGGTAACCAGCTCTACGGGGTCTACTGGAATTCTGGTCCGGGATGGGCATTATATCAGTGGCGCTTCTATGATGAAGATGTTCCCAGCTCCTATGCTGCTGATCTCGCATACGATCTGTTCAGGCTCCGTGTTTATGGAACGGTTGAAGACATCCAGGGTTTCTTCATCTACAACAACAACAGCATTGAATTCGGCAATGACTGGGATAATGGATGTTCCTATGGCACTGTCGTTGGACAACACGGATCTAACACTCTTCCGTACGGCCCGTCGACAGTGGTGTATGTCAGCAATGTATGGAACCACGCAATGGGCATCACTGACAGGAATCCGAACATGGGAAAAATAACCTATAATTATTAATTTCAATTTTTTTATGACGTCTAACCGGGGATGACAATCATGGACAGCACACGAGCAGAGGAGTTCCTCTTAATTTCTTTGAAGTATTGTCTTTTAGGAATCCTGACAGTATCCGCACTCGCATTCATGTTCGTATTTACTATCAACTGGGAAGACTGGTTTTTCGGGATAAAACTCGATGGCCTGCCAGCAGGGCTGAACCTTCTTGGGAAAGGACTGGCTGTAGCAACACTTGGATATATTATAATTCGGTATCCCCGGCACACGCCATTGGCAGCTGGTATGGCGTTTGCGTTTTTCTGCTACCTGTTTCTCGACTCGGCAGCGACAATGCAAAAATTGACCAATGGCCGGGAGTTCCCGGTTCTGCCGGGCGTATTTGCGATAATTCCGCTTGTCTTTTTGATTGTCCACAGGATTGTTAAGCATTGATTCCAGCGATAAAATCACAAGGATTATCCTATGAATGACAACCAGCGCACAATCCTGAAGATTAGCGCAGTAATACTGTCATACGTTCTTATCGCCATCGCAATCGCTGCGATAATGCAGAAGATAGATACCGGTGGCTGGGCTGGTGTCGATGCCGAACGGTTTCACGCAATGGCGCGGATAATTATCAATGGCTTTACTCCCTATGTCAGTTACGTTGATCCAAAACCCCCGCTTCTTTTCTTTGTTGTGTCAGCAATGGACATGGTACAGCCAGCGGGCTGGCTCGATGTCCCGGTAATAACCGCGATAAATATCATTTGTGCTTGTCTGATTTTTTATATCGGGAACAAAGACTATGGCATTATTTCGGGTTTTTTTGCGGGTTTCCTCTACCTGATCGTAGCCGCTTTTGCCCAGGGATATCTCCTTTTCAGCGAACAGTTTGCGGTCCTGTTTCTCCTGCTGGCATTCATCTTTGCAAGAAAATCACATTACATCTTTGCTGGGATCTGTATCGGTCTTGCATTCGGGTTTAAACAATATGCAATTCTCGGCCTTCTTCCCCTCCTTTACCTGATGAGGGAACAACGAGAACGGCGATTCCATCACCTCATAATCCCGGCAATCATTACCGGCTTATCGTCGTTTGGGGTGTTACTGGTGATTTATGGAAGCAATACGATGATGAGTGCAATGTATTGGACATTCGGTGTTGCACCGGCCTATGTGAGTGGACAGGCTATCGCAGAAATCCCAAGCTATCAGACGAATAACCTGTTTTCCTATTCGATATACCTGGTTTCAAGTATCTTCATTATGCTTCCGGTTGTCCTGTTCTTCACAGCGAGTGTTATCCGGAGAGGGCTGAGGTCCCCCTCAGAAAAGGCAATCCTTCTCTTTGTAATCCTGTTATCAGGAACGCTTCTTATCCGCCAATACCTGCATTACTGGATCCTGATTCTCCCGTTCCTTACGTTACTTGCATGCCGGGAATTTGCTGATAAAAAAGAATGAAATATTTTTCTCAATCCCCATAAGAGAATGCGGAAAATCTCCGGGACTTCTGCAGGTCTGATCCGGTCGCAGGGTGCCACAATTGTTTCCGTTTTGCTGACAGGATTTACTATCGGTCTTAGACAATTCAACGGACTTTACCTGGTTCCCCAGCCGCAACCCTTATTATACCTCCCGTCGAATGATGATAAGCACTTTTAACAATGTGCTGACAGATGTAAGTCCGACGTGCGACACCGCACTGCCTCAAAACGTTTGGCTTTGGGATTACAGGGAGTCAGTAACCAATACTCGACTTTTCTGGACTTACGTTCTAGTCTATCTAGGAGGCTACTACAATGGCACGAATGCACGCCCGCAGAAGGGGCAAATCATGCTCCGTGCGCCCCTACCGGAAACAGGCACCCGCGTGGTCCAACACGGACACAAAGGCGATCGAGAAGATCATCCTGGAGCTGAGAAAGGAAGGCGCATCGAGCGCAAAGATCGGACTGGTTCTCCGGGACCGCTATGGCGTTCCTGACGTAAAACTTGCCACCGGCAAGCGTATCGGGGATATCCTGAAAGAGAACAAGGCCGCATCCGAGATCCCCGAGGATCTCCGCGATCTCATGATCAAGGCACTGGGACTCAGGAAACACCTGGGCGAGAACAAGAAGGACCTGCACAACAAGCGCCAGCTCCAGCTGGTAGAGTCCAAGGTACGCAGGCTGGTTAAGTACTACACGGGAAGCAAGAGGCTGCCCAAGGAGTTCGTATACAAGCCTGAGAATGCAGAAATCCTGCTGTCCCGCTGAAGTGTTCATCAGATCATCCACAGGAAAATTTCCATGTCGCTTGAATCCGCTGCAGAGACCGTTGCCGGGAAGATCCGGAGGCAGGAGTTTGTCGAGGTGTTTGCTCACCACGACGCCGATGGCATAGCCGCTGGCTCGATCCTCTGCCATGCCATGAGCCGGGCGGGGATCCGCTTCCGGCTCCGGGTCCGGTCCGAGGTAACGGCCGCCGACATCACCGGCGATGCAGCGTACCTTCTCTGCGATATCGGTTCCGGCATCAAAGACCTGCCGGGTACGACGATGGTGGTCGACCACCACCTGCCGGAATTCGAAGGCGAGTTCCAGGTAAACCCGCGCCTTGCAGGGATCGACGGCGACCGGGAACTCTCGGCAGCCGGCACCGCATACTTTGTTGCCCAGCAGCTGGGTGACAACCGCGACCTTGCCGGCCTCGTGATACCCGGTATCATCGGCGACGGCCAGGAGATGTCGGGCAAGAACCTCGATATCTTCAACGAGGGAATCGCAAACGGGATCATTGTGCCGGACCGGGGGCTCAAACTCCCGGGGAGGGATATGATCGAGCGGTGGTACATGGCAACGAACCCGTACCTGAGCGGCATCAGCGGCGACGAGGAGATCATTCTCGGCATCCTTGACCGGGCACGGGACCAGGCAAGAGGCGCAAACGAAACCCGTCTCGATGTCCTGCTCTCCCGGATTATCCTCGAAGCATCCCGCAAGACAACCCTTGCGGGCCTGACTGCCATCTACGGCGACACGTTCCACCTCCAGCGCGAGGTGATCGAGGATGCCCATGCGCTTACAGCGGTCATCGACGCCTGCGGCAAGACCGGCCATGGCGACATAGGGGCAACCCTCTGCCTGCGGTCCTCCCGCGAGGTCGAAACTGCCTGGGAGATCACCCGGCAGCACCATGTCAGCATTATCGAAGCAGTGAAAAGCGTGCGGAAACACGACGGTGCAACCGGGGTGTACGAAGTGCAGGGCTCCAGGCTCGCAAGCGATGTAGCAGATATCCTTGCACGCGACCTCCCGCAGGAATCCCCGATCCTTGTCATCGCACAGGGAGAGGGATCCTGTCATCTCTCTGCACGCTGCCCCCGGGGTACCAGCGCAAATCTCGGACCCGTGGTCCGGGAGCTTGCAGCTGCCTGCGGGGGAACCGGTGGCGGGCACGTGCTCCGGGCAGGGGCAACAATCCCCTGCAACCGGATCGCGGAGTTCACCAAGGGCTGGCAGGAGGCGGTTGCCTCATGATGCAGATCGAAGGCCGGATCACCACCATCCATCCAAAGGCCGGTCTTGTTGCAGCAGCACTGAAGCCGGATAACCTGCGCAGCATGACAACAACTGCAGACGGCGACCGTGTCGTAACGACCATCACCGGAACACAGCTCCGGTCGGTTATCGCATCCGTGGATGATTACCTGATGAACCTTGCAATTGCAGAGGACGCATGTTCAGTAGTCCCGCAATGAAAGGACAATACTAGAAGAGTGATATTATGGCAAAGAAGAAACAGGTTGGAAGAAGAGTTGAAGGCTGGAAAGCCAAGAGCTGGTACAAGGTGCACGTCCCCGACAACCTCGGCAAGGCGTACATCGGCGATACCATTGCAAACGATGCTGAGAGTGTTGTTGGCAGGATCATGACCGCAACGCTCGGCGAGATCACCAACGATTACGCAAAGCAGCACGTCAAGATGAGCTTCAAGATCGCAACCGTCACCGGCGACGCTGCCTACACCGAATTCGTAGGCCACGAAGTCACCCGCGACTACCTCCGCTCGCTCGTCAAGCGCCGGAGCTCCCGGGTGGACTGCCATGTCCCGATCGTGACCAAGGACAACAAGAAGGTCCAGCTGACCATCAGCTGCTACACCTTTGCCCGGGCCAACATTGCCCAGGAGCACGCAATCCGCGGCGTCATCACGTCCGCACTCACCGCCCAGGCACAGGCCTGGGATTTGACAACGCTCCTCAACAACATTGTCTCCGGCGAGATCTCACGGGATCTCTTCAAGGCAGTCAAGACCATCTACCCCACCCGCAGGGTAGAGATCATCAAGTCCAAGGTTGAGCCGGTAGCAGCACCGGTCGACACCAGCTAATCTTTTTTTTATCCGGGTTTTTTCGTTTCCGGGGTTCCGAACGCTCATGTGGTTTTACATCCAATACCGTTAAAGAGTGTCCTCCGTTATTACCGATCCCGCAAAGCAGAAGCTCCTCCTTGGAGCCGTAGCTCTTGGCGTGGTTATGGACGGGATCGATGGTTCGATCGTGAACGTGGCGCTTCCCACGATGGCCACGTACTTTGACACGGATACCGGGACGATCGCCTGGGTGATCATCACCTACCTCCTGATGATGGCAGGGCTCCTGCTCGTCTTCGGCAAACTGGCGGACCGGGGGCTTGCAAAACGGCTCTTCCTCATGGGATTTGTGATCTTCACGATTGGCTCGGCTGCGTGCGGGTTTGCCCCGTCGCTTGAGATCCTGCTGGCCTCGCGCCTCGTGCAGGGGCTCGGGGCAGCCATGATCGCAGCGGTTGCCCCGCTCCTCTGCGTCAGGTACCTCCCGCCGGATATGCTCGGCATGGCACTTGGCGTTATTGCCGCAACCAGCTCTATCGGTTTTGCAGCCGGGCCGGCGATCGGCGGCATCCTCACCCAGCACCTCTCGTGGCACTGGATCTTCCTTGTCAACATACCAATCGGGATCCTCGGGATCCTCTTTGCAGCCCGGGTGATCCCGGGCGATGAGCTGCCGGAGCACGGGCGCACGGTATCCTTTGACTGGCCGGGCGCCATCCTGCTCTTTGGTGCCATGGTCCTTCTTACCTTCGCGCTGGAAGAGGCGCCGGCCCGGGAAATGGCTGATCCGCTCATTGCAACCTGCATTGGGCTCCTCGTGGCCTGCTCGGTACTCTTCATATCCCGTGAGCTCACGACACCGGAACCGTTTGTGAATATTCGGATCTTTGCGGTTTGGCAGTTTTCATCGGTCCTGGCCGCATTCCTCTTCATGAACATCGTCTTCATGGGCATCCTGTACCTCCTCCCGTTCTACCTCACCACGATGATGCACCTGGATTTCACCACAACGGGGCTCTATCTCCTGATCCCGCCGGTATTTATCGCGCTGCTCAGCATCCCGTTCGGGAAGTGGTCGGACCGGACCGGTCGGAGGGTATTCGCCGTGGCCGGGTGCGTGCTGGTTGTCCTGTACAGCGCCATCTTCGCGCTCCTTAGCCCGGATGCAGGAATCATACCCCTTCTTGCCGGTCTTATCCTGATGGGGACCTCCTTTGGGATCGCAGCCGGGCCGGGCACCAGCCGGATCATCGAGAGCGCCCCTCCAGGGGAGGAGGGGACCGGCTCCTCGCTGATGGTGACCACCATCTATTTCGGCGGCGTGCTCGGGACCGCGATCTATGCAGCATTCTTCACGCTTGCAACCGCGGGCCCGGCCGGGATTGTGGACTTTGGCGATCTTGGCCCGGCAGCATTCCTTGCCGGGTTCCACCTGACCATGGCAGCAGGCCTCCTGCTCTCGGTAATTCCGCTGGTACTCTCGGCAATTGTTGCGGACCCGCAAAAAAGGAACGGGTGACCGGTCTTTGAAGTACTGCAAAAGGGGTTCAAACCCGGACACGGAGCGGAGGAGATTGCCGCAACTGAATACAGACGGCAGTCAGATGCGATGCCATACCTGCAGAACGCCGTCTGGTGCGGAACAATCCCATCATCTGAATCATTTTTACTTGCCGGCTGGAGATGATTAAGAAAGTGCCACAATGGCGATGCCCGGGCGGTCTCGCCCGGGTCTGTTAGAACGGATTATTAAAAAATGTCTGAATTGTTGATCGAAATTACCTTTTTTACCATATGCTGCCGCCCGCCACTCATTCCCGCGTTACAAGCCGGTACATGTCAGGAGGGACAATGATCTCAAATTGGGCACCCTTGCCGGGAATACCGTTTTCCCGGATGGTGATATTCGTGATGCCGAGGATCTCCTGCGCCAGGAAGAGACCAAAACCGGTGTACTTGAAAAATTCCCTCCGGAAGATCTTCTCCTTGGCATCAGCCGGCACACCCACCCCGTCATCCCGGTACACAAGCAGGAACCCGTCATTGCAACGGGTGCCCGAACACCGGATAGTGGATATTTTTTCCCCGTGACGCAGGGAGTTGTCCAGAAGAATGAGAAACACTCTCTCAAGAAGCGGATCTGCAAAGACTTCAACATCCGGCAGGTCGGTTTTGAGCCTGATATCCCGCAGGTTTAAGGAATCTGCAGCAGTCAGAAACGTCCCTGCCACATTCTGCCATATTGCCGGCCTGGTACCGGTGATCTGGTATACCTGGGTAAATTCAATCTGGCGCTGGATATTCCTGCTGGACCGGGTGACCGTGTCGAATACTCTGATAAGGGCAGGATCATGATAATCCAGCCTTGCCAGGTCAATACTGATGTTCAGCGGGGTGAGCTGGTTCAGGATGTCATGCCGTATGAGGCTGTTGAGGAAATTGAGTTTTCTATTTGCCACAAAGAGGGATTCCTGCACTTTTTTCAGTTCATCAAGCTGCCGCTCGGTAAGATTTTTCATCCCCCGGTAGGCTTCCACCTGGCTGGTGAGATCGGTTATATCTTCGGCAACAACAAGCGCACAGATTTCACCTGCATAATCCAGCGGTATGCAGGATATTTTCAGGACACGGAGTGCACCGTTCGGGAGCCGGCAGGGAATAAGGTGCCGGTGGAACATCTGGGAAAAAAGCACGGCCGGCCCGCCTTCAAAGAGCTGAGTGATTCGCGATATGACCGAAGGGGTATTCAGGGACGGGTATTCCTTTAAGATGTTCATCCCTCGTGCCTTATCGGCAGGGATGCCGGTCCATCCGGCAATGCACGCGTTCCAGAATACCACGGTAAAATCCGGGCGCAGCACGAAGAGGCCGTGGGGGATGCTATCATAGAGCCTGAATGCCGATCCAGCCTGATTGCTTTCTTCCATGGATTCCGCCTTATGCATGAGAGGCCCTGCGTATGCTCTCCACCAGGCGGTCCAGGGATCCCACTTCGAGGATAAGGAGTATGTCGCCCTCGATGCTCAGCAGTTCGATCAGGAAATTCGTGCGGGCCAGCAACACCCATTCGTTCTCCGCATCCTGCCTCTGCAGCTTTGTCATGGTGAGAAACCGGCCTTCATTATAGACCGGGACAGAATAGGTAAGCCGTTCCCCCAGGACATTTGCAATCGATCCCATGACCGAGTTGATGATGATGTTGCCCACTTCCTTGAGCGCTTCCACCCGCATGGCATCCAGCTCGGGGCTCTTTTCCTTCTCCCCGGTCAGCAGCATGACGAGCGAGGCCGCGCTTGCCGAGGGGAACACCACGGCGGTGATCCCGGAGAAGGTGCCCCGGAATTCGAGCAGGACTGCCGAGAGCTCTTTATCGGAGAGTAGTTGGCTCTCGCTTTTTGCAATTTCGGAAAAACGGACAAGGCTGACTAGGGGGATCTGGAGACGGATATGGGATCCGGTCATCTGGTTGAGCTGGCCTGCTGCCTTCCCGACACCAATATTGACCAGTTCCCGGATGGCGTCAAGGGTCTCTACGTCAATTTCCTTTGTCATTTCCTGCCCGCCAGCGCATTACGGATAGCGGTATGGATCTCTTCTTTATTGACGGGTTTGTTCAAAAATGCCCCCGCCCCCATGCGGAAGCACCGTTCCTTTGTTGTTGTCTGGATATCCGATGTCAGGATGATCACCGGTATCTGCAGTTTCCTTGAGCCGATCTGTTCCAGCACCCAGAATCCATCCTTTTCCGGCATGAGAAGATCGGTTATAAGGATATCGGGTTTCTTTCCAGCTGCAATAGTCACGCCCTCTTCTGCATTGTCGGCTGGGATCACTTCACACCCAAGTTCCTTTAAAAGGACGGTGAGAATTTTTCTCTGAAACGATGAATCATCTATTATCAAAACGGTGACCATGGATTATACCCCCGGGGATCTGTCCATAGACGATGCTATGCCCTGAAAGGTGATTGCCGCCTTAACGCAAAAATGTATCTGTTTTATACCGGAGCCAGGCCGGTTCCCGTGCACCACTCATCCCGTTCCGGACGCAAGCGTATTTTCACGAAATGGTCCGGTGCTGCCCATCCGGCCCGGAATAACCCCGGCTGATCGGTTCTTCCCAGCCTTTTTTGGGAGTCCTGCAATCTGCACCCCGAAACATAATTACCCCCGGCGCCCAACCATTCCATACGAATGACCGCAAACAAGATCCTCTTTCTCGTGCTGGACGGGATCTCCGATCGTCCCTGCCCGGCGCTCGGGGGCAAGACCCCGCTCTCGGCTGCAAGAAAACCGGTCCTGGACAAACTGGCGGCAGAAGGGATCTGCGGGATCATGGACACCATCTCGCCCGGTGTCCGCCCGGGATCCGACACCGCCCACCTCGCTCTCCTGGGGTATGACCCCTACAAGTACTATACCGGCCGGGGCCCCCTCGAATGTGTCGGCACCGGCATTGACATGAAAGCCGGCATGATCGGGTTCCGCTGCAATTATGCAACCATCAGCCCGCAGGGCATGGTCACTGACCGCCGTGCGGGAAGGATCCATGATACGGCAGCCTTAAGCAAAGCCATCCAGGATGGCGTCGACCTCTCGAAATTCGGAGTTGAGTTCATCTTCCGTTCAGGAGCCGGCCACCGGGCGGCACTTGCACTCCGGGGGGAGGGCTTAAGCCACTGCGTCTCCTCGAACGATCCCAAGAAAGAGGGCGTTCCCCCGATCACGGTAAAAGTATTGCGGCAGGGGGCAAAGGAGGACAGGACCGCGGCGGTCTGCAACGAGTTCGTGAAGCAGTCCACGAAGATCCTCTTCGACCATCCCGTCAATAAGGACCGGCAAAAAGCAGGTTTAAACCCGGCCAATATCGTCCTGATGAGGGGCGCCGGGGAGATGGGCGACTATGAGCCCTTCCAGAAAAAATACGGCCTCTCGGGATCGGTCATCTCGGCAGCAAGCCTCATCACGGGGATTGGGCGGGCAGTAGGTCTGCCACACACCGAGGTTCCGGGCATCACCGGATCAATAAACAGCAACGTGAAAGGGAAGGTTGCAGCGGCCATAAACGAGCTGAAAACCAAAGACTTCATCCTGATGAACATCAAGGGGGCAGACGAGTCCGGCCATGACGGGCTTGCCGAGCAGAAGCGGGACTTTATTACCAGGATCGATTCCGAGCTCGAACCCCTGCTGGCATTAAAAGACACGATCATCATCATCTGCGGCGACCATTCCACTCCCTGCACCATCAAGGACCATTCTGCCGATCCGGTGCCGGTCCTCATCCGTGGCGACGGGGTGAGGATGGATGATGTTGTCCGTTTCGATGAATATGCATGCGCGAAAGGCGGTCTCAACCGTATCACGGGCACCGCCCTGATGCCGATCGCCCTTGACCTGATCAACAAAGCCCATAAATTTGGCGCATAACCATATCCCCGGGGACCAATGAAAGAACGCACGGTAAAAAACTGGCACAACCACTGCCTCCTCCCGGACGGGACCGAGCTCCAGGAGCACAGCATCAAGACCGACCGGAATATCGTGATCGGTGAGTTCTGCCAGATCGATTACGGGCTCCGGGGGGACAATGTGTACGTGGGAGAGTCCACGAAGATCCGCGAGTACGTCTGGGCAGGCGGGGACGCACGGATCGGGAACTGGTGCGAGATCGGGAGCGATGTCATAGCAAAAGAGGACGCGTATATCGGCGAAGGCGTGAAGATTAACGGGAAACTAACTGTTCACGGGGCGCTCGACATCGGCGAGAAAGTCGAGATCCGGGACGGGTTTGAGGCGAAAGGCGACATCGAGATCAGGAACCCGATGCCGGTCTTCATGTTCATCATCATTTACTTAATGACCCTGCTCCGGATCGAGAACGAGAAGGAACTCGACCGGATCCTTGATGACCTGTTCAGCGAAGACGAGGAAGAGAAGATGGAGATCCCGCTCATGATCCCGGCACGGTCGAAACTGAACCTGAAGCTCTTTTCAGTTCCTTCCACCATGAAGATCGGGAAGGGGTGCCGGCTCCATGGCAATATCCGGGCCGGCTCCATCGATGTCCAGCAGAACACGGTCATCTTCGGCAGCCTCCGGGCAAGGAACCGGATCACCGTGGTCGACGGTGTCACGGTCCACGGCAACGTGGAGAGCGGGAGCACCGTCCATGTAAAAAAAGGCGCCCACATCCTTGGCGACGTTATAGCCAAATCCATAGTCCTCCACGAGGATGCAAAAGTGGACGGGACCATCGAGGCTCCGCACGGGCTGCGGATCGAGCGTGGATCATGAAAGCAGCAGAAATTCTTGGCGTGGATGAGGTCGTATTTGTTGAACCGCAGTTCTCAATGCTTCCCGATCCCAGGTACAATGTTACGCTCACTCTTGCCGGGGGGGATGAGGGCAGGCTCCTTCTGGACGAGAAGGAAGATCCCATCGCCCTTGCATTCCGGAACGGTGACTGCTGGGTTGTCGGGTCATTCCTCTGCCGGAACCCGTCAGCAGTACTTATCGAGAAGTTCGAGAACGTCAACGGGGAGATCTACCAGGAAGACCGGGCAGTCTGGGCAGCAGCCGTGCGGGAGTATTTTAGCCTCCTGGTAAAGAACGAGGTTACCCCGTCCATCGAGGACCTCAATCCCAAGCGCCGTGGGATCCTGACCGATCTCATCTCGGGGTTCTGGAAGACCGGCACAGGTGAGACCTGCATTGACTGCTGCTGCGGTTCCGGGGTCGGATCGCTCGTGCTCCGCGATCTCGGCTTTGCCCCGCTCTCGTATGATAACGATGAGGCGCTCCTCTCGCTCGGGCTCTCGACCGGCAGGCTCCTTCCTGAAGAGACGATGTGGCTCGATGCAATGAAGACATCCGTTTACCTTGAGCCCGTCCCCAAAGGGATCGGGATCATGCTGGGCGAGATCAACATGTTCTCGGAAGAGATGTGGCAGCAGATCGTAAGCGAGCTCTTTGCGGTTACAAAAGAGACGCTCATCACGGTTGGCACGGAGAAGGAGGCGCTCCTCATCAAAAACTGGGGAGAGGAGCTGGGCCGGCGCGTGGAGATCAGCGAAAACCCTGCAGATCCCATCTATGATCTGTGGGTGTGCCGGGCATTCCCGCAATAGATGCCTGGTACCCCTTTCCGGGCGGGAAGCAAATTCCCAAGGCCGGGAAAAGTGCCGGACGAACAGATCTTAACCGGGCTTCTGCTACCGGTCAGATTCCAAAAAACAGCTATCCCGGATCAGGCACCAGGGGTATCCCTGCTGCCATGCGGGTTATTCATTCGGTGTATGGGGCACCCGGATGCGCTTCAGCCGGTCGCTGACCAGGGGGCCGGCACCGTCGGTTGCTGCAAACGAGGGAGTGCATGCCCGTATACTCCGACTGGGGGCAAAGATCAGCCCGGTATCGATATTGTCGGAGGTGAGAGTCCGGGTAAGGTACTGGAGGTCCTGCTCTACCGTGAGACCCTTCTTTTCCTGTAAACGCATATTCATCACTTGAACATAACATTATAAATAGTTTTGTATTTCCCAAATACTCACCATTTTGTGAATATTTGTAAAAACGGTTTGTTTTGGAGAGATATCCGGCAAATCCGGGTCTTTATTTCCGCCGGCTTTTCTGATGCCCCTTGTCATGCCCCTTCTCCTTCTTTTTTGCAGGCGTCTCTTTTTCCTTGTGCACATCCTCGCTCTCGAGTTCGGCAATGATATCGGTCGGGTCCTGCATCGTTTTTGTGAGCCGGAGGATCTCAAGGAGCCGCTCCATCCCTATGAAGTGCTCCGCCATCACCCGGGCAAGCGGGGACATGACCAGCTTTGTTCCCCGCCTTTCTACGAGTTTGTGAGCAACCAGTTCCGGGAGCACCGGCTCCATGCTACCGACCATGAGCCCATTGATCCGGTTGAGATCGGCTTCTTCGCCATCGCACGCAATGGCATTGGCCACGTACTCTTCGGAACTCGCTTCCAGGTCATGCTCCGGGGCTACCTCCTCCATCTCGCCCTTGAGGAGCCTTATTGCCACTTCCTCTTCGGTAAAGGGGTTCTCCCGGGAATACGACCCGCCCGGCTCGGCAAGGATGACCACGCGGCCAAGGTCATGGAAGTCGGGTCTGCCGGCTCGCCCGCCCATCTGGTTGAACTCCTGCACACTGAGCCAGTCCCGGCCCATGGCAAGCGCATCGAAGATCACCTGCGATGCCGGGAAATCCACACCGGCACCGAGAGCCGCAGTTGTCACGACCGCCATCAGCTTTCCCTGCAGGAACCGGGTCTCCACATCGCGTCGTTCAATGGAAGTGAGCCCGGCATGGTATGCTGCAGCCCGGATCCCAAGGGCATCGGCAATCGTGTGGCACCGGGCCCGGGCATTGGTGAAGATGATCGTCTGGCCGCGGAATCCCTTCGAGGAGGTGCGCTTGTACTCGTCGGTGGTCATCTGCTTGATGGTCGGGATCTTCTGCTTGCGCTCAATAAAGAGGAGGTAGCGTTCAAGGCCGACCGGCCGGTCGGCATACACAACAAGCGTGCAGTTCAGTTTCTTGGCAAGTACCTTCGGGGAGCCTATCGTTGCCGAGAGGTACAGGAACTGGGCCTGCGGGCAGAGGTACTTGAGGCGGGCTATCATCCCGTCAAGCCGGTGGCCCCGGTCCTTGTCCTCGAGCATCTGGATCTCATCGATCACGACCGTGGCGATGTTCTTCATCTTCTGGCCGCACCGGATCATGTTGTCCACGCCCTCGTATGTCCCGACAATGATCGGCGCCTGCGGGTTGCGGTCCCCGACCTTGCGGGTCTCGGGAAGGTTGAGCCGGGAGACCCCGGTCAGGAGGCCGGTCTTTGCCAGCTTCCCGTACCGCTCGGTGAACCGCTCGTATTTCTGGTTGGCGAGGGCCACAAGCGGGACCAGAAAGAGTGTCCTGCCTCTCCCTTCGAGATAGTTCTTGAGGCCGGCCATCTCGCCGATGAATGTCTTCCCGCTCGCGGTTGCCGCCACAACGAGCAGGTCTTTTCCAAAGAGCAGGCCGGCTTCCACGGCGAGCTGCTGGGCAGGCATCAGCTGGACCACCCCGCTCGCCTCAATGAACTGGCGGGGCAGGGGCAGCTCGTTCACCGGCGCGGTGACCATGACCGGGTGGGCTTCAAGCTTATCGAAGAGGGCTGAGGCCATAGTCAATTTCTCGGGCTGGAGCGTGGCAAGCACCCGGTCCAGGTTCCGGAACTGGAGCAGGAGTTTTTCGAGATGGGAGAGCCCGTCCCTGCCGAGCCGGCCGATATGCGAGACCTCCCTCCGGAGTTCCCTTCTCCCGCAGTCGAGACAGATCCGCTCGCCCTTGCCAAAGGTCACGGCGTTCTCATCGGTGATCACGGTCACCTTGTCATCCAGGAGGCACATGCGGCAGGCGTCGATGGTCCCATCGCGGATCTGGAAGGCAGAGAGAAACTCCACGAATTGTGGATCGGGCTTAATCAGTCTGACATCCGATTCCCGGAGCTGGGCAATGAGTTCCTTTGACGGCGTGTGCCGGTACTCTTTCTTTCCCCCCCAGCGGACACGGTACTTGGTGGGGCGGGGTCCCCGCGGGGTCTCCATCAGTTCAACAAAACCGGCTCCCCGCGTATTTCTGCCATCAAAAAAGATCAGTTTGTAGCTTCCCCCTTTCTGGGGCTGGACAACAACTTTCATGGCGCGATCAGGTCGTGGATTATGTAGGGGAGCTCCACGCTCTCGAGCCTCTTTAAGAAATCCGTGAACTCTTCATCAACGATCACGATTGCGCAGTCGATCCCGTGGAAGGCTGCCTCAATAACGCCTTCCCGTGCGCCAAAGAACATGTCGGGTTTGCGGCCGGCAGACGTGAGGGCTATATAGGCCTCGAGCCCGACTGCCGCGACAACCCCTGCCTGGGAGCAGATCTCCAGCATCTCCTCTTTTTGGACACGCCGTGAACCCCCGTACAGCACCCGGGGGACCTTGCAGACATGGACTTTTCCTTCCTTGTGCTCGATGATCCCGTTGAGCCGGCTCACGCCAACGTCCTCGCCTTTCTTTGCATCGGCAATAACCGACCCCGTTGCCGACATGCCTTTTTTGCCGGCATAAAGGAACCCGTCTTTCATGAAGACGCCGGCCTCGTCGCCTTTCTTCAAGTCCTCGGCAGCAACCGCGGTCCAGACCGAGACCTGCTGGATGATATCGCGCCGGATGTGCCGGGCATACGACTCAAGCGACTCCGCATTCTCAAGCACCCATTCGATGCCGGACTTGGTCACCTCGTAGTTGCCCCGCCCGCTGGCAAAGACCATGCCCTCGTCCACCAGTTCGCGGATATATTCCGAGATTGCCTGAGGGGTGACCCCGAGTTTCTCGGCAATCTCCTGCTGGCGTACCGCCGGCTGGTGTTCGGCAATCTCGACAAGTATCTGCAGGCGCGAAACTTCGCGCTTGCTGCGAAGGATAGAATAGAGGGGATCCTTAACGCCCGGTGTCAAGCAGCACCAGTCCCTGCCCCTTCACATCCATATGGGTTATCCGTTTTGCAAGCCCCTTGATGAAAATCGGGCTTACGCTGAATTTCCGTGAGAGGTCGCTGATGGAACTGTTCCCCTTGCCAAGTTCACCCTCGATCTGTTCGACAACCCCGCGGAGATTCTCGTCGTTCGAGAGCGAAATGTACAGGATATCGGAGAGATCGGAAAGATTGCACTGGAAGTTGGCCCGGAACTTGTTGTAGGTTGCCCGGAATTCCTTCTCAGGTTTTGATCCGGGTTTGGGCATCCGCCACTGCTCTTCCACAAGGTTGCCCTTCTTGAGGATCTGGAGACAGAGGGGCACGCAGTCATTGTCGATATGCGCCCGGATCTCATCTTCGGTCAGCCACGATTTGTTCAAAAGTTCGTAGACCTTCTTAAAGGAAGGATCATTGAACGTCATCAGGAGAGGAACTAGCTCTACGGGATCATTTACGATTCGAATATGGCCCGGCACAGTGAAAACCCTATCATTATATCGCGCTGTGAATCAATAAAATTTTGCGACTAAATCATGCAGAAGAAGGGCAAAATTACGGTTCGGGGAATTGTCCAGGGAGTCGGATTTCGCCCTTTCGTGTACGCACAGGCATGCGAGCTCGGGATCGCCGGCACGGTGAAGAACCTCGGCAGTGAAGTCGAGATCCTTGCTCAGGGGGAGCATTTCGAAGCCTTTGCCCGGGCGGTATCCCGGGGACCGCCGCTTGCTGTGATCGATTCTGTTGACATAACCGGTACGACAGCCGATATTCCGGATGGTTTTTTTATTCTTGAGAGCGGCACGGGTTCGTTCTCGGGCATGATCCCGCCGGATATTGCAATCTGTGATGACTGTATTGCCGATATCTTCCAAAAGGGCGGAAGGTACCGGAATTACTGGGCCACCTCCTGCGTGAACTGCGGGCCCCGGTACAGCATCATCAACACCATCCCCTATGACCGCGAGCGCACCGCTATGGCAGACTTCCCGATGTGTCCTGCGTGTGCGGAGGAATACCAAAACCCCGGCTGCCGCCGGCACCATGCACAGACCATTGCCTGCGCAGAGTGCGGCCCGGAGCTCACGCTCTTTGACCGGCTCGGGAACCCGATACACTCGCCCGACCCGGTAAAGGATGCAGCAGGGCTCCTTGATGAAGGGAAGATCCTGGTTATCCGGGGCATTGGAGGATTCCACCTGGTCTGTATCGAGGAATCGGCAGATCTCCTCAAGCACCGGCTCGGCCGGATCGAGCAGCCCTTTGCCATCATGATCCGGCCCGACCACATCGATGTCCTTGCCCGGGTCAGTGAGCCGGACCGGCACCTGCTCGAAGGGCCGGTCCACCCCATCCTCGTGCTGGAGAAGCGTGACCCGACAGCCCATGCCACCATCAGCAACCTCCATACGATCGGGTGCATGCTCCCCTACACCGGCCTCCACCACCTCCTCTTCTCGCACTTAAGGCACCCGCTCCTGATCATGACGAGCGCCAACATGCCCGGGTACCCGATGATCACCGAGATCGATGTGGCAATGGCAAAACTGAACCATGACGCCGACTTCTTCTTAACCCACAACCGGAAGATCGTGAACCGGGTGGATGATTCGGTGATGCGGGACGGCTATATCATCCGGCTCTCCCGGGGGATTGCCCCGAAGAGGACTGCTATCGATCTCGGGAACCGCTGCATCCTCGCTGTCGGCCCCGAGCTGAATGCCAATGCCACGATCTACAAAAACGGCTTTGCCATCACCTCGCCCCACGTGGGCAATGTGAGAAACCCGCCAACCCTGGAATATCTCGAAGAGACGGTGCGGAACATCGGACGGCTCCTGGGTGCGAAGTATGATGTCATAGCCCACGACCTCCACCCCCAGTTTCTCTCCACCCGCTTTGCCCGCGAGCTTGCAGCAGACCACGGGCTCGAACTCGTTCCTGTCCAGCACCACCGGGCCCACATCGCCGCTGCCACCACGGAGCCCTGCGTCGGCATCGCGATCGACGGGGTTGGATACGGTGACGATGGCTCGGTCTGGGGCTGCGAGATCTTCTCCGGCCAGGTTCCCGATCTGAAACGGGTGGCCCATCTCGAACCCATGGCCATGCCCGGCGGCGACCTTGCCACCCGGTTCCCCGAACGGATGCTGTACGGCATCCTGCCGGACGAGAGGATCCTCTCGCTTCTCGCCGGCCGGGGCTGGTCGGATATCGAACTCGGCGTGCTGAAAAAACAGGTGGCTTCAGGGTTCAACGTGACCCGGACCACCAGCACCGGCCGTCTTCTCGATGCTGCTGCCGCCCTGCTCGGGATCTGCCGGGAGCGAACCTATGATGGCGAGCCGGCCATGAAACTCGAATCTGCCGCAGCCATGGGGACGGCGGAGGAATGGGAGATCCCTCTGTCAGTGCAGGATGGGTGCGAAGTCCTCTCTTCCCGTGCCCTGATCAGGACCGCTCTTTTGCGGCTCCCGCAGGGGCCGGACCCGGACCGCAGGGTAATAAACTCGGTCGCCGCCTCGTTCCAGTACAACCTTGCCCGGGGAATTGCCCGCATGGCCATCCACGCAGCTGAACTGGACGGTTATACCACGGTTGCGCTCAGCGGCGGGGTTGCCTACAACCACGCGATCCGCGAGACGATCCGCCAGGAGATCGAAGCCCGGGGATTTACCAGCTGCATCAATGCCGGGTACCCGCTCGGGGACGGGTGCGTCTCGTTCGGGCAGTGCGTGTATGCCGGCAGACTCGTTGCCGGGCGCAGGTGAAAGCAGCACGGAAGGGTGTGTTCGAGCAATTTATCAGTGCCAACGCATAAATGAATCATCAGACACATGGTGCCGGCTGACCCGCTTACCGATCAGGAGCGAAAATTAAAGGATCTCGAACAGGAGCTCAATGATCTCCGCCAGGGGCTCACCCTTGTTGCCGACTATTACCATGACCTCGAGGAGGTCTCGCGGGAGGCCAGCGCCTCTGAAGCGGTTGACGAGAAACTGTTAAAACCGCTCGTTGACGACGAACTGGAGTTCGAGAGTATCTGGAGATTCCACGAGGAGGTTCTGGTCCCCGATCCCGGTGCTCGGATTCCCTGCACGCAGATGTACGAGGCATTTGTCCGTTACTGTAAAAAGACCGGACGGCAGTCAGTGGAGCAGGCTGCATTCGAGTTTGTCTTTTCCCGGATGCAGAATCCAGAACCGGCCTGTGACCGGGGCGAGTGGACCGGATACCGGCTTCGCTCTGCCTGAAACTCGAGTAAAAGACTCTTTTTTAATGGATACCATATCGGAGAATATGCCGGACGATCAGGATCTCCACAGGGCCTGATTTTTCCGCATTGAGTTCAGCCGGTAAGATAGGAGGAAACGTTCAGTGAAGAGTGCTCGTGCCGGAAGCAGCAGGAGATAAAACAGGATACAATAACCCGAACGGGCAGGTGAGAAAGAAAAAAGATTAGCCGAACAGGGCACCGAGCCCTGCCATGCCGCTCTCTTCGTCTTCCTTCTTGTGCTCTTCCTTTGGCTCTTCCTTGGCGGGTGCTGCGTGACCTGCTGCTGCGGGTGCTGCTGCAACTGCTACCGGGGCGGCTGCTGCTGCCTTGATTGCGTCGTCAATGCTGACGCCGTCGAGGGCTGCAATGAGTGCCTTGACACGGGATTCGTTAACTGCTACACCTGCGGCGGTAAGGACTGCCTTGACGCCGTTCTCATCGACTTTCTTGCCTGCCTTGTGCAGGAGAAGTGCTGCATAGATATATTCCATCGTAAATCACCTGTTATGAATCTCAAATATTATTTTACCAGGGAGTTGAGAACCTGGCCTTCTCTGTACGCTTTACCGATAATCGCATCGACAACGTCTTTCTCGTAGATCGCAGCTTCGATTGCAACGCCGCGTGCATCCCTGACTGCCTTTTCAAGGATTGCTGCCATTGAATCCTTCGTCGGGTATGCTGCCTCGACCGAGAGGGCGAGTGCCTGCCTGCTTGCAAGTGCGATCTGCCCGAGGATGACCGTCTCGTCAACCGAGAGCACCGAGGGCTCGAAGATACCGCCATCATGGTAGGCTACCTGCAGGGCAAGTCCTACGTCCATGGGCTTGATATCGAGCTTGGCGAGGACCGTGGCAAGTTTTGCCGAGATGACAGCGCCTTTCTTGACAACCGTCTTGGTCTCTCTTATCTTGACCTTGCCGCCTTCAATCGCTGCGGGAATGCCGGCCTGCTGGAGCTCACCGACAATCGGGCCCGGCTTGAAGCTCGTTGGACCCTTCTCGATGACGATATCCTCCGGCGCCTTCTCGCCGGCCTTTGCCGCCATCTTGGTCTTGGTCTTCTCGAGCTGCTTGAAGAGCTTGAACGGGTTGTCGTTGGTGAAGATGATCGCCGAGTGACCGGAGATATACTTCGAGAGGTTCTTTACATCCCCGCCAATCTCCTCGAACGCGTGCTTGATTAAGGTGTTCCTCGTCACTTTGATGACAGCCTTTCCGCGGAGGTTCCGGCGGATCTGCTGCACCTGCTGTGCGGGGATACCGTACATGTCGACAAGCCCGATGAGCTTGTACTCCTTTGCGTTCTTCTTGATATCAGCGACCTCGTCCTTCTTCCACGCGGGAAGGTGGTGGGTATACAACGCCATTATTCCAGCCTCACTGCGGGACCCATCGTGGTCTTGACAAAGACGGAACGGACGTTCAAGGGACCCTGTTCAAGGACAGACTCGATCCTTTTTACGATCGTCTCGATGTTCTCAGCGACCTGCTCCGGCTTCATGGAAGTTGTTCCGACCTTGGTGGAGAAGACCGTCTTGTCTTTGGTACGGATCTTCACCGAGTTTCGGAGACGCTCGACAATCGGGCGGATATCCTGCCCGCCGGCAATCGGCATCGGCATCCTGCCCCGCGGACCGAGCCGGGGACCCAAATACCGACCGACACCGGGCATGACCGCCGTCTCTGCAAGGAAGTAGCGGTACTTGCCTGCCACTTTCCGTGCTTCGCGGGGCGAGCCGCCGAGCCGTTCAACTTCTTCAGGGCCGATGATCAGTTCGACTTTGGCATCCTTTGCCTGCGTGACGATATCGCCTTTCCCGATAACACAGATACCGATCTTTTCACCGGTACCGTGGGGAAGCATTATCGTCTCGTCGATACGATTTTTCGGCTGCGCCATATCGATATTCTTGAGATTGATGGTAATATCGATGCTCTCAGAGAACTTACGCTCTGGCGCTTTCTCAATCGCCGTTTTTACGGCTTCCAAAATTTTGGCCCTATCAACCATCAGATTCCTCCATAGTTCTGCGACCGTTTTTAGCGATCTCCTATGGTTTTCTCCTGTTTATTTCACGAGTTTGCTGTCGTACTTGCCTTCATCAATGAGGGCGAAGACATCCTTTGCCTTCTTCCCGTCAATGGTAACTCCCATGCTGACGCACGTGCCGATGACTTCCTTGACGGCAGTCTTCAGCTCGTAGGCGAGCATGCCTTCGAGTTTCATGTTGGCAATTCTGACAGCGGCCTCGAATGGCAGGTTGCCTGCCACAATGGCGTTGGGCTCTTTGGAACCTTTCTCGATACCGGCCTCTTTCTTGATGAGTGCCGACACCGGGGGGATACCCACGGTGACCGTGAAGTTCTTCTTTGCGTCGACTTCGATCTTGACCGGGACCTGCATTCCATTGAATGAGGCGGTCTTCTTGTTGATCTCGTCAACGACTCCCTTCACGTTGATACCGAGTGGTCCGAGCGAGGGTCCTAATGGGGGACCTGCTGTAGCCTTTCCGCCGGGTACTAAAACCTCGACCACTTCTGCCATAGTCTTTGCACCATGCCGTCCCGTATTTGCGGGTTCCTAGCTTGGGTCTGTAAATATTGATGGGAAAGGAAATAAAGGTGATCTTGAATATCAGGGACCGTAAGGGTTGTAGGAGTTATACTGAGGTTCGTTGTTATAGAGAAATGTACGGATAATATGGATTCCGGGATTGCTTTCTGAAGTGACATTCACGGTATAGAAATTATAAGGGAACAGCTCGGGCTTCTTCAGGGTTAAATTCCAGCGGTACCTGGTCCTGTCGCGAGACAGGGGAATCGTATAGCTTAGTCTCTTGCCGGAATCTGAAGATATGGTGATGAGCAGTTTTTCGTCAGGCCCGTTGCCGGTATTTACTTGACCTGAGAGGAGGAGCGCATTTGAATCCGGATCGTTTTTTGGGAGGTTCAGGGTAAGGTTGGGTTGTGGGATGCCGCTCACCGTGAAAATACTGCTATTCTGCACCAGACTATTTTTCCCGCTGGCGGCGATGATGTATTCCCCATCAGGGACAAATCCATGCAGCGAGGTGTTGACATCCCACGACCAGGAGCTGATTCCGCAAGGCCCTGCGATCACGGGAATCGTTTCGCCCAACCCGCCACAACAGGGACGAACCTGCCCTTCGCAACCCGCGGTGAATTTGCGGCAAGGCACGAATTCACCGCTATAAATTTGTAGCCGTAGCGTTTCCCCCTGCGGCAGGTTCGTAGTTCCATCGAACGTGATGATATCTCCGATATACGTATGGGAAACAGGGTTGATCGTGATGAACGGTTCTCCGGCTCCTGATGAGAATGAGCTGTTGCCCCTGCCGGAGCATTGGACAAAGAGTCGTGAGGCTATGGATGGATTAAGCGTTATTGGCGGTGCTGGTGGTGGAGAGACATTGATAATCCCGCCGGAATCTGACGGGCGGTGGTTTGATGATATACATCCTGTTGCCAGCAGGATAATGGAGAGAATGAATAAGAGAGAAAATATTTTCCAGGATAACGTCATGGACACACCAGAGCTTTTCCAAGGATCACGTCACCCCGGGAAAAGAAAAATATTTTGTATTTTATCTAATGTAATTTATCCAATATCCGGTTTTTTGAGATCGCTCAAGGCATGTCCCTGCCACTATGGCATTTTCCTCACGGGGACGATGAATTTCCACATCGACTCCTGCACAAAGTGAGACCATCGGGTGACCCCCATCCGGGCCCAAAAGGCCCCCGTTCCCGCTTTTTTGAACCGGAGACCTGCCGTATTCACTAAAAAGTGTGCCTACCATTTTATGATCCGTTCATTTTTCACCCGGATTGCCTGAAAACCCCAAAAATTGCGCCAGGAACCCTGTAATCTTTGACCTGCCATCACATTGTACCTGCCCGACCCCCCATCTCGATCCAGGGACTTGCTTCCCCTTCCGTGTCATGCATTTTACATCGGCAGATTTACTTTAATTCACACGATCTTCCTGCTAAAATGAAAGAGGTAGAATGGGGGGTCGCATAGGTACAATTGTGAAGCCGGGCCACGGACAAAGCAAAAACACCGGGAATTTCTGACGTTTGTTTCCCAGACAGCCCTCGGGATATGGGATCGATTTGTACCCATCTGACCCCCCCCTTCCAGCAATCTCCGGCTTCCAAAAATACCGGTTCCCATGCCAACGCCAAATCTTAAATTATCGACCGGCCCAATTTCCGGCAGTGGCAGTATGGCAGCAGAGAAACCCAGGCTTGTGACAACGGTCTCCATCATCACCCGGAGGCTCAAAGAGGGAAAGACGTACGATGATTTCCGCAGGGCCTGGTTCCACACCACCGGTTTCGGGGTCGAAAGGAAGGATGCCGAAGGGAGCGGCAACCGGATGTTCAGCATGATCAATATCTTCGACCCGCGGGAGGTCATTGTTATCGGTTTTTCAACCACCACGCTTGAGCAGCTGGAGGAGGCCCTGAAGATCGAGGTAAAATTCCGGGGGGAGAACCCCATGGACGAGGTTATCGAGCCGGAGATTGGCAGGAAATTTGCCGCACTGGTATCCGAGGACGATTTCTCGGCTGCCGGGCAGATCCCGTTCCGACCGCCATCAGTCGGAGGAAACGAGACCGACATGGCAGAGTTTGAAAAGACGCGGCTGGCCCTTTTTGGACTTTTTGCAGTTGCATCACAGCAGCGTGATGCCATCAATGAGGCCCGGAAAAAAGCAAAATAGACCTGCCCTCGTTTTTCATTCACTCTTCTGAACGGTAACATCAGGTCCCCACGCGGCTTCCTTTCCTGCCCGTCCGACACCCCGGAATACCGGGTACTTTTTCCTGACAGACTCCAAACAGCATCTATGCTCCTTGTCGCTGCCCGGTGCCAGGTTCACCCGGATTATTGCCATGACTTTGTCAGCCAGGTTGAGCGGATCATACCGGTTGTCCGTGCCGAGCCGGGATGCACCCGGTATGAACTCCATGCAGATGCATTTGAAAAAGGGTTGTTTGTCTTCTTAGAAGAATGGGAGAGCCAGGCGCATCTCGACAATCATATTGCCACCCCCCACATGCAGGACCATTTTGCCAAATGTGCCGGGTGGATGGCATCCCCTACGGAACTGACCCTGTACACGGTAACAGGGTTTGAATCCGTGGTAATATCATAACCCGGACATGAGTTCCCCGGGCAGTGCTGCCAGCCGTTCCGGTACCGGGACCGCAGGAGGCTCAGTCTTAATATTCCTTGCATGGTCAGGTGCATGGCGGGGGAATACTGCGGAAGGGGGTTGCAGGTTTTCCGCAAACCTACGGGACTCCATATACCTGACCTGCCCCCCAATCCTCACTGCACCAGCCTCAAACGAAATAAACTTATTTATTAACTCCCTGTATAGCATCATTATCCGGGAGTCCCGCGGAGAGTCACCATGTACAAGGTTCTCTATGTCGATGATGAGCCCGATCTCCTGAGCCTGGGAAAAGTATTCCTCGAGATGTCGGGTTTCATCACCGTGGAGACCGCACTCTCTGCACAGGATGGCATCCAAGCCCTTGAAAAAACACCCTTTGACTGCATCATATCCGATTTCCAGATGCCGGAAATGGACGGCATTGCATTTCTCAAGTACTTAAGAACGGAAAATAACCGGATCCCGTTCATCCTCTTCACCGGCCGGGGTCGCGAGGAAGTGGTCATCGATGCGGTGAACAATGGTGTTGATTTCTACCTCCAGAAAGGGGGAGATGCCAGGTCACAGTTCGTTGAACTGGAACATAAGATCAGACTGGCCGTAGAACGCCGGCATACGGAGGATGAACTCAAGGAATCCCGGCAGCGGATGACCGAGATCATCGACCACCTGCCGGACGCTACCTTTGCAATCGACCTTGACGGGAAGGTCATTGCGTGGAACAGGGCAATGGAGGAGATGACCGGCGTTTTAAAAGAGAATATCCTGGGAACCGGGGATCATTCCTATGCACTCCCGTTCTACGGGACAAGAAGACCCATCCTTCTCGACCTTGTTTTACGGGATGACAAAGAGATCCGGGAAAAATATCCCAGGATCACGAGGAAGGACAACAAACTGATCTCGGAGATCTTCATCCCTATCCTCTATGGCGGGAGAGGCGCCTACCTCTGGTTTATCGCATCCCCGCTCTATGACACCCATGGCAGCATCATCGGCGCAATCGAGTCCATCCGTGACATCACTGACCGTAAGAAGACGGAGGATGAACTGAGGGCCGCTTACGAGCAGATAGCCGCATCGGAAGAAGAGCTCAGGGACCAGTTTGATGAATTGAAAAAGAGCGGGGATGCGCTCCGCGAGAGCGAGGAGAATTACCGGACCCTGTTCGATGAGGCTGCAGATATTATCGTAATCGTGGATGCCCATGGCACATTCCTCAACCTGAACAGGCGGTTTGTTGAGGAGAGTGGTTATGGCCGTGATGAGATGGCTGGCAAAAATGTGCTGACCTCAGGGATTGTTACGGCCCCATCGGCCGCGAAGATCGCATTTCACCTGGGCCAGATCTTCATCGGGAGAAGAGCTCCGCTCTTTGAAATTGAGGGTGTAATAAAGAACGGGACCATTGTCCCCTACGAGATCCGGGCAACACCGGTGATAAAAAACAATAAAATAACCGCTGTCCAGGCAACATTGCGAAATCTTTCCGAGCGAAAACAGGCGGAAAAGGAGATCGGCAACCGGAAGAAGATACTCGAAGAGATCGTTTCGGGCTCCCCCATCCCGCAGTTTGTCATTGACAAAGACCACCGGGTCATCAGCTGGAACCGGGCACTCGAGGAATCCAGCGGCGTGAAAGCGGCAGACGTGCTTGGGACAACATCTGCCTGGAAAGCATTCTATGACACGGAGCGGCCGGTGATGGCGGACCTGCTCGTGGATGACGACCCCGCAAATATTCCGGTATGGTATGCCGGGAAATTTGGCAGATCAAAATATGTTGCCGGTGCCTTCGAGGCAACCGACTTTTTCCCAGGGATGGGAGGACGCGGCATCTGGCTTTATTTCACGGCAGCCGTTATCCGCGATTCTGATGGCAGGATCGTAGGTGCAGTAGAAACTCTTGAAGATATTACCGAGCGGAAATCCGCAGAAGAGGAGTTGCTGGCTTCCTACGAGCAAATCGCTGCTTCAGAGGAGGAACTCAGGCACCAGTACGATGAGCTGAAAAAGGGCGGCGATGCACTCCGCGAGAGCGAGGAGAAATACCGCAATATCCTGGAAAATATCCAGGATGTTTACTACCGGAGCGACCGCGAGGGAAACCTCATCCTTGCAAGCCCTTCGGCAGCATCCCTGCTCGGGTACGACTCGGTATCAGACCTGATCGGGAAGAATATTGCACAAGACTTGTATTACGATCCCGAAGAACGGTCAAAACTCCTGGCTGAAATATCCGGCAGGGGATCGGTCACCGATTATGAAGTGATGTTAAAAAAGCGGGACGGCACCCCGGTACCCGTCTCCACAAACAGTCACAAGTACTTTGACTCTGCCGGGAGTTACCTCGGGGTGGAGGGCACCTTCCGGGATATCTCCGGGCGGAAGCTTGCGGAAGAGGCCCTCCGGGAGAGCGAGCGCAGGTTCCGGGCAATCTTTGACCAGACCTACCAGTTCATGGGTCTCATGACTCCGGATGGCACCCTTGTAGAAGCGAACCAGACCGCACTGGCATTCAGCGGCATAAAAGAATCGGATATTATGGGTAAGCCGTTCTGGGAAACGCCGTGGTGGACACATTCTGAAGAGCTGCAGAAAAAACTGCAGAGGGCAATACAGGATGCAGCATTTGGAGAATTTGTGCGTTTTGAAGCTACCCATCCGGGAGCGGACGGGAACCTCCATTATATCGACTTCTCGATAAAACCGGTGAAGGATGAAACGGGTCAGGTCGTCCTCCTTATTCCGGAAGGCAGGGACATTACAGAACGCAAAAATATGGAAATTGCGCTTCGGGCAAATGAAGAAAAATACCGCTCCCTTGTTGATAACCTCAATGTGGGGGTCTACCGGAACACTCCTGAATTTCCCGGCAGGTGGCTCTCTGCAAACCCGGCACTGGTCAGGATATTTGGTTACGACTCCCTCGATGAATTGCTGGAATGCCCGGTCACGGATATCTATGCCAATTCCAAAGACCGGGAAAACTTCATCCAGGTACTGAAGAGAGAGGGCTTTGTCCGGGACCATGAACTACGGCTGAAAAAGAAAGACGGTACGCCCATCTGGGTATCCATCAACGCCATGGCAAAGAAGGACCCGGATGGAACAGTTGCCTGGATAGACGGGATTTGTGACGATATCACCGCTTTGAAGGATGCAGAAGAGAGGGCCGCGAGGTACCAGCTCGAGATGTCGAGGGCCATCGATTACCTGCCTGATGCCACATTCATCATCGACCGTAAGGGTATGGTTATTGCGTGGAACCGGGCGATTGAAGAGATGACCGGCGTCCAGGCAAAGGATATCATCGGCAGGGGGGAATACGAATATGCCATCCCGTTTTACGGAGAACGCCGCCCGATCCTGATCGATCTCATCTTTGCACCGGAAGATGAATTGAAAAAGGCAGATTATATCGAGATAAAACGGGCCGGGGAGATCCTCTCCGTTGAAACCCAGAACCCGATACTCAAAGGCAAACCCTCGGTTGTCCGGGCCATAGCTGCTCCCATCTATAATGAATACGGAAACGTTGCCGGTGCCATCGAAACAATCACTGACATCACTGAACTGAAACGGGCCCAGGAAGATCTTAAGGAATCTGAGAACAGATACCGGACCATATTCGAGAATACCGGGACCGCCACTGTCCTCCTTGATGAAAACACTATAATAACCATTGCCAATGCGGAATTCGAGCGGTTATCAGGATATTCAAGAGATGAACTGGAAGGGAAGAGGAGCTGGACGGAATTTGTGGTAAAAGAAGATCTGGAAAGGATGCTTGCCCAGCACCGCATGCGGAGGGAGAGGCATGAAACCGCCCTCAGGCATTACGAGTTCCGGTTTGTTACAAAAACCCTAAAAATCCGCAATATCTTCCTGACTGTAGACGTGATTCCTGGTACAAAAGAGTCGGTCGCCTCCTTATTGGACATCACTGAAAGGGAACAGGCCAAACAGCAGGCCATAGGATCTTCCCGGTTCCTTGAAACTCTGATGGATACCCTGCCGGTACCTGTCTTTTACAAGAATGTTTCCGGGGAGTTCCTTGGGTGCAACCGGGAGTTTGAGGAGTTAATCAGGATCCCCAAAAAGGATCTGATCGGGAAGACCGCATACGACATCTCCAAAAAGGAACTCGCGGACCAGTATACCGCTACCGACCGAAGGGTACTGGATAGCAAAGTGCCCCAGAGGAACGAGACGCAGGTTGTGTTTGCTGACGGTTCACCGCATGACGTGATCTTTTACAAGGCCCCGCTCCTGAACCCGGACGGGTCGGTTGCCGGCCTGATCGGGATGTTCCTCGATATCACCGAGCGCAAGCGGGTGGAAGAGCGGTTATCGGAAATGAACAGTGCATTTCTGGCATTCAGTCCCGACCCCATCGGAAATATTAATATCCTAACGGGACTTGCAGGGAAGATGCTCAGGGGGACCTGTGCCCTCTA
The DNA here is from genome assembly GCA_041645355.1 of Methanoregula sp. GTDB lineage: Archaea > Halobacteriota > Methanomicrobia > Methanomicrobiales > Methanospirillaceae > Methanoregula. The sequence continues at coordinate 49,408 of JBAZQF010000012.1, forward strand.
TAACCGGCTTGAACGGGGGATGCTTTGTTCCCTGGGAATGTGGAATACCCCCCCGGGCTTTATTTCCTGCGACAAGCCCGATGGACACATCTGTAACGATATTATCCTGAACGGAAGCAGCTCACCCACAATTATTACGGATCTTCAGAAATCCGCCTATGCGGACACCGACCCGAATGTAAGACGTTATCAGCTCAGGACATATGTGGGTATTCCGGTAAAATTCGGGAAGAGATACTTCGGGTCACTCTGTGTGGTGTACCAGAACACCTATTCACCTTCATCCCAGGAACTGGATATCCTGTCGTTCCTTGCAAAAGCTGTTGCAATAGAGGACGAACGGAGGAGCGCCGGGCTTGCACTTCAGGAGAGCGAGGAGCGGTATTCAGCAATGGTGAATCATGCCCCGGAACCGGTGCTGACCCTTAAGAAGGAGATGGTCCTGTTCATCAATGATACCGGGGTCAGGGTATCCGGTTATTCCCGGGAAGAGATCATTGGCAAAAGTATTTTTGGCTTTCTGACAGAGGATTCGCAGAAAACCGTACTTGAAGCGATGCGGACCCGGACAGGAAAAGACAATGTTTCCAACTACGAAGTTGAGTTCATCAGAAAGGATGGCCGGGTTATCCGGCTGATCGTGAGCGCGATCAACATTTCCGACCAGGGTGAGATGATCACGCTCGCCCTCCTTGTCGATATCACCGAACGAAACCGGGCGGAGGAGGCCCTGAAACTGGCGAGCAGGAAACTCAGTCTCCTCTCGGGCATCACGCGCCACGATATCAAGAACCAGCTCCAGGCGCTCACGGGATACCTGGAGATGTCGGGTAAGTCTCTGGAGGATCCGGCCCGCATATCCGGGTTCATTGATAAGGAGATCCATGTTGCAAACACCATCGCCCGGCTGATCGATTTCACCAGGGATTATGAATATATGGGCGTGAAGGCTCCCTCATGGCGGAACGTACAAACGACGGTCAGTAACGTCATTCCCCTGCTCCCGATGAGGGACATCCATGTTGATTTCGGTGACCCGGCCCTCGAGGTTTTTGCAGATCCACTCCTCGAGAGAGTGTTCTACAACCTTATCGACAATGCTTTGCGGTATGGCGGGAACCGGATGACGACAATAAGGATCTCATCGCACCCGGCGGCCGGAACCGGTCTTGTAATCGTTTTCGAGGATGACGGTACAGGAATTGCCCTTGAGGATAAAAACCGCCTGTTTGAGAGGGGGTTTGGGAAAAATACCGGCCTTGGGCTTTTCCTCTCCCGCGAGATTCTCGGGATCACCGGCATTACGATTGCCGAGAACAGTGAGCCGGGCAGAGGTGCCCGGTTCGAGATAACGGTTCCGAAGGGAGCGTACCGGTTTTCGGGCACTTCCTGAAAAACCCGTCCTGATGAGAACGAGAGGGTTTCTCTTTACTATTAATCCGGCCCGGTGAGACCATTCCAACCGCCAGTTATTAGGATCAGCAATCCAATAGTTAAGATATGCAGGCTAAGGTCCCGCAAAGCGAGCTCGAAGACCGGTTACACCGTTTCCAGGATTACATGGACAGCACCTATCCTGACTGGGAACTTGCAATTATTACGAGCAGGATCAACCTTTACTACTTCACCGGGACGATCCAGGACAGCATACTTGTCATTCCAAGGCGGGGAGAGGCCGTCCTCTGGGTGCGCCGGAGTTATTCACGTGCAGTGGACGAATCAGCGTTCCCGCAAATCCGGCCAATGCAAAGTTACCGGACAGCGGCAGAAGCCCTTGGCGCGATTCCCCGGACCGTGCATCTCGAAAAAGAGCAGATCACGCTTGCTATGTGCCAGCGGCTGAGAAAACATTTTCCCTTCGATCATATCGTGGCAATCGACTGTGCGGTGATGCATATCCGTTCGGTCAAGAGCCCGTACGAGCTTTCGCTGATGGAGCGTGCGGGGGCAATCCACCGCCGGGTTCTCGAGGACCTTGTTCCCGGGATCCTCCATGAGGGTATGAGCGAGATGGAGTTTTCAAGCGAACTCTATTCGGTCATGATGAAAGAAGGGCACCACGGCATCGTCAGGTTCGGGATGTCCGAGGCCGAGATCGTGCTGGGTCTTGCCAACTTTGGCGAGAGTTCCCTGTACCCCACCTTTCTTGACAGCCCCGGGGGAAATGCAGGATTGTCCCCTGCTGTCCCGCTGCTCGGAAGCCGGGAGCGGAAGCTGAAAAAAGGGGATCTTGTCTTCTGCGATATCGGTTGCGGGTACCATGGGTACCATACCGACAAGACCCTGACCTATGTCTTTGACGGGGAGCTGCCGGACGAAGCAGTACGGATCCACGAGCGGTGTGTCGGCATCCTTGACACGATCGTCCCGCTGCTGAAACCCGGGGAAATCCCCTCGGAGATCTACCGGACCGTGACCGATGAACTTGAACCCGCATTCCTTGAGAACTTCATGGGGTACGGGGACCGGAAAGTACAGTTCCTTGGCCACGGGATCGGTCTTGAGATTGCCGAAAACCCGGTCATTGCCAAAGGCTTTGACGAGCCCCTCAAAGAGGGCATGGTCTTTGCCATTGAACCCAAGAAAGGGGTCCCGGGTGTGGGGATGGTTGGCTCGGAAAACACCTACATTGTCAGCCGTTCCGGGGGCCGGAGCATCACGGGCAGCCACACCGGCCTGATGCCGGTAGGATAGGTCGGAGAACGGTTCCCTAAAAAAAACCGGATTCCGGCAGCTCTCCAAATAATTAAGTTATCAGACATGCTATTCCCCAACAGTCAAACATATGCGGAAGGCTATCCCCTCATCCCGCAGGGAGCGGGCGAGGGGATTTCCGGGTAAGGATGTGCTTGTGCCAGTCAGGGGAAATAACCGGGATCTGCGGTGTCTGAAGAGAGTATTTCTTGTTCTCATCATTGTATCTCTCATCTTTGGGATCTGCTGTCCCGCTGCTGCAACCCGCGACGTGAGAGTGGCTCTTACCGAGCTCAAGCCTTCACTCTTTACCGATGATCAGGGAAAGCCGGCAGGGTTTTTTGTTGATATTATCAGGGATATTGCTGCCAGAGAGGACTGGAACGTCATCTGGGTCTCAGGATCTCTCTCAGAGAGCTGGGGTCGTCTGGCCAATGGCGAGATCGATCTCCTGCCAGGAGTGGCAGCTACACCGGAGCGGGAAAAATCGTACAATTTTAGCCGTGAGCCGGCACTTTCAGTCTGGTCACAGGTGTATGCCCGCCCGGGATCCGGCATCAACACGATCCTTGACCTTGAAGGGAAGCGGGTTGCTTCGGTTAAGGGAGCGATAAGCGGGACCGGATTTCTGAATTATGCCCGGAAATTCAACGTTAATGTTACGCAGATAGATAAGGATACGCCGGCCGAAATCTTTTCCGCAACGGCAGCAGGAACAGCAGATGCCCTTGTGGTGTTCAACACGGCCGGCCAGGAGGATGCCAAAACGTATGGCCTCTCAGCTACTCCCGTTATGTTCGATCCCACGCCGCTTAGTTTTGCCGTGTCGAAGGGAAAGAACCAGGATCTCCCTGCGATTCTTGACCGGTATGTTGCAGAGGGCAAGAACAATCCATCGTCCGCCTACAGCCAGGCAATGCAGAAATGGTTTGGTATCAAAGCCGCAAGCGAGATCATTCCCCCCTGGCTCGTATGGGGTCTTGTTGCTGTGTTCATTATCGCGATCCTTTTTGTAGGAATGAGCATCCTTCTCCGCAGGGAGGTCGGGCGCAAGACCGTTGCACTGTCACTGCAGAATGAGGAACTGCAGGCTGCCTACGAGCAGTTGAGAGCCAACGAAAAAGAGCTTCGGGAGAATTTCCAGGAGCTAAAAAAGAGCGAGAAGGCCCTCATGCAGGCACGAAAGAAACTGAACATGCTCAACAGACTGACTTTTCAGGATGTCCAGACAAAGCTCTTTTCCATCAGAGGTTACCTGGAGCTTGCGCGGATTGCCGGGCACGAAAATGAGACTGCCAGGTGTTTAAAAAAGGGAGAGGATCTCCTGAGCTCGGTCGGGAACTCCTTTGAATTTGCAAAAAAATACCAGGACCTGGGAATCAGCCCGCCCAAGTGGCAGAACGTGAATTATGTCCTGCTCAACGCTATCTCCCATCTGGACTTATCCCAAATCTTCCGTTCCGTAAGCCTGGACAATCTTGAGATCTTTGCCGATCCCCATCTCGAGGACGTATTCTTCACCCTCATGGAAAATGTAGTGCATGCCGGATCAACAGAGATCCGTATCCATTACCGGCCGGAAGGGGAACAGCTCATTATTTTGATTGAGGACAACGGCCCCGGTATTCCTTCCGGCGAGAAGGAGAGGATCTTCGAGCGGGAGTATCCCGGAAAGGCCAGGACCAACCTGTTCCTTGCACGGGAAATTCTCTCGGTTACCGATATTAACATCAGGGAGATTGGAAAAGAAGGTGCCGGCAGCAGGTTTGAGATCTCGGTGCCTGAGGGAGAATACCGGTTCGGGAACAGCGGTGAATAATTCCTTCTGTGTGGGGGATGGTCCGTTTTTTTACCGCCAGATATATCGATACGGGGGATTAAACCGGACAAGTATATCGGCCCGGATGCTGCAGAAAGAGCACTATCACCGGAGATCTTTCGATCTCTGTAATAGAGCTGGCAAAGACCCGGGTGCCGGGATACCAGATGACACATCATAGTCCAGAATAATAGCAGGAGAGACTTGATTTGAGGGATGTTATCACCGTTTTATACGATGATTTCGAGACACTCGATGTGTTTGGCCCCATCGAGGTCTTCGGGAGGCTCCCGGAAGAATTCAGTCCGCGTTTTTTTTCGATGGCCGGGGGAATTATCAGGAGCACCCAGAACGTGCCGGTGATGACAGAGCCCCTCGCGGACCTGAAATCCTCCCGGTATATCCTGTTCATTCCCGGGGGGATCGGGGCAAGGGATGTGATAAACGACCGTGAGTTTATTGCCGCACTCAAATCCCTTGCTGCAAACGCGGAGTTTGTAATAACGGTCTGTACCGGATCAATTCTCCTGTCCCGGACGGGCATCCTTGACGGGAAGCGGGCCACCTCGAACAAGATGGCATTTGCCTGGACAAAGACTTCCCCCGGCGTGACCTGGATCAAAAAAGCCCGGTGGATCAGGGACGGGACTATTTACACCAGCTCAGGGGTCAGTGCCGGAACGGACATGGCTCTCGGGTTCATTGCAGACCAGTTCGGAAAACCGGTTGCAACCCGGCTCTCCCGGGAAATAGAGTACGAGTGGAACGAGAATCCCGAATACGATCCATTTGCAGACCTGTACCCGTAACCTGCGGGCGGCATGACGCGGCGGGAACACGCGGGATTTCTTTCAGATGTGGCGGTAAGGTTCTCTGCAGTTGCTCAAAAAAGATAAAAAATTATTTCTGGTCTGAGTATTTCTCGACCACACGGACATTGTCGCCACGAACCGTGATCGGGATCGGAACAACACTCTCGTACAGTTCGACCGTGATCTCTTCCTTGCCGGAGTCCACGCGCTTGACCACTGCTTTCTCGCCCTTGAAAGGCCCGGCAATGAGCTCGACGATAGTCCCTTCTTCGATACCGGCCACGACCGGCTTCGGGATGAGGAAGTGACCTACTTCTGCAAGGCTCGTCTCGCCCTTGATCACGGAGCGGGCGTGCGCAATCAGTTCCACGAGCTGCTCGACCCGGTTCATCTTCTCCGGGGTCTCGACAAGGACGTATCCCTGGAGCTCGTTTGGGACAATGATTGCCGTTACCTTGACATCCGTTGCCTTGGTGTCAATCGCTTTGAGGATGTTGTCGGCAACCGTCCGCTCCTGCTTGGAGGTTGTCTTGATCGCAAAGATCCGGTTGACAAAGACTTCGGGTGCCGCGGGTACTGAGGGCGCTGCTGGTGCTGGGGGGGTTGGCTGAGTCATAGGTACCGGGATCAGAATCCGAAGAGCTGCTTGTGGTCGAAGAACATGTAGATGACAAATCCTATCAGGCCAACAAGGAGGACACCGGCTGCTGCAACTGTTGCGATCTTGGTGAACTCTTCCCGGGTGGGAGTGCGCGCGAGTTTTAATACCCGCAGGTACTTGCGGAATAATTCCTCGTGGATAACGTCCGTTTTGAAATCAGGCTTTGAAATTTCCATATAGTATCACTTGAGAAAATCGATCTCATACTGTTTCTGTACTTTGGGGCTAAGCTTCTCATTACGACCATATATTTGTGGCGACCGTACGCCCGTGACAACCAGGAGCGTACGCATCTTGTTCTGCATGGCGGGGTCGATCTGGGCACCCCATATGATACGCGCATTGGGGTCAACACGGGCATAGACTTCCTGGACAACCCCTTCTGCTTCTTCCATGGTCATGTCCGGGCCGCCGACCACGTTGACGAGCGCGGCAGTTGCGCCGCTGATATCCACGTCGAGGAGCGGGGAGCGGATGGCTTTCTTGACCGAGTCTGCCGCCTTGTCCTCGCTGTCGCTTTCTCCCATACCGATCATGGCGACACCACCGCGTTCCATGACCGTGCGCACATCGGCAAAGTCGAGGTTCACGAGTCCCGGCATCGTGATAAGCTCGGTGATTCCCTTGACGGCACGCATCAGGACTTCATCGGCAACCTTGAAGGCGGCATAGAGCGGGAGTTTTGGGACAACCTCGAGCAGCCTGTCATTGGGCACAACAATGACCGTGTCTGCAACGTCCCGGAGGCGCTCGAGTCCTGCCTCAGCGTTCTCCATGCGGATGGCACCTTCCGCACCGAACGGCAGGGTAACGATGGCAATGGTGAGGGCGCCCTCTTCCCGGGCTGCCTTTGCCACTACGGGAGCAACACCGGTCCCGGTACCGCCTCCAAGGCCGACGGTGATGAAGACCATGTCGCAGCCGGAGACAACTGCCCGGATCTCCTGCTCGTTTTCAAGGGCTGCTTCCTCGCCAATCTGCGGGATGGAACCGGCGCCAAGACCCCGGGTTCTCTGCCGGCCGACCAGGATACGCTGGTCTGCCCGCGTGCGGATCAGGTGCTGCGCATCCGTGTTGATGGCGATAAGTTTTGCACCGTGGATGCCTTCTTCCATCATGCGGGAGATCGTGTTCGAACCGCCGCCCCCGCAACCGATCACTGCGATCTCAGTTTTGAGCTCGGCAAGGATCTGGTCAAGGTCTTCGTTATTCTGCGAGGTGGAAACGGGTTCGTCCCTCGCCTTGGTGAGTGCCTCTTCAACAATTGACCTCATGAAAACTTCTCCAACCCCGGGATGTGGATTCTTGTTTCACTGCAGGAAGAAACCATGTCAGGAGTGATTACCCTGCCATTGATCTCAACAGCCTGGCCAGCTGCCAGCTGTTTGTAAAAAGGTCCGGGCACAATCCCCTCATTGCGCGCTTTTTGGGGATCGAACCGAACCTTAGATATGATCAAGTGATCTTTCTCCGTTGCAGTGATCTGTTTATTACGTATGATTTTTACGCACAAGGTATTTAAATCATTTATTATTTGGGGTAAATGATTCTCATACGTGATAAATTCGGGAAGCAGGCTGTTATTCTGCGTGGAAAGGTGAACCAGCGGCAATTTGCCGAGATCCAGAATCAGCCCCGGCTCGTCCGCTTTGACCGTTTCGGCCAGTAAAACCGGATTTGCCCGGGCAATGACCGGAGTTCCCTCGCTTGGGAGATTATGGATGTAACACCGGGTACCGGGCGAGATTGTCCCTGCCAGTTTGCGGATTTTAAGGTAGGTATCCCAGGAGATGTGCCCCATTGAGGAGATCTCGCTCTCGGAGAGCTGGGGGATACGGAGATCCGCAAGGATGCGGCTCAGCCGGTCCAGTTCCCCGCGGGCAAGGGCTTTCCGGTCGATATACGCAGCAACCGCCCCGGTCTGCACGAACATTTGCTGCACCATAACGGGGTCAATGAGAGCGATCTCCCGGGTATGGGCGATATGGCCGAATGCTCCCCGCGACAAGAGGGCAATTTCGGTTTCGCGTGCTGCGTAATGGGTGCCGCCAAACCCGATGAGCGGGACCGGGTCTGCAGGTTTTGCAAAGAGGACTGCCATGGCCACAGCCCGCCCGGCAACCGGGTCGGTCCATTCCTTTTCCGTGCTCCCGATTTCGACAAAGAACGAAGGCAGGGAAAGGGCAGTCGGCCCGTGGTGGGTCACTTCATAGGAGACCCGGTAGCCTGCCGGGCAGAAACGGGCAAGGGCACGCAGGGTTGCATGCATCATTGCAGGTGCTGCCGGGGCGAGCGTGCGGGGCGAACCCCCCAGCTCTGCAGCTCCGAAATTCCCGGTAACATGGACGGTAAGGACCGGCACCGGGTTTGTGCTGGCATGGCGGGAGATGAAGATGACTATGTCAGCATCGAAACCCGCATCCACGTTCTCTGCATGGATCAGCCGTTCATCTACCTCATGAAACGTGTAGATTCGGCCGGGTGCCTGCCACTCCCCGGCAGGATCCGCAAGAAGTTCTTCGATATGATGCCGGATATTAACACCCGCCCGGTCCTGCCGGGAGTTGACGAGAGCAATCCTCATTGCTGATCTGGTTAGGCTCCTGAGACGATTAATCGTGCCCTGCAGGAGCAATGGGGAAACCCTATGAAGAAGTACAGGTTACATTGTTACCATGACTACTGACAAAATTGCTCACATTTTCAAAGAAGAGGGAATCGAGAAGCAGATCACCTGCCCGCAGGCATTTGCAATTGCGGAGAAACACAAGATTGCAAAAAGCGAGGTCAGCCGGTACTGCAATGAGCACGGGGTCAAGATCCGTGCCTGCCAGCTGGGTTGCTTCAAATGAGGCAGTTCCTCAATGTCATCCCGGTAAGCGAGGCGATAACTGCCATCCGGCGTCTCGCGGTGCCGGCGGCTGTGGAGCATGTCCCCCTCGATGAGGGTCTCCACCGGGTACTTGCGGAAGATGTCCGGGCCGATGTTGATATTCCCGGCTTCACGCGATCAGTTGTGGACGGCTATGCAGTCCGGGCTTCCGATACGGTTGGATCAAGCGACTCGATCCCGGCGATACTTTCGGAAAAAGGCAGGATTGCAATGGGCTCGGGCGCAAACATGTCCATATCCACGGGCGAATGCATATACATCCCCACCGGAGGTCTCCTGCCGGGAGGTGCGGATGCCGCGGTCATGGTCGAGCAGACCGAAGCGGTCGGGGGCGAAGTCCTGGTAAAAAAACCGGTTGCCTCCGGAGAGAACATCATCCTCTTCAACGAGGATTTTTCAAAGGGTGCAGTCGTTCTCCCCGGGGGCCGCAGGCTCTCCCCGCAGGACCTGGGCGTGCTTGCGGCAGCCGGATGCATCAGAGTTCCGGTCCGGAAAAAACCCCGGGTTGCGATAATCTCTACCGGCAACGAGCTTGTTCCGGTTGAGAGCGTGCCCGGGCCCGGGCAGGTACGGGACGTCAACTCGTATGTTGTGGCCTCGTTTGTCCGGGATCGTGGCTGCATCCCGGTGCCATACGGAATCGTGCGGGACGACCGGGACGCCCTCCGGTCTGCCCTTGCAAAAGCAGTGGCAGAATGCGACACGGTTCTCATCTCCGGCGGCAGCTCCAAGGATGACCGGGATATGGTTGCGGAAGTGATTGGCGAGAACGGGGAGGTGCTGGTTCACGGGATTGCAATCGCGCCTGGCAAACCGACCATCATCGGGCGTTCCGGCGGGGTCCCCGTTATAGGGCTTCCGGGTCACCCGGCCTCGGCATTTGTTGTCCTCGTGGTGATAGTCAGGCATCTCATCAGCGACATGGCGGGAGAGTCAGGAACCCTGCAGGAGCCGGTCATTCAGGCAACGCTCTCGGAAAATATCCCGTCTACGCGTGGACGCGAGGATTATATCCGGGTCTCTGTCAGGGACGGGGTGGCAACGCCGCTCTTTGGTAAATCCGGCCTTCTCAATACGCTCGTGAAAAGCACCGGGATCGTCAGGGTCCCGGCAGGCAGCGAAGGGCTCGAGACCGGGACCCGCGTAGAGGTGATCCTGTGGTAAAGCGGTACCTCGATGTCCGGTCCCTTGATGAGGCAAGGAAGATCCTGAAGACCGGGTTTACCTGCGCTGCATCCGGAGAGCAGGTGCCCCTGATTGCCTCGGTTGGCAGGGTTACTGCCGAGCCGATCTTTGCCCGGTATTCGGTGCCGGAAGTGCACCTTGCGGCAATGGACGGCATTGCAGTCAGGAGCAGCGAGACCGAAGGGGCATCCGAGCAGAGGCCGGTGATGCTTGAGCACGCGGTCCGCGTGAATACCGGCAACATCGTACCCCCGGAGTACGATGCCGTGATCATGATCGAGGAGGTGAATGTTGACGGGGACCACTTCCGGATCCGACGGCCGGCACATCCATGGCAGCATGTCCGCCCGGCGGGGGAGGATATCGGGGAGACGGAGATGGCCGTGCCCTCCTACCACCGGATCCGCCCGGAGGACCTGGGGGCTCTTGCCGCGTACGGCATAACCCGGGTGAATGTCCTGACGGTGAAGATAGGCCTGATCCCAACCGGGAGCGAACTTGTTCCCCACGGGACCGCTCCGGCTCCCGGGCAGGTTGTTGAGAGCAATACCGTGATGGCCGAAGCCATGCTTGGCTCACTCGGTGCCACCTGCACCCGGTATCCTATGGCGAAGGATGATCCGGATACCATAAAAGAGGCAGTCAGGAGAGCGGTTGAGGAAAACGACCTGGTCATCGTATCTGCCGGCTCATCCGCCGGGACCCGGGATTATACCGCAGACGTGATCCGGGAACTTGGCGATGTGCTGGTTCACGGGATTGCAATCAAGCCCGGAAAGCCAGCCATCATCGGCAGGGTTGAGGGGAAACCCGTCATTGGGATGCCGGGATACCCCCTTTCGGCCCTGACCGTCCTGCGGGAGATCGTGATCCCGTTTCTTGGAACCTGCGGGCTTCCGGTACCGCTCCCTGAATTGCTCGATGGCTGCCTCACGGTGCCGGTTGCAAAAGACGTGGGATCTGATGAGTTCATTCTCTGTGCCGTCGGGCGCATCGGCAGCCGTTTTGTTGTCTCGCCCCTCTCGCGGGGTGCAGGGGTCCAGATGAGTGCGGTCCGGTCCAACGCGATCCTGAAAGTCCCGGCCGTAACGGAAGGGTTTGAAGCCGGGCAGGAGGTCCGGGTCACCCTCTCGGTACCCCGGGCGGAGGCAGAACGTTCACTTCTCATCACGGGCAGCCACGATCCCGTGCTCGATCATCTTGCAGATATCCTCAGCCGGCAGGGAATCCGGCTCCATTCCACGCATGTCGGGAGCATGGGCGGGATCCTGGCCCTCAAAAAGAACGAGTGCCATGCAGCGCCCATGCACCTTCTCGCAGAAGACGGGGAATACAATATCCCGTTCCTGAAAAAATACCTGCCCGAAGAGGAGGTCGTCCTCATCTGCGTGGCCGAACGGGAGCAGGGAATCGTATCCCGGGAGGGCATCCGCTTCAAGGATCTTCCCAAAAGCCGGTTTGTCAACCGCCAGAAAGGTTCGGGCACCCGCATGCTCCTCGACTACGAGCTGAAGCGTGCGGGGATCAGCCCCGCGGATATCCGGGGCTATGACCGCGAGGTGACCACCCACCTTGCGGTTGCCCTTGCCGTAAAAACCGGAGAGGCGGATGCCGGCATGTGCGTATTCAGTGCAGCCCATGCTCTCGACCTTCCCTTTATTCCGGTAGGCACCGAGCGCTACGAGATCGCTGTCCGCAGCGAACATCTCGATGATCCCCGGGTGCGGGCTATGGTAAGCGCCATCAGCTCCCCGGCATTCAAGAGGAGCCTGATCCGGCTTGGCGGGTATTATACAAAGGAGACCGGCGTGCAGCGCCGACTGCCCTGATCACGGCATCTTCCGGTGATGTACAGGAAATAACACCGGGAATGTCCCAGGTTTTTATCCCGAATACCGGGATCTCCAGTTTGAGGGCCACGGCAATCTCCGATAGAGTCCCGTAACTCCCGCCAACGGCAATGACCGCATCGGCTGACTGGACTACGAGAACATTCCTGGCATGACCGAGCCCGGTCCGGATCACGACATCGAGGTACGCGTTCCCGTTGCCGGTGCCGGATATGATCCCTATCGTGGTACCGCCATTCTCGCGTGCACCCCGGCAGGCTGCTTCCATCACCCCGCCAAGCCCCCCGCAGAGGAGGACACCTTTTCCTGCCAGGTTTTTCCCGGTCTCGTACGCACGCTTATATTCTTCCGGCGTTGCTTTTCCTGCACCAATCACAGCAATCTGTAATTCAGGGCGGCTTTTTTCAGGCGGAGGGGTGCTCATGAGGGGTTTCCTGCCGGTTATCCATCCCGGCCGGCATCATCATCGTATACCTTCACTGCAGACCCAATAATTAATAGGTCTGCCGCAATACGGGAATTATCATGCGGAAATATATCTTCCCCGTACTGTTCCTGGTTGCGGTTGTACTCATAGCCGGCTGTTCACAGCAGGGCTCTTCACAGGGACCGGCCTCTCCCGATGTGAATCCCGCAACGTCCCCGGTATCCACGGTATCTCCGGTCACTCCTGCCCAAAGCCCGGCACCCGGTTACTCTTCCACGGCAGCAGCAGATGCCACACCTCCATTTACCGGAAACTTCATCGACACCCATGCCCACATCCGCCCGGGTTCCATGGCATACCCGGAAATCCTGCGGAACATGGACGAGCAGGGAATTGACAGGATGATCGTGATGGAGCCCCCCGGGGATTTGTGGATATCGGGGACACCGGCTTCATCCTATGGCGTACCGGATGCGGCAGTACAATATCCGTCCAGGTTTGCAGTCCTCTACAGCGGCGAAGCCGGATCAATGCTGTACTCGGCAGCAAAAAAAGACTCGTTTACCCCTGCGCAACAGGAACAGTTTACGGCACTCCTTGAGAAAGCCATGGCTTCAGGGAAATACCGGGGCATCGGTGAGATCGGCCTGAGGCACCTGCCCCCGCCCGGTATGCCGGACAGCTACGATATTACCGTGCCTGCCGATCACCCATGGATGTTTATCATGAGCGATATCGCTGCCAGAAACGGAGTGCCCGTCGATATCCATATGCAGGCCGATAATACCAACGTTGCAGCGTTTGAACGACTCCTTGACCATAACCCGGATGCCATCATCATCTGGGACCATGCCGGGGATCACACCATGAACGCCACTCCGGATCTCCTGCGCAGGCTTCTTGCCGCTCATAAGAACCTTTACTCGAGTATTAAAATCAGGACCGATGAGAGGCAGCTCCTGGGCGGAATCATGAATAAGGAGGGAAAGGTATCGGAGAAATGGAAGAGCCTCCTTGCAGATTATCCTGACCGGTTCATTATCGGGACGGATGTCAAGCTGGGTATCCGGCAAAATGAGATCCGGTTTGTTGACTTCCACCATGATCTGCTGTCACAGCTGCCTCCCGACGTAGCGCAGAAGATTGCATACGATAATCCAAAACGGCTCTTCGGCCTGTAAAGGAGCGCATGCCGATTTGGCGGGATGGGGGTGCATCCCCCTTACTCACTCGGTGCCGCCTTCGCGGTTGATCACCATCAGCCGGTGGGACGACATCTCGTCAATGGCAAACCGGGGCCCTTCCCGCCCGATACCGGAGCCCTTGGCTCCCCCGTACGGCATGGCGTCGGAACGGTATGTCGGGATATCGTTCATGATCACGCCGCCTACATCCAGCTCGGAGAAGGCCCTCATGGCCCGGTTCAGGTTCTGGGTAAAGATGCCTGCCTGGAGCCCGTACTCGCCTGTATTTGCGATACGCAGGGCTTCGGAGAAGTCATCGTAGGGGATGACTGAGATGACCGGTGCAAAGACTTCTTCCCGGTTCACCCGCATCGAAGGGGTTGTATCGACAAGAACGGTCGGGGCAAACATGCTCTCCTCAAGGGTCCCGCCAAGAAGGATGCGGGCGCCCTGTTTGACGCTGTCCTGCACTTTCCGGTACGCTTCCTCGGCCTTCAGCCGGTCGATCATCGGGCCCACGTCGGTTGCGGGGTCCCGGGGGTCTCCCACGCGAAGTGCCTTTACCGCGGTAATGATCTTGTCGAGCATCACCTCGTAGACCGGCCGGTGCACGAGCACCCGCTGGACCGAGATGCAGACCTGCCCGGCATTCACAAAACCGCCGGTTGCTATCCGCAATGCAGCGTATTCGAGATTGGCATCCTCGTGGACTATGGCTGCCGCGTTCCCACCAAGCTCAAGTCCGATCTTTGTCCTGCCGGAGATCTCCTTCAGGTGCCACCCCACCGCACAGCTGCCGGTGAACGAGAGGTATGCAACCCGGGGATCGCGGGCCAGCTGTTCCGCCCTCACACCCGAGCAGGGAACCACGCTGATCGCTTCCGGAGGAAGACCTGCTGCAAGGACCATCTCTCCCAGCACAAGGGCCGACACCGGCGTTGCGGACGCGGGCTTGAGGATTATGGAGTTTCCGGCCGCTATCGCCGGGGCCAGTTTATGGCAGGCGAGGTTGAGCGGGAAGTTGAACGGCACGATCCCGACAACCGGGCCGAGCGGGAACCGCTGGATGAAACCCGTCCTCCCTTTTGCATCCTGCGTCACATCGAGCGGGATCACTTCCCCGTACATGCGTTTGGCTTCCTCTGCGGACAACCTGACAGTCACGGCAGCCCGGGCAACTTCGGCTGCGGCAAATTTCTTTGTCTTGCCACCTTCCATGACAAGGATCTCGGCCAGTTCCCCGGAACGCCTCTCGATCTCCCCCGCAAGCCGGAACAGGATCTCAGCCCGTTCAAAGGAGGAGAGGAGCCGGGTCTTCTCAAAGCCGTGGCATGCGGCTGCCACTGCCGCCTTGAGATCATTGGTACTTGCCTGGCAGACATCAGCGTACAGTTCATTTGTGAAGGGGAACCGCACATGGGCGATCTCCGCAGTCTGTTTCTTCTCCCCGCCAAGGAGAATCGGGTAGGGTTCCATGCTCTTGAGTCCTGTGATTTCCTGTACGGAAATGTACGCGGTTCAACTAATAAAGCCACACACGGCAAAAAGACCGGACTGATTCATATTTAATGATCTCATGAGATTTTTTACAAACCGAGAATTTTCCCTGAATAATGCCCGCGGGTATTCCATGGAGGAGAAAAACTACTTTGTTCTTCAAGCGCCAACATGAATCAATACGCTTGGAGATCCCGCCATCGTACAAGAGGGGTATTTTGAGAGAAGTCACCGCGAACTTCAGTGCCAAGGAAATCGAGAAGGGAGTACAGGAATACTGGCGAACCCACGATACGTACAAGGCAGTAAAGCAGCACCGCGCTACAGGAAAGCCGTTCTTTTTCGTGGACGGCCCACCCTATACCACGGGCCATATCCACATCGGCACTGCCTGGAACAAGATCTTAAAAGACTGCATCCTGCGCTACCACCGGATGAACGGAAGGAACGTCATTGACCGGGCGGGATACGATATGCATGGGCTGCCTATCGAGGTCAAGGTCGAGCAGGCACTGGGCTTTGAGTCCAAGAAAGATATCGAGAAGTTCGGGATCCAGGCTTTCATAGAGAAATGCCGGGAGTTCGCAGTCACCAACAAGAAGCTCATGGACGACCAGTTCGAGAGCCTCGGGGTCTGGCTGGACTTTGCGGGGGCCTACCAGACGGTGACTCCCGACTATATCGAGGCGGCATGGTGGACGCTCGCAAGGGCTGAGGACCGGGGCATGCTCGAGCGCGGCCACCGGGTCGTGAACTGGTGCCCCCGGTGCGAGACGGCGATTGCCGATGCCGAAGTGGAATACTGGGACGAGAACGACCCCTCGATCTTCGTCAAGTTCCCCCTTCGCGGAAAAGCAGACGAGTTCCTCGTCATCTGGACAACAACTCCCTGGACCCTGCCGGCCAATGTCGCGGTGGCAGTGGCAAAGGATTTCGAGTACGCAAAAGTTCTGGCAAAGAAAGATGGCAGGGAAGAGTATCTCTGGATTGCCGAGCCGCTCGTGAAAGCGGTGCTCAAGAAGGCGCGGTTCAAGGACTACACGGTCGTGGAGAAGAAGACCGGTGCAGACCTCAAGGGATGGGTGTACGACTCGCCGCTCCACGCCCAGGTTCCGCTCCAGCGGGAGATCGAGCACAAGGTTACGACTGCCGATTTCGTTGCCCTTGAGAATACCGGCATGGTTCATATCGCCCCCGGCCATGGGTGGGACGACTATGTGCTCGGGACAAAAGAGGGGCTCGCGATTGTCTGCCCGGTCGACGGGGCCGGGAAGTTCAAGGACGAGGCAGGGATATTTGCCGGCCAGTTCGTGCGGGATTCCAACGAGAATGTCCTTGCCGCACTCGGGGACTTTTTGCTTGCAAAGGAGACCGTTACCCACCGGTACGGTCACTGCTGGCGGTGCAAGACCCCGATCATATTCCGGGCCACCTCTCAGTGGTTCCTGAAAGCCTCCGAGATGCGGGACCTGATGCTCAAAGAGGTTGCAGAGGTCACCTGGTATCCCGAATGGGCCGGCAGCGCCCGGTTCTATGACTGGATCAAGGAAGCCCGCGACTGGTGCGTCTCCCGCCAGCGCTACTGGGGTATCCCGATCCCGGTCTGGGTCTGCGGGAAGTGCGACGCGTACCGGGTTATCGGTACAATTAAGGAGCTGGAGGACCGGAGCGGCAAACCCCTGCCCGATCCCCACCGCCCGTACGTTGACGCGGTCACGATCCCATGTACCTGCGGCGGCACCATGAAGCGGGTTGAGGACATCTTCGATGTCTGGTTCGATTCCGCGGTTGCCTCATGGGCAACCCTCGGGTTCCCGAACAAGACAAAAGAGTTCGAGACCCTCTGGCCGGCCGACTTTATCGCGGAAGGGCAGGACCAGACCCGGGGCTGGTTCTATTCCCAGCTCGGGGCAAGCACGATTGCTTTTGGAAAGGCCCCGTACAGGAGCGTCTGCATGCACGGGTTCGCCCTCGACGCGGAAGGCAAGAAGATGTCAAAGAGCCTCGGAAATGTGGTGAATCCCGGGGACGTAATCGAGAAGGTCGGCGTGGATGTCCTCCGGCTCTACATCCTCTCCTCCTCGGCGCCATGGGACGACCTCAAGTTCAACTGGGAGGGAGTGGGGACGATCAACCGGGCGGTCAATATCCTCTGGAACGTGTACCGCTTCCCGGTGCCGTACATGATCCTCGACAAGTTCGAGCCTGCCTCGAAGAACGGGGTCTGGGACGATGCATTTGTCCGGGCAAACCTTGCCCGGATGCCGGACGAGGACCGGTTCATCATCTCCCGGATCAACTCGGTTGCTGCCACCGTGGATGCAGCTCTTAAGGAGTGCCAGCTCCACCGGGCCACCCGCGAGCTCGTGAACTTTATCCTCGAGGACCTCTCGCGCTGGTACGTCCAGCTGGTCCGGCCCCGGATGTGGCTCGAGGGCGAATCCGAGCAGAAGGTGTTTGCCTACGAGACGATCTACTACGTGATGCGCCGGCTCATGGGGGTCCTTGCCCCGGTCTGCCCGCACCTCACCGAGGAGATCTACCGGAACCTCCGGTGTAAAAACGATCCGGCAAGCGTGCACCTGCTGGACTGGAACGCCGGCGATGCGGCGCTCGTGGATGCAACCCTGGAGGGTGCCGTTGCGATCGTCCGCTCGTTTGACGAGGCTTCCGCCAATGCGAGGCAGACCGGGAAACGGAAGCTCCGCTGGCCGGTTGCCGAAGTTGTCGTTGTCACGAACTCCGAGGCCGTGAAAAACGCCATCGGGCGGCTCAATGCGGTCTGCATGGACCGGGCCAATGCCCGGAAGGTCTCGGTTGTCATGGGACGCTGGGACCGGGTTGGCTGGCACGCGGAGCCGGTGATGAAAGCGCTCGGCAAAGGGTTTGGCAAGGACTCGTTTAAGCTCAAGGGACTCATCGAAGCGGCAGACGGCAACCATCTCAAGGCTGAGATCGATGCTGGCCGCATGGTGAAGATCACGAGCGGGGATGCCGTCTTCGAAGTCGGGGCAGACCACATGACCTTCACGGAGAAGCTCCCCGCGGACATCTTCTCGGCACCGATGACCGATGCAACCGTGTATGTCGACGTGGCCCTCACGCCGGACCTCGAAGCCGAGGGGTATGCCCGCGAGGTGATCCGGCGGGTCCAGGACATGCGCAAGCAGCTCGATCTTGCAGTCGAGGACACCATCAACGCGGAAGTTTCCGTGTGTGACCAGCGGATCCTTGCCCTGCTCAACAGCAAGGCGACCATTGCCATGATCGGCGACGAAGTCCGGGCCCGGTCCTTTGTCTTTTCAAAAGACGGCACCCAGCCGGATGTTTTCCGCTTTGCCTCCGTCAAGGAGTGGGATGTCGAGGGCGTGGCAATGACCATCGGAATTGCAAAGGCCTGAACAGGTCACCTTTTTTTTTATACAACGGTCCGTTTATCCTGGCACAGAATGGCCGGGGTCCATGAATAATTCCGCGGACATGAACGGTTTTTTTATGCGGTTACGAGCTCACACCCTGCTTAAAAAATTTTTTTTAATCGCGATCCCGGGGTGTTGGGAAACTTGCCAACTATTGGATAATTATCCAACTGTTGGATAATTATCTGACAGAATTTTGGTTTCTCCGGCGGGGATTGCGGAGCTGATCAACCGGACCCTGCCGGAAAAAATCCGGGCAGGGGGTGGGGGGGTGATGAAAAAAAATCCGGGGAACTGGTTTCGCTGATGCGGGATGCCGGAACCGGATGGAGCTGCTCTTCCTGCGGATAACAGACTGGACAAAATAGTATCAGAAAAGGGGAAAAGTGAATCAATACTTCCAGGCTGCCCGGTTACATGGGGGGCAGGTTCTGTGCGATCGCCTGGAGAACGGCTATGATGATTTTCAGGAACAAAGCCCAGTCAAACAGAACATCACCTCCTTCCACGGATTGCTGAGAGTTATTTGTTATTATATTTGAATGTTGCTTTTTTGAAATATTGCTGGATTGCGGCCGGATTTGTATATTTTGGTATTTATTCATTGGAAATGGAAATTTTTGAGGCAATATTCTTGTGGGGGATGTAAGAAAGATGGATTGCTTTGGTCGTTACATAACTTCCATAAAGTTCGCGCAATTATTTTTTTTTAATATTGTTTAAGTTCATAATAGTTAAAAATATATGCTATAATGAATGAAATATTTTTGACAGGAATATCCGTTGCGTGAATACCCCACGAGACTGCGGGTGTGACTGTCAGAAAGCGTAGGACGGGTTCATAAAAGTGAGCAGACTCTGGTGAACCCGCACCTGCCACAAGGGCATGGTACAATCAGCTTCATTCTTCATGAAGGTTTTCCCGTGCCCTCCGAAGTAAAAAAAAGGAGGTAGAAAAGGTGAAACAATTGAAATTGATCGCTGTATTGCTGTCAATTCTGATGGCAATGATGGCGATGGTACCGATGGTGAGTGCGGAAAAAGTTATCCCCACCAGTTCTATTATGGGTATGAAATATTTATCCGACGTACCATTGCAGACAAAAATAATATCGACAAATCCGGTGACGATTTCGGAATACTCTCTGGTAACGGTAGATCCCTCAGAATTTATTAAAAATGCTGATGAGGGAAAAAAACTGGAATGCACTCTGGAAGGAGAAAAGTATTCCATAGAACTCACACCAGTCCCAAGCATCATTGCCCCTGGCGCAAAATTATTCATTAAAACAAAAGAGGGAACGACAGTAACTGATGTTCCCCGGATTAAACAATACCAAGGTCGAATCATTGGAAAGAAATCCGGTAACGCATTCTTTACAGTTGATGATAAGGTAATACTGGGAAGGCTAACAACAGACAACGAATCCTATTTCATCAGCCAGTACGGGACTCAGGATGATGGAAAAATTGTCCACATTGTGTATAATGCTAAGAATGAACTAACACGGACGGAATTGCCAAGTGGTGATGATATTATTTCGGTGACAAATTCTCCTGAAATAGTACCCATCTTGGAAAAAAACCACGTTGAGACGACATTCTCAACGAGGTCCGTGAGTACTGTTGGATTGCTCGCTGTATATGACACTCAATTTCACAATGCGTATCCCTATTCTTCATCAGAGATTGCATCTATGATGTCGACTGTCCAAAATGCATTTTCTCCCAGTTACATTGGAGTAAATTTCCAGATTAATGCATTTTGCTGGGATTCTACGTTAACAAGTACAAACAAAGATACTCTTACGAACCAGTTAATTGCAAGTCAGCGATCATACAGGGATAGCACACATAGTGATCTGGTTTCCTTATTCACGGGAAGAAACCTTGATGGCGACGATATTGGAAATGCCGGCCAATACTCCAATGGGGTGTACGAAGAATCTGCTTATTCAGTTGAGCAGATGACCGATTCGGGAACGGCTTACACGGCATCCAGCTATCAGAGACCTATCCTGATATCTCATGAGCTTGGGCATAATTTTGGTGCCATGCACCAGACTGATCCGGGGTATAGCGGATATCCATTCAATGTTCCAAGCTATGCCCGGGCATCTACATGGACTTCATGGTGGACCACCAAATATTCCGCAATGTGGGCGCCATTCCAGGCAGGTACGTCCATGAGCAATGAGTTTTCTGCTCCGGATACCGGTCATGGGGACTCAAATCATAACAATGCACTGCGCATCAGCCTGCAAAAAGCAACCGTTGCAGGCTATAAATAACTGAATACCGTGAGGGGGAATGGGTTTTGATGCGAAAAAGCGTGGTAATATCAGGTCTGGTTCTTACAATTCTGGTAATGGGAATTTTCTTTTTTTCAGGTATTACCCACGATTCGTCATATTCGTGTTCACCACCCCCGGCCCCTGTTTTTCGGCTGATAAACAAAGATATTCATCAATCACATTCCGTTTCCGTGATTATAAAAAATGCATCGGATAGTACCGTGGCCAGCGAATCGTATCATCTGGCACCTGAGGAGGAGATCCGATCGTCTTTTAGTATTCTTGATGAGGCGGGATCACAGTATTATCTGAGTTTTATTGTGGATGGTTCCGGGAGTTCGGAAATACCAATTGATTCGTCATATTCTCACTCTCCTGAACTCCATATCGATCCACAGCAGAAAAAAGTCGTTTTTTACTCCTATGCGTTAACGGGGGATTATGGATGCAATCTATCCCGAATAAACACTCAGTGAGGATCATTCATCGGTGCCGGAGTCCAGTTCCTGCCGAAACTGATCCTCCGGGCTATGGCGGCAGACAGGAGTGCCGGATTCAGGAGTGTCAATGTTGGCCCGTTAATCCATTTCATAAAAAGGGAGGGGGCGGAAATATTTTAATGTAACATACATTTATAGTGCTATTTTTAACACAATTGTAATTTTTTAATGTCGTTATGATTTTATAATGTCATTAAAAAAAACATACCCGTTTGAAATATATTTAATGGCAGATGAAATATTTTTGACAGGAATATCCGTTGCGTGAATACCTCACGAGACTGCGGGTTTGACTGTCAGAAAGCGTAGGACGGGTTCATAAAAGTGAGCAGACTCTGGTGAACCCGCACCTGCCACAAGGGGCATGAGATCATTATCTTCTGTTCCTATGAAGGTTTTCCCGTGCCCTGCATGCGTAGCGTATGGAAAAACGTAGGAGGTAAAAAATGAGCAGACAAAAACAATTTGTCGTCCTGCTGGCACTGCTGCTGACAGCGATGATAATGGTACCGATGGTCGCCGCGACGACCCCAGATATCTATCCGCAATCCTATGCCAGAACTGATGAAAGCGACCATCTGTTCGGTGGCCGGGGTGATTATAACCAGGGGGGTAACCTGTATGACTGGGTCGTTAAGGTAGAGCTCAAGAATCCAGCTGGCACGGTCGTTCAGACTGAGTGGGAATCCTGTCCAAGCGGTAACGATTGCAGTACCAGTTACCGGTATGCCAACATTGCTGGACATGCCCCCGGTACTTTCACAGTCCTGACAACCGTATGGGCAAATGGTGTCGGTGCAAGAACCGCCCTCTACAGCGTCTACTTCCCATAATGGGATCTATCTCTCCATTTTTCGGCGACACCCTAAGTCGCTCCCTTATCCCGACCCGCGGAATTTGGGTTTGCCGTGCCATTGGGATCGTTTCCCCGAGATTCTCCTGGCAGTGAGAAGGCGGAAGGAGGGATTTTTTTATTGAATACTGAACGTATTCAGGTATCGCGCCCGTATGAGCTGTTACGATGAGGCACAGATTACATCCCGGAAAACAATCTCTTCAAAAATTCCCGGCCATCCGGCGTTGTAAAAAGAGGAAGATCCCCCTCAGTCGTGACCGCACTCCGCTCCACAACAACGGCCTCCTGTGTCACCGGGTTGAACCCTTCCTTCTCCGTGAGCTTCTTGAACACGAGCGTCCCCCTCCGCTGCCAGGCCGGGGTTTCGGAAAGGTTGAACCCCCGCACATGCATCATCTCGTGCAGTTCTTTTGAAGGCAGGCCCCGGAGTTGCTCTGCCGCTTCCCGGGGGTTCATCCCCTCCTCGATAAGGGCCTGCTGGCAGTAGGCATTGATGTGGTTTCTCCATGCCTCGCTCTGCCGGTTGATCATGTACTCAACCGCGAATTCCGGCGTTGCCGGGATGACCCGGGCATCCATGGAGAGGAGTGTCGTCCCCCCGAACGCGAGCGTGAGGGAGCTTGCCGCGTACGAAGCAGAGACCGAGTCGATCTTCTCCACCCTTCCGCCAAACGGGAGCTTTGAAAAATAGAGGCTGATCTCATCCGAGAACGTGTACGCAAAATCCGGGTTGAGCCCGCTCTCGGAAACAAGCGACGTGCACGCCATCACCATTGCCTTATGGAAGAATTCATCGAACGGCTTCTCAAGACCGAGGCATTCGGTGAGCCGGTGAAACGCCCGGCCGTCCAGCCGGACAAAAACTGGGGGAAGAGTGGTGATAGCTGCAAATATTTCCCGGTTTTCCATATGAATACCACACGGGAACACTCTAAAAATTTAGGGCGTATCACCCGCAGACTGTTATACGGTTTTACTCTTCGGTTGTGCCGCTGCCGGTAAAGGCGCCCGGAAGGTGACGAATCAGGACGATATCGTCGATAGCGCTGATGATGCGGTAAGGGATCTTGAGACCCTTGAAGCTCTTGAGTTCAAAGAGCTGGTCATTGACCTTGCCAACCACGATTGCCTCTATCTTCTTCGAATCCACATCAATGACGACATCCTCGACTTCGCCGATGAACATGCCTTTGTCCGTATAGATCTGAAGCCCGAACAGCTCTGTAATCTGGGTTTCCATCGTTATCAGATGAAAGTATATACTTAAGAGTTAAAAAGATAACCCTTTTTATGGACGGATCTTTTCGG
>JBAZQF010000013.1:0-65818 GCA_041645355.1 Methanoregula sp.
AAGCCCGAACAGCTCTGTAATCTGGGTTTCCATCGTTATCAGATGAAAGTATATACTTAAGAGTTAAAAAGATAACCCTTTTTATGGACGGATCTTTTCGGATCGGGCGCTTATTTGGGATTCCGATCCTCATCCACTACACGTTCCTGCTGGTCATCCCCCTTTTTGCGTGGATCATCGGCAGCCAGATCACCTCAACCATCGACATGCTCAAAGAGATCTTCCAGGTCCCGATCGATACGTCCACGGTCACGGCCGGGTTTATGCCCTACGTGCTCGGGGGAGTATCGGCGCTCGGCCTCTTCTTCGGGGTTCTCGTGCATGAACTTGCCCATTCGGTTGTTGCCCGGAGAAAAGGCATAGCGATCAACAGCATCACCCTGATGATCTTCGGCGGCATTGCCACCATGGAAGAGGGCGTGCCGGATCCCAAAGCCGAGCTGCCCATGGCCCTTGTCGGCCCGGTTGCAAGCCTCATCTTCGGGCTTGCCTGCTGCTGGATGGTGTACCTGGTGCCCTCGCTCCCGGTTACAGCGGCAAATGGTGGCGTACTTATCTTTGTCTTCGGGTATCTCGGGGTGCTCAACATTATCCTGTGCTTCTTCAACCTCATCCCCGCGTTCCCGATGGATGGCGGCAGGGTGCTCCGGGCATTTCTTGCAGGAAGGATGCCGCTTCACCGGGCCACCCGGATCGCTGCCAATGTGGGTAAAGGGTTTGCGATCATCTTCGGTATCATCGGCCTTTTCATGTTCTCGCCGTTTTTGATCCTCATCGCGCTCTTCATCTATATCGGGGCGAACATGGAATCCACGGCACTGAAGTACAGCCACCTGCTGCAGGATGTGACCGTGGGCTCGATGATGAGCAGCCCAGTGACTACGGTTGCACCAACCCTGCCGGTCAGCCAGGTGATAGGGATGATGTACTCAAGCAAACACCTCGGCTTCCCGGTGGTGGAGCGGGACACCCTTGTTGGCATGATCACCCTTGCCGATGTCAACAGGACATCCACTATTGACCGCGAGGCCATGCAGGTACGGGACGTTATGACAAAGGAGATCATCACCCTCCCCCCGACGGCACCGGTTCTTGATGCCCTGCGGATCATGTCGGCCCACAACTTTGGCCGGATCCCGGTTGTCGAGGGCGGGAAAATTCTCGGGATCGTCACGAGAACCGATATCCTGAAAGTGACAGAACTCAGGCAAATCTAAAAAAAATGACGCGGCTCTTTGGCAGCGCAGGCATTACTTAAAAAAAGCGAGACATTCTAGGGGGGGTTTTGTCTGCGCAACAGAGCACCTGCTCGCAGAAAAACCCAAAAGAAACATCCAGTAGCGAGGGATGGATTTGAACCATCGATCTACGGGTTATGAGCCCGTCGGGATATCCTGACTACCCTACCTCGCTTCCTATAATCAGGGTTATACTATTGTCAGGGTGCACTGATATACTTTACTCACTTTTCGTTTGGGGCACAGTGGTTCGGGTCCGCTAGATTAAATTAGCAGCGACGGAATAATGAGAAATATGGATGATGAGCTTTTCCGGATCCGGGAGAAGCGCAAAAGGGAGCTTGAGGAGAAGATGAAGCACGAGAAGATGAAGGGAACCGTGGAGAACATTGACGAGATGCACTTCCAGGAGTTTATCTCCACCCACCCGAACGTTGTTGTGGATTTCTGGGCGGAGTGGTGCGGCCCCTGCCGGAGAATTGCACCGATCATGGACGAGCTGGCAACGGAGTTTTACGGGAAGGTCGCATTTGCAAAATGCAATACCGATGACAACCGGAGCCTTTCCATGAAATTCAATATCGATGCCATCCCTGCAATGATGATCTTTTCAAGGGGGCAGCTGGTGGACCGGATTATCGGGGCATATCCCAAAGAGGCGATCCGGGAGAAAATTATCCGGAGATTCGGGCTCGATTAACTTTTTTTTGGAATCTGCAGGGGATTCTATTTTAGAGCGGAAAAATTCCGGATACGAAAAACAGTATTTTTTTAAAATTATTGATCCTTTCCCATATCGTTGAGTCTGCAGGCCATGATGAAATCATTGAGGGTCAGTCCGCCGGCAGGATACGTATAGTACGAGATCTCCACATACCTCGACTCTTTCATGCAGATATCCGGGTAGTGCCCTTCCTGTGCAGAGAGGGCGGCAACTTCAGTGAAAAAGGCGATGCAGGCCGGGGCATCCGGAAACTCAAACTTCCGCGTTATACGCCCGTTGCTGAGAATCCAGCCCGGAACCTGGCCAAGGAGCTCGATGGTGTCCTTGCGGGTCAGAGGCGGGGATCCGGGTTTATAGGTGGTGCATTTCTGCTGTCCGATTTCCATGACTATGTCTCGGTGTGCAGGACAAAAAATGTTTCTCCCTTTTCATCGGTGTATAAAAAGGAGATTGGGTATTCTGTCACGCAGTGGCGGGAACGGCCGGCTGCTCTTTGCCATACTGGCATTGCAGGACGATCATGACCACCAGGGATACCGGGAGGGCCACAACAATCGGGTCCACCGCGTTCCATGGGGAGCCGAGAAGGGCAACTTTGCCAAAGAGTGCCTGGCAGAGGCCAAGGGGTTTTGCTTCGGCAGCATGGAAGAAAGCCGTCCAGACAAACCAGATCGCCGCACCGGTGACCATGCTCCAGAGAGCTGCCCTCGTTGACGGGGCTTTTGAATACACTCCCACGGCAAATGCCGGCAGAAAAGCGCAGGCACAGAGGCCCATGAACATCGCGGTTGCCCGGGCAATGATACTGATGGGGAGCAGGAATGCAAGAGCGGTGGACACAACCATCATAAGGACAATGCCGTACTGGTGGGCCCGCATCGACAGGGCACAGGCCTTTCCTCTCCCCCAGAGATCGCAGACCAGCGCAGTACCCATTGCATGGTAAAGCGCACTGAGCGTGGACATTGCAGCTGCGAGCAGGGTGAGCATGAAGATCACCACAAAGATATCAGGCATTGCCCCGTTGATGAAGAGCGGCATGATCGCATCCACATTTCCTCCGGCAGCATCAATAGCGATCTGGCCTGAGGTCTGGAAGAAGTACACGTTGCTGAGCGCACCGACCGTGAAGGCGACCCCGGTCATCATCAGGATGAATGGACCGCCGACAAGCACTGCCCGGTTCAAGGACTTGTTGTCCTTTGCCGTCATGAACCGCACAACCAGCTGGGGCTGCGCGAGAACCCCGATACCCACACCCATGACCAGTGTCGTGACAAGGGTGAACCAGATCGGGGATCCAAGTACGGGCATGGTGGTCCAACCCGTCATTCCCTGATCTGCAAGAGCTTTTGGGACAAGGTCTGCCATATTCGTGAGTGCCGCGGCTCCTGCCGAGAAGCCGCCGACAATCATAAGGGTGAGGGCGAGGAGGACGGTCATGCCGATCAGCATGATCGTGCCCTGGAAAGCATCGGTATACATGACTGCGATAAGGCCCCCGAATACCACATACACTGCCGTGATCAGTGCAAAGAGGATGAGCGAGGATGTGTACGGGATACCGAGCGTCGGCTCGATAAACCGTGCTCCTCCGATGAGGATCGCGGCAGTATAGAGCGGCATCGAGATAACAATGATGAAACCCGCGATATACTGGAGGAGCGGGGACTTGTAGATCTTGCACATAAGGTCAGGAAACGTGACCGCAGACAGCCGCTGCCCGATCTCCCGGGTCTTCTTGCCGAACAGGACGAAGGCAAGGAGGATCCCAAGACCAATGTTCAGGACGGTAAGCCAGATGAGCCCCATCCCCATGTTTGCCGCCGCTCCCCCAAAGCCGATAATAGCAGAGGTGGAGATGAACGTTGCACCGTACGAGAGCGCAATGATGACCGGGTGGCTGTCCCTTCCGGCAACCAGGTAATCCTCGCTGTTCTTCGTCTTTTTATAGCCGATGTACCCGATGACGAGCGTTGCTGCGAGGTACAGCAGGACCAGCGCCGTCATCGTCAGGGAATTAACTGCCATCGCTGTTGCCCCCCTTGTTCCAGTTCAAGAGACCATACACAATACACGCCAGCGCTAAGCCGACGGCAAGACCATAGCCGATCAATATCTGCGGGTCTGGAATTCCAAGAATCATGAGAAAACCTCTGGTAAACTCTTCATCACGCCATTACCAGGGGACCTGAAAGAGGAGGTCCCCTATCTAAAGGAGAATGCGAAGCACGGGCTCGGGATAGAAACGGTATTACAAGCCCGTGGTGATTTCATTGCTTACCGGTAAATACTCTGGAAATAACGCTATATATGTGTTTTTAAGTTGTATCCTGCAGGACAGGGAACTCAATTCGTTGTGCAAATCTCATAAGAAAGACCATATCGGTTGAGGCTCAACGCTCTCACAGGTAACCGTGTCATCCGTCTTTTCCCTGCTCCACGAATCCCTCCAGCAGGTACTTGCCCGGCGGCTGGACTGGGCCGAGCTGCGTGAGGTGCAGGAACTCTCGTACGCTGCCGTTGCCGCCGGGAATGATACCCTGGTCATCGCGCCGACTGCCGGCGGGAAATCGGAAGCTGCCCTGATCCCGGTCATGGACGATCTTCTCAAACACGGCCGGCCCGGTGTGGCCTGCCTTTACCTTGCCCCATTGAAAGCCCTGATCAACGACCAGGAAGAGCGGTTCTCTGCATTCTGCATACCCACTTCCCTTTCCGTTATGAAATGGCATGGAGACGTATCCCGCGGCGAACGTTCATGGAAAGACGGCGAGCCCCCGCATATCCTGATGATCACCCCTGAATCGCTTGAGGTTCTTCTCCAGGAGCCCGCTCTCTCATCCGCCCTTGGCCAGGTCAGGTATATCATCGTGGATGAACTCCACGCGTTCGTGGAAACAGAGCGGGGCGTCCACATGAAAGTGCTGCTCGACCGGTTGGACAGGATTGCCAAAAAGAAGATCCAGCGGATCGGCCTCTCCGCCACTACGGGGAACCCTGGTGAGGTCCTGCGCTGGTTGTCCGATAACCGCCACGGGGAGGCGCTCGTATCGGTTCCCGCTGACCCGCAGGAGAAGCACTTCCGGTTCATCGTTGAGCCGGAGGAGGCAAAAAGGACCGCTGCCCTGGCCAGGATCGTGACCGGTAAGAAGGCGCTTGTTTTTGTGAACAGCAGGAGCAGTGCAGAACAGCTGGCGCAGGCCCTTGCCGGCCGGGTAAAAAACCTCAGAATCCACCATTCATCCCTCTCCACGGAGACACGGAAATCTGCAGAAGATATCTTCTCGGCTGAAGGGGGGGCCTGCATCATCTGTACGAGCACTCTTGAGCTTGGGATCGATATCGGGGATCTCGATATCGTGGTCCAGGTGGGGCCGCCGTTCACCGTCTCTTCTTTTCTCCAGCGGATGGGACGGAGCGGACGGCGGGGGAAGGCGGCAAATGTTGCCTGGATCCTGAAAAATCCCTGCGAGCTTCTCTCCAGCTGTGCCATCATCGAATGCGCCATGGAGAGGCAGACGGAGAACCTTGTCCCCCAAAAAAAGCCCTACCCGGTTCTTCTCCAGCAGCTCTTCCTGTACCTGCACCAGAAAAAGTCCGCAAGCCCCCGGCAGATTCAGGCAGAACTGCTCTCGCATCCGGTCTTTTCTTCAATCGGGAAGCACGAGCTCAAAAGCCTACTCTCCCACCTTATAGACGAGGGGTATCTCACTGCTGACGGCGAATTGCTGATGCCGGGAAACGAAGCTGAGCGGGTCTTTGGCCGGTCCAACTGGAAGGACCTCTTTTCAGTCATCAGCAGCGCGGGAGAGTACCGGGCGGTGACTCCCGAAGGAGACATTATCGGCAACCTGGATGCACGGTTTATCCGGAGCCATGATTCCGGAGGGATCTCGCTGGGGGGCCATTCCTGGTCAGTAATCAAGCGTGACGAAGAACACAATCTTGTCGTAGTAGTACCCGGAGAGACCGCCCCGCCCCGCATATTCTGGACCGGCAGTGGCGGGGAGGAGGGGTTCTCAACGCTTGTCTGCCAGAGGATACAGAAGATCCAGGCGCGGGGGGGATCCTGCCTGCCTCTCGCAGAACCGGAACAGGAGACCCTGACAAAGCTTTCCGGACAGATGCCGGAGGGTGCAGGAGAGACCGGCCTTCATGTCTTTTTGCACATGACCCACCAGAAAAAGGAAGTAATTATTTACTCTATGCAGGGCAGCAGGTTCAACCAGGTGCTCTCACTCGTACTAAAACGGGAGCTGGGCAAAACGGTTCAGGTGCGGTACAACGATTTCTCTGTCCGGGTTCTGCAGGCAGGTAAGGGGGAAGAAGCCGTAAAACGGGTCTATTCGACCCTTCAGGGATTCAGAGAACTCTCCCGGTCAGCCATTGGTGATGCCATGCCCATGCCCCGCCAGGAGTCAGGGAAATTTGCCCGGCTGCTCCCGCTCCCGCTCTACCGCGAGATGATTCTCTCTGACTATTATCACATTGACGAATTTATTGACCGCCTGAGGGATATTCCCCTGTCCGCAGGAAGCGGGGACATTTCCGGGAGAGCCCGTCGGGGCAGGGACGGGGAGTCCGGATAAATGCAAGTTTATCCTGTCAGGATCCTGCCACCATATGTTTAATTATTCCTTTACCGAGATTACAGTATGAAAAAGGTAGTGGTAATTCTCCTCATAGTTGCAATACTGGCACTTGCCTCAGGCTGCTCCCAGCCGGCCCCGGCACAGCAGCCTCCCTCCACCCCAGCTCCGGCCCCGGTCACAACCCGTGCAACAAGTGCTACCTATCTCCCGACAACAACGGCCCCGGTAGCCACGAACGCACCCTCGGTATCGGATAACACGATCACCATAAGCAAAATGGCATTCAATCCCTCAACACTGAAAGTAAAGGCCGGTGTCAATGTCCGTTGGGCCAATGAGGATAGTGTGATCCACCGGATCAAGTTCCCGGATAGCGTGCAGTCACCAATCCTGGCAGTGGGGCAATCCTATACCAGGGCCTTTGAAACACCCGGGACGTATGATTATACCTGCAGCATCCACCCGTCCATGCAGGGAACCATTATTGTTGAGTAAATTATGTTTGCGGAGGTCACGTACGCCCCGATCCTGGGAAAGCCCCTTATCCTTTACCTGGGTGTGCTGACGCTCCTTGGCTTTCTTTTCACGGCCTCTGTCGCCATATTAAACCACAAGGGGATTCACACGATCCCGTTCCGGTGGCATATGCGGTGTGCAGCGATATCGATCGTGCTTGCCATGGTGCATGGTTCTCTTGGAATACTTGCATACTGGTAACAGAAAAAAAGACGGGTCGGGAGAGCTTGGATTACAGTCCGATTAAGCGGAGAATCGCACCGACAAGGATACCGAACATCGAGGTTGAAGCCGATAGCATCCCAAGGAGGATATACCCTGCAATCGCACCAATCTTCAGGGGCATATAGGTACGGTTGAGGTTGAGTCTCCGTATAGCGCGAAACGATTTCGCATCGCCAGAGATTGCCGGTTTGTTCTTTTTTATCCGGATCATAATTTCACCATACCCTTCCGGGCCCCTTCATTCTGAAGAGGGCCCCGACATTTACTACCATATGATTAGAACATGTAGTATTTATTAATTTTTAAATTCCCAAAAATTAAAATCATGGGTTATAATTAATTTTTTCATGAAATACGGCCAAATTTCCCTTATTTTCCCCATTTCCCGTGCATGGCTGAAAAAGACTGGAAAAAACTGACAGATACGGCCTTTTTTACCAGATTATGCCCCTTGAGGCGGGGCGGGTTGTCCATGAAAGTATCGGGGAAACAGGGACTCCCGGAAAAACGCCGAGGGGGAGATTTGAACTCCCGAGGCGCGAAGCGCCAGTAGCTTTCGAGGCTACCGCCTTCCCGGGCTAGACTACCTCGGCACCCGATTCTCTTATTTTTCCCATCAATTGCTCTAATAGTTATCTGATGCGAAAAGCATCAGGTGATGCGATGTTAAAAAAGGGGGATATTACATACCGGGCATGCCGGCACTCTTTCCGCCCTGCTGGGTGATCATCATGTCATCGACACGGATGAGCATGATGGCAGTTTCAGACGCACTCTGGATTGACTGGCGCTTGGACCGGAGGGGTTCAATCACGCCTTCTGCAAGCATGTCCACAACTTTTCCCTCGTACACGTTCAGGCCGGCATTCTTCTTGCCCTTGGAGTGAACGTTCTTGAGCTCTACCAGCTTGTCAATCGGGTTATACCCGGAGTTCTCTGCAAGGGTCCGGGGAATTGATTCGAATGCCGTTGCATAGGCTTCAAGAGCAATCTGAACCCGTCCGCCAACGGTCTGGGCATAGTCCCGGATCTTCATGAGGAGCTCAGTCTCGACTGCGCCGCCACCGACAACATAGGTTCCATCCTCGATGGCATCCATAACTACCCTGGTACCGTCAACGACAGCCCGCTCAAGCTCGTCAAGGAGGTAATCGCTCGTTCCGCGGAGCAGGATGGTGGTGGTCTTGGGGTTCTTGCACCCGGAGATCCTCGTAACCTTGCCTTCGTCGTCTTCCTCCACAAGCTCAGCGGTTCCGAGATCCTTTGCGGTGAGGGATTCAGGCTTGTTGACAATCGTTGCATGGAGGGCACGGCTTGCGTATTTCATGTCCTTTTCAGGAACATCCTCGATTGCAAGGATACCTGCCTTGGCAAGGTAGAACTGGGCTGCATCCGAGATCCCTTTCTGGCAGAGGAGAACATTTGCCCCGCTCGCGATGACCGCATCTGCAAGCGTCTTCAAGGCTTCGCGCTCCTGCTCGCTGAATGCAGTAATCTGCTCGGCTGAGGAGATCTTGATCTTTGCCTTAACCTGGGTCTTGGTGATCTCAAGGGGTGTTGCAACAAGGGCAACCTTGGCCTTTGTTATCTTCTTCGGCATCCCGTCATGGGCCCGGACCTTATCGATGACAACGCCGCGGATCATCTCAGCGTCATCCATTGCGGCACCCTTCTGCTTCTTGATCATCACGTCTTCTTCGTCAACAGAGTATTTCCCGTTCGTCTTTTCGGCAACGGTCATGACTGCATCGACAATAATGCCGTCAAGTTTTCCCTTGACCTGCTCAATCGATTTTCCCGTGATTGCAGTATCAGCGATCTTGAGCAGGGTCTTCCGGTCGGACGGGTCTACTTTCAGGGAGAGGCTGCTCGTAATTTCGAGTGCCTTCTCCATACCCATGCGGTAACCCTGCGCAATGACGGTCGGGTGAATACCCTGTTCGAGCATGGCCTCTGCCTGCTCCATCAGGGCTCCGACAATGATGACCGCCGTGGTAGTCCCGTCGCCGACTTCATCGTCCTGCGTTCTTGCTACTTCGATAACCATCTTTGCGCCGGGGTGCTGAACGGCTATCTCACTCAGGATTGTGGCACCGTCGTTTGTTATGACAATATCACCAGAACCGCTGACAAGCATCTTGTCCATACCACGGGGGCCGAGGGTTGACCTGACAGCACCGGCGATTGCTTTTGCTGCCGCAATATTCGAGCGCTGGGCTTCCTTCCCGTAATTACGCTCTACATTTTCTTTTAGGATGATAATTGGCTGTCCAGATAGCATAATGGATCCTCCGATGTTGTAAAAGGTGGAATTGAACTTCTATATAAACGTGCGTATGGTTGTTCCGGAAAAAAGGGAAGATCAGTCAATACGGGAAATTTTAAACAGCGAATAGACCGGTACTCCATCCACATCCTTGATACCGCGCTTATCGAATATCACCCAGATCGCAACCGGTACTGCATTGTGTTTCTTGAGATACTTCACAACTTCCAGCATCGTGTTCCCCGAGGTTATCGTATCATCGACAATGATACAGCGCTGGTTATGGACTGCTGCAAAATTCCCGCTGATGGATCCTGTCGGCTGCTTGCTCTGGTTCTGTTTGGCCGGGTGATAAATTGCAAGCTGGGCAGCTTCCTGGGCGGCTATGAGTGTTGCTAGCGGGATTCCTGAAATGGCAATACCAACAAAAACATCTGCAACCGGAGATTCGCCGTTCTCCTGGCTCTGATCCTGATTGTAACGGCTCAGGAGCATCTGCGCAGTTCCTTCGAGAAGGGGGGCATGGCTTGATACGGCAGTCCAGTCGATGTGAACATCTTTTGGGGCGGCAGTCCCTTTTGCCTGGGTCAGGAGCCACGTCACCGTCTCCATGGAAAGGGAGAGTTCATCTGCAATCTGACCCGGGCTGTGCCCATCCGCAAGGAGTATTCTGGCCCTGCCAATCAGATCGTCAAGGGAAGACATGAAAAAAGATTCGCCGGTATCTATTTAAGTTTTCTTTTAATCAGTGCACCGCAGATCGGGCAGTCCCCGTCATGCCCGTAGTATTTGCCGCAGCCGCTGCACCGGTATTTCCAGCGGACCTTCCTAGCTTTCCTCTGGAGAATCGGGTGGGTTTCCAGATTCATGACACCGGCCACATTCTGGATGGCAAAATCATCGGTATAAAGGGTTGCACCCAGTTCAAGGGTAAGGGCCAGGAGTTCTTCATCCGTCTTTGAGATGACCCCGCTGTCACGGGAAGTCTTTGCTGCCAGCCGGACTGCAGTCATACTCTCCGGTCCGGGTGACACCACCCGGAGTCCGCCTGCGCATAATTTCTCAAAGTTGCCTTTTGCCCGAATATCAAGAAGCTCATCGCATACCGAGGGGGTTGTATACAGTTCACCCACCAGGGGAATTTCAGAGAAGAATACACTCGCATCGAGCACTGCTTTCATATCGCTAACGCCACCGGCAAAAAAGGAACGGCAATTGTTCTTCGGAGCTCACGGGGTTTTAAGGGCATGCGCAATCCCGTCCGCTGCGGATAGTTTGCTGCACGCCCGCTCAATGGTGTCACTGCAGACCACATCCCGGATCCCGGTTGCCATGAGGCGGGCATATGCTCCTCCTGTCAGGACGCCGTGGACACACGCAGCATATACATCGTCTGCCCCCTGCCCGTAGAGCATGCCTGCCGCGGTGGCGATGGTGCCACCGGTTGAGATGATATCATCGACAATGAAAACCGACCGCCCTTTCGCACAGAGTTGTTTTGGCGCCATCTTCACCTCAACCCCGCTCAACCGCGTCTTTTCCAGGTGGTCAACATCCCATCCCCCGACGGAGGCTACCTGCCGGGCAAAGGCAAGTGCCCCGTCATCGGGAGAGAGGATGAGCGGGTTGTCGAGATCCAGGGTTCTTATGTACTCCCCAAGATCCCGGGCAACCGAGATGTCCCGTGCCGGGATGGAGAAGTACCTGAGCACATCCCGGTCATGTATGTTTACCGTCGTAATATCCGATATCCCCCGGCTGAATACCTGCGCAACGGCCCGGATACTGATCGGTTCGCCGGCATGGAACCGTTTATCCTGGCGGGCATATGCCAGGTAGGGAACAACCAGCCGGTTAACTGAACTGTCACAGGCATCGATCAGGAGCAGGAGCTGGACAAGCGCATCATTGTCGACAACACTCCCGACAATGATCATCTCATCGTCAGGAACTCCCGCACGCAGGTAGTGTTCGCCGTCAGGAAACCTGGAATATGTTACCTCCACAACGGTTGTCTTGAGTGCCCGCGCAAGCCGGGTGGCAAAAACCTGGGATCTCTCAGTGCTGATTACTTTCATACTATCATTCCTTGGCCCGGTCCGGCAGGGGGGCAGGGGTTGTCCGGTTGGATATGAATATTTTCGATATTTGGTATTGTAGTTTTTTACGCAAAACGCATTAAAAGGGGCTGTTCATTTATGATCGGTCATCCAGCTCCTCTGGCTTGGGATCAGCTGAAAGTACTTAAACTATCATGAGACAAATTATATGAAAATCCAAGGGGAAAAAAGAGGGCAAAACCGCAATGGAAGATCCTGAACAATCATCTCCGCAGCCACAACAGGCAGCACCGGAAAGCGCTGTCGTGGAAGCCGCAACAGCTGACGGCATTGTTGCAACATCATCGCAGATAGAGGTCCCGCAGAAACTCATCGACCAGGTGATCGGTCAGGAGCATGCGGTGGAAGTGATCAAGAAGGCCGCCATCCAGCGCCGGCATGTCATGATGATAGGCAGCCCTGGTACCGGCAAGTCGATGCTTGCAAAAGCCATGGCCGAACTCCTGCCAAAAGAAGAGCTACAGGACATCCTTGTATACCCCAACTCCGATGACTCCAACAACCCGGTTATCCGTACGGTTGCATGCGGCCGGGGAAAACAGATTGTCGGTGCCCACAAGGCAGAAGCAAAGAAGAAGACCCAGTTCAGGCAGACCCTCCTGATGCTCCTGCTGCTCGGTATCGCAGGATACGCTATCATCACCATGCAGCTCCTCATGGGGCTGATCGCGGGAGCGTTTGTCTTCATGGCCCTGCGCTATACCACGCCCCGGGAAGAGGCAATGGTGCCCAAGCTCCTTGTCTCGAACGATACCAAGAGCATTGCACCGTTTATAGACGGTACTGGTTCGCATGCCGGCGCCCTCCTTGGAGATGTCAGGCACGATCCGTTCCAGAGCGGGGGGCTTGAAACGCCGGCCCATGACCGTGTCGAAGCAGGGGCTATCCACCGGTCAAACGGCGGCGTGCTCTTCATCGACGAGATCAATACACTCGATCCTCACTCCCAGCAGAACCTCCTCACTGCTCTCCAGGAGGGGGAGTTCCCCATTACCGGCCAGAGCGAGCGCTCAAGCGGGGCTATGGTCCGAACGGAGCCGGTTCCCTGCAGGTTCGTTATGATTGCAGCAGGAAACCTGGACGCCATCCAGGGGATGCACCCTGCACTCCGCTCGCGTATCCGGGGATACGGATATGAAGTGTACATGGCGGAGAGCATGGATGACACCGAAGAGAACCGGAAAAAATATATCCGGTTCATTGCGCAGGAAGTGAAAAACGATGGCAAGATCCCTCACTTCGACCAGAGCGCTATCGAAGAGATTATCCGTGAGGCCCGCCGGCGTTCCAACCGCAAAGGTCACCTGACCCTCAAGCTGCGTGATATGGGAGGCCTCATCCGGGTTGCCGGGGATATCGCCCGGCAGGAGAATGCACCGATCACTACCGCGGCTCACGTGATTACTGCCAAGAAAACCGCCCGATCTATCGAAGACCAGGTCTCTGATGAGATCACGCGGCACCTGAGGGAATACGAGATGACCGTGGTAGAAGGAACCCGGGTGGGACGTGTGAACGGTCTTGCAGTCACCGGCAGCGATGCCGGGTCAGTCCTTCCCATCATGGCAGAGGTTACTCCCGCACAGGGCGCGAGCGGGACGGTCATCGCCACGGGTATGCTCAAGGAAATTGCGCAGGAATCCATCAAGAACGTCAGCGCAATCCTCAAGAAGTTCACAGGCAGGGATGTCAAAAATATCGACATTCATATCCAGTTCATCGGGACGTACATGGGTGTCGAGGGAGATTCGGCATCGGTAAGTGTTGCAACAGCAGTGGTCAGCGCCATCGAAGGTATCCCCGTCCGGCAGGATATCGCCATGACCGGGTCCCTTTCCGTGCGCGGGGATGTTCTCCCGGTGGGCGGAGTGACCTACAAGATCGAAGCAGCAGCCAAAGCCGGCATCAAGACCGTACTCATCCCCCGGATGAATATCGGGGATGTTCTCATCGAAGAGCGGTTCAAACCCCTTGTCACCATCATTCCCATCGACACAATCGATGATGTTCTGAAGCTGGCGCTGGTACCTGAGAATTCAGACGGTTTCCTCACCAAACTCCGGAAGATGGCGATGAGACCCACAGCCATCCTTCCCGAAACCCCTGCGATCAACCAGACCACGGCCTGAGTGCAATGCAGGGCATCACGTATTTTGACCTGCGCCATGTCACGGGAGAGAGCACCCACATCGACATCGATAACAGCGTGGTGGAGTCGGCCGGGACTTCTTTTACCAATATCGCGGTCCTCCGCGTCCTCTCGGGCCACGGGTGGGGAATCCTCCAGATTGACAACTACACCCCGTGCAAAGGGAAAAAATTTGAAGATCTCCTGGAACGGGCCCGCCGGCTTGCCGGTATTACCGAAGAGAAGGTCGTGCTTGGCGAGGCTCCAAGCGGTATCCTTCCGGTTCCACCAATCAGAGAAGACCCGTATGAGATCCCCCTGGAAGAAAAATCCGCTCTCCTTGCTGCGATCGAGAAAGGAGCACGGAGCCCGGGGATCGTGAACACCCGGGCAAACTATATCGAGCGGGTCGAGAACGTACACTTCTCCGATAGTTCGGACAATGAATTCTCCTACCGGATGACCAGGTCCGGCTTCAATGTACTCGCAGTTGCATCCCGCAACGGGGATCTCCAGATGGGGTACGAGCGTGAACACTCCATCCACGGCTTCAATCTCCGTCACCAGGAGGATACCGGCAGGAAAGCTGCCACCACCGCACTCGCGCTCTTGGATGCAGGTGCACCCAAAGGGGGAAAACTGCGGGCAGTCCTTGACCCGGAACTTGCCGGTGTATTTGCCCACGAGGCAGTGGGACATGCCAGTGAGGGCGACCTGATTTTTGAGGGGAACTCGGTCCTGAAAGGGAGAACCGGGGAGAAGATCGGGAACGAGATCCTCACTATTGTCGACGATCCGGGCACTCATGAATTCGGTTTTGACCCGGTCGATGCAGAAGGGGTTGCCGTGACCAGGACTGAAATTATCAGAAAAGGCGTGATCAATGCATTCCTGCACAGCCGGGAAACCCTTGCTGCGGTGGGGAATGGTTCGGCCGGCCATGCCCGGGCCATGCCCGGTGAACCCCCGCTGGTCCGGATGAGCAACACCTTCATCGAGGCAGGCGATGCCACCGAAGAAGAGATCTTTGCAGAATGTAAAAACGGCATCTTCCTCAAAGGTTCCCGGGGCGGACAGGTTGACCCGGGGCGGGGTGTCTTCCAGTTCAATGCTGAATACGGGTACCTCATTGAGAACGGGGAGTGCACGCGCATGGTCAGGGACGTATCATTATCCGGCGAGATCCTCACAACCCTGCACGGGATCGTCCTGTGCGGAAACAAACGGGTGATGAGCCCGGGCTATTGCGGCAAGGGCGGGCAGAGCGTTCCTGTCAGCGACGGGGCGCCGCATATACTTTTAACTGACGCGGTGGTGGGTGGCAGTGGACTGGATTGATCAGCTGATACAGGAAGGCACAAAAGCCGTTGACGAAGTCGAGGTCTATTACGGCGAAGGAACCAGCGTTTCGGCAGACTTAAAGAAACGAACCATCCACCTTGCCACGAATTCCATTGACTGCGGGCTGGGTATCCGGGTAATCCACAAGGGACAGATCGGATCATCGAGTACCAGCAATCCCGGCCAGTGGCGGAAGTGCCTTGCTGCAGCAATTGCCAGCTCAAAGCTTGCAACCGCCCAGGCATGGGAGGGGTTGCCGGAGCAAAAACCCCTTCCGGAAATCCCGTCATCATTCGACCCCACGATGAAGATAGAACCGGAATCTGCCCGCGATCTCCTTTCCCGCATGTTAGAGGGGGCAGAAACGCACCCGGCCGATGTGACGTCGGGATCTGCAGGGCTTTCCTCTGTGGAAGTAACGCTTGCCAACAGCAACGGGATCCGTTACACTGACCACCATACCGGCGTTTCCCTGTCGCTCGAGGCTATTTACAAACAATCGACAGGGTACGAGTTTGACAGTGCCTGGTCAGTCTCCATGGTAGACCCGGCTGCAGTCGGGGAACGGGCAACATTCTTTGCCCGGAATTCATCGGAGGGAGAAGAGATCGCAACCGGCGAATACGACCTGCTCCTCTCGCCTCTGGCCTATGCAGAACTCCTCGGGGGAGTATTTGTTCCGGCACTGAGCGGGCGAAGTGTCCATGCAAAACGCTCCCGGCTCGGGGAGTTCCTGGGAAAATCGGTAGTTTCAGAACAGGTTTCCATGTATGACGACCCCCACCGGCCCGGTCCTGGCGGCAGTATTGCGTGGGATGCTGAAGGCATCCCCACCCGGAGGATCGATTTTGTCAGGGACGGGGTACTGCAGTGCTTTGCCTATGATCTCAAGACCGCTTACCGTTATGGCCGGAAGAGCACGGGAAGTGCAGTACGGGGCGGATCCAACGGTCTCCCCTCAATCGGGCATCACAATTTTGTCGTTGATGGCGTCCGCAGCTGTGTGGATGACTCCCGGGTGCTGTACGTGAACAACCTTATCGGGGCCCATACCGCAAACCCCCTGAGCGGGGATTTCTCGGTCGAACTCTCCAATGTGTTCTGGATGGAGAACGGAGAGTTCCAGGAGCCGGTCCGGAGTGCTATGTTTTCAGGCAACGTATTTGATCTCCATCACCATATTGCGGGTATGAGCCAGAAGAGCAGGACCGTTGGTTCGTGCATTCTTCCGTCAATAAAAATTAATAATCAGCATATCATTGGTAAATAGGAAAATATTATGGCAGACTTGCTTGTTGCAGTAATTCTCATTGTCCTGATTCTAGCAATCGTCTGGTTTCTGGTCAAGAGACTCACTATTCTGATTGTAAACGCCATCCTTGGGATCGTCTGCCTCTTCCTTCTCAACTTCCTTCACGTGATGCAGTGGATCGGCAAACCTGACCTCGGGTATAATCTGGCAACTATTCTCATTTGTGCAGTAGGCGGTCTTCCCGGAGTCCTGATTCTCGTCCTCCTCAATATCCTTGGAATAACGATTTAAAAAAAAACCTGCAGCGATCAGAAGACGTTCGCTTCCGAATACACGTCCACCCGGTCCTGCATCAGATCATAGGGCTTGATCTCCCGGGAATGGGCGGACATTCTCATTTTTACCACTTCCAGTGCAAGATGGACATCGCTTAAGTCGGACGGACGGACATAGCGGAGCAATATTACCGTATCAGACAGGTACTCAATGAGTGCGTGCCGGCTCGAGAAGACATTGTCCCGGTCGGTTTCCGAAGTCATCACGATGGTGCACTGCTTGTCGCGGAGCCCTTCAATGAAACGGAACATCTCCTGCCGGCGTTCGGAATCAGTGGTGAAGAGATCTTCGAAAAGGGAGATGGGATCAATCACAACCCGGCTTGCTTTGACTTTCTGGATGAGTTTTGGCAGCTCGTTCTTGATGCGGTTGTTGGCAAGATTGAAATCCGTGGGATCGAGCTTTATCACAAACAGGGTCTTATTCAGGAACGGGGCCACGTCCCAGCCTTTCTGCTTCATGTAATACAGGATGCGCTCTTCCCGTTCTTCGAGGCTGATATAGATGATGCTCTCACCTTTTTTAAGACCGTCCCATACAAATTCCAGGGAGAACGTGGTTTTCCCGGTACCATAGGTTCCGATGATCGAGCAGATACTGCCTGCAATAAGTCCCCCTCCAAGCATGTCGTCGAGACCGACAATACCGACTTTGACACGCTCAAGACTCATATGACCACCCGGATATTCCTCACTTCAAACCCGGCCTGGGTTGAGATCTTGACGGCAAATTTCACGAGATCACGTTCTTCGAGGTGAGGCATGACACCACGGAATTTCTCAAAATACATCACCCTCTGACGCCTGGCGCCGGCAGTCTCCTCCCACTTGAAAAGTACTACGGCATCAGCAATATCCGCAAGCTCCTTTTCCCGGGAAGGATCAAGGATCCCCTGGCTGAGCAGGAGATAGGTAGTGATTCCCCGTTGCTTGGAGACCCGCTGCAAGCCCCGTAAAAACCCGGTAAGGTTCTGCCAGATGTTCGGGATCGCCGACTGGGTTGCAATATCGGTGACAGAGTCCAGCACGATCAGGCTGTTGGGTTTGATACTGTTAATAACATTTGAGAGCTGGAAAAGGATGCCCTCTTTCCCGGACCGGTTCTGGAGCCGGGTAATAATATCACTGTGACTGTACCATTCGTCAGGTACAACACTGTTATCGAAATACATTTCTGATAGATCATCGAATCCGATTTCACTCACGAGCTTATCGAGATCGTCGATCTTAAAGGAATTGATCATCTCCTGGCGGACATCCTCCTTGACCCGGGTGAATGTGATGTACCGAACCTCTTCAGGAACCTCGGCATCCGTAAGGGGTTTCTTCTCTTTCATCAACTCCAGCACATTCACAATCGAACTGTAGGTGAATTCGTAACTGCCGGCGCCGATATCCCCGAGAAGAAGAATTACAGAGCCCCGGGGAACCCCTCCGTTGAGGATGGGATCGAGGGATGTGATTCCGGTGGGTGTTTTTTGTTTCACGGTTTCCTGCATCAGATTGCCTCACCTATGATGAACCAGGTTTCCTGCGTACAAGGAACTTTAACGGTCGTATAATAAATATATCTGTATCAATGAGATTATAACCAGAGCCAGACAGAACAAACGCCCGGTGTTTTAAGGGTTATATTATTATATAGAATGCTCTCCCGATTTAATAAACGGGACACGCAAATTTTCGGGGATGGGTCGAAAACTACCATGAAGATTCCAGAGGGCTTTAGATCATTGTTTCACAAAAAAGGCAGCGGGGAGGAGAAAGCGGATGTGGTCCTTCCCGCTGGAGAAATCAAGCAGGATATAACGACGATAACGCCGGTTCCTGCCCCTGAAAAACCCTCCTCCCCAGACCCGGAAAGTACTCAGAAAGCACCAAAGAAGATACCAAAAGTTTTTACATCACTGTTTCAAAAAACCCGCAAAGGAGAAAAGAGTAAGGCAGGAGCGGATCCCGTTGCTGAAGCCGGGCTGGATGCAACAACGATAACGCCGGTTCCAACTCCAAAAAAGTCCGGCTCATCATATCTTCGCTATTTTGATTTCCGGAAAGACCCTGAGAAGCTGGTCATAGAGGAATACGATTTTGACCGACACGGCACTCTGACTGAAGCTGCGCTGCCTGAAAATTACGAAAATGTTGATGAATACTGGGTGCAAAAGGGCTGCTCGCTTATTGTGATAGCCCTCAATAAGAAGACCAACCTGAATGAATACCTCCTGTTTGAACCAGCACTTTCGGATTTCGAGTACGAACTGCTCGAACGGCTCCATGAAGACCTGCGGGATGTGCTGATCCTCGCCACGGAAGATCTCAAAAAAGACAAGCGGCGAATCCTCCTTGAAAAAATCCAGAACCTTGTCATCGATTACGGGCTTGACCTGGAACCGCTTACCCTCTTCAAGCTCCATTATTACCTTATCAGGAATTTTATCGGATGGTCCAGGATCGATGCCCTGATGAAGGACCCCCTTCTTGAGGATATTTCATGCGATGGCAACAAGGTTCCCGTTTTCCTGTACCACCGGAAATACCGGAATATTAAAACCAACATCGCGTTTGATGCCGATGTCCTGAACTCCCTGGCCATTGCGCTTGCCCAGCGATCCGGCAAACATATATCCACCGGTTCACCGATCATTGACGCCACCCTCCCGGAAGGGTCCCGTTTGCAGCTCACATTCGGCTCCGAAGTCACGACACGGGGCACCTCATTCACGATACGGAAATTCCGGGAGGAGCCGTTCTCCCCGATAGAACTGATGGATATTGGCACATTCAATGCCGATGCCCTCGTCTTCTTCTGGCTGGCAATCGAGAACAACAAGAGCCTCCTTTTTATCGGGGGAACCGCATCGGGAAAGACCACCTCGCTGAATGCAGTATCCCTTTTCATTCCGCCGGTGGCAAAAGTGGTCAGTATTGAAGATACCCGTGAAATCACGCTCTTCCATGACAACTGGATCGCGAGCGTGACGCGTGAGGCGCTGACCGAGGGCGGAAATTCCATCAACATGTTTGACCTCCTCCGTTCTGCCATGCGTCAGCGGCCCGAGTTCATCCTTGTCGGCGAAGTGAGAGGGCCGGAAGCCCAGACCTTATTCCAGGCTATGAACACCGGCCATACAACCTTCTCAACCATGCATGCTGGAGGAGTAGATGCGGCTATTCACCGTCTGGAAAGCGAACCCCTGAACGTTCCGCGGAACATGATGCAGGCATTGAACATCATCAGCGTCCAGGCCCTGATTTACCGGGGAGTTGAACGGGTCCGCCGGGTCCAGGAGATTGTCGAGATCGCCGGGATCGATCCCTCCACCGGGAACCTCCAGATTAATAATGTCTTTATATACGACCCGGTCCACGACATCATCATGTACACGGGGCGATCGCAGATCTATGCCGATATCGCTGACAGGAGGGGCTGGACACGGGACCAGCTTGAATCCGAGATCGGGCTCCGGAAGTCTATCCTGGATGCAATGAAACAACAGGAGATCACTGATTATATCTCGGTAGCATCGCTCTTCCACGCATATAATATCAGTGCTCCGGCAGTGCTTTCAAATCTCGGGGATCTCCGCAAGGTATTGCAATGAATGGAAGAGAATATGTCCGGAAATGGATCAACCGCGATCCCATCCGGTATAATACCCTGCATAACGACATGCTCTCTGCCCGGGTGGGCCTGACTCTCGAACAGTATGTCTGGAAATCGATCAGGATCTCGATTGCTGCAGGGATTCTTTTCGGTATCCTGGGGTACTTTGTCAGTTTTTTCCTGACCGCCCAGTTAATTTCAACAAAGGGGGGGATCTACAATGTTCTCAACATTCCTCTCCCGGTCTTTTTTAATACCCTTTACCCGTTCGAGTACATCCAGATAATCGCTATCATCATTTCGTTTATCATAGGGGTGTATTTCGCATACTTCCTGATGCTCAAACTCCCCGGCATTGAGAAAGGGAGCCGGGCCATCAAGATCAATCTCACCCTTCACAACGCTG
The DNA here is from genome assembly GCA_041645355.1 of Methanoregula sp. Lineage (GTDB taxonomy): Archaea > Halobacteriota > Methanomicrobia > Methanomicrobiales > Methanospirillaceae > Methanoregula. The sequence continues at coordinate 20,751 of JBAZQF010000013.1, forward strand.
TCGCCTACATGTATGCAATGCGGAAAGGGGGGGCCCAGCTGATGGTCATCTTTCGCTGCCTCTCGGAGAGATCCAACATTTACGGAGAAGTTGCTCTCGAGTTCCGGCAGATCGTGAGGGATGCCGACTTTTTCGGGTATGATGTAGTAACAGCGATCCGGCACCTGGCAGAAACCACCCCCTCGGAGAAATTCAAGATCTTCCTTGACGATCTCCTCTCAGTTATCGAGAGCGGGGGGGACATGGCAGACTTCCTTTCCATACGGGTACAACTCTACCAGGAAGAGGCAAAGTTTGAGCAGAAACAGTTCCTCAATGTGCTTTCCCTTGTTGCCGAAGCCTATGTCACCCTCTTTGTTGCCGGTCCGCTCTTCCTCATTATTATCATGGTTGTCATGGGAATGGTGGGGGGTGGTGCAACAATCCAGCTGGCCGTCGTAACCTACGCAGTAATGCCCATAGGATCGGTCATTTTTATCCTTCTCATCGATCTCATCTCGATGAAGGGCGAGAAAACCGAACGGTTCACCAAGGTGAAGTGGCTCCACACCTACAGCGATGTCAGGATCTGCAGGAAGGACAACGAACAACACCAGTTCGACCAGCTCAAAAAATACGACCGGGTCCGGAATATCGTCAACAATATCAGGCATCCTTTTGAGAGTTTCGTAACGAACGTCAACTACACTTTTTATGTGACAATCCCTGTCGCTGCAGCCTATATCATCCTCACCCTTATAAACGTCCCTCATTACAGGAACATTGAGACCTATATAAACGTTGTCGACGATCACATCGTCATTGCAATCCTGATCGTGATGATCCCGTACGCGATTTTCTACATGCTCTGGTCAAGGAAAGTCCTGGGCATCCAGGAGCTTATTCCGGATTTTCTGGAGAGGATGGCGGGGATAAACCAGGTGGGGCTGACGGTTGCCCAGGCGATTACGATCATGGTGAACACCAATCTCGGCCTGCTCAGTTACGAGATCCGGCGGATCAAGCGGGACATGGACTGGGGGGCGAATTTTACCGAGGCACTCATGCGGTTTGAGGAGCGGATCAGTACACCGGCGATAGCCAGGACGGTCACGCTTATCACCAAGGCAAGCGAGATGAGCGGGCAGATCGGGGAGGTACTCTCGATCGCGTCAAGCGATGCAAAGATGTCCGAAACCTTAAAAAAAGAGCGGCTCAACGAGATGTTCATTTATACCGCAATCGTGTACCTCTCATTCTTTGTCTTCCTTGGAGTGGTGGCTGTCATGACCACCCAGTTCCTGCCGGTACTTACCCATGTTGCACCGAAAGGTGTCCCCATGAGCGGGGCAATGGCCGGCATCGGATCAATCCAGATAGATGTATTCGCACGGCTTCTCTACCATGCATGCCTGGTTGAGGCAATTTTCTCTGGGCTTATTGCTGGACAGATGGGAGAATCATCTGTCGCAGGGGGTGTGAAACATTCCTGCATCCTCCTTGTAATCGCTCTCATTACCTTCAACTTCCTCGTTCAGACCCCTGTATGAGATCAGATGACAGAGAGGGTAGTCAGATATCCTTATATCTTCCCGTGAAGATCTCGTAGTGAGGTGATTGAAGGTGTGCACTGTCGGGGGAGGACCAACGGGGGACCTCAATTTTGACGATAACCGGGTGAAGGGGAAAAGTTACCGCTGTAATGAATGCGAAGAAAAATTCCTCAACATCAACCCGAACAAGAAACCGATCTGCCCCAACTGCGGATCGAATGACGTTACGGAACTATGATCTATCCTCTGGCTGATGAGTATCTGCTCCTCAGCGGAGAACATTCTTTTTTAATTGTCGCACGAGCCGGAGCATTCTTCGGGCTGCGCATAGAGACCTTCGGGGAGGAATACAGCCAGACGGTAGAACCCGATGATCTCGTTGTGGTTTCGGCACCTGAAGGCGGTGCGGTGGAGCCGGCATGCATGCTTGCTGAATTTGTCCGGACATACCACATGCCCCTCATTGTACTCCCAAAAAACCATCCGGGGTCGAAGCGGTTCTCGTATCTGGTCTCTGTCAGTCCGACAATCAATACCAGCTGTTCTATCCGGAGGGGAACCCATCCGGAACAGCACCTGATCTGCTCAAGCATTGAGCTCGCCGGGGTCATACTTGAGGGTCGGCCCGGGGGGGTTGAGATCTCAGGGCTGCCTGAAAAGATTGTGCCCCGGCACCTGAAAACCCATATAACAGCCGAATTTTCCTGACATAGGGAATATTTTCCCGGTTTGTCTTCGGAGCAAATGCCCGTTTGATTGAAAATGACAATACATATATGGTTTTTTTCACCTATTATTGTACTGCCGTGAGAGGAGGGTTGGATGAAGACTGAGGTCCTAAGAGACATCAAAAAAGCTGAAGAAGAGTACCAGACTACCATCAGCAAGGCCCAGGAAGAGAAGAAGCAGAAGCATTCTCAGGCTGAGCTTGAAGCTGATAACCTGGTAACAAAAGCGCAGAGCAATGCAGAACAATACAAAAAGCTGAAACTGGAAGAAGCACGGCACCAGGCGGCACTTAAGCACGCTGAAATCATAAAAAGCGGCAATCAGCGCGCAGCAGCACTCAGGGAGAGAGGGGAAATGAACCTTTCAAAAGCGGTGCAGCTGCTGGTTTTACGGTTTAAGGAGCAGCTGCATGTTAAAGCCTAAGCAGATGAGCCGGCTTCTCATCGCAGCCTCACGGGACCAGATGGCCCCGGTTATTACGGAATTATACCGTCATAACCTGTTCCATATCGAGGAATACGTCGATCAGGGACAGGAAGGCTATGAGGGCTTTAAGATCGGTACGCCTCTTCCGGGAGCAAGCGAGAAGTCCACGGATCTCATCAAGATCCGGGCCATCACCAGTGCGATCTCTGTTCGTGGTGATGATATCGATTCGGTAAAAGTCTGCCCCCAGGCAGAGTTGAAATCAAAGATCGAACGGCAACTCCCGGCTCTTGAACGGGATGTTGAAGACCTGACGGTCCGACGCTCGAAACTTGACACCCGGCTTAAGGATTACGAGCAGAAGATTGCAGAGATCACCCCGTTTGCGAGCATTCCGGCAGACCTGGATCTGTATCACGGTTACAAGAGGTTCGCTGTTTTTGCCGGGTATGTTCCCCATGAAATTACCTTGACCGTGCCCAGCGAGATGCACTTTTCCAAGGGCAAAGAGAAAAATTTCCTTGTTGTAATTGTACCAAGCGAGCAGCGGGGAGAGGTTGAACGCACGCTCCAGGAAGCAGGGTTTCAGTCGGTTTCCATACCCGACGAGTCCGGTTCACCGCAGTCGCGTATTGACCATTACTCAGGGCAGATTGCGGCACTCTCAAAGGAGATTGCAGAGATCAACCTGAAACTTGAAGAAGTCAGGCAGCAGCACACCGAATTCCTTGTCGCATGCGAGGAGTTCCTAAAATCCGAAGTCGAGCAGACTGAGGCCCCGCTCCGCTTTGCAACAACGAAGCAGACGTTCGTTGCAGAAGGATGGGTCCCTACCGACAAGGTTGAAGACGTCAGCAATTCACTGGTCCAGGCAACCGGCGGTAAGATCTATGTTACGGTGTTGCCAACCGACCTGGAACACGATAATGTGCCAGTCGAGTATAACAACCCGTCATTTGCACAACCAACCCAGTTACTTATGGATGTTTACAGCCGGCCCAAGTATACCGAGATAGACCCCACCCTGATGGTTTCCATTGTGTTTCCCATCTTCTTTGGTCTGATTCTCGGGGATGTAGGTTACGGCCTGATATTGCTGGTAATGGCGTTCGCTCTTCGGAAATTCGTGAAAGGTGAAGAAGGCAGGATGCTGCTCACGGTTCTCCGGAATGCAAGTATCTCAAGTATTTTCTTCGGCCTTGTATTCAGTGAGTTCCTCGGATTTGCAATCCCGGGACTGAATCCGCTGATCTATTCCCGCCACCTGATGACAGCGCACGGCGGGCACGGCCCCAACATTCCCGAGCTGATGGTCCTTTCTATCTGGATCGGAATTCTGCAGATATCTGCCGGAAGGATTCTCGGTATGGTGAACCATGCACGACAGGATCACGGTGAACACCGGACAAAAGCAGTGCTGGCTAATTTCGGCTGGCTTGCCGTGATGTGGGGCATCCTTATTGCAATCTGGTCGATTGCAGTCCTGCCGATCATGCCGAACCTTACCACTCTCCCGACTGTTGCGGGCATCAATCCCGGACTCATTGTCGGAGGAGTACTCGTCATTGCAGGAGTCATATTCATTGCACGGGACTCGGTCCTTGAAGTTGTTGAAATCCCGACGATCATTTCCCACGTGCTATCCTATGCCCGTATCGTCGCGGTCGGGCTCTCATCGGTTGCCATTGCCATGGTCGTCAACTTTATGGCAATCACGATGTTCATCGAGCCCCAGCTGAAAAGTATCTCAATTGTCGGAGTCGTCATCATCCTTGTCGGGGTCATGATATTCCTGCTCGGGCATACCCTGAACCTGGCACTCGGTATCCTGGGTGGCGGACTCCACTCGATTCGTTTGCATTATGTTGAATTCTTCACCAAGTTCTACAAAGGTGGAGGCCAGAAGTACAATCCCTTTGGGATGAAACGCAGATTTACGGAGGATTAAATTATGGCAGCAGAAGCAGTTGTAGCAGCAGTTGATATTGGAACAAGCGTTGAAGCAATCAAGGCATCGCAGATGGGAATGAAAGCACTTGGCGCAGGTATTGCCGTCGGTCTTACCGGTATCGGAACCGGTGTTGCTGAGATGGGTATCGGATCAGCCGCTGTCGGTGCAGTAGCCGAGGACAAGGACATGTTCGGTCTTGCCCTGCTCTTTACCGTCATTCCGGAAACGATCGTCATCTTCGGTCTGGTCGTCGCTCTCCTGTTGTTGTTCGTATAACCGGGGCAGACAATGGGACTGGAAGCCGTTGTTGAAGAGATCAGGGTAAAAGGCAGATCCGAGGCAGAGAAAATACGAGCAGAGTCCAAGGTCGAGTCAGACCAGATTCTTGCCACTGCCGCAAAAAAGTCTGAAGCTATCAAGCTTGCGGCTGAAGAGGAGGTTGCCAAACAGACAACCCACCTTGTAAGCCAGGATGTTTCTGCAGCAAACCTGCTGGTCAAGCGGGAGCTGCTGAACACGCAGAAAGCACTGCTGGATAAAGTATACGAATCCACACGTGCAGAGATCGCCCAACTCCCTGAAAGCTTCCATCGTGAAGCCATTAAAAAACTTCTCACCGAGGCAAAGAAGGAGATCCCCGCGGGGACAATCTCCTGCAATGCCCGCGATGTCCCTGCGGTAAAAGCAGTCATCGCCGAGCATGCAGAGTTCTCCAAGTTTGTTGTCGGGACACCTGTCGATATTGACGGCGGTATCCTGATCGAAGGTGAGGGGGGCGCGTTGCAGATTGATTACAGCTATCGCACATTCCTTGCACGAGTGTGGGAATCCGGGTTGAAGGATGCATCTGATATCCTGTTCGGATAGGGAGGTCCGCGTATGGGTGTGAATATCTCAGCACCGTACATTTACGTGTGTACCAGGATGCGGGTAAGAAAAGCAAAACTCCTCCCGCGCGAGGAGTATATGCGGATGCTCAACATGAGCCTTCCCGAGATCACCCGGTTTATCGGGGAAACCGAATACAAACAGGAAATTGATGAGCTGGGCACGATATTCAGGGGAATCGACCTGATCGAGGTTGCCCTTTCCTGGAACCTGGCAAAAGAGTACCAGAAGATCCAGGAGATCACGCCGGGGAGCCTCAAACAGTTTACCCAGGCGTATCTCAGGCGCTGGGACATCCAGAATGTCCTCACCATCCTGCGGGGTAAGATGCAGGGGGTTAAGGCCGGCAAGATCAAGGAGATCCTTGTTCCCGCCGGAAGCCTTGACAGCATCTTCCTTGACCGCCTTCTTCTTGAGGACAGTGCCGAGAGGATTGTCGATGCGCTCAAAGGCCACCGCATGTATCCGGTGCTCGCACGTGAGTATCCGGCTGCAAAGGAAAGCGGATCATTCTCCCATATGGAGAACGAGCTCTACAAACAGTTCTTTGCGGAGATCATTGCAGAAGCCGAGGGAGGCATTAAGGGTGGCAGCCTGTTTCTGGATTCAATAAAGCTGGATATCGATATCAGGAATCTCAAGACCCTGTTCCGGCTGCGTGCAGACACGTTTGAGGAAGATGCACGGGAGTTATTCATCTATGGTGGATCACTTTCCGCAACAGATTTCTCAAACCTGAACGCCATCAAAGACCAGGGCGAGTTCATCGATGCCCTGACAGTACGGTACCGGCATAAACTGCTGCTTACCCTTCTCGATGAAATGCGGGGAGAGAAGAGCCTTCACGATGCTGAAGCCCGCTTAACCCGCGTTCAGCTGGCCCAGATGGAGAAGATGAGCAAGCGGAACCCGTTCTCCATTCACCCGATTCTCGTGTATCTGGAGAAGAAGAAGTACGAGGTCTTCAACCTCCGGGCACTCGCACGGGGTAAGGAGTCACGCCTCCCCTCGGAGAAGATCGTGGATTACCTGGTGATGTAAATGGAGATCGCAGTTATCGGCAACGGTGAGTTTATCCTCGGTTTCCGGCTCGCAGGCATTCGTAAAACCTATGCTGCGGAAAACGACGAGAAACTGACCGAGCATATCACCAGTGTTCTCGCGGACAATGATGTCGGCATCCTTGTCCTCAACAGCAGCGATATGGACCGCATCCCCCGCAAGCTTCGCGTCACGCTTGAAAACTCCGTGAAGCCGACCGTCATTGCTATCGGAGGCGAAGAAGGGGGACTCTCCATGCGGGAGAAAATCAAGAGATCGGTGGGTGTTGATCTGTGGAAGTAAAAGGAAAACATGCAAAAGAAACAAAACAAGGGGTCCTGAAAAGGATCGCCGGCCCTGTCGTTACGGCAGTCAACCTTGACGCCCACATGTACGATGTGGTGAAGGTCGGCAAAGAAGAGCTGATGGGAGAAGTCATCAAGATCCAGGGCGATAACATCATCATCCAGGTGTACGAGGATACCTCCGGTATCCGCCCGGGTGAGCCGGTCTCGAACACCGGTCTCTCGCTTGCCGTGGAACTCGGTCCGGGCCTCCTGACCAGTATCTACGACGGTATCCAGCGCCCGCTTTCAGTGCTCGTCGACAAGATGGGCAACTTTATCGAGCGCGGTGTATCGGCACCCGGTCTCTCCCACGAGAAGAAATGGACATTCAAGCCTATGGTCAAGTCCGGTGACAAGGTAGAGCCCGGCGCGATCCTTGGCGAGGTCCAGGAGACCAACATCGTCCACCGGGTCATGCTCCCGCCGAACGCGAAGGCAGGCATTGTCAAGACTATCAAGAGCGGGGACTTCACCGTTGACGAGACCATCTGCGTTCTCGACGACGGCCGCGAATACCCGATGATCCAGCGCTGGCCTGTCCGTGTCCCCCGCCCCGTGAGAGAGAAGAAGAACCCCACGATTCCCCTGATCACCGGTCAGAGAATCCTCGACGGCCTCTTCCCGATCGCAAAAGGCGGTACCGCTGCAATTCCCGGCCCATTCGGGAGCGGCAAAACGGTTACCCAGCAGCAGCTGGCAAAGTGGTCGGATGCCGAGATCGTGGTCTATATCGGCTGCGGTGAACGCGGCAACGAGATGACGGAAGTTCTCACTGAGTTTCCGCACCTCGAAGACCCCAAGACCGGAAAACCGCTCATGGAGAGGACAGTGCTCATTGCAAATACCTCCAACATGCCGGTGGCTGCCCGTGAGGCATCCGTGTACACCGGTATCACCATTGCGGAATACTTCCGTGATATGGGATACGACGTTTCCCTGATGGCAGATTCGACCTCCCGCTGGGCAGAAGCCATGCGAGAGATCTCCAGCCGTCTCGAAGAGATGCCCGGTGAAGAAGGATACCCGGCATACCTTGCAGCCCGCCTCTCGGAATTCTACGAGCGGGCCGGCCTTGTCGAGACCCTGAACGGTGCCTCCGGGTCCGTCTCGGTTATCGGTGCGGTATCCCCGCCGGGTGGAGACTTCTCGGAGCCGGTTACCCAGAACACCCTGCGTATCGTCAAGGTCTTCTGGGCGCTCGACGCCAAGCTCTCCCAGCGCCGGCATTTCCCGGCCATCAACTGGCTCAACTCCTACTCTCTCTATCTCGAGGCTCTCCAGGACTACTATGACAAGGAAGTCTCCCCCGATTGGAACAAGATCCGGTCATGGGCTATGGAAGTCCTCCAGAAGGAGGCAGAACTCCAGGAGATCGTGCAGCTCGTCGGTTCCGATGCCCTGCCTGAGTCTGAGCAGGTGACGATCGAAGTTGCCCGTATGATCCGTGAAATCTTCCTTCAGCAGAACGCTTACGACGCGGTCGACACGTTCTGTGACATGAAGAAACAGTACGACATGATGAAAGCGATCAAGACCTTTGCCGAGCTTGCCTATGCAGCCCAGCTCGCCGGGGTCAGCCCGGCGCAGATCAACACGGTCCAGTCCAAGAACGAACTGCCCCAGATCAAGTTCATCAAGGACTACAAACCCGAACTTGCGAAGATCGAGAAGCAGATGGACGCTGAGTTCAACACACTGAGGTCGGCAGCATGAAGGAATACAGGACTATCAGCAAGATTGCCGGTCCCCTCGTCTTTGTCGAAAAGACCGAGCCTATCGCCTACGGGGAACTCGTGAACATCATCCTCTCCGATGGCACAATGAAGCGCGGCCAGGTGCTCGACACAAGCGACGAGCTGGTCGTTGTCCAGATCTTCGAGAACACAACCGGTATCGGCAGGGACAGCGGCGTCAGGTTCACAGGGGAGACCATCAAGATGCCCGTTGGCCGCGATATGCTCGGCCGTATCCTGTCCGGTGGCGGTAAGCCTATCGACGGCGGCCCGGAGATTGTTCCCGAGAAGCGCCTCGACATCACCGGTGCGGCTATCAACCCGTACGCCCGGGGCATGCCGGCGGATTTCATCCAGACCGGTATCTCGACCATCGACGGTACCAACACTCTTGTCCGTGGCCAGAAGCTCCCGATCTTCTCGGGTGCAGGTCTTCCGCACAACAATGTTGCGCTGCAGATCGCACGGCAGGCAAAAGTGCCCGGCTCATCCGAGAGTTTCGCCGTGGTCTTTGCTGCAATGGGTATCACGAAGGAAGAGGCCAACTACTTCATGCAGGACTTCGAGCGCACCGGTGCACTCGAGCGTGCGGTCGTCTTCCTCAACCTTGCAGATGACCCGGCGGTCGAGCGTATCATCACCCCGCGTCTCGCCCTGACCACTGCCGAATACCTTGCCTTCGAGCTGGGTATGCATGTGCTCGTCATCCTCACGGATATGACCAACTACTGTGAAGCGCTCCGTCAGATCGGTGCTGCCCGTGAAGAAGTGCCCGGTCGCCGTGGCTACCCGGGTTACATGTACACGGACCTTGCCTGTATCTACGAGCGGGCCGGTATGATCAAGGGCCAGAAGGGTTCTGTTACCCAGATCCCGATCCTGACCATGCCCGGTGACGATATCACCCACCCGATCCCGGACCTGACCGGTTACATTACCGAAGGCCAGATCGTGGTCAACCGTGAACTGCACCGCAAGGGTATCTACCCGCCCATCAACGTGCTGCCCTCGCTGTCACGACTGATGAACCTCGGTATCGGCAAAGGCAAGACCCGTGAGGACCACAAGAAGGTCTCCGACCAGATGTACGCGGGATACGCAGAAGGCAACGACCTCCGCGGCCTCGTGGCCATCGTTGGTAAGGACGCCCTTTCAGAGCGTGACCGCCTGCTCCTCGAGTTCGCGGATCTCTTCGAGAACCGCTTTGTCCGCCAGGGATATGACGAGGACCGCACCATCGACGACACGTTAAACCTCGGCTGGGAACTCCTCTCAACGCTGCCGGTGGAACAGCTCACCCGTATCGACCGCGACCTCATCAACAAGTACCACCCGAAGTTCAAGGCCGGTGCAAAGAAGGAGTAAGGAATCCATGGCGCTGCGCGATATCAAGCCAACCCGTTCGGAGCTGATCAACCTCAAGCGGAAGATCCAGCTCTCCGAGCGTGGCTACAAGATCCTCAAGATGAAGCGCGATGGACTGATCTTAGAATTTTTCAAGATCCTTGCAAACGCGAAGGACAGCAGGGGCGAACTCCTCAAAAAGTACGCCCGGGCTGTCGAGATGATGGCGGTTGCAAATACCGTTGAAGGGGCAATCGGGGTAAAATCCGCTGCATTCTCTGTCAAGGAGGTGCCGGAGATCACCCTGAAGAGCAAGAACATCATGGGGGTTGTCGTCCCCGAGATCGAATCATCGAAAGTCAAGAAGAGCGTTGTCGACCGCGGTTACGGTATGCTCGGTACATCAACTGTTATCGATGAGACCGCATCCGCGTTCGAAGATCTTGTCGAAGCCATCATCGAGAGCGCCGAGATCGAGACCACGATGAAACGCCTGCTCGATGAGATCGAGAAGACCAAGCGCCGGGTCAATGCGCTGGAGTTCAAGGTCATCCCCGAGCTTACTGCAGCACGGGATTTCATCAAGATGCGCCTTGACGAGATGGAACGTGAAGAGCTCTTCCGGATGAAGAAGATCAAGGCAAGAGGCAGTTCATAAACGGGAAGGTGAGATGTGGATGACGATTGGAACGATCAAGGAGCTGGGTGCAGAAGGAAAAACAGTCCTGCTCAGGCTCGACCTCAACTCTCCCATCGACCCCTCCACCAACCTTATTCTCGATGACAAGCGTTTCCGGGAGCACATTCCTACCATCAGGGCTTTATCAGGCAGCCGCGTTGTGATTGTAACCCATCAGAGCCGGCCGGGAAAGAAGGATTTCACAACGCTCGAAGCCCATGCCGAGAAACTTTCACAGCTTCTCGGAAAACCCGTCACCTATGTTGACAGCATCTTCGGACGGCATGCGCGGGAAGCCGTGCAGTCTATGAAGACGGGCGATGTGCTGATGCTTGAGAATGTCCGGTTCAATGCGGAAGAGAATCTCACGCTCAAACCGGAAGAAGCAAAAAAGACCCATCTTGTCAGGAAACTCTCCTCAATGGCTGATGTGTTTGTCAACGATGCGTTTGGCACGGCCCACCGTTCGCAGCCCACAGTCGTCGGCCTCCCGATGGCAATGCGCTCTGCCGGGGGCCTCCTGATGGAAAAAGAGGTCTTCACCCTATCGAAAGTATTCTCGGGAGCTCCCCGCCCCGTGTGCATGGTGCTTGGCGGTACCAAGGTAGATGATTCCATTGATGTCGCCCGTCATGTCCTTGACGGCGGGATCGCGGACCAGGTAATCGTTATCGGCGTTGTTGCCAATGTCTTCCTCATAGCGGCCGGGTACAATATCGGCAAACCCTCCACTCAGCTGATTGCCCAGCTCAAGTACCAGGCTGAGATCGACAAGGCAAAAGAGATCCTCGACCGTTACAGCGATCGCGTTGTGATGCCCCGGTCAGTCGCCGTCCGCGAGAACAATCACCGGGTCGAGTACCCGGTAACGAAGATACCCGAGGAAGCTCCCGTCCTCGATATCGGCATGGAAGCTATCCATGACTTTGTCCAGGTGCTCAGGAAGTCAGGCACGGTTGTCTTCAATGGCCCCGCAGGCCTCTTCGAGGAACCTGATTTTGCCACCGGTACCTACGAAATGCTCAAGGCTGCATCCCGTGTGGAATTCTCGGTCGTGGGTGGCGGCCATACCGCAGCGGTTATCGAGAAGATGGGCCTTGAGCATGATTTTACCCATATCTCTACCGGTGGCGGTGCCTGCATCGAGTTTTTGACCGGAAAAAAACTGCCCGCGGTTGATGCCCTGGAACAGTCAAAAAAGATCTTCGGATAATTTTTATTCTTTTTTCAGAAGCGCATTGAGCATAAAATCGGTGAATGGATTATTATACCGCTTCCGAAGCACTGGCGCTGGAGCAGCTGGTTCAGCCTGCGGTGCTGCAACCGGGACTGGAGCTGCCCGGACTGACGGGGCAAGCTGGAGTACCGGCAGGGAAATCCCCTTGCTGCGTCCCCTCAGGGTACTCAGTACCGCAAACGAGAATGCCAGTGCCGTGAACAAGAAAAGACACGTGGCAAAGAGTATGGTAATACCGAGTATGAACATGAAAAGGGTCTGCTGGAGGAGTGCGAAGATCCCGGCAATGTACAGTACCCAGAAGATGACAACAGATATCTTCGTTGTCTCAATAGGACTGGCGATGCTGCGTGTGCGTTTCGACTCATCTCCGGTGGGGTACTCATCGATCATCCTGCCGAGCGCAAGGAGCGCGATGCTGCAGCCAACTGCAAAGACACCCATAACTCCTAAGAGTAACATGTGGAATTCGTTCATCTCGTTTCCCTCACGACAAACTCCTATTATGCGCCGCGCTATAAAAAGTATTCCATAAGTATTTTTTAAAGAATACATTTGTGCAAATTGGATTACTTATGGAATATCCGGGGTAATTGACAGGCTATTTATAGTATTTTGCCCAAGTTTATGGGAATGGCTGAGAAGATACCGGCGACACGGGGAGAACGGGTGGCAATATCGTATAAAATGCCCCCCAATATCTACGAGAAGGTCAATAAACTCGTGTACGATGAAAAGAAGTTCTCCACGGTTTCCGACTGTATTACACAAGCTTTATTAGCGTTCGTCGATAATCACCACGATATGGGACAGTTCAAAGAGCTGTTCAGGGACTACATGTCATCAGATGAGGGCCGGGAGCTCATGAAGAACATGATGAAAGAAGTCCTGCTGGATGTATTATCCCACAACAAAATCGATGCCAAAGATGCCAAAGGTAATTCATAGGTAACATACTTCCACCCCTTCTTTTCCCCTCCCTGTAGCCTGCGTTATGAATAAATAGTGGGATTTTTTGCAGATCATGCAGATCCGGATTGTTGCGGTTGGAAAGATCAAGGAGAAATTCCTGCAGGAGGGTATTGCCGAGTACGAGAAACGCCTTCGACCGTACGTGAAACTCCAGATAACAGAGATCGCTGAGGAGAAACGTCCGGCATCCGCTTCAGCGTCTGTGGAAATCGCGGCAATGGAGAAAGAGGGCGCGCGCATTCTTACAGCGATTTCACCCGGGTCATTTGTTGTTTCTCTTGATCGAGAGGGGCAGAGCCTGTCAAGTTCGGAACTCTCCGATAGATTCCGGGGGTGGGAGCTTACCGGCACGAGCCAGATTGTGTTTGTTATCGGGGGCGATCTTGGCCTCTCACCTGCTATTCTGAAACGGAGTGATCTGCACCTCTCGCTCTCGAAGATGACCTTCACCCATCCGATGGCCCGCTTTCTCCTCCTCGAGCAGGTATACCGGGCATTCCGGATCCTAAGGGGAGAGCCCTATCACAAGTAAAACCTGTCGTTCTTTTCCAGAAATTTTTTCTCATGTCACAACCTGCACCATTATCTCCCTGAACGTCAGACACACAAGATTATGACAAAGAAAGAACACACCATGAAACTCGTGGATGAGAAGACTGGACTCATGGAATGCCTGGTCTGCGGGGAGAAACATCACGCAATCATGAAACCGGGGCCGGATGGGAAATTCCTGCCCGAGAACTGGGAATGCGTCAATAAGTGCCGGCTGATCCACCACGATGAGAAGCCGGTGCAGAAAAAATAACCCCCGGTTCACACCACAGGTCCTTCCAAATCCAATCCCGTTCTATTTTTGAGGGGGCGCGATACATGCATCTTCTTCAATAAAATATTTATATTCAGATTGCGGTATATTGTAGCAATGACCCAGTCCGTATTATCCGGGACAGATCGTATGACGTGGGTACGGTCCGCTCATGGTAAGCGGATGCTTTTCTTAACGTGTTAGGAACCATTGTATTTGGTTTTCTGACATTGTGTGTTGTTATCTGAAAATGAGTGAGTTTGTACGGTGTGTGACATGAATCTGATGGCGGAGAAACTGAATGGTGAATGGTACAGCAGCTTCCCACGAAGGGGAGCTGTCTATGATCTTGCATATACGGCATTATCCGGAAGGACCGGAGAGGAGCGGGTTTCAGCCGTAATTGCACTCGGGAAGAGCGGGGACCCGCGGGCAGTCCGCCCCTTAATGGATCTTCTCGCTGACCGTGATCCGGAAATCCGGAGTGCAGCTACAACGGCCCTTGGACTGCTGAAAAGCGGGCGTTCGGTAGATGCCCTTCTTGAGCGGTTGCGCGACCGGTCCGAGACACCTGAAATCCGGCACAAGGCGATCGCTGCCCTCGCAACGATCCGGAGTACCGGCGCCCTGCGGGGCCTCCGGGAGTTTGCATCTGAAACGGATGAGGATCCGGCGCTCCGGTCTTTGGCCGGGGAATCGATCTCCCGTCTGGGTACCTTATAATGCGGTATCTTTGCCACCCCTTTTTTCCAGATAAGATTCCAGACACAAATACTTGGGTATACAGATATATGTGCAGGGGAAAATTGTGGTAATGTAATTCCGGAACACAGGACGGCACATTCTCCCGCCCGGTGTGCCTCATAGATACCGCTGAGTGAAGGTGGGTCAGCCGGACTTGCAGGCATGCATTTATCCCTGGAGGAGTCATCACTGGCACCCGCTGGAAATATTTCCGAGACACTATCCGGCACTCCGGCCGTAACCAGCAAACCGGCACCGATAATAACGCCAACCGGTAAAAAGATCGTGCTCCTGATAGCCGTGCTGTCCGGGTTTATCACCCCTTTTGATGGCTCGGCCGTCAATGTTGCCCTGCCGGTGATGGGGGCAGAGTTCCACATGGACGCGATCTCGCTCTCGTGGATCGCAACCGCGTACCTTCTCGCTGCCGCCCTCTTCCTGGTGCCGTTCGGCAAGATTGCCGATATCTACGGGAGAAAACGGGTCTATTTATTCGGGATTGCCATCTTCACCCTCGCATCCCTTGTCATGACAATGGTCCCCTCTACCGGCCTTCTCATTGCCGTCCGGGTGGTCCAGGGATTCGGAGGGGCCATGATCTACGGGACCGGTGTTGCAATCCTCTCGTCAGTTTTTCCACCCGGGGAGAGAGGAAAGGCGCTTGGGATCTACATCATGTCCGTCTATTTCGGGCTTACCATGGGCCCGTTCCTTGGCGGGGTGCTGACCCAGTACTTTGGCTGGAGGAGCATCTTCTTTGTGAACGTCCCCATCGGAATCCTTGCCTGCCTGCTCGTGCTCTGGAAGCTTGACGGGGAGTGGGTGGAATGTGCGGGAGAACGGTTCGATCTCACCGGATCGATAATTTACGCATGCTCGCTCGTTGCCGTGATGTACGGGTTCTCAATTGTCCCGGATCCAGCGGGCCTCGGCCTCATTGCACTTGGCGGTATTCTCGGAGTGGCATTTGCCCTTTATGAGCTTCGGGTTCCGGCGCCCGTCCTTGATATGCGCCTCCTTCTGAATAACCGGGTCTTTGCCTTCTCCAACCTTGCCGCACTCATCAACTACAGTGCAACCTTTGCCGTCACCTTCCTCCTGAGCCTCGATCTCCAGTACACCAAAGGCTTCTCTCCGGAATATGCCGGGCTTGTCCTGATCATCCAGCCGGCTGTTATGGCGGTTCTCTCCCCGGTTGCCGGCCGGCTCTCAGACCGGATCGACCCGCAGCTCGTTGCCTCGGCAGGGATGGCACTGACAGCCCTTGGGCTTTTCATGCTAGTCTTTGTCGGAGAATCAACATCCCTTTGGTACATTATTGTCTGCCTGCTTGTGCTCGGAGTGGGTTTCGGCCTCTTCTCCTCGCCGAACACCAACGCCATCATGAGTTCGGTTGATAAACGGTTTTACGGGGTTGCATCCGGCATGAACGGAACCATGCGGCTTGTTGGCCAGATGTTCTCGATGGGTGTTGCGATGATGCTCTTTGCTATCTTCATCGGCCCGGCAGTCATTACCCCCGATTACTACCCACAGTTTATCACAAGCATGCATTACGCGTTTGTGATCTTTGCCGTGCTCTGCGTCATTGGTATCGGCGCCTCCCTGATGCGGGGCAAACGGAAACCGGCAGCAGTACCCCGGCAATAGCCGGTAATTTTTTTCCACTGTGCCGGAACAGATCCAAAAACCATCATTCCACGGGTTTTTTAACCAGACTTTGATTGTAAAAAATTCATCGCGATCAGGATCCCGATTGAAAAAATGATCCGGATCAATCAAACCCTGATTTCAAATTTTCAACCGGACTTTGATTATTATTTTTCAACCAGACCCTGATTGAATTTTGTTTATCAGACTTTGATTGTAAAAAATTCATCGCGATCAGGATCCCGATTGAAAAAATGATCCGGATCAATCAAACCCTGATTTTCATTTTTCAACCGGACTTCGGATGATCAAAAAAAAAGTGGTTTGGAACGTTCGCCCTTATCCTTTCTTCAGCACTGTTGCCCGGTTCACAAAAAAGAGCGACCTCTCGACCTGCAGAAACCCGGCTTCCTCAGCAAGCCCAAGGTTGTCCCGGTACTCTTTTCCCGAAACAATGAACGGCGGCTCGGTATAGAAGAGCGTCCCGCCCGGCTTCAGGAGCAGGGCAATCTCCCGGAACAGTTTTTCCGGGTCGGGCACCTCGTGGACAACAAATATGGTGAAGGCAGCATCGAACGTCCCGTTCAGGTCCTGCGGAAGGCTGATGGAATCGGGCCTGCACTGGTGTGTTCGGATCCTCGGCAGGAGTCCTTCCGGCTCCAGTTTTTGCCGCAGGATACGGAGCATATCTTCCTGCAGGTCAACCGAGAAAACCTTCCCGGTCTCCCCAACCCTTTTTGCAAACTCACGCGTGAAGAAACCCGGGCCGCAGCCAAAGTCGAGGACCTGGAAGCCGGGCTTCACGTACCGCCCGGCAAGCCGGTCCGGGCGATAGAGGACCCGGCGCAGGGATGTGTCGAGGTGGGCAGCATTTTTAGCAGAGAAAACCTCGTGCTGGTGATGCTTTTTCTGAGGATTGCCCGGGCTCATAAGGAGATATAGGAATACCGCAGGGATAACCATTCCTGTAAAGGGGAAAAAGAGCCGGGCGACTGCGTGGAATCACTGTTCCGGAAGTCCGAGGAGAGGTTTCGTTCTGCCATTGATGCAATTTTTCCACATATATCAGGTCTCATCCCTGGAAGGCAATGTCCGGGGAATATCTTCATTATCTGCGGTAACGATAACCGGTTGTTTCCCGCCATTACGGCCGGTTACGCTCCGGGAGTCATCAGCCATGCTGCACCGAACTATTCCATCAGCAACGATTGTTGTGTTACCTGAACGATTTGACACATCCGTGGCGCACGGAATTGAACAGGAACTCATCGGTATCGCAGGTGAGAATACGGGAGATCTTCTCTGTGACTTTTCGGGGACCCGGTATATCTCGAGCGCCGGGCTCCGGGTCCTTTTTCTGATCCAGAAAAAGATGAAAGCCCGGGAAGCACGTCTTGCGGGGTTCGGGCTCTGTCCATATGTCCGCGAAGTCTTTGAGATCTCCGGGTTTTACCGCGTTATTCCGCTCTATCCAACCGAATCCGATGCCGTAAGCGACACCGGCCGCCTCTCGGGAGCGTGACGGGTATGAAATGCACGGTGAGCGAGCTCCTCCTCCATTACCTTAAGGAAGCCGGTACGGAGTACATCTTTGGTGTCCCGGGGCTGACCCTCGAACCGTTCCTGATCAGCTGCAAAAAATCCGGCACGATTACCCCGATCCTTGCAAAGCATGAGGAAGGGGCCGCATTCATGGCTGACGGGTATGCCCGGGTGAAAGGGACTATCGGTGCCTGTTTTGCCACGTCCGGCCCCGGTGTCACCAACCTTGTATCAGGAGTTGCGACCTCGTATGCTGACGAGACGCCGGTCATGGTCATCACCGGCCAGATACCCACGTTCACCAACCGGCGGGGCACCATCCAGGACTCGACAGGAAAGGGCATCGATTCGGTCGAGCTCTTCCGTCCGATCTGCAAAAGCAGCAGCGTACTCATCTCGCCTCATTCTGCCCAGTACGATATCGAGCAGGCCATGAGTATCGCCCTGACGGGCCGGAAAGGGCCGGTGCATATCAGCATCCCCAAAGATATCCAGTCCGGAGAGATCGAGCTCCCTGCAATGCCGTCGCGATATGTTCCCCCCTCCACCGAGTTCTTTGACCGGCGGCTCGTGATCGATGCTGCACGGGAGCTCGTGCATGCAGAGAACCCGGTGATCCTTGCCGGTTCCGGTGCAGTCCATTCCGGTGCAATGGGAGATCTCCTTGACCTTGCCGAGATGCTCAACATCCCGGTTGCAACAACTCCCCATGCCAAGGGAGCTATCCCTGAGGATCACCCGCTTTCCCTGGGTATCCTTGGCTGGGCAGGATCCCCGGCTGCCGAAGGCTATGTCAAGTCAGGTTCGGTTGATGTTCTCCTGGTCATCGGCGCGAGCTTAAACCAGGTTACTACACTCTCATGGGACCCCCGTATCGCGCCAACCCGCTCCCTGATCCACGTGAATATCGACCCGACCGTGATCGGCGTGAACTACCCGACCCAGATCCCGCTTGTCGGTGATGCCCGGACCATCACGAACGAGATCGCGTTCCGGGTTCTCCGTGATCTAGAGAGCGTGCAGCAGAAGGTTGATGCACGGGAGAAGATCATTGCAGACGCAAAATCCCGGCTGGGCACCGTATTCGAACCGGAGAAGATGCTCTCGGATGATATGCCCCTGAAACCCCAGCGGCTGATGCATGACCTGCAGGCATGCCTCCCGGACAATGCCATCATCTTTGCAGATGTCGGCAATAACCTGCTCTGGGTCCAGCACTACCTGAAGATGAAACAACCGGGGAGTTTCTTTGCCCCGTTCGGGCTCCTGACCATGGGATACGCAACGGCCGGCGCCATAGGTGGAAAGCTGGCGGCACCTGACCGCCCGGTCATTGCCAATGTCGGGGACGGCGACTTTTTCATGAACGGGATGGAGGTGGCAACAGCGGTGAACTATGATGTCCCGGTTGTCTGGATCGTGCACAACAATGCCCGCCTCGGCCTGATCCATAATCTCCAGTCCTATACGCTTGGCGAGGATACGATCCTGACCCGCTTTAAGCAGGCGGATTTTGCCGGGATGGGACGTGCGCTCGGGGCAGAAGGATATGTGGTGAGAAAACCCGGGGAACTCACGGAGGTACTGCCCAAAGCCCTCGCAACCGGCCGGCCGGCGGTTATCGATTGTATCATCGATCCTAAGGAACTGCCCCCCATGGGCGACTTTGTCAGGGGCGCACGGGAATATGCGATGCGGGCACTCCTCTGATCCACGGGGAATATCTTCCGCTCATTTTATCTTTTACCTGTTCAGCCGCCCGCAGACGATGGTTGTATTCCTCTCGCCGGCACTGGTGCTTAATCCGCCTTCCCAGTAGAGACCGACCGGATTTCCTCTATTATCGATCATAAACCCGAGGATGCCGGAGCCCAGGCCGGTCCTGAATGCCGGGCCGGGAATCATTACTGTGGCTGGTGCCGGTTGAGTCAAAGATCCGGACAAGTACTTCATCAGGCCGCTTCGGGTTAACCTTCGGTTCTCCTGCAATAATCCACATGTGCCCTTTATCGAATGTGTTCGGCCTGAGCCAGAGGCAGATATCCCCCGGCCTGAGATCAACGGGGCGGACCACTTTTATCCAGCCGGCAGAATCGGGATTTAGAGTATCGAGTTTGTTGAAATAATCTGCATATGATTCTATTGACGCATTCACGCCTTTGCCAATAATTTTGTACGCGGCGGGGTCAGCATGTATCAGCACGTGATCCACAAACCCGAGGCAGTCGAACTTGTAAATTCCAGCAGCATCGTCATCCGTATAGGGCGGGTGGACATATTCCGTGAATGTTATGTTCAGGAACATCCGGTACGTCTCGCGCCAGATTGCATTATCGGATTTTACTGATGCCAGCTGCTCCGCGATACTCTCTCCGCGAGTTGCAGGTACCAGGCTCGTCGTACCCGTTGCTACCGGAACCGTCTTTCCGGGGTTAACAGTAATAGTGCTCACCGGGGTTGTTATGCCCTGCGGTGCCGGTGTCGTGGTGCACCCGGAGAATACCACCAGGAGTATGAACATCAGAAGAATTGCAGGAACCGGTTTGCGGCAGTCCATACACAGGTACTACCGCTGTGAGACATATACTATCCGAAAATTCATCAGAAAAATGAGGGATACTGAGGGGATGCCGGAATTATCAGTTCCCGGCTTCCGGTTTCTCCCCGGGGGTCTCCTCATCGCCCTCGCCGGCCTGCAGGGTCTTCATCGATGGGAAGAGGATGACTTCCTTGATGGAGTTGTTGTTTGTCAAGAGCATCACAAGCCGGTCGATACCGATCCCGACACCGCCGGTCGGGGGCATGCCGTACCCGATGGCATTGATGAAATCATAATCGATCATCTGGGCTTCAACATCCCCGAGCCTGCGCTTCTCGTCCTGTGCTTCGAACCGCTCCTTCTGGTCAACCGGGTCATTGAGCTCAGAGAAACCGTTCCCCACTTCCATGCCGGCGATGAAGAGCTCGAACCGCTCGGTGAAGCCCTCTTTGGTGCGGTGGCGCTTTGCGAGCGGTGAATTCTCGACAGGGTAGTCGTAGATGAAAGTCGGCTGGATCAGTTTTTCCTCGACAAGCCCCTCGAAGAAGGCGATGAGGTACTCCCGCTGGGACTGCGGCTTGTCCGGGTCCTCGATCCGGTGCTCGCGGGCGAGCTTGCGGAGTTCTTCTACCGGGTGGGCAAAGATGTCGATGCCGCCTATCTCTTTCACGGCATCTGCCATGGAGAGTTTCTTCCATGGTTTGGTGAAATTGAGCGTGGTCTCTCCAAACGGAAGCTCGTGCTTCCCATGGATCTGGTCGATGATGTAATTCACGATATTCTCGGTGAGCTCCATCATGTCCTTAAAGTCGCGGTATACCCAGTATATCTCAACCATCGTGAACTCGGGGTTGTGGTCAGCATCCACGCCCTCGTTCCGGAAGTTCCGCGAGATCTCAAAAACCCGCTCAAACCCGCCCACAATGAGCCGCTTTAAGTAGAGCTCGGGTGCGATCCGGAGGAAGAGTTTCTGGTCAAGGAAATTGTGGTAGGTGGTGAACGGGCGGGCATTTGCACCGCCATACACCGGCTGGAGGATCGGTGTCTCGAACTCCAGAAACCCGTTGTCATCGAGGTACCGGCGGAGGAGCGAGACTATCCTGCTCCGGTTCCGGAAGGTCTGCCGGTTCTCTTCGTTCACGATCAGGTCAACATACCGCTGCCGGTAGCGCTTCTCGATATCCTTTAACCCGTGGAACTTCTCCGGCAGGGAGCAGACTGCCTTGCACAGGAGGGTAAACGAATCAACCCAGATGGTGATCTCGCCCAGTTTTGTCCGGAAGACATGCCCCGAGACCCCCACGATATCTCCCCGTTCCACATACTGGTTGAAGAGATCGAACTGCTCGTCCCCGAGATCATTCTTGCGGATATAGAGCTGGATCTTTCCCGTTTCGTCCCCGAGATCGGCGAAGATAGTCTTACCGTGGTTCCGCACGATATAGATCCTGCCCGCGGTCGATACACCCCCGGCACTCTTTTCGTGGGTGATATCAGCATACGTGTTCTTGATCTCAAGGACCGTGTGCCGGCGGTCGAACGTGGGGGGGAACATGGAGAGCCCTTTTTCTTTGAGGGCCTGGATCTTGTCGATCCGTGTCTGCTCGAAGAGTGTATTTTCTGTGGGAGAGGTCATAAGTAAAAACACCCGGGATCTGGGGAGATATGTATCGTAATAATGCGATTCCGGATGTAATAATACCTACAGCGGGGGCGTCAGAAAAGGAGAGACGGGGGCGGCTGCCATCAGGAGTTCCTATCGCTTTTTTAAGATCTCCGAGGCATATTTTGCGAGGCCGTATACGCCATCTGTTGAAGGGTGGACCTCGATGAAATCTTCGAAATCGTGGACAGAGAAGTGGCGTTTCATTAAAAATCCCATATAGCCGGCTATCAGCCCGCCACCAGGCGAGGCAGAGCAGATACCGCTGATGGATCCATCGGCCTCCACCATTATCTTGGCAAACCCGGTATTGGAATCAGGGACCGACCAGAACGTTCCCGGCCCGGCAGGACCGGGGATGACGAGCGGTTTTGCAGTCCGGCTGCCGTCCGTGCAGAACGCGAGCTCGTACCCGAGATTGATTGCCTGGGGAATGGCGGAATAGTCCATGGTACGGTTTTTCCCAAGGATATTGTCGGCAGCCACCATGCCCTGGTGACGGGCAACCGGTGTCAGGTATGGCGGCCCGGTCACATCGCCGCAGGCATAGATCCCCGGAAGGTTTGTCTGCATATGCTCATCAACGATAACCTCACCATTGTGCCGCTTTGCCACTCCCGAGATCATCTCGGACCGGGGAACCAGACCCGCTGCAAGCAGGACTGCATCGCAATCGTAACTGACCGGACCGCCAGGTTCATCGACGGCAAGGTGCAGTCCCCTATCGAGCGGCACAATGGACTGGAGTTGGGACTGCTCCCGGATATCAACCCCGGCAAGCTCCCGTACTGCCCGTTTCCGGATATGCTCATCGAACCCCTTGAGGAACCTGCTCCGGGAAAGGACCGTTACCCGGCTCCCGAAACGGGAGAAGATATAGGCAAACTCGGCGGCGATCACCCCGCCACCGATAATGACCAGCGTCTCTGGCAGGCGATCCATCCGGCGGATTGTGTGGGGGGTGTATACTCCGTCACTTACGATCCCCGGGACATCGGGTATATTCGGGCGGGAGCCGGTTGCGAGGATGACGGCCTCAGCGGCAAGATGCTCGTCACCCACAACGACCTGCTTCCCGTCAAACCTTCCTTCTTTCCCGTACAGGATCCTGACACCTGCATCCCGGGTTTCGCGATCAAGAACGGAGGTGATAGTTGCCTGTACCTTCTGCATCTCGCGGAGAAGTGCAGGAAAATCAATCTCCGGAACAGGACCGGTTATCCCGAGCGCTGAATAAGTACCGGCAGTCTGGACAAAGCGGGCAACGTCATTGAGGGCACAGACAGGCATGCATCCGAAATGGAGGCACTGACCCCCGAGAGTCCCGTGTTCAACCAAGGTGACGTCTTTTCCTGCCAACGCGAGCCGGATCGAGGCAATTCTTCCGGCCGGGCCACCCCCGAGGACAACGATCATGCGATTCCCCCGGCAGGGACGGTCATACGATAATGAAAGGTTCCCCGGTTTTGTCGGGATGACCATAAAAAAAGGTACTGGGCGGGGAGTGCCTTGCGGTACCGATGGGGGAGACAGATCATGCGTTTTAGAATACTTCAACGCCTTCATCCATGGGTTCTGACAAAAGTTCCCCGGTGAACGCGTTCACTTCAACAATCTTCTTGCCCCGGATCTGCCATACGGGAATATAGACCTGCTTGGTATCAACGGTGATATTTTTCCGGTCGGGTTTGAGAACTTTTTCCTCGTAGAAGATTGCGTCTCCCTTCTCCTGCTTGATCCGGACTTTCTGGGTCAGGCGCTCGATGAGCTCGTTGACGATCCGCTCGGTAGCCTCGTCTTTCCGGATGTGGGCATCGCAGACTTCTGCACCCCCGGGGATCTCTTTCTCTTCTACAAGTTTCCCGTCAAGATCAATCTTGATCCCATTGATGGCGTTGATCGCACCCCACCCGTCGGCATCGAACGGGATACGCCGGTCCTTGTACACCTGCTCACCGGAACTCTGGTAATGATAGAGGAAATGCGGGATGAACCTGAGTTTTGCTGTCCCCTGAATCCCGGAAGCCCGGCTTGCTGCCTGTTCGGAGAGTTTTATCGGGAAATGGAGAAGGGTGATGCCGGAGGGTTCTTCCTCCTTGGGCGCCGCCGCTGCTGCAACCGCCGCCCGCTTCGCTTTCGAGGGGGTCAGGTCAAGGGCCAGCTCGCGGCCCACGATATCGGCCAGGACCGCTTCACCGGTATACCGGACAAACTCATCGATTCCCCACTGGATGCAGTTGTCGGTTGCAATGCCCTTTTCGAGCGTGAATAAGAGCTTCTTGCAGTTCATTTCCTGGTCATCGATCATGAGGCTATAGTTGGTCTTGTCAAACTGGCTTATGATCCCACTGTCGTTTGAACAGAGCACCAGAAGGCATGTGCCGTCACGTACTGCCGAAAGGTCGAGGGGGTCATCAACCTCTTCAACCTCAAAACGAGCCGCTTCAAGAATGAGTCTCATCGCATTCTTGGCTTTTTCCCGCATGTCTTGTTCCATCATAAATACATTGCCCTACTCTTATAGAACAATTTTTCTATTGCGCTGTCCGAGATTAGTATAATGGCGCTCCCCCTCAAGTTCGTCAACCATAATATTGAAGATTATGCCATCCAGGTCACGTTCGATCCCGAAAAAGGGGAGGGAAGTGTTGTCTACAACCTCTCCCTGATAAAGTCCGCTGACCAGGAGTATGCAATTTCGGTCCTTAAGGATGCGTATAAAGCCGGTATCAGTGTCAGCGGTCTTGTGAAATTCGTTCACTCTGGCGAGAAAATCGGGGATTTTACCATTCCTGAAGGACATACGGGGATCTGCACCATGTGCAGCATCACATTCGATGGCCTCCTGATCCGGCGGGGAATTCCGGTCAATCCGATCGGCGGGGGTGTTGTCGAGGTCGAAAACCGGACCCCGATCCGGTTTACCCACATCATCCTGTACGAGCATACGACGATCGATCCTCTCCAGGTACTCATATCCCAGAAGACAACCTCGGTGACAAACGTGATGCGCCGGGGGAGTGGGAACATCCTTGCCAATATCCGGGAGTTCCACATGGAAGCTGAACCGCTGGTCGGCATGGTCCTCGATGAACTTTCGAGCAGCAGTTACTCGGGGATCCTCGAGGTTGGCATGCCCAACCTCCCTCTCCTTGGCGTCCCCGTGAGCCCCCAGTATGTGGCAATCGCAGCAATTGGCGGGACAAACCCATTGGCTGCCATCCGGGAAGGAAACCGCTGGGTGCAGATTCAGGCCATGAAAGGCCTCATGGATATCACCGAGATGGAAGAGATACGGAATTTCTGACCGGTACCAGCCAAATTTCCCTCCTTTCCCCTCACACCAAAAGACAAAACCGAAACGATCCATAAAGCCACACGAATACTTCTGAAACATCAGCATTTTTCCAGGCGAAAGAATTGGGCAAAGGACGCGCGCAGGAGCCGGGCGGTTCCTGCATCTCCCGATCAGGCCTGCATCTCATGCAGGTTTAAACTCCTGCCCGGGATATTATTCCTAAAACCCCCGCAATCCGGTTTGCCGGGTCTTCCGGCCCGGGTGTTTTTTTTCGAGACCTCCCCCTTATATCCTGTAATATTCAATCATGTTACAGCAAGAAGAGCGTGTGATGGATAATGAATTTTCCAAAGACAGTTCTCATTTTTTTCATGCTGGCACTCATCTGCGCTGCACCGGCAATGGGCCTGACAATCTATTCTGACGGGAGCCCCAGTATGGTCGCCGAGATCTCCGGGACCAACCAGTTCTCCCCGGGACAGGATGCGGTTATCGGGGTTATTGTGCAGAACCGCGGAACCTACACCATGGCAAGCAACTGGAGCGGGAATGCTGGATACCAGGCAACCGGGAATATTGCCCGGGACGATATCCCGACAACGGCAAAGATGGTGACCGTAAGCCTTTCTTCCGGCAACGCCCCCATTGTAATAAAAACCGATCCCCAGAATCTCGGAGATATCGCCACTATGGGATCCAAGACCGTGAATATCTCTGCAAAGATCACCTTCAATGCAACGGATGGGGAGTACCAGCTCCCCGTGACAATCAGATACACATACCTGGCACAATCGCAGGAACTTGCTGCCGATAATCTTCAGTCCACATACATCAAGAAAGAGAAGATCGTCCCTGTTACCATCCGCATCAAACCCCAGGTCAGGATAGATGTTCTCGAAGCAGTGCCGGAACACATCAGTGTTGGTTCCAGCGGTTACCTGAACCTGACCATGAAAAACAACGGGTTTGAGGATGGGAAGAAGGCGACCGTGAAGATCCAGAGGAACGGCAAGAGCCCGATTATTCCAACGGACAGCAGTGTTTTCATCGGTGATTTCCCAAAAGGCGGGGTTGTCAGCTGCCGGTATAAAGTGAGTGTTTCTGAGGATGCTGAGAACCAGACCTACCCGGTTGATGTTGTTGTCACGTATGAGAACCGGGAGGGGGAGATCATTACCTCGGCTGCAGATACCGTTGGAATCCCGGTCTGGAACAAGCTCAGGTTTTCAGCAGCATCGGGGAATAGTACCGTTGTTCAGGGATCTGATACGGTCATCAAAGTCATGTACCGGAATGATGGCGATTTTACCGCTTACCAGGCACAGGCACGCATCTCTGCGGTGAGTCCGTTTACCAGTAAGGACAATACGGCATATCTCGGCAATATCCCGCCGGGGGGATCGGTGGTTGCCCAATACCAGATGAGCACCGGCGATGATGCCGTTCCCGGCCAGTACTACCTGGATAATGAGGTAAGATACCGCGATTCACAGGATAACAGCCTGGTCACGGATACCTTCAAGGCGCCCGTCCAGGTAATGGTAAAGCCGGCATCCGCCGGGATTGTCCAGATGCTGCCAGCACTCATACTTATCGTCCTGATAGTTGCCGGAGCCGGGTATTATTTACTTGTAATGAGAAAGAAGAAGTGATGCTTGGATGGGAAGGGGAGCTGCCACCCCCGGGAATACGGACAATCGGGGAGATGCGCCCTGTCCTTGCCGATCCTCTGTGCGCGTGCAGCGAACCCCTGTATTTTATGTACCGCGATCTGGCCCGGTCAGATGCGGACTGGCACTGGCTCCATGCCAACCACCTGCGCTATGACCTGACGGTCATCCCCCCCCGCGATCTCTGTGGTGAGTGGATCAAGACCAAAGGTCACTATCATCCGGAAAACCCGGCCGGTATCGGCTACCCGGAGATATATGAAGTTCTGGAAGGAGAGGCCCATTACCTTCTCCAGTCACGTTCCCTTTCCGACGTGGTGCTCATCGAAGCGACAAAGGGCGATGTGGTTATCATCCCTCCCGGCTATGGGCATATCACGATCAACCCGTCGAAGGACGAGACCCTCTCGATGGCAAATATTGTTTCCACGGCTTTCGAGAGCGAGTATGGGGAATACGAGACCAATCACGGGGCTGCATACTATGAGCTCTCTTCAGGTCTGCTCCAGAAGAATCCGCACTATCCACCCGTGCCCGATGTCAGGATCCTCCGGCCAAAGACCGGCAGAGGAGATCACCGGATATGTAAAGGTCCGCTCTACAACATCATAGGTGACAGCAGTGCCGTGGAATTCCTTAACTTCCCAGAGAAGCACCTGGCGGTTTTTGAAGTCCTGCTAAAAGATTAGGCGGGGCGATGCGTTTGTGGGCGCTCTTTTTTACAAGTGAGAGGACTTTTTCCTCAACGGGAGATTCCGGATGCCAGTCGTGATTTTCGAGAGCCCTGAGCGATGCATCGATCTCTGCATACCTGAGTCCGATCTCCGCCTCATCACTCTGCCCTTCCCAGAGGCCTGCCGACGGGGTCTTATTGAGAATCGGATCGGGAATCCCGAGCTCTTTTGCAACCACGTAGACATCAGTCTTGTACAGGTGCAGGATTGGCTGGAGATCTGCTGCATTGTCACCGTATTTAGTACAGTAGCCCAGCAGGTACTCGCTCCGGTTCGAGGTCCCGCAGACAATCCGGTTATCCCGGTTGGCATGGTAATACAGGACCGTCATGCGGATGCGGGCCATCAGATTGCCAAGCAGGTACGGTGACTCGCGAAACTCCGGCATGCTTCGGTATGCAGAAAGCATAGGTTCGATATCGATGACATGGTGGGTCATTTTCAGCATGCTGCAGAGCTCTGCTGCATCCTTGATATCCGCTGGATTACTCACCTTTGCGGGCAGGGATAAACCAAGAACCTTGGAAGGGCCGACAGCCCGGCAGCAGAACGCAGCAGCAACTGCTGAGTCGATACCTCCTGAAAGGCCGATTACTATACCCGTGGATCCCGTGTTCCAGTACGCGTACCGGATCATCTGCTCCACCTGGCCCATCCTGCATCCGAGATCCCCGTCCCTGCACATCATTTCCTTTATATTTGATGCAGGAACTTTTTCAACTGATCGGAGGTTCCCACCGCTATCAGGATATCGTCCTTCTCAGTTACCTCATCAGATCCGGGAGCAACAATCAGGCGGCTCACGCTCTCGATCCCTATGATCCGGGCTCCGCTTTTACGGTTGAGCCATCCAACGGAACGGGCTTCAGATCCCAGGGTTTTTACCAGAACAACAATATCCCCGTTGGGCAGGTCAAGAAGGATGGTGACTAACTCGGAAAGGATGATCCGGCCGATAGTCTGTCCGCCAATCATGGGGAGGAGGGCCACATAGTCGGCACCGGCCCGGTAGAGCTTGTCAACTGATACCGGATCGTTGGCCCTCGCAAGGATGCGGATGGCCGGGTTCAGGTTCCTTGCCATGAGTGTGGTGAAAATGTTCACAGCATCATCGTTCAGGGCAACGACACAGTACTGCGCGTTTTCGATCCCGGCCTCTTTTAATACGTGTTCATCCTCGGCATTCCCGATAATCTGGTTCTCCACGTCAGGATGTTCCTTCGAATCGACGACGACACACGAGATCTTCGAGGGGGAGAGTTCCTGGTATGCGGCAGCTCCCACATCCCCGAAACCCGCGATGACAGCGCGGGCTTCCCTTCGCCCTTCCGCATTAAATTCCTCCCGTATCACGTCAACAATGTCCATCGCCCTGCCAAAAAGGAACAGCGAGGTGGTGTCATCGATTATGATGTCCTCCTTTGGCCAGGGTACAAATACCCCGGCCTTCCAGAGGGAGAGGACGATGACTCCGTACCGGGAAAAAAGGTCCAGTTCCCTGAGGTTCCTGCCATCAGCCGGGCAACCGGCTACAACGGGGATATTGATCAACCGCAGCTCGCGATCCGGTTTGTGCTGGAGATTGATACTGATCCGGTCAAAACCCGGGATATCCGGGACCGAATCCCCCATGGGGTTCAGGACTGCATGGCGGGCAAGGATACGTCCCGTGGAGTGTTTCGGAGAAAGGACATGGTCGGCACCGGCATACCGCAGGTACCGGTCAAACGAGAGCTTATCGACAACCGCTATGATCTTGCCCTTTGCCATCTTGCGGATGCCAAGGATGATGCTTGCCGTGAGCCGCTCATCCTTGCAGATGACAACATACCGGGCATTTGCAAGATGGGAGGCTGACCAGGTGGCAGGATCCGTATACCCGCCCCAGACTACATACGCCCGCCTGCGGTACTGCATGGCGATATCAAGTCCTGCGTCCCGGTCTTCCTCGATAATGACGATATCGTGATCCGCTATCGTCAGGCTGTCCACAACGGATTTTGTAAGCTCGTCGTACCCGAAAATGACGGTATGCCCGGAGAGTGCGTGGGGTGTCCGTCGCGGCGGGGCAGGGGCGAGGAGGGTGGTCAGGAACGGGGCAAGAAGGAGGGGCACCACGATGAAGATCATGATAACGCCGGATATCATGATCTGGATAGCAAGCAGCATGGTGAGATTATTGGAAAAAGCTCCCAGTTCGCCGTACCCAACAGTAGTCATTGATTCGACAACGAACAGGAGGGCCTGAATCCAGCTGAGCGGTTTGTTCTCAAGCACCGGGTAGAACGCATGGAAGATGAAGGTATAGAGCCCGATAAGGATGGCAAATGCCAGGAAATAGATCGAGATCTGGATCCCCGGCGAATTCCTGACCGCCCTCCAGACATGTCCCCGTTTAGGCCGCATGAAACGGGGCCTCCTTCCTGGTACGGGATGACGGGCATTCCCCATGAAGGGCCTCGCCGATTACTGATATGGAATAGGGTGTTGCCGGGTGGCGCTCCGTATACGTTTCCATCATGTCACGGACTTCGTCAAAAAAACCGGTTTCGCGATACGGGCACCGGGGCATTTCTGCGCCGGGGCACAGGAAATCAGCATAGAGATCTGCCTCAGCGCGGGGAACTGAACCAAGCGGATCAATCCACGGGACAGTGTTCCTCCGGCCGCTTTTTGGGAGAAGGTTCTCCACCCGCCCAAGAAGGATATTTGCGAGAATTCCGGTTGCCTTGTCTTCAAGCGTCCTATCGGAAATTATCCTCGTGATTCCCTCCCTTTGGGCAATTGTCCCGATGAGATCATGGCGGAGCTGCCGGCAGCGGGCACAGGTGGACCCCGAGCCACCATCATGTACGACATCCCCGGTGGCCAGCGGGAAATCCTTGCCGAATGATCCCAAGTAACATGCGATCCCGAGATTCTCTGCCATTGCCACAAGAGCCGGCACATCGCGCTGCCCGGGAATGCCTTCGTCAATGACAATCGCGGATAGCCGTATATCCCGGCGCCTGGCGGTAAGTTTCTGGAAAAAACAGAGGAGTGCCCGGCTGCGTTTGTTTCCCGAGAGTGCGATGGCGAGATGATCCCCCGGCCTCATCCAATGCCCTGCCCGTACATCCCGTTTGATCCGGGATTCAATATCCAGAACCGCGTGCTTTCGGCAGAGGTGCCGCCCGGAGTACTGCTGGAAGATGACCGGTTCATTCCCGCACTTGTTGCACTGCATTCGCTGTATCCAATCTATTCTGGAAGATAAAACATGTTTAAAGTTATGTTACCACTCAGACATGCCCGGGAAGATGCGATTTTATAGTCTGCCATATAACCAATCTACCGGTTATGGCAGTCTCCGCGGAGCACATCCGCACCCTCAACAAGTATGAAAAAACCATCCTCCTTTCCCTTGAGCGGGGGATGAAACGGTACTCCTGGGTTCCGCTCGAACAGCTCAAGACCACCACAAAACTCTCGGAGTCGGAGATCAATTACCGGCTCTCGCGCCTGATCGAGTGGGGGATGGTCCGGTTCAACCCCGTTCCCTATGACGGCTATGCGCTTGTCTTTGGCGGCTATGATACCCTTGCGCTTGGTACTCTCTCGAAGAAAGGGACGATATCGGCACTGGGGACACAGATCGGGGAGGGTAAGGAATCCGTGGTGTACGATGCCATGGGGCTTGGTCCGGTTGCGATCAAGTTCCACCGGGTTGGAGGACGATCCTTCTCATCGGCCAGGCTCAACCGCGATTACATGCCGGAGGAGGGCCACTGCCCCTGGCTGATCGCTTCACGTAAATCTGCGGAACGGGAGTATGAAGCTCTCACTACCCTGCACCCGAAAGTCAGCGTACCCCTCCCGATCGACAACAACCGTCACGCGGTCGTCATGTCGCTTATCGGGGGAGCAAACCTCAACCGGTGCCGGCTCGAGTGTCCCGCTGAGGTGCTCGATGATATCCTGGAAAATGTCCATGCTGCCTATCAGGCAGGGATCATCCATGCGGACCTGTCCGAATATAATATCCTGGTCGAAGACGACAAGTGCGTCCTCATCGACTGGCCGCAGTGGACAGCAAGGGATCACCCGAACGCGGAGACCATCCTGATGCGGGACATTGACAATATTCTCACGTTTTTCAAGAGGAAGCACCAGCTGGATTACGATCGTGAGGATGCAAAGCAATGGGTGATCGGCTGAAGGTTTTCGGTATCGATATCATCAAAGGCTCCGTGCGGTCGCGTTCACGGCGGCCCATGTACGCCCTTGTCCGGATGGACGGCCAGGTAATCGAGAGCGAGTCGGAAGTCTCGATGTTCCGGCTCTTCCGGCTCCTTGCCGAGGAACAGCCCGACATCCTTGCCGTTGACAGCCTCCAGGAAATCGCAGTTGACCAGCACGAACTCTTCTTCTTTTTGCAGGGGCTTCCCCCACAGACCCGGCTTGTACAGGTAACGGGTGGCGAGCGCAAGGAGACGCTCGGTAAGGTTGCCGCCCGCTACAATATCAGTTTCAACAAGTTCGATCCCTTTGCCGAGGCACGGACATCTGCCAGGGTGGCCGCACTTGGTGCCGGGGCCGAAGTCATAGCGTTTGAGAATGAGAGCGAGGTTGTGGTCAGCCGGCACCGTTCTCCCGGGAAAGGCGGGTGGAGCCAGAACCGGTATGTCCGGAAGATGCATGGCGCCGTGCAGCTGAAAGGCAGGGAGACCGAAATGGCCCTCGTTGCTGCGGGGCTCCGGTACGAGAAGAAGGAGACCCGGGCATTCGGCGGGTGCAGTCGGGTGGCATTCCGGGTCTTTGCAAAGCGCGACCAGGTGCCGGTGCCGACCTACCGCGGGGCAGATGTACAGGTCAGGATCAGCGGAAAGCGTCTCGAGCGCATCCGGTTCCGCCCGCTCTCAGGCAAGCCCCGGTACCTGATCGTTGGGATTGATCCGGGTACGACAACCGCTTTTGCCGCGCTCGACCTCGACGGCAATCTCCTCACGCTGGTGAGTTCGCGCCAGATGACCATGTCAGATGTGATAGAATCCCTCTACAAGGTGGGAAAACCGCTTATCATCGCATCCGATGTCCAGGAGATGCCTTTTACAGTCGAGAAGATCCGACGGTCATTCTCGGCGGTCGCCTATACGCCGAAGCAGGATGTGAGTGTGGAGACTAAGATCGAGCTCACAGCCCCGTTTGCATATGCCAATGATCACGAGCGGGATGCACTCTCGGCAGCGCTCGACGCCTTCCGCCAGTACCGCCACAAGTTCCAGAATTTATTAAAACGGATACCCCCGGGGCACGATCTCGATGAAGTGCGGGCCCGGGTCATCCGCGGCCAGTCGCTCGAACAGGTGATTGGCGACATGAAGATGCCCGTACCGGTTGCAGAAGCAGCGGCCCCCATGGTCCAGCCCGATACCGGGCATGATGAACGGGTACGGGTCCTGGACGGCATGGTGAAGCGCCTCCGGACGTATATTGCAGAACTCCAGGAGGATCTCAAGAGCAGGGATTATGAGATCCACAGGCTCCAGGGGCGGATCCGGAAGTTCCACACATCGCGCGATGCCGAGCTGGCAAAGGATGCAGAGGTGGTAAAAAAGGATGCCGTCATCCAGAGCCTGAAAAAGCGCCTGCATAAGGAGGAACGGCGTAACTACAATCTTGTAAAGAGGCTCGGCAGAATTAAAAAGTTCGCCGAGCTCTCCATGGACGGCGAAGTGCTGCCGGTCAAGGTGATGGATGCCCTGACAAAGGACGGCTTAAGGAAACTCGTTGATGACGTGGGGATCGAGGAGGGTGATATCATCTTTGTCTCAAGAACGGACGGCTGGGGAAGAAATATTGTCAGGGATCTTGCAGAACGAAAAGTCAGGGCCGTCATAGCCGGTGAGAAAGTGCTCATTGAGAGCGATCCCCAGATGCTGCCAGCGTTCCGGGAAGCCGGGCTCCCCATTCTCTCAGATACGGCTGCCGGGGCCCAGGTGAGGGGTAAACAGGGGCTCGCCGGCAAGGACCTGTTCGATTCTGCTCTTCTCTCGTGGCAGTCCCAGCAGGAAGTGCGGGAACGGGAGAAGAAAACCGAGATGATTGAGCACATATTCAAAGAGTATAAGAGCGAACGGGGTAAGGAGGTGCGTAAAGGTGGATGACCGGGAGCTCCTGAACGTGGTTATGGGAATTGTGGGCAGGGACAACTGCCTGGATGATTGTGCTGAATTCTCCTGCGGCGGGCAGGTTATGGTGGCGACAACCGACATGCTTCACCGCACAACCGATTTTGTCCCGGGGATGACCGACTGGCAGGCCGGGTGGATGAGCGCTGCCGTTACGCTCTCGGACATCGCGAGCATGGGTGCGGCCCCGAAATACCTGCTCATTGCAGTAGGACTCGATGACTGGAAGTGCCTTAGCGGGGTTATGCAGGGTGCAAAGGACTGCTGCACGAAATACGGGGCGGAGATCATTGGCGGGGATATTGACCATCACGGGGAGCTGACGGTCGTGACAACCGGCCTCGGGCTTGTTGACCGGAAGGATATCGCAAGGAGGACCGGTGCATGGCCGGGCGATCTTGTCTGTATCACCGGAACTCCCGGCCAGGCCCAGGCATGGCTTGACGGGTACCACCAGTTCGAAAAAGCGCTCTTCGAGCCGCAGCCCAGGGTTGCAGAGGGGCAGATCCTGGGGAAGGCCGGAGTGAGTGCAATGATGGATGACAGCGACGGGATCGCCCTCTCGCTCTATGACCTGTTGAGCGTGAACAGCTGCGGGTTTGCCCTCGATTCCTCAAAGATTCCCCTTCCCGCAGGAATTCCCGGATTACAGGCCCGCGAGCTTGCCCTGTATGGCGGGGGGGATTACGAATTGATCTTTACCATCGATCCCAGCAGGTTCCCGATCCCGGGAGTGCAGGCGACTGCAATCGGAACCGTGGTGACAGAAAAATCCGTAACGGTTGACGGGACTCCCCTGCAGAAGAGGGGGTACCAGCACCGGTGGGAGTAAGCGGCGTATCTGGAGCCCATCCGCCCTTTTTAATACGAAAAACGCGAGAAGTTATTACTCAGCGCTGAGGTAGTGGTACCGTGGAATCCTTAGAGAGTAAACTGGACCGGCTTTCCCCCGATCAACGGAAGGTGGTGGAGGATTTCGTGGATTTTCTGCTCTCACGATCAGCTGCTCCCGGGTCGGCCCATCTCGTTCCTTCCCAGGTTCCGGTGATTCCTCCGGTCCTCGCGCCCACACAACCGGTGCTCATGGCCCAGGACCTGCAGCCACCCACGAGGGAACCGACCCCGCCCATTCAACCGGCAGATACTCCTGAACCGGCAGAGCCGGTGATCACCGAGATCACTGCCGGAGGGGATGACTGGGTGACCCGCGATTACATGGATTACGGGAAATTCGAAGAGCAGTCTTCACCAGCAACCGAAGCGGTGAAGAAAGTCAAGAGAAAACTCATCGAGAAGGGGCAGGAAGAGAAGCCCCGCCGGATCCTGGACTGGATCGATTGAAAGGCAGCATTATTTTAGTGGCGTCTTTTCGCGAGGGCGCTGCCCTTCGCAACCCGACATGACCTGCGGTCATCAGGAAACCGTTACAAAAACGATATGGACTCGACGGGATTTGAACCCGTCTTTTCGCGAGGGCGCTGCCCTTCGCAACCCGACATGACCTGCGGTCATCAGGAAACCGTTACAAAAACGATATGGACTCGACGGGATTTGAACCCGTGGCCTTCACGTTGCAAACGTGACGATCTACCCCTGATCTACGAGCCCTTGTCGCTTGGACTTGCGGCATACTATTTTTCCGCGGATTCCTTATAGTTGTTACTGTCCGCAGAGACTCCACGAAAAACCGTACGTGCCCCGGCAAATCAAAACACCACAAAACAGGCATGGACCCGGCGGGATTTGAACCCGCGGCCTCTACGTTGCGAACGTAGCGATCTACCCCTGATCTACGAGCCCGCTGCTGATGTGGATTATAGGTTTTGAGTCTGAGGAATATAGTTGTTGGTATCCCGGGGATATACCGTGGGAAAAAGAGCGGTGATTACTCCTTCTTGTCTTTCACCTTGTGGGTATATATCGTGGCAAATGCCCCAATGGCAGCTGAAATCGATCCAATCGCCGCGGCAAGAACAACCGGGCTGGTTATCGGATTGCCCGAATCACCTGCGGGAGTTGTTGTGGCAACGGGGGTTATCGCAGACGGGGTCTTTTCCTGGAGTGGGAGCGAGCCAAAGGAGGTTACCCGTTCCCCGCTCACCACGTATGCGCTGCCATCGTAATCATACCGGCCTTCCATGGTCATCTTGATGGCATGATACCCGGGGGAGAGACCAGAGAGCTCGATCGGTGTTACCCCCCTGTAGATCCCATCCACGAAGACCTGCGCTCCAAGGGGATTTGACTGTATCGTGATATTTCCGGTAGACGGAGTAGTGGTGACTGCCGGGACTGGGGTAATGCTGGTCGTTGCAGTCACCAGCGGATTAACGGTCGTTGGAATAATCGTTGTGGCCGTTGTTGCGGGAGTGGTACTGGCAGGGGGCTGCAGCGCAGTGATGAGCCGGGCTGTGATGATATTGGTATCAACGCCCGACAAAGATGTTGCGGGAGTCTTCATGGTCCATTCCGCAACATAACCATTGCCATATTTCCGGTACGCGAGTGCCGGTTCGCCATTCGAATACTTCAGGAGCGTGATGGTTCCGGCCTTGGGTATGGCAGATATTCTCTCCATTGATGATGAAGTGGTATTGAACCGTGTTCCCAGACCGGAAAAGACATTCTTTGACAGGGCATTGTCAGGGCCTGATAGTGTCACGGTCTCCCCCAGAGTGGTAGTCCCGTTTGTGACCAGCGGAAGGCTGTCGCTGAACTTTTCCGTTGACGGGGGA
The DNA here is from genome assembly GCA_041645355.1 of Methanoregula sp. Taxonomy (GTDB): domain Archaea; phylum Halobacteriota; class Methanomicrobia; order Methanomicrobiales; family Methanospirillaceae; genus Methanoregula. Next base: position 57,180 of record JBAZQF010000013.1, read on the forward strand.
TAAATGATCAGTATTTTACCATCCCAGACGGCCTGTTCGATCATTGCGGCAGTGGCACCGGAAAAGCCGCTGTCCCCGCCAATAGCAATGACCCTGATATCAGGAGAGGTAAAATTTGCAGCAACCTGGTTGAAGAGTTCCCCGGACTGACCTGGTACGGAATACGTAACACAGAACTGTTCCCCGTAGGGGGAGGCCCCGGTTGTCGAAATACCATACACTGCCACAGAACCTGCGACAAACGGTACTCCGCACGAGAGGATCGCGAGCAGGAGTATGAATCGTGAACAAAAGTTTAGTCGCCCTGCCATTGAAAATCTTCCTTCAATTCTGTTATGCCCGATCAAAAAATTCCTTTTCGATCTGAGGCCGATGAAAAAAAATCAGAGAATAATTTCAATATCCAGTTTCTCTGCCAGTTCCTTATACCGGTTCCGGATGGTTACTTCCGTAACACCTGCAACTTCCGCGACTTCGCGCTGGGTCCGGCGTTCCCCGCCAAGGATGGAGGAGATGTAAATCGCTGCTGCCGCAACACCTGTCGGGCCCCTGCCGCTTGTCAGTTCCCGTTCGCCGGCCTGGCGCAGGATCTCAACAGCACGGCTCTGGACCTCTCCCTTGAGGGTGAGACCCGAGCAGAAGCGCGGAACATAGTCAATGGGGGATGTCGGGAGGAGCTTGAGTCCGAGTTCACGGGAGATAAACCGGTATGTCCTGCCGATCTCCTTTCTTGACACACGGGAAACTTCCGCGATCTCATCAAGAGTTCTGGGAACGCTGCACTGCCGGCAGGCAGCATAGAGCGCTGCTGCCGCAACTCCTTCGATACTCCGGCCGCGGATCAGGTTCTTGTCAACTGCATCGCGGTACACAACGGCTGCGGTCTCACGGACGTTTCTCGGAAGACCCAGCGCAGAGGCCATACGGTCAAGTTCCGAGAGGGCGAATGCAAGGTTGCGCTCAGTGGCATTGCTGACACGGATCCGGCGCTGCCACTTGCGTAGACGGTAAAGCTGGGCCCGGTTCTTGGAGGAGATAGCCCGTCCATAGGAGTCCCGGTTACGCCAGTCGATCATGGTGGAGAGACCCTTGTCGTGGATCGTAAAGGTCATGGGAGCGCCGACACGGGACCGCTTCATCCGCTGGTCGTGGTCGAAAGCACGCCATTCCGGGCCACGGTCGATGAAGTCGTCATCGATGACCAGCCCGCATCCCTGGCAGACCAGTTCTGCCCGCTCATAATCGTGTACAAGCTGCCTGCCACCGCATTCCGGGCAGACCGTCTCGGTATGGTTTTCTGCTTTTTTCTCCTGCTCTTTCTGTTTCGTACGCGATTTGAGCGCTTCACGCTCGGACTGGAGAACTTTTAATTTTTCAATTTCCTGCATCCACATTCACCTGCTTATTCCAATTGCTGCAGTTCCTTTTGCACGGAACCCTGGTATCCCGCGGGTATGATCACTTTGTGAAAAGTTTTTCATTGGGCTGGACAGTGCATTTTTCCCGGCAGAGCACTGCCGCATACGGGGCCTTCACATTGCCGAAGAGATCCAGGATCTTTCCGACCGGCTTCATCCGCCGATCGTTTACCTCGCTGTATAATGCGGGAAGCTGGGCCGCATCACATTGAATAATGAGCATCCGGTCGCCAATAGTGCTCAATGCCCGACCAACAACTTTCACAACAACCTCGGGGATATGATAGTACTAAAATGTTTTAGTAATCTATATATGTGCGACGCGTCACTATTTAAGCGTTGCGTGAAAGTATAAATAGAAATTTCAGGAACCCAGCAATTGGTCGATATTTAAAGATATAACCTGTTTGCACTCTTTCTGGCTCAATCCGGCCCCTCTTGCAACAAGAATTTTCGCGCGCTTATCCAGGATATCGTGAGGTGCATGCGCATCCGAGTCCACCACCAGCTGGCACCCCGCTTCCCGTGCCACGAGTGCAACATGGCCGTTTGTGCGGTTGTGGCCCCCACGGGAGGTGATCTCAAGGGCAATCCCGTTCTTTACTGCAGCTTCTGCATCCTTCAGGGAGATGAGCCCGGGGTGGGCGAGCACGTTGACATATTTGCAGGTGCATGCAGCATGGTTCGTCCCTTCGGCAACCGGTTCAACCGGCGTCTCCCCATGAACAACAACGATATCTGCTCCTGCCGATTTTGCCGACCGGGCAAGACCGGCAATCTGTGCGGGGGGCACATGAGTTATCTCAACACCACAGAGAAGTCTCACTCCGAAAAGTTTTGCGGATTCCCGTACCATGGCGAGGTTCGATAGTACAGAGTCTGCATTGGAGGCGTCAACATGATCCGTAATTGCAACCGTGGTGTACCCGGCTACTGCCATCCTCCGGATCAACTCAATAGGGAGCATCTCGCCATCGGACAGGATTGAGTGGGTGTGGAGATCGTACAGCCCGCTCATTTCCGTACCTCCAGCTTCTCTGCAACACGTCGGATAAGAACCTCCTTGCTCTTCTTCCACTCGGCAACAACACGCCCTTCACGCCGGGACCAGTGCGCCGGGTGGTGGTGGTCCTCAATACGGAAGTTCACCCCGTTTTTTTTCAGGGCGCGTTCGATATCAGTAAGTACCGGTGCCTTTGACCCAAGGCTGCGCGGGACCCTCCTTCCCTCGGCCCGGGTATACGCCGCATTGAAGTAGCAGGGATATAGGATACACTCGCCTTCTGCCATTGCAGGATCGTTTGTGGGTCAAGGTATAAACAGTGTCCGCTCAAACGTAACTATCATGCATCATATCGACGTCAGGATTGAGAAAGATGTGTACGACGTCAACAACTCAATCGCCGACAAAAATGCTCGCCATCTCAAGACACACGGTGTGCGGGCATTTGACCTGTTGGGTGCGATCGGTTCCGGTAAAACCGCGCTTATCGAGAGGCTCGTTCCATTGCTGGAGAGAAAAGGGCTCAGGGCAGGTGCCATTGCAGGAGACGTGTACGGGGATGACGATTTCCGGCGCATTGTAGCACTGGGAATCCCCGCATATAATGCCAATACCGGCAAGGAATGCCACCTGGATGCCCACCTGGTGGAACATGCAATCGAACATCTCCCGCTCGATACTATCGATATTCTCTTTATCGAAAACGTGGGAAACATGGTCTGCCCCACCGATTTCCGCCTCGGTGCCGAAAAGCGCGTTGTTGTCGTGAGCTCAACGGAAGGGGACGATGTGGTCAACAAGCACCCGATGATGTTCCGGGACTGCACTATAGGGGTTATTAACAAAGTAGATCTTGCCCCCCTTGTCGGTGCCAACCTTGACCGGATGCAGGCTGATATCAAGCGGTACAATCCCGGTATGCCGGTATTCCGGACCAACCTGAAGACTGGTGACGGCATTCAGGCACTGCTGGACAAGATCCTTGCTTAGCCCGGCAGTAATTGCTGATAGTCAAAAAGATCAGGTACTATAAATAATCCAGAAGGGAATATATAGAGCACCATCTCCGGAACAGGTTTCCGGGGAAATACTATTTCGAGAGTGACACCATGCAGTGGCAGGGAGAATCCATACGGAAGATAACCGGTGGCAGGCGCCGCCCGGCACAGATGAAGAGACGAGCGGAAATTGGTCTTGCACCGGCAGACACCCACATCGGGGCCGACCGGAGAAAAGTCCTCCGCACCTTTGGTGACAACATCAAGGTCCGTGCGCTCCGTGCAGAATTTGCCAACGTGACCAACAAGGCAAATGGTGAGACGAAGAAAGTCAAGATCCAGAACGTTGAAGAAAACAGCGCAAACCCGAACTATGTCCGGAGAAACCTCCTGACAAAGGGCGCGATTGTCAAGACCGAGATCGGCCGCGCCCGTATTCTCAGCCGCCCCGGCCAGGACGGCGTCATCAACGCAGTGTTGCTCGAATAACCGATATAATCAGCAATCTTTTTTCTTTTAAACCAACCAACTCTAGCTATGCGAAGGATCTATTATCGTTTCCCCCAGAGGGTGGATCTCTCGTTTGCAATGGGAATGCCCTTCAACGAGACCCTGAAATATATTGCCGGCCTCGACAATGAAGAATCTACCAAGACTACCGGAAAAGAACTGGTAAAAGTCAAGACCAGGGTCCAGATCGCAGTTGACCGGGCAACCTTTGGTGATATCACTCCTGATGTCCTGCGACCCGGGGCAATAACGGAGGCGGTAGATCTCCAGGTATCCGTTCTTGCCCTGGCCCTGCGGGGAGGCGGCAAAGTCCCCATTGCAAATGATATCTTTTACATCCGGCTCACTGATCAGGCATCCCGGACGGACATTGATATTGCAAAGGAAGGCCGCGGAGAAGGTCTGGACGCACTTGATATGAAGAACATCATTCTTGGTGTCCCGAAGTGACAATCCGGATTGCTCTTGCCGCTCCCTTCAAGCATACCCGCAAGAGCGGGATGCGCAAAAACGAGCTGGTCTATTATTATGCTCTTGACCGGAAATGGATGAGCACGGAGCAGGCAAATCTCCTGCTGCGACGGGCAGAAGAAGAAGGGCTCATCCGGCAGGATAACGGGGTTTTCTCTCCCGTTTTTAACCTTTCAGAAGTACAGATCCCCATCGGGTTCAAGCCGACATCTGCTATTTTTGAGCAAAACGACCCGACCCAGGAGCTGATCCGGCGGATTGTTCATGCACAGAATATTCAGGAAACGGAAGTCGTTGCAGAGATGAACCGCATCATCAAGGAGAATTTTGACGGGAATCTTCTTCCGGCTGCGGCTCTCATCCTGATTGCCCAAAAAAACCATGTTCCTTTTGAGGACCTGCACGAGGCACTTTTGCAGTCAGTGTCCCGGGGCTGAACAGAAACCTGCATACCGGGACCATGGACCTTGCCAAAAGGCATTTAATGCAATTTCGGAAAGTATTTCGTAATCAATCAGATATTTACTGTAAATACAGCAGGAGATACTATGCGACATAAACAGAAGGATATCTGGGATCAGCCCTGGGTGATGATCGCCGTTATCGTAGGGGTTGTCGCCGTTATTGCTATTGCATTGCTCGTTTTCTTCGGGGGTAGCTCAGGAACTCCGGCAGCACCCGGTCCGGCAACTCCCGGTACCGCAGCACCGGTGGTTTCCACTACCCGTGCCTCATCAGAAGCCACGCCGGCTGCAATAAAGACAACCCCCACGGTCACGGGCACATCGGCGATAACAATACAGGAGACCACACCGGTCAGCGTCCCCTCAGAAGGGGTTTTTGTGAAGGTGAGTTATCTTGGCGGATACTCGGGAACATATGGGGTGGGAGGAACCATGGAAAAAATCCTGGGTTCCGGAGACAGGGTTTACGCAGTAAATACAACCGGTGGGACACTGCAGGCTACATTCCAGAAGCGGGACAAGTCTACCAGCCATGACCTGGTCGTTGAGATATGGAAAGGCGGAAAAGCACTCACATCCCAGAAAAACTCTTCTGCATATGGTATCGTGAGCATAAGCTCCATGGTATAATTTTTTTCGAGATCATACCCGGTCTTCTGAAAGGGTAGGGACTTCTAAAAAAGAGATATATTATCTTCTGCCGGCCTTTGCCGCCTTCTCTTTCTTCTCACCCTCAACTTTCGGGAAGAGCTCGTCAAGAGGCTTTTCTCCGTACGTGGTGACCCGTGCATTAATCTGGACGAAATCCTGGGTAATCTCGTTGGCCCGGATCGTCTTTCTCCTGCGCTCGCCGTCCATGGTCGGGTGGAATCCGACTCCACCTGCAAGAAGGAGTTTCCGGCGGCCTGCACCCGGGAGGCTCTGTTTTGCCGTGATTCCTGTGCGGTCGGATGCGCCGGTGATCAGGATTTTATATCCGGCAAGCCCGAGGGACCCTGCATCAACTTCATCACCTATACGTTTGCCCACGATCGAACCTGCTGCCCCGCCGCTGACGTCGACATTGTAGGCACGACCGGTTTTGGGGTCTGATACAACGAATTTAAACTCAACCATTGTTGTTTGCTCCACGAATATTTTTTTATTCTAAAAAACCTGCCAACAGGTTTTTACGTCTCTGGCTGCCGGCAAATTTCGCCTACACATGAGAAGTACCCATTTAATTATACTGGTACGCTATTAAACCCTCGCGTTCCAAAAAGGCCGGATCCCGGCTCATTTTCCCCAGAATGGTTCCCCCTTGCGGCGCATATTCGTATACTCTGCAAGGATCTCCTGTGTGGTAGTATTGAGGGTTTTTATCATCTCTTTCTCGAGAACTTTCACGTGCCGTTCGGGAACATCGACGAACAGGTCATCGCCAACATTCACCTGGCGGCCGACAGTGGCACCTTCAATGGAGATCGCTACTTCCAGACCAGCATCGGCTTCCCGGATAGACTCCTGCCGGAGCTGCATGGTCTTGAGGTGGCCGACTTTCCTCCCGTCTAGGTGGATCAGGTTCACATCACTCCGCAGCTTCCCACCAAGAACCCGGACACCGACAACCGCCGGGTTACTCTGGCGGAAAACGCAGTCCGGCAGGAGCCGTATTTTGGCCGGCATGACCACATGCTCGAACCGCTGCTTCTCCAGGATGCGCTTCTGTTCATCCCGCCATTCGAGATACTGGTCAATCAGCTTGTAGATAACCTGGCCTTCGAAGACCTTCACCTGCGTATACAGCGGGTTCTTGATCATCTCTGCAGCATCGGGAAGGATGGGTGTATTGAATGAGAGGAGAACCCGATACTGGGCATTTTTCATCGTCTCGGTCTCGATCAGGTCATGCCGGCTCACCGGGCCGACCTGGGCCCGCATAACACCGATCTCTTTGCCTTCAAGCTCTTTGCAGAGCGCTTCCAGCGCCCCGATGGTATCGGCCTTGATGACGATCCCTTCTTCGGCCAGGTTCACGTGGATCTCGGTCATCTCTTTTTTAATCTTTGCCTCGATCTCGTCTCGGTTGCCGCGGATAACAAAAAACGGCGAGCCGGCAATGACACCCTCAAGGTTCGGTGCCGTGACCTTGACCCCCGACGCAGCAGCAACGGATTTTACCCGCTCGAACCGATCCTCGACAAGGATCTCTTTCATGGGCCGGGGTTGCAGGAGGGACCGGACCTTGGTGACAATGACGCTGTCCTGGGTAGCAACTGCAATCTCGTCACCGATACTGAGGGTCCCGTCGTACAGGATCACATCGAGCGTGGTCCCAAGACCCCGCTCCTCCTTGACCTCAAGAACCGTTCCGGCTCCAGGGCCTTCCACGGCAAGTCTGAGGGCATCGCTCATGTACCGCTGGGCAAGACCGATCATGACCAGGAGCAAATCTGCGATCCCTTCTCCTGTGTGGGCACTGACCGGGACAATAGCAAGGTTGCGCTGGAAATCCGAGACCCGGTCGAACCGGTCTGCAGAGAATTCCAGCTCGGAGAGCTTCCCTACGATTTCGTAGGTCTTGTTCTCGACATCCCCTTTTACCCGGTCGTTCTGCTTGGCGAAGGAGGAGAGGAAGGTCTCGTTCTCGTTCACCCTCCAGCCGTGGATGCGGTCGATCTTGGTTGCCGCGATGACAAAGGGTGTCCGGCAGTTCCGCAGGATCTGGAGCGCCTCGATAGTCTGGGGCTGGAACCCCTGGTTGATATCCACCACAAGGATTGCCATATCTGCAAGTGCTCCACCCCGGGCCCGGAGGGTGGTGAAAGCATGGTGCCCCGGTGTATCAATGAAGAGCAGGCCGGGAATATTGATAGAAGCCTTTCCCATGGTCCCGCTCATGATCCGGATAGCCTCGATGGGAACTATCGTGGCGCCGATATGCTGGGTGATGGCACCCACTTCGGAACTTACCACAGATGAGCCGCGGATCCGGTCCAGCAATGATGTCTTGCCGTGGTCCACATGTCCCATAACGCAGACAATCGGCGTCCGTATTTTTGGGTTTTCCGCCATAAATTCACCCTCGCGTTTGTCCCTGCTCTGACTCTGAGATACGGGTAAAAAATCCCCCATTGTCCTGTGCCCCGGCCGGCTTATCGCACCGCGCACCGATATCAGGATAGAGTCTTCAGAGCCACCTGATATGTAATAGACGCCGGACCCTATTAATAATCCCCTTCAGGCACCGAAAAATTCCTCATGCTGTCGCGGTCATCTCCCCGAACGGTAAAGTAAAAATAAGCATATATTTATTTGAGTCCGGTGCTTATGTAAGAGGGACATTTGCCGGATTTCTGGCAATGCACCGTCATCACATATGCCGGGGTGGGGTAGTTGGTCATCCTAGAGGATTGTGGATCCTCCGACCCGGGTTCGAATCTCGGCCCCGGCCTATTCTTTTAATTCAGTGAATGCTGATTCCCGATTTGCTGGTATTTCCCTGCTTGCATCTCATTTCGTCAATTATAAGCTGCGCTTCCGGTAACACGAGATCCGCACCCATTCACATGCAGGGCGGGTGTTCCCAACAGATAATGGGGGGCATGGATGGATTGTTGCACACGAATGCATTTGTGTGAGATTTTTTTTTAAAATGAATGAAATACTGGCTCTGTAGAAATGGTATCCCTGTAGACGTAAATTCGACCAAAAGATCTAAGGTACAGTGCCTCCTTACATTGTTATGCTACTAACGATTAAGGAGGCAAACTAATGTCAGCAAACCGGTATATCA
>JBAZQF010000014.1:0-63035 GCA_041645355.1 Methanoregula sp.
TACGGTTCCAGAGGAGCTCCTTGACTCCGCTGTCTGCCGGTACTTTCCATGCCTCCCTGACGAAGGCGTACATTGATTTTACCATGGTATTCTCCTAAGGTTCGGCCCAAAGAGGGCTACATGCCTTTTACACGGGACTGTATCCCGTATTCTCATATACTTGGACTGGAGGGGTATTAAAGTACACCGGCCCTGTGAAGATACTGTCCGGCAATCAGGCACGGCCTTTCTTCTTCTCAACTACCCGTATCTCCGTAATCCGGGTCACCGGATACTGCCCGTCCTTGTCCTTCTCGGCAGACTTGACCATATCCCAGACGGTCAGCAAAGCAATCGAGACCCCGGTCAGCGCCTCCATCTCGACACCGGTCTTCCCGGCCATCTTCACCACAACCGTTGCTTCAATGAACCCGTTGCCTTCGGTAAAATCCACGGAAACCAGGCTGATGGGAATCGGATGGCACATCGGGATCAGGTTCGAGGTGTTCTTGACTGCCAGTGTTGCAGCAACCCGGGCGGTTGCAAGCACATTGCCTTTGACAACCGTCCCGTTCCGGATCGCCTCAAGGGTCTCGGGCCGGAGAAAGATCTTCCCGCTGGCTGTGGCTTCGCGGGACACGTCCCCTTTGCCACTGATGTCCACCATTGCTGCGCGATCATTGTGTATATGGGTAAACTCGACCATGCTCTCAACCTTTCCTGAATAGTATTGCGGGGATCTTATCAACAATATCGGAAGCTATGAGCCCGCCGCCACGCTCATCAGCCACAGCCTGCCCGGCCCTGCCGTTGACATATGCTGCTATGCAGGCTGCATCAAACGCCGGGAGGTGACAGAGCAGGGCACCGGCGATACCCGCCAGTACATCTCCGGTTCCGCCAACGGTCATGGACGGGTGGCCGGTCCGGTTGAACCGCACCTGTGTCCCGTCGGTGATAATATCGATCCTTCCCTTGAGGAGAAGCGTCCCGCTGATGCCGGTAGCCTTTGCAGCCCGGGCGCGCCCATAGGTGTCCCCCGGCAGTGATGTACCGGTGATACGGGCGAACTCTCCTGCATGGGGCGTATAGATTGTCTCCACCCGAGCAGACGGCAGGGGGAGCCGGAGGGCATCGGCATCGAAGACCGCTTTTTTGCAGTGCGGGGCAACAGCCTGGACAACGGTATGGCTCTCCACCCCAAGGCCGTTCCCGCAGACAACCACATCGGCCTTGTCTGCGAGTGCGATGAGCCGCTCCCTGTGTTCTTCCGATATGCAATCACCCGCCAACCGTTCATAGATAAGATCCGGGACCGGCTCGAACGCAGGGGATGCGATCCTGACAATATCGGCCCCTGCCCTGAGGGCACCAAGGCCGGCAAGATACGGTGCGCCCTGGTACGGCCCGCCGCCAATAATCAGTACCGTCCCCCCGGTGCCCTTGTGCGCCCGCGGGTTCCGTGCGGGAAGAAGAGTGAGATCCCCGGGCCCGACACAGCATTCCGCTTCAACCGGGATGCCGATATCAGCAACGGTGGATCCTGGTACCTTCGCCCGGTGGAAAGCACAGATCCTGTCGAACCGGATACCCGGAGTGGGTATATCGGCTGCGATAATCTTTGCCGGGGAATCGTTTGCCATCGCGATACACGTAGTAAAAGGCTGCCGGATAGTGCTTGTGATCCCGGTGCCGAGCAGGGCATCAACAATCACGTCCGCCTTATCGAAGAGGGTCTGGTACGGGGACAGGTCATCCCGGCTCGTGAACGGGTGCAGGCCCACGCGGCAGTGCCTCAATGCAGCAAGCTGGTGCTCACAGGACAAACTACGGGCTCCATGATCGAGATAACAGACATCCGTTTCCACACCGCGCTGGAGGTGACGGGCAGCAACCATCCCGTCACCGCCATTATTGCCCTTGCCGCAGAGCACCAGCACACGACCGGGGGCAAGGGAGAGAACGCTTTCGGCCAGGGCACGGCCCGCACTCTCCATCAGCTGGAGCTCGGTAACGCCGAGTGCCATTGCGTTCAGGTCAAGGGCCCGCATCCGGGAAGGGGTGATGAGGCCGGTTTCCAGGAATTCATCAATCTGTTCAGGTTGCATCTTAAGTACAATTCATGTGTATGGACATGCCAAAATAATATGCAATGGGTTTTAGCGATGATGTAAAAGCAGCCGCCGAACAGATAACTGCGGCACAGGAAATTACCATCATCTCCCACATCGACGCCGATGGCATTGCCAGCGAGGCTGTGCTTTCGCAGGCAATTTCACGGCAGGGAATTTCTGTCCGCTCGGTTTTTGTGCGCCAGCTCGAGCCCCTGACCATGCCGCAGGTTCCGTCAGACCCGTCACTGAAGATCTTTACCGATCTCGGAGCGGGCCAGCAGAACCTGCTCGAAGAGCGGGGGCTTACAAAAAAGGATGTAATTATTGTCGACCACCACGTCAGCCAGCCTGCCGGCACAGCCTATACGCAGGTCAACTGCCTGCCCTATGGTCATACCCGCATGAGTGCTGCCGGGGTCTGTTACCTGATCGCAAAAGAGCTCGACATTGCCAATACGGACCTTGCCAAGCTCGCCATCATCGGGAATGTCGGCGATATGATGGCACGGGAGAAATGCGGGCTCGTTGGCCCTGCCCGCGAGATCATTGTCGAGGACGGTGTCCGGAGCGGCAATGTGGAAGTGCATAAAAAGGATCTCAACTGTTACGGCACAGCAACCCGCCCGGTTCACCTCTCGCTTGCCTACAACGACGACCCGTTCATCAGGGGGATCAGCAACAATCCCGAGGGGGCACGGCAGTTCCTCAAGAAGCTCGGGATACGCCAGCAGACCGAGAGCGGGCGGTGGTATGTCTGGGAAGAGATCCCGCAGGAAGGGAAGCGGATAATCATCTCGGCACTTGCAGAACAGCTCATCGCCAACGGCGAGCGGGTGGACCGGCTCCTTGCAGAAACTTACGGGTTTCCGACGGAGATTCCGCGTACCCCGCTGCGGAATGCGCAGGAGTATGCCACCATGCTCAATGCGTGCGGGCGGTGGTCAAAACCCCAGGTTGGCGGCGCGATCCTCCGGGGAGACCGGGGGCCGGCATACCGCGATGCCGAGCACATGCTCAACAACCACCGGGCCATCATCCGCAACCTGCTCCAGTATATCATCGATACCGGGGTGAAGGAACTGGCGAACCTCCAGTGGCTTCACGTGGGCGGGCGGTACCCGGACACCATCGTGGGCATAGGAGCCGGCATGGCCCTCTCGAAACTGAACAGTTCAAAGCCCATCCTGATCATGTGCGAAGTGCCGGAGGATACGAACCTCACCAAGGTCTCGATGCGGACAACCGAGCGGGTCGTGGAGAAAGGTATCGATCTCCAGCAGGCCTTAAGCGATGCCTCAGCTGAGTATGGCGGCGGGGGCGGCGGGCATAAGATTGCAGCGGGAGCATATATCCCAAAGACAGCAGAAGAGGAGTTTGTGAATCGTGTCAACAGGATACTCGGAGAACAGTTCGTTACGAAGGGTCCAGGCAATCGCTGATTACCAGTTCGGCGGGGACGTGGGCACGGCACTCTTCCCTGAGGGGTGCACGTTCCAGTACTCCACCACCGGGCGTATCCGCCAGATCCTGTATGGGGGTATTCGCCTTGCAACGGTGAGGGCTTCTGACGGCCGGCTGACACTGGGAATCGAAGGCGCAAAACGGCTTTTGGCACACCTGCCGGCCCCGGCCTACCGGGTCATCATCCGCGATGACGTTGCGGCATTTGTTGCACAGGGAAAGAACGCGTTTGCAAAACACGTGACCGCAGCCGATCCCGCCATCCGCGCGGGCGACGATGTTCTGGTTGTTGCGGGCGATGACCGGCTTATCGCCTGCGGCGGTGCAGTGGTTTCAGGCGCCGAAATGCTTGCATTTAATTATGGAGTAGCTGTAAGAGTACGGCAGGGTAGTGAAAAAGATGCTTCCGGGAAACATCAACCCACGCCAGATGAAGGCGATGATGAAGAAGCTCGGCATGAATGTCGAGCAGATTGAAGACGTGCAGAGTATTGTAATCAAGACGCCCAAGGGCAACTGGGTCTTTGACTCGGCCGAGGTTTCGGCAATGACCATGCAGGGTGCCACCAGCTACCAGATCACGGGAGAGCCCCGGTTCGTTCCGGCCGAGATCGAGATCCCGGCAGAGGATATAACTATGGTTGCTGCCCAGGCAAACGTACCTGCTGAGAAGGCAAAGGAAGCCCTTGTTGCAACGAAAGGCGACATTGCTGAAGCAATCATGCGGCTTGCGCAGTGATGATCGAAGCGGGCGACAGGATCCTTCTCGTGGGGGAAGGCAGGGAATTTTTCGTAAAGGCCGGGCAGGGAAAGCTGGGTACAGACAAGGGCCAGCTCGATCTTGAATCCCTTGTCGGGAAAGCCGGCGGGGATGTTGTCACGACCCATAACGGTTCGGAGTTCACCATCCGCATCCCGCGGCCAACAGACTTCTTCACGTACGGCAAGCGTTCCGGAGCCCCCATGCTGCCCAAGGACATTGGTCTTGTCATCGCGTATACCGGCATGAACCACAACGATGACGTGCTCGACGCCGGGACGGGCAGCGGGATTGCAGCCATCTATTTCGGCGGCGTTGCAAAGACCGTAAAGACCTACGAGATCCGTCCTGAATTTTCAGCCCTGGCAATGAAGAATATCACCGAATCGAAACTCACCAATGTCGAAGCGGTGGCAAAGGATTTCCTCGACGCCGATGGAAACTATGATGTTGTTCACCTCGATCTCCAGATCCAGCCGGAGCACGTGACCCATGCATTTTCCCTGTTACGATCCGGCGGGTATCTTGCCTGCTACACCCCGTTTTTAGAGCAGATGGCAATTGTCGTGGACGCTGCCACCCCGCTCTTCCGTGAAGTCCATACCCATGAGCTGATCGAGCGTGAGATGACCCGGTCCAAGAGGGGGACCCGGCCGTCTACTTCGGTGAGCCACTCGGGGTACGTGACGATTGCGAGGAAATGAATGCTTTTTTTAATAATGATTAGAAATGAGTGAAAAATTTAAAGATTAGTCTGAAGAAAAAATTTATCTTATAGTGAGTATAGTTCTTTTTATGGCAAAGGAAAGGGTACACAATCCAAAAACTCATCAAGATATGCATATTGCAGAAAGAGATTCAAAGAATTATAATAAAGGCCAATTTACTGGACCTTACAAAAATAAAAAGAAAAATTGAAACAATTTTTGTAAAGCTTTTTAATCCCATCTTGGTAGTGTACCAAATCGAACCAATTAATTGTTCAAAAATATATGCTAAAGGTTGTGCCTTTTCTTTAAATAACGACTTAGCCCGTCTAAATCCGGAAACAAAGTAAAATCATTAATGTTTGCCATAGTTAAAAACCGATAGGCATCGGGGATTGCCGATTTCGGGATATCAAACCGTTTCAGACAGCCTCGATAAAACTTATTCAAAGGTTTGATTTCAGTACCGTGAACAGTAAATACTCCATTTTGCGCCAATAATCTCGGATGACTCCGTATCGGATAGATAGATATAGGATTTTTAAAAGGTTGATACTTTTTTTTATCTGGATTCGTTTCAATGAAGATTGAATAATAATCAAAATCTGATTTTGTAGCATCAACAATTCCATCGATTTTGATGGATTTCCGGTTTAGCTCAATTGGATTTAAAATCCAGATGCATGGATTATCTGGGTTTCGATTTAAAGCAAAAAACAGAGCAACCGCAAAATTTTCAGTCCAATCAAGTAATCTTGTAGGTAGACCATGATGCCTCATTTCGTACAAGATATCCCATGAATTTTTTAAGGAAAATTCTTTTGAATGTAATACGGCTGAATGGGAAATAAATTCGGTGTAGACATTTTTTTCAATATCTAAAGGAGAATCTATGTTGTTTTTTGTTTGAAACAGAGTGGGTATTAAAATGTCATCTCGATTGGATAAACCGCGAAAGAATGGACGTTTGCAATCTTCATCATTACATAATCTAGTCATTTCATCTGAAATTTTATTAAAAAAATTATCCCATTCGGTCATACTTTTCAGTAAAAAATAATATAATTTCTTATAGATATATATTTTCTATTTTGGTTTCAGAAAAAATTATTCTTCGGAAAATTTTTCCAGGATATTGCCACAATTATTGATTAAAGAGTTTTGTTCTTCGAAAAATTTCCGGGTATTTATAAAGTTTGTTATTGCCCCACGCGCTTACCCGCATCCAACAACGAACCGTTACTGAACCGCCGCGGGGGCGCCCCGTCGGGGGCGGCGGCGTTCATCACAATCGGTTCAGGGAGTCCACTCACTCATGAAGCGACACATATTCTGAATCGGGGCGTTTCTCCCACATATCGAGAGCTTCTTCCAACTGGATCTTCCTGACCTTCTCGATCATATCCTCAAGGAGATTATCATACGTTTGGCCGTCCCCTTTCATGGCTTTGAGCTCCTGCCAGACATGTATTGACACCCGCAGTCCCCTTCTCATATGCATTATCATGAATCTGCATACGATGATTTAAACAATTATTGAAAATACAACACAAAATATAAACAAACAACCATTTAACCCACAAATCCAGAACCTGATCAATGGATCAAAAAGAACACATCCATATCATCAGCGCCGGTGAGAACATCCACACCGCGTACCCTGCCATCTTCCGCACCAACCCCTCCATCACGCGTACGTATGTTGTCGCGGACAGCACAATGTACGAGAACTCGTCCAATACAGAGATCGAAAAACTGCGACTCGCAGTCCGGAATGCGGTGACAGCAACAAAGGAAATCTCTGTATCGCTTGCCATCCCGTTCTCCCGCGAAACGGTCTTCCCGCCGACCTACAACTCCGTCCGTGACATCCTGACAAAGATTCACCGGGAATATCCCGGGGCACGGTTCACATTCGATCTCTCGGGTGGATCGAAGCCGCTCTGCATGGCACTCCTCTCGTTTGCCCCGTGGGTTGGCGGGGAAGTGTACTCTGCATTCGATGAGAAGGCCTCGCGGAATATCCCGCTGCCGGAACGGTCGATCCGGGGCATGATGGAGAACCCCAATTACCAGACGATCCTTGCCCTGCTCCTCCGCTCAAACCACAACGATACCGAGGCAGGAAAATATGAATGGGTGTCGCGGGAGTACATCTACAAACAGCTCTGGTCAGTGTATGTCCCGACCCGCACGAAGAAAGCAAAACCGGGGGATCCCGCGGTACCGCCCGTCAGGTACAAACCCGGGAGGAAGCCGGCCGCGGAGCTGACGCACGGGACGCTATCAACCCTGATGCGGACGCTTGACAAAACGGGACTTGTTCTTGAAAGGATATCGGAAGAGACGAAACGGGAAAAAGAGTACCGGATTACTGAGAGCGGCAAAACAACGTTCCGGTTTTTTGCTGATCCCGCAACCAACACCCTTGTCCGCACTGTGCTCCAGGGGGAATAAACAGGTCCGGTTTTGCATCAGGGTCTGCTGCAAAAATTTCAATTACGATCATGGGGTGTCAGTAAACCTGCCAACTGTTGGATAATTATCCAATAGTTGGATAATTATATCACTGTAAAATAATTTCCCCGCCGTGAGTTGTTGGACATTGCAACCAGGGGTTGCTTGAAAAATTTCAGGCAGGGGATGAGGGGTCGGCTGGAATTTTTTTGCCAGAGTCCGGTTGCAGTGCGGAATCGATCAACCGGTACTGATTCCTGACAGATACCAATACCCCTTCCGGAAAAAGAAAACTATTAGTCAGACAACGGTCAACGATGATCTGCAAGTGGCGACAGGGTCTGCCACCATGTAGTATATCCCGATAAAGGACGTCTGTTTTGCAGGAAACGCCGGGGGTTAAAGCATGGCAGCGGATCGATAATCATCAACAAAGGAGGTTTCAAATACCATGTCACAACAACTCGGGGGACAACCCATCATCATTGTCAGGGAAGGAACAACCAAGAGCAGCGGGCAGGAAGCCCAGAACAATAATATTGCAGCTGCCAAGGCAGTAGCAGCAGCAGTCCGCTCAACGCTTGGCCCGCGGGGCATGGACAAGATGCTCATCGACGGGATTGGAGAGATCACCATCACCAACGACGGGGTTACCATCCTCAAAGAGATGGACATCGAACACCCTGCAGCCAAGATGATTGTCGAGGTTGCAAAGACCCAGGACGCCGAAGTCGGCGATGGTACCACCACGTCCGTCATCATTGCCGGCGAGCTTTTAAAGAATGCCGAGGGACTCCTTGCCCAGAGCGTACACCCGACCGTTATTGCCGAAGGCTACCGGATGGCAGCTGCCAGGGCTCTCGTAATCCTCGACGGGATCGCTATTACCATCAAGCCAACCGACACGGCGATGCTCAAAAAGATCGCCGGGACGGCACTCACCGGCAAGAATGCTGAAGCTTTCAAGGACAAACTCTGCGACATCATCGTGAGAGCGGTCACATCTGTCGTTGATCCGGATGGCAAAGCGGACCTCGCCCACATCAACGTGGAAAAGAAAGTCGGTTCATCGGTAGATGACTCCGAGCTCATTGAAGGCATGGTCATAGACAAGGAACGTGCCCACCCGTCCATGCCCGAGTCAGTCAAGAATGCAAAGATCCTGCTCCTCAATACTGCCCTTGAGTTCAAGAAGACCGACACAAACGCGAAGATCAACATGTCCACGCCCGAACAGGTCCAGGCATTCCTCGATGAGGAAGAGCACATGGTCCACGTCATGGTGGACAAGGTTGTAAAAAGCGGTGCAACTGTCCTCTTCTGCCAGAAAGGAATTGACGATGTTGCCCAGCACTACCTTACAAAGGCCGGCATCCTCGCGATCCGGAGGGTCAAGAAGAGCGACTGCGAGAACCTTGCCCGGGCAACGGGAGCCACTATAGTCAACACCATCGATTCAATTACCGCAAAGGATCTCGGCACTGCAGGACTTGTCGAAGAGCGCAAGGTATCCGGTGGCGAGATGATCTTTATCTCGAAGTGCAAGAACCCCAAGGCAGTCTCTATCATCGTCCGCGGCGGTACGGAACATGTTGTCGATGAACTCGAACGTGCCATCCACGACGCACTCATGGTAGTATCTGTTGTGGTGGAAGGCAAGAAGATCGTTGCCGGCGGCGGGGCTCCCGAGACCGAACTCTCGCTCCGTCTCCGCGAATATGCTGCGAGTGTCGGGGGACGTGTCCAGCTGGCAATCGAAGCCTTTGCCGCAGCAATGGAAGTCATCCCGCGGACGCTTGCCGAGAATGCCGGGCTCAATGCCATTGACCTGCTCGTTGATATGCGGGCAGCTCACGAAGCAGG
Source organism: Methanoregula sp. (assembly GCA_041645355.1). Classification (GTDB taxonomy): domain Archaea; phylum Halobacteriota; class Methanomicrobia; order Methanomicrobiales; family Methanospirillaceae; genus Methanoregula. The sequence continues at coordinate 9,342 of JBAZQF010000014.1, forward strand.
CAAGAAGACGTTCGGTGTCGATGCAGACGCCAAGAAACCAACTGACATGCTCAAACTCGGTGTTGTCGAACCCCTGCGTGTCAAGACCCAGGCAATCTCAAGTGCGGCCGAAGCTGCGGTCATGATCCTGCGGATCGATGATATCATCGCCGCCTCAAAGTCTGCTGCCCCTGGTGGCGGAATGCCACCGGGCGGAATGGGTGGAATGGGTGGCATGCCCCCAGGCATGATGTAATAACAACTACTCTTTTTTTCTGGTTTCAAGAACGCAATATTTTTTCAATTACGCCCTGATTTGATACCGGTTCCGGTGTATTCACATCAACCCGGTTGTTGGTTTTATAAAAACGTGGAAAATTCTGTTCCCTTTTTACCTGGACCGATGCAGGACACTCTTCCTAAAAGATCGGTGAGAGCAACTCCTGAACCCTCGATAGCGTTAAAATGACCGTTATTGACAAAAAAGGGTGCTCTTACCTTTCCACAATCGCGTGCTGGTTCTTATCTCCCCGCCCTATCCCCTTGTATACAAATCCTTCCCGGATATAAGCATCCGGGTCAATCATGTTGCGCCCGTCGATGATAACCGGGTGCTTTTTCCCGGATATCTGCCTGAGCACCTTCGGGTCTAGGGTCCGGTACTGGTGGTGACCGGCAAAGATGACAATAGCGTCGGCATCCTGCAGGGCTTCCTCGACAAACGGGACAACCGGCACACCGGGATAATCGGCAACGTACGGGTCGTGAACATTCACTACCGCACCTTCCCAGAGGAGGAGATCCCGGAAGGGTTCCGATGGCGTGTTCCGTGAGTCATCGGTATTGGAGAGGAATGCCCAGCCGAGCAGGGCTACTTTTGCACCCTTTGGTGTAACACCGGCACGTTTCAGGCCTTCGACGGTAAGCCGGAACATATGGGTTGGCATGAAATCATTGATCCGCCTGGCGAGCACATAGAGAGAAGGTTCCCCCGGCGGGTAATCGAGCAGGTCTTTTCCCAGTACCTGCACCCCTCGTTCAAGGTGATAGGTGTCCTTTGTCAGGCAGTGGCCGCCAACGCCGGCACCGGGCCAGAGCAGGGCACGCGTGATTCCCTCCCCCTTGAGACTGTCAACGCCGGTCCGGACATCGTAGACATTGATGCCCATAGCCTCGCAATAGAGTGCCAGTTCATTGATTGCCGCAATCTGGAGATCCCGGAAGGTATTCTCCGCGGTCTTGGTCACTTCTGCCGCCGTTGAAGACATGGGAATGACTTTTCCGATCGTGAGGACCGGTAAATAAAGTTCAGCAGCCCGTTTCGTGCTCACCTCGTCAATTCCGCCCACGATCCGGTCATGCTCCCGGATATTCCTTATGAGCCGGCCTACCATCACCCGCTCGGGTGCATGGGCAAGCGCAAAATCAACTCCCGCCACCAGACCCGATTCTTTTTCAAGGATCTCCCGGGCAAGGCCGGTCGTTGTCCCGGGGGTTATCGTGGATTCGAGCACAACGAGCATGCCCGGAGAGAGGTTCTTTCCCACGTTTTGTATCCCTTCTCTGAGCGCCGAGAAGTCCGGAAGGAGATCCTCCTTGTTCAAAAACGGTGTCTGGATGGAGAGTGTGACCGCATCCATCTCGCGAATCCTGGAAAAGTCAGATGTGCACGAGAATTTCTTTGCAGCAACCACTTTTGCGAGAAGTTCCTCAAGACCGGGCTCCTCGCCCTTGAGCGGGCTCTCTCCCCGGTTCAGCATCGCAATCTTATACCCGGATGAGGGTGAATCCCGCTGGAAGCCGCAGACCCGGTCAAAGACCGGTGAATCGGCAAACAGGGCTGCTGCCGGAATTCCGACATATCCCATGCCGATGACCCCAATCTTCTTAATCGGCCCGCGTTTCCTGATTATATCTGAAAGCATCACAATCTCCCATGCCCGGCGGGTTTTTTTCAGAGCCCTGCCAGAATTGTCTCGCACACCCGCAGGTTTTCTATTGCCTGATCCGGAGTGACCGGGAACGGCTTTTTGTCACGGACACATTCAATAAAGGTTGCAAGCTCCCGTTTGAGGGGCTCGAGCTTGTTGACCATCACTTTCTCGATGATATTCTCCTGAACGTACCGTTCCGCTTCGAACTGGTACTGCCCGGGTTTGCGGTAGATAGTGATCTCCTGGGTCATGAAATCCCCTTCAACCGTAAACTCTTCCTCCTCGATGTAAATCATACGGATCTTCTTTGAGGACTTGCGGCTGGCAGACAGGGCAACCGGCATTGTGCCGCACTTTCCAAGCACGCTGCAGAGATCCACATTTCCCGCACTATGGATGGAACCGGGTCTGCCAAAGATACTGATGAGGACATCGATATCATGGATCATCAGGTCCTCGACAACCGTGCTGCCGGTGACCCTTGCAGATGCCGGGTTATGCCGTTTCATCTCGACATAGAGGGGTTTGTCCACGATCTTACGGATCTCCTCTACTATCGGGTTGAACCGTTCGATGTGTCCCACGCCAACCGTGATACCGGCGGGTTTATGAGCGAGGAGGGCTGTTGCCTGTGCAGATGTGGCACATATGGGTTTCTCGATAAGGACCGATGTCCCTGATTCAAAGACCTGCCGCACCACATCCACGTGGAACTGGGTGGGAACCGCGACACTGACCGCATCGCAGGCGTCCAGGAGTGCTCCGATCGACGGGTACGCTGTTGCCCCGTGCTGGCGGGCGATCTCTTCTGCCGAGGCGGTGCTCACATCGAAGACCCCGACCGAGTTCACGCTTTTGAGTTCCGAGTACACGCGGACATGGTTTCTCCCCATCATCCCGGTACCGATCACACCGACATCCATTCATTTCACCCTGTTGATGGTCTCGCAAATATATGCAAGCTGTTTTTGGTCGAGCAGCGGGTGGACCGGCAGGCTCAGTACCGATTCCGAGAGCCGGGTCGAGACCGGGCACGGGTCGGGCCCGGTTGCCGTATCATAGAGCGGCTGGCGATGGATAGGTATCGGATAGTGGATCGCAGAACCGATACCCTTTGATTTGAGAAACTCCATAAACTCCGGGCGTTTCAGGGGGAACTCTTCGGTCAGCCGGATCACATACTGGTGGTATACCGGGTTTGTGCCATCCATAACCTTAGGAGTGACAAGGCCTTTTACCGACAGGTTTGCATTCAAATATTCAGCATTCTTCCTCCTGCGGAGGTTGAACTTGTCGAGTTTTTTGAGCTGGACAAGGCCGATCGCTGCTGCAAGGTCCGTCATCCGGTAATTATAACCAAGGGTGGTGTGGAGGTACTTCTCTTTCTGGCCATGGTTGACGAGCAGGTGCAGCCGGTCAGCCAGCGCCCGGCTGTTCGTTGTTACCATCCCGCCTTCCCCGGTAACCATGTTCTTCGTGGCATAGAACGAGAAGCAGCCGAGATGCCCGAGCCCCCCGACTTTTTCGCCATGGTAGATTGCGCCGTGAGCCTGTGCCGCATCCTCGATGAGCTTCAGGTTCCGGGACTCACAGACTGATTTGACGGTATTTACATCAAATGGCTGGCCGAAGAGGTGGACCCCGATAACCGCCCGGGTCTTTTCTGTAATGCGTTCCTCGATCCGGGCGGGATCGATATTGAACGTATCGGGGGTCACATCCACAAAAACCGGTTTCGCCCCGCACATCGAGACTGCCGTTGCCGTTGCAATGAACGAGAAGGATGGCACGATCACTTCATCGCCGGGACCGATGTCAATAGCAAGAAGGGCTGCGTGCAGGGCTGCGGTGCCATTATTGATAGCGATTGCATGGGTGGTACTGCAATAATCTGCGAATTTCTGTTCGAACTGTAAAACGCGTTCTCCGGCAGCCAGCATCCCGGACTCGAGGACTTCTGTCACCGCCGATATCTCTTCCTGACCGATAGCCGGCCGTGCAACGGGTATTGTGTCCACGATCATTCCCTCACAAAAGTTGATAGTTCGTATAAAAGGGTGAGTATCCATCCAATAATATCATTCCTGCCGGGCCGGGGACTGAAAAGAACCTGGTGAACCTGTTCTGGATCGACTTACCTGCCCTCGGGAAGGATAGCTAATTAGGTCAGGAAATACAAGTAATCCTGTACACAATGAAGGGAGGAGTGAGAACGCAGCACATCATTTCTATCGGTGATTTTAACCGGGATGAGATCGACCGCCTGCTGGATCATGCAGGACAGATCGACAAAAAACAGTTTGATCCGGATGCCCTTGTCGGCAAGATCCTTGCCGTCCTCTTCTTTGAACCCAGCACGCGGACACGGATGTCCTTTGAATCTGCCATGGCTCGTCTTGGAGGTACCTCCCTGTCGGTAGGGAGTGTTGACGCATGCTCCATGGCAAAAGGCGAGACCCTTGCCGATACCATCCGGGTTGTGAGCGGGTACGCGGATGCCATCGTAATCCGGCATCCCAAGGAAGGTGCGGCCCGGCTTGCCGCAGAGTTCTCGACTGTGCCTGTCATCAATGCCGGCGACGGGGCCGGTCAGCACCCTTCCCAGACGCTTCTCGACCTGTACACCATCCGCCAGTCAATGCCTATCGACGGGATAGATGTAGCCCTTGTAGGAGATCTGCGGTACGGGCGGACTGCCCACTCGCTTGCATCGGCGCTCTCTCTCTACAATGCCCGGCTGCACACGATCTCTCCCACGGGTCTTGAACTTCCGGCTACCCTGGCCGCAGAACTTCGGGACAATGGAACCGAGATTGTTGAACATGATGATATCTCCGAAGTTATCCCCAACGTGGATGTACTCTATGTCACGCGTATCCAGCGTGAGCGGTTCCCGGACTCTGCATCGTACTTCAATGTCTCCTCAAGTTACCGGATCACTCCCGAACTCCTGGAGAACGCCAGAAAACACCTGATCATTCTCCACCCGCTTCCACGGGTGGATGAGATCGATCCACGGGTTGACGAGTCTCCCCATGCAAAATACTTTGAGCAGTCCCAAAACGGCGTTCCCATGCGGATGGCAATGCTCCTCCAGGTGATGCAATGAAGACCAGCGAGGCAGCGGAGAACGAAGGACTCCTTGTCCGAAGGATCAAGAATGGCACGGTAATCGATCATATCGATGGCGGTGAAGCCCTCAACGTGGTCAAGATCCTCGGGATCACCGGGGCTACCCAGGAAGCCCTCTCGATAGCAACAAACGTGCCCAGCAGGAACATGGGGAGAAAGGATATCGTCAAACTTACCAACCGCGAGCTCTCCAAGGAGGAGGTCAACCGGATAGCCCTCATCTCTCCCCATGCCACCATCAATATCATCCGGAATTTCAAAGTCTGGGAGAAGAAAGGCGTCGAGATTCCTCAGGTTATCGAAGGGATCGTCCGTTGCCCGAACCCCGGCTGCATCTCCAACACCAACGAGCCCATAACGAGCAAGTTCGAAGTCACCCCAAAGGGACTGCACTGCAAATACTGTGACTGGGTAATAACAAAAGACTTAACAAGCCATATCATCTGATTTGCTGTACTTTTTTCCGTACGAACCCTTTTATATTCCAGGAAAGCGGTATCCCCGGCACGGGTTTTGCACGCATTTTAAAGGAGTGTAAAAAAAGTGATGGGATTAAATATCTTGACGTAAATAGTGTTGCAGATGATAAACATGAGATCGAGAGTGCTATTCTTATTTGCAGGACTGATAATTCTCCTGACCATGGCAATGCCAGGGGTTATGGCAGCAGAAAATGCACAATCCGGCTACATCATTGTAGGTTTGAGCCCGGTTGCACAGTTTGATGCACATTACCGGTTCTCAACGATCCCCTCAAGAGTGGACTTCGTTGACAATTCACTTGGATCAACCCCGCTGACCTATTCCTGGAATTTCGGTGACGGGGCAACTTCCACGGAACAGAACCCAAGTCACCTCTATACTGCACGCGGTACCTACACGGTAACCCTCACGGTGAAGAATGCCTATGGTTCCAGCACAGCAATCAAGAAGGATTTCATCTCAATCGGTATGGCGGCAAATCCTGATTTCACCGCAAGCCCGACATCCGGAAATGTCCCGCTCCCCGTGAAATTTACCGATCTTACCAAGGGTCAGGTCACAACATGGCAGTGGGATTTCGGTGACGGGATCTCATCATCCGAACAGAACCCTGTCCACGTGTACCGCAATCCCGGCATCTACAATGTCATCCTTACCGTGACCAATGATTACGGCATCTCTGATGTGACGAAGGTCAAGTACATCAATGCCATCGGGGGCCTCCAGTCAAAATTCCTGGCAAGCCCGAACACCGGTAAAGCCCCCCTCCCGGTGAAATTCACGGATCTGTCCTATGGGAGCCCGACCTCCTGGAGCTGGGACTTCGGCGACGGAACAACTTCCACAATTCAGAACCCGAGCCATACCTTCAGCAGCGGCGGGGCATACGATGTGAAGCTCACGGTTTCCCGTGACGGCAGCTCGGATACCTCCAAGCAGGTAGTCAATGTTGGCGGCGTCCCTGTTGCGGATTTCGCCGGGACACCGGTCTCTGCCAACCCGCTGGACACCATCAAGTTCACGGACAAATCCACCAACTCCCCCACCTCATGGGCCTGGAACTTTGGCGATGCTGCTACCTCAACGGATCAAAACCCGAACCATGTCTACCAGCTGAAGGGCATTTATACCGTCACGCTGACTGCCAAGAATGACAATGGAAAGGACAGCGAGACTAAACTGAGTTATATCAATATCGGGATGGGACCGAAGGCCGATTTCATCCCGTCCTATGCACCGTACGAGCAGTACAAGGTGCCGATGAAAGTGAATTTCATCGACCAGTCAATTTACAACCCGACCTCCTGGTCCTGGGACTTCGGTGACGGGCAGACCTCGACCGACCAGAACCCCATCCATTCGTACATGAGCGAAGGAACCTATACGGTCTCTCTCACCGTGAAGAACGCGTTCGGGACTGACACCAAGATAAGCAAGAACCTCATCACGGTTGGAAAAGGGGCAGCAGTTGACTTTGTTGCCGACAAGACTGTTGTCGGCGTTGGAAGGATCGTTACATTCACGGACCTGTCCAAGAACAACCCCACCGACTGGGTCTGGGAGTTTGGTGACGGCAGCGTCGGAACCGGTTCAAAGCCAGATCACACCTACCGTGCCGTTGGTGTCTACGATGTGACCCTGACAGCATCCAACCCCTCGCTGACCAACAGTGTAACCAAGAAAGCATATATCACGGTCCTGAACCTCCCGAGGGCAGACTTTGCTGCTGACAAGACCAAGGGAGGCTCCCCGCTTGCGGTCCAGTTCTCCGATGAATCCACGGGAAGCCCGACTGCCTGGAAGTGGAATTTCGGTGACGGATCAAGCTCGACCGATCAGAACCCCAAGCACACCTACACTACACTTGGGACATATACAGTTTCCCTGACAGCATCGAATGCCAATGGACAGGATACTACTTCCAAGGTTGGCTACATTGTAACTACCCTTGCACCGGTAGCAGATTTCACTGCTGACAGGCAGCAGGGCAAAGCCCCGTTCATCGTCCAGTTCAAGGATATCTCTTCCGGAAACCCGACCTCCTGGTCCTGGGACTTTGGTGACGGTACTTCCTCCTCCGAGCAGAACCCCCGGCATATCTACCTCAAGGAAGGGGCATATGATGTTGCACTGACTGCAACCAACCAGTACGGCAGCGATACCGCTTTCAAGAGCGGTAATACGCCGGCATCTTCCCAGGTTGTTGCGACAACCCCTGCAGTCACCCCCCAGGTGACCGCAGCAGCGGTTCCTGAAACTACCGCAGCAGCAACACCGGCACCGGCAGCAACCAAGTCGCCACTGCCTCCCGCAGTTGCAGTTGCAGCCCTTGCAATCGGACTGCTTGCAGCCGTTGGCATAACCAGAAAATAACCTTTTTTTGCTGATTACGGATAATTTCCCTTAATATGCTGCTCTTGTGAGATCCATCTCCTGATGACGAATACCCGCCCATATACACCTCCGGTAATACGTTTGGTAGAGTGTTATCGGTAATGCCGCCATCCCCCACAGGAGTTATGGAAGCATCGTGGTATCCCGATCACCAGAGCGCCTGTAATTGAAATACGATTAACTGCGGTTTTAGCCCGTATAAAAAAACAGATTGCAGGTTAATGCAGCATATGCCCGTGGATATCGATCTCCCCGCGGTGGATGCGAGTACTGGAGATCCATCGCCCGTCCTCGGCAAGAACACAGCTGATCTGGTGAATATCCACTTTTTTTGCCCCTCTTTGTCTGCGGAGCTTGTTTATTTCCACCGCAACCGGAAGGGTCTCCTCTGATACGACAATCGCATCGAAATCGGCATCAATGGCCGGACCATAGCGGTCACTAAGAGGCTCAATCTGCCAGTGTGCCGGAAACCTGCTCTTCCCGATGAACTCCTCGAGTTCTGCTCTTCTCAAAAAAAACGGGCGGATCGGGTGGCCTTTCCGGCTGGCAAAGGTGTCTGTCGTCAGCCCGATGGTAACCTGGCCACCTGCTCCCGCGATCTCGAACGACCGGCCAAGGAGCTGTTTGTGGCCGTCATGGAGCGGATCGAACGTTCCCCCGACCATAACCTTCATACTCTTTGATTCTTAATTTCCTATGTTATTATGCATATGGATGTTAAGGTCTCCGGCGAGCCGCTTTTTCAGGCGGCAAACGCCACGGTCATCGGGGATGTCACCCTCGGAAGGCAGGTAGGAATCTGGTTCGGGGCAGTCATCCGGGCTGACAAAGACCGGATCGTGATCGGGGACCGGTCCAACATCCAGGACAACTGCGTAGTGCATACCAGCAAAGGGTTCCCTGTCCTCATCGGAAATGACGTCTCGGTCGGTCATGGGGCCATCCTGCACGGGTGTATCCTCGCCGACCAGGTCCTTGTCGGCATGGGAGCAGTTCTTCTCAATGGTGCAAAGGTGGGAAAAGGATCCGTTATCGGTGCCGGGGCGGTGGTGACCGAAGGTATGGAAGTTCCCGAAGGCTCGGTCGTGCTTGGCGTCCCCGGAAGGATCCTCAGGCAGGCATCGGATGCCCAGAAAGAGCACATCCTGAAAAATGCGGCATCGTATGTAGTGCTTGCAGGGGAGTACGCCGGCCATGAGTAACGTTGTTGTCGTAGGCGCCGGAATCACCGGTATCCAGGCAGCGCTCGATATCGCCGGCCACGGGATCCATGTGCATCTTGTTGAACGCGAGCCGACTATCGGGGGTCACATGGCGCAGCTTGACAAGACATTTCCCACGAACGACTGTTCGATGTGCATCCTCTCCCCCAAGATGGTTGACGTGGCTCGCCACCCGTATATTACTGTCCATACCTGTACGGAAGTGGAAAGTATCAGCGGGGAGGTGGGACATTTCCAGGTAGTCCTGAAAAAACACCCCCGGTATATCGATGAATCGTCCTGTACCGGTTGCGGGGACTGTATCGAGATCTGCCCGGTCGAGGTCTATAACCGTTTCGATGCCGGAATAGGAGTCAGGAAGGCGATTTACAAACCCCACCAGCAGGTCATGCCGGATATCGTTATCAAGGACCCGGAGCACTGCATAGAATGCGGTCTCTGCTATGATGTCTGCGGCCCCGGTTCTGTCCTGCGGGAAGACAAGGAAAAGACTCTTGAGGTTGAGGCAGCCAGCATCGTGATCACCACCGGCTATTCTGTTTTTGATGCCGTTCACAAAGAGCAGTTTGGCCACCTCCTCCTGCCGGATGTTATTACCAGTCTTGAACTCGAGCGGATGATCAATGCGAGCGGGCCAACGGGCGGAAAAGTAAAACGGCTCAGTGACGGGAGGGTCCCTGAGTCGATTATCTTCATCCAGTGCGTGGGTTCAAGGGATATGACGATTGGCCGGCCCTGGTGCTCCTGCGTCTGCTGTATGCAGGCCTTAAAGAATGCGATGCTCATCAAGGAGAAGAACCCTCAGATGGAGATCACCATCTGCTACATGGATATCCGCGCCTATGGAAAGGGGTACGAGGAGTACTTTGAGCGGGCAAAGGCAATGGGGATCCGCTTCCTGCGGGGAATGCCATCCGATGTCCTCCAGGACCGCAATGGCATGAGCCTCCAGGTGGAGGATTCGGAGACTGCCGAGGTCCAGGTTCTTCACCCGGAGCTTGTGGTTCTCTCGGTTGGTATGGGACCTTCTGACAAGACATCCCAGATTGCTGAAAAGTTCAGGATCCCGGTCGAAGAGAGCGGCTTTGTCCGCCCCGCAAATGATGCGGTGGATACGGTAGCAACGATCCGCCCGGGTATCTATGTTGCCGGGACTGCAACCGCTCCCCGGGACATTCCCGACAGTGTTGCTTCTGGCGGCTCTGCTGCCATGCGGGCGTATATCGATGTGATAAGGACGCGATCTGCTTGACACTCGGGACTGACACCCTCTGGTGGGATACCGCATCGGAGAGCATACGATATATCGACCAGACCCTGCTGCCCGGAGAATTTGCCATTGTTGATTGCACGGGCGTTGACCGGCTCGCAATCGCGATCCGCAGGCTCGAGATCCGGGGAGCCCCGGCCCTTGGGGTTGCAGGCGCATATGGCGTTGCCCTGGCAGCAGCTCGCTGCAGGAAAACCAATCCAGGGGAATTTCTGGCAGATGTCTCGGCCGCCTCCGCCCTGCTCCGCTCAACCCGCCCCACCGCAATCAACCTTGCATGGGGGATAGACCGGGTCCTGGGAAAGATCGCAACGGTAACGGATATCCCGGCTGCCCGAAGGATCGCGTTATCCGAAGCTCAGGTAATTGCCCGCGAGGATACCGGGTGCTGCCATGCAATAGGGAAGCATGGCGCAACCCTCCTTCCTGATACCTGCACCGTGCTCACGCACTGCAATGCCGGTGCCCTTGCCTGCTCGTCCTGGGGAACGGCACTCGGCGTGATCCGCTCTGCAATCCAGGAGGGAAAGAACGTGAAAGTCATCTCATGCGAGACGCGCCCCCTCCTCCAGGGAGCACGGCTCACCGCATGGGAGCTGGCAAAGGACGGGATCGATGTCACCACCATCACCGATTCCATGGCAGCTCATTTCATGAGGGCCGGTGCCATCGATGCCGTCGTAGTCGGGGCCGACCGTATTACCGGAGATGCTGTCTTCAACAAGATCGGGACCTACATGCACGCTGTGTGCGCCCGCCACCACGATATCCCGTTCTATGTTGCAGCGCCGCTGTCAACGTTTGATCCTGATAAAAAAGAAAGAGATGTCATCATTGAGGAACGGGGCCGGGAAGAAGTGACGACCATGGGGAACCGGGTCTTTGTCCCCGAGCAGGCACATGTCAGAAACCCTGCATTTGATGCAACCCCCATGGATCTTGTCACCGCGATAATCACTGAGCACGGGATACTCCGTCCCCCGCTGGATATCCGGTCGCTTTTATCCCGCACCAGCACAATATAATCCTGAAATATAGAGCGATCATGGACTTCGATCTCGCCACCTGGAACCACCTGATGTATCTCATCGGTGAAGTGACGGTTATCCTGATACTCGGGGCGATCGTCATCGCATTTATCCTGGTAGTAATCTCCCTTTATTCCATACGGAAAGGCAGGGTCTATTTCCCGCGGGTTATCAAGGCAGGGCTTGTCTTCCTTGAAGGCCTGATGAAAGCCATGTTCCGCCTGCTCGGTCTTGAAGACCGGGAGATGTTTGCCTTCTTTATCAAGCTCCACAACTCGATGAACACTGCCGAGTTCGAGAAAATCCCTGTTGCCCAGCGGGCGATCTTCATGCCCCAGTGCCTGCGCTCCTCTAATTGTCCGGCCCACCTGACTCCCGAGGGTCTCAAGTGCCGCAGCTGTGGCCAGTGCAGTGTCGGGGAAGCCCGCGCCCTGCTTGAGCGGCTCGGGTACAGGATCTTCATTGTTCCCGGTTCGTCATTCATAAAAAGGATGGTCAAGAAGTACCGCCCGAAGGCGATCATCGGTGTGGGATGCCTTGCAGAAGTCAAGGAGGGTATTGATATGGCTGATAAAATGGGTCTTGTCGTGATGGGTGTAGTGACCCTCAAGGAAGGGTGCGTTGAAACCCTCGTGAACTGGCCCGACGTCTATGAAGTGGCGATTCTTGGGGTTGATCCTGCCTCAGTTCCCGAGGACCTTCATGTTCTTGCCAATTAAGTTCCCGCTCTTTATCCGGCCGTGAACGATTATCGTGTCCTGGCTGGTCACATCCCCTACACTGACCCCGGTGCGAAGGATCACTTTCCCTCCTGCCTGTACAGAATGGACTATGGCGTGATCCAGGATGGTGATGTCATGTACGGCCTGGATTGGGCCCTTGACCCGGCACTGGCTCCCGATGACTGCGCTCGCACAACTGATATCGAGCGCAACCGTGGAACGGGGGCCCAGCTCGAGGTTGCCGGTAACCGTGAGGCGGCCCCAGAAATGGGTGTGGGGGGGCACGATAAAGTTGCCGTCTATCTTCACATTCCCTTCAAAATACGAACCTTTCGTGGCGTAAAAGGTATTTCCTTTCTGGATTACCGTGGGCATGAATCTCTTATGGTATCTGTTGAACGATCAGGGGATAAACTTGTTGCTCCCGTTCCGAAAACCCGTGCGCTGGATTACCCGAGGAGGATTGCCGAGAGTGTGAAGATGACAAGGGCAGCAAACATCCCGTATTTCAGGTGGGATGAGGCTTTTGAGTCCCGCACGCAGGCAGGTGTCCCACAGGAAAGAGCACGCGCAGCAGCAGCGATAAGGATCGCATCCACAACAAGGATGCCGGCGATATACCAGCCGCCCCACCATGCATAGGGCAGGAAACTGGTGATCGCGGCAAGGATGACAAAGACAAACGCAATCCGGGAAGTGTTCTTTACCCCAATCCATATCGGGAGAGTCCTGGCCCCGCAGGCTGCATCGCCTTCTACATCCTCGGCATCTTTCAGGAGTTCCCGGACCATCATGGCAAAGAATGTCATGAGGGCGATGGGGATCATGTGGACGAACCCTCCCGGCCCGGCAAGTGCCCCGCCGAAAAGGAACATGCTTCCCGCCAGATATGCCACAGCGATATTCCCGACAAGCGGGGTAGTCTTGAGCCGTGCCGCGTATGCCACGAGCAGGAGCGAGTTGAATACTGCAATGCCGATACAGAGAGGGTTGGTTCCCAGGCCTATCCCGATACCGGCAAGGAAAAGGACGAGGGAGTACCAGATGGCAGCAGATCTTCTGACCTGTCCGGAGGGGATCGGACGGTCGCTCCGGTTGACGGCATCGATATCCGCGTCGTAATAATCATTGATCACGTTCCCCGCGGCAGTGATGAGCAGGACTATAACGAGCAGGAGGAATGATGCCGGGATGATCGTACCGGTAGCAATCAGGTAGGCAACGACCGCTGCAAGACCGGCAGCAAAAGCATTGACCGGGCGGATGATCGTGAAATATCCCTGCAGGCTCATTGAATTACTCTCGGGCAGATGTGCAGATAAAATGCACGAAAAGATGACGGGCGAGGGGGGATTTGAACCCCCGGCATTCAGCTTAGGAGGCTGACGCTATGTCCGGGCTAAGCCACTCGCCCTGCTCATATCCATTGCAGGGGAATATGTATAAGTTTTGCGCGCGGCAACATCTTTCCGCAATGGAATTACAGGAAGCACGGGAAGGCAGCACATCGTTCTTTGTCCCGGTACAGGATGATACAACACAGTTTCCCCCCGGGTCGGCCGCGATCTTCTTCAACCGGAGGATGGAACTCAACCGGGATATCTCCGTCCTGCTCCTCCCGCTCCTTGAGCCTTCAGATTATCTCGATGCCATGGGAGCTACCGGCATCCGGGGCATGAGGGTGGCCAATGAATGCGCAATCCCGACCACCATCAACGACCGCGACGAGGCAGCCGTTGATCTGATACGACAGAATATCGGGCGGACAAACCTTCCTGTCACCGTCACCTGTCGTGATGTCAATGCCCTCCTTTCGGAACAGTCATTCGATGCAGTGGACCTTGACCCGTTCGGCACACCGGCCGGGATCATTGATGCCGCCATCCGGGGATGCCGCAGGTTTCTCTTTGTAACAGCAACGGACACGGCGCCGCTCTGCGGGGCACATTTGAAAGCAGGGATACGGCGTTATGGTGCCCTGCCGAGGAACACGGAATATCACAGCGAGGTTGGCCTCCGTATCCTTCTCGGGTTCGTTGTCCGCGAGACGGCAAAGTACGATCGCGGGATCGAACCGGTCTTCTGTTATGCCCGCGAACATTTCCACCGCCTTCACCTCCGGATCCTCAGGGGAGCACAAGCCGCAGATGAGTCCCTGGCCCGGCTCGGCTTCATCCTCCAGTGCCCGTCCTGCCCGTACCGGGAGGAGCAGCAGGGCCGTTTCCCGAAAATAACCGTCTGCCCCCACTGCGGAAAGGAACTCCAGCCCATAGGCCCGCTCTGGCTCGGGAGCCTGCAGAGAGAAGGAATAGCAGAGCAGCTCCGCGAGCGGGCAGAGGATCGCGAACTGGGGTCAAAAAAGGATCTGGTGAAACTGCTCGATACCTGCAAGGGCGAACTTGCAACTTCGAGTTTCTATGATTACCATGTGCTGGCAAAGAAGCTCGTGTGTTCTCCGCCGGATATCCATACCGTTCTTGAAAAGATACGGAGAGCGGGATACCCGGCAACCCGCACCCACTTCTCCGGGTACGGGATCAAGACCGAAGCGCCGCTTCCGGTCATCCTTGAAGCGATCAGCGCTCGGCAATGATCGTTAAGAGATCAGAGTCAATAAGCGTGTGAGACAGACCAACGCGCTGGCCCGGGTGCTTGACGGATTTCCCCCAGATCCGGGCGTACCGGAATTTCTGGACAAAGTCCCGGTGGAGCTTGGTACAGACATCCTCGACGGTGCTGCCGTTCCGGATGATTAATGGCTCCTCAAGATCCGCTTCTCCCCCGTGGGGCTTGAGATAGACGCGGATGAATCCAAGGCAGTCATAGATAGCATCCTTGGTCTCCTCGAGATGGTAGCCGGCAGCAGCTGAGATCATCAGGGGGGGGTTCCCGAAGCGTTCGGCAATGTCGTGCTCGATCTCCAGGTACCGTTCCTTGTCCACGAGATCCACCTTGTTGACCGCAATAAAGGCCGGGATATAGACGCGGTTACCCTGGACGGCATCGATGAGATCGTCCTGCGTGGCATTGCCGCGGATCAGGATGTCGGCGTTCATCATCTTGCTCTCTGCAAGAATCGACCGTACTTCCTCGATATCGAGATCGAGCGTGCCGACAGCGTTGAGCCGGATACCCCCGTGGGATGATTTCTTGATCGTGATATCCGGCTTCGGGACATTGATCCGGATACCGGCATCGTAGAGTTCCTTGATGAGCACGTCGAAATGCCGCTCGTTGAAGACATCCACAAGAATGATGACAATGTCTGCCCCGCGGACAACAGCGATAACTTCCTTGCCCCGCCCCTTGCCCATTGCTGCCCCGGCAATAAGCCCAGGAATATCGAGGAGCTGGATCTTTGCTCCTTTATGTTCGAGCGCACCGGGTACGACTGTCAGGGTGGTGAAAGCATATGCCCCGACTGCGCTGTCCGTGCCGGTCAGCTTGTTGAGGAGCGTGCTCTTACCCGTGGATGGGAACCCGACAAGGACGGCAGTTGCATCCCCGGATTTTTTTACCGAGTAGCCTTCCCCGCCGCCCCCGGCTTTCATGGCACGGTTGACCGCCTCGTCCTTGAGCCGGGCAATCTTTGCCTTGACCCTGCCGATATGCTTCGACGTAGCCTTGTTGTAGGGAGTCTTGACTAACTCGTCCTCAAGCTCCTTGATCTGTTCCTCAAGACTACTCATTCCTATATTAATCGCCGCACGTCCGAGATATAGTTGTTCCTGCCGGAACCGCAAGCGGGGTACCTGATATGGAACCGTATCAGGATAATGGTACGGCCCGGGCAGCAGTAAAGATTATACGAGAGCCCATGGTAAGTCATGCATACCATTCCGGAATGTGAGTTGCATGATCTCGGTCCTGTATGTGGATGATGAGCCTGAACTCCTTGAGTTGGGCAAACTATTCCTCGAACAGACCCATGAGTTATCGGTAGATACGGTAATTTCTGCAATCCTGGCTCTGGAACAATTGCAACGAAAAAAATATGATCTGGTCCTGTCTGACTACCTGATGCCGGAGATGGACGGGATCCGGTTCCTGCAGACCCTGAGGGGACGGGGGGATACCATCCCGTTTATTATTTTTACCGGGCGGGGAAGGGAAGAGGTCATCATCGATGCGCTCAACAGCGGCGTGGACTTTTATCTCCAGAAAGGCGGGGATCCCACATCACAGTTTGCCGAGCTGAAAAATATTATTACAAAATCCGTGAAGCAGAAACGTTCAGAAGAAGCCCAGCACCAGTCAGAGAAACGGGTTTATGACATCCTCAACCATCTGCCGGAGGCCACATTTGCCATCGATCACGCCGGTCGGGTGATCGCCTGGAACATGGCAATCGAGAGGATGACCGGGGTGAAATCTGCAGACATACTTGAAAAAGGCGATCAGGAATATGCAATCCCGTTTTATGGTATCAGGAGACCGCTCCTCATCGACCTGATCGACGAGGCCGACACGGTACTTGCTGATCTGGGCTATACAAATGTCCGGCGGGAAGGCATGGCACTCATTGCCGAAACCTCTGCCGCACATCCCCGGGGGAACGCAATGGATATCTGGGCCAAGGTGACCCCGGTCTTTGATGACACGGGGGACCGTGCGGGAGCTATCGAGACTCTGCGGGATATCACAGACCGGAAAAAGGCTGACAATGAACTGGTACGCAGGGAAGAACAGTCCCGGAATCTCCTTTCAACAATGCCGGACATTGTGATCGTGCACCATGAAGGAGTTATCGTCTATGTAAACCAGGCAGCAGTAGATAAAACCGGGTTCTCACGGGAAGAACTCATCGGCTCGAACCTGTTCAGTTATATTGTGCCGGAAGACCGAAATCTTGCTGCCCGGAACATGGCCCAGAGGTCAACCGGGGACATGGTGGGGGAATACGAGATCGGTGTAATTGCCAAATCCGGCATACATCATCATGTCATTGTCCGGAGCTCTCCCATTGTTTTCAATCAGAAACCTTCTGTAGTCGTGATCCTCGTTGATATTACCGGGCGGAAAATGGCTGAAATGGCTCTGAAGGAATCAGAGAACCTGTACCGGACCATTTTTGAAACAACCGGTGCTGCCACAATCCTCATCGGGAAGGATACCATAATCCTCAAGGCAAACTCGAGATTTTCCGCACTGTCCGGCTTTTCCATCGATGAACTTGAGGGAAAAAAGAGCTGGACAGAATTTGTAGTTCCCGAAGATCTTGAACGGATGAAACAGTTACACCGTCAACGCAGGGACGATCCCTCGCATGAAGTACGGATCTATGAGTTCAGGTTCATCAACCGTCATGGAGAAATCCGGCAATGTATCAACAATGTCAGGGTTATCCCCGGAACGACCAACAGTGTCGCATCGGTTGTTGACATCTCGGTACGGAAACGGGCTGAAGAGGAACTGCAGGCTGCATATGAACAGCTCACGAGTACTGAAGAGCAGCTGCGGGCACAATATGAAGAACTGAAAAATACCGAGGCGGCTCTCCGGAACAGCGAGAGGAGCCTGCAGGGGATTGTGCAGGGCTCCTCCATCCCGCAATTTGTGATCG
Organism: Methanoregula sp.; assembly: GCA_041645355.1. Lineage (GTDB taxonomy): Archaea > Halobacteriota > Methanomicrobia > Methanomicrobiales > Methanospirillaceae > Methanoregula. Next base: position 27,073 of record JBAZQF010000014.1, read on the forward strand.
ATAAAAACCACCGGGTGATCAGCTGGAATAATGCGCTTGAGCAGTACAGTGGCGTTAAAGCCGGCGAAGTTCTTGGTACCAATCAGCAGTGGAAGGCGTTTTACCCTGAGGAGCGCCCCTGCATGGCGGATCTGCTCGTTGATGGTACCCTGGATAAAATACCTGACTGGTATCCGGGGAAGTTCAACAAATCAAAATATGTTGAGGGAGCATTTGAGGCAACCGACTTCTTCCCGAATATGGGAGATCACGGGACATGGCTGTACTTTACCGCATCGGCACTCATGGATTCGCAGGGTATGATCATCGGAGCTGTCGAGACACTTGAAGACATCACCGAGATCAAAAAAGATGAGGAAGCTATCAGGGTCAGTGAAGCTAAATACCGCACCATCCTGGAAAATATCCAGGATGTCTACTACCGCGGCGATACGGACGGCAACCTCATCCTCGCAAGCCCGTCCATGGCAACGGTTCTGGGGTATGATTCAATTTCTGAATTGTATGGGAAAAATATCGCCCGGACACTCTATTACCTCCCGGAAGAGCGGACGCAGTTTCTTGAAGAGATCAACCGCAGCGGATCCGTTACTAATTATGAAGTGACCCTGACAAAGAGGGACGGGACTCCGGTGATAGTCCTCACCAGCAGTCACAAGTATTACGATGAATCCGGGACCTTCATGGGTGTTGAGGGAATTTTCCGGGATATCACGGAGCGGAGAAGATCTGAAGACGAACTCAGAAGAGCATATGAGCAGATCACTGCTTCAGAAGAGGAACTCCGGGCACAATTTGAGGAACTGAAATACGGGCAGGATGCACTGTGTACCAGTGAAAGAAAACTGCAGGGGATTGTGCAGGGTTCTCCCATCCCGCAATTCGTGATTGACAAAAACCACCGGGTGATCAGCTGGAATCATGCACTTGAGCAGTACAGCGGTGTTGAAGCCAGCGAGGTCATCGGTACCAATCAGCAGTGGAAGGCATTTTATCCTGAGGAGCGTCCCTGCATGGCGGATCTGCTCGTTGATGGAACCCTCGATAAAATACCTGACTGGTATCCGGGAAAATACAACCGATCAAAATATGTTGATGGGGCTTATGAGGCAACTGACTTTTTCCCGAATATGGGTGAACACGGGATATGGTTGTATTTTACTGCTTCGGTACTCAGGGATTCGCAGGGTGTGATCATTGGCGCGGTTGAAACTCTTGAGGATATTACCGAAGAGAAGAAAGGGGAAGAAGAACTGCGGCAGAGCGAGGCACAATACCGTAGTATTCTTGAGAACATTCAGGATGTTTTCTATCGCTCTGACAGCAAAGGGAACCTGATCATGATGTCTCCCTCCGGGGCATCCCTGCTCGGGTACGATTCACCGGATGATCTGATTGGAATGAGTATAGCCGGACAGATCTATGCAAATCCCGAGGACCGCACAGCATTCCTGGATGCAATGAAGGAGAAGAGTTTTGTTCAGAACTACCCGGTGAATCTCCTGCGAAAGGACGGCTCGGTTGTTACCGTCTCCACCAACAGCCATTATTACTCCTTACCGGATGGATCCATCGGGGGAGTGGAGGGTATCTTCCGGGATATTACCGGTATAAAGCATGCCGAAAAGATGTTACAGGAATCCGAAGCCCTGTACCGCACCATCTTCAACAACACCGGTGCTGCCACGATCATCATTGCTCCCGATACTACAATCCTGCTTGCAAATGACGGGTGGGAAGCGCTTACCGGTATTCCAAAAGACCGGCAGGAAAATGTGATGAGCTGGACTGCGTTCATCAATAAAGACGACGTTGACCGGATGAAACAGTACCATTATGCCCGCAGGAAAGATCCCACCCTTGCTCCGCGGATTTATGAGTGCAGGCTGAACGATGCTGCAGGAAATGTCCATAACTGTGTCGTAAATGTGCTTATGATACCCGGCACCTCCAACAGCGTTGCCTCGCTGGTTGATATCACGGATCTCAAACATACCGAAGAAGCCCTCCGCCAGATCAACAAAAAGCTGAACCTGATGAGCAGTGTAACCCGCCACGATATCATCAACCAGCTCACTGCACTGGGCGGATTTACCGAGCTTCTGAAGACCAACCTGTCAAGTCCCCGGGCTTTTGAATATATATCCCAGAGCGAGGCTGCCATACGGAATATCGAACGGCAGATTACCTTTACCGGATTATACCAGGATATCGGGGTCAACAGTCCGCAATGGCAGAACGTGGCAGAATCGATACGGCAGGCAGAAAGCCAGGGGATTGATGGGAAGACCCTGATTGAAAACGATCTCAACACTATTGAGATATATGCCGATCCACTGCTGGTTAAAGTGTTCTACAACCTTCTTGATAATTCTATCAGGCACGGAGAGAAAGTAACGCAGATCAGGTTTTTTTCCACACATGCCCCATCAGGTCTCGTTATTATCTGTGAAGATGACGGTGCAGGCATCCCCTGTGAGGAGAAAGAACGGATCTTTGAACGCGGTTTTGGAAGGCATACCGGGTTTGGTCTCTTCCTTGCCCGTGAAATTCTCTCCATCACGGGCCTTTCGATCAGGGAGACGGGCGAGCCTGGGCGGGGGGCGTGTTTCGAGATTCATATCCCGGCCGGTGCATTCCGGCAAATGCCCTGAAAGATCAGAACTGGAGATCTTACTTTTGACTATGAGTGTATCTCTCCACAGACATCTTTAAGTAAATATATCGCCCATTTTACTGGGCAACTGCTGCTATAGTGTAGTCCGGCCAATCATGCGAGCCTCTCACGCTCGCGACTGGGGTTCGAATCCCCATAGCAGCACTTTAACACCGATGGTTCGATTCTGTAACGGTTTTTTCCGGGAGTGACAGCCATCGACATTCTCCATAGCAGGATCCTGTTTTCAGACCAGAATCCCTGACCTTGTTAAAGCACCTGCATCAAACATCCATCATGGCAGGGGGAACTGGCAGGGAAAGAAATTCCGATCCCCACTATGCTTCCCCGACAGATCCCGGAAGCGTGAACCGGAACGTGGTACCCCTCCCCTCACCTTCCGATTCCGCCCAGATCTTCCCTCCGTGCACTTCGATGATCCGCTTCACGATAGTCAGACCGACCCCGGTACCGGGAGATGAAGGATCAAGCTTCTCGAACAGGTTGAAGACACGGTCCAGGTACCGGGGATTGATTCCGGCACCGTTATCCTGGATAAAGAAGACCGGTGTTGCACCGCTTACATCTGCACCGATCCGAATCACCGGATAAGGCTGGCTTCCCCGGAACTTCATGGCATTCTCTAGAAGACTGAGCAGGATTTCCCGGATGCGGGCACGGTCGACATTGATGACCGGCAGATCAGGTGCGATCTCGACTGTAAAACCCCGCTCGGTAAGCGGCCCGGAGAGCATGTCCGCAGCTTCGCGGGCGATGGTGCCAAAAGAGATTTTTTCCGGTTGTGAAACGACCCTTCCGATCCTCGAAAGTTCCAGGACATCTGCAAGAAGTTCCTGCATCCTGTCAGCAGATTCTATAATGCGGCGGATGTCCTGTCTCCGTTCAGGAGAATCACCCTTCCGGGCATCGTTGTCCAGAATCTCCGCAAACCACTTGATTGTGAGGAGCGGGCTCTTGAGATCGTGCGAGATCGTGTACGTGATACGTTCGAGTTCGGCATTTTTCTGTCCAAGTTCTTTGATGAACATCTCGCGCTGCACTTCAGCCTGTTTACTCTCAGTGATATCGGTGTGCGTCCCGGTCATCCGCAGGGGTTTTCCGGCTGCATCACGAACTACTGCCTTACCCCGTACGCGGATCCATTTCCATGTGCCGGATCTGGTTTTCAACCGTTGCTCAACATCAAAGACGGGTATTTGTCCTTCGATATAAGCAGAGAGTGCGGCATTTGTGGCAGCCAGATCTCCGGGGTAAACGAGATCGTTCCAGTCAGGTATGGATTCCGGATGTTCCCCTGGCATATACCCGAGAATCTCCCAGCCCCGGGGGCTGATGTAGGTCTTGCCGGAATCCATCTGGACATCCCATATCCCGTCATTCGATCCTTCAAGTGCAAATTTCAGCCGCTCCTCACTCTTGCGCAACGCAATTTCTGCCTTATTTTGTTCACTTCTTGCCCGGTCTATGTCATTGCCGATTTCCCGGGATAAATAAGAAACAATTAGGGTAACTGCAGATAACGATATGATGACCACAATTGCTGACAGAAGTACAACCGAACTGTCGGTGATTCCCACAATCATCACATTGATCCAGCTTACCCCTAAAACAACGATAAGAATGAGCGGGAGAAGCCCGCGGAGCAGCTTAGCGCGGGTTGAGGGCCCGGATATACCGGACACGGGCCAGCTGGCAGACCCCGCTGCAGTAACCAATCCAATCCCGAGGATCTCGAGCGCAGAAGCAGTGGTAAGCGCGACTGGTATTACCACTCCGCCATACAGCAGGGGAGCGCCGTACCAGTACCCGATGAGGATGATCCCGGAGATAACCGTGACTGCCGTGCCGAGGAGTGCAGCAGAATCTTTCTTTCCGGCAAGCAGCAGGAGGAGAGAAATACTCCCGAAAATAAAACAGGCAGCGGTCACGGGAGACATATGTCCGACCGGTACCTGGCCCAGGTTCCCGGAGGTGCTGATGAAGAGATAATCCACCCCAATGTCAAGCCCGGCGATATTCCCGGCAAGGGTCAGGACCGACAGGATAAGACTGAAACCTGCAAGCCCCGTGATGGTTATCCGGATATTACGGTGACGGGTCCATGTCATGAGGGAATACAACGACAATCCGAGCAGAATAATGATGACCGCTGTGTTGGGTGCCATGGGAATGTAATCTCCCTGAACACCGGTCAGCATACGCGAGTCGAGGATCCAACCGGTAAGTCCCAGACATCCGATGATTGTCGCAAGGATCCCACATACCCGGGAGATCTGATCGAACACGCTCATTTACCAACACTCCATCATCATGATATACAAGCCTTTTGCAACTGCTGAGGGCGTTATTTTCCCCAGGCCCGCAAAGAGAATCACCGTGACACCTTCTCGGTACACGGATTGTATCATCCGCAGATACCCCCGAATACCGGAACCGGTCCTGAATGATAACTGCAGAGGCATGCAATACAGCGAGATGCTGGAAAAGTCAATCTTCCCGGATAACATCGTCCTGCGATACTCTGATTTTCAACAATGGGACGCGTGGCGGGTTGGGAAACTGGTGAACCATATAAATCTCAGGATACATGTCCTGCACGAATCGGACAATCTCACTGATATGAAAAAATCCCAGGCCCGGCATGATGAGTGGTTACCCCTCCTCCCTCCAGAGCCAGCAACACAGTATTCTTCGGTTTTCTTTTTACAAATAAAAGAGATAAATAACGTCAACCAACTGTTCTTTATTACCATAATCCGGATCCAGGAGATGAAGGGGAGATGAAACAACGGGTGTTTACAGGGGTGCTGCTATCCATTGTGGGTCTGGCCCTCCTCTTCTCCCTGCCGGTTGCTGCCGCAACGCTCCCCGTTGCCGGATTTGTATCAAACGTGACCTCAGGGTCATCCCCCCTGCATGTCCGGTTCATGGATGTATCCACGAACTCTCCTGCGGAATGGATCTGGTCGTTTGGTGACGGAGATACCTCCGCGGCACAGAACCCCGCACATGTCTATACCTCCCCCGGTTCCTACACCGTCACCCTGGCAGCTACGAACCCTTCGGGCAGCACTACGGTAACCAAAACCGAATACATAATGGTGACCCGGCCGGTTATCCCTCCGGTTGCATCCTTTGTTTCGAACATGAGTTCCGGCACCGGGCCGGTGGCGGTCCAGTTCCTGGACACGTCCACGCATTCACCCACATCATGGGACTGGTCATTCGGGGATGGCGGTACTTCATCTGGGCCGAGCCCGTCGCACCTATACACGAGCGCCGGGGTATATACGGTGACCCTTACAGTAACAAATGCTGCCGGCAGCAACCGGGTCACGCAGACCGGCTACATCACGGTGGGTGCTTCTGCAAATGAGGTTCCTGTTGCCCGGTTTGTCTCAACCATGTACTCTGGTAACGTGCCGCTTAAAGTCCAGTTCATCGACGCCTCCACCGGTTTTCCTGTCTCATGGGTATGGCTGTTCGGAGATGGGGACTCCTCAACGGAACAGAACCCCTCTCATTCGTACACCAGCATCGGAACCTATAATGTATCGCTGACCTCGACAAATGCCTGGGGCAATCACACCGTAGTGCGGGAAAATTACATTACGGTGGGTTCTCCGGTCCCGGTGGCATCGTTCATCTCAAGCCCTGTTTCAGGAACCGCACCCCTGAGTATCCAGTTCACGGATACTTCCACGAATTCGCCCAGCTCCTGGGACTGGACATTTGGAGATGGTGGCGCCTCTGCTCTGCAGAACCCGGCATATGTGTATACCCGTCCCGGGGTATACACGGTCTCATTCTCAGCCACCAATGCCGCCGGGAGGGGAACGGTGATCAGGAGTGATTATGTTACGGTCTCGGTTATTTCACCCCCCCTGGCTTCATTTTCCTCAGATATCCAAAAAGGCCCGGTACCGCTCACGGTCATGTTCTCTGATGAATCCACCGGCTCACCTTCTTCATGGGCATGGTCGTTCGGGGACGGAGCTGTAGCAGCAGTGAAGAACCCCTCGCATACCTATACAACCGGCGGCTCTTTCACCGTCACCCTGGTGGCAGCAAATGCCGGTGGTTCCAATACCACAACCTTAAGAGATTACATCATTGTATCCGGATATCCCGTGACGGATGAGGTGAGAACCGTGCGGGAAACCGCGGCGCCGGGCCATCCGTCTGCAACAACTGCATCATCCCGGATGACCGGGTCTGCAGAAATACATGCCACGGATTCAATCCTTTCAGCAACCGGTATGTCATCGGAAATCCTTCCGCTGATTCTGGTCCCTGTCCTGCTGGGGGTTACGGGGATTGTGATCATCTGGTGGAGAACAAGACCCCCCCTGCGTCCCGGAGGGCGGAGGGGCAGGGATCTATAATACGCTGACCCGTATCAGTGAATAATTCACTTGGGGAGATGTACAGGAGCCCGGGTGCATATGGGAGAGTCTGACCCGTAGTGGCCAGATGCTCCACCTCTTTAGCCGCGATTCCCGGAACCGTTCTCTAATGGATTCATATACTGCAAACGCATAACTCACATCCGGTGACCTTTTCGTGTCCAATGAAGAGATGCTCAAAGAGACAACAAACCAGCTGCGGGAATTCCTTGTAACCAAGAATGTCATGGGCGAGCCCGTAGCATTTGGGGAGAAAGTGGTGATTCCGGTAGCCCGCTATGGGTTCGGGTTCGGCGCAGGTGGAAGCCATGCAAAGGACGGGGGAAGCCAGGGCGCCGGTGGCGGCGGCGGTGTTGAACCGGTTGCACTTATCGTCCTTCACCGGGATGTGAAAGGTGCAGAGGGTATCCAGGTTATGTCCCTGAAAAAGGACAGCGCTGTTGCACAGGCCATCTCTGCAATCGGGGAGACGATCGCTCCCCAGGTAATCAGTGCTCTCAAGTCCATGAACGAGAAAGGAAATGCTTCCGGATCAGACAAAAAAGAAGAGCACTGATCCCCCCAACAATTTATGGATACCCTTTTCCTGCCGGCACTCCTGCTGCTCTGCCTGCTCATCCTTGTCCTCATTCCGGTAATCCTCCTGTACGCGATCCCGGTACGATCCGTGCTCAGGTTTACAGCCCGGGATAATTCTCTTTGTGAGACCCTCACGGTCACATGGTGCTCTATCGGCATTGAGGTAGCGCACGACCCGGACGGAACGCGGGCAGGAGTGCTTGCCGGCCGCAATATTCTGTATACGTTTTCCTTTGATCGAAAACGGGAGCCGGCCCGTGCAGAGGAGAAAGTGACTCCGGTAACATCACAACCCAGGGTTGCAACTATTGCCCACTTTGTATCCTGGCTGATGGGACCGCTCGAATCGCTGGGTTTGGCCATCTGGCAGGAGAGCCGGTTTGACGGTGCAAGGGGAAAGATCATGATCGGGCTTGGTGATCCTGCAATGACCGGTTTGTGTTATGGATATTACTGGGCATCCCGGTTCATGCTTGAAGCCCTCCGCATCGATCTGGAAATCGAGCCGGTCTTCGACCGGGAGGTCTTCTCATGCGATCTTGATATACGGATGAGCCTTCGTCATCCCCTTCGGGTCATCCTCGCAGCAATCCGGCTCGTGCTGAATCCGGCTGTGCGGGACATTGCTTCCCCGTTCCGGCCAAGTGCCCCGGGAGCTGCTGCTTGACAGCAACCCTGCGGCTGCAGGAGCCGTTTGTTCTCGGCGACCGGAAGATATATCCGGTTGTTGCAGAGGTTTGTGTATCCATGGAACATGGCATGACGGTTATGGTGAATCCCGTGGCCGTAATCATTGAAGAGAACGGATTTTTTTCCGGTGCAGTTCTTGACAATACCCCTCTCGAAACCATCCTTGAACAACTTATTGCAGGATGACTTGTCGGGAGCGCTGATATATTGGTGTTTTGGCGCATGGACGCCGGGGATCTTTTCGGATTCCATTCTTATACAATGGAAAAGTCACAGTCTTCTCTCTCACTACAGTTCCGGCAGATGTTAAAAATTATTTCACAATCAGAACAGCGTGGCTTCTTATCAAGGTCACAGTTGTCACAATCGGGTTCTTCCCGGTCATCGCAGATGATATCAAGACCCGCGGGATGCTCCTCGTTTTTGCGGTTTTTCCTGAATTGTTCCGCACACGCATTGCACAGGGCATTGAGGCAGGATTCGCACTCCTCCCGCAAGGGATCACAGCCCCAGTTCTGGTATGTCATGAGGATACCTACCATTGAAGCTGCACAATCAAAATAGTATTCCGGGTACCCTTCAACCGATCCTGCGCCGGAACGGAGGCATCCTCAAAAACCCAGGTCCAAACCATCAAATCCCGTTCTCGTAACCCGGGTGGATCTGTCCTGTCGGGAGGATGATCTGGACATAGATAACATGGATCCTCAATTCCGGGCATTTCCGGGCCCGGATCATGGTTCGGTATTTTTGGTATGTGGTGTAATTCGTTCTAATAACCTGGTAATTCCAATATTTTGTCAAAATCTTCCTTTATTCCGGAATGCGTTTTGTCCAGTGAGCCTGGGATTGAGAGGTATCTTTTCTGGAGTGAAGTGTGTTGAAAGCAGGAGTTGAAATGCTCGGACACACAAACTATGACCATTTCCGGATTTTACCTCATAAAATGGAAAAGTCCGGGGCTTCCCAGAATGGTTTTATGATATTTGGCAACCGGTGAAACAGGGTTTTTTGGTTTTGTTACTGCAGGTTTACCGTGTTGAAAAAAAAGAACCTGAATTTTCTATCTCACTCTGAAAACAGATGTCCGAAGCAGGCAAACGAGGATGGTTGAATTACTGCCCTTCACATTGCCCGGAACCGTTTGACAACAAGCTCCCCGATTCCCTTCTTCTTGATCTCGACCTTGATCTTGGTGTCTTTGTACTGGACTTCAAAGATACCAATTTTTCCCGAAGCCACGAGACGCTCCAGAGCGAGTTTGTCGTTCCGGAGCATCCTCTTGAAATCATCGCCTTCGTACGTCACTTTTACCATGGTTCTCCTCCAAACCTGATATGATGGACAATTGGCCGGAATCCTTATCAATCTTGTGCGATGCGTGTTCTGACCGTTTCGTACAATCCGGATACCAAATAACCCTCAATTTTAGCGTTTTTATGAGGAAATATTAAATATTGTATCCCAGCATAATCCTATATGAAGAGTTATGAGCAGGGAGAAGATCAAGGTTCCGGGAAAAGTCTATGAGGAGTTAATCGCACTCCAGCGTGAGATCCACTTCACACAGGATCATCAGGACACTGTCAAAAAGGCAGAAGACCGTGGGTACATGAACGCTGCCAACTGGATCCGACAGAACGAGCATGCTTATAAGATCGGGTTTGCATGGGGATTTGAATCCATGGGAGACGAGCCGCAGGGGACGCTCCGCGAGATCCCGACACGGGAGATGCCGGCGCAGAAGCGAACGATAACCCGGCCTGAAAAGCAGGTTCTTGAACCACGATCCTCAAATGAGGCACGCCCCATCAAGAGATCCTCATCCGGCTCAAAATCTGGCTCAAAATCCGGCTCAAGGAGCAGTGGCGGTTTCCTTGCCGGTATCAAGAACTGGTTTGGGAAATACTTCTGATCTTTTTTAAAAAGGGAAAATCTATCTCCGGGACTTGTTTTCCGGAATATCGAGCATCCGGAACTCTCTGAGCAGGGCTTCGCGGTATTCCTGCATCTTTTTTGAGGGAATATAGTTGAACTGCTGAACGCGTTTCACGAGCTCATCGGTGATCATCTCATCACTGGTGAGATGCAGTCCTGCAACATCCTCCATGATCCAGTCCAACCGGTCGATACCGGTATCTTTTCCCTCGATTGGTATCTTTTTGATCTTGATCTGGTCCGGAGGAATGCCCCCGCATATGGAACAATAATATCCGTCTTTTTCGTTTCCGCCCATACACTCACTCCTTGATCATAACCAGGCTCATCTTGAACTTCGTGACCGCCGAGAGTGCATGGGGTACATTGGCCGGGAATATGATGGTCTCCCCGGTTTTCATCCGGTACGTGGTCCCTGCTACCCAGACCTCGCATTCCCCGTCAAGAATCGTCACAACCGCATCGAAAGGCGCAGTGTGCTCGGAGAGCCCCTCGTTCTCATCAAACGAGAATATCGTGATGCTGCCGCTCTTCCGGTTGATGAGCATCCGGCTTGCCACCGTTCCTTCGGCATATTCCACGAGCTCGGAAAGCCGGATGACTTTTCCTTTCAGTTCTTCGCGTTTCCTGTCGGGTTTTTCCCCGTGTTCCAGCTGGAATTCCGCCATATATTCTCACTCCCGTATCATTGTCAGGGTCATTCTGAATCGCTGCTTTGCCTGCACCGCATGGGGAATGCCCGCCGGCAGGATGATCATCTCTCCGGTCCTGACCGTGAACGGTGCTTCGGCGATCCGCACCTCTGCTTCACCATCGGTTACCGTAAGGATAGCATCGAAGGGTGCGGAATGCTCGGAGAGCCCTTCTCCGGCATCGAATGCAAAAATGGTGATAGTGCCTGCCGGCTTGAAAACGATCATCCGGCTTGCCACGGTCCCGTCCTGGTACTGGAGAAGGTCGTTGACCACGAGAACTTTCCCGATAAGATCCCTGCGTTTGTTTTCAGCTGCTGTTTTTGGTTCTTCCTGGTGTTCAGTCATAACCATTTCCTGTTGTGGGTACGTGCTATGGGGATATTATTGGTATCCCCTTTCCGGTCCTTTTCAGGCTGCCGGAACCATGCGGGCAAGGTCTGCTTCGACCGTGCTGTTCTTCTTTATCTGGAATGTGTTGACCAGCACACTGAGTACTCCGGGAGATACGAATGCCGGAAGTTTCGGCCCGAGCGTGATATCCTTTACACCGAGGTTCAGCAGGGCGAGGAGGACGAGCGCGGCTTTCTGTTCGTACCAGGCAATATTGTAGGAGACCGGCAGCTCATTGATCCCGACATCGAATGCTTTTGCAAGTGCCTGGGCGATCACGACGAGCGAGTAGCAGTCATTGCACTGGCCGGCATCGATAACCCGGGGAATCCCTCCGGTGGTGCCCAGGTCGAGGCCATTGTACCGGTACTTTGCGCAGCCCGCGGTGAGGATCACGGTGTTCTTCGGGAGTGCCTCTGCAAACCGGGTATAATAATCCCGTTCGCTCTGACGGCCGTCACATCCAGCCATGACAACAAACTGTTTTATGTCCCCTTTTTTGACCGCATCGATGACCGTTCCGGCAATCCGGAGGACAGCACCATGGGCACATCCGGTGAGAAGATCCCGGCCCGGGGCGTGCAGGTCATCTGGTGGCTGACAGGTTTTTGCCTGTGCAATAATTCCCGAGAAGTCTTTCTTCCCGCCATTCCCCGCGGGGATATGTTTCAGCCCGGTAAAACCTGCCGGGCCGGTGGTATAGACCCGTTCCCTGTACGTATCTTTCGGGGGCACGATACAGTTGGTGGTCACCAGAACCGGCCCGTTGAACTTCTCGAATTCCTCTTTCTGGTGCCACCAGGATGAACCATAGTTGCCGACCAGGTGTGAATATCTTTTAAGAGCAGGATAGGCATTTGCCGGGAGCATCTCGCCGTGCGTGTATATGTCAACCCCCCTGTCCTTCGACTGTTCGAGCAGTTGGTCCAGATCTTTGAGATCATGGCCGGTGATGAGGATGCCCGGACGCGTGCCGGGCGTTGTCCTGACTGAAGTAATCTCAGGACTCCCGTATGTTGTGGTGTTTGCGGTGTCAAGCAGGGCGAGCGTACTGACTCCGACCCCCCCGCATTCGAGAACAAGAGCCGTCATATCCCCGGCTGAGAGATCGTGGAGGGTTGATGCAAGACCCTTCTGGATGAATGTAATGATCTTCTCATCGGTGTATCCAAGGATGGCTGCATGGTGATAGTACGCTGCAACCCCTTTGAGTCCGAATACGAGCAGGGCCCGCAGTGAATGAACGTCATCGTTTGCCGCCGCTTCAGCCGCGATCTGCCCTGCTTTTGCCGCAATATCTGTATCGGTTTTCGGTGTCCAGGTGCAGGCATCCGGCTCTGATGGACCGGATTTCGGCAGGCTGTCACGTAATACCACGGCCTGCCGGATCATTTCACGGAACCGCTGGTCATCGAAGTTTGTGTTCGTCAGGGTCAGAAAGAGTGCGTCGACAATGAATGCCCCGGTCTCGTTATTCCCGGCACCTTTCACGGATGCAGCAAGGTTACGCTCCGAGATACCCTTGCACAGGTAAATGAGAACATCCTGCAGTCCCGCGGTTACATCTTCCTTGCCACAGACTCCTTTTACTGTACAGCCGGTACCTTTTGCGGTTTCTTCACACTGGTAACAGAACATGATCTCTCTCCACATTGTATCTTTTTACTACAAGGTATCTTATGTATACCAAGATTAAATAGGAAAGAGTTTCAGAAAATATACCATGGACGAAGCCTGCACGGTCAACATGACCGTGAAATACTTAACAAAAAAATGGACGCTTCTCATCATCCTTGAGCTCTACAAGGGGCCGGGCCATACCCGACGGTTTTCGGAGCTCAAGGAATCCCTTGGCGTGGTTACGCAGAAGATCCTTTCCGAACGGCTCAAGGAACTTGAAGAGGAGGGGATCATCACCAAAAAAATTGATTCAGCTTCATTTCCGGTGAAAAGTGAATACACTCTTACAAAAAGCGGCCTTGAAATCGTGGACATCATACGGGGTATCAAGCAGTGGGCGCTGAAATGGAAGATCGACAATATTCCCTGCGGCGGCCAGGACTGCAAATTCTGCGTGCTGTAAAGGGCGGGTAGTGAGAAGCCCGGCAGGGAATCCTGCGCCCGGGGCATCCTGTCCGTTTATCGGAATGAGTCCCTGTTCTTTCCAAGCATCTTTTTTATCCGATGATTACCAGCCATCCCCAGTACACCATCACCTGGAGTACGGTCAGCGGGAGCCCGACTTTCATGAATTCAAAGAACGTCAGGGTCACCCCCTGCTTCTCTGCGTTCTGGATGATGATCACGTTGCTGGCTGCGCCAAGAATCGTCAGGTTGCCGGCGATCGTGCTCCCGGCAGCAAGCGCCATCAGCTGTGCAGTCCCGCTGCCGGCTTCGAGAACAAGAGGCTGGAAGAGTGCGACAAATGGAACATTGGATATGAACTGGCTGATGATGACGCTTGTTGCCAGTAGTGCGGGAATTGAGGAGAGCATACTGCTGCTCACCATGGACTGGAAGAACCCGCTCTGCCAGACACTTGCCATCAGGACAAACATTGCGGTAAAAAAAACGAGTGTGCACCAGTCGATAGAACGGAGGATAAAAAAGCGCTTTTCAGACACGAGCAGCACGGGCAGGGCAGCGGCTATCGCTATCATCGGCAGGGTGACCAGCATGGACCCGGTGATGACTGAACCAAGGATATTGAAGAATGCGAGCAGCAGGATAACCGCAAGCGACACTTTTGCAAGCAGCATCATCTGCGGATCACAAACCGGGACAGGTTCTTTTTCAGGTACCCGGGGCAGGAACTCTTTATGGTAAAAGAAACGCAGCACGGCATACGCGATCGCGAGGCAGACCAGCGTTGGTATGGCAAGGTAGACGGCGAACGTGACAAACGGGGAGGTCATACCGGAGTTTATCGCCACAAGCAGGTTCTGCGGGTTGCCAATCGGGCTCATGACGCTGCCGGTAGTGATGGCGAAGGCAAGCGCAAGCAGGAGCATTTTTTTTGAGATCTGGCGGCTCGCGGCAAGGCCGAGTACCAGAGGTGTGCCGATAACTGCCAGGGTATCATTCATCAGGAGCGCAGAGAGGATGCCCATGCCAAAAAGGATGCCCAGAACAACCTGATCGGGATTTTTTGCCCGGGCAAAGAACCGGTGTCCGAGATGGGAGAGGTATCCGCTTGACACGAGAGTCTCGCCAACAACAAACATGCCAAAGAGGAAGAGCATCACGTTGGTATCGATTGCGCTGAGTGCATCAGCGGGTGATATCTGCCCGGTTATGAGGACTGCTACTGCTCCGCCAAGCATGATCTGCCAGATCTTCAGGCTGAACCTGCCGACCTGGCGGATTGCGATCAGGATGAATACAGCTGCAAGGATTATGACTGAGAGGTACGTGAATGAGTGTTTACCATTCCGGGAGATGAGGATTGGGTTTGTTATACCTGAACTGAATGGATTTAAGAAAACCGTACGGTCCGCTGCAGTTCCAACCGGTACCATAACCCTCAAATATTCATCCGGCGGAAGTGTTCTTATGAAAAGATCTTTCCTGTATATTGCAGCGGTGCTCATTGCCGCTGTTTTGTTTTCTGCGGGCTGTACTTTCCCTTCAGCGCCCGCGCCGGCTCCAACTCCTGTTCCAACCCCGGTCATTGTTGAAACCACGGAAGTCCCGACAACGGTTGCAACAACCATCGCCCAGCCGACAAAAACAACCAGTTCTCTTGTGCCTTCTCCAACGGATGCGGTTCCAGAGAGTCAGGCTGTCAGCGTGAGCGTAGAAAAAGCCGGCACGTACTCGACAACGATTATGACCGCGTTCAATGGGGGCAAAGGACTGATGTCTGTTTCCCGCATGGATGTCCGCGTCACCAAGCCGGACGGCTCGGTTGTTACCGGGGGTGTCGATAAACCCGGTATGGGTGCTATTGTTGAAATTGAAGGAACCAAAGGCAATGACCGGGTTGAAGTTATCCTTACCATGAAATCCGGCAGTGTCTATAAGGTCATCGACCAGCTTGTTCCCTACAAAACCCGAAGCTGATATCCGCGGGGGAATCCCCGGATCGCTTTTTTTGAATCAGAAACGAAGATATCCCTGTGCTTTTGGGTATTGACCTGTATGTTCTCAACGGGTTATCCGGGGTTCCCGACTTTCCAGTGAAGGAGTATGCCGTTATCCATGCGGTGGGCTTCAATAAGAACGAGACGACAAAAATCGGTCTCGTTTACATAACCCGGCCCATCGGCGAGCGTGGGAGCGTCTTTTCCGCCAATGATAATATTGCCGATATAACTATAGATCTCATCAACAAGGCCGGCAGAGATGAGGCCTGCGATCAGGGTTCCGCCGCCTTCGACCATCAGGCGCTGGATGCCCAGTTCTCCCAGTTTCCCGAGGAGGATTCTGAGGTCCACCTCTTTTTCCCCGGCAACAATGATCGTTGCATGTTTCCTCAGCTCGGCTACCCGTTTCCCGTCAGCCAGTTCCGAGACCGCAATCACCCGGTCCCCCTCGCCTTTGATGAGGATAGATGCAGTCGGGGGAGTTCTTGCCCTGCTGTCTACGACAATGCGGACCGGATGCTCGTTTGCCCCCCGCTCTTTTCGTATCCTGCGACAGTCTTCTGATTTGACCGTGAGAGAGGGGTCGTCTGCAAGAACGGTGCCTATCCCCACCATAACTGCATCGCACCCGGCCTTGAGCCGGTCAACGCGGGTAAAATCCTGGGTGCCGGATATCTTCACCTGTCTTCGCTCCCTGGTTGAGATCTTGCCGTCGGCACTCATTGCTGCATTGATAACAACGTACGGTCGCATCCAGTAAACGGGTTGCCCTGCCAGTTATATCAAACCACTGATTTGCAGGTGTTCCGGAAAAAATCAGGAGTGGCCGGTGTTCCAGACCCGGTTATTTTTATAGTCAGTGTTCAAATACATTGAATGTCGTATGACCGGCGTATCTAAGTCCAGTTCATCAATCCGGGGATTTCACGTTTCCGGTTCTCATACTGACCTGGCCCGTATTTTTGTCATTGTTTCCCTATCCGTCTGCTGCATACTGATCGCTGCAGTATCATTTTACCAGGCCCTCGGGCTTGTCAGTTACCCGCTTTTCTTTCTCCCCATCATCTATGCAGCCTACTTCTATCCCAGGAAAGGGATTTATATTGCCGCACTCTGCGGAATAGCCTTCCAGAGCGTTGGATATTATTATTATTTCCCGGATTATGTTGCAATGGCCGGCGTGACAACCGAGGCGGTTTTTTTCATCATTGTTGCGGTGGTCATTGCCCATTTCATTGAACGGATCCGTGCCGGCGAGATCCGGTACCGCTCGGTGTTTGAACATTCCCAGCTTGGGATCGTTCTCTTCAGCCGGAAAGATTTTTCCATAATCCAGTCGAATTCACGGTTCCTCGATATGCTCCATTACCGCGGGGATGAGATCCTGTCCCATAGTCTCACCACTATACTCCATAATCCCCGTGAAAAGGAACGCTTCCTGGAACGGATCAGCACAGAGACTTCCACTGAGGATTTCGAGACCCGGTTTACCACAAAAGAAGGAGATGCCTGCTGGGTCAACCTCTCCTGGAGTGCTATTGATGAGATGATGTTCAGCTGTACCGCTATCAACATCAACGGGCGGAAGCTTGCCGAGAAAGCAAATAATGATAATATGATGAAATACCGGCAGCTCACTGAGCACTCCCCCACCGGGATTCTCATCATCCAGGAAGGGAAGATCCGGTTCTCAAACCCGGCCTTTTCTGCGTTCTCAGGCTTTAAGCCGGTTGAGGTTATGGGAAAAGACCTTGCAGACATGATCGATCCGGGTGATCAAGAACGGTATCGTGAGTTCATTTCCCGCCCGGGTATGAATGTACGGGATTCAGAAAAAGCACAATTCATTTTCATAACAAAAGAGAACAAGACCCGGAGCGGTGCCATTTTCACCAACGCAATAATGCATCTTGGAAAACCTGCAACCATGATCAATATCGTGGACCTGTCAGAGAAGCAGAAACTGGAGGAGAGGATCCGCCTCGATAACGAACACCGGAGGGGGATCATCATCACGGTTGCCCACGAGATGCGAACCCCCCTCCAGCCGATCCTGGGCTACTTAAACCTCCTGATATCCGATCCATCCGGTTTTGGCATCACTGATGAGACCAAAAAGATACTTGAACGGTGCCTCTCGAGCGTAGACCGGGAGCGGCAGATCATCAACCAGATGCTGGAACTCTCCGTACTGGAAAGCGGAAAACTCGAGCTCAGCTACTCCCAGTTTTCCCTGCCGGAACTTGTGAGATCTGTTATCGACGCGGGCGGGTATCTGTCCAAAGCAGGAATAACCGTTGACATACCGGCAAACCTTGTCATTCACGCTGATAAGAACCGGTTGTACAATGTTTTTGCATCCCTCCTCTCAAATGCTGTGAATTACTCCAAACCCCCGCGTACAATCCGGGTATATTACCAGCCTGCTCCTGATGGATCTCATCATCTTATCTCTATTCAGGACAATGGTGTTGGTATACCCGAGAGTGCGCTTGCATCCATCTTTGAGCCGTTCCAGCTTGCCGATGCGGAAAAGCTGTCACGCAAATATGATCGTATCGGGCTCTCACTCTCGATAGCAAAAAGGATTATGGAGATGCACGGGGGAGATATTCTCGTGGAGAGTACCGTGAACACCGGAAGTACCTTTATTATTAAACTGCCAACGGAGGCACCACATGACGCATAAAATCATGCTGATCGAAGATGACCAGCCGATCCTCGAACTGATGGAGATCCTGCTAAGGCGGATCAACTATGAGCCGGTACTTGTACCGGATGTGCTGGAAGCCCTGGAACGCATTCAGAAAGACCCGCCCGACCTTATCCTGCTTGATATCATGATGACTCCCATGAACGGCTGGGAAGTTCTGGAAAAGATCCGCGGGGAATATAACATCCGTGACCTGCCGGTGCTCCTTTTCACGGCATCCCCAGCGGTTGATGAGAAAATCGCCAAGCTCAAGGATCCAAAACTCGGGGTGCTGCAAAAACCGGTCACCCTCTCGGAACTCAAGGCAGGAATCGAAAAATTCCTGGTAAAATAAAAAAAGTATTCATCCGATCTATTCTGCATCGGATGCCGGTGCAGGGGATTTTTTGCCCTCCTTTTCAAGTTCGCGCGAGATGTGATGCCCTGTGCGGTTGATCTCCTCTTTCAGGCTCCCGATCTCGTCCCTCATCTCGGTTTTCCGGATTGTTTCTTCTGCTTTTTTATTTTCCCGGTCGAGCTCTTCAGAAAGTTCCATAACAGGCAGATTCTCCGTATTAACCTCAAATTTCTCTCTCTGGGAATAAATTCTTTTACGGTTATGTTTTTCCCGTGGTTTTCTGGCAGGAGAGAACTCATCTCTCACTTGGCGCCCGGATCAAAGAGAAAAAGAGAGAATTATTTGTAAATAAGATGATTAACCGGCCTTTTCTCCTGAGGTTTTGCTGTCCCGAAGAGTATTGTGAGGAAACCTGCGATAATGGCAAAGATACCTACGCCGGTGACCAGGATAAGTCCGTCAACAGTCCTGGGGGCCAGAAGTATGAAGATTCCTGCAGCAGATGTAAGAAGCCCGGTTGCCATCTTGAACGTGCGTTCCGCGCCATTGCCTGATGTAAACACAAAAAAGAGATCACTCAATCCGGCAACGATCGCCCAGATTCCTATAAGATCCATTGCAGTGATCGCCATAATCCGGGGTGCAATAATAATTGAAAGCCCTATGAGAACTCCACAGATTCCTGCTGCCGTCAGAAACAGTCCCTGTTTTTTGTTGCTGTCCCGAAGACCGATACCGGTCATGACAAGGCTTGCCGACATCACGATTGCATAGATCGCAAAGACGTATTCAATGACGGCAAATGCAGGCACCGGGAAGAGCAGTGCCAGTATCCCCAAGATAATCGCAGCAATCCCCGCAACAATGCTCATCTTTCCCTTTGGCATATCCCATCCGCTCAAGCTCTTCTCCCTCTATCCACTGATGGATGATGACCGTATATATCGCTTGCGAAAACCGCTGTTATGGTCTGCCCGGAACGGGTATGGATTATCGTTCCCGGATCACATCAGCGGGTTCTATTTTGAGAAGCTTTGTGCCATACAGGGCGTCAGCGTTTCGGGTATCCCATACCCCGCAGGGTCAGGGCAATCTCGTCCAGGATTGCCGGGTCATCGATTGTTGCCGGTACCGTATAGGTGACCCCGTCTGCAATCTTCTTGATAGTCCCCCTCAGGATCTTACCCGACCGGGTTTTGGGGAGCCGTTTTACCACTGCCGCTGCCTTGAACGAGGCGATTGGCCCTATCTTCTGCCGGACCATGCTGATAAGTTCCGGCTGGATCTGCTCCTGTGTTTTACTGACCCCGGCTTTTAATACAACAAAACCCAGCGGTACTTCCCCTTTCACGGGATCATGGACGCCGGCAACAGCACATTCCGCAACATCCGGGTGGGATGCAAGCACCTCCTCCATAGCGCCGGTAGAGAGCCGGTGACCGGCGATATTGATGATATCATCAGTCCGCCCCATGATCCAGAGGTAGCCGTCATCATCGATGAACCCGGCATCCGACGTGAGATAATATCCAGGGTAAGCCGAGAAATACGTCTTCACGTAATCGGCATCGTTATTGTAGAGCGTAGTAAAGCACCCGGGAGGCAGCGGGAGTTTTACCACAATATTTCCGGTCTCGCCCCGTGGAACTCCTGCGCCGTGTGCATCCAGCACCTGGACAGCATATCCCGGAACAGCTTTGGTGCAGGAACCGGGTTTCACCGGCAGGAGTTCAAGCCCGGCACAGTTTGCGCCTATTGCCCAGCCCGTCTCGGTCTGCCACCAGTGGTCGATGACCGGAACCTTCAGCTGCTCTTCTGCCCAGAAAAGGGTATCCGGGTCGCACCGCTCCCCGGCAAGGAAGAGCATACGGAACCCTGAAAGATCGTACCTGCGGATATGGCTCCCTCCGGGATCCTCCTTGCGTATTGCACGGAATGCCGTGGGTGCACAGAAGAGGACCGATACCTTGTGCTCGGAAATCACCCTCCAGAACGCGCCGGGGTCCGGGGTACCTACGGATTTTCCCTCGTAGAGTATGGTTGTGCAACCGTAAAACAGGGGACCGTACACAATATAGGAATGGCCGACCACCCAGCCGATATCCGAGGCTGCCCAGAAGACCTCCCCCGGGCGGATGCCATAAATATTCTTCATGCTCCATTTCAGGGCAACCAGGTGACCCCCGTTGTCCCGCACAACTCCCTTTGGCTTTCCCGTTGTCCCGGAAGTATAGAGCAGGTAAAGGGGATCGGTTGCTGCCACCGGCACGCAGGCTGCCGGCTCAGCGGTCATCACCTTTTCCCAGGAAATGTCCCGGTCCTCGTGGAGTATGCAGGGAGACTGCGGGCGCTGGACAATGATGCACGCTGATGGTTTGTGGGTGCAGAGATCTATTGCACCATCGAGAAGAGGCTTGTACGGGATGATGCGGGTCACTTCGATGCCACACGAAGCTGATATGATCACCCGGGGTTTTGCATCCTCAATGCGGGTTGCAAGCTCCCGTGAAGCAAATCCCCCGAAAACAACCGAATGGATGGCGCCGATCCGGGCACAGGCAAGCATGGAGATGACCGCTTCCGGGATCATGGGCATGTAAATGACGACCCGATCGCCTTTTTTAATCCCCAGGTTTACAAGCCCGCCGGCACATCTGGCCACGAGATCGCACAGTTCGCCATAGCTGTACTTTTTTACGGTATTGGTTACCGGGCTGTCATAGATCAGCGCAGTCCGGTTCGCAAGCCCGTTCGCCACATGATAATCAAGGGCATTGTAGCAGGAGTTGAGCATTCCTCCATCAAACCACCGGATAAATGGAGGATTACTCTGATCGAATACGCTTGTAAATTTCCGGTACCAGCGCACCTGGTCGGCTGCTCTACCCCAGAACTGCTCCGGGAAGTTCACCGCTTCCCGGTATACCTTTTCATATTCCCCGGACATGCACCACAATCTCCCGTCGTGTGTAATAGTCAATGGGGTGGTGAGCTCTTAATTTTTTCTTTAACCGCACCATCAATCATCCATTATGGTGCAGTTTTCCAATAATTGTGGTGCACCTGTAGTGCCCCGGCCAGGAAAGCAGATCTCCATGGCTTCCCCTCAAAAAAACGTGTCAGCTTTCTTCTTTGCCTGCAAAGAGCCCCATGAGTTCCTGTGCCGTCTGGTCCGTGATGAACGTGATGATCACTTCTCCGGCAACCAGTTTCCGGTCCGGGGCGATTATACTCGTGGTCCTTCCCTGGCTGCGCAACCCGACTTCCATAATACCAAAGCGTGTCCCGAGCTCCAGTTCACTTACCGTTTTTCCATCAGCATCAGACCCGGGTTCTATCGTAAATGCATGCACGTGCCGGTTATGGAAGAGGACACTTGGATCGGCAAGCTGGCCTTCGCCATCTGTGCTCTTCGTGAACATGACGGTTCGCAGCTCCTTGACCCGCTGGATAGTGTAGGCAATCTCCTCGTCGGGAATCTCGTATATTTTCAGTGCCCTGGAAAAAATTTCAAGCGATGCCTCGAATTCTTCCGAGATGATCTCATCGGCGCCGAGCTCCAGCAGGCTCCGGGCATTCCGGATATGCCGTGTCCGGGCAAGGATATGTACATCCGGGGCGAGCTGCCGGGCTGTATGAATAATCCTGGGGATGGCCTCTTCTTCGGAAACAACGATCACCAGGGTCCGGGCCCGGTGAATCCCGGCATGCTCAAGTACTTCGGCCTGCACCGCGTCCCCGAACATGAAATGGGGGCGGAATGAAGATCGTTCCTGCCGGATGATCTCCGGGTTCATCTCAATGACCATATACGGAATGCCGGCTATTGTGGCTGCACGTGCAACGCTTTTCCCGGAGATACCATAACCGGCAATAATAATGTGATCGGTAAGTCCGGTGTCCTGTTCGCCATCCGCCACTTCCTTATTCCGGAAAAACCGTGCCGGGACCACGCGGTAGAGAATGTCCACGACTTTTGGGGAGGCGTTCATGGCAAACGGGGTGAGTGCCATGGTGATGATAGCCCCGGCAAGGAATACCTGGTACACACCTTCCGGGATAAGCGCGGTATCCAGGCCGTTTTTTGCCAGCACGAACGAGAACTCCCCGATCTGGCAGAGGGCGAGGCCGGTGAAGACGCAGACCCTTGCCGGCATGCCCAGCACGGCGGATGCAAGAACCCCGGTCATGATCTTCACTGCAATGATGATGAAGACGATCATTGCCACGTAATAGAAATTAACAAAGACCGTCTGCGTGTTGAGGAGCATGCCGATAGAAAGGAAAAATATACTTGCAAAAACGTCCCGGAACGGGATGATATGGCCGAGCGCATCGATGTTGTAATCGGATTCCCCGATGATCAGTCCTGCTATGAAAGCCCCGAGGGTGAAGGAGAGTCCGGCCTCGCTTGTCAGCCAGGCGATGATAACACAGGTTCCGGCAAGGGTGATGAGGAAGAGCTCGCGGTTCTTCTCCTTTGCAACCCGGAAGAGGAAGGCCGGGATCACCCAGTGGGCCATGACCACGATTATCAGGATGATGAGCACGACTTTTCCGACCTGGAAGGGAATCGCGTTCAGATCGGGTCCGGCTGTTCCGACAAGGAGCGGCGAGATGAGCATCATGGGGATGATGGCGAGATCCTGGAAGATGAGGATGCCAAGCAGGGTCCTGCCCTTGATAGTATCAACCTCACCTTTCTCCTGCAGGATCTTCATCACGATTGCCGTGCTCGAGAGGGATACGATGAAACCGAAGATCAGTGCCTCGTTGAAAGGCATGCCGAAGTACCCTGATATGAACGTGATTGCAATGATCGTGATGCAGACCTGAACAAGCCCGCCAATAATGACGGTCCGCCACGAACGCAGGAGTTTCTGGAAGGAGAACTCAAGACCTATCGTGAAAAGCAGCAGCACGATGCCGATATTCCCAAACGTGTCGATTGCTTCCTGGTTGGTGATGAGCCCGACACCATAAGGCCCCACGATCATCCCGATGATAAGAAAACTGACGATACTTGGGATCTTCAGGCGCTGGCCGAGGTAGAGGAGTGCAATGGCAAGTAAAAGAATACTTACACCGGCAATCAGCAGATCCATGTCTCTTCCTCCGGCCAACGGTGAGCCGATACACAAACAACGATGAGCCGGATTTTATACTTTATGCGATACGGCCAAAACCAGCCCGCTATTTCCTCTTTTATCAGGTTATCGCAGGGGATTTACGGGAGCACGTATACTGCGGCATGAAAACAGCAAAACAAAGAGTGCCCCAGGCCTGATTTGAACAGGCGACAACTAGATCTTCAGTCTAGCGCTCTCCCAAGCTGAGCTACTAGGGCAGGACTATAGTGTTGTCACTTTTGACTAATAAATGATCTGGTTTGTCAGACTTGAGGACCTCCCGTTCTTTTTTTATATGCGGGGATGACAGTATTATCCAATGCCGCTCCCGAACGAAGGTGCCGGGGATACCGGGCTTGTGAGTGCCGTAAAAAGCCGCACGGCACATGTTGTCCACCTGACGCATAACGATCTTGATGCCGTGGGAGCGGATGCTATCCACCGGATAAAATTTGGTACGGACGGGGTATTTACCATCTGGAGTTCTGTCGGGAAATTCTCTTCCCTCTTCTCCCTTGTTGCCTCATGCGAGGGCAAAGGCGATCTGCTCTCCATCTCGGATCTCGGGTATCACCGCGACACCGAAGAGACCGCAGCACGGGCAAAAAAGAACGGCTGGGTCGTGGAATGGCGGGACCATCACCGCTGGCGGGATGAGGAAGTGAAGAAGATCGAGAGCACGGTCTCCCTGCTCCACATCGATACAACGGTCTGCGCAACCGGCATCGTTGCCCGCGACCTTGCCCCGGAGAACCCGGTGGCAGGAGAGATCGCACGGGTTGTCTGCGATTACGATCTCTGGAAACATGCAGACCCCCGGTCAGCGGTGCTTGGGCAGGTGCTCCAGCGCAAGAAGAACCGGGATCATGTCCGCGACTGCCTCATTCGGGGTGTGTTCAGCGATGAGCAGATCGAACGGGAGTACCGGGAGATCAAGTCCGAGATGGATGAGATGATGCAGCGGAGCCTGAAGCACACCACCCTTCTTGGCAAAAAATACCGGATCGCTTTTGCCCCTCTTTACGGGTATCCGAGCGAGACTGCCCATTTCATCCGGGACGAGAAGAAGACGGATATCGAAGTGATCATAGGAAAAGACGGTAAGTTCTCGCTTCGCTCCGTTCCTCCGATCAGTCACCTCATTGCCCGTACATTCGGTGGCGGCGGACACCCGAACGCAGCCGGGGGATCGTTCAATTTCACCGTTGTCGAACGGTTCACGTGGTGGCTTTTCAAGAAGAGCCGTCATTTCGATGAGTTTGTTCTGGCTGCTGAAGCCATCTGAACTCCGTCCGGCACCTGAATGCCTCATCGTAGTGGGAAGCACGAAGAATATAATCTAGAACTGATAATGTTGATCCCGATACTCTATGAAACGGGTTTACCTCATTTTCGGGTGCCTGTGTCTTCTGGCATTGGCAGTAATGCCCGCCCAGGCATTCACGGCTAAGTCGCTTTCCGTGACGCTCGCCCCCAATGGCGATGCGCAGATCAATATGCAGTACGATCTTTCGTGGCTCGAGCAGAGCGCCGTCTTCTTACGGATGGCTGATCCCGCAGCAGAACTCAAGAAAGCTTTTGACAGCAATACCGGCAGCCAGGTAACGGTCAACAGCGTGACAAGTACTTCTGCGGATATTGTCGTTCCCTCGTATGCAGGCGTCTCCCAGGTCAACGGGGCAACGACCCTTACCACTCCCGCTATCTCGTTTTTGAGGGCACAGGAAGTCTTAAAAAAATACTGGTTTGCCCCGCTTATCTCGGCTAATTTCGCCCCGCAGGTAACCACCATCACCTTCCCGGACGGATACCAGGAGACGTTTATCAACTCCCTTTCCATGCCGCCAGTGACCCATACGATGAGCGTATAGGTCCGGTTACCTTTTTTTAAACCGTTGTGGGAACGATTACCCGCTGTTCGTGTCCTGTTTCATATCGTCATATACTACTTATAGAAATCCAACCCACATTTCCGGAAGTACGGATGCGTGATGTCATGAACCTGCACACAAAAAGTATCATACTTCTCCTGCTCGCGATAACAGGTCTTTTTGCACTTCCTGTATCAGCTGTTCTTCCCGGTGGCGGAACTACCCTTGTTTTCCAGTGCGACTCGTTATCCCCCACGTCCTGCACTGCAAACGGTGCACAGGTATCGGTCGATGGTTCGGTGAAAGGAACGATCTCGGATGGAATCCTCGAAATCCCCTATGAATCAGGGTATACGGGGTACCTGATCACAAAAGCCGGCTATTACGATCAGTCCGGGTCCATTCCGGAACCCGCACCCGGCCAGACTTCGGATATTACCATAACGGTCTCGCTTACCCAGAAACCGGCTGGCAGCACAAAGGGCTGGCTCAATGTTCATGCCAATGTTGCCGACGCTTCGGTCTCGTTTAATGGGGACTCCCAGGGCACGATGAGCGGGACAACATCAAAATCCTTTGAAGTCGCGACTACCGGTACCCAGTATACCACATTCACGGTCAGCAGGAGCGGGTATGTGACGTACCAGGGCACGATTGCCCGTATGCCTGCTGATGGAGAGACCATCGATCTTTATGCCACCCTCAACCCGGTCACTACCGCTGCCACTCCCGTTCCGACAACCTCCGCTGCTCCCATTGGCGGGGACGTTGGCTGGATCGCGGTGCACGAGAGTATTGACGGGGCATCGGTCTATTTCGACACCACGTACAAAGGTGTGATCTCCGGTGGAATCCTCACCGTCCCGGTCTATACCACGGGCACCCCGTATACAACGTACCGGGTAGAGAAGAGCGGGTATCTCACCGCATCCGGATCCCTGCCGGCAGCCCCTGCCAAAGGACAAACGGTCGGGGTCTGGGTAACGCTCGTCCCCGTTTCTTCAGCAACAACCGTACCAACAACGATCGTACCTCCCCCGGGAAGCGGGCATGGCTATATTGCCATCCACTGCACGGTTGAGGGGGCCAAAGTCACCCTTGGTTCGAACCCTGTCGGGTTCACGCACAATGGTGTCCTGACCGTTCCGGTATCGGTGACCGGCACACCCTACTCAGCCTTTACCCTTACAAAAGAGGGTTACACACCTGCAACCGGAACGATCCCCCGGCAGCCCTCTGCCGGCGAGACGGTCGATGTCTATGTGACGATGAATCCTGTTGCACCGACCCCGGCTCCAACAACCAAATCCCCGGTATCGCTGCCGGTAATAGTCTGTGGAATTCTTGGGGCTCTTTTTGTGCTCTCCTGCCGCAGGGAATGATCCCCGGCAGGCACCTTCCGTTTTCGGTCTTTTAACCGTCCAGACCCCGTATCGAGGCCGCTCTTTGCCATTACGGAATCCGGTCCATGGATTAACCGATGGCCCTCCAAAAAAAACGTAACCGGGTTCCTGATTATTTTAACTCTTACCATCAAACCAATTTTTAAGCACGGGTCATCAACACCAGTCACCATGAAGAGGATCTTTCTCGCTATGATCGGACTCGTTCTCCTGGCATGTACCGTGATGCCGGCATCAGCGTTTACCATGAAATCCCTCAGTATGTCGGTTGCGGGAAACGGCGATACTCAGGTTGAGATGAACTACGATCTCTCGATCCTTGAACAGACTGCAGTCTTTTTCCGGCTGGCCGATCCTGCCGCCCAGCTGAAATCGGCATTTGAATCCGGGGGATTCCATGATATTGCGGTCCAGGATGCAACCAGTTCTTCAGCGCATCTCATGATCCCGTACCTGGCAACCGTGTCCCGGACCGGGGGAAAAAACGTAACGATTACAACCCCGCAGCTCTCGTTTGAACGGGCACAGGAAGTACTCAGCAGTTACTGGTTTGCCCCGCTGGTTTCCCCGGACTTCTCTCCAGCCGTGACAACCATCACGTTCCCGGACGGGTACCGGGCTTTTTACTATGACCAGATCACCATCCCGGCAGTAACCCACCAGGTATCACAATAAAGGCCACCTTTTTTTCAATGGATTGTTCCTGAACACCAATCCAAAGCGATCAGCGCTCATATGCCGCTGCTGCAACCAGGTCTTTCCAGTAGTCCGGATCATCGGTTGTGCAGTATCCCCCGGCGAAAACCTGATCGGGATCGAGATGCGACAGGGCAAGACTGATGGATTTGGGATCCGGGTCGATGATAAAGATCTTCTGGAGGGTATATTCATCAGTGAGATCGAAGACCGTCTCCAGGAACTCTTTTTTGGCTGCCACCTGCCGCTGGTGCTCCATCAGTCTGGCAAGACTTGTACGGTCCGGCTCCGGCTGGTAGAAGAAGACATTATGCCGGGATAATGCTGCGAGCTCCGCATCTTCCATGGCATCGCAGAGCAGGATGTTGCCTGAGACCCCGGTATCCCGCAAGGTCCGCATCAGGGTGCGGTATGTCCCGCAGATGGCATCGCTCCATTCAGCTTCGTCGTCGTAATAGGAATCGGAAATCCCAAGAACGTGGGGGGCAGGCAGGGCACACCATGCTCCCTTTTTCTGAACCACAATGCCGGCCGCATCTTCTACCAGCGCCGGGGTATCAAGATAGAGCTCCCCGACTGCTGCTTTGTCTTCAATTCCCTGGATGCACTCAAGGATCCGTTCCTGGTAAAATCTCCCGCCGGCACAGGGAGTTGCGATTTTTGCAGGGAGCTGGGGTGCAAGTGTCCTGTCGAGCTGGAAGGTGATGATATCCGCCATCCTACCCCTGTGTTCTTTGATCCATGCCGCGAGTGCAGCCACGTCCGGCTTTCCGGGCTCTGCCCCAAATGCCCGCGTTGCCAGATTCAGCCGTTTTGCCATATAGAGATCTTATTACTCATAAGCATCTAAAAAGTACTGATGAATCCGCCACCGCTGCTCGTCACCTGCGGGCTGCCGTACACCAACGGCCCCTGCCATCTCGGCCACCTGCGAACGTACGTCCCTGCCGACGCTTACGTCCGCTACATGCGACGGGCAGGCGAAGAAGTGCTCTTCGTCTGCGGTTCGGACAACCATGGGACACCAATTGTCGTATCCGCAGAAGAGGCCGGCATCTCCCCCCGGGCGCTCTCGGAACGCTACCACAAGCATTTCGACGAGACCTTCAAGCGGATGGGCGTCATCTTCGACCGCTTCGGGATGACCGACGACCCGGCCACCCACCACCGGGCACAGGCAATAGTCACCGAACTTGAGAAGAACGGCTACATCTACAAGCAGGTTGTCCACCAGGCGTACTGTCCGAAATGCAAACGGTTCCTGCCCGACCGGTACGTGGAAGGGATCTGCCCCCATTGCGGCAAGCCGGCGCGGGGCGACGAGTGCGACCAGGGTTGCGGCAAGCACCTTGAGCCCGGCGAGATCAAGGACCCGGTCTGCAAAGTCTGCGGCACGAAAGCCGAGTTCCGCGACCAGGAGCATTATTTCTTCAAACTGTCGGAGTTCAAGGACTTCCTCCTCCCGTATCTCGAAACGGTCCGGGGTACGACCAATGCGAAGAACTATGCCATCGGCTGGATCAAGGATGAACTGCACGACTGGTGCATCACCCGCACGCTCGAATGGGGCGTGAAGTTCCCCGGCCGCGATGATCTCGTGGTCTATGTCTGGGTGGATGCCCCGATCGGCTACATCGCCTTCACCGAGGAATGGGCAAAAGCGAATGGGAAAGACTGGAAGCGCTACTGGTGCGGTGAGAACCGGGTCACCCACTTTATCGGTGGCGACATCATCTACCACCACTCAATCTTCTGGCCGGCACTCCTGAAAGGGGCGGGGTACGGCGTGCCCCATGCGGTGGTGGCAAGCGGGATGGTCAAGGTGGATGACCACAAATTCTCCAAGTCCCGGGGCTATGTGGTCTGGACCAATGACGATTACCTTGACAAGGGCCTGCCTGCCGACTACCTCCGGTATTACCTGCTCGCGTACACGAGCCACACCAAGGAGCTGAACTTTTCCTGGAAGGTGTTCGGCGAGCGGATCAACAACGAGGTGGTCAACATCTTTGGCAACTTCGTGTACCGCACCCTGTTCTTTGCCCAGAAAGAGTTCGGGGGAATACCAGATGGGACAGTCGACCCCGCGATCATGGCCGAGATCGAGAAGGCCCAGAAAAATGTCGATACCCTGATGCGGGACTACGAGTTCAAGGGTGCCGTTGACGCGATCATGGCGCTCGCCGCGTTTGGCAATACCTACATCCAGACAAATGCCCCGTGGAAACTGATCAAGACCGACCGTGCAGCAGCTGCCCAGGTAATAAAGAACAGTGTCCAGATCGCAAAAGCTCTTGCGCTCCTCCTCGAACCGGTTATGCCCGATGCTGCCGAACGGTGCTGGAAGATGCTGGGTTTCCCTGACCACGTGGCAGTGCATCCAATCAGCGATGCCGTGCTGCCGGTGCCCGGGGGAACCCTTCCGGCTCCGGTCCCGCTCTTTATCAAAATGGAAGATACCCAGATCGCAGAGCTTGATGCCCTGCTCCAGAAACGCGTTGCCGATGCCAACAAGAAATCGGAGAAGATCCCCGTGGTTACCTTTGAAGAATTCCAGAAACTGGATATCCGGACCGGGAAAGTCCTGTCCGCAGAACCGGTACCGAAATCGAACAAACTCTTAAAACTGATGGTGGACATCGGAACCGAGAAACGCCAGATAGTTGCCGGCATGCAGCAGTTCTACAGGCCTGAAGAGCTGGTCGGGAAGGACGTTGTTGTCGTAACGAACCTTGCACCCGCAAAGATCTTCGGAGTCGAGAGCAATGGCATGGTGCTTGCCGCAGGTGATGCTGCCTCGCTTCTCGTACCCCTGAAACCGGTTGAGCCGGGATCAAAGATCCGGTAATTTTTTTTTAAATATTACTTACCGGAATTCCCATTCGTTTTTCTGCTCTGTAGAAATGATTCGAAAAATTCGACGCTTTCGGGGGCTTTGCCCCCGCCGCTGTGGCACCCCCACTTGGGATAACGACGTATTACCGGTAGCTTAACTAGAGGTCATCACACTGCGCCTTTGTCCCCCAACGGGGGACTCATTCGCGCAAGAGGGGGGTCATCGAGTTATATGACCAACGTTTTCTACAGAGCAGTTTTTTCCTTTCAGGAATCGTTATTCTGTCTGTCGATCTTTTCCTGGATGTAGGTTGAGAAAAATCCTTTGTACCGGGCCTGCAGTTCGGCAAGCTTCCAGTCGTCTTCAGAAATCTTCTTCCGGCAACGGGGAGAATTGCATGAACAGGTCATATTAAAGACCATATCGCTCCCGGATGATTCTGAAACCGTCATGCAATAATCAAAGGTGATCTCTTCTCCGGCTGCGATATCCCGCATGGCAACAAGAAATATCTGGCCGGAAAAACCGCTGTTGGGATCACAGCTGTGATTGAAAAAATCCGTATCTTCCGGAACCGTGCCGGAAGGGCCAAGAACAAACCGCTCCTCGATCTGCATGGTATAACTCTGCATAATCGCCGGGAGTGCGTACATATCATCGATGAGCATGACCTTTCCCCCGAAGATAGCGAGCCTCTCGCCTTTTTTGATATGCTCTCTTGCAAAAATGCCGCAGCCATTGGTTTTGGAACATCTTGGTTCAAGACGGGGATTGAGCCAGCTGTTGATATTCATGCAGACAACCTGAAGGTACCGGGATAGAGTTAGAGGTCATTATTTTTCTCCATTGCGGTAACCTGAGTTTCCCTGCCGGAATTTGGAATATCCTCCAGGGAAGATACAATAACCATTCAGTCCCGGAAAAATGATACCCGCATTGGGGCCGGGAATCCGTCCCGGCTCCGGATCTGAATGAAGAAATGTTGTCTGCTTTGATTGTTCTGCTCGTTTTTCAGAGTTGGGGCCTTGGATCCACAAGCTCGCAGAGCCGTTTTACCGGACTGGTAGCATACCAGCTCCCGTATCCGGATCCGGGATCCCTGATGGCTGCATTCTTCTGCAGGAGAGTCTCGCTGTCGTGGTTGCATTCTGAAGTCATGGTGTAATCTGCAGGCTTCCTGTCATGCCCGTGTGCAGGCAGGCATGAGCGAAGCCCGGGTTTTTCCCCGCGTGCCGGAGAGCCATAGAAGGCAGCCTGCCGCGGAAAGCGGGCCGGCAGGCTGCCCCTGTGCCGGAGCTCCGGCCTTTTTAGGGGAAAACGAGTGTATGGCAGGTTTCCAGTGCCAGACACTCTGATCAGGAATCTTGCTTATGCACACTTATATTGGTAAAATAGCCCGGGTACATTTGTCGAACCTGTCGGTTCAAAGCATGATCCGCAAAATCGGGAAAAAAAGGGGAGATGCGGGAAGTTTTGTTATTCATCGAACTGCCGGCTGGTACAGTAACCCTGCCCGCATTTCTCAAAGAACTGCTGGTGGCACTCTTCTGCCGGCCAGAACCGGGATACAGGCAGGATCTCAGTTACAATGATCTTTTTCCGGTATTTTTTTAATTTTTGTAAACGATCCCGGGATGCGGTTGCCGCCGCCTTCTGGGCATCATCATGATAATAAATGGCGGAACGGTACTGGGAACCGGTATAGTCACCCTGCACTTCCTGTGCTGTCGAGTCATGTATCTCCCAGAATGCATCGAGGAGCTGGTCATACGTAATAATCGCCGGGTCATAGACAATATCCACTGCCTCTGCGTGCCCGGTTGTTCCGCTGCTTACCTGTGCATAGGTGGGATCCGGAAGCGAACCTGCGGTAAAGCCGACAGCTGTTGCAACAATTCCTTTCAGCCTGCGGAATACTGCCTCGGCATCCCAGAAACAACCGGCAGCAAAGGTGGCTCTCCTGTACCGGTCAGAATCCTCCATCAAGTATTCTCTTGGGTTTTGGAATTTTTGGGTGTTGCGATCCGGCTTTGGTTTTTGGAAGGGATGATATGGGCTCCTGTCGGAAGCAATATAAAAATCCCTTTTGCTTCCGGCACCTTTTTGCCCCTGGACATTCCAGCTTCTGTCAATGGCACCTTTGCGGGATGAGATGAAAAGCGAACTTGCCGATGCGGCAAAGAACTGGCTTGCCATAGATGGTCTCTGGTTCCAGGCTGTCGAGCAGGCATATGGCATGGATACCGCCGTGGCGATGGACGGGAATGTCTGGAAAGAATTTGCAGTGATCGAAGCCCGGCGAATAAAGGAACGTCTTGGCCTGCCGGAACAGGGCGGGCTGGATGCCCTTGAGATCGCGTTTGGAAACCGGCTCTTCACTCATGTCAACGAGTACGCGATCCACCGCCCGGATGAAAAGACACTGGTTGTTGAAACAAAGACCTGCCGGGTGCAGGCTGCACGGGAACGCAAGGGGATGCCGCATTTTCCCTGCAAGCCTGTCGGGCTTATTGAATTTCCCGTCTTTGCCCGGACTATTGATGCCCGGGTGGTGACTGAATGCCTCTCCTGCCCCCCGGAACTGCAGCCCGGAACCCGGTATTGTTCATGGAAGTTTACCCTTGCGGGGCCTGATTGAGTCTGTCCGGAAGTGAAATCGTGCACGATGCCCTTTTTGTAAGAAATTAAAAAAAACTGAACGGAATGCCAAAAACCCTTTTTTGGAAATGCCGGTTACCGGAGAATTCCCGCCATCTGTTTTGCCGTCAGCAGCCAGTGTAATTCACCGGATGGCCTTCCGGCATAAGAAAAATTCCGGATCCTGGCAAGGCCCCCTTTGGTCATCACAATCCCTGCCCCGTCTTCACCGGTAATGATCCTGCTGATGAGTGTTGAGAGGAGCGGTTCATGCCCGACAAGGAGGACCATATTATCCTCAGGGAACTGGCTGATCTCCCGGCAGACCTCATCCGGGCTTCCCCCCGGGATGAGATAGTCCCAGGTTGCGATCTGCCCGGGTTCTCCGAGAGTTTCCCCTACAATGGCCGCAGTCTCCTGAGCCCTGACAAGCGGGCTTGTGGCTATGACATCAAAGAGGTAGTCGTGCGATGCCATCCAGAGTGCTACGGCAAGAATCTCATCCCTGCCCTTACCCGTGAGACGGCGATCTGCATCGGCCACCCCCTTACCGGCAGCCTCTGCTTTCCCGTGACGGAGAATGAAGATATCCACACGATGACTAAAGCCTGCCGGAGAATAAATCTTGTGATAAAAAAGGATTATTCAAAGAGCCGGTAGTTCGGCGCTTCGTCCGTGATCATGATATTGTGCGGGTGGCTCTCGGTCATGCCGGCATTCGTAATCCGGACAAACCGGGCATTCGCGTGCATGTCGGCAATCGTCTTTGAACCGGTATACCCCATTGCGGATTTCAGGCCCCCGACAAGCTGGTAGATGACCTCGCTCACGTGACCCACGTACGGGGTTACTCCTTCCACGCCTTCGGGAACGAACTTCGTGCTGCCAATTCCCTTTTTCTGGAAATACCGGTCGCTCGATTCCCCGCTGCTCATGACACCGAGCGATCCCATGCCCCGGTACTGCTTGTAGCGCCGGCCTTTCATGCTGATCACTTTCCCGGGCGATTCATCGGTGCCGGCAAACATGCTGCCCATCATGACGGTATCTGCCCCGGCAGCTATGGCTTTTGCCACATCGCCGCTGAATCGTATTCCGCCATCTGAGACGACCGGCACACCGGCAGCATGCGCAACATCTGCTACCTGTGCAACAGCAGTGATCTGCGGGACACCGGTTCCGGCAACGATACGGGTTGTGCAGATCGAGCCCGGTCCGATACCGACTTTCAGCCCGTCAACACCGGCATCGAGCAGGGCAAGCGCAGCTTCCTTTGTTGCAATATTTCCTGCAACCACCTCCGCCTTCATGCTTCCCTTGATGTCCTTGATGGCTGCCACTCCCCGCATGTTGTGCCCGTGGGCGGTATCCACGACAAGGACATCCACGCCGTTCTGGTCGAGAAGTTCCGCACGGGCAAAATCAAAGGGACCCACAGCGGCAGCCACGCGGAGATTACCCTTGGTATCCCGGCAGGCACGCGGGTACTGGCGTTTCTCGAGGATGTCCTGCATGGTGATGATCCCGATAAGTTTCCCTTTCTTGTCCACAACCGGAAGACGCTCGACCTTGTTTGTGTACATGATCTCGAGCGCTTTCTCAGAGGTTATGTCCTCGTCGGCAACAATGGGTTTCTTTGTCATTATCGCGGTGATCTTCTCGTCCCCGCGTTTCTGCACGATTGCCCGGACATCCCGCCGGCTCACGATACCGATGATCTTTCCCTTGTCAATGACCGGGACCCCCCCGATGCTATACTGGTGCATGATGCGCTCGGCATCGGAGACGGTTGCGGTGTTCTCGACATAGAGGACCTCGCGCTCGATGAGTTCCTCTGCCTGTTTGACGAACGTGACTTCCTGGAGCGACCGCTCGGGGGGCATATTGCGGTGAATGACCCCGATTCCCCCCTCACGGGCCAGGGTAATTGCCATGGTGGCCTCCGTAACCGTATCCATGGCTGCGGAAACGAGCGGGATATTCACATCGATCTTTTTTGTGAACCGCGAGCGGACATCTGCTTCGGAAGGTTCGAGCCAGGAAGCCCGGGGTTCGAGCAGCACATCGTCAAAAGTTAATGAAAGTGGGACATCCAGTTTTTCAACGTACATAATTCACCTGATCATGGCAAGTGCGGTCTTGATAAGATCCTCGCGGACCACGGCGTTCCGGTCGCCCCCGCAGACCATCCCCCGCACACCGATAATATCCGGGTTGATCCTTTTTAGTGCTTCAATATCTTCGAACTTCAGGGCCCCGGCAAGGGCAGTCCCAAGGCCGAGCTTCCGGTTTTTCTCGGTAAATGACCGGAGCAGCTCCTCATCCATGAAAGCAAACGTGCTCTGGCGGTCTTTTATCCCGGTATCAACCATGGCAAAATCCGCCCCGCACTCCGCGGCTATCGGAGCCATATCAAACGGCGATATCGAGTGCATACGCTCATAATCCGAGTATGCAGCTATCACGACCTTCTTTTCAGGGAATTCGTCCTTGACTGCCTTGACAACGGCATCGATGACATCGTTTGCCTGTTCCTTTCCCTCAAATGCAAGACCGATCTTGACGTAGTCAGCCCCGGCACAGGCTGCCCCGTAGGCCGCCAGTGAAGCCCCGCCGGGTTTATAATCGAAGTCGCCAATCGCTGCGCTCACCGGTTTTTTCGAGAACGACTTGATCTCGCGGATAACCCAGGGAAAGTTGGCTCCCAGGGATCCCTCGGATGGTTTCTTAACATCGATTATGTCAGCGGCAGTGGAGTGTCTGGCTTCAGTGATAGAGCTTGGG
This sequence comes from Methanoregula sp., assembly GCA_041645355.1. Lineage (GTDB taxonomy): Archaea > Halobacteriota > Methanomicrobia > Methanomicrobiales > Methanospirillaceae > Methanoregula. Next base: position 62,939 of record JBAZQF010000014.1, read on the forward strand.
CTGACCAACAATTGCATAAAGTTTAATGATCTTTTATCCTAATAGTGGTTGCGATTTCCTATGGATCTGGTTCTTGCTATGGATTTGCGGCAAAATC
>JBAZQF010000015.1:0-60521 GCA_041645355.1 Methanoregula sp.
AACGGAAGCTAATGAAATGGGGTTGAAGAACATTTATTTTTTTAAACTTTTTGATTTTATTTTTCAATGCATGACATATCGCTTTGCGATTTTGTTATTAATATAAAAAGGATATTTCTACATAGCAGGATTTCCTGAAATTTCTGCTGCCAGCCAACCGGCCGGAAATCCGGGAAGAACTGCCGAGAAAAAAGGATGGGCTCAAAAAGTTAGCAGACTCTGTCGAACCCGTTCCTGCCCGAGGGCATGAGAAGATTATCTTCTGTTCCTATGAAGGTTTTCCCGTGCCCCGCGAGCGAGTGCTATCGACAAAATCAAGGAGTTGAAACAATGAAACTACCAAAAAAAAATGGAGCGATCTTGCTGGTATTGATAACGCTATGTGTGATCACATTACCGGTATCAGCATATCAATTCTCGATGACAAATATCGAGAATTTTAACTCATTACCAAATCTCTATCCCTATGGTACGAATAGTCATGCCTATGTGTACAACTGGCTGGCCGGACAAGGGTGGTCACAGAGGTTTTACGAGACAAACAGCAATGTTGATGATACAGACTTTGCTACTTCTGGCGAGGGTCTGAATAATGTAGATCTTCACTACCACTTTGGCCATGGTGACTATATTGGTACTTCGACGCAAGTACAGTATAGTAATTATCCAACCTCCTCACTGACTACTGTCGATGTTTATAAAAAATGGGGACAGGGACTTATATCACCCAACAAATGGGTAGTCTTGGATGCATGCTGGGTGCTCCGTGATCTCCAGTGGGGTGGAGCCCTGAGAAATTCTCACGGCATCCTTGGATTCGCGTCAACGAAAAATGTTAACGCTAATCTCCCAAGCAGTTTCCTGCAGCACTGTATCGACAATGATTACACAATATCGTATTCATGGCAAAGAGCAACCCAGACGGTATTAGCTGGAAACAACCACCTAGTCCGGGTAATATTTGACACACCGGATCAATTATCAAATGATCATCTTCCGGGTCATGGAACGGTAGCTTCAAGTGAAATTGTGGATGACAATACGGTTTATTATGCTGAGTGGAGGACGTGATGATTATGTCGATGAAACGGTCTCGATTGATGGTTGCAGGTCTGATTCTCACCAGTTGTCTGATTCTCGGAATTGCAATCATAGGATTATCAATGAACACGCAAAATCAGGCAATTGTTCTTCCTGCAGAGGTAGCTCTTCCGGGCATGCAAGGTCAGTTCGAGTCACTCACACTGAACACAGACTTGCCAAAATCTCCCTCATCAATTCAGGTCTATTCCATCAAATCAATAGACATGATCCAAGATGGAAATGGAGATGTAAGCATGACGATTCGAAAATCGATTCCTTCTGCATCTAAAGCACCGGCCCTCGCAGAAAAATCTCTTGAGAAATATGGCGGACTCCCAAAAGATGCACAACTGGTTGATGCATTGCCCCGCTACCAGTATAAGTATAATCTGACAACCAACTCTGTCGAAGAGAAGTATCCTTGGCAGACACAGGTCAGATATATTCAGATCCTCGACGGATTCCCCGTTATTGGCGCGACAATCAATCTTGGACTTGGGGAAAACGGTGAAATTACAAGTCTTGTGAAGGCATGGCCGACATACGAGAGTCGTAAAGAGGTAAAAATAATTTCAGCCGAAAAGGCTTATGAAAAACTAAAAGTACGCGATACCACAGAAAAATTACAGGGTAATCTTCCGGAAGGGTCAAAAGTTACTGAAGTAAAACTCGGTTACCGGCTCTTTGATGCATGGAATTCAGATGCAAAGGATGCCTACCTTAAACCCGTATGGATCTTCTCGGTTACATCTCCATTGGATCCGGAACCATTCCCAATCATGGTAGATGCAACTGCTTAAGATCTTCATTTCCTTTTTTCATTCCATCCCGATAAACCAAAAATGAACGTATGTAATTCAGCGCAGAAAATGCAACAACCCAAAACAGGCGTCGTCCTGCTGATATTAATGCTGGCAGCAATGGCGATTGTACCGATGGTGAGTGCGACGGCAGAGGCAGATACTGATCTGACCGCTTCCATATCAGGCAATCTTATTGATGTGGATAAGATCGCACTTCCAAAACTAATGTTTGATGAAACACAGCAGAAGGTCGTTGTGACTACAGAACTCAGCCCTACCGGCACCCGGGGTCTGCAGGCTATCCCGAAGGGCGCTATCATCCATCACGCTGAAAACGGGATAACAACGGTCTTTGATCGTGATGGCCAACAGGTTCTGCTTGCCGATGACAAGGAATCCTCTGTTATCTCCACCCCATCCGGACTGAAACATGCGACTTATGTAACAGAAGTACCTACTGATTCGCAAGTGATCAATAAAGGTAAAGTGACATATGTCACCAATGGCAAAGACCTCATCCTCACAGTAATCTGTGAGAATGTAACGCAGACTGTCCAAAATGAGCATGCCCTCAACCAAAAATCCGGTATTGCTGCTGCCACATTGTCGAATTTCAACGGGTGGATCGAGTACGCTTATGACAATATGGCACAAATCCGGCAATTCGATGCATACTGGACGGTGCCGTCAAGCCCGCCATCATCGGAATCTGCTGAACCCGTATTCCTGTTTAACGCGATCAGGACCTATGGCGAAACCGCTATCGTCCAGCCGGTTCTTGAATGGAACCAGCCCTCCACCGGCCTCTACTGGACCGGATCGTCATGGGCACTGAAAGACGGGATGCAGGCATTTAAAACTACCCGGATCACGGCCAGCACCAGCGACACAATGAAGGGGAGACTGTATTGGTATTCTGCAACTGGAGAATGGTACATTCAGATTTATGATGTAACCAACGGGCAGTATCGTTCCCTCTATTCCAACTACGTACCCGATTCCAATGTCCAGGTGGATGTCACCCTTGAAGGATGGGGGATCGATGACAACAGCGATGTTCCGGGCGACACATTGTTTTACAACATGGTCTACAAGTACAACGGGAACCCCGTGCCTGTTGTCCTGAAACGCTTCACCTCAACAAGCGCCCCGCTCACCCAATTAAATGTCGAGATCCTTTCAAATCCATCGAGCGTGAAACTCCACACGGCAAACTGAGGAACCCTATGAAAAACTCCCTTTTTTTTATATGTCAATCCTTATGGTAATTCTCGTTATTGCCTGCTTGTCCGGTTGCATTCATAGGGAAAGCAGTGCCCCTGATATGGTACCCGTAACAGCAACCATGACCCCAATAACTGGAACTCCGGAGCCTGTACAGACCTTTGAACAGGTTTACCTGCAGGAGCGTATGTCTCCCGTACTCCGGTCAGAAATTTTACAATCAATGCCTTCAATCCGGTACTTCCCTATGAAGGAGGAGGAAAAGACACTCTGCGTACGATCGGATACTCAATTGCTCGTCAATGCGGTACTGGTAGATCCTAATGCGCAGGACATGCTGATGAAAGGGGGGTATATTGATGGCATAGGGATATTTTTACCACGGTCAGCAAAGACCACGCCAAGTGTTGGCACCTGCACGGTAGCGGTGTATATCACATTGAAAAATATCACATCGGGGTTCGTTATCGATCAGGAAAACGGTGTCGTCAGCCAGCAGGTTGTTGAGGTTCCCGATGGAACACATGTCCGTTCATCCGGAAACCGTACGATACTGTCTGATGCTGAAAGGATCTTGTTTGTTTTCGTCACAGACCATTACCAAAATGCAGACTAACAGGAATTCTTTTCAGCATACCATGATATGGTTACCGTGAGGCTTGCGATGATGAAAAAATGGAACTTATCTGCCTGTTATCCGGTGATTCTCATTGGTCTCGTTATCCTGCTTATTGCCGGGGGTTGTATAACGAATACTACCTCATCACAGACATCGAATACAACGACTGTATTGCCAGATTCTCCTGCAAAGACCACAGATCATCCGGCATCGCCATCTGAATCCCAATTTGGTTCAACGCAGAGTCCCGGATCTGAATGCAGTTCTGAAACCCGGATAAATATTTCGATCGATACTACGGTCCCGCTCCAGGACCCGATACCCGGGATTCGGTATTCCCTTAACAGGAGCGAAACCGGCAGGATTATCGTCCTTGAGAAGGGGGAGATTGTTGAGATAAATCTCGGTTATGCACCGAGCCAGCCCTTTCAATGGATCGTGCATGGATCCGGATGTGGGATTGAACTTCTGAATACCGGCAGATACACCAGTGGTGGCGATTACTGGAACAACACTGGCAATTACCGGGCCCGGTATCGTGCGGTCAGCTCCGGGACATCAGTCCTTAACGGTAAACTAGTTCTCTCCCCGGATGAAAGCGGGATGCTTACGTTCAATCTCACCGTGATCGTGAAGTAGGCCGACCCAACCCCTGCATCAGCGGGAGGGTGGAGGGGGGTCTATGCCAAGTATGGTTTGGATCGGGCGTGTTTGTACGGATATGATTTTCGATGCAGAGAGAGTGGGTTTTAGGGAAAATAGTGGAGGGCGGGGGAATTTGAGGGTATTTTTTTTAAATCTTTTGTTTTTCATTTTCAATGCATGACATATCGCTTTGCGATTTTGTTATTAATATAAAAGAATATTTCTACATAGCAGGATTTCCTGAAATTTCTGCTGCAAGCCAACCTGCCGGAAATCCGGGAAGGACTGCCAAAAACGTAGGACGGGTTCTCTACCTTAGCAAGTGAGTTGAACCCGATCCTGCCCGTAGGGCATGAGATCATTATCTTCTGTTCCTATGAAGGTTTTCCCGTGCCCTGCGAGCGTAGCGTGTGGAAAAATGGAGGAACCAAAATGAAACTACGTTCAATTGGCGTCGTCCTGCTGTTACTCATGGCAGCGATGGCGATGGTACCGATGGTGAGCGCGGAGGAATTGTACAATGGTGCAATAAATCCACCAAATGAGATTAAAAAAGAATTAACCATGGATGAATTAAGAGATGCACCAGTACATCCGCCAAAGATTTATGATCTTCAATCATTAGCGGACAGGAAATCTACACCACAAGTCAACGATAGGGAAAAAAAGTTTATTCTTGTTATAATCCCCCAAAAAGACATAAAAACAACGATTGATGGATCGGCAGGATTAATCTCAGTAACCGTTCCTAAATCATCGGCGAGATTTATCAATCAAAAGTCTGGATCAAAAGCCCCAATTCCGGATCTTTCCCTAGCAGGGCCTGTGCAGACTGAGGGCCCGGTATCGGTTCTTTGGGCTCCAAGTCATATGGTTGAGATATCTGAAAACGGAGATTTAATGACAATATTATTTCCGCAGGATCTGCTGATGAAATACAGTGATTTGAACGAAGCCCGGGAAAGGACTGTCTCATCCAGAGACAATAATCTGCAAATTTACTCTGACACAATCCCTTCAGCTGAGTCGCAGCAGATTTCCAGTACGATAAGAGCGAGCGATTTTCAGGAGCGGTCATGGTATAAGGATAACAATTGTGCGCATCATATTAATGGAATAACCGGGAAGATCTACCCCAGTGGATCATACAATAACGGGGAGTCTTATTTTAGTTACCATGAAATGGAGATTTATCTGTCGCGTTACCCCTATTCTACTACCCTTGATACGGCAGAGGTTATCTCATTTCACCGGACCGATAACCAGAAACGAGCTTTCTTTGCACTATGGGATGAAGGAACTTCATATACCATGCTTGACATCGATGTAACAAATAAGCCCTACGTGGAGTATTACTTCTACATTGAAAATTCGGCTGGCTGGATATACTGGATGCACTTCAGAGATCCGTCAACCGGGACATGGTATTCCTCTTCATATAATGATTCGGATAATCCCTCATACTATGTCCGTGACCTTCGAGGTTCAACTGAACTGCTTTCACTCCAGCACGTTCCTCCATTATTTTCATTCCGTACTCAGACCTCACCAATCAGAGTAGATTATACGAGAACTACAACAGGATGGTTTACACCAAGCCAGACGGTTACTTGGAATTATTACACGGCAAATCAGCAATATGTAGATACATGGGCCTGGTGGAATAGCAATGGAGGTATTGATACCACTCACTATTGCGGGTCCGGAATAACCTGACCCGAAAACCATTATTTTTAATTTTTAGTTAAATGGTTATGATTTAGAATCTCGATTTCCCACAGTACCTAAAAAGAGGAAAAATGAAAACTGAATCCTTTGTCAGTATACTGATCCTGTTGTGTATAATTGCATCAGGCTGTTTATCGATCCAGACTCTGGAATCTGATAAAAATAAAATAATGACGTCATTTACTGAACACCAGTCGTCAATTAAGGATTATTCAGGGACAGTATCGCTGACGTATGATAACGAAAATCATATCTCAGAATACTATAAAATTCAGGTCAGGTACCCGGACAAATACAAAGTGGAATATCTCGAGTCTTCAGGCCGGAATCCAGGAACTATCCTGATTGCGAATGCCGGGACCTTTGTTGAATTTGATCCTGTTCACAAGGCAACAACCACAGCTGAAATCAATCCTAATGGAAATGAGGCCACCAGCCGGGATTACCAGGGCCTCCTGAACCGGTTAATTCCATTGGGCAATACGAGTTTCGCCGGTGTTGATTATCTTGAAAAACATCCGGCATACCTTATTGAGATACGGCCAAAAAGACCTGGTGATGATTTCAACCTAAAATTTTCAGAATTCCGGTTTTCCCGGGTTAAAGCATGGGTGGATGCCGGATCATGGCTTGTGAAAAGGATAGAATTGTATGATTCCGATGGAACCCGGCGTATTGTATCTGCAGATTATCAGGATTTATCGATCAATTCAGGTATTTCTGATACCGTTTTTGGCACCGAACGGTATATGCAATACAGTAATTTCACAGCACCCATCCATCCGCCCATTGTAAAATATCCAGGTGTTGAATATCCTCAGTAGACTTCCAAAAATTATATCCCGGGGTTCATCCCCATAATCTCGGTAAACCAGGTCTCCAAGACCGGTAATGTATTACCGGTATATACCCTGGGGATCCAGTGCGTATAAAATGACAACGTGGATCAATTAAACACCTGGATTTTATGTTCGAAGCGGTTATGAAAAACAGAGATCACTTTTTTCCCCCTATCGTAATCCTGCTGATTTTCATATTTTTTTTGATCTCTGTAAGCGGGTGTACAGGAAAAGAGAAGATTAGCGGGAGTGACGCGATCCGCATTGCATTAAATGACAGCCAGACACTCAGCCGTATCGATAATAATGAATACAGGATCGCAGACGTCGGTTCAGCTTCTCTCTCGATGCATGATGGAAAACGTGAGGACATGTATGCAGTTACCATTGAAGTGCAGAACAGGACTGCCGAACGCATCATTGTTTTTGTGAATTTCGAGGGGAAGGTTGTGCTGGTCGATACTTCCTACACGGCAAAGGCACCCGATTATCTGTTGAGAAAGATCAATGAGAGCCGGGTTTGAAGGAAAATCATTTTAAATTATCACCCAAGGAATGAAGGAACCATGAAAATTGCTGACGGAAAAATTCTCATTGTCGGGATCATCGCGTTTATTGTAGTAATTTCACTTGTCTGGTTTTTCGGAATCGTGTATATCAACAACAGTCCGGGCGTCTATAAATACACTGTCGATATCGAAGGCCTGGAAAATTACGAACCAAGCTTGATCACGGATATTATAGTGCCCCTTCCAGTACGGGGTGACCAACCGGTATTCTCTGACGATGAGCTCCAGTACCGGACATTTGGTAACTGGAAGACCGTCCTCGTCATGACACGGTACGGGAAGATGCTGGCATTCGAGAGTGTTGGCAGGAACTTAACCGATATCCATGCAGAATTTTACCAGAAATATCCTGAGGGAACCTGGATCGAAAACATCACCCGTGAATCCTTTTCTCCGGTTCTTCCCCTGTCCCCGTCAGCATATACCGGGAATACGAATGGAAACGACCCGGCACATGCTTACTCAACGATCATTTATATTCCGGATACCATTCGTCCGCTTCATCCAGAAACCGATTCTTTGATATTCGATCTCAAACTGGTTGCTTCTGAAGGGATGCAGCATTCCCGAGTGGGCAGAACCTATCAGGTCGCAATCCTGGAAAAAATTCCCCCGGATGTGAATAATATGACTCAGGTTGTGGCACAAGTGAGTATCATGAATTCATAATACGGGTTACCGTGAGGATTGGGATGATGAAATTCAGTACTACCTTGATTCGTATTCAAGCGGCGGTCTGGGAAAACCGTATTCTTATACGGACTATTGGTCCAGCTACCCACAAGATGTCACCTACGAAATGATCAAAACAGAAATTGATGCCAACAGACCGCTAAAGATCGGACATAACGGGCATGCAAGAACTTGTATCGGTTACTGGCAGTACACGAGCGGGCAAAAAATTGTATAAGTTCTCTGATACATGGAAATCATCCCCGAAAACGTACTGGGATTACCCACCTAACCAGTATAGTTCCATAACGGGGTATCAGAATTATATTATTACCCAATAAAACCATTTTTTCTGATGTTGGAGCAATGAAAAGGAGAGAAAAGGATCCATTCATGAAAAACAGATCACGGGTATTGGTTTTTCTTATCACGTTGATTGTTACAACCGGTTTTTTTCTGCCAGTACATGCCACCCAGACGGTTACCTGCAACGGGTTTCCTGATACATTCAGCCGGGTCGCTGTCTCTGCTGATGGTAACTATTTTGTCACTGGCGATCCGGTTCTGGGAACGGTCAGGTTCCTGGAAAAAGACGGCACTCCCGTCTGGGGTTACAAGATCGGGGAAAATATCTCCAGCCTGTCGATTTCAGATGACGGTGGAATCATCACTGCCGCCAGAGATGATGGCAGGGTATTCGGGTGGGATAAAAAAGGGGATCTTCTCTGGAATTTTGATGGTATGGGGAGATTCACGCAGGTTATGATCACCGGAGATGGCGAGCAGGGTTACATTATCAACAGCGACAGTCCGTCAACCCCGTATACAGATACGATTCATCATTTCGACCGGAATGGCACCATTCTCTGGGAACGCCGTGAACCCGGCATATCAGGGGCATCAATTACTTCTGATGGAAAATATCTTGTTGTCGGTACAAGGATCGGGGGTAACAGCGAAGTGCGTGCCTATGCCGGAAGCGGTACGGTTCTCTGGCGGTATCCGGCTCCCGATGGCATCACGTTCGTTGCAGTCTCACCTGATGGCAGTACCATTGCCGCAGTTCATTCGTATCGCCTTATTGTTCTGGACCAGTCGGGAGAATTGATCTCGGAGGTTATACCGAGGGACCATCCGTCTGCTATTGCCATTTCCCCGGAGGGGAATTCTATAGCAACAGGTGGCAAGTTCACCCTTCAGGTTTTCAACAGGAGCGGAAAACAACTCTGGCAGACGTATGAGAGGGATATCACCAGTATTGCAATTTCCCAGGATGGCCGGACAATAATCTCCGGTTCGGAAAAAGAGGTGTCAATATTTGACAAAAACGGAACACGGATCCGATTAATTCCTGTCGATATCGGAGCAGGAAGCGTTTCATTGTCTGCTGATGGTTATACCATCGTCGCAGGATCGTATAATGGAACTATCTTCCGGATAGATCAGGAAGGCAATGTAAAACGTCTCGCCATTGGAACGCTGCCGGTTCGAACGCTTCCACTGTTCACGACAACAATGGTGAAAAGTGCCGGACTTTCTCAAAAACCTACCGGAACAATGAAGGCAGGCCAACCCCTGGCACTCCTCGCTCTCTTGGTGTTCGGTTCATGGGCAATCGTGGTTACATGTCAACGGTGGAAATAACAAGCTTGGAATGGCAACACGGAACACAGGATCACACTCTATTCCACGGATTGTGATCCGGAAATCCTTATCCATCGCTTCCCAAAACCGCCCTTCTTTTCATTTTCACCTAGTCAGGATTGATCCGGCCCGGGATCGCCTCTCCAAAAGGCACTATTAGGGTTTTTTCAACGCCACGTAAAATGGTCAGATTGACGTAAATCGCGTGTAAAATCGTTTCCAGGAATACGGGTGCGTATAATTCGGTGTTTTTTGCAACCTGACTTCGGGATCGGCCTCCGGAAAAGGCAATCCGGGGCCGCAGAGGGCCCGGATTACCCCCCTAACAGATTCCTTTTCCATATTTTCCACGGGTTGGAAAACAGAAAACCAATAAATACGTTAATTCTTTGAAGAATTGCCAAAATACGTCCAAATCGTGCCCTGAATAATTCATTCACCGGTGCGTTCCTATGGCCGATTTAAGGAAAAACAGACCACCCGTGATATATGCAGAAATCAGCAGGAATCCCCTGCAAATTTCGCTCATATTCGCGTTGCAGCAGCCGCCCTGAACGAAATCCACCTATAATTTTTGGGAAAAACAGGCCCTGTCCAAAACCCGCTATTTTGCAGGTCTGAATTCCTTGATAATCGGGTATTTTTTGGAAATATTTGCAATTCGACGACTTTTCGATCCGCGTGGACACCGTTTCCTGTGGGATTGGAAAACGTGATCGCCGGATTGGTAAACGGGGCCCTATATGGGCCCGGATTGGGGGTGGGAGAAGAGGGGTATGGGGAGTCTATGCCTGGCAAGGTACCGGGTCGGGTGTGTTTGTACTGAGATGATTTACGATGCAGAGGGATTGAATTTTGGGGAAAAAAGTGGGAGTGGGGAAATTTTTGGGTATTTTTTTTAAACTTTTTGATTTTATTTTTCAATGCATGACATATCGCTTTGCGATTTTATTATTAATATAAAAAGAATATTTCTACATAGCAGGATTTCCTGAAATTTCTGCTGCCAGCCAACCGGCCGGAAATCATGGAAGGACTGCCGAGGAAAAAGGACGGGTTCACAAGGGCGTCGAAACCAAATTGAACCCGGTCCCGCCCGTAGGGCATGAGATCATTATCTTCTGTTCCTATGAAGTTTTTTCCCGTGCCCTGTGAGCGCAGCGTATCGAAAAATTTGCACAAGAGGTGTAGAAAAAATGCAACTACGCAATTTAAGCATCGTTTTGCTGGCATTGCTGCTGGCGGCGATGGCTATGGTACCGATGGTGAGTGCGGCGGAAGAACAAACTCCCGCTCCCGGCAGTACAGCAATACCGCCTGATATCGATCCTAATTATCATCCGATCCGGTACGGAATACTGGATGAGCCTCCCTTTGCGAAGGTGACGAAAAATCCCAATGATAATAAAGAGCAGATCGAATTTGTTTATGTGCTCGTATCAAAAGACTGGCTCGCAACAAACGGGCTAACCGATAGCAACGGTTCGGTGACATTCTCAATCCCGCACAGGCAGGTTCATTTTGTCAAACAGCAGGCAGGAAGTCCGGCGCATGTACCAACGGATTTCTTAGGTGAGTCTTCATCGCTGGCTGACCGCCCCTTGTCAGTGATCTGGGCACCGAAAAATCTGCTCCGGGTACAGGAAAAAGGCGAATCCGTCTCGATCACCTGTCCTCAGGCAATGCTGCTCAATTTCAATAACATGAAAGAAACAAAAAGCAAACTGGAATCGGCAAAAAATGAAAACTTACTGATTCCGGAAGTTCCTGCTGATTCATCAGCCGCTTCAGCCATACAGCGGGCTGCATCCATATCAAGTACAAGCCTGGCGGAACGAAGATTCTACTCTGATTATTTCAACCTGCACCGGATTAACGGAGTTACCGGGAAAATGCAGCCGGCAGGTTTCTCCAATTCCGGCGAATCGTTTTTCAGCTATCATGAAATGGAGTTGTATCTCCAGCAGCCCACTGATGCAGTGGAATATATCGTTTACCACAGGACAGATGGAAGGATAATCGATTTCGTGTCTGTTCATGATGATTATGCATTGTCAACCCCGCTCACCATGGATGTAACCGATCTGTCGACGTATCTGGAATGGTACTTCTATATTGAGAATGGGCCGGTCTGGTACATGCACTTCAGGAATCCCATCTCGGGAACCTGGTATACAGCATCCCATACCGATACCGTAAACATGTCCCGTTATGTGACCCAGATCACTCCTTCAACAGAACTTTATCTGAACAGTGTCCCGCCGTCTCATTATTTCTACACCCAGACCTCCCCGTTCCAGGCTGACTGGACCAGGACTGTCGGATGGTCAGGGGGAAATGAATGGCATACCCCTCAGGAGACAACCAGTGCCGGCAGCCTTCCTGCAAATAACCAGTATTTACAGCTGACCTCGAACTGGGATACCTCAGGTAGGATTGTCACTACGCAGGTATGTGGATCCAGTGTGGTATAATTTATAACATTTTTTATTTTTTATAAAAAAAATCTGGAAGGTGCATGATGAAGCGTAACACTTGGATAGTAATCATTTCAGCGCTCATCCTTGTTTTTATCCTAGGATCCTTTCTTCTCAACCCCCTGCTGGAAAGAATTGATGCTCAGTTCTATCCGCGATTCCATCCCGGGATCTGGGATCAGCCGGTGATCCGCCCCCCGGAAAATTCAACGGTCGGGTTAACCGATTACCCGTTCATGTTCCGGTACAATCTTACTGCATCCACGGGGTTTGCCTCAGCATACAAAAAATATTACCGGCCAACGTTTGTGATCATCAAAGGAAGAAATGCGACCATCGTTCTTGACGTATTCTCAGCAACAAAACACCCGGTTACGGTAACGCTGGCCGCGGTTGATGATCTTCCCGCAGGAGGAATTTCTTTTAACAGACCTGACAGCATTGTTATCGGACCGGGAGATACCAGGCAGATGGACCTTGAATTGTTTGCATCTCCCAAAGCCGGACTTCCTGAAATTCCGGAAAGTGGGGGAGAAGAGGCTCATCAGTACCCGGTGGGAGTCTGGCTGAGAGCAGAGAACTGGTCGGTTGGCCAAGGATTTTATCTGAGAGTAGCCTGATAAAAACCATACTTCGGATTATCTTTCAAATAATTATGTGGAGTGAAGTATCATGCTGGAAGCTAACCGTTACAGAATCGAACTCATTCGCGAAATATCCCGGTATTCTCTTATCGGTTTATTGATCATCAACATCCTATCCCCGTTCGTCATCATTTTTATCAATCCCGAGGCCTATCTCCTCGGGCAAAAGATTGCCGGGCCACCAGCCCTGGTTTATGCTCTGGGGCTCTTCCTTATCACGACCTTTGTAATGTTCTGTCTCTCTACTAAAACAAAGGGGAATGAAGTCATTGCTCTCGTGTATGGCGTGATTTTTTTTATCAACGGGTACCTGAATACCCTGAACATTACCGGGCGGAATCCTCCGGCAATGTACTGGTTCATCCTGGCAGTATCCGTTCTTTTATCCGGTGCAACGCTCCTGAATGCGTACGGAGGATCCAAAAGAGAACACAATAAAAAAATCTCTACGGTATTCATGGAGAAACCGTTTGCCGGACTCACTGTGGCTGCCGTGGTTTTCCTCTGTTTTGTACTCTTCACGGCATTCAGTCTCCTGATGTACCAGTTCGAGACAAATGACTACGATTACCAGATTGGGATCGATCCCGATACCCCGCTGCATAATATCACCCTGCTGCTACCCTACCCGTCCGGGTTCTTCAAAAACAACACGCAGGCCGAAATCCGGGTCGGCGAGTCTCCCTGGTATTTCACGAATTATTCCCAGTCGGTTGTGGAAACAAAAACAGGTCCTATGCTTAAGATTACTGCAGATTCCCTTGAAAAACAACAGAACGAATCATCGCAGGGGCCTGTGCAGTTGTACCAGAGGTTCCTTGACGAAGGGGCGCACAGTTCCCCGTCTTTCTCATACCGCCAGCCGGTATTATCGCCGCAACATCCTCCTGAGCCGGCTTCATGCAGCGAGACACAATTTCAGGAAATTCTCCCCGTAAATACTCCGGATTGTTCGAGATTCGAATCGGGCATATATGCTGCATTCGAAACCGATCCGGCTTCGCATACCGTTATCACGGCATCCTTTAACAGAATGCACATGATCTCTTCGTCCCACTCCCCGCAACGGGATGAATCCCGGGAACGCATCACCACCATGATCTCCGGCAGCGGGAATGGCTGGTACAATGCTTCGGGCGTTCTTGCGGTATTCTCGAAGAGATGACAAGCTCTCCTCACCGGGATTCCCGCATCTTCTACACAGCCCGGATCTCCGCTATCAGAATCTCACGAATGCCGCAACGATTGATTGCACATACAGCTCTTTCTATGTGATGCCACGCGATGCCGGAAACTGACACGCTTTCCGGGCTGGCACCCCTTTCCGGCATATCACACTCTGACGGAGAAAACTGATCTGCCGGGGGATCCTCTCCGAGGGGAATTGCCGTTTCGGAAGTCTGGTTTTTCCCGACCTCCGAAAAAGGCCTTCTTTTTATTTTCAGGTAGCCATGGATGATCCGGTCTGAGATCGGCCATCCAAATAGCACTATTAGGGTTTTTTCAGCGCCATGCAAAATGGTCAGATTGCCGTAAATCGCGTGTAAATTCGTTTGCTGGAATACGGGTGCTTATAATTCAGTGTTTTTTGCAACCTGACTTCGGGATCGGCCTCCGAAACAGGCGATCCGGGGCTGTAGCGGGCCCGGATTGCCCCCTAACAGATTCTTTTTCCCCATTCTTCACGGGTTGAAAAACAGAAAGTCAATAAATACGTTAATTCTTTGAAGAATAGCCAAAATACGTCCAAATCGAGCCCTGATTGATCCGTTTACCGGTGCGTTCCTATGGCCGATTTATGTATAAACAGACCTCCCGTGATATTTGCAGAAATCAGCAGGAATCCCCTGCAAATTTCGCTCATATTCGCGTTGCAGCAGCCGTCCTGGACGAAATCCACCTATAATTTTTGGGAAAAACAGGCCCCGTCCAAAGCCCGCTATTTTGCAGGTCTGAATTCCCTGATTATCGGGTATTTTTTGGAAATATTTGCAATTCGACGACTTTTCGATCCGCGTGGACACCATTTCCTGTGGGATTGGAAAACGTGATCGCCGGATTGGTAAACGGGGCCCTATACGGGCCCGGATTGGGGAGGGGGAGAGGGGGGAACGGGGTTATCTATCTTATTAATCGAGTCTTGAAGAATAATATCTTTTTAGCTTGAATCCGAGAAAGAAAAATCAAAAAATAATAATATCTGTAGAGTTGAAGGGACTACTGAGAATAATATGCAATGCCCGATATGTGGGACTAGAATGAAACATTCCGGTCAATTACAAATGAAAAACCCTAGAACGGGACGTAAACGAATGGTTCAAGTCCATGTTTGTGGCCGATGTGGATACCGAACACTTGGATGAAAACATGGATAAAAAAGTTGATCTCTTTTTTAAATCAAAGGGATATAAAGTAAAAAAGAGTTCATCCGCAAAAATTATAGAAAAATTCGAAAAAGGTCCCGTGGCAAATGCTTTATATGAATATTTAATATTACATCCCTCATGTAGAGTCTTTTTTAATACGCTTAGGAAAGATCCAAATGACTTTTTTATAGACCCCATGACATTTTTAACAGATTTTCAACAAATGTTAAAAATATCAGATACATCCTTTATTTACATCGCAAATTGTATTTGTGGTGCTCCGCTGGATAAATCCAATATTACTAACAATGATTTCAATTTTCCTTTAAATAAACAAATAACATGTCATAAATGTGATACAACGAACAATATTACTGAAAATTCTTACAAACCGTTCTTCGAAATAAAACCCAATGATTTCTTAAAATTTATTAATTTAGCATATGAAAGCGGTCTATTTTTATTTAATAACGCATTAGAATGCATCTACTGCAACGAATTTGAGTTACTCGATGATCCTAAGGCAATTAATCTAGAATGCCCTATTTGCAATCATATTCGTTATGTTTTACCAAAATACATTTTAGATTTAACATTGGATGAAATTGTCAAAGAGAGACAAGGGTACTGGTTAGAATGGTATGTTTGGAGGCAACTACGAGAATTTAATTCCACCTTGGGAAAAGTACTAATTACTAACGAAGATGAGGATGAAATTGCATTCGAGGTTGATGGCATTATTATCGAGAATAGTCAATGTATCTTAATTGAATGCAAAGATACGGGGACAATAGAAGAAACATTACCTAACTTGCCTTTTATAAATGAATTTGCTGATAAATGGGTATTGGTTGCAACAAAAAATATTAAAAATTCGGAAATAACAAAGGCAAGACGAATTTTAAAAAATAAATTCGTTTATGTGAGGCCTAATGACGCGGACAACGTTGGAGTAATTATTCAAAATATTTTAAAAGCAAAATAATGAGGCAGACAACCTCTACCCTTTTTAATGCGTTTTAATTATTTTTTATCCAGGCCAACTTAAAAGCTTTTTTCAAATAAATGTAATAAAAATATTGAATATATTTTTAGTATATAAGACTAAATGAGAAAACTGATAGTGATTGTTGTGACAGAAGAATTTACATTTCTTAAAGATTTTGAAGGTAGAAAAGATCTAAAATTAAAATATGAGAGTAATGCTCTACTCTTATATGCTCTCGAATTAAAATGGAAAATCGATGATATTGGTTCCGTTGCAGCTCAATCATTAACTGATGGAAGTGATGATTGTAAATGCGATTTAGTATGGGTAGATAATGACAAAAAAGTAGCAGTAATTGCTCAAAGTTTTTTCTCATTAAAAGAACGAGATAAGTCAAAATCTAATAAAGCTGCAGATTTGAACACTGCTGCAACGTGGTTACTCTCTAGAGATATTGATGAAATCCCCAAAAAAATAAAACCTCCCACGATTGAATTACGAGAGGCCATAAACTCGGGGACGATTAATAGAATCGAATTTTGGTATGTTCATAATTGTCCTGAGTCGTTTAATGTAAAAAACCAATTAAAAACAGTTATAGAAACTGCGAAAAATGCAATAGTTTCAAGATTCCCTCAATTCAAGAATATTGAGATTGTTGCATTGGAAATTGGTTTGGAAACGTTACAAGAATATTATAAGATGCTGAAAACACCTATTTACGTCAGTGATACTTTTCAGCTAGAGATTCCCGGAGGTTATGTAGTTCAGACGAATAAATGGCAAGCCTATTCGACTGCAATAGAGGCATATTGGCTTCATAATTTATTCAAGAAATTCGGTAAAAAATTATTTTCTGCAAATATTCGTGATTATTTAGGAATAAGAGAAACAGAGGTGAATATTAATTATGGGATAAAAAAGTCTGCATCGACCGATCCAGAAAACTTTTGGGCGTTTAACATCGGAATTACCGCTCTTGTAAACAATTATCGAGTAATAGAGAAAGAAAACCGTTGTATTCTAGAAATTGAAGGATTATCCATTGTCAATGGAGCGCAAACAACTGGTGCAATCGGAGGCCTTCCGAAAATTCCGGATAATAAAGCGTTGATTCCCGCTCGGTTTATCAAATGTTCAGATCGTAAGATTATCCAAGATATTGTTCGTTTTAACAATAGTCAAAATCGAATTTTACCAGCGGATTTTAGAAGTAATGATAATATTCAGAAAAAACTACGAAGAGAATTTAAAAATTATCCTCAATTTACTTATCTTGGGGGTAGACGAGGTGGCGAAGAGGATGCCATTTCTAGACCAAAAAATTTTATTTCGTCAGATACTGCTGCCCAATCACTAATGTCTTTCCACAGGGATCCCGTTACTGCATATCAAAGGAAAAAGGAGATCTGGGAATCGGATTCGACATATTCTAAAATTTTTACGGAATCTACACATGCAGAGCATATCATTTTCGTTTATACACTTTTTCAAGCAATTTCAGAGTATAAATTGTCTTTGATGAAAAAAGAAAGAGATAAAAAAGAGCTGACAAGAGATGAAATTGACAATTTAATTTTTTTAAGGTACAGGGGGTCAATTCATCTTTTAATTGCTGCAATTGCTGCTTCTATGGAAGCGATAGTGAGTAGGACATTACCTGATCTTTCGGTCCTGAAATTCAAAGAAAGAAAAACCATTGATTATTACATATCTGAATGGACTTCAATCATCCAATGCTGTATCCCATTTAATAATGAGTTGATAGGGCCATTAGAAAAAGGGTTGAAAAATAGTGCTGAAGTTAATGAATCTATTATTAAATTTACAAAATATATTGAAGCTACAAAACGGAGCAATCAAGATATTTTTAAAAAATTTAGTGAAAAAGTGGAATCGTCAATTTGGCAATAACTTCTTTTCATTTCTCTACTCCCCTCACTCTTATAAACCCCGGCACATAATATCTACCCTATCAACGATCTCCGGACCGTTGAATAGTGACACCGGCGGGCGGCTTGTAAGGCGCTCGTTCCGGCTCGCGGGAAAGAGCGGGCGCCCGTTTTGTTCCCGACTTTAAAAAAATAGCATAGCATAGAAGACCATACCATAGAAGACCATACGAGATGATATCATATGATTTTAGTTCCAGATACGAGCGTCCTTATTGACGGGCGCATTACATCGATGATAAAGGCCGGTGAATACAAGGGTGCAACAATAATCGTCCCGGAAGCAGTGATTGCAGAACTGGAAGCCCAGGCAAATAACGGACGCGAGATAGGGTTCTCGGGCTTAAACGAACTGCAGCAGCTGTGCAAGATGGCCGAAGAAAAGATCATTGAACTCAAATTCTCCGGAATCCGGCCAACGCTTGAGCAGGTAAAACTCGCAAGCGGCGGCGAGATCGATGCTATGATACGAAGCATCGCGATAGAGAACTCTGCACGGTTCATCACGAGCGACAACGTGCAGGCCGAGGTGGCACGGGCAAAAGGGCTCGATGTCATCTACTTGAAAGCCCAGGTAACCGATTTCGGGCCGCTTGCCATCGACCAGTTCTTTGACGAGCACACGATCGCCGTGTACCTCAAGGAGCGGATCTCCCCGAGGGCACGAAAAGGGACCATCAACGACATGAAACTCATGAAGATCCGCGATGCCCCGACTAGCGAGTACGAGCTCCGGATGATGGCCCAGGAGATCCTGGAGCGGGCCAAGCGCGACCCCGACGGATTCATCGAGGTAGAGAAGCGGGGCATCACGGTTGTCCAGATCGGGTCCATGCGGATCGCCATTGCCCGTCGGCCCTTCTCCGACGGCATGGAGATCACCGCAGTCCGCCCCATCGTTGACGTGATGCTGACCGACTACACCAAGTCCGATATCATAACCAAGAGGATCATGAGCGAGAAGCGGGGCATGATCATTGTCGGCTCTCCCGGATCCGGCAAGACCACGCTCGCCCAGAGCCTTGCAACCTACCTCTCGGATGCCGGTTTCGTGGTCAAGACCATGGAAGCTCCCCGCGAGCTCCAGGTCCCCGACCAGATCACCCAGTACACGATGCTCGACGGGAGCATGTCCAATACTGCCGACGTACTTCTGCTTGTCCGGCCCGACTTCGTTATCTTTGACGAGCTCAGGAAAAGCGAGGACTTCTCGGTCTTTGCCGACATGCGCCTTGCCGGCCTCGGCATGGTAGGCGTCATCCACGCAAACGGCGTGCAGGACGCGGTCCAGCGCTTCAGTGACCGCGTCGACTTCTCGGTCCTCCCGCAGATCGTCAATACCATCATCTTCTTAAAACAGGGCGTAATCACGAAAGTCTACGATGTCGGCTTCACGATTAAGGTCCCCGAGGGCATGGCGAGTGAGATGCACCTCCGGCCCGTCACCACCATCACCGATCACGAGACCGGCGAACTGGTAGTCGACGTGTTCCGGTACGATGGCGAGACCATTGTGATGCCCATCCTGAGCCAGCAGGCCCCGGCCACGGCAGCAAAACCCGCTCCCGCTGCTGCGGCTCCTGCCCCCCGGGTCCAGCACGTGGGCCACCCCGTTGCTCCCCAGGCCCAGCCGGCCCGGGCACCCGCACCGGCAGAACCGGTAAAGAAAGAGAGCGACGAACGCCCCGGCTGGAAACTCACCGAGAAAGAGATCCAGCGCGAGATCGGTCGGTACACCGAAGGCTTTGTCGACGTCCAGATGGTCTCCGATACAAAAGCGGTTGTCTACATCGACGACAAGGACGTGCCGGCAGCCATCGGGAAGGGCGGCAAGAACGTCTCGGGCATTGTCAACAAGCTCGGTATCGGGATCGACATCAAGCCCCGGTCCGAGTTCGACCGGCAGCAGGCACAGCCTGCCAGAGCCGAGGAAGACATCAATCTCGGCGGCGGGATCCGGATCCACACCGACAAAAAGCAGCTTGCGATCCTGGCCCCCTCTGAGAGCGGCAAGATCGTAGACGTCTTTGCCGGCAAGGAATACCTCTTCACTGCAACCGTGAACGAGCAGGGCGAGATCCACCTGGCCAAGAACTCGAGTATTGCCCAGGAAATGATCCGGCGCTACACGAACAACGAAGTCATCAAGCTGAGACCGGTATAATCCGGCACACCGGTTTTTCGAAGAGACAAGAGAAGGTGAACTGGTTTTGAGCGAATTCAATCTCCAAACGTTCGAAGAAGAAGCACATGAGCGGTGGGCCCATGCTTTTGAGTCCAACCCCTCGAAACTCGAAAAGTATTACCTGAATGTCGCATTCCCCTACCCGAGCGGGGCCATGCACGTGGGTCATGGACGGACCTACATCGTGCCGGACGTAATCGCACGGTTCTGGCGGATGCGGGGACGGCAGGTCCTCTTCCCGATGGCGTTCCATGTCACGGGCGCCCCGGTGGTCGGCATCTCGAAACGGATCGCAAAGAAGGACGAGAAGACCATCAAGCTGTACCGCGATCTCTACCGCGTGCCGCAGAACGTGCTCGAGGAGTTCACCGACCCCTTAACCATCGTCAAGCACTTTGCCGCCGAGTACCAGCGGGTCATGACCGACTGCGGCCTCTCGATTGACTGGCGCCGGCGGTTCATCACCGTCGACCCCACGTACTCAAAGTTCATCGAATGGCAGTGGCAGCACCTGTACAATGCAGGCCATGTCATCAAGGGCGCCCACCCGGTGCGGTACTGCACGGTGGACGAGAACCCGGTCGGCGACCACGACCTTCTCGAAGGCGACAAGGCCGAAGTGATCAAGTTCACGATGGTCATGTTCCGGTTCGGGGACGCATTCATCCCCACGGCCACCCTCCGGCCCGAGACCATCCACGGGGTCACCAACCTCTGGGCAAACCCGTCCGTCACCTATGTCAAAGCCCTGGTTGACGGCAAAGCCTGGATCGTATCAAAGGAAGCTGCCGAGAAGCTCGCCCTCCAGGACCACATGGTCGAGATAAAGGAAGAGATCCCGGGTAAGGATCTCATCGACAAGAAAGCCAGCCACCCGCTCTGCGGCGAGATCACCATTCTCCCGGCAGACTTCGTGGACCCGGACATGGCAAGCGGCCTTGTGATGAGCGTCCCTGCCCATGCACCGTTCGACTACATTGCGCTCCGCGACCTCCAGCAGACGGGAAAATACACGCAGATCAAGCCTATCCCCCTCATCAAAGTAGAAGGATATGGCGAGGTCCCGGCAGCAGAAGCGGTTGAGAAGGCGGGAATCAAGAGCCAGATGGACAGCCGGATGGATGCCCTCACGCAGGAGATCTACTCTGCCGAGTTCTCGAAAGGAAAACTCTTCGAGAAGTACGGCGGCAAGCCCGTCCGAATAGCCCGCGAGGAAGTTGCCGAGCTGATGATCGAGAAGTATGACTCGAAAGTCATGTACGAGTTCGATGTGCGCCCGGTGGTCTGCCGGTGCGGCAACCGGGTTAAGGTCAAGATCCTCCATGACCAGTGGTTCTTAAAATACAGCGACCAGGCCTGGAAACAGGAGGTAAAAGACCAGCTAGCGGACATGACGCTCGTTCCCCCCGAAGTCCGGGTGGAATTCGACCGGACCGTTGACTGGCTCAAGGACTGGGCCTGCACCCGGCGTGTCGGCCTTGGCACCCGCTTCCCGTGGGACAAGCAGCAGCTCATCGAGCCCCTCTCGGACTCGACCGTGTACATGGCGTACTACACCATCGCCCACAGGATCCGGGAGATTGACTCAAAACTCCTCACCCCAGAAGTCTTCGATTACATCTTCCTTGGCAAAAAATCGCCCGATCTCCCCGAGAAGAAGAAACTCGATGCCATGCGGGAAGAGTTCCTGTACTGGTACCCATACGACTTCCGTTTCTCGGCAAAAGATCTCATATCCAACCACCTCACCTTCCAGATCTTCCATCATACTACGGTCTTTGCGGGTCACAAGGAGCTGCTCCCGAAGGGCATGGTAGTCTTCGGCATGGGCCTCCTGAACGGTGCCAAGATGTCGTCCTCCAAGGGAAATGTCTTCCTCTTAGAAGACGCAGTAAAGGAGTTTGGCGGCGACACCGTCCGGATGTTCTTAATGGGCAGCGCCGAACCCTGGCAGGACTTTGACTGGAGAAACGAGCTCGTACTCTCGACCAAGAAGCAGATCGAGCGGTTCTACAACACCGTCATGGAAGTCAAGGACGCCACCGGAGAGCCGCACGACATCGACCGCTGGCTCGCAAGCCGGCTCCAGGCCCACATCACCCGGACAACAGAGGCCCTTGACCGGTTCCAGACCCGGCAGGCCCTGCAGGAAGCCTACTTCGGGATCGAGACCGACCTGAAATGGTACCGCAGGCGCCTCGGGAAGGACTGCGATGGCAGCAGGGAGCTCCATACCCTCTGCTCGGTCTGGGTGCGGCTCCTTGCCCCGTTCATCCCCTTCACTGCCGAGCACCTCTGGAAGGAACTTGCCGGGGAAGGACTTGCATCGTTTGCACCGTGGCCGGTTGCTGACCCGAAACTGGTCAACAGCAAAGCCGAGCTTGCCGAGGAGCTCCTTGCCCGGACCGTCGAGGACATTGACTCGATCCGGAAACTGATCCAGATCACGCCAAAGGCAATCACGATCGCAATTGCTCCCGAATGGAAGCACCAGATCTTCCGCACCATTGCAGCAGCACAGGACAAGAACACGGTAGTAAAGGAGATCATGAAAGACGAGAACATGCGGAAACGCGGCAGGGAAGCAACCGATGCAGTCAAGCAGTGCACCACCCTGATCCACCGCCTGCCCCCGCACGTGGTCGAGCCCCTGCTCCGCGATCCTATCAGCGAGAAGGCGGTCTTTGAATCGGCCCGGGCATTCCTGGAACAGGAGTGCGGCGTGCCGGTCCATATTGTCGAGGCGGAAGGAAGCGGCCATGTCAAGGCTCTCACCTCCTTGCCGTTCAAGCCCTCGATTATTATCGAATAATCTCTCTTTTTTTGTATATTCCTGAGCATGACGCAAAGGAGTTAGTCCGGTTATCTGCGTTCAAAGCCATAGCAAATCGTATGCTCCTGCCGCAGTCCTGACCCGCACCTTGAAGGCAAACCCATACGGACATCTGAATAATAATAGAGGGATTTATCATCTCTCTTGTTGAAAGAAACTTCAGGAATTACTGCGCTACCATCCCGACGGCCTTGTGCGGTATTTTTCCATGCTGACAAGACCCGGGTGTCCGATCCATGAGAATCCGTCTGTTCTCCACGTACCGTATCCTGATGTTGTTATTTCTCATCGTCCTGTGCAATGTCCCGACAGCATCCGCAGCAATGATCTTTCCGGATATCCGGCCATCCATTCTCCCGGCCGGTGGCTTGGATTTCCTCCAGGTTCCCGTTCACAAGAACACTACTCAGGCGGACATGGAATCGGGGATCAATTCCTTCACGGTGATTGAAGAGAAACTCGAACCCTCGGAAGCAGCAGCACTGGAATCCCTGATACAAAATACCCTCCATTCGTTTGCTTACGATGATGCGACCGGTGCCTGGTATGCCCGCAATGCGGCAAACCGGATCATGTTCACCTATACCAGGGACGGGATGGCAGAGTTCTCGGAAGGACCAAACACATTCGGGCTGACCCTTCTCGGGATTGGACAGGATGGCGCCATCTCCCCTGCCGGTGCCGGTATTATCCGGGCTGACGGCCGGCTGCTGAACATCACCCGTCCTGGATTTACGGAATGGTACCGGAACAACGATGACGGTATTGAGCAGGGTATGACGATTCCATCTCGTCCGCCGGGGAACGGCATGCTGCAGGTCAGGTTCGGACTTGCCGGGAACAAATCCCTCTCTCTCAAGGACAAGACAACGCTCATCATCACCAATGCATCGGGCACGCCACTCTTTGAGTATACGGGTCTGCACGCGCTCTCGTCTGACGATAAGAACCTCCCGGCAACCCTCGCTACCGATGGCAGAACGCTCTTGTGGATCATCGACGATACTAACGCCGTATACCCAGTCACCATCGACCCGGTGGTCGTATCGGCTTCGAAAGGAAACGCTACATTCACCGGGGGCGGCGGTAATAGCATCTTCGGCTATTCCGTAGCGCTGTCGTCCGATGGGAACACGGCTCTCGTCGGGGCGTATGGGAACTCCACTGCCGCGACGAACGCCGGCGCAGCGTACATCTTCGTAGCGCCCGGAGGCGTATGGAGTGGGACAACCAAGGCTTATGCCGCAAACGCTACATTCACCGGGGGCGCCGCAAATGATTACGTTGGCCAGTCCGTAGCGTTGTCGTCCGATGGGAGCACGGCTCTCATCGGGGCGTACAGGAACTCCACGAATGGAAAGTCGCTAAATGGCGCAGCGTATCTCTTCACAAAACCCGGAACCGGATGGAGCGGGACAATCCCCTTATCTGCCGCCCTCCCTAATTTCACCGGCGTCAGCAGTAATGACAACCTGGGCTATTCATCATCATTAGCGCTGTCGTCCAATGGGAGCACGGCTCTCATCGGGGCGTGGAAGAACGGCACTTCCGGGTGGTCGAATAATGGCGCAGCGTATCTCTTCAGAAAGCCCGGAGGCGGATGGCCCGCGACAACAACCTCCGCATCTGCCGCAGACGCTACATTTCTTGGGGGCAAAGCAAGTGACAACTTCGGCTTTTCCGTAGCGCTCTCGTCCGATGGGAACACGGCTCTTGTAGGGGCGTGGAACAACGCCTCTGGCGATATGTCGACGAATGGCGCAGCGTACATCTTCGTAGCGCCCGGAGGCGTATGGAGCGGGACAACCTCCGCATCTGCCGCAAATGCTACTTTCACCGGGGGCGCCAATAGTGACCAGTTCGGCAGTGCCGTAGCGCTCTCGTCCGATGGGAGCACGGTTCTCGTCGGGGCGTGGAAGAATTCCACTTCCTTTTATCAAGCCGGCGCAGCATATCTCTTTACAAAACCCGGAACCGGATGGAGCGGGACGACCTCCGCTTCCACCGCAAACGCTACATTCACCGGGGGCGCCATGCAGGACTACTTCGGCAATGGCTACGGCAATTCCGTTGCGCTGTCGTCAGACGGGAGCACAGCACTCGTCGGGGCATATCACAACTCCTCCATTGGGAATACCTGGGCTGGCGCAGCGTATCTCTTCAAAAAGCCCAATGTAACCGGATGGAACGGGACAACCTCCGCTTCCGCCGCAACCGAGAAATTCCAGGGGGTCACCGGAAGTAACTACTTCGGCTATTCCGTAGCGCTCAATAGTACGGGGACGATGGCTCTCATCGGGGCGTATGGGAACTACACCGGCGGGTCGCAAACCGGCTCAGCCTATATCTTCGGACCTCCTCCCTACGTCACGCTTACGGCCGGGGGAACCACCACGGGAACAACAGGAACGGTGGTGAACGGCCTGACCCTCAATCCCACTGACACTATAACGAACATTGACCTTTTCCTCGGGACGGATGCTGCTACAACTTCGGGAACTGCAATCAAGACCGGGATATCATCCCTGTCAGGCTCTACTGCAACAACCGTTAATAGTGTGGATCTGACCGGTAAGACTGCCGGAACGTACTACCTTATCGTGAACAGTACCGGCACTACTACGATCCTTGGCGCAACGAGTTCGGCAGTGTACACGGTTACCGGAGGTACCACCACCCCCGTTGCCGGGTTCTCGAGCGCCAATGTATCTCTGGTTACGAACAGCACAGCTCAGGGCTGGGCTGGAGTCAGTCCGATTACGATGCAGCTCACGGATACTTCTGCCAACACGCCAACGAGCTGGAAGTGGGCGAGAAACAACCTCACCAATACCGTGTGGACAGTGTTCAACACGTCACAGAATGCACGAGACAGTTTCTGGATTGGGAACTGGAGTGTGAATCTGACCGCAACCAATTCTGCCGGAAGCAATGTATCGTCTCAGACCCTGTGGGTGAATGTAAGCGCAGCGGCAGCGGCACCGACCGTGACCAGCATCACACCCAGTACCGGCCAGAACACGACAACCGTCAGTATCACCAACCTCGCCGGTACCGGGTTTTCCGGAACCCCGACGGTCAACCTGACGAGAGCCGGGTACAGCAACATCACGGCAACAGGCGTAACTCTTGTTTCTGCCAGCCAGCTTTCCTGTTCCTTCGATCTCACGAACAGGATGTCCGGAACATGGAACGTCAACGTAACCAACCCGGACGGCCAGCAGGCTGCCCTTCTCAACGGGTTTGAGATAACGAACTCGTCGACACCGACGCCCACGCCGACACCGAACCCGACCCCGACCTCGTCCGACAGCGGCAATACCGGGAATATCCAGCGCCAGTCAACGTCGTCTTCGAGCGGCGTATCGGTAGCGAACGGGGCACCTGCAGGCCAGACGGTGACGTATTCATTCGGGACACCGGCCCCGGATTACCCGGTCTCGATCGAGAGCATATCGTTTACGCCCGACCAGTCCATCGGCCAGTCCCAGTGCCTGGTCACCCAGATGAGCCCGGCAGCCGCGTTCAGTATCCCGGACCGGCCGGCAGTCTATGAGAGCATCCAGATCAACTGGATCAACCCGAACGTCATGTCGGAAGCTACGATCCAGTTCAGCGTAAAGGGATACTGGCTCAGGGAGCACAATGTCGGGCCACAGGATATCGTCATGATGCACCAGCATGACCTGGTCTGGACGGAGATCCCGACCGTCTTCGACCATGTTGCAAACGACATTTACTATTACCGGTCAACAACTCCCACGTTCTCGAACTTCGCGGTATCGGTCCGGAAGAATGTGACGGTCGTGATGGTTTCGAATGTCACAACAATTCCGGCACAAACACCAGCAATGATCAACACGGCAGCTGCAACCATCACCCCACAGAGTACTCCCTCCACAACCCCGGCCCAGAAGGCTTCCCCGACCCCCACGCCGGTCCCGGCACCTGCATCAGAACCCGCAACCGGCACACCCGTTCTGTATATCATCGCGGGTATCGTGATCGTAATCCTCGCGGTAGCAGGGTTCTTCATCGGAAGGCGCTGGTGGTGGGCACGGCAGAACCCGAACCTGTTCCGGAAAGACGATTGACCTGATTTGCCGGAGATCATACTCATTCCCGGTATCGGGACCATCCGTTTTTTGGGAAAAACCCACAGGGAAATCTGAATAAAAAACGCGGTATTATAACCTATCTTGCTGAAAGAAAACACAAAGGAATTACTGTGCTACCATCCCGATGGCCTTGTGCGGTATTTTTCTCTACTCACAAGACCCGGGTGTACGATCCATGAGCTGCCATTCGTTACCTTCATGCCTCATCATTTCGGTGTTTTTATCCTTCCTTGTCCTGTGCATTGTCCCGGTTTCCGGCAGCACCGTATACCTGCCGGACCGGGATGCCGTACCTGCCATCCTTTCCGGCATACCTGCCGACAGCACATCTCCTGTATTCCAGTATGACCGGGTGTCCGGCACCTGGTCGGCGTTCCAATCTGACGGCAGGACAGGAATCGTCGTAGCCGGTGATGGCAGGGTCATCTTCACTGCTCCCGCTGGATCGTTTGGCATGCAGTATGGCGGGCTCGGCCGTAACGGGGGGATTTCCCATGCCAGTGCCGGTACGATCCGGGCAGACCGGGACCGGCTTACTATCGATCGGGGCACTGCAACGGAGTGGTATATCTCTGACAGCCACGGGATCGAGCAGGGGATGACCATTCCGGACAGACCTGACGGAGAAGGTCCGCTCGTGGTCTCCTATGCACTTTCCGGCAGTCTCCAGCCGGTCGCCAGAGGAGACCAGCTGGTCTTGTTCTTTGATAATACCGGGCCGGTCATCCAGTACGGGGGACTTCGTGCACAGGATGCCACCGGCCGGGCGCTCCTGGCATCCCTGAAACCTGACGGGAGATCGCTTACGTGGGTGATTGACGACAGGAGCGCAGTTTACCCGGTTACGATCGACCCGTATATTGCCACCCAGATGGCAGCCCTTACTGCATCGGATGCTGCTTCAAACACCAAATTCGGGTGGTCCGTATCGATCTATAATGACACCGCCATTGTCGGGGCAAATGAGGCAGATTACGGGGGCCTTTCCAAAGCCGGGAAAGCGTATATCTACAAAAATAACGGGGGCACCTGGAGCCAGGTCGGTTCACCGCTCAACGCATCGGATGCGTATCCGGATTCCTATTTCGGGTGGTCCGTATCTATCTGGAATGACACCGCCATTGTCGGGGCATACCAGGCCAAACACGGTACCCTGTCCAACACGGGGGAAGTATATGTCTTCAAAAACAATGGCGGTACCTGGTCTGAGGTCTGTCCCCCCCTTTCAGCATCGGATGCGTTTGACGGGGGCCATTTCGGATCTGCCGTATCGATCTATAATGACACCGCTATCATCGGGTCATATCAGGCCGGAACTCCGGGTCAGTCCGGGCAGGCATACATCTTCAAAAACAGCGGGGGTACCTGGAGTCAGGTGGGATTACCTCTTGTTGCCTCTGATGCCGCTTCGTCCGATCATTTCGGATACTCCGCCTCGATCTGGAATGACACCGCTATTGTCGGGGCTCACGATGCCAACTGCTCTGCCGGGAAAGCATATATCTTCACAAACAGCGGAGGCACCTGGAGCCAGGTCGGCTTACCGCTCGAAGCATCGGATGTTACTGCAGGTGATTATTTTGGATGGTCCGTCGGCATTAGTAATGACACTGCCATCATCGGGGCATATTATGCCAATGACAGAGCCGGGAAAGCATATATTTTCAGGAACAGCGGGGGTACGTGGAGCCAGGCCGGTTCCCCCCTCATTGCATCGGATGATGCTTCATATTCCGAGTTCGGATATTCCAGCTCGATCTGGAATGACACCGCTATTGTCGGGGCACGACGGATGTATTCGGGTACCGGTTATGGGAAAGCGTATATTTTCAAAAACAGCGGGGGAACCTGGAGTGAGATAGTAAATTTCAATGCTTCGGATGCGGTTTCAGGTGACTGGTTCGGGGCATCCGTGTCAATCTTCAAGAATACCACCAGCATCGGCGCATATCACGTCGATTCCGAGACCGGGAAAGCATATGTCTTCAATATAACGGAAACATTTCTCCCGGTAACATCATTTACGAGTGCCAATGTATCAGTTGTTGCAAACAGCACCACTCAGGGATGGGCAGGTTTCAGTCCGTTTACGATGCGGTTCACCGATACTTCCACGAATACTCCGACGAGCTGGAAATGGGCGAGAAACAACCTGACCGATACCACATGGACGATATTCAACACATCGCAGAATGCCCGGGACAGTTTCTGGATCGGGAACTGGACGGTCAATCTCACCGCAACAAATTCTGCCGGTAGCAGCATATCATCACAATCATTATGGGTGAATGTGAGTCCGCTGGCACCGGTTGCATCATTTACCAGCGCCAATGTTTCTGTTGTCACGAACAGCACCGCACAAGGCTGGGCCGCAAGCAGCCCGTTCACAATGCAGTTCACCGATACTTCTGCCAATTCGCCGACGATATGGGCATGGGCACGGAACAACCTTACCTCCACATCATGGACGGTATTCAATACGTCGCAGGATGCGCGGGACAGTTTCTGGATCGGGAACTGGACAGTCAATCTCACTGCCACAAATTCTGGCGGAAGCAGTATTTCGTCTCAAACCCTGTGGGTGAATGTGAGCCAGGCTGCTCTGACCGTGACCGGCATTACGCCATCCTCCGGGCAGAACACCACATCCATCAGCATCACGAACCTGGCGGGGACAGGATTTTACGGGATACCTGCCGTTAACCTTACCCGTGCAGGGTACAGTAATATCACGGCAACCAGTGTGAGCCAGGTTTCCGCCAGCCAGCTTACCTGTTCTTTCAATCTCGCCAACACAGATCCCGGAACCTGGAACGTCAACGTGACCAACCCCGACGGCCAGCAGGCCGCCCTCCTGAACGGGTTCACAATCACTAATACTACTCCGGCACCGACCGTGACGGCCATCACTCCGTCATCCGGCCAGAATACAACGAGTGTCAGTATAACGAATCTCGCAGGCACCGGGTTTTACGGGACACCTACGGTTGAACTTACCCGGCTGGGTTATGGTAACATCGTGGCAACCGGAGTAACCGTGGTTTCATCAGGCCAGATCACCTGCACGTTTGACCTGACGGACAAGATGTCCGGAACCTGGAGCGTCAGCGTGATGAATCCGGACTTCCAGCAGGGTTCTCTTACTAACGGGTTTGAGATAACGAACTCGTCAACGCCGACGCCCACGCCGACACCCACACCCAACCCGACCCCTACCTCGTCAAGCGGTGGCGATGTCGGGAATGTCCAGCGCCAGTCAACGTCGTCTTCCAGCGGCGTATCGATAGCGAACGGGGCACCGGCAGGCCAGACGGTGACGTATTCATTCGGGACACCGGCCCCGGATTACCCGGTCTCGATCGAGAGTATATCCTTTGTTCCCGACCAGACCATCGGCCAGTCAGAGTGCCTGGTAACCCGGTCGAGCCCGGCAGCCGGGTTCACCATCCCGGACCGGCCGGCAGTATATCAGAGCATCCAGATCAACTGGATCAATCCAAATGTCATGTCGGAAGCAACGATCCAGTTCAGTGTCAAGGGATCCTGGCTCAGGGAACATAATGTCGGGTCCCAGGATATCGTCATGATGCACCAGCATGACCTGGTCTGGGCGGAGATCCCGACCGTCTTCGACCATGTTGCAAACGATGTTTATTATTACCGGTCAACAACTCCCACGTTCTCGAACTTCGCGGTATCGGTCCGGAAGAATGTGACGGTCGTGGTGGTTTCGAACGTCACAACAATTCCGGCACCATCCCCCTCCAGGATCAACGTGGCAGCAGAAACCATGACAACAACTAAGAAAAGTTCTCCCACCGGTACCCCGGTCCGGCAGACATCCCCGACCCCCACACCCGTCCCGGCACCTGCGGCAGAACCCGGAATTGGCATACCCGTGCTGTACATCATTGCAGGGATCGTGATCATAATACTCGCAGTGGCCGGCTTCTTCATCGGAAGGCGCTGGTGGTGGGCACGCCAGAACCCGAACCTGTTCCGGAAAGACGACTGAACCGATAGATCCCTCCCGCACCATCTCCACATTATCGGTGCCGGGGGGATCTCTCTTTCCGGTTTTGGCAACCTGTTTTTTTTAAGAGCAAAGGCTATCGGCTGGACCGGCAGATTACGATATACTGACGCTGATGAATGCAGGAAAAAAACCGGGCTGCCGGGCGCTTTCTATGGTTGCGGTGAGACCGTTTACCGGGCCTGATGTGAATTTTGTCATATTCCGGCAGCGGGCATTATATAAATCAGAATATGGATTTACCTCTGACATCTGGAAAGAATATCTGACGGAGGGCGTCTGGTCCTTTGTAAAAAATTTTGATAGCGGGCTCGACTGCATGTATATTCTTGGTTATGCGGGAGTTCCTTCAGGGAGTATTGCGATCACGCACGCGGGCGAATCGACAGCACAATTGCGGTTCTTTTTCCTGGAGCCTGCCATACGGGGACAGGGTGCCGGGCGCCTGCTCATGGACATGGCCATTGATTTTTGCAAAGAGAAGCGCTATGAGCGGGTCTTTTTATGGACCTTCAGCACGCTTCCGGCTGCACGACACCTGTATGACCGCAAGGGATTCTGGATCACAGATGTGCACGAAAACGCCGACTGGGGCGAAAAGATCCTTGAAGAGCGCTGGGACCTTTTATTATCGGTGAAAAAAACTGATGGGTATCATCTGGATTTTTATTTTTCCGGGGGTTGTTTAACCTCTGTCCTGACAAAATCCTGCCCGCTGACCGACCCGCCCTGGTGAAAATGGCACCCGCATCTGGGGCAGACCAGTTCTTCATTTAAGATTGCCTCGTTAATCGTTTCCTTCTCGGTCTCCTGAAAAAAGCCGGACGCCATGATCGCAGTCGGCAGCGCAAAGATCCCGATACCCACGATGAGCACGATCCCGCCGATCAGCTTCCCGATCGGGGTGATTGGGTACATGTCGCCGTACCCGACCGTGGCAAGCGTGACAAGCGCCCACCACATTGCATGGGGTACGCTGGCAAAGAGTTCCGGCTGGGCATCGTGCTCGGCATAGAACATAAGGGTGCTCGCGATCACGATCGCAAAGAGCAAAAACGAGAACGCGATCAGGAGCTGCTCCTTCTTCTTGGTGATGACACGCCCGAATGTCCTGACGGCTTCCGAATAGCGCCCGAGTTTCAGGACACGGATGATCCGTAGGAGCCGCAGGATCCGGAGGAACCGGAGATCAACGGGGATGAGGAGCGGCAGGTAGAACGGGGCGATTGCCAGCAGGTCGATGATAGCAAACGGGGTGGCAGCGTAATGCACCCGCCCGGTTATGGGATTTTTAAACACCGGGTTCGTTGTGCAGATCCAGAGCCGGAGGATGTATTCGACGGTAAACGCGGAGAACGAGATGACATCGATGGTGGTAAAGATCCAGAAAAACCGGTCATAGATCCACGGGACCGTTTCCAGCACCACAACGATAACGTTGAGGACGATCAGGAAGATCATGCAGTAGTTGAAGTACCGGGCAGCGACATTACCATCAGCCTCTCCTTCCATTACATGATAGATCGAATTTTTCAGGGACTCGTATGTGGTAATCGTTTCACCTCTTCCTGCCATCAATGACAGGTTGTTGCCGGTTTTTCGGCATATTCATGGAGTAAAGCACCGCCCGGGAGCCGGGACGCACGAGCATCGGGCGGGCAGTTACTCCACCGGATCGCCTTTGTACCCGTGCAACGCGAGAATGGTTATGACATTCGCCATCCATTCGCGGTCATCGGAATGACCGGCACCTTTCACGTGGGCAAGGATATGCGAATCGTGACCATGGGCTATCTGTGCTCCCGGACCATGGGAATGCTGGACCGAACTGTGCTTTGATGCGAACGGGTGAGGGAGGTGGGCGATCTTCTCGTTCCAGATCTTCTGTAAGACCTCATCATGGGTCCGGAGCTCGTTGATCCCTATCACCCGGCCACGGACTTCCCCGCTCTCCGGGTGATGGATCAGCATCCGGTAGCAGAGGAACTCCCGGCAGATCGTGGGCCGGGTCGGGTAAATGGCACAGGCAAACCCCCTGCCTTCCGGGTTCTTCCGCATGAACGTGCAGCCTTTGCGATCTGCCGGCCCCTTTCCACCATACTCCTCAAATTCTTCTTCAATCTCGTCAGCAAATTCAGGTTGCACATGCACCGGGAAAAGCTCATCCGTTATCCCGTATTTGCAGAAGTAATCCCGCCCCGTCACCTGCCGTTCGATCCGGATAAATTCCCCAAAACTGGCACAGCATTTCCCACACCAGTTGCATTCAAAAGTCGCCATACCGTTGATCGATCTCATCCGGAATAGATAATAATAATTATGAATTGATCCCACAAACCACAAAACGAAAGAGAGAGAACAGCGGTTATACGTGCCCGGTTTAGCCTAATCCGGATTCAAATAAAAACCCTTTTTATACAGGGAACTAAATTTTGGTTCAGTGATGTATCTGACGTGATAAGGAGTTGTTTTTAAGGTGGCATATCAGCTTCAGGTACCGTGCAGGATATGGTGGGCATCTCTTGTTTTGTTAATCCTGATTTCATTTACAATCCTGCCGGCAGCTGATGCTGCTCCTGTTGCCAGCTTCTCCGGTTCCCCGACATCCGGAACCCTCCCGCTCACCGTCTCCTTTTCCGATTCCTCAGCCGGCAGTCCTACAGGATGGGCCTGGTTCTTCGGCGATGAGGATTACACGGCGCCATGGGCACTGGTAAATGACAGTGCCGGGTGGGATCAGCGCGAAGGGCACGTGAGCGTTGTGATACCGGGCGGCAGCATCCTCCTGACAGGTGGTATTGGCGGGGGTGGGTTTTTGAACGATACCTGGAGATCGGTCGATAACAGTGCTGCCTGGACACGGGTCAACGCAAGTTCCGGATGGTCGCAACGCCAATGGCACAGCATGGTTGCTGTTCCGGACGGAAACGTTGTCCTGATGGGCGGAGAAGACAGCAGCGATCGCAGGAATGACGTCTGGCGATCAACCGATAAGGGAGCAACATGGAAACAGGTTAATACGAGTGCAGGGTGGTCGGCAAGAGAATGCCATACCAGTGCCGTGATGCCGGACGGCAGCATCGTCCTGGCCGGGGGTTATGACGGCACCGGTTATATGAATGATACCTGGAGATCCACCGATAACGGGGCTACCTGGACACAGGTCAATGCAAGTTCCGGGTGGACCGCACGACACGGTCATACCAGCGTCGTGATTGCGGACGGCAGTATCCTTGTCATGGGTGGGGAAGACAGCGGCGGCTATACGAATGATACCTGGAGATCCGCTGATAACGGGGCTACCTGGACGCGAGTGACGGCAAATGCAGCATGGACGGGCCGGGGGAGACTCAGCAGCATGGCGATGCCGGACGGAAGCATTGTCATGACAGGGGGCGAGGACAGCAGCAGCCGCAGGAATGATGCATGGAGGTCAACTGATAACGGCGCCACATGGTCACAGGTGAACGCGAGTGCAGGATGGTCGCCACGACAGGGACAACGGACGGTCGTGATGCCGGATGGCAGTATTGTTCTCATGGGTGGTTACGATGGCGGCCTTACCAACGATGTCTGGCGGTTCCAGCCGGTTGGATCATCGCTCCAGAGCCCGTCTCACACTTACCCTGCAGCGGGGAACTACAATGTTGCGCTCCAGTCATACAATGCCGGCGGTTTCAACAGCACGCGGAAAACAGGATATATAACGGTAACCGGTGGAACACCGGCCCCGGTTGCCAGCTTCACGGCATCCCCCGCTGCCGGCATCGCCCCCCTGACCGTCTCATTCACGGACACTTCCACCAACACCCCGACAAGCTGGAACTGGTCATTCGGTGATACGACATTCAGCTCGTTGCAGAATCCCTCCCATATCTATCCAACAGCCGGCACGTTCACGGTCACCCTGAAAGCAACGAATGCCGGGGGGAGCGGGGCAGTAACCAAATCCAGTTATATTGCAGTGGATTTTGCATCGGTAGCAATGTTCCGGAACGATACCCGGCATACCGGCGTCTATAGTGACGGGGGTACAAGGCCTACTTCCAGCCTGAAATGGAAAGTCACGACCCTGGGATCGATCGGGTCAGGCCCGGTCGTGAAAGGGGGTACCCTGTATATCGGGAGCGACGACGGGAAGATCTATGCCCTGAATACATCAAACGGCGGACCGGTCTGGAATACCTCGATCGGAACCAATATTGTGTCCGTTCCTGCAATAGCCGACGGAAACGCATATGTCGGGAGCTGGGACAAAAATGTCTACGCCCTCTCCACCGGGACGGGAAGTATTCTCTGGACATATACGACCGGCAACTACATCACGTCAAGCCCTGCTGTTGCAAACGGTATCGTGTACATCGGGAGCCATGACGGCAGCATCTATGCTCTCAATGCTACGAACGCCATTAAGGTCTGGTCGTACAACACGACAGCTGATGTGGAATCCAGCCCGGCATATTATAACGGGGTTGTTTACGCGGGGAGTAATAATAATAATCTCTACGCCATCAATGCAACAACCGGGGCCGTGCTCTGGACTGCCACAACTGCCGGTGCGGTGACTTCCAGCCCGGCAGTTGATTCCGGGGTTGTGTATGTCGGGTGTTACAACAACAAACTCTATGCCAGGAATGCCAATACCGGGGCGGCTCTCTGGGATTATACAACGGCCGGGCCGGTCAGTTCATCCCCTGCAGTCTCCGGGGGAGTTGTGTACGTGGGGAGTGATGATAATAATCTCTACGCCATCAATGCAAATACCGGCGCGAAACTCTGGAACTTCACTACCTCCGGCACGGTATACTCTTCTCCGGCGGTAGCAAACGGTATCGTGTATTTCGGGAGCGCCGACAAAAAGATGTATGCCCTGAACGCCTCCACGGGGTCAGAACTCTGGCATTACGAAGCCGGCGACAAGATCTGGTCCAGCCCGGCAGTAAATGATGGCCTTCTCTTCTTCGGCAGCGACGACAAGTCCATCTATGCACTCGGGGGATTGTCGGTACCGGTGGCAGGTTTCTCCGGCTCACCCACATCCGGCGCAGCACCGCTGGCCGTCAGTTTCACCGATACTTCGACCAATTCACCGACTGCATGGAACTGGACATTCGGAGACGGTATTACCAGCACCCTCCAGAACCCGTCACATTCCTACAGTTCCGCCGGTACCTACACGGTTGCGCTGAACGCCACGAATGCTGCGGGGAGCAATACAATGACCCGGACCGGTTACGTTACGGTTTCATCCACCTCAGCCTATTATACCGTTGCTCCGGTCATCAGCCGGGATGCAACAGTCTTTATCGGAGAGCAGGGCCTCAACGTAACCCATGCACTTAACCAGGCGTCACCGAATAACGGGAATATGAACGGGATACCGGTCAATTCCACGATAGGCTGGTGGCCGTCATTATCAGCAGTTGACGTCGGCGCACCCACAAAAACGATCGATCTCTCGGGGAGGTACAAGAACCTGTTTATCGATCCCGCCGACTTTGCGGGATATGCCGGCACATGGTACGTTCTGAACGGGACACAGACCACGCGGGGTGCAGGGGATTCTTCCGCATTCACGGTTGCTGATCCCTCGCTTGACCTGGGCATATGGGACTTTACCATAGCAGCCAGTGTGGCGGGATCATCCGTGCCCCGAAGTGATAATCTCGGGTTCCGGGTATATACCAACATGACAGACGCTCTGAACGGCACATACCGGACTCCGGTATACAACGATACCCGGGACGGCTATCTTGATATCAGGGTGAAAAACCCGTCAGGATCTATCCTGACAACCCTGAAAGACAAGGACGGGGTAGCCCATTCCCTCCTCCAGCAGAATGCCTCGTTCCAGCCATGGACCTGGGGCAATGTACCCTCCGCATCGGGCAACTGGTCGATGGGTGTCCTGACCGGTGCCGGGACGTACGAGTACCCGGCAGGGGCATATTCCGTCTGGGCTGAATCGGGGCTCAATAACATGCGGAGCAATTACAAAAGCGGGGGGGTGGATTATACGGGAAAGACCGTCTCGCCGGTCTACACGGTAACCATCACGGACCCGGGCGTGGTAACGCCGGCCCCGTTACCACCGGGATCTGACGATCGTGGCCCTGCACCGGCTCCGGCACCGGCTCCGGCACCGGCCCCGGTTGTTGCACCGGTCGCAGCACCGGTCATTGTACCCGTCCAGCAGCCGCCACAAGTGAATGTGGAACCGCCGCCACAGGTACAGCCCCTGCCGGTCCTGCAACAACCCGTCCAGCAACAACCGCAGCTGGCTCCGGTACCGGAAGTCCCGGCCCAGCTGGCGGTAGTTCCGGCAACGGAAACAAAGCCTGTCGAAGGGTTGACCGGTGTTACCGTTGTCCAGGACTACCAGATCGGACTGCCGGGGATGACATACAATACCGGCGGGTCGGACATGCTCAGCCTCGATCTGGGATCAGCACAGGAAGCCGGGGCCCAGGTCACTACCACAAACACCATGGTGACCGTCATCCTGCGGCATTCGCCCGGCGTTGTCATCAATTTCTGGGGAGACCGGTTCGAAACAAAGTATGGAAAAGTAGTAGGAAAAGTTACCCATGCCGAGTTCGAGACCGATCCGGTCTCAGTCAATGTTACCGGCGGAAAAGTTGCCGGGTCCATCCATGCAGTCCTCCTCTCGATCACCGAGCCGGTCAAGGTAGATGCGGCCATCAGCGGAGACATCCCGGTCACCACTGCCGCGACATACAATTCACTCTTTGCACAGGGCAACCTGTCGGTTTCCGGCATCGCCTATCTCATGAAATTCGAGCGCGGAAACTTCACCTCCACCGGTGCGGCAAATGTTACCATGACCGTCCCTTCATCCTGGGTACTCCAGCACGGGGGCAGGGAGGCGGTTATGATCACGAGAACGAGCGATGAGACCGGTCTCACTGAACTGCTCACCACAAGATATGCCGGGACAGACCGCGATGGCAACATGATCTTCATCGGTGACTCACCGCACGGGACATCGCTCTTCGGCCTTGTGACCGCACAGGCAACAACCGCCGAACAGAAAGAACATCCCAACACAACCTACGTGCCGGCATCCAAGCCGGCCATGATAACCAATGTCGGTATGTTTGGCTGGCTCATCGATCTCGTCCAGGACAACCCGGTGCTGATCGTTATCGTTATTGCGGTTGTTGCAGCAACCATCTATCTGGGATGGTGGAGGAGACGGTTGTGAACACCTGCGGGGATTGTCTGGCATGACCACTGTTGAGTCCCTAAAACACTCACGGGATATCCGCGGGCTCATCCGGCTGCTGGATGACCGGAACCCGGATACCCAGTGGAAGGCTGCCGATGCACTGGGATCGCTCGGGGAAGCTGCCTGCGACCCGCTCCTGAAGATCCTGGAATTTCCCAAGATGCATGTCCGCCTCGGCGCTATTGAGGCCCTTGGCGACATCCGTAGCCATCGTTCGGTCGAGCCCGTTATCAGACGGCTCAGGGAGGATAAGGACAACGAGGTCAGGTTCGTTGCTGCCCTGGCCCTGGGACAGATCGGGGACGAGAGAGCACTGCCTGCCCTGGAAGATGCCCTGAAGGATCCGGACCGGTACGTGCGGTACGGTGCGGTTATGTCTCTTGAGATGCTGAGCTGGACACCGGATGACGAGGAAACACTCGCTCATATGCTGATCGCCCAGCAGGAATGGGATACTCTCCATGGGATGAGAGAGGCAGCGGCAGGCCCCCTCATCACGATCCTCAAAGATCCGAACCCGAAAACCCGACAGAAGATCGTGGAGCTGCTCGGGGAGATTGGCAACCCTGAGGCAACGAAGGCCTGCAAAGGAGCGCTCATGGACCGGGATCCCGGGGTCCGGTGGAGGGCGGTTATTGCATGCAGTAAATGCGGTGTTCCCCGCCATATAATCCCCCAGATCCTGGCGAGCCGGCCAAGAACAGCCCCGAGTGCCATCGGGGCTGCAGTCCTGAATTTATTCTTCTTCGGCCTCGGGTACAACTATATCGGGAAATGGTGGGGATTTCCGGTCTTCATGTCCTATATGACGATTATGGTCTTTCTCCAGATTTACACGGGTTTATGGTTCCCGTATATCTTTGTGTACCCGCTCACCGCGATCAGCGCCGTTCATACGTACTACCTGGTTAAGCGCATGCCGGATATGTGAGGTCCAGTAATGTCATTCTTCGATCTGTTCAAACCGCAAAAACCTGATGTTGAAGGATTAAAAACAAGAAAGGATATCTACGGGCTCATCCGGGCCCTCCGCTTCCGCGATATAAGCGTTCAGCTGGAAGCTGCAAAGGCCCTCGGTACCCTTGGTCCGGAGGCACTCGAATACCTTCATCGCGCCCTCACGAACCGGAACAAGACCGTAAAACTGGGTATCATCGGGGCGCTCACCGAGATCCGGAGCCCGGAGAGCATAACCCCGCTTCTTGCCGCCCTTTCCGATGAGAACGACGAGGTGCGCTGGCAGGCAGCAATAGCTCTTGGCGAGATCGGGGACCAGGGGGTTGCCGGGCCCCTGCAGGGTGCCTTGAAGGATCCGGATAAATATGTGAGGTACGGGGCCGCTATCTCGCTTTCCAGGATCGGCTGGAAACCACAGGACCCTGCCCAACGGGCAACCTATTTTTCTGCTCTCGAAGAGTGGAAGGCGGTCCGCGAGATTGGAAGACCAGCAGTTCCGGCCCTTACAGGACTGCTTCGGGACAGGGACCCGGAGGTCCGGGTAAAAGCGGTCGAACTTCTCGGGACTACCGGAGATCCTGCTGCCACACCGGCACTTATGAAATCGCTCGGGGACGAGAGCCGGGAGGTCCGCTGGAGCGCAGCCCTGGCAGCACCCCGCTGTTCCATCCCGATGAAATCGCTCCCCCGGGGCCTTTCAAGGCGCCCGCAGAACGTGAAAAACCCATGGATTGCCGGGTTCCTCAACTTTCTTCTGCCAGGGCTCGGGTACGGGTATATTGGGAGGTGGTGGGGAACTATGATATTCCAGATAGATGTGATGGCCACAGTCTGGCTCTTCAAATTCGAAGGAGATGCCAACTCGTATGCCGTTCTTCTCCCGATCTACCTGCTGCTTGGGGTTCATGCCTGGTATATCACGGCCAAGATGCCAAAGGATCCCCCGTAACCCGGATGTGTACCATGAAACCCGAAAAGAAATCCATGCATTCACAAGACAGGGCAGAACTCCCGGTAATCGAAGAGCTGCTGGCCGGTAACGAACAGTTCCGGCAAAATGAATTCCAGAAGCATTACCACCGCTATTCCACAATAGCCCGCCAGCAGCACCCGAAAGTTCTCTGGATCGGGTGTTCGGATTCCCGGATCCAGAGCGGGCATATCACCAATGCCCAGCCGGGAATGCTCTTTATTCACCGGAATATCGGGAACATCATCCCGGTACAGGACTGGAATTTCGCATCAGTGCTCGAATATGCCATCAACCACCTCACTATAGAGGACATAGTCATCTGCGGCCACTCGGACTGCGGGGCGATAAAGGCACTGGATGGTGAGATGGACAGCCCGTTTATCCAGATCTGGCTGAACAATGCGCTGGAAGCAAAGGAGCGGGTCGATGCAACACTGGCACCCCCCGTCACACCGGAAGAGCAGAAGGAACGCCGGCGACTAATCGAACAGGAGAATGTCCGGGTCCAGATCGAGCATCTCCGGAGGTATCCCCTGGTAAAAAAGGCCCTTGCCGGAAAGGAACTCCGGATCCACGGGCTCTATTATGACCTTGATACCGGTATTCTCGAAAAGATCCGGTGACCGGTCGGGAATGGCCGGTGCATCCCCCTTCCACAAACAAGATATACCGGGGGATGAAACCCTACGGGTAGTACCATGAGAAGCGTGTGGGTTTCGCTGATAGCAGCAGGGATCATATTCGCGGCATGTGCAGTGGGAACCGTTGCAGGAACCACCCTTGGCACCGACTGGACACAGAGACCATCATCGGATGACAGTCCATTCCAGGGAGTCCAGATATCGGACGATGGCGGAACGGTTTTTGCCGGGGGAAACCAGATGCTGGTTCGCAGCTGGAGCAGCAACTCCCATTATGGAGGACGGTCCGGGTATGTTGCAGCCATGAGTGCCGATGGCAATTATGCGGTCTCAGCCCTCGGAAGATCCGTAACCCTGCTGAATAACAAGGGCGAGCCGCTCTGGGAGCGGATATTGCCGGCCCCGGCCCGCGCTGTTGCGATATCCCGCGACGGGACTATCATTGCAGCGGCCGATGAAAAAGGGTACTATTGTACATATGCAAGAAACGGGGACTTTTACGGGCGAGCCACCGACGACCCGGTCAAGAGGCTCGCGATCTCCCGGAACGGGGATCTCATCGCGGCTACAACGGAGGGAGGGCTTCGCCTGTTTGATGGCGCACTGAATGTGAAGTGGGCCGACAACAAAAGCGGGAGCATCGATACCTACCTTGTCATCTCTGCTGACGGGTCAACTGTTATCACTGCCGGGGAAAAACGCCTCTCATCCCATACGGCAACCGGTAAACTCAACTGGATGAACGAGGTGACAAAAGACACAATCATTGATCTGGCCTGTTCCGAGGACTGTTCGGCCATCATCGTCGGGGGCCAGGACAGTACCGCAACGGCTATCGACCAGTACGGGAAAACCCACTGGACGTATTCCACGGCAAGCAAGTGGGTTCAGTCCCTGGGAGTGTCGCGGGATGCCTCGGTCATTGCAGTCGGGGCAAACGACGGGACCGTATATGTTCTCGATCACGGGGGATCGCTTATTATAAAGAGGAAACTGGGAGGGATCCTCCAGCCCCGGTCGCTTGCGGTCAGCCGTGACGGGAAACGCATCGCGGTTTCCGACCAGTACCAGCTGAACGGCCTTGTGGTTCTTGGAGACACCACACCGGAGGGAATGGTGACCTATACGGCAACACCCCTCAACCCGTTCTCCGGGTATACCACGGCTCCAACCAGAACGCCGGTGGTGAGCCCGGTCCTGACGCTCGCTCCAACGGAGACCCCGCTTCCTGCGCCAACAACACCCAAATCCTCCCCTGCGCCGTTCGGTGCAGTGCTGGCCCTTGCCGGGATTGCGGTTATCCTGATAAAGATGAGAGAATAAACGGGTGAGTCCTGCGGGCGATCTGCAGGACATTTTTTTTTGCCGGCATCTTCCTGACCGGCACTGATGCAACCTTAATGCGGTTTCACCCGGGCGCCGTATGCGGTCCTGAGCAGGGATACAAACCGGTCATCCCCGGGAATGATATACTCGGTTTTCCCCTCAACGGACTCGACGGTCATCCTGAGTTCTCGCAAGGCGATTCCGGGTTTTTTTGCATTCATGGGGACAAGGCTGATCGCGGTGATGCTCTGGTTCTGCAGGGCAACATTGCCCGGGGTCTCGTGAAGGGCCTGTTCGGGGGACATTGTTTCATACCGCTTCAGGACGGAGGAGACATTCCCCCCGGCCATTGCCGCGTCCTTTGCTATTGCGAGGGCAGCTTTTTGCATGGATGGGGTCAGCCGGGCAAAGATCATGCGCTGGCCGGTGACAACGATGGTAAAGGTATCGCAGGCCACCCCAAACAGCTTCATCCGCCGTGCATCCGGGATAATACCAAGGATCACTTCCCAGGCATCAGGCACCTGCGAAGAACGGGAAGCAAACGTCCCTGCCGGCGCGCCACACTCCCCGCAGAATCGGATATCTGCTTTTACCGCGGTACCGCACACACTGCAAAACTTCCCTGCCGGGGTTGCCGTCGCCTGTGATTCCAACGGGGGTGGCCGGGCAGTTCCGGTCTTCTGGCCACAGATACCGCAGAACTTCTCCGAGCCGGTCAGCGGGCTGTTGCACCCGGTGCAGATATTTACTGCCAAAACCTCTGCCGGGAGGGGGGTTGGAGGGGCCGGGGGCTGCAAGGCAGGAGCCCCGCAGATCCCGCAGAATTTTGTCCCGGGATCTGACGGGGCGCCACAGGATGGGCAGGCCTGGAGCGGAATCTGGGGTAACGGGACCGTAACTGCCGGTCCCTCAACGGCGGCCGGGGGGACATTCCCTGCCGGAGCACCACAGTTCCCGCAGAACCGGTCATCCGGGAGAAGAGGGCTGTTGCAGGCACTGCAGAGGAAATTATTGGAGGAAATGTCTATCTCCCGATCCTCCGGTTCTTCAGCCTGGGATGCCCCGCAGTAACGGCAGAATTTTGCGTGGGCTGCAACACGTTTCCCGCATTCAGGACAATACGGCATTCTGGATCACGTACCAAGCTGTTTATTGCGGGAATTTATCAGCCTTGCGAGTAGCATTGCGGAATTTGACGGGATAGTTCAGGTATGGGTTCCGCTACGGGATGCGGGACAATTTACTCTAAACCGTCCCGGCAGGAAAAATGGATTGGGTATCGTTTTGGTGGGCACCCGGACCAGCTTATTCTTCGCCAACGCTTTTTGCCCGTTTCACCCGCTCTTTGGTTGAGAAACCGGTAATGGCATCAAGGTATTTCCGGAACCGCTTGTTGGTATCGATGATCACCTCATCGGATGCACTGAGATCGGATTCGGTGTCAATGATCACCGACTTCCCCCCGGCCCCGATAGTCACGTCAAGCCTCTTGAGCGCACCGGATTTGATCCGGAAACCCTTTGCCGTCTTCTCCGGTTCCACGCCAAAACATGCTTTAAGTTCTGTTGCAGCTCTGATTTCCAAGTCTTTTGTCAGCCCGCGCTTGATAGGATATTCTTGCATACTCTTTTTTAGGTAGTGGGTGTATGTTAATTTAATGACGGCAGACTTCTCAAGCGATCTCAAGATTTTTTCAAAGCCCCTTCCCACAAACGGGGCAGCAGTCCTGATGGGCTTTCCCGGCAGCGGGCTTGT
Source organism: Methanoregula sp. (assembly GCA_041645355.1). Lineage (GTDB taxonomy): Archaea > Halobacteriota > Methanomicrobia > Methanomicrobiales > Methanospirillaceae > Methanoregula. Next base: position 44,327 of record JBAZQF010000015.1, read on the forward strand.
GGGAACCATCGCGCTCCAGTATATGGTAGACCAGATGGAGTTTGAGCTGATCGGGTCCATAACATCGAAATTCTTCCCACCCCTTGCCATGATGAACCGTGGCCTGATCAATGATCCGGTCCGGGTCTATGCGAAGAACGATGATAAATTCAATATCGCTGCGATTGTCGCGGATGTCCCGATTGCACCCATGATCTGTTACGAGATCTCAAACGGCATCCTCGAATGGGTGAACCAGTTCCAGCCAAAGGAGGTCTTAACAATTGCCGGGATCATCACGAATGAACCGGAAAAAAGGGTCTTTGGCGTTGCCACCACACCGGCCGCCCTCACCCGGATCGAAGAGCACACGATGGTTCTTCCCATCGGAAGCATCTCGGGGATTGCCTCGAGTATCTTAACAGAATGCAAAGTCCGGAACATCCCGGCAGTGGGGCTCCTTGGCGAGACCGTCAATGCACCGGATCCGCGGGCATCGGCGGCGACCATCGAGGTGCTCAACAAGATGTACAACCTGGCTCTGGATATCCAGCCCCTGATCGAGCAGGCGGTTGAGATCGAGCAGAGCATGGGAAAACTGGCCGAGGAAGTCCAGCAGTCTGCTGATACAACACCGAAAAAAGATCTACCGATGTACGGGTGACCTGAAATGAAGTGTGCAGCCTTAACCAGCATCTCCCCCGATGTGATCAGGGATCTCAAGACGGGCAGACCACGGACCATAGAACTCCAGAGTACCCACAATGTTGTTACGATAGCAAGCGTTGAGCCGGGCCCGGAAACCCACATCTTCATGACATCGATTGACACAGAAGACCTTGCACCCGGAGACGCGGGTATCTGCGTCTATGTGCTTGCCACAACCATCACCATGAAGCGGATCGTGGAATTCTCCCATGGGTTATTTTATGAGGAGCGGGAGCGGATGTCCGCGCGGGTGCAGCTGAAATACTGCGCATCCTCGGTTGTCAAGGAGGTCTTCAATGAGGGGATCTGCAAGCCGATTGCCGTGGAAGTGCTCAAGAACTCCTGTTACCACGCCGGATAATATTCACCGTCCTTTTTTTATCGTCTGCGCAACACGAGAATTCCCATTCCAATCCCTCCCAGGATAATGCCGAGATCCACTGGTGAGGCTTTCGGGGTGTCGGTTGGCCAGGGTGTCGGAATTTTCAGGGTTGTTGTCTTGCGGGCAATGGTTGCCTGGGTTGTGAGAGGAAGGGCCGTCGGGACGGTTGCAGCCGGAGTTGTCTGCGGAGCGGTTGTCACTGTAGTTGTGGTCAGGGAAGTGAGGGCATGGTAAACGGTTGTCTGGTTTCCCGGGGTGACTGCTATGCTGTCCGACCAGTCGGTATACCCGGTCAGCTGGAGGAGAATGGTATAGTTGGCCGGATTGAGGCTGGAGATGGTCAGGGGGGTAACTCCCTGGTAGACTGAGTCGATGTATATCTCTGCCAGTGACGGGTAGGATCCCACGTAGATGCTGCCATTGACGATTGTTGTATCAGCGGTAGTGACAACCGTAGTTACTTCGGTTGTAACAGCAGTAGTTACTTCGGTGGTCACGGTAGTCGCGACATCAGTGGTGACAGCCGTTGTCACTTCGGTTGTCGCTATGGTCGTTGCAGCGGTTGTCGCTGCAGTTGTAACTGATGAGGTAGTCTCAGTTGCTGCCACGGTTGTTGCGGCTGCTGTTGTTTCTGCAGCGGTTGTTGCGGTAGTCGTAACCGTGGTTGTTACATCATCGTCAGCCGATGCCGGTACGGCTGACAGAACAAGGATGATAAGTATGGAGAGAATGGCGTTTTTCATGGGATCCCCCAAGGGTCGACAGGTCAATATACGGCTCGTTTTACCGCATCTACCCTCCACATCCCCAGATATGCCATAAATAATGCATTTATGGCAGAAGTGATGGCATTACCACAACAGAAGAAGGCTATTCCCCCGTGGTTGAAGGATCCAAAAAGGCCAGCAGAAACAAAGAAGAGGACGGTGAAAAAGGAGGAGATTTTCGGAACAATTAGTCTTTTTTGAGGATGAGAATGCCAAGACCGACCGCCCCGATAATCAGGAGCGGCTCAACCGGTGATGCCGGGGTAGTCGTGGCACTTGGCCAGGGTGTCGGAATCTTTGTCGTGGTCTTCTTGACCGTCTTTACCGCGGTCGGTTCCGTGGTCAGTACAGGAGCTACGGTTGTACTGGTGGTCTGAACTGCTGCGGGAGAGAGGTACGGATATACCGAAGTGGTAGCGCCTGGATTTACAACAACCTGGCTGGTATAGTCAGTATAACCGGATTTCTGCATCCGGATGAAATACGAGCCGGGCACCAGGTCCGAGAGGGTGAACGGGGTTGTCCCTTTATTCGTGGCATTAATAAAAACACTTGCACCGGCGGGGCTGGATCCGAAGCTGATAGAGCCGTTGGTCGGGTTCCGAATCTCGAAGCCGTTACTCAGGGTAGCCGACTGCCCATCCGTATTGGTTACGATAACATTCCGCAAGCCTGCTTCTTTTCCAACAATATCAAAAGTACAGGTTATCTGGGTTGATGTGATGGACAGGCTGGTTGCTGAAATATTGGTCTGCCCGGATTTGGCCAGTACAACCGATGCTCCTGAAGCAAAGCCCGTTCCGGTCAATGCCGTGATACTCACGGCGCTGGTATTATATCCATATGCCGGGGTGATGCTGGTGATGGTAGGCGCGGATGTGGCCGCAGTGCCGGTCGCGGTAAATGTCACCGGGCTTAAGGACCCGCTTGTCACCGTAAGGATATTTGTTCCGGCAGTTGTTCCAAGAGTCCAGCCTCCAGCGGTTGCGATACCATTTGTTCCCGTTGTCGCCGATGCACCCGTTGCTGAGCCGCCACCGGAGGTAACCGTGAAGGTAACACTGACACCGCTTACCGGGTTATTATTTGCATCTTTCACCATAACACTGGGAAGGGTGCTCACTGCTGTTCCCACCGTTGCTGACTGGGTGTCACCGGCATATTTCACAATCTGCGTTGCAGTCCCGGCAGTCCCGGTTGCCGTAAAAGTCACCGGTGAGCCGGAGAGGGAGGAGTTTGTTACCGTCAGGGTATTTGTTCCCGCAGTCGTGCCGAGTGTCCAGCTACCGACAGTGGCAACTCCATCTGCCCCTGTTGTTGCAGTTGCACTGGTAACACTTCCCCCGCCGGATGCAACAACGAAGGTGACAACAAAGTCACTCACTACAGCATTGTCTACATCCTTTACAATAACGCTTGGCGGGGTTGTCACCGCTGTACCGGCAGTTGCTGACTGCCCGTTCCCTGCATTCACGGCAATCTGCGTTGCAGTTCCGGCACTCACCGGGAGAATAAGAGAAACTGAAACGAGCACCAGTACCAGCAGCATAATAATACTTTTTTGATCTACCATGTAATCCACCAGAAATTACCGCTTTTTACCATTCTCTTCGGGTCAGATGTTTTGTATCCGGATCTGCAGGTGCGATTAAAGAATTACTAAGATGCAATTTCCTGTACTTTCGACCACATCACCGGGCTGATAATAGTAAGAATGTCCTTCTCAATACTAACCTTTTTCATCGCAGGATCCGGCTTTTCGGATCGTTTGATGAACGTATGAATCATCATAATATATATTTTATTAAATGAATGTGGAGAGGGCTGGAGCGGGGCGGGAAGGTGAAACAGATTAATTATCCCAAAGCGCACACCTTAATGGCATCAGGGGGTCTGTGGCTTAGCCTGGACATAGCGCCGGGCTTCTAACCCGGATGTCGGGGGTTCGAATCCCCCCAGGCCCGTCTTTTTCTAAAAATATTATTTCCGGGAAGTGGGAGGGTTTCCAGGAATGGAAAACCGGCTTTGTCCCGGCCAGGTAAAAAGAACGAGTGCCCCCAGGAGAGCCATCAGTCCCGCCATGATATCGGCATCGGGAGGGTAAGTTGGCGCAGGGAAAGCACCCTGCAGGGCAGCAAGACCAGAGAGCAGGAGATATGCTCCCATCAGCCCGAGCACAAGAGCCGCAGCCATCCGTGCTGTTTTATCCCACCCGCGACCCGTCCATCCCGCGTACACCAGGCCGATGATGATGAGCGATGATCCCAGGAAGACCCACTCTGAAAGGCAGGAGAGTTCGAGCCAGAGATAATGACCCACATAGTCCGGGATGAGCATTCCCGGAAAAGTTCCAAACACGGGGTAGAACCAGGTCCGGAGGGAAAGCCACATTGCATCCAGGATCTGGTGCGAGAAGACCGCTACTGCAAATGCCACCGCAAGGAGCGTGTGCCGGTAATGCCACAGGAGAAGCCCGACTGCAAACACGATGAGAAAGAAGAACAGGTCATGCCCGATTGTCCTGCCGGATCCCAGGAGTTCAGGGAAGAGCAGGGCCAGGGGTTTGTCGAGAAGATCGGGAAGGATTGCCCCGAGGATGCAGAGGGGAAGAAACCTGCGGTCACGTGTCAGGTAAAAGAATCCCGTACCAATGAGGGCACCGGCAAAGACGTGGGCAAAGATGAACATGCATGGACCCGCAAAAGAGAACAGGGAATGCGAAAAGAAAAAGATTAGAGCTGGCTCTGCTCGTTGTCAGGCTGCCCGTCCATGGGCTTTTGCAGGATCTGGACATCAGCAATGCTGTGCTGGCGCAGTGCCAGTTTCTTTGCCTTGAAGATGTTCTTCCCGTCCTTGCCGATAGCAATCCCACGGTCTTCATCCCTGACCTCTACGGTTGCCATCTGTTCGCCAGGTTCGCCTTCAAAGAGAATGGACGTGACCTGGGCCGGGAGGAAACAGTTCTTTAAGAACTGCTCAACATTGTTGTTGTATTCCACGACTTCGATCTTCTTGCCCATCACTTCAGAGGCCTTCTTGATCGAAGCACCTTTCTTGCCGATGGCAAGACCCATGTCACCGGGGTTGATAACAAAGATAAGCCGGCCATTGCGGTCATCGACCACACAGTCGCGGCTTCCTGCGCCGGTCAGGCTCTCGAACTGGGAGATGAGGCGCATGCAGTCTTCAGTCAGTACCACTTCGCCCATATCATGCCCTCTTAAGGGAGAGAATATCTGATTCGCCCGGGGTGACGATGGCAAGGGTGCTGACCATGAACGGTTTACCGCAGGCTTTGCCGAGTGCCACGCTGGAGCCCTCGAAGGTGTGGATGAAGAGGTTCTCGTAGGCTGAAAGTTTGGATGTGAATGCCGCCGGGCAATTGCCTGCGACGACGACCATCTGGGCTTTGCCCTCTTTTATGCATTTCTCTGTGTTGTTCTGGCCAAGAATTACATTTCCGGTCTTGATTGCTCTTCTGAGTGAAGCATTAAAATCCATGTACAATTCCTCTGGTTTTTTAAGGTTGTTTAATTGTCGTGTTGTCTGACTGCGATCAGTTTCACATCGCCGGTACCGAGCTGAATCGGCTGGCCGACAATGACGTTCTCGGTGACACCGCTCAGTTCATCAACTTCATTTGCAACAGCGGCATCGAGCAGGTGGTTGACGGTCACTTCGAAGGCGGCCCGTGAGAGCACGCTCTCTTTCTCACCGGCAATACCGTGCCGGCCGATCTGCTTGACCTCGCCTTCCATGCACATCATGTCCGAGACGAGCATGAGGTGGCGAACATCCACGAGGATACCCTGTTCGTTCAGGGTTGATACCGCTTCGTGGATGATCGCGTTCCTTGCTGCCTCGACACCGAGCACTGATGCAATCTCACTGATATTGTTCGTGCGGGTTCTTGTGGTGTCCACACCAACGACATCAAATACGTCTTTTAGGTTGGAGCCTTCAGTATAAAGTATATACTCTCCGGCTTCCTTTCTGACGACAACCCTGAGGATGTCGTCAATACCCTGCACGATCACGTTCCTGACATGCTCGGCAAGCTGGAAGAGGTTCTGGTAACTCTCCTTGTCCTTGGGAGAGAAGATGATCGTTGCATTTGCCTCATCGATCTCATGTTCGAAGTCGCGGTAATGCCGGCGGTCACGGATCTTCTTGGGTGCAACTTCCATGATATCCATGGCCTGGATCTTGCGCTTGTCGCAGACCTTGGTGTTGAGGTGGACCACGACATGCATGTTCTCCATATCGGTGGTGATATCACCGAATTCATGGAGGGGAGCTGCCTCGATCTGCCAGCTGACTTCCCGGGCCTTGTCACGGTCATTGCCGTACTCTTCCTCGAGATAGACGGTCATCGTGGGGGTGCTGGGCTCTTTCCTTGCATCCATAATCTCGATGAGACGCGGGAGACCGAGAGTAACGTTAATTTCGGCCACACCGGCGTAGTGGAAGGTACGCATGGTCATCTGCGTGCCGGGCTCACCGATGGACTGCGCGGCGATTACGCCAACCGCTTCGCAGGCTTCGATCCGCGTTGACTGGTATTCGTTCAGGACACGTTCGAGGATCAGCTTGAACTGGGTGTCGGTTATCTCCTTCTCGCCCAGGAATTTCCGGAGCTGGTCCTTGGTCTTCTGGGGGAGATTGGCCGATTCTACTTTCTTGTCGTACTTGTCTGCAAGAGGCATGATCAGCACTCCTCCTTTAAGATACTCTCAACAATGCCTTTGACATCGACCGGGTCACCGAATGCGCTCTTGGTCGGGTCGGTACCATCCTCGCCGTATTCGAACTGGATGATCCGGCCACCGGTTGTCCTGACGGTTCCGTCATACGCAACCTTCAGATCCTGGAGCGCGTTGATCATCCTGCGCTGGAGGTACCCGCTCTGGGATGTACGGACTGCAGTATCGACGAGACCTTCACGGCCACCAATGGCGTGGAAGAAGAACTCGGTCGGGTTGAGACCGCCCTTGTAGCTGTGCTGGATGAAACCATGGGAGTCCGAGCCCCGGTCGCCCTTCTTGAAGTGCGGGAGCGTGCGGTCGTCGTACCCTCTGACGATACGCTCACCACGCACCGACTGCTGGCCGATACAACCGGCCATCTGGGTCAGGTTCAGCATGGAACCACGGGCACCGGAGACTGCCATCAGCACTGCGCTGTTCCCGAGACCAAGGTGACGGCCGGCAATCTGACCGGTCTGGTCACGGGCTTTCCCGAGAACCTGCATGATCTGCATCTCGAGGGTTTCCTCGATGGTCCGGCCGGGCATGGGTTCAAGCTGGCCGTCCTCGTAGATCTTGATACGGCGGTCGACATCGAGGGCTGCATTCTTGAGCACCTCGTCGATCTGGCCGTACTCGGTCTTGGAGAGGTCTTCGTCATCGATACCGAACGAGAATCCGTCGATCATGATACCGCGGATGGAGAGCTTGGTCAAGTCATCGATGAACTTGGCCGCCCGCTTCATCCCCTGCTGGCGGATGATGCGGTTGATGATCTGGCCGTCGAATGCGCCGATTGCCTTCTTGTCGATAGTCCCCACTTCAAGTTTGCCATCGATGATACGGACGTATGCGTCACGCTCACAGAGCTCTTTCTTGCACACATCGCAGTTCTGGCACGAGCTGGCATGGAAGACCATGTTGAGGCTCTCGGGAAGGATGATGGAGAAGACCTGCTTGTTGGACCAGTACTCGACACCGTTCTCAACCTTACCGGGTGCAGGCATACGCTCAACACCGGAATACCGGAGAAGGTAGAGTGATTCTTCCTTGGTGAGCCAGCGGGTGTCATGCGTGAGCATGAAGATACCCGAGACGTGGTCGTGGATACCGCCGATGACGGGGCCGCCAAAGCGCGGCGATAAGATGTTCTCGTGGACAGAGAGGAGGATGGTTGCCTCGGCCCGGGCCTCTTCGGTCTGCGGGACGTGCATGTTCATTTCATCGCCATCAAAGTCGGCGTTGTAAGGCGGGCAGACTGCGGGGTTGAGCCGGAACGTCCTGCCTTCCATGACCTTGACGCGGTGGGCCATGATGCTCATCCGGTGCAGCGAGGGCTGACGGTTGAAGAGAACAACATCGCCGTCACGGAGCTGGCGTTCCACCATGTAACCGGGCTCAATCATGTCTGCAACGGTGTCGAGGTTATCGGCACCGAGACGGAGACGGCGGTTGTCCGGGCGGATGACATAATTGGCGCCGCAGGGGGCGTTGACATCCGGGCGGACGGGGCCGTTTCTCACGATCTGCTTAAGCTCCTCGATATTGTAGGCAGTGACCCGGACCGGTATTGTCATCTCGTTTGCAACTGCACGGGGGACACCCACCTGGGATACCGAGAGGTTCGGATCCGGTGAGATGACCGTACGGCTCGAGAAGTTGACACGCTTACCGGAAAGGGATCCACGGAACCGTCCGTCTTTTCCCTTCAGGCGCTGGGAGAGCGTCTTTAGGGGCCTGCCGCTGCGGTGGCGGGCCGGGGGGCAGCCTGCCACTTCGTTGTCGAGGTAGGTGGTGACGTGGTACTGCAGGAGTTCCCAGAGATCCTCGATGATCAGCTGGGGGGCTCCTGCATCCTGGTTCTCCTTGAACCGCTGGTTGATACGGATGATATCCACGAGCTTGTGGGTCAGGTCGTCTTCCGAGCGCTGACCGTTCTCGAGGATGATCGAAGGCCGCATCGTAACCGGGGGGACCGGCAGGACTGTGAGGATCGTCCATTCGGGGCGGGCAACCTCGGGGTTGATACCCAGCGGGATCAAGTCCTCGTTGGGGATCTTCTCCATCCTGGCACGGATGTCGGCGGGGGTGAGCTTGTGCTCAACTTTTTTGCCTTCCTCCACCATGACCTCGGAGAAGGTTGTCGGCTTCTCGAAGTTGATCTTGAGCTGCTGTTCACCGCAGTGGGGGCAGACGCGCTCCTTCTTGACATCCTTTTCCGACAGGAGATCGCCGGTCTGGTCATCTTCCGTACCGACAACTTTCTCGATCTCTTCAGGGCTTAAGAGCACCCGGCCGCAGGCACGGCAGGTAACACGGAGGAGTTTCCGGATAAGCCTTGTGTATCCTACGTGGATAACCGGCTTTGCGAGCTCGATATGGCCGAAGTGGCCGGGGCACTCGCTTGCTTTCTGGTCGCAGGTCTTGCACCGGAGGCCGGGGTCGATGACCCCGAGGTTTAAGTCCATGAGCCCTTGGGGGTACGGGAACCCGTCGTCATCGTAGGTGTCTGCCCAGATGATCTTCCGCACGCTCATCTCGCGGATCTCTTTGGGGGATAATAACCCGAATGCAATTTGTCCGATTCGTTTTGGGCTGGGCATCTTACACCACGTCCTGGAGTTTCAGTCTTGGGGCAATACCCATGCTCTTCATCTCATCGAGCAGGAGCTTGAACGCGTAACTCATCTCAACCGAGTAGATGTCGGTCTCGTTCCCACAGGCAAGGCAGCGGGTCATGTTGCGCTTGCGGTCGAGCATAGCCACCATACCGCAGTGTGCGCAGACATACTCGTTCACCTTGTCCGACTCGTCAAGGAGACGTTCCTTGAGTGCCATGGCAGCGCCGTGGCCGATCATGACATCGCGTTCCATCTCACCAAACCGGAGACCGCCTTCACGGGCACGTCCTTCGGTTGGCTGGCGTGTTAAGACCTGCACCGGGCCGCGTGAGCGGGCGTGCATCTTGGACGAGACCATGTGGTAGAGTTTCTGGTAGTAGATGACACCGATGTAGACATCCGCCTTGAATGCCTTGCCGGTGATTCCGTCATACATGACTTCCCTGCCATTGTGGGAGAAACCGAGTTTCTTTAAGGAGGCGCGGATATCTGCCTCGCTCTCGCCGCCGAAGGCCGTGGCATTGATGCGCCGGCCTTCAAGGGAGCCGACCTTGCCGCCGATCATCTCGAGCATGTGCCCGATGGTCATACGGCTTGGGATGGCGTGGGGGTTGATGACGAGGTCAGGTGAGAGGCCGCTCTCGGTGAAGGGCATGTCTTCCTGGGGGGTGATGAGACCAACGACCCCTTTCTGCCCATGCCGGGACGCGAACTTGTCGCCGACTTCCGGGACACGGAGGTCGCGGGTGCGGACCTTGACGAGACGGGAGCTGTTCTCTCCCTCGGTGATGATGACCGTGTCGACAATACCGTGCTCATTGGACCGCATCGTGACGGAGGTGTCGCGGCGTTTCTCGACTGCGATAAGTTCCCCGGAGGGCTCTTCGAGGAACCGGGGCGGGGAGGTCTTGCCGATCAGGACATCCTTCTCGGCAACGATCGTCTCGGGGTTGATGACGCCGTCCTCATCCAGGTTCTTGTAGGAGTCGGCACCATGGGCACCGGCAACATCCTCGTCGGGGACCTGGATCCGGTCGATCTGGCCGCCGGGATACCGGCGCTCTTCGCCTTCGTAGGTCCTGAAGAAGTGGGACCGGCCAAGGCCGCGCTCGATTGAGGCTTTGTTGAAGATGAGCGCATCTTCGATATTGTAGCCTTCGTAACTGAGGATGGCAACCACGAAGTTCTGGCCTGCAGGCCGGTCGTCCGACCCGATCAGTTCCGAGGTCTGGGTGTGGGTGAGCGGTTTCTGCACATAGTGGAGCAGGTGTCCACGGGTATCGGGGCGGAGCTTCATGTTGGCTGCGCCAAACCCGAGTGCCTGCTTGACCATTCCTGCACCCATTGTAACACGCGGACTTGCATTATGCTCGGGGAACGGGACATGGGCTGCACCGATCCCGAGAATCAGGGAGGGGTCGATCTCAAGGTGGGTGTGCTCAGGGGTCAGTTTCGAGAAGTCCATGGCGATGAGGAGGTCTTCTTCCTCTTCGGCATCGATGAACTCGATCAATCCCCGCTTGACAAAGGAGTTCATGTCAACTTCCTTTCGCTCAAGCTTTGCAAGATCCTCTTCAGTAATGAGCGGTTCGCCGTTCTTTAAGACGATAAGGGGGCGGCGGGCCCGGCCCCGGTCGGTCAGGATAACAACGTCGCCATTGTATTCCTTATGGGAGACATTTACTTCCGATGCAATGGCACCCTGGCGGCGCATGGTACGGATGCTTGCAACAAGGGCTTTTGGATCATCCACAAGCCCGATCAATGCACCGTCAACAAATACCCGTGACTTTTTCATCGTACCTCACCCCGGATATGCTCAACACCAAGGTTGTGGAGGATACGCAGGATCTCTTCTTCTTCATCAACACCTTTGCTGATCTCCACCATCTGGGCGAAGTTCTTGACAAGACCACAATTCGGCCCTTCAGGAGTCTCGCTCGGGCAGATCCGGCCCCACTGGGTCGGGTGCAGGTCACGGGCCTCGAAATGGGGCTGTGACCGCGAGAGCGGGGATATGACACGGCGGAGGTGCGAGAGCACGGCCATGTGATCGATGCGGTCAAGGAGCTGGGAAACCCCGGTCCTGCCGCCCACCCAGTTACCGGTGGCAAGCGGGTGGAGGAGCCGTTCGGTCAGCACATCGGCGCGGACAGCGGTTGCGATCGAGAGATCGCGGTGCCGCATGCTGGCGCGCTCGAGCTGGTACTTGATATCCCGGGTCAGCCGGTTCAGGGAGATACGGAAGAGGTCTTCCATTAAGTCCCCTGCAAGTTTCAGCCGCTTGTTCGAGTAGTGGTCCTTGTCATCGATCCTGCGCTTGTTCAGCACAAGGTCGAAACAGGCCTCTGCCATACGGCCAAGGAAGTGGGCCTTTGCAAGCCTGACCGAAAGGACTGCTTCCTGGTAGCCCTCGTCGCCTTCCTTGAGGTTTGCCGGCATCGCGTAGTTGAGATGCGGCAGGAGATAGTTGTCCAGCACGAACTCGGCCCGCTTGCGCTGGTAGTCCTTGGTCTGGTTCGGGGCAAGCTTCTTGCCCACGTACATGACCCCGCCCTCGACCGAGTCGCACTCGCTCTCTTCGAGGTTCTGCATCATGAACGTCAGGATGTCCTCGTCAGTGGAGACTGCGTTGACAACTTCCTGGTCATTGGTCATGCCAAGTGCCCGCATCAGGTCCACGAATTTCAAGTGGCCGGCAACGGACGGGAACGAGACCTCAAGGAGGTTCTTCTTGTTCCGCTCGACAACAACGAGTGCACGGTAACCCCGAAACTGGGAGAACACCTTTGCAACATAGATGCGCTCATTGTACCGCTCGGTGAACTCGGTCATGATCTTGTTGGACGCAAGGTCCTCTAAAGTCATGAGCACGCGCTCGGTACCGTTCACGATAAAGTAACCGCCGGCATCGAATGCATCCTCCCCGTGGGAGACACGCTGGGAATCATCCATGCCGTACAGGTTGCAGGCAAGGGACCCGACCATGATCGGGAGCTGCCCGATCGTGGTGATGATGGGTTCCTGCCGGTCTTCCCCATGGACAAGAGTGAGACCCAGCTGGATTGGCGCTGCGTACGTCAGGTTGCGCAGCCGCGCCTCGCTTGGGTACAGCTCGCCCTGCGAACCATCGGCTTCCCGCACGAGAGGCCGTTTGACCTCGATATTGCCGAGTTCAACCCAGACCGGTTCATTGTTCTTGCCCCGGTTTTCTATGTCGGTCTCGATTACCCGCTGCTCATTGACCACTTTCTGGAGATTGTGTTTTAAGAAATAGTTGAAGGAGTCAAGCTGGTGGCGCGCAACATGCTCCCGTGAAAAATATGCCCTCGATAAAATGCTTCTGTCTATCAGACTGATCAACCCCGAAGTTACTTTTTGGGTCGCTTGACCACGAGGCGGTATGCCTCGGCCCTGCCAGCCGTGTGGCTTGCCCTAATAATTCTTATCACATTGTCAGGCTCTGCGCCTATCGTTTTTACCGCAGGATCGTCATGGTAAATTTTTGGTAATTGTTCCGTAGTAATGTTGTAGGTGGAGAGGAGCTCCGATACCTCCTCTTCACTCATGATTTTATGGTCAGGCACCATGGCGTGCTTCAACACATTCAGTTTGGTGCTCAATGAAAAACCCCCTCCCAGATGAACAGATTTCCTCTCAGATGCATCACCGCAAAAAACCCACGATTTCTCGTGGCAACGGGCCCGGAGGGATTTGAACCCCCGACCACCTGGTTAAAAGCCAGGCGCTCTACCGAACTGAGCTACGAACCCACGCTGCTTCAAGATGTACAGCATTATAACAATGCGGAAAAACTATTTAAATATTCTGCATGTACTACCCGGGCGGGACACTTTTTCATGCGGGCTTGGAAAATTTTTCATTGATTTCCCTGAGCCGCCGTTCATCGATCGCGATCTTATCCTCTAGCTTTTTTATGGATGCAAGATCATCTGAAGGGACTTCTTTTCCGGGAATCTGCATGCCGCTTGCATTTTTCAGGACTACAAGCAGGTTTGTGTCCACCTCAATACTCTTACGAAGGGCAGAGTATTCATCAATAATGCCTGCGTCCACACCGGAATCCTTTGCAACCCCGGCTTCGGCTTTCACATCCTTGCGCCGTTCGAAGATCCTTTTTATAGCATCAAGCAGCTGGGCAGGATTGACGGGTTTTGAGACAAAATCCTCGATATTGAGGCAGTGTTCCTGCGCTTCCTCCGGAGTGATCTTCTTTGCCGAGAACATCAGGACGGGCAGGTCCCGGGTTTCCGAATTTGCCTTGATCCGGTCGAGGGTCTCCCACCCATCCATGGGCTCCATCATGATATCGAGAAGGATAAGATCGGGTTTCAGAGTCTTGAGAACCTCAAGAGCTTCATCACCGCCATGCGTGGCAACAGGAGTGAATCCCTTGCGCTTCAGGAGGGCCACAAGACCATCTACGATATAGGGACTGTCATCTACGATCAGGATACTGTTTTCCACGATATCAGTTCCTCACTGGTGTTGAGATGGTGCGGCCGGACCCTTTCCAGTGAAGTATGCACCCGCATAGTATTCAAATATTCACTGGAATCTGGCAGGGAAAATGATTATTTTGGAGAAGATGTACCGGAGAGTTCTCCCTTGATCTGCTGGAGGCGGTCTTCCTGGAACTTGATGTTCATCTCCATACTTTTTATCGCGCGGGTGATCTCATCATTCACACGGACTTTTGAATCATTGAAGTTATAGGTGGTCTCAAGGATCTTCATGAGACGCTTGTTCACATCAATGCTCTTGCTGAGGCGGGCATATTCGCTGATGATCTCGGAATCGAACCCGGACTGCTTGGCCATCTCCATATCGGACTTGATTGCCTGGCGCCGGCTGAGCACGTGCTCGATGGCATCGTAGAGTTCCCGGTGGGTGATGGGTTTCAAAACATAATCTTCAATATAGATCCCGTATTCCTGGGCTTCGGCAGGAGTGAGCTGTTTGGCCGTGAGCATCAGGACGGGGATCTCTTTTGTATCAGGATTCTCCTTGACCCGCTCCAGGGTCTCCCACCCGTCCACCGGCTCCATCATGATATCCAGAAGGATGAGATCGGGTGTAACGGTCTTGAGAATCTCAAGGCATTCTTCCCCCCCGTACGCGGCTACTGTCCGGTAACCGCCCCGCTCAAGCATGGTAACAAAAACATCAACGATAAACGGGCTGTCGTCAACAACAAGGATAGTATACATTAAATCGCCTCACCAATTTTCTGCGCAACCGCGAGCATCTGTTTATGAACTTTTTCCGGATCTGCTTTATCTGTTATGATGGCTGCAATGAGAAAGTTATCCCCTGCACCCATTACGACAATGGAAGTGTCCTCTGCCCGGATCATGACGGATTTCAAGGATTTCATCTTGATGATACTCCCGACCGATTCGGCAGATGCAAGAATTGTTGCGGAAAGGGCGCCGAACCAGGGTTCGTTCAGATCCCGGTCAAAACTCCGGCCTGCTATGATCCCATCACGGGATACGAGTGCGCATGCTGCAACCCCGTCGATGGATTGTATCATTTCAATAAATGCAGTGATCTTCTCTTTCAACATATTCCTGCTCCTGCTGCGCTACCCTGTCTATTTCATAATACCCGATAGGAGCATAAATACATATTGTTTTTTTTGGGGATTGGAATTATCCTCCTGAAAACAAGGCGCCTGAAACCCGGGATTCCCCATCCGCCGGATAATTCCGGTCATTCATAAATACCTTTTTCCCTTACCAGTTGAAATACAGATTCGTATGATACAGGCGTATACCATCACATCGGGAAAGGGTGGGGTCGGGAAGACCACACTCACCGTCAATCTTGGTATCTCCCTTGCTCTCCTGAATCACCAGACATACATCCTTGATGCCGACATCGGCATGGCCAATATGGCACTCATCATGGGTATGGACGATATCCCGGTCACGCTGCATGAAGTGCTGGCCGGGAAAGCTGATATCGAAGATGCAATTTACGAAGGTCCCGGCGGGGTCAAGGTCGTACCCAGCGGGATCTCCCTGCAGGGCTTCCAGCAGGCCGATCCGGACAAGCTTCGGGATGTCATGCATAAACTGGTTGACAAATGTGAATATCTCCTGATCGATGCCCCAAGCGGGATCTCGAAAGAAGGTGTTGTCCCGCTCTCGGTTGCCGACCAGGTCATTCTTGTTGTAAACCCGGAACTGGCATCCATGGCCGATGCCCTCAAGACCAAGATTCTCTGCGAAGTTATGGGCGGAAAAGTCTACGGTGCAATCCTGAACCGTGCCGGGTCTGAACACACCGAGCTCCGCTCCCAAAGTGTGGAGGATGTCCTTGGCGTAAAGGTCATTGACGTTGTGCCGGAAGATGCCAGTGTCCGGCGGGCGGCTGCCTACAAGATGCCCTGCGTGCTGAAATATCCCAATACTGAGGCATCAAGAGCTTTTCGCAGGATCGCAGCCCAGATCTGCGGTGCCGAATATGATGAGCCGGAATTCCGGCACAAAGAGGAAGGGTTCGTGGATCGCCTTGCACGGGCTGTGTTCCGCTAAAGGCGCGAGGAGTTATGGCATACGAAGGATACATGCTCGTCCTGTTCGGGGTGGTCATCGTGGTCCAGCAGGGTATAATGTACCTCATGTTTGTCAGGATACGCCAGCTGCTCGGGGAACTCGGGACCATTCACGGCAGGATGCGGATGACCGATACCGAACTCGAGAACCTCATAACAAGAGTCGAGGAGTTCAAACGCGGGAAACTCTGAACCCGGTCCAACTACTGGGGGGTTTTTGAAAAACCATGGATTTTTTAGATTCTGGTAAACCCGCCTTTCGTTTTCAATAATGGCGTTTTCTGACAATAAGATACATAAATGATATCGGCTAATAGTAAGAGAGCGGGGCCATAGGGTAGCCTGGCCATCCTAGGAGACTGGGGGTCTTCTGACCTGAGTTCAAATCTCAGTGGCCCCATCATTTATTC
>JBAZQF010000016.1:0-60304 GCA_041645355.1 Methanoregula sp.
GTACCTCAATGTACTCACCAACACCGAGATGTTCTCATTCTTCGGTGGACTCGCGGTGATCGCTGCATTGATCTGGGGTAGCCACACCATCAAGGTGCTCTGCAGCTACGGTATCGGTACGGGTGTCCCGTCCGCAGGTATGATTGCATTCGGCTCCGGTGTCATTGCCATGTTGCTTGCAACCAAGTTCGGCATCCTGGCCCCCATCGTAGCACTCGTTCTTGCAGCAGTTATCGGGTTCATCCTCGGGTATGTTTCCAACAACATCCTGAACATGAAGATCCCGGCAATGGTCCAGGCACTTACCGAGATGTCAGTTGTCGGTGCTCTCACCCTTATGGGATTTGCCGCACTCATCACCGGAGGATTCACCTTCGCCGGTCTGACCACGAGCAAGATCTCCGTCATGGGCATGACCCTCATGACCCACCAGAACTCGTTCCTCGGCGGATGCCTGATTGCAGTTGCATTCCTCCTCGGGGCAATCGCTATCCAGCACCCGTTCAACGCGTGCCTGGGACCCGGCTGGAAACAGGACCGTATGCTCATGCTCACTGCAGAGTGCGGATTCCTCTCGATGCTGGTTGCAGCGGTAATGTCCTTTGCATTCGTCAGCACCGGTTCAGCAATCATCTCGCTCATCATCGCCATCATCGGCTGGCTCTACACGTACCAGCAGTACATGGTGCTCTCGAAGCGCGATGCAGCAGCCTGGCTCGACTCAAAACCGATTCCGGATGTGGAGGGACACTGATATGGCATATATTCAGGTACTTCCCGAGTTCGGCCTTGTGGCTGACCCGATGATCGGTATCATCACCTCTGCCGGAGAATCCCTCTCCCCCGTAATCGAGAAAGTTGCAATCCTTGAAGCAACCAGTGACGACCTCGTCAACATGCTCTCAGGAGAAGGCAACCTGCTCGCATCGTTCCCCAACAGGGAGAACGGGCTTGCAATCGGTGCCAGCATCAACTCATTCTGGTACGGGATTGCAGTAGGACTACTCATTGCAGGAGTCATTGCATTCCAGCTGATCAAGGTGCACTAACATGGCAGACAAGAAATCACCAGCAAGTGGATGGCCGCTCATCAAGGGTGACTTCCACTCAGGCGACGCAAACAGCCCAGTGGCTGTTGTCACCATGGGTTCACACCTCGATGAACAGGGCATCTGTGATGCAGGCGCGGCACTCTGCGGTTCCTGTAAGACCGAGAACCTCGGTCTTGAGAAGGTCATCGCCAACGTTATCGCCAACCCCAATATCAGGTTCGTCCTGTTCGTAGGTACTGAAGTCAAAGGTCACCTCTCAGGCCAGACCTTCGCTGCACTCCACAAGGGCGGTGTCAAAGACGGCAGAGTTGTCGGCGCTGAAGGTGCTATTCCCTTCATCGAGAACCTCACTGACGTTAATATCAAGCGCTTCCAGGAACAGACGGAAATCGTCAACATCATGGAAAGCGAAGACCTCGGCGCTATCAAGGCCAAGATCAACGAACTCAAGGCCCGGGACCCGGGTGCGTTCGCTGGCGAGGCAATGGTCGTCGAAGTCAAGGAAGCGGCCGGTGGGGCCGAAGAAGCTGGCGGGGAAGCTCGTCCGCTCTCCGGTGAAATGGCACTGATTACTGCCCGCATGAAGGTCATCGAGAAGATGGTGACGGATATCGGATACCGGGACAAATTTGCCGCCGGGGTCTATGCAGGTAAGATCGAAGGCCTGATGATCGGTCTGATCATCTCGTTTGCCCTGGTCGGATTCCTTATGCTGGGGTGAACAAGATGGCAGAAGACGCAAAATCAACCGGACCAATCAGGATGGTAGCGATCGAGAACATGGTGGAGAACATCCGCTATAAGTCGCAGATCCTGGCAAGGACCAACAAGATTGAATCGGCAGTCACTGCAACCGGGCTGGTCGGATTCGTGGCAGGGTTACTCCTTGCACTGATCCTGATCGTACTGCCGGCATTACTTATGGGGTGAAAAAGATGGTAGACAAGAAATCACCAGCAAGTGGATGGCCGCTCATCAAGGGTGACTTCCACTCAGGCGACGCAAACAGCCCAGTGGCTGTTGTCACCATGGGTTCTCACCTCGATGAACAGGGTATCTGCGATGCAGGCGCGGCACTCTGCGGTTCCTGTAAGACCGAGAACCTCGGTCTTGAGAAGGTCATCGCCAACGTTATCGCCAACCCCAATATCAGGTTCGTCCTGTTCGTAGGTACTGAAGTCAAAGGTCACCTCTCAGGCCAGACCTTCGCTGCACTCCACAAGGGCGGTGTCAAAGACGGCAGAGTTGTCGGCGCTGAAGGTGCTATTCCCTTCATCGAGAACCTCACTGACGTTAATATCAAGCGCTTCCAGGAACAGACGGAAATCGTCAACATCATGGAAAGCGAAGACCTCGGCGCTATCAAGGCCAAGATCAACGAACTCAAGGCCCGGGACCCGGGCGCGTTCGCTGGCGAGGCAATGGTCGTCGAAGTCAAGGAAGCTGCAGGTGGACAGGAAGTTGGCGCTGCAAGTGCTAACCCCCAGTTCCTCGAGATCGAGAAGAGACTCGACAAGATCGAGAAGAAAATCGAGTTCGTGGATGCGGAAATCGCGCAGCGTGTTGGAAGAAAAATTGGACGGGATATCGGTATCCTGTACGGCCTCGTTGCAGGATTAACCGTATTTGTGATGCTGTTGTTCCTTCTCCAGAAATTGATGACGCAGGTATAACGGAGGTGTAAACGAAATGTTCAGATTTGAAAAAGAACAGAGTGTCTGGGACTTCAACGGCACCAAGATCGGCGGACAGCCCGGCGAGTACCCGACTGTCCTCGGTGCTTCTATCTTCTACAACAAGCACGAGTGCGTGCTTG
This sequence comes from Methanoregula sp., assembly GCA_041645355.1. Classification (GTDB taxonomy): domain Archaea; phylum Halobacteriota; class Methanomicrobia; order Methanomicrobiales; family Methanospirillaceae; genus Methanoregula. The sequence continues at coordinate 2,869 of JBAZQF010000016.1, forward strand.
ATGACAAGAAAGGAACAATCGACAAGGCAAAGGCAGAAGCCTTATGGAACCGCTGTCAGGTCCTCTCGGACATGACCGGTATCCCGCACTTCATCCAGATCATTGCGGAGTACGGGGAAGCATTCGAGAGCTACTTCAACTGGTTCGACTCGATCGACAACAAGACCGCGTTCCTGATGGACTCGTCGGTTCCGGGAGCACTTGCCCACGCGTGCAAGTACGTTACGGATGTCGGCCTTGCAAACCGTGCGATCTACAACTCGATCAATGGTTCAATCCTGCCCGAGAGCATCGAGGCACTCAAGAACAGTGACGTCGACGCAGCTATCGTCCTCGCCTTCAACCCGGCAGACCCGTCAGTTGCAGGCCGTGAGAAAGTGCTCGTTGAAGGTGGCGTTGCCGGTCAGACCAAGGGTATGCTCGAGATCGCAGAGTACTGCGGTATCAAGCGCCCGATTCTCGACACAGCAGCAACCCCCCTCGGCCTCGGAAGCGGCGGCTCGTACCGTGAGATCCTTGCCTGCAAGGCAATCCACGGTTACCCAACCGGTGGTGCATACCACAACATGACCGTCTCCTGGACCTGGCTCAAGCGCTGGAAAGGAACCTCAAAGACCCCCTCAGTACTCGCAGCAGGGTACGAGGGCAAGGATGTGCTCCTCAAGCAGATGTCCCACCACTACCTTGGGGGTATTGAAGGCATCAAGCAGGCAGCATGGTCAGCACCCGATATCGGCTGCAACATGATTGCAAGCACCCTTGGTGCAGACCTCATCATGTACGGACCCATCGAGAACGTAGAAGCAATGATCACGGCACAGGCCTACACGGACATCACCGTCCTTGAGGCAACCCGCCAGCTCGGGATCGAGTGCAAATCAGAAAGCCACCCAATCTTCAAACTCATCTAATTTTTTTTGCTTTTCCTGTACGGCCGGTACATCATATTTTCAGGACCGGGTTTTGTTATACGGGCGATGTGAGAGAGACCCGTATCATCTGCATCACTCTGAATCCTGAGCGTTAACGTTGATAAAAAGAGGGGGCTTACCTAAAAAGAGACGCCACCAGATATGGGTATTATGTTCTCCCGGGACCTCTTGGGAGGTTGACGATCTTTATGCATTCATCGGCTTCCTTGGACCGGCCAAGGTTGCGGAGTGCCAGTGCCTTGTTGTAATATACGAACGAGTTTACAGGGTTGAAATCGAGGGCTTTGTCGAAAAAGGTAAGCGCCTCTTCATTTCTGCCCAGTTCACGCAGGGCAATGCCTTTCGAGGTCATTGCCCTGATATTCTTCGGGCTCCATTCCAGAATTGCATCAAAACAGGCGATGGCCTCCTCATACCTCCCAAGTTCGTTTAAGGAGTATCCCTTGTTGGCAAGTGCGAAGGTATATTCTGGATCAATCTTCAAGGCATGTTCAAAACAGAGGATAGCATCTTCGTGCCGGTGGATCTTCCGCAGCGTATACCCCTTCTCGAACCAGACTGTGATGAGATTGGGGTTGATGGAAATAGCCCTGTCATATGTTGAGAGTGCATCTTCGTGGCGCCCGAGATAATAATAGCACTTTCCTTTGTTCTCGAGAGCAACCGTGTTGTTCCCGTTCATCTCAAGAACGGTATCGTACACGACGATAGCTTCATCATAGCGCCCAACCTTCATGAGGTGATGCGCCTTGTCCAGTAATGCAGGGACGTCCATACCACTCATATAACCATGTACACGGGGTATGATAATACCTTCCTGTTTTAAAAAAACTAAAATCAGGACTTCTTCAACCGCCCCGACACCAGGGTGAGGGCAATCGTAGCAACCGCAACAATAACTATGAACAGGGAGAGCCCGCTCTTCTGCGTTGGGGTGGCGGAAGTAACGGGAGCGGTTGGTTCAGGCGTTGGGACGGGCGTATTTACCGTGGTTGGAATCGTCGTTATCGCCAGTGAGGGAATGTTTGTATAGGTGTGTTCCTCGGGGTTCAGCGTGTACATTCCCTGGACGCTGACATCATTACGAGGTCCTGGATCCTTGAGATATACGGTGAGTTTTTTGTATCCCCCGGAAAGTCCGGATAGGTCCGTTGCCGTGGTGCTGACATAGACATCGTATGTCCCCGGCTTGATCTGGTTCCTTATCCTGTCGGTGTTCCATTTCATCGACCAGGTCTGGTCACTTCCCACATCAACGATAGTGAAATATCCCTGGTCAGCCCGAAGCGTAGGATTGGTCAGGGTCACCCCGTTTGCCGGCAGGCCGGGGCCGGTCATGAACAGGTAGAGCCGGCTACTGGAATACGCCACCCCGTGAAGATCGATTGTGTCTCCAAGATAGCATTCAAAATTGTATTGTTCTGCGGATACCGGGATTATGAAAAGAAATAACATGAGCGCAGATACCGCGATCATCAGGCAAAAAGATGCAGAGGGACGCCGGGAAAATGGACCTGGAGCAGTCATGAATACAGAATAAACTACCGGCAGGTTTATAGATTTGCACATGGATCAGCATCAACTCCGCAGAAAAAAGCCGGACTGGGAGAAAGAAGAGAATGGGTAAAGAAAGAGAACTGATCAGATTTAGTAGAGCCGGTAAATGAAATACCCGTCCTGGTAGTATTCCATCTGGTCATAGTCCGCCAGCAGGTTCTTCCGGTTCCCAAAAGCAAGCATCTTGTCTTTCAGCGCATCCATCCCGGAGGTATTGTAGATAAGGGCCTTGAGTTCGTCATTTACATGCCGGATCTCCCGTGTTTTCATCCGGCCAAGGACATCTGCCGGGTAGGCATCGATATCAAAATAGGCAAAAAGGGTCTCAAGGCTGATGAGCCAGAGTTTCTCATGAACAGCGTGCCCCGCTGCAAGGGTTGCTTCGCTGTCAGTGAGGACGAGATACGCTTCATCATTCCCATGAAAAAACGCCTTGAAAGTATAGAGCGAGCCGCTGGAGATACGGAGGGATTCTTGGGGAATGCCAAGGAACTTTGCCAGTGCGGTCTGTTTCTGTTGCATGACTTGACTCTGATCCATCTGCATCCGGAGTCCCTCCTGACACCGCAGGTTCGATGATGAAATAGGATGGTTATAATCAAGCATGGATGTATAAGATTATAAGATCGTGCGTTTTTTAAGAACCGCCCTAGTGCCTGTAATTCCTGCACTAACCGCAGCAGGAAATGGATGCATGAAAAAAGAGAGGATGGATTATCCAAGATAGAGGGGTTCGAATCCCTGTTTGAATACCTTCCCGAACTGCACACGAATCTTGGGGTCCAGGGCACAGACCGGACAGGTATAATCTTCAGGAAGATCCTCAAACTTTGTTCCAGGCTTTATCCCACGGTGAGGCTCGCCCCGCTTCTCATCGTACACATAGTTGCACATCGAACAGAGATATCGTGTAGGACGCCACTCCTCAAAACCCCATTTGCCGATCCTGCCTTTTCCCTGCTGACCGCAGACCGGGCAGATATAACTCTCGGGGAGATCATCAAATTCCGTACCCGCCGGAATCCCGTTATGCGGTTCGCCCCGGAGGGGGGAATAGATATATCCGCACAGCTTGCACCGGTATCGGGAGGGTACCTTTGCACCCTTTTTTGCTGGCGATTTCTTGACGGGTGTCTTTGCCACCGGTTTCTTAACAGGTTTTTTTGTGGCAGGCTTGACTGATTTCTTTACCGGGGCTGTCGCGGCTTTTTTCGTTGCTGGAACTTTCTTCACAACGGCAGCTCCTTTTTTTGCCGCAGCCGGCTTTGCAGTCTTCGCTTTGACACTCTTCTTCTTGGTTGCGGGAGTTTTCACCATGGTTTCACGGTCCTGCCGGATACCCCGGACAAGGCCCGGAGCACTATCCGCTACACTGGAACATGGAGAGCCCCGGATAATATATATTATGGATACTGCAACCATCAGTACCTGACCAGGGAACCAAAAGGACGAACTGAACGGGAGTACCACGGGATAATGCCTGCCAGGAGCACATCGATGAATGAGACAGGAACGTACAAACGGACGCTGGGGCTTACGGAACTGGTCAGTCTCGGCGTTGGGGGTACTGTCGGCTCGGGAATCTTCGTAGTCCCCGGGGTAGCTGCACGGATGAGCGGGCCGGTCTCCCTCCTGGCATGGGGGGCAGTTGCTGTCTCCGCATCCTGTGTACTCATATCCCTTGCCTGCATTGCATTCCGCTTCACCGGCTCGGGAAGTTTTTATGAACTGTTCGAATCGGTCTTCGGGACAAGATCCGCAGTGATACTTCTTCTCCTGTATCTTGTCTCATCGATATTCGGGATTGCAACGATAGCGGCCGGTATCGGCCAGTATACCGGGTTTTTCGGGATCTCCCAGGTTCTTCTCATAGAGGCCGGCATCATAGCGGTCTTCTGCTGGCTGAATATCCGGGGTATTGCCCTTTCCGGAAAGACAGAGGATATCCTCACCCTGCTCAAAATAGCTCCGCTCGTCATCATCGCGCTCCTGCTCCTGCCATTTTTCCGGTGGGAGAACTTAATCCCTGCAGCGCCGGTCACGTCCGCTGGAGTCCTTGCAACAATCATGATCGTGTACTGGCCGTTCACGGGGTTTGAGATCAGTGCAATTCCGGTTGCAGAGACAAAAGATCCTGCCCTGATCCGCAGATCCCTCCTTCTCGTCATGCTCATTGTAGTCTCGCTGTACCTGGTTCTCAACATTGCTCTTGTAGGGAGTGTCGGATCAGAAGTGCTTGCTGCATCGCCTGCACCGATAGCCACGGCAGCAGGCCTCATCTTCCCGTATGCAGGAACTATTGTCGCATTCATCGGGATCGTGGCAATGCTCTCGGCAATCAACGCGTATATCATCGCCACGTCACGGGTGATCCACTCCCTTTCAGCCCGCTTCTGCGTCCCCCGTCTATCTGACCTGACCCCGCAGGGAACGCCGGCATACGCACTTATTGCCGGGTGCGGGATCAGTGCCGCTCTCCTCCTTGTATCCAACCACTTCGATCAACTCGCGATGCTGTCTGTAATCACGATCCTGATCCCGTACACCTTCTTCTGTATTGCAGCATGGATCCTGGTGCGGGACACAAGGTTCCGTATCGTATCTGCGGCCGGGGCGATCTCGACTGCGGCCATCCTCATCCTCTGGTTCGTGATCCGCTGATGGCTTAACCGGTTGATTCCTGACGGGACACGTCAATTTATCCACGATCAGAGCGCAATTTGTAATCAGATTATGCAGGACCTCATTCCCGGGATCATCTACACGTTCTCCGCCCTGTTTGTCATCCTTGACCCGCTCCTGTCCGTGCCGGTCTTTGCCACTATGACCAAAGGACAGACCCCTGCGGAGATCCATAAGCAGGCCTTCATCGCAGTTGCCGTTGCCGGCGCGTTGATGTACCTTTTCCTGATCTTCAATACCGCAATTTTTGCCATACTTGGCCTGAAGCTGCCGGCGTTCCAGATAGCAGGCGGGATACTCCTCTTCATCCTGGGTCTCCAGTATGCGCTGGGGATCGAGTTCGGACATTGTAAAGAGCGTTCCAGTACCGCGGTGGGTGTTGTTATTGGAACCCCACTGCTCTGCGGGCCCGGGACGATAACCACCGTGATGCTTCTTTCCCGGGATTATGGTCTCCTCATCCCGTTCATCGCGATCACCCTTGCCCTTGTAGCCACCTGGCTCGTCCTCTACTTTGCCGGTACTATCCAGCGGATCCTCGGGGAAGTTGTCACAGATATCATGGGGAAGATCCTCGGAATGCTCGTGGCTGCACTCGCCGTCCAGATCATGGCTTCAGGAGTTCTTGCCTATATCAAGATGATTTGAGCGGTTAGGCACACGGGTTTCCTGATTTTCGGTTGCCAGAGTGCAGACCTAAACGGATCACAAGGTAAAAACCATCAGGTGTCGCGATAAAAAAAAAACCTGACCCGTATCAGGAGTCCAGTTTCATTGAATATACTTCGACCATGTGATCCGGGTGATAGCGCAGCTTGGCTTCACGGAGACCGCCGACACCAAGGTCGCTCTCCCGGTTAATGAAAATAAACTTCTCTTTGAGCCTTGCCGCAGTTTCCATATTGATCGCTTTGTAGATCCCTTCACAGTCCGGTAACCCTTTTTCAAAATGGACAAGAGCGGTATCAGTGTTCAGGGGTTCGAAGAGCGACATAGCTCCTATCTTGGAGAATACCCGTATGATCAGGCCCCGCAGGGGCAGTTCATCAAAGTGATCGATGGCAAAAAAGACGGCTTCCTTCTCATGGGCCAGCACTTTGTCGCTCTCACACCCTTTCCACTCGCACCATTCAATGAGAAAACGCTTGGTCTCTTCCCAGTTCTCCCGCGTGATGGGTTCAACGACACTCGTGCAGTTGCGCCGAAACTTGCTCACCTGACGGCGTATGGTCAGGTAATTTTTCCCGGGCAGTTCAGCAAGATCACTTGACCGGTACACGTACTCGAAATGGTTCCGGTCAGCAACGAGGTTTATCCCGGGACAGATCTCCCGCATCCAGAGTGCTGTATCCGGATCAATGAGCACGATCGGTTCATTGTCGCTGACTTCCGATGCCAGCCGGATCAGGGACCGGAGAAGTGTCGGGTTCCGGGGCCCTATCGGGGCACGGAAGCGGGTCACACCTTCGATGGTGCTTGCCAGGATGACGTTCTTCTCCACATACGCATAGGTGTATTGCGCGTAGTGGTTCCAGCAGACCATATTGGTAAACGTGTTGTCGCTGTGCACCTGGGGGTACCGGCTATAATGCTGCTCAAAAAAAGACCGGTCCGCAAGGGTGACCGGCCGGAAATCTTCCTGGCGGAGCATCACGGATCACTCCGCAGCAGGAGGGGGATATGCCCTTCCATCCGTAGGAATCCGAGGGGGGTATAGAACCGTTCCGTCCCGGGTTCGGCAACAAGACATATCCATAAGACACCTGCATTTCGGCATTTCTGAACAAGTGCCGAGGCAAGTTGTACGCCGATTCCCCGCTTCCGGAACTGCGGGAGAACAACGAGATCCTGGATGTAAGCATCAGATACACCATCAGAAATTGCCCGCCCCATCCCAACTGCCCGGCCGCTCTCTTTGTCAACTGCCACGGCAAAAAGAAAACTTCCCCGGATGAGTCTGGGGATCTCTGCGGAATTGTACTCCTCTTTCCACCATCCTCCCGCACGGTACAGATCCACAATCTCATCCCCATTCCATGACTGAACGCACCGTATTTCAATACATTCTGCCAAAGCTGTCACTCCGCCATGTAGCCCGGGTCTTCACAGAATCCGCGGTTACTGGTGAAAAGATAGCGCTGAGCGTATACAAAAGACTGACGGATAAAAAAACAGAAAATAACGTTCAGGGTCTGAGCTGTTCTATTGCAGCATCAACAATCGAACCCAGTCCTTCAACGCCCCAGTGATCGGAATTGAGAACCATATGGTAGACCGAGAGGTCGCTGATATCGATATCATAATAGGATTGGTAACGCCCGGCCTCGCACCGCTCGCGTTCAAGCGTGAGTTGTTTTGCCGTGGTCTCATCGATAACCTGATCGCGGACAAAAATCCTCTTGATGCGGCAGTCAATGGGAGCAAACAACCAGATCTTGAGGTCCGCTCCCGGGACCATCCAGCCGGACAACCGGCCTTCTACGATGATATTGTCCCGCGCAACTGCTATCTCTTTCTGGCGGGCATCAATCATCTTGTCGTAGGAAGAGTCTTCCTCGGCAAGGCGGCCGAACTCGGCAAGTTCCAGGTTGTGTTCCCTTGCAAGCTGACGAAAAACCTCGCCGGCTGAGATCATCTCAAACCCGTGGTGCTCAGCAAGATACCGTGAGAGTGAGGTTGTCCCGCTTCCGGGCAACCCGCTCACGGTGATCCGCATCAGAGACCCCCGATGTTGAGGGATTTCCGGATCACCTGGCTCAAAGTGATAGAACAGATCATGTACCAGAAAATCCACGCGGGAATGATCCAGAGAGCGGCATCGTTCAGGTTATGGGTGCCGAGATACGGCATGGTAATCGTGGTATTGACCTCAGACAACCGGAAGAGAAGCCAGAAGAAGATAGGAACGGTCAGAACCAGGATGTAAGCCATGGGTTTGAACTGCTGCTGGGACATCTCCAGCTGCTCCTTCATCACCCGGTCCCGTTTTGCCTCCAGTTTCTTGATACGCTTTTCGTCCTGGGAGAGCTGTGCTTCCCGGTACTCTTTCTGGAACTCCTTCATGCGCTCCTGGGTCTCGGTCATCCTGTCATAATCGATCGTGTACTTCTGGATGATAGAAGAGTACAATCCAGTGAAGGCCGAGAGGATGACAATGAGAATGTAGAACGGAATGCCGAACCCGTCAACAACGGGGTCAAGAGCAGTATCAATTCCCTGGCCAACCCCGACCCTCAGCCATTCGATACTGTACGAGAGCATCATCAGCATCATAAACCCGAGGGCTATGTACATGCCGTATTTATCCCAGATCTTTCCAAAATCCATCTGTTCACCTGAGGACTTCTGCCAGTTCCAACGATGAGCGTTCCAGCAAAAAGTCGGGATTGGTTATGATTTTTATCGTGCACCCGGTCAACATTGCATACGCGGCCGCTATGGACCGGTTGAACTGCTGGTGCTCGCCAATCGAGCGCGAGCCTTCCTTGTCACGGGTGCGGGTTTCATCGGTGAGACGGCGCATGAGAATCTGGTCATCATCCGTTTCAACAAGGACGATAATGTCCGGCATAATCTCGCGGAGCACCCATTCGGGAAGCCCTGCAAGATAGCCCTTGGGCGTTTTTACCGATGCATGAGTATCTATCAGCACATTTCCTGACACCTGGGCAATTGCCTGGGCTGCGCGCTGCTGGAGCCGTTTCTGGACAGCCCGATCCAGCGTGCGCATCTGGTCGCGATCCTGGACAACTTTATCGTTTTTCGCGACCTCGAACATGAACGTGCCGAAGTTGATTGACTGGTATTCGATACTCTCGCTTTTGAGTTTCTTCAACGCCTCGTTGACAACCGTGGTCTTGCCGACCCCGGGTACACCGGTTATGATGACCTTTCTTCCCACCATCCGTATCTCTCCCTAACTACTCTTTTCCAAAGAACGTCCGCATGAACGGGTACATCTCCATGATCTGCTGGCTTGCGATCTCTTCGTAGAGACGATATGTGATACTCACCGTAAGGAGCAGTCCGGTCCCGCTCACGGAACCGATGACACCAAAGAGGTTTGCAATAACACTGAGCACACCTATAAAGACGCCACCGATGATCGTAACACGGGGGATATACCGTTCAAGGTACTTTTCCAGTACCTGCGGGTTCCTGCGGTAGCCAGGGATGGACATGCCAGACATCTGGATCTGACGGGCAACATCCTTTGAATCAAGCCCTGCGGTTTTGATCCAGAAGAGCGCGAAGATCGCACCTCCGACCACCATGATTGTCATATTGATTCCCAGACGTAAAAGCACCTGCCATGGCGCATGGCCAAGATCATTCATCCACCACATCCAATCACTGGGCCCATTGATCGGAGCAAGGTAATACATAATCCCATTGACAGGAGCGCCATTTTCGAAAACGCCGAAGATAGTGATATTAATGTTCGAGAGGAACATGCCCACCATCTGAATATTTGCGAGGAGCACCATCACGAGGATCATCGGCAGGACACTGGCATAGATAAGTTTTACCGGGAAGCGGGCGCGTGCCCCGCGGATCTGTGCGTGGGCAAGGGGAATTTCAATCCTTGTTGATTCGACGTAAACGATGATGAGGAAGATCGCAATAGTTGTGACAAATGCCAGCATCTCAGTGCCGAAATACGTCATATAATTTCCGCCGTCCATACCTATCGCGATAAGACGGGGGAAGAATCCGACCGGGTACTGGTCGGTGACCTTGGCCCAGTTGATGAACCCGCTGATCAATGCCTGGGATATCCCGGCTATGATGAAGAGACCTACCCCGGAACCGATACCCCACTTGGTTACCACCTCATCCATCAGGAAGACGAGAACGCCTCCGATACAGATCTGGATGAATATGAGGAATGATACCGCAAACAGGTTACCACCGAAGAACTGGCTGGCGATGACAGGATCGGGCTGCAGGAATCCCCCGACAAGGTTCGGGGCAGCCTCGATAACGATCATCACAAGGATGAGGATCTTCTGCAGACCCATGTACATGACCTGCCCGCGCGTTTCGCTCGTGTCAATGTGAAGGATATCTGCACCCTTGAGGAGCTGGAGCACGATGGATGCCGTGACGATCGGCCCGATACCGAGATGGACGATCGATCCGCTTGCACCGGCAAGAAGGGCCCGCCATGCTGCAAACAGATCCTGGTTTGCAGGAGCGAGACCAAACACCGGAATATTCGTCAGGACAAAATACAGAATAAGAATTCCTAACGTCCAGAGCAGTTTGTTTTTAAAATGGACGTGGCCTTCGGGGCTCTTGACTGCGGGCATCGCAGCGAGCAGGGGTTCCATTCGATCCAGCAGGTTTCCCATTGTTTCACCAAAAATTATTCGAGGATGATGGTCTTAGACAACGAGTGCCTTGCCACCCATTTTCTCGATCTTTGCCTTCGCTATCTCAGAGAAGCTTGAGGCAGAGAGGTTTATCTTTTTTGTGACTTTGCCGCTCCCGAGGACCTTTTCGATCCCCATATCGGCAACATTGATCACAACAGCATCTCCCTCCTGCTTGGCGATTCCCTGGGCGAGGAGCGACGGGATTATCTGGTCCAGTGCCCCGACATCGATTGCAATGACATCAGTGGCGATCTGGTTGCAGAACCCGTTCTTTCCAAAGACCGGGCCGCCCATTTCCTTGTACCACTTGACAAAGTGGTGGGCGTTGATACCGGCCCGACCCCTGCCACCGCGGTTACCTGCACCACGGCGGTTCTTGTGGGTACCGCCACCGCATGTCCGCGATCCGCGGTACTTTGAACGCTTATTGGTTGGCATCTTTCCATCACCTCATCTTGTAGAGGAGCGTATTGATCTCCTCTCCATAGTAGCCAAGTGCGCCACCCTGGGGGAAGGTGCGCTTGGTGGTCTTGTATCCCTTGCGGGGCGGGTGAAGGCGGAGTACGGGTTTGAGACCCGGAACGTCACGCAGTTTCGTTTCGCCACTTGCAAGTGCTTTTGCAAATTCCGCAATGCTGCCGTAGGTTGAGTTGGACTTGATGTACTCATCCGTGAGCGGGGCATCGCCGATAACCCTGCCGCGGGTCTGCAGGAGGGTCTCGACAGTTGCTGCATCGACTTCACCAAAGGCAACGTAATCCTTGACCTTGCGGATCATACCGAGATTCTCGGGTGAGTCCTGCACAAGAACGCAGTGGTTGATGTGGTGGAGGCGCAGCATCTTCAAGGTGTCCTTGATGTCCTGCCGGGTCTTGACAACCCCGCGGACCTGAACAACTGCGTACATTTACTGTGACCCCCCAGTCCGGATCATGTTGGTCTCTTTGAGTGCATTGAACGTGGCCTTTGCAAAGTTGATTGTCGTTCGGGTCTGTCCGCGCGCAAAGGTCCAGGCATCCTTGATACCGGCAAGTTCGAGCACTTTCTTGCTGATGTCGCCGGTGACAAGCCCGGTGCCCTGCGGGGCGGGCTTGAGGGTGACCTTGACACTGCCGGCAATGCCAGTGACCTGCATGGGGATGGAATGGGTGATATCGCACCCGCATTCCCAGCTGCCACAGCCACGCCGTACCTTGACGAGATTCATCTTTGCCTTGACGATAGCCTTCTTGATCGCATCGCCAACCTGGACATCCTTGCCCTGGCCAAATCCGATATACCCGTTCCGGTTGCCGACAATGACAACGGCACGGAACTGTACACGGCGACCAGAGTCGGTCATCCGCTGCATCATGGCAATATCGAGGACTTCATCCTCCAGATCCGGGAGGAACGCATCGACAATCTCGGGTTCCTTGATCGGCCTGCCGCTTTCAAGGACCTGATCAATGCTCTTGATCTCTCCCGAGGCGACGAGCTTGCCAAGACCGGTGACCGGGCGCCATTCCTGCTTTTCGTATGCCATTTTACACCAGCTCCTTCTTTATGGCGTCTGCCACCTGTTCGACATTCTTTACGATATCGCCGGCATTCTTGTTGTATGCCGCGATGTGCTCGCCTTTGATCCGATCCTCAGTGGGAAGAATTGCTTCGCCATGAGGAATATCGAGTCCCGCATCCACAGCACCTTTCAGTGCTGCAAAGACACGTGCTCCCGGGGTTGCCCGGTTAAGTCCGATATCAAGGATTGCCCGGTTCTGCTCCGCCTTCTTTGCCTTGGCAGCAAAGAGCATGCCGGTAAGGTATGCTGCGGGGGTGTTGGAGGTCGATCCGGTGTACCCGTATTTCTCGAGTTCGCCAGAGTTTGCTGCAACAAGCGTGCGGTCGCCGTCCATCTCTGCGGTTACCAGCTGGATGATGATGTGCCGGTTTGTCTTGCGCACAACCATCCGGGGCGCATCAGCGACAACAAGCCGTGTCCGCTGGTAGTAATCGGTCTTGCCTTCCCTTCGTCTCCGGAAGGGGACAAAATACCGTGATCCTGTTGCCATGTTACTTCATCCTCCCCTGGAGGATCTCCATCTGCGCCTTCATGTGCGCGACACTCCTGAACTGGCCGCCGGCCGCTTTCCTGTAAAGGATGCGGTACATATGCCGGTCAATGGTTGCGGCATCGCGGAGTTCAACAAGTACTTTCCTGATTGCACGGATCTTCTGGACCCATGCAGTCTTGCTCGGGTTGCGGGCACCTGCCGCACCCTTCCGTTTCCCGGCTCCCTTGCGGTGGCCGTAGGAACGCTGGGCAATCCGTGCCCGTGCCCTTCCGCGGCTTACACCCTTCTTCTGGCGTGCCTTGATGGCGCCATCGGTGACAAGCCCCCTTAAATCCTCACGAGAGATTGCATTCTCGATATCGGAGATGCGGGATGGATCAAACCAGACGCGGTTGACACCGCACTTTAAGATTGCGGCAGCGATGCGTTTCTGGCTCGCGACGTCACTCATTCTTCTTCACCCCTGATTTGGTGGTTTTTGCCTTGGGTTTTGCCGCTGCTTTGGGCTTGGCTTCAGCTTCCTTTCCGGCTGCTGGCCGGGTTTCCTTGGCCGGAGCCTTCTTTGCGGCAGGCTTCTCTGCAGGTTCTGACTTGGGCTTTGCAGATTTTTCTGCCTTTGCAGGAGCCTTTTCTTCAGATTTTAGAGCCGGTTTTGCTTTTGCTGCTTCCTTCTTAACCGGAGCTGCTGATGACTTGGGTTTTGAGGAGGACTTTTTCTCATCCTTCTTCTCTTTTCCCTCGGGCTTTGCTGCAGGCTTTTCCGGCTTCTTTGCCGCGGTCTTCACGACACGGGCATTCAGTACCTTGAGACCTGCTGCACCTGCGTTCTCCTGGATGACAAGGCGCTTGCGGTCCCCGACAGTAGCAACAATCCGTACTGCCTGGGTTTTGGGATCGAGTCCTTCGAGTTCTTTTGCAGATGCAACAAGAACCTCAAAAAAACCGCTCGGGTGCATGCCACGCACGGCAATCGGGCTTCCGAATCCCGGTTTGGGGAGGGCTCCCTTTGCTTTCTTCTGTTCCCTCTGCTTGTTGTGCTGCCCGCGGGGCTTTCTCCATGAATCAGAGAGCTGGCGTTTCTTGCCGTATCCATCGCGCTTGAAGCTTGCGCCCTTATCCACGCGCACCCGGATGAGTCTTTTTACTTCAGTAGTCATCTCCGATCAGCCCCTCTGGACCATATAGATACCATCCTGGAACACACGCGGGTCGCGGTTGCGGATGTGGGTCGCATGTTCGATGTTGGCCGCGGAGGTTCCGACCAGTTCGCGGTCAATGCCCGTGAGCACGACCTCGTCGTTTGCTACCTTTGCGGTAACACCAGCTTCGATCCGTGCATACCGTGCTTTCTTCTCACCAAGGAAATTGGCGATCTCGAGCCGGTTGCCCTGGAGCTTGAGCTGGATGGGGAAGTGGCTGTAAACCACTTTCATGCGGTACTCGAAACCTTCGCTTACACCACGGAACATGTTCTTTGTGTGCGCTTCAAGGGTACCAACCATAGCGGTGATCTCTTTCCTTCGGGATTCGGTCGAGATGGTAATCTCGCCGCCATCACAGCTAACAACAACCTGGGGGAACCGGACGTTGCGGGAGAGCTGCCCTTTTGGGCCGGTTACACGAAGCTGCATGCCGTCAAGCTGGGCCTTAATGCCCTCTGGAATTTTCACTTTTCGTATTGCTGACATCAAATGCACCTTCTTAGTATACGTACCCGAGCAGTTCGCCACCAATGCCTTCTTTTCTTGCCTGCACGTGGGATATGACACCACGGGAGGTCGAAAGCATCAGGAGACCGAAGTTCTTGCCGGGGAGGTACTGCTTCTCCCAGTATTCCATTTCGTCCAGCTGTACTGAAAACCGCGGGGTGATGGCACCGCAGCGGTTGATCTTTCCGGTAAGGTTGACCTTGAGCTGTCCGCCCCTGCCGTCATCAACGAACTCGAAGCTGCCGATGTACCCGGCATCCTGCATAATGCGAAGCATTGCGCCGAGGAGTTTGCTTGCGGGTTCGATAACGCACACGGACTTTCCGGTATCACCGGCATTTTTCAAGGCACACATACCGTCTGCAATTGGATTTAATCGTGTCATTGTGCAACTCACTCCTCAGCTCATCTTCTTGAAACCCATCTTCTGGGCCCATTCGCGGAAGCACTGCCTGCAGAACATGATATGGTATCTGCGTACGAGCCCCTGTTTGCGCCCGCACATCTTGCATTCGTTCGCGCCGCGACCGTAGATCTTCTTCCTTTCTCCTGCCATTAGCGCACCTCGACCTGGTACTTCTCCTTGAGAAATGCAATTGCATCCGTCTTGTTCACGCGCTGTTTTATGGGAAGCTTCTTCTGCTCCATTTTTCTGCGGGTGATCCGGATACCTTTGCGCTCGAGGACGACATTTACATCCATACCATAGATACCGATCTGTGGATCGTAGGACATGCCGGGGAAATCCGTGTGCTCTTCGATACCGAACGCAAAATTGCCGCTCTTGTCAAACTGGCTCTCAAAGACCGTTTTCTGGACGATCGTAAGAGCGGTTGCAATGAAGTCGCGGGCGGGTTTGCCACGGAGAGTCACCTTGCACCCGATGGGCATGCCTTTCCTGACGGAAAACGCGGGCTGCGTTTTCTTGGCAATGCTCCGGATCGGGGTCTGCTTGGTGATCGTCTTCATGATGTTCTCGGCTTTCACGAGCTTGTCGCCTGCCTCGCCAACACCCATGTGCACAACAACCTTATCGATGTAGATATCGCGCATCGACGTCACTGTTCATGCCCCCATTTCGCAATTGCGGGTGTTTTCATTCCGACCATGTAGATGTAGGGCGAGACGGTGTCGAACTTTGTGCCGGTCTTCTCGTCCTCAAGGATGATTTTGTTCGGAACGCTGCCAGGCACTTTGATGATCTCAAGGATCCGCGCAACCTTGCCGGAGTGCTTCCCACCGATGATCATTGCCATGTTGCCAGCAGCAAACGGGAAGTGATCAACGATCTTGAACCGGGTTTCTGGTTCGAGAGAGAGAACAATCGAATCGCCGGACTTGTAGGTGTTGTCAGCGAGCAGGTTGGAACCATCCCGCATATTGAGCTGGACCTTGCCACCGCTGATCGTAGTCTTGTTCTTAATCTTGCAGAGCCGGGTCTTGGCTGCCTCGGCATCGATCTCGATGGATACGTGCCGGCCATCCTTGTCGCGCAGGATGCGGTAATACTTGTTGATCTTGGGAAGGGCGATGATATCGAAGATGCCGATACCCATCCTGGGATCACGGCAGACCTTGCCGTTGATGATAACATCTTTCTGGCGGAGGATCTGTTTGATCTCCTTCATGTTCCGCGCAAAGTCCATGTGGTCACGGAGCCAGACGGCAATCGGCATGGCATTTGCATTGTGCGGTCCCGGTGCGGTTTTTGTAATGAACTTCGTGGTCTTCTTTGCAATATGCCACGAATCCGGGGCGTTTAAGCGCTTCAGATGATCTGACATTATTCAGTCTCCCCCAGTTTTGTCACGCGGCGCTTGTCTGCGAGATTCAGTTTGGTGATCTGCACATTCGACGCATCGATTGAGCGGGGCACTTCGGTGCCATCGGCCTTGGTGGATGATACGCCGTGGACAACGATCTTTGAGTTCTTGGTGTCAACTGCGTCAACCAGACCTTCATTCCCGACGAAATCGCCGCGGGTCACCTTGACGGTGTCGCCTTTGACGACACGCAGGGTCTTCTTCGTATATTTTTCCTTCAGTGCCTCGGACAGCGGGGCATTGAGGTATTTAGTGTTGACATGCGACGGTGCAGTATAGCGGGCCTTTCTCTGTTTTCTTGGCTGTGAGCTTTCAATTCTTACCATACTGCGCACCTCATACAATGATCGTTGCCATGGAACCGAGCTTGGGGAAGCGCTCCGCAACTTCGCGGGCAACCGGTCCCTTGATCTCTGTTCCTTTGGGCTCGTTCTTCTCGTCAACGACAACAACCGCGTTGTCATCAAAAGAGACCCGCATGCCGTTGGGCCTGCGCATCTCCTTCTTTGCGCGGATGACAACTGCGCGCACAAGCTTGCGGCGCATGTCAGGGGTGCCTTTCTGGACACTCACCGTTGCGAGATCCCCAAGACCGAGCTTGGGCTGACGGCGCCTGACACCGTGGTAACCGAAGACCGAGATGATCTGTACGGTCCTTGCACCGGTATTGTCAGCGCAGGCAAGTCTCGTTCCGGTCGCAAGTGACCTTGGCGTCTTGGACTGCTTTGCCTTCATGGCACAAGCACCTCAACAACAACAAAGGTCGTGCTCTTGGAGAGCGGTCTGCATTCTGCAATCTTCACCATGTCACCGACTTTTACCTGGATACAGGGAGAGTTGTGAGCATGAAGTTTTGAGCTTCGCTTTTCGTACCGCTTGTATTTGCGGACATAGTGCATGTAATTTCGTTCCACTACGACCGTGCCCATCATACGATCGCTCACGACTTTGCCGGTGATCACCTGGCCGCGCACCGGTAAAGTGCCGTGAAACGGACAGTTAACGTCCTTGCATTCCACGTTTGGAGCCTGGACGTTCAATCCAATGTTTTGTGCCATTATGTTATCCTCTTCTTTTCGTGCAGGTTGATCCTTTTTTCAGGAGCCAGAACCATAACGGAGCCATCTATCTCGACAAATTCCCTGCTTGGAAGCATGACTTGGAACGTGGTGTGCATCTTTGGGATGCGTTTTACACCACGGCTGGTCTCTATCACGAGCAGGTTTTTCGTTTCATCGATGATGCAACCGGATAGTCCCCTGTGATTTGGGTTAGCAGCTCCTGATACCAGAATGTCCAGCCCGATCAATTCGTGGCTTAAGACATTCTGGGAAGAGATCATGCAGTTCTCCTGCGGTTCTGCTCGGTCATCATGCGGGCAATGGTTCGCCTGAGTTCGCCAATGTGGCCGGGATTCTCGGTAGCGCCCCCGGCACTGACTTTACCGTAGTGCTGGACAAGCTCCATCCGGAGTTTTCCCATCTGTTCCTGCAGTTCTACATCGGAGAGCTGCTGGACATCCTTGGCCCTGAATATTGCCATTACGGTTCCTCCGCAAATTCCTCATCGGGAAGTGCCGGCTCTTCCAGGTCTGCATCTCCGATGGGGGTTACGATCGTTTTTGGGGCGGGGCGCTTCTTCTCCTGTTCAATGACGGAGAAGTGGTCGGGCAGTTTTGCCCCTGCGGGGACAAGCTTGACCTGGACACCGATGACACCGAGTTTCTTGATCGCAACGGCATAGCCTTTCTCAACGATCGTGTTGCTCGGTTCACCGCAGTGCTTGATATACCCTTCAGTAAACTTCTGGGTACGGGCACGTGCCCCGGTCAGTTTTCCTGCGATGACAACTTCGCATCCCAGTGCACCGGAGTCCATGACACGGCGAAGGATGCTGGTTCCCGCCTTGCGGAAGTACCAGCCTCGCTCAAGTGCGTTGGCCAGTCTTTCCGCCATGATCTGTGCATTGAAGCTCGGGTTGTTGACCTGCTGAACTTCAATCTGGGGAGACTCGACCCCGTAATTCTGCGCAAGGTCCTGCGTGAGCTGGTGGACCAGCTTGCCACCCTTGCCGATCACGATACCGGGTTTCTCGGCAAAGATAGTGACCTGGGTTCCAAGGGGGGTCCTGGCGATATCCATACCGCCGTATCCTGCCCTTTTGAGTTCCTTGGAGAGGTACTTCTCGACGCGGGCTTTCCGGACACCCTCAGCAATAAATTTTCTCTCGACTGCCATTACGCCACCTCGCGGACAATTACTTCGATATTCACGGATTCCCTGACTTTGGGAGTTGCACGCCCCATTGCGCGTGGGAAGAATGCCTTCTGGGCACGACCGCGGTTTGCCGATGCGTGGATGATCTCGAGGTTTTCAGCATCAAGGCCAAGATACTCGGCATTTTTCTTGACGGACTCGAGAACCCGGATATATTCTTTGGATGCCTTGACGGGGTACCGTCCCGCATCCCAGTTGCCGGGAAGACCGCGCTTGTGCGCAACATTGCGGTTGAAGCGCCGGAAGGGAACTGCCTTCTTCAGCTTGACCACCTCATTCAGGTACGCAATTGCATCGTTCACGCGCTGGTGACGGATGAACGTGGCAATCTCGATTGAATGCTTGGGCGACATGTTCAGCTCGTTGGCTTTCGCTTTTGCGACAGTGTCACCCTTGATTTTTTGTGAGTAATCAGTTCTTGCCATGTTTCATCACTTCAGCGGAACGTACTTGCTTCCTCTGGTTGCACCGATACCGGCGCTACCGTGAGCGACCCTCTTTCTTGTCAGTGCAAACTCACCAAGATAGTGGAAGACCGACTCGGGCTGGAACTCTACTTTGACAAATTCCTTGCCATTGTAGATCTCGATTGTTTTCCCGATCATTTCGGGCATAACAATCATCTCGCGGAGGTGAGTCCTTATCTTCTCGTCACCTTCACGGACTTTTGCCAGTAATGTCTCTTCACCGCGTGAAAAGCCGCGTACAATCTTCCGGCGGGGACGGGCTGGCATGAGGGGGAGAAGTTCGCTAATCCCCATCGCTTTCAGCTCCTCGATCTTGAATCCACGGTAGGTGAACTCCTCACGCCGTCTTGGCATTCTCTTCTGTGTCTTTTTAGGTGCTGCCATTACCCATCACTTCCTGCTCTTTCCTGTCCTGCGTGCAGCCACATGTCCTACCGTCCTGCCCGGAGATGTTCCGCGGGCAATGGTCTTCGGCCGACCGGTGTGCTGGTGTCCACCGCCACCGAACGGGTGGTCGATGACGTTCATTGCAACACCACGGACACGGGGCCAGTTGGATGCGGTGTTCTGCATCTTGTGGTACTTGTTCCCTGCTTTCACAAACGGCTTCTCGACACGGCCGCCACCTGCAACGATTCCTACCGTTGCACGGCAGCGTGCGTTGAACCACTTGGTCTTGCCGCTGGGCATCCTGACGCCCACGCGGTCTTCTGATTTATCAACAACAACGGCCTGGACACCCGATGAACGGACAAATTTGCCACCATCATTCGGGCGTGCCTCGATGTTGCAGATGTAGGTACCGGTCGGGATGTTCTGGAGCGTAAGGGTATTGCCGTTCTTGACTTCCCCTGCCGCGGCCCAGAGAACTGACTCCCCGATACCAAGTCCCTCGGTAACGAGCATGTAGACCTTGGCGCCGGTCTCGAGTTTCACGAGCGCAATTGGCGCATTGCGGGCCGGATCGTGTTCGATATCAATCACGGTTCCGGTAATCTTCTGCGTGTCGTCGCCGATGTGTTTCAGCTCGGCCTTGTACCGGTGAGATGGTGCGCGGTATGTCGGGCCTCCCTTTCCTCGGGCTTGTGTTGTGATTCGATGTCCCATGTTCCCCACCTACATAATGCCAAGCCGGCTGAGGATCTCCTCGGCGGCCTTGTCGTTCTCAAAGCTTACGATTGCCTTCTTCTGGCCGTGCATGGTCATGAGCGTCCGAACGCTCTTTACCTTCTGGCCAAAGGACTTCTCGATCTCGCGCTTGACGTCATCCTTTGAAGCCTCGCGGGTGACGAGGAACTGGAGCTTGCTCTGGTTCTCGAGAAGGACCATTGCCTTTTCTGTGACAAAGGGATATTTCAGGGTCATTTACCTTCCCTCCAGGCGTACAAGTGCACTCTCGGTCCATACCGTCAGGCGTCCTGCCTGCATACCTGGAGCAAGGTGCTCCACATTCAGCTGGTCAACCGTGACAACATCTACACCGGAGAGGTTGCGGGCTGCGAGCAGCGGCTTCTCTGCGGTGACGATGAGCAGGCTCTTGCGCTGCTTGAAACGGCGACCGCGCATCTTACCCCGGCCTGCCTTGACCTTCCGGCTGTCCTTTGAGCGCTCGATGTCGTTGTAGACACCTGCGGTGGTCAGTGCGGTGATAACATCCTGCGTGCGGGCGATTGCCTCGAACTTGTCCTCAAGGATAACAGGCACTGCGCCTTCAAAGAGGTGGCCGCGCCCCTTGACGAGTTCTTCGTTGATGCTTGCAGCAACCGCAGAGCGGAATGCCTTCTGCTTCTCCTTCTGGTTGATCTCCTTGATCAAGACCTTTGCAACTTTCGGCGGGTGTGCTTCACGACCCCCCTTGGCCTGCGGTACCTTGGCGGCACGGGAGCCATTCTTGAGACGCGGAACATGTGATGAACCACGACCGCTTCCCCAGCCGACTGCTGAAGAACGGATACCTGCAAATGGGTGGGATCCGTGCGGCTGCCTCCGGGTACTCTGGAGCGCCATGACTGCCTTCTTGATCAGATCGGGGCGGTACTCTTCGGAGAAGATCTCCGGAAGATCGATACTCTTGGTAACTCCGCCATCCAGTGTTTTAACCTGTGCTTTCATCTCTGATCATCCCTGCTTGCTCTGGACACTCACAAACTGGATTGTCGGCATCCTGACGACATGTTCTCCCTGGCGTATTGCCGGACGGATACGGATAAGCCGCTTGACCGGACCGGGAATGGATCCTTTCACCAGCACGTACGGGTTCTTAAGGACACCATAATTGAGGAAGCCCCCGGCGGGGGTAATCTCGCTGGCATTCTCGCTGAACTTTAAGATCCGCTTGTTGAACTCCGTGCGCTGCTGGAATCCCATCTGACCGATCTGGGGAACCTGCCACCGTACATGGTGGGGATTCCAGGGTCCGAGGGTCCCGATGTGGCGTTCTTTGCCACCAACAGAGTGCTTGCGCTTGCGCAGGGCAATACCCCAGCGCTTCACAGCGCCCTGGGTACCTTTTCCGGTAGTGATTGCGGTGATATCTGCGTATGCTCCGGTCTGGACTACATTGTTCAAGGTAACTTCCTTTCCAAGAAGCCCCAGTGCAAATTCCAGTTGTTTCTTGACGTCGGTTCCGCCAACCTTGATCTCCATTAGGTCCGGGACTTTCTTAGGAACCCCGGAGAGGGTCGCAGGCTGCGTATAGGTAACGGCGTGAAGTTCTGCAACGATACCGGCTGCAACTGCATCCGACAGTTTCTTTCTCGCTGCCTCGCCATCGTAGTCCTTGGGCATGGTAATACGGCGGCCAAGAATGCTGTCGAGCTGATCTGCCCATACTTCGGTGAGTGCGTGTTTGCCGTAGGTATCTCTGGAGTATGCCCGGATTGCAGCGACTTTCATCGAGGGAACTTCAATAACGGTGACGGGCACCATAATTTCCTTACCCTCGGTCGGGCTGCTCTTGTGGTCATCCACCATGATAACATGCGTCATACCCACTTTGTATCCGGCAAACCCCTGCAGGATCGGTGCTCCCTCGTGAAGAGGCCACGATTGATATTTCGGGATTGGGCTCTTTGCACGCGTTCTTGGGCTGAATGCAAGAGAGCCCCGGCGTGGTCTGTTAATTTTTGGCATGTGTTAATCAATCCTTTACTGCGTGTAGGTTATTCTCACTGCGACACGAATTTTGATGAATCCGAGATTGTGTGATAACTTCGCTTTACCAGAAGCCAACACGCGACACGGGGAACCTATCCCCTGGACCATGTGGCCCATGGGCAATCCATGATACTGATAAAGATCACAGACGACCCGGGGATAGTTTCACTCGGTTACGGAGATGCGCATGAGATTGTACTCATCGCTTGTGCCGGTGTGCACCGGCATTCCTGTCTCGCGAAAGAAGATCCTGACTATTGACGCATCCGCCTGCTTGTATGCAGGGGGAACAGGCTCGTTGCACGAACGTCGACCCATGCGCCCGAATCAGACCCACTCTGTCAGCCTTGTTGTGACGATTCACAACTCCTTCTCGGGATATCCCTCTGTCTAGAGGGATCCACCAATCAAGGGATACCCACGGCACAACCGTCATCCTTGTGTCTGGAGGTACGGTTCCGCCGTAAGCAGAAACACCCGCCATGCTGATCCTGGGATCAGAAAGGGGGTTTTGCTAAGGATAACCTCATATCGGCTTCCTTAATTATTGCATAAAAGAAGATATAAACATATGCCAGATTATCCGCTTGAGTCGGGTATCGGGCTCATGAAGTTCCATGATTCTATACATGAAATCGTTCCACAGTAGTTCCCGATATCATCCGAAATAGATTTCTCCCTGGTCGGTTATGTATACAATTACATCTTCACACATGCACCGGGCTTTGCAGCACTGGGGACGGGATTCCCTCAGTCGGTTGATTAAGGATATTGTGTCATATTTTACTTTGATATTGATCTTCTCTGCTTCACCAAACACAATCGCAGGAACATCGAAAAGATCCGTTCCGGAAGGAACGGTGCACAGGTGGGTTGCGTCAAGAGTGTAAAGGAATTCCAGGGTCTCCTTGGCCCTGCGTATATTTTCCATCGCACTCTTCTCGATTGTGCAGACATTCGCCTTCGAGGTGGAGATGATATCGGCGATCTGCTGCTGGGTCAGCCCCTGCTTTCGATACCTGAGAACCTCCATCTGGCGATCCGTGAGCAGCCCGTCTTTCATAGTATCAAATTTTCTATCTGGACTTAAACACTTTTCGTTAACTTTCTGGTATTCCAGAAATTCTAAAAGATCTTGCAAAACATTTCAAGGTTGAATTCAGATTTCCATTTTCGTACAAAAAGGCATATCTTCAGTACCTTCATGAAAAATGATAAGCACATACTGACTCAATGGTTCAGGAAGGGAAAATGGATAAAAAAATTCCTACGCAGATTTCCCTGACAGATTATTATCCAGGAACCGCGCTTGCCCCGAAACAAAATACCGGGATCATTACCGTCATCCAATGTAAATTCCCGGGAAATTGAATAACCTGAATAATCCCGGTTTTCCGGATTTTCCGACGAGAGAAGAATTTCAAAATGTTTATATGAATACCGGCTCATAATACCATGTCATAAAAAATATCGAGGTGAATTAGATGGTTGTTAAAGTAGGCGTTGCAAAACTCGGCAACATTGCAAGTGGTGTAATGGCAGAGCTCCTCCTCGACGAGAGAGCAGACCGCGAAGATATGCAGACATTCATGGCGACCTCCGGCACGAAACTCGAGCCGGCAGATGTCGACCGTGTAGTTTCCAACCTGAAGGCGTACAAACCCGACTTCTGTATTGTAGTCTCCCCCAACGGGGTTCTCCCCGGACCGACAGGTGCCCGTGAACAGCTCGCTGCAGCAGGTATCCCGGTTGTCATCATCACCGATGATGTAACCACAAAGAAGGAGTGGGAAGGCGTCAAGGCAAGCAAATTCGGGTACATTATCATGAAGGCAGACTCCATGATCGGTGCACGCCGCGAGTTCCTTGACCCCGTCGAGATGGCCGACTACAACGGCAACCTCGTCAAAGTCCTGGCAATGACCGGTGCCTTCCGCAAGCTCCAGGTTGCTCTTGACAAGGTTATCGACCAGGTCAAGGCCGGCAAGAGCGGTGACGCACTTGAACTCCCGAAGATCATCATGACCACCGACAAGGCTGTTGATGGCGAGTTTACCAACCCCTTCGCTCTTGCAAAGGCTCGTGCTGCCCACGAGATCGCCATGGCAGTTGCAGGCCAGAACGTAAAGGGATGCTTCATGACAAAGGAATGGGAGAAATACATCCCGATCGTTGCAAGCGCTCACGAAATGATGAGGGTTGCAGCAGTTCTCTGTGACGAGGCCCGCGAGATCGAGAAGGCAGGCGACTGCATCCTCCGTCAGGCACACAAGAAGGATGGCACGCTCGTCAAGAAGACAAAACTCGTTGCAAAATTCGAGTAAAAAAATTAATCTTTTTCTTTTCTGAAGAACCGTCCGAGGTCTTCAGGTAATGTCATGATGACCGGTTCAAGGTGCATACGCTCCATGAACGCTGAGTCGCTGGTGGAAGACGGGTTAGGATTGATCCGCGAGATCAGGGAACAGAATGCCCGAAATCCATGATCGTTACCGCGCTTGTCAAAAAAGATGGACATATTGAATGCATGCGTTCCAAGCCTTCGATAGAGCGAGAGAATTTCCAGTATTCCTTCTGCCAGTACGTCAATATAAGTTTCAAATCCATCTATTGACGCAATGGGCAGGATACCTCTTACTTCCCGCTCACCTATCGGCACTGCATGGGCAGACCAGGCGATCTCCTCACCGAACAGATACCGGTCGGAAACTATCTCTTCCTCGATAACCGCATCCCAGTAGGTCCTTCCATGTTCATTACGGTACTTTTGGCTTGCGTAAAGACACCCTTCAAGGATATGGGACGGGCGATAGTCCGAAAGTCCCTGCATGTGCGGGTGGAGAAGACTTGCTCCGGCCGAGGGAAGGAAATTCCAATTTATACTGGTGTAGCCATTCAACGGGAGGAGCGCCTCGGTCTGGCCATGAAGAGCATCGATAATCTGCCTTCGGGAAAACTCTCCGACAAAATGTTCCCGGGTTATTACTGTCACAACATGGCCCTCGCCAAACGGGAAAAGATTTGGAAAGGTAACACTCTCACCGACAAGAATCCTGTTCCCGTCGGGGAACGTAGGTGTGACTTCGAAAACCGTATCCCGGCAGAACGGGCACCCTTCAGACTCAATCTGAACATGTAATGTCTGGTCAATGTTCCTATGGAGCCGCTCAGGACTGATCCTGCACCGGAGCCCGGTCAGGTTCTCTTCCCGGTATTGCAGTATGCCTTTGGGTGTCGCAACTTCAGTAACCGTAAACATGTCTCTTCACGCTTATATTGTCAAGCGGGATAAAATAGTCGTTTGCACGTGAGTACGCAATAGGCATACAATAGACAACAACAGAATGGCAGGTAAAAATGATTGTGAAAAATATCTGACAGGGATGATCCGTATTCTGTATCATCCCTGCAGGTATTGGTCCGCACTTATACGACGTACTTGCCGAGCAGGCGGATAGAGTTGGTCATGTCCGGACCAAGGGGTGAGCCGAAGATGATCTGGGTCACGCCGGCCTTGGTAAGGTCTTCACACTTCTGCTTGACCATTGAGGGGGTTCCTGCAATGGTGAATGCATCGATCTCTTTGTCTCCAACGAGTTCTCCGACAGTCTTGAAGTCGAATTTTGACAGTGCGGCCTTGATCTTGGCAACATTGGCAAGGTCGAGTCCGTGGCGGGTGAGGAGGGGTTCCGGAGAGCCTGCTGCAATGAATGCGGCAACGATCTTTGCTGCGTTGCGGGCCTTCTTCTCGCTCTGGTCGATCGACATTGCGGTGTATGCACCGATGTCAAAGTTCTTCTTGCCTACCTTGTCGCAGGCGGCCTTGATGATCGGGATTGCGACGGCGAAGTCCTTGGGGTTGGATGCGTTGATGAGTGCACCGTCACCGATACTGCCGGCAAGCTCAAGAACCTTGGGGCCCTGTGCACCGATGTAGACCGGGATTCCCTTCTTTCCGGGGAGGTTAACACCAGTCAGTTTTGCACCGTCGTAGTCAAAGAACTTCATACCGGACTTCTTGACTTCCTCGCCGGCACAGAGCTTGCGGATCTGCACAACTGCTTCCTCGAGGCGGCCGACCGGCTTGTCCGGGTTGATTGCCAGCTTCGGGAGGGTCGAGAGGTCGCCCGGTCCGATACCGAGGACTGCACGTCCGTCGGAGATCTCATTCAGCGTGCAGGCAAAGGATGCCATTGCAGCGGGGGTGTCGGTAAATGCGTTCATGATACCCGGTCCCATCTTGAGGGACGTGGTTGCCTGCGCGATAGCGGCAAGGGTGGGGTAGCAGTGGCGGTTGTTGTAGTGGTTTGTGATCCATGCGAAATCAATGTCTTTGGATTCAGCAAGTTTACAGAAGTTAACAACTTGCTTTACGTTGACATTTCCAGGTACGAATTCAATTCCATATGTCAAGGTATGTTCACCTCATTGAGTATTACCGTATACGCGTTTAAATAAATTATGATTTTATGCTGGCCACCGGAAGCGATCTCCATTCATAGGGCTCAATTTGGAATTTGTCTGGCATAAAACCGTGAATATTACCAGTTAAGCGGAGGAGAACGCAGGAGGATCGGTCTTTTTAAAGCATCGTTTGGGGTTTCCGGCAGATGAATCGTACGTACTCTGATTGCTGCAATGGACAACTTTTTTTTTTACGGAGACAATGATCCTATAAGATATTGAACTCCAGCAGGGAATTATATTCTAGTGTTATTGTATCTTATACCTGACCATGGACTTGATCGGTTTTACGGGCTGACCATATGCGAATAGTGGCGATTGGACTGGGGGGGGCGGGATGCAGAATTGTCGACCGGCTCTATGCAACTGACCGGAAAAGCAGTAAAATTGCATGCGTCCAGGGACTTGCAGTCGATGTAGACGAAGAGAGTCTCAAATACTTAAAAGATCTGCCCGATTCTGCAAAATTATATTTTCCTCCGCTCGATCCGCAATTAGGTGAGGGCAGCGGACCCGGGGGATCAACCGCATCAATCGATATTAATGAAATCATATCCAGGATCCAGAACTTTGAATACGGGGAGACAGATGCCATCTTCGTCTGTCTGGGTCTTGGCGGATCCCTCACGGATGTTGCACCGCATATCATCAGCCGGCTCCGGTCTGCAATTTCTGAACCGATCTTCGGTCTCGTCACCCTCCCCTGCCTTGCGGAAGGGGAAAAACGATCCTCAAAAGCGGCAGATGGGATCGATATGCTCTCACCGATCCTTGACGGTATGATACTTTTCGACAATGAGACGTGGTATAAGAAGACGGCCACACTGAAAGCAAAGATACTGAACCGCGAGAAAGGATTGGCAGAAAGACTCGGCTTTGGGAAACAGGAGCCGGAAATGTCACCGAGGATGGTTACGTATCTTCTTCTGAATGACTCTATTGTCCGCAGGATCAGCCTCATCCTCAGGGCTGGGGAGTTCAGGGCAGACGGGGGTATTGATCTCGCTGAAGTTGTACTGGACTCCGGTGAAGTCCTCAATACTATGAAAGGTATGGGTTTCATCACCATCGGGTATGCCGTGGACCATATCCCACAGAACCCGCTTGGCTTTCTCAGCCAGTGGCGGCCGAAAGGGATCTTTGATGAAGAGAATAAAAAGAAGGCTTCAAGGATCGTCGACCTTGCAAAACAGGCAATCTATCATGAGATTTCAACTCCCTGCGATATGACGAGCGCACATAAAGCCCTCATCCTTGTAGCAGGCCCGACGCACGAGCTGTCCATGATGGGATTTATGACCGTGAGGAAATGGATCGACCGGAGTATTGCAGGACTTGAGACACGATCCGGCGATTATCCGGTCGTGAATACCAAGAATGTTGCCATCATCATCATGCTCACGGGCCTTGAGAATATTCCCAGAGTCGGGGAGCTTCGGGAGATACGGGAACATTACCGGCACCCGTCCTTACGTGGACAATCAGATAATACGTCAGAATCAGGAGACGCAATCTCCTCCTTGCGGACTCGCGGAGAGATCTCAGATGAAAAGATCGTTCTTCCCCAGAAGATGCAAAGGAGGAGTAGTGATTCCCCGTTTGCATCGTATGCGGATACTCCTAGGTCCGACAGAGGGGAAGAGACGGTGCTCGAGAGAAAAACACTGAATCATGGGCAGAATAATATCCCGGAAATCCAGCCCGGGGAGAAATTGAACATTGAGACCGGGACACGGCAGGAGCCTCCAGAGCTCGTTGCTTCACCCAGGGCTATGACAGGAGATCCTGTGTCAAAGAGGGGAGGTTACACCGTGCAGCACCAGGGGGTGGCAGACCAGGTCAGAGATCTACGAAGTTCCTCACAACGGAGCACGGAAAAAGAGGAGCGCCTCACGCCGCCGGTAGACCCCGGCAGATCCCAAAAAATCCCCTCCGCTCATTCCAAGGATTCAACTCCGAAAGAATCGCCGCGGCAAAAGGTCGAGCGCGAGCTGGAGCGGCAGCGCATAATGTCAACCGAGATGCGCATGAAAAAGAGCGGGCCGCATATGGCACTCCCGAAAACATCATCGGCAACGGTAATAAAATCCCGACAGACATCATATCACACGCCATCGGAGCAAGAGCAGAAGCCGGCTCCCGGTTCAGATGGATCTTCTGAACCAGTAAGAGAAACAGAAAAACGAACCATCATTATTTCAAGAAAAAAAGCAACCCACACAGTTCAGGATTCCGGAGCTGCTCCCGTTGCAAAGCAGGAGAGGTATATCCCGGCAGATGAGCAGGTTCCGACTGAGGCACCTCCCGAAGAATGCGGATCCGACAGCATACCAGAAGGGGACGCAATAGAGATGAGAGAGCATTCGTTCAGGGCAAAAGACAGGGTTTTCGAAGGAAAAACCGTTCAAAGTGGCTATGTCCCTCGTCCCCGGGACTCTGCACTCCTCAAAGGTAACATGCATCTCGGCAGGAAAACCTCTCCAGTCACAGATCCTGAGTCCAGACCTGCTCAGGGTGAGCAGGTGCAGGATGATGCAGAGTCTCAGAAAAAACAGGAAAAATCAATAAAAAAGAAGGATGATATCTCCTGGATCTGACTAGTTTGTCTCCATAACCTTTGAGAACTGGATATTTCCCGCACCGATCTCGGTTTTTATCTCTATGCCTTTTTCAACAGTATTGCCGATATAATTCAATCCGCTGAAAGCAACGATCGAGAGGCGGTAGGGATTCGAAGGGAGATTGAATACTTCGTTACCCATGGTAACGGGAAATACAAATCCGCAGGTATTCATAAGCCGGATAGTTTCTTTGACAGATTCTTCCGCGGCACAGGGCACCTCTCGTACATTGGCAAGCGCTATTCCGGTCCTTGACCGAGTATAGCCGGAAATGGAGGTAAGACCGGAAGATATGAACAATTCAAGTGGGTCGATCGTTGTTCCACGATAACCGATCAGATCCCTGAACCCCTTGGGGATACCATCCTGAATCTCAAGTCTCCCGCCAAATGCCATCTTCACGGGAATGCCCTTGCGCTGAAATACCCCGTCCATAGAGATACTGCAGATTGTGATAAACCCGATATATCCAGGGGGAATCCGGCTGTCACGTTCAACAATCCGGTACGAGTTGAAAAAGCCGCATCCCGTCCGGGCAACATCGTCAAATGCAGATTTTACCGGTTCAAACTGATCAACCGGAACAATGGAAAGGTTATATGCCACATCGCCGGTACTTGTTGACGGATCGAATGTACTCCGGTACGCAAGGCGTTCCAGTTTCGAGATAACAAAACCAATCCTGTCATCTACAAGGGCATTATCCGTCTCATATATCCCAATAGGTGTCAGGATTCTTCCTTGGTTTCCAACTTTTTCCGTAAACCCCATAGTATCGAGATAACTGAGGTAGTATTGTACGGCCCGGTCACTCAGAATAAAGCCCCGTTCCGCCATCAGTTCTGACAACCGTTTGGCACCCATCGGATCCTTATGCTCTTTGAGAATCCGCAAAATTTCTATATATTTTCGTTCGGTTCGGATCATGATTATCGGGCCTCAACGGCACCCAGACTATCCTGATAACGGCCAGAATATACCTTGTCGCTATTCCGTACTTCATGAAGAATCATCTGGACCACACGGTCATTTTTATGCAGGATGATATCCTCGCTTCCCATATTAGTCAGGCAGAGGGTCAGCTGACCGCGAAATCCCGGGTCTACATATCCGGCTCCCAGAAGAACTCCGCGCCGGCCAAACGAGGAACGGCATCGGAGGGTCCCTGCAAGATCCATAGGGAGTTCAATCCACTCGAGGGTTGGAACGAGGGTACAGATTCCCCGGGGCAGCATCAGGTCAGTGGCGCCACGGAGATCATAGGATGCCGGTTGCTGGCAGGGGGCATGGTAAGGTTTGATGATGAGTTTTCCCTCAGGGAATTGCTGATCAACCCTGCGGGCAAACTCTGATGCGGAGAGAATCATTCAGTAAAGTATCGGTAGAAAATACTTAATATCTTTTGATGTAAAGAAGATGAGCAGGATCCATGGGGTAGAGGATATCCTCTTGGGCTTCGAACCCAAGGACGCGGGTTCGATTCCCGCTGGGTCCGTTTCATTCCGGCAGATCAAAAAACCCTTTTTTTTTAAACATCTCTTTGAGAGATTTTTTCATTCGGTTCATGGCTGATGATCTGATCACGAATCAATTGATACCGGGCTTCCGATGAAGAGCAACTAAAAGGGGGGTCTTTCTTACCATGACTGACGGGAAATTCGCGTACTGCCGTCAGGACAGAGAACATCATTTCCCTTCAGAATTCAGGGAATATAAAAAAAGTTAAATTTCATTTCTTCTTGATACATGCCGCCGTCGCTTATGACCGACCATCCGCAGGATAGCAAAAAGGATGAGTACCGCAACAACCCCCAGAATCACCATGGATATCAGTCCAAAATCAAGATTCTTCTCGATTACAAGGGTAACAGAATCGGTGGCATTGCCCTGCACAACCTGTTTATTCACCGAAGCGGACTGGTATCCTTCCTTGACAGCGGTGATATTGTAGGGTGAGTTGAATTTCACGCGTGCGGAATACTGGCCATTCTCATCAGTTATCCCGGTGGCAGCACTGTTCAGGATGACCGATGCATTCGGAACAACTTTCTGGTCTTTATCGCGTACATACACGGTCAGCGCAGCGCTCTCATATGGCAGTGCAAAGGAATAGTCCTTACTCTGATCTGCAACCGTGATTGACTTACTGACTGTGATATAGCCGGGTTTGCTGACTTCCAGAAGATATGCTCCGGTCACCAAGTTAGGGAAATTACTCCTTCCATATTCATTCGTGGTTCCCGACAGGCTTCCATTAATATAAACCTGAGCACCACTCAGCGGGGTCCGGCCTTCGTCAAAGACGTACACAAACGCACCAATCGGGGCCTTTGACATTTCCAGGGTTGAGATAGCATCCGAATCGCTGATGAGCCGTGATTCGGTTATTGTCTGGTAACCCGGCTTGATGATCTCAAGAGAATACGTTTTTCCCCGGGTTATCTGGGTATTCACTATCCCCCGTGAATCGGTTTTCCCGGCAAGGATGCTGTCGATACGGATCTCAGCGTCCGATACTCCCGTTTTTGTTTCTTTATCGGTAACAATGAAGGAAAACCGGTTTGAGGGAAGGAGCCAGTACTGGACTTCGCGGTTTTCTGTCCCCATATCAATGGTCCCGCTGCGCGGCTGGTAGTTGGCACCCGTGATAAAGAGGGAATAGAGAGTCATTGCATTGACACCGAACCCGGCAGATCCTGCACCATCAGTCTGTTTTCCAAGGGACACATTCACAGAAGTGAGGTTGATATTGGCACCGTACACGGGCTTCAGGGTATCGGAATCATAGAGGTTCACTTTCAGCGTCAGCGTTTTGCGGTTCAATGGAACTACAGCTGATGTTGCATTTTTACTGAAGGTCTGCTCCAAGTCATCATAGCCGGCCTTGGATATCTGGACTTTTTGATCATACTCTCCGGTATGAGTGATGTAAACCTGGCCATTCGCGTTGGTGCGGGCATAATCCCCTCCATTGAGGTATACCGTTGCATGAGGAATAGTAGTGTTATCAAGATTATCCTGCACAGTAATCAGGAGATTCGTCGTTGCCTGTGCTGCACTGCAGAGGAGGACGAGAAACAGCAGGGCAAAAAGGAAACGATGTCTATGACTATACATGCTAAAATATCGACACCTGCTCATATATCAGCACATCGGTCTATATCTCGGTAATCGAGGGAATGCGATCGAGAAGCATTCCTTCAACCAGAATTGGCATGAGCCTCCGTCCTTCTTCGATTGCATTCTGGAGTCGCCAGCTTCGATCTGCAAATATAGTAAAGAGCGGATCGCCATTTTTTACCAGTTTGCCTTTTTTCGCATGAAGCTGTATCCCGGCACCATGATCATGGGGAGCTCCGGCAGTCCTTGCAAGAGTGATCAGAGAAGAGTTATTCATCTCGATCACGTAACCCGATGCCGGAGATTTCACCACAAACTGGTGTTCACCCGGGATGATATCGGAAGACTTGATAGTAGGATCGCCTCCCTGAATCTCAATAATCCTGCGGAACTTCTCGAGCGCTTTACCACTGGTGAGAAGTTCCTGCGCCATAGCGGTGCCACTTCCCCGCTGGGCTTTTCCGGACATCTCCAGGGCGATTCCGGCGATCGCGAGACCCTTCTGGATAAAGGAATTCGGTTCTGTTGAGCCTTCCAACACATGCAGTGCTTCCATCACTTCGAGCTTCGGCCCGATACTGTGACCAACAGGTATATCACCATAGGTAAGAGCGCATTCGACTTTCATATTCAGGCGCTCTCCAAGCTCAATAAACTCCCGGGCAAGTTTCCTTCCTTCCTGCATGTTGGGCACTTTTGTATGCTGGCCAACGGGAATGTCAATTACAACCAGGTTTGCCCCAACTGCAAACTTCTTGGCCATGACACTGGCAAGCATCTGACCCCGGGCATCAATCTTGAAGGGATATTCCTGGATAATGATCCGATCATCAGCAGGTGCAATATTCGTGGCGCCACCCCAGACAATACAACCTCCGACTTTCTCGGTCATCTGCTGCACTTCCCCGGCAGAAAACTCGACAAAAGCCAGCACTTCCATGAGATCCGCAGTACCCCCGGCCCCGGTAATTGCCCGGGATGCAGTTTTAGGGATTTTGAGGCCACTTGCAGCAATAATGGGAACAACCAAAAAAGAGATCTTGTTACCGGGAACGCCACCAATCGAATGTTTATCAACAATCGGCCGGGACGGGAATTTGATCTGTTCCCCGGTTTCCACCATTGCACGGGTGAGATGTTCCACCTCGTCCATATCGAGAGGATTGACATAGGATGCGGTGATAAATGCAGTAAGTTCTGCAGGGGATAGATCATCGCTCACAACATCCCGGATGATTGCCAGGGTCTCCTCTTTGGTCAGTCGTCCGGCATCCATCTTCTTCTTGATAAAATCCAGGGATGCAGGCCTGCCGGCTTCCCGGATCTCTATCTCATCCCCGTCAATGAGGTGGAGACGTTCGTTGGTTATCCGGAAAATACCGCCGGTACCCTGTTGGGCAATAGTTGATGTGGTTTCCACAAACGCAGTCGCTGATATCCCATTTTTCGGGTTGATGATCTGGACACGATCACCATTCAGTACACCGATACTGCGTGCGTCAAGCCGGTTGAGAAGAATGCCCCTGGTTGCGATATCCAGGATTTTTGCGGTCATTTTCATCTTTGATATCACCCGTTGATGAACACCCTCTGGGGATGTTCCCTTTACTCATCTACCTTGACCGCTCGAATGATATAAAGATGTCAGTGATTTAGGTGAGAGATGCGAATGAAAAAAGACCCGTGGGAACGAGTGATACGTTTTAAAAAAAAATTAGATTTTAGTTCAGTGCCTGCGCACAACGATGAATGCAACTGCACCGAGACCAATCAGGGCAATCAGGGCACCGTAGCCGGGCGACTTGGTGGTCGGGACCGGGGTCGGAACAGTGGTTGGAGCCTTGGTTGCTACAGTGGTGACAGGTGCTGCAGTGGTTGCAACGACCGTCGGGACTGCGGTTGGGGCAGCGCCTTCAAGGACGTTGAACAGAGCAGAGTCACTTGCTGCAGTTACGAGGACACCCTGCATGGTAACAAGGTACTCGTCGGGTTTGAATGCTGATGCATCGACATCGTAGGAGAGCGCGTTCAGGCCGCTGTCGCCCTTCTTGACCTTGATGGTCTGGCCTGCGCCGCTGAACTCACCGCTCTGGGACTTCTGAGTCGGCTTGAATGATGATGAAACGACCTGGACGAGTACGTCGTCATCTACTGCGAGGTTGGTGGTTGCAGTGATGGTGAACTTGTCGCCGACGTGCTTGTCGCTGATCGGTGCAATGGTGATCTTGGGGGTCTCGACAATGAACTGGAGCTTGGTGTAGGTATCATCGACGTTGGGGTCGTTGATTGCCTGAACAAGTGCCTCAGCTGCATCGGATCCCTGGAGGCTTCCTGCTCCCAGGAGGGTGAAGACCTTGACACCAGTGCCGGCAGTGCCGAGCTGCATGTTGTAGACAACCGTCTTGGGTGACTCTACAACAGAGTTTGTCACGACATCAAAGATCGTGTTCTGCATCGGGTGCTGAACAACCACGAAGTACTGGCCTGCGTACATACTAGTGGTGGCAGTCCGGGTAACCTCATACTTGAACGATCCGTCAGAGTTTACTGCTTCAGTCTTGACATCGGCAGCAGTCTTGGGATAGTTCTTTCCGAGGATCCAGATCTGAACACCCTTCGGGGGCTGGCCTTCTGCAATACCGGTGATGAATACCTTGTCACCCTGTGCTACAGTTGACTGGGATGCGGTTGCAGAGACGAACGGCTTCTTGATGACGATGGAAACCGTGCCGAAAGCTGCGGAGCCTAAGTTGTCCTTGTTCTTGGGCTGGCTTACTGCATAGATAGTGTACGAACCTGCGTCAAGTGCGTAGTTTGCAGTTCCCCACTTCCAGGACCAGGTGTTGTCACCCTGGACATCCACGTTCTGGAATGCCGTTGGGTCGCCGTTGGTTGCGGCTGAGTCTCGCGGGTTAGTGTTCGCGATGTTTGAACCAGCAGCCACCAGGTTGGGTCCGGTAATGAACAGGTAGGTCTTGTAGGTTTCAGTGTTCGTACCGGAGAACTTGATCTCTTCTCCAAGGTAGTAGCTCTGGTCGCCGGCTGCCACGATAGTGACTGCGCCCTTCTCAACCTTCACATCAACCTCGTCGCTCTTCCACTGGTTGGCGCTGTCCCACTTCTCAACATGGATCGTGTACTTCTGTGCCTTGGTCCAGTTGGTGGTAAGGAACTCAACGGTCCTGGTACCGGAAACAGAGGTCGTGACGTTGGCGTTCACGTAAGAACCGTTAGCGAGCATGTTGCGGCCGGTTACGTACGTGAGATCAGTGGCGGCTGTAGTAGAGGTAGACCCCTTACAGACGTCATCCCAGACACGTGTGGTGGCGGATCCTGCATTCTGGTAGTTGTATCCACCAGAGGTAGCTCCGATGTTTGCACCGGCGTATACGGTCGGACCGGCTGCACCCGTTTCGATGGGGTAAGCGATATCAGTCTTGACGCCATCCTGGTTCGCGTTGATGAACGGGGGCTGGTTGTCGTAGTTACCACTCATGGTGCTGGTACCCTTGACCCAGACGTGATAGAGGGTGTTGGGTTTGCCCGTGATGGTAATCGAGAACGGCTTGCTGCGGACAACTGAATCCTTGTTTGCCTCAACCTTCAGCGTGTCAGAGACAAGGGTGATGGTCTGGGTCGCAGAAACAGTCTTGCCGGTGTAATCTGCACCTGCATTCTTGTAGTTGTCCTTCATGTTGTTGAGCTTGGACTCAGCAGAGATAGTGTAGGTTCCAACCGGGTACGCGTACTGGCCGTTTAACATTGAACCAGTAGACCAGTTTGCCTGGGGCATTACCGGCTTGGTCTGGGAACCCCAGGTCCATGGCTGGGTAGAGACGTTCAGCTGCTGGAGCGAAACTGCAGTAGTTACACAACCGCTGGCTTCGTTCGAGTTCCAGAGTGCAGTATACGTTGTTCCGGACTCATCCTTTACCAGGATGTTCATGAAACCGTCGGTCACCTTGTTGCCATCGATGGTAGTGATCGTGGATCCGTTGTTGAAGATCGGTGAACGGTATCTGCTGTCCAGTGCGTTGTACAGGTTGGTTTCAAGGGCGAAACCGAGTGCTTCTCCCTGCGGAACAGACTTGCCCGTCATGTCAGTGTTCTGGGTAAAGTCCCAGATCTTGAGGGTGATTGAGGGGTCTGCAACCGTGAAGATAGCGGGTACCATGGCGCGCTGGGTAGACTGGTTGACGATGTACCAGTTGCCAGTGTAACCGACAAAGTTGCTGGTTCCAACAGTGAACGACTGGTTCTGTCCAGCAAGCTGGACGGTAGTTGTCGGGTTGGAGCTACCGAGGTTTGCTGCGGATGCCCACCAGCCGATCGTGCCGGTATATGCATCGTATCCGCCAGCAGCAATGGTAGCCACGCCATCATAAGTTGTATACGTCTGCGCCATCTGGGCGGGAGAGACGTTCAGTCCCTGTTCTCCAATAAACACTGTTGCACCCCGAGCAATAGTTGCAGAGGTGTTGGTGTAAGCTGCCGATACCGGCATTACAGCAACGAGCACAAAAAGTGCGAGTGCAATCAGTGCGATAGTAAATCGCTTAGTCATTGTTTCAATTCCTCCAAAGATTACATCATACAATTCAAGCCGAGAAAGGTCTTCGACAAATGCCGAATAACGATTCTGCGAGCCCCATACTCCGTTTTGACGGAATATGAAAGAGTATTTGTAAAAGAGCTAATATATCCTTTGTGGTTGATTTTACCAGCCAATCCGAGCACGATTTGAGAGCTATTTTTTGATTTGAGTGAAATTATTCATTTTCTCGCAGGGGATTCATTATCCGGTGATGAGACCCCTTTGCAATCGCATCCTGCCTTGATCATATATATGTCGCGCACAGATTTAGATTGTACATTATTACTATAATACTTATATATGATTTTTAATTATCAAACAATTCTCTTTTCCCATAGCGATGTTTTGTAAAAAATCGCCAGATATCATCTGATAATAAAATAATGATGGTAACAAACACATTGTTGTGTAATTGAACTTTCCTCACGGGCATACACAATCGGCATAGTTCTGAATTTATGGAGACGGTTTTCTGAGATACTAAGATGCATCTTTTTCAAAGTGATGCCCAACAAAAATGCAATACTTATACAATATGCTATGCATACCTGTCTGCATGAGAATCATCCGGGCACCCAGCATCGGGCGGGCACACGAGCTGGTCGTCAAAATGATCCTTGAGAAGGGCTGGCTCCTCCGGACTGAAGATGCTGAGGCAACGGTGGAGTTTGAAGAGATCACTTTGCAGGTCGACACCCCGCTTGCAGAACCCATGATAAGCCCCTGCTCCAGGTTCCAGCAGAGGTTTGTTGAACAATATGCAAAGGACCTGCTTTTTGGCTCGCATGCCTCCTTTGAATACGATTATCACGGCAGGCTTTTTGACTGGGGCGAGCGGCTGGCTGCTGATGGCGTGCCGGTACACGTTGACCAGATAGCCTATATTGTTGAAAAACTCAGGTCATCACCTGAAACACGGAGGGCCATCGCCATTACCTGGAACCCGGTCATTGATGAAAAACTCGATGACTGCCCCTGCCTCCAGCTGGTCCAGTGCGTTGTCCGCGAGGGCAGGCTGGATATGCGGGTAATCTTCCGGTCAAACGACATGCTCACAGCAGCAGGAGCCAACATGTATGCCCTTGTCCAGCTCCAGAAATCCATTGCTGACCAGCTCGGAGTCCCCTGCGGGATCTATACTCATATCTCACTTGTCCCGCACATATACTATATCCGTGATGCCCACGATATCGAACCGTTCTGCCGCCGGGGTACACTTATCCAGCCGGTCAGGGAAGTCTGTCTTGCCTGCAAACGCTGCGAACGGGCAGGATCTGTCTGAAGGTTACGGACAGGTCTTCCGTCACCTTAATTAGGCAACAGCGGCAAAAAGTATGAGGCACATAGCCCGGTAGTGTAGCGGTCAATCATGGGGGACTCTGGATCCCCCGACAGCAGTTCGAATCTGCTCCGGGCTACTTCTTCTTGCATTTCCCTGAATACTGTAAGTTTCTCCTGCGAAAAGGAGGCGGATTATTCTTTACGCAATCAGTGCCGGCAGGATGCAGCAGAGAAATACTGCACCAAAGGTACCGGCACCCCCGATACTTACCTCTTGAATTTCAATTTCTTTTATCCGGAAAAGATGGGCTACATTCCCGCCAATCAGAGTACCGAGAATCCCACCTGCGCAGGCAGGAACCGCTGCCGCAAGTCCTGTTCCGCCCGACAGGAGAATCCCCACAAGGAGTGCCGTCAGCGCCGGGATGAACAGGGAGACCTTAAGACCGTACCCGCTTATCATCCGGGTTGCAATAAAAGAGACTCCGGCAACCACAACAAGACACACGGCTGTGGGCATGAGAAGGGAGGACCCGGTGAGCAGGGCTGCCCGATACAACAGGTAAAAGGCAATGCATACGGGAATGATTGCTCCACCAAGGTTGACCGAGATGAGGGTTTCCCAGATCTGCTGCGACACGCAGGGTGCAGGTATATCAAATCCGGAAGGATTTTCAGAGGAAACCCGGATCATATCGCGCTTCACCCGATAGACCGGGATATTTATAAAACTCCCAAAAAGCATCAGAAGAACAACGGCTATTGCTGCCATCCAGGAGAAACCGAGCCGCGTGAAGGCTGCGCCAATAATACCGAGGAGAATGAGCGGGATCAGGAGGATAACGACAATGACAAGAAGGATGATGACAAAAATAGAAAGTGCCCCCGCCCCGGAGTAAACCCGAATGCCGTCACTCATGGCTCTTCCCCTGTATTATATCCCGGCCCGGGTTTTGTGCAGACAATTGCGGCGTGATCCTGGTGATACGGGGCAAGCCAGACCTGCTCCCTGACAATGAGACCGGCGGTTTTTAGGGCTGCAACTGTATCCTCGAATACAACACCCGGTGTTTTCCTTATATCCACACTCCGCGTCTTGAGCATAAGTATCAGTGTACCTCCTTCTTTCAGAAATGCGCAATTCCTTATCGCAATATCGGCCTGGTCCGGCTGGGCCACATCCTGGTAGAGCAGGTCAACGGTTTCTACGAGAGGCGCATACTGTTCCGGGCGGCATGCATCAGCCATGATCGGCACAATGTTCCGCCGGCGCCGTGCCACTTCCAGGAGGTCCTGCATCGGGTGGGGGGCGAATTCAACAGCATAGACCACTTCAGTGTAATCCGCAACATGGGAAACGGTAGTGCCGTTTGCTGCCCCGAGATAGAGTACCTTCATCCCAGGAGCCAGTTCTGTCCCGGTCCCTACGTAATATAATGCCGCAAGTTTACTTCTATACGGATCCCAGACACGGGCGCTGCCAAGCATGCGCTCACCATAGACACCCCCCTCCCCCCGCGAGACCAGTACATCACCGATCCGGATCATGGTTCCTCCTTCCGGGTTATAACAATTCCAACGGCATCGATACGCGCCTGTGCAGTATCGAGAAATTCGGGAACCGCAACCCCGCGGAAATAATCGAGTTTTGCTGCTATCGCGAGTTTTCCTGCCAGCACCCGGGCAACTTTCCCGCGGACTTCACGGGGGGCATTGTGAACCCGCCGGTGCTGGAATATGATCCCATGCTTGGGAGACGGGGACCGGGTCCGCAGATGGGCAAAAATCGCCGTACGGGCACCCAGTACCTGGATAACACTTGCCGGGAGCCGGGAGAGCGGGAGAAGACCTCCGGCAATCGCCATGAGCCGGGCTGCAACCAGCCCGCCAATCAGTGCACTGGTATTGGGCATCACCCGGTTTGCCCGGTCGGAAACCTCCCGGGCGAGATCAGTCCTCGCTACCCCAAGCTGTTCGATCTGCCCGGCAGTCCTGCCCAAAGCCCCTCGGCCTTTTGTAGCGATATTTTTTACCAGAACGTGTGCAGGGGTTTTGCGGTATTTCCGGGAGAACGTGGGATGCCGCACCTGGTGCCATTCCGATACCCGCTCTGACAGCAGGTTAATGACAGTATCCATCTCGTCGAGAGTCCTGACCATCTGGAGCAGTTCTGCATCTTTGCCGGCATACCGTTCCCGTATTTCCTGCTCTGCAGCAAAAAAACAGACTTCCCGTAGGGCAGCGATATATTCCGTCCTGGTAGTACAGACCCCGCACGACACGGCGTCCTCCCAGGAAAGGGGGATAAAATCCTCAAGGCTGGTGCGGAGTGTGGCAACCCTGCCTGCGCGGAGGGGGATATCGCCCGGAACCGGCTTCCATACCCCTTCATCCAGATCACCGAACCAGTAGGACCTCATATCAGAAAAGTAAGGATGCCGGGGAGTATAAAGATCGCATATCACGGCAGGATGGTATCCGGATATGGGATCACCGGGAACACAGAAATCCAATCAGATCCACGCCAGACCAAAAGACCACAGCATGACGGGGATCATGATCGCCCCCATGCAGTACATCCGCGGGACATTTACCAGGTGGGGAACAAGACCAACCATAATTGCCAGGATGAGGATCACCATACCAAAGGGGCCGGTGAGGAAAAAACTGAGACAGACTACGAATGCGATCACGACCCGGTTCAGCAGCAGGCTGTCGATACCATGAAGGTGATGCGCGAACCGGGAGAGGCCGATTGTTATCAGATATGCAGCACAGGCAGCCAGAACACCCACAACCATAAGCTCGCTCATCGTGGGCAGGGGAAGTTCCGACAGGGCAACCATGACCCCGTTGCGCATCCGCGACAGGGCAAAAAGGGCGGTAAGGCCGATGAACGCATTGGCGGTATTTGCCGCGTTTGTGGCAAGGATATAGGCACGGCGGTCTTTCTCGTACCCGATCAGGGATGCCAGAACACCGTTTGCTGATGCGGTCGAAAGTCCGGGGAGCCATCCGACGGCAACACCGGCAAGAGTACCTATCGCTGAGCATTTGATTATGGTCCGATCACCCACCCGCAATCCCCGGAAGCGTTGTTCCGGCAGGATCCCGCGGGATGCCGTGAGGAGGACCGAGATCCCAAACATCCCGGTGAGGAGCGGCATGAGAACCGCGCTTCCCCCGGCAAGGGTGTGCCAGCCAAGAAAAGCATAATGGAGTGCGAATGCACCCAGCATGCCGGAGACAAGAAAGATCGCCAGTGCCCAGCCGGGGGCTTCACTGGTGACGATCATATATCCGACCGATGCCACCAGAAGGATACCGATCCACCAGTCGAAATACGGCTGGAGCGCCGGAAGGGCAAAAAAACAGAGGACCGAAAGAGGGACTGCGATCACCATGGCTATTGCACTACCAAGAGCTGCGATCCGAACGGCTTCCTCGCCATTTCCTTCCATGCAGAGTGCGTGGGCAGGCAGGACGGACAGGGAGGTATCGGCTTCCGGGATACCGAGGAACGTACTCGGGATGGCATCCACGAACGTATGCGTGATCAGGGCAGCGAACAGGGCACCGGCAAGGGCAACCGGGCCAAGGAGCGCGAGGAGTGCCAGCTGGAGACTGAACAGAATGCCGGCAAGCGTATTGGCATGGACCCCGGGGATGATCCCGCTGACGGTACCAAGAGCTACTCCGATCAGCACGCCAAGCAGGATCTCTATCATTGCTTAGAAATCCGGGAGCGCGGACATAAATCAACCGAAATGCATACCAACATAACAACTATCATAAACCTCCAGAGGCGACAGGTTCGTAATGAAGATCGCAATCACCAGGCTTTCCGGAAAGGAGAAGAGCGACGCGGCGCGGTGTGCTGATTCCGGGCACACCTGTTACAGCGTACACCCGCTCCGGTCAGAAATCCGTAAAGAAGTGATCGCTGATTTTGTACAGGCCGCTGAAAGAGGAGAGTTTGATGCGGTTTTTTTTACCAGCGCACTGCCGGCAAAACTGATCGCCCCCAGGATACGCGAGCTAAAAACAGCCCGCATCATTGCCATCGGGCCCCAGACAGCAAAAGAACTCAGTACGCATGGAATTGAAACCGAGATCCTCCCGAGTTTCTATTCAAGGGATTTTGTTCCCTACCTCGGTGACTGGATTTCCGGAAAACGGATCGGCATCCCCAGGGCAGCAGTCCCGAATCCCGCCCTCATCGACGCCATCGCTGCAGCCGGGGGGATTGTCCGCGAGTTCCGGTGCTATGGTCTTGAGCCCACGGGAGAAGCATTGGATCTCGGACCTGCCGACGCGATTCTGTTCACGAGTGCCATGTCGTTTTCAAAGGCGGTCTGGACGCCACGCCCCGACCTCCTGGTGATGGCAATCGGGGAGATCACGGCTGCGGGGATGCAGAAAGCGGGGATTGACCCGGCTGTCGTGGGCGACGGGTCGCTGGAAGGAACACTGGCGGCGCTCAATTCCTATCTTGCCAGAAGAGAGGGGAGATAAAAAAAAATGACTGATACGGTTGATCCGGCAGGGCCGGAAAAGGTTCACCTGTGGAGCGGGTCCGGGATCATAGTACTCGATAAACCCCGGGGGCCGTCAAGCCACGAGGTTGCCGCATGGGTGGGAAAGATGCTTGGCTGCCCGGTGGGGCATTCGGGGACGCTCGACCCGCAGGTTTCCGGCCTGCTCCTGATCATGCTCGGGAATGCGGTGCGCCTTGCCCCCCTCCTGCTCCAGCACGACAAGGAATACATCTGCCTGATGCGCCTGCACGGTGATGCTGCACAGGAGCGCATCCGTGAAGTGGCAACGGAGTTCACGGGCCGGCTCTACCAGCGCCCGCCCCGCAAGAGTGCGGTGAAACGCAACCTCCGCATCAGGACCATACAGGAGATGGAAATTCTCGGGATTGAGGGACGGCTCGTCCTCTTCC
The DNA here is from genome assembly GCA_041645355.1 of Methanoregula sp. Classification (GTDB taxonomy): domain Archaea; phylum Halobacteriota; class Methanomicrobia; order Methanomicrobiales; family Methanospirillaceae; genus Methanoregula. The sequence continues at coordinate 45,931 of JBAZQF010000016.1, forward strand.
GGGCAAAATGCGATGCCGGTACCTATATCCGCTCCCTTTGCCACCACATGGGACTCGCCCTTGGTGTCGGGGCGCATATGCAGGAGCTGCGCCGCTCCCGTTCCGGGACATTTGCTGAAGGTGATATGCACACGCTTCATGAGGTCCAGGATGCTGCGGCGGCGGCGTTGTCGGGGGATCGCAGCACACTTGTTTCCATGATCCTCCCGGTAGACCGGGCTGTCCCCGACGTCCCGTCCGTTATTGTCCGGGACACGGCGATCGATGCCGTATGTCATGGTGCGGTCCTGGCAGGAGTTGGCATCATCTCCTGTGCACCGTTTGAGCGCGGCCAGACCATTGTGCTTCTCTCGCAGAAGAACGAATTCATTGGTCTTGGCCGGGCGCTGGTACCCTCTTCAGGGTTTACACCGGGCCAGACCGGCCTTGTGATCGCACCTACGACGGTATTCATGGCCGCGGGGACGTATGCCCGCGGATGGACAAAATCGGAGACCATCGTCCCGCGCGATAAAAAACCAAAGACATCACAGGCTTCGGGCCAGGGGAAGGCCCCGTACAATAAACACGCCGGGTTCCAGAAGAGAAAACCGGATGAAAGGCAGGGTAACCGGGTCTGGCGGAAGAGATAGCATTAAAAAAATACCCCGCTTATACATAGGATACACTTTTTGCTGAGGTAGTCTAGCGGTAGGGCGCAGGCCTGGAAAGCCTGTGGTGCGAAAGTGCCTCGGGGGTTCAATTCCCCCCCTCAGCGTCTTTTTGATTGTCATCATTTATTTATGGGCACCCGGCCGATACCATGGAAAACCGGGCAATTACTCATCTTTGAGATGAGGGGTAGGGTGCATACCCCCCCGCCATCTTGTTTTTAAACGATCGGACCCCCCTGCCATACTATAGGGGGGGTATGCGAAAGACTCCCTCCACACCAAGACCCGGGGAATCCCCCCTACTCAAATGTGATTTGCCAAAACCAACCCCTTCACGCCGAACGTTCCATACGAAATAAAAGTCAGGCGAGTGTGTGCAATGCACATTACTCACCTTTGAGATGGGGGGTGCGGGGCATACCCCCCACCATCTTTTTTTTTTAAACGATCGGACCCCCCCTGCCATACTATAGGGGGGTATGCCGGGGACCCCCTGTGATTTCCGATAAAATTGATCTCTTACTCATGTATGGGAAGCATCCGGATCCGGTTCCTGGAAAACCGGAAGCAATCCGGTCTCTCACGGATAAAGAAGTTTTTATTCCACGTATTCGTCCACAGATTAAAACACGTTCTGTAATGATGTGACAAAAAAAGATCCGGTTCCCCGTGCCGGGGGAATTATAACATTCTGTTCGCGCCGGAGACCGAGGCCCGGGCAAACGCACAATATTCCGGCACAACCTCAAAACCGAGATAATGCCTGCCCTCCTGGTGAGCAACGGCTGCAACAGTCCCGGAGCCCAGGAACGGATCGAGTACAAGCTCTCCGGGATTACTTGAATACAGGAGAATCTTACGAACAATCTCCGAGGGGAGTTTTGTCGGGGTTTTCATCTTTCCTTTCCAGTACTCCCGCTGGATTACCCAGACATCTTCGGGATAATGGTCGATCTTGTTGAAGGTGTAGCGTTTCGGGTCTTTTACCACAAACAGGATATGGTAGTGGCTGGTGACGTATTTCTTCTTCGTGAACACCCCGAACTGGTACTTCCAGATCAGATGATTGATCGTTGTCAGCCCGGCTGCATCCAGCCCTTCCAGAATATCCCGGAGCCGGTTCCAGCCGGAAAAAACATACATGCTCCCGGATGGCGCAAGCACGCGGGCAGCTTCTGTCATCCAGCTCCTTGTGAAATCGCCGTATTCTTCCGCCGGGATCTCCTGGTAGCCCTCCATCACGTGGGACCCCTTCCGGTTGTAATTGAGCCGCTGGGCTTTGAAATCAATGGCAAACGGGGGATCGGTAACGATCAGGTCAACCGTTCCCGAGGGAACCTTTGGCAGGAGGGTGAGGGCATCCCCTTCATAAATCGTGTCAATTTCGGGGGTCCCGGTCCTCCGTTTCATTCAGTTCTTCCCGCCGGCTTTCCTGCCTATCTCAAATGCTTTGGCATTGATCTCAATGGTCTTTCTGGGTACAAGGCGTTTCACGGCTTCGAGAAGGGATTCCGGTTTTAAAGGCATCAGGCTGCTTGCTGCGCCAAGCATTACCACGTTCTGGGAGAGCGGGCTTCCTGCCTCGGTTGCCAGCTTATCGGCGTCGATAAGACGGAGATCGTACTTCCTGAGCGCCTCAATGACTTCCCCCTCGCCCGGCACTGCAAGCTTGTGGGTGAAGACCGAGGTGGGATGGACCATGTCCCGGTTGATCACCATGGCCCTTTCCGGCTTTAAGAAGTGCGAGTACCGGAGCGCTTCGAGAAGATCAAACGAGATGAGGAGATCTGCCTGCCCGGGGGCTATCAGGGGGCCATGAACGCCGTCGATCCGGATGTGGCTTTCCACCGACCCGCCGCGCTGGGCCATACCGTGGGTCTCTGCCCCCCGTATGCTCCTGCCCTCGATGAGGCAGGCCTCGCCAAGGATATTGGAGGCAAGGATCGTTCCCTGTCCGCCGATACCCACGATCAGGATATCAAAACTGCCGCTCATTTCCGCCCCTCCCGCACGATTGCCCCGGTGGGACAGAGCCGGGCACAGACAGCACAGCCAAAGCACAGGTCCGTGATCCGCGCCTTCTCATTGGAGAACTCGATCGCCGGGCAGCCGAACCGGACGCAGGTGCCACACCCGTTGCAGGTTTCGGCATCAACAATATACTTTCCACGTTTTACGCCGGAGCGGCGGGCCATGATCACGCACATCTGCTTGGCTATGATTACTTTGACACCGCTGCGCTTCTTTGCCTCCTGCAGGAGGGCGGTCATCCCTGTGACATCGTAGGGGTCGATGGTTTCGACAAATGTGACACCGCAGGCGCGGCAGAGCGCGTCCAGCGATACCGGCGGGCTCTCCACGCCGCAGGAGGTCAGGCCGGTATTCGGGTTTGGCTGGTGACCGGTCATTGCGGTGATCCGGTTGTCAAGGATGACAACGGTTATGTTCGCACCATTGTATACCGCGTTCAGCAGGCCCTGGATGCCCGTATGGAGGAACGTGGAATCGCCGATGGTGCAGATGACATCGCGCGGCTCGCCCGAGTGCGCGATGCCGCTTGCAACCGTGATGGACGCGCCCATGCAGATAGTCGTGTCAACTACACCGAGCTGGATACCAAGGGTGTAACACCCGATGTCGCTTGGGTAGATCGCATCTTTGTACACTTTCTTGATAGCGTAAAACGCGCTCCGGTGAAGGCAGCCGGCACAGAGGATCGGGGGGCGGGCAGGAATATCCGGAACTGGAACGACAGGGGGATACGGGTTTGCCGGGATAAAACCTGCCTTCTCCAGGATCACTGCCACTGCCGAAGGGGATAACTCGCCCTCATATGGCGCGTACCCGTTCTTCTTGCCAAGGACCGGAACGGTTCCGGCAACCTGCCGCACAACCTCTTCCACCACCGGTGCCAGTTCCTCGATGACGAGCACTTTCTCGTGCTGCTGTACAAAACCGGCAAGCCACTCCTCGTCAATGGGGTAGGCGGAGATCCGCATGAGCGAGACCCCCGCAGGAAGCAGTTCCTCAACATAGGATATCCCGATTCCGCTTGCAATGATCGCGGTCTTTCCGCGAATTTCGTACCGGTTCAGGCCCAGTTCGACAAGGCGCTTTCGGATGGCAGGTTGTTTCTCGTTGAGTTTCTTATGCAGGATCCGGGTGTGGGCGGGAATGACAACGTACTGGCGGGGATCTTTTTTGAACTCGCCTTTCCGCGTGCTTTTCACGACAGGGCCGAGACCAACATCGCCTTTCGAATGGCAGATGCGGGTAGTCGGGCGGAAGATAACGGGCAGGCCGAACTCCTCGGACAGTTCGAACGCTTTCGGGATCAGGTCATGCGCTTCCTGTACACCGGAAGGATCCAGGCAGGGCACCCGTGCGAAATGCGCGTAGCACCGGGTGTCCTGCTCGTTCTGGGAGCTGTGGGCAAACGGGTCATCGGCGCTCATGATCACGAGACCCCCAGTAACGCCGGTATATGCGCTCGTCATCAGCGGATCTGCCGCCACATTCAGCCCCACATGTTTCATAGTGCAGAGTGCCCGAACCCCGCACCAGGCTGCGGCAAGAGCGTTCTCCAGCGCCACCTTCTCGTTTACCGACCATTCAAGATAAAACGGCCGTTCCGGCTGTGCCCGCAGCGTATCGATAACCTCCGAAGAGGGCGTGCCGGGGTAGCCGCAGACGAAATCCACGCCGGATTCAAGACAGGCATGGGCAATCGCTTCATTCCCAAGAAGATACTTTCGTTCCATGATCCGGTTCCGTACTAGTACCGTGGTTTTTTGACACATATCCCTATCTGTACCGATCCGGATCTCCCGAGGGATTCACAACTTATAAAAACTCCAATGGAGTAGTTATTAGGGTAAATTCTCGGCAAACTTTTGGGCCCGTAGCATAGCCCGGTGGTGCGCCCGGCTGATAACCGGGAGGTCATGTGTTCGAATCACATCGGGCCCATCCAGCGTTTCTTGTTTTGTATTTTTTTCCAACGGGCAGCCACGCCGTTTCCCGGAAAATCTGGTATACCGGCAGGATAAAAAAAAGAGGTCCCCGGAATGATTCTTCCGGTTTACTGGCTGCGGGCGAAGATGTACCCGATCACTTTATCGAGAGCCTCGACAAGGGCTTCTTCTCCTTTCAGGTAATCGTGGAGGGCCCGGTATAACATGAACATAATATCGTAACCATACCGTTCGAGTGCAGCTTTTTCATCGATCGGGTTGAGATACGAATCCGTCAGGAAACCGTCGAAACTGTACATGAGTTCGAAAAAATCGCCATCTTCAGAAAGGACGCAGAACTGATCCGCCACCTGTTTGGAAGGATTATCCGGGCGGTATGCCGCAGGCTCGCTTTTGCCAAGGATAATCATCTTCGCAGGATAATACGCAGGGTCATAAATTTCTCCCTTTGTGTCCTGCTTGCCCATTTTAAGCATATTCAGGCCGACAACCTTCACGACGGGTATTGCGGATTTTGCCATCCGCGCAAGCAGCCGGGCATCGTTTTTCCGGACCTCTTCTGTTAGTTCTTTTTCCCTGCCATGCAGTTCATCGATCTTCTGCATCAGTTTTTCAAAGCCGTTCTCAATCTCGTCCATAGATGAATTACCCCGTCGTAATTATAGGATAAGAACTGTTGATGTCCCTCATATAAAACCGCTCGTTTCCCATCCATCAGGACACCGGGTAAAATCCTACTTCCCCAGTTCGCCGATAAAAAAGTATTTCCGGTCATTTTTCAGGAACGCAACGCCTTCATATCCGATGGGGAGATCCTCGTTGATAACCACTCCACAATACTCATGGGTCCGGGCCATCACGGATCCGTCCCGGATTTTTTCCGTTACACGTATGGATACCCTGCGGTTCAGGTGCGGACGGTTCATTTCCAGGTAAACCTTCTCGGCAAGGATGTTCATTGCACGGGACCGGCCTTTCTTGACTGAATCCGGAAAGTCAGGTTCTGTTGCAACTGGTGTGAACGGGCGCGCTGAATAACGGGTAATGTTCACTTTATTCGGGCGGATTCTTCTGATCAGGTCAAGGGATTCAGTAAAATCGTTTTCTGTCTCGCCACAAAACCCGACAATCATATCGGTCATCAGGGTGATCTCCGGGCAGGCTTTCCTGAAAGCGGATACAATATCCTCAAAGTCCTGAACAGAATACATCCTTCCCATCTTTTTGAGGATTGAATCCGATCCGGATTGCGCCGGGAGATGGATGAATTTGAAGATATGATCCCCGGCAAATGCCTCGATAATGGATTCCAGGTCCCGCATGACGGTTGCAGGGTTCATCATACCAACCCGCAGCATGAAATTGCCTGGAACTGAGTTGAGTTCTGTGAGGAGTTCCGCAAGCGTCTGACCTGAATCCATACCCCAGGCACTTACGTCCTGGGCAGTCAGCTGGATTTCCGGCGTCCCTTTCTCAACATATGCCTGGACCTGCCCCCGGATCTCGGGGAGTGAAAAACTCCTCAGGGGCCCGCGGGCAAACCGGGTAATGCAGTACGTGCAGGCACCCTGGCAGCCCTGAGCAACCTGGACTATCCCGACTCCCTCTCCGGACACCGTCCGGATGCTACGGTATTTTTCCTGGATTGTATCCGGGGGTATGATCGTTGGCGTGCAGACTGCCAGGATAGCCTCGCACTGAACTGCCGGCATACACCCGGTTACATAGAGATTTCGTTCCCGGAGCTGGGACAGTCTCCGGAGCATCCGCCGTTCTGTCGGCCCGACAACCGTACAGGTGTTCACGATAACGGCATCGGCCTCCTCTTCAGAATTTACTATGATGTTGCCGTTATGCCGCAGTATCTCGGCGAGTTTTGCGGAATCCCCAAAATTATACCGGCAGCCGTACGTCTCGATAAAGACCCGCTGGTTGCAGAGGGAATCCAGTACTGCATTCGTGCAGGGGTCTACCGGAGGGATAGGGGTTCTTCGTGAGACCATGCCAAGCTATTATTTCCTTGGAGGGCAGGGAACTAAAACGTGTTGAACCGCAGGATTCCTCATGCCCGGCCCAGAAGGACGGTGCGGGTATGCGGGAAAAACCCCGTTTCATCACAATGCTTAACCGATTATACCCGTAATCTGTTTATCATGATAAAAATCGGGCTGCTGGGCTGTGGCAATATCGGTCACATTATTGCACATCACACCGGCAGTTTTGCGATCTCCGCGGTGTATGACCAGGTCTTCGAACGGGCGCAGGAGATCGCCGCCCTGTGCGGAGCGGTGCCATATCAGGACTTCGATTCGTTCATTGCATCGGATATCGATATCGTTGTCGAGGCGGCATCCGTCAGTGCCGCCCGCGCCCATACGCTGGATGTTCTCTCTCATAAAAAGGACATGATAATCATGAGCGTCGGGGCGCTCACTGACCTGCAGTTCCGGGACAAATGCCGCAGTACTGCACTTCTCTGCGGCAGGAAGATCTATATCCCGAGCGGGGCAATCTTCGGCCTGGATAATCTCAAGATAGGCAGAATATCAAAGATCGACCGCCTGCTCCTTCGGACCACCAAGAGTCCCTCTTCACTGGGTATTGAGGCCGCAACACGAAAACAGATCTTTGCAGGAAAGGCCAACGAATGCATCAAGGCATTCCCGAAAAACGTCAATGTCTCGGTCGCCATGAGTCTTGCCGCAGGGCAGGATACCGATGTGGAACTCTGGGTCGACCCGGCTGTTGACCGCAATGTCCACGAACTGTTCTTTGATGGGGATTTCGGGGAGACCTACATCAAAGTGACCAATTTCCCCAGCCCGGATAACCCGGCAACAAGTTACCTGGCCGCATTGTCCATCCTCTCCCTGCTGGAGAAGATCACTGACCCGATTGTTGTGGGGACCTAAAAGCACCGACGCGAAGAATCATGGTATCGATCCACCAGTTGTTGCAGTATATAGAGGAGGATGCCCCGTCGGGGGATGTAACTTCGGAGGCAGTTGTTCCTGAAGTGAACTGTTCGGCAGTCATCAGGGCCGAGCAGCCGGGAGTCATTGCAGGTCTGGAAGAGGCAGCAGCGCTGTTTGAATACTTCCATGTCGTCGCAGAACAAAGAGTACGTGATGGAGACGGGGTGAACGCAGGAGACGAGGTTCTCGTTTTATCCGGGAGCGCAAAAATGATCCTGCTCGTTGAACGTACGGCTCTCAATATTATCGGGCGGATGAGCGGTATTGCAACGCAAACACGAAAGATGGCCGACAGTATCGCATCCGTAAATCCTGCGTGCAGGGTCGCCGGTACACGAAAGACTGCCCCGGGCTCCCGCGCACTCGATAAAAAAGCCGTCCTTCTCGGGGGAGGGGATCCCCACCGGACCAGTCTGAGCGACGGTATCCTGATAAAAGATAACCATCTCGCCCTTGTCCCGCTGGAGACCGCAATCCGGAAAGCACGTGCAGTCTCGGCTTACCGGATCATCGAAGTTGAAGTCGAGACCCCCGAAGATGCAAAAAAAGCAGCAGAGGCCGGATCCGATATCATTCTTCTGGACAACATGAGCCCGGAAAAGATCCGGGCAGCGGTTTCGCTCCTCCGCAACCACGGGCTCCGGGACCGGGTGCTCCTCGAGGTTTCCGGGGGGGTGGACGAGAACTCCCTTCCTGCATATGCATCCTGTGGGGTTGACACCATCAGCATGGGTGCACTTACTCATACGGTGAAAAATTTCTCAGTTACTCTGGAAATCCAGCCTTTTTAAACACCGTTCTGCGGTTCATTCATTGCCGGTGTTTTCGGTTTTTATTGGCATTCGTTCAGGTGATTCGCGTGTTGGATTGCCGGTTTTCCGACATTACCTGAGAAAAAGGTTAATAGTCCGGCATCACGTATGGGTGGCTAGAGTGATTTATAAATGGGAGACGAGGAAATACCGGCTCCAGAAGGAACAAAACCTGATGAGCCAGCACTCGAAGATCTTACAGAAATTAATGAGCGCAGAAAACAACGGGTGAAAGGGTATATTATCCTCCTTAAGGATCCCAATCTCAACTTCCGCTGGAGAGCAGCAGAAGCACTGGGAACCGAGGGGGATGAAACCGCCATCGAGCCCCTTATCTCGGCGCTGAACGATCCTTTTGTGGATGTTTCATGGCTGGCAGCAAAGTCTCTTGGAAAACTGGGGGATACAAAGGCAGTTGAGCCGCTTATTTCGGCCTTGGGATCCAAGGATAAATGGCTTCGGACCGGTGCTTCATGGGGTCTTGGAAAACTCCGGGATCCACGGGCAGTTCCTTTCCTTATCGTACTTCTCAAAGACCAAAAAAAACTTGTCAGGAAAAATGCTGCATGGGCACTCGGGAATATCGGTGACGAGAGCGCTATTCCCCCGCTCAAAGAGTTGTCAGGGGATCCGGATAGTGAAGTACGGGAAGAGGTGAAAAACGCCCTTGCATCCATTGAGCGCCAGCATCCAAAAAACGTACAGCAATGATGGAACTCCCCGAAGATTACATGCGGTATCGGGACTCTGGGTAACTATCTGCGAACAGCCCCAGGGTTTTTCCTAAGAAATACGGTGGAAATCCTCCGGAGCATTCACGACAAGTTCTTTTTTCCCGTGATAGGTCTGGACGATCCCATATACTAAAACGCGCTCGCCTTTTTTCAGTCCGAGGGTCAGAATGTGTTGTGACGGTGTAAACACGGTTGTGTTCCCCATACGGAGGAGGACATAATCGCCATCTTTTGTATAGGTTATCTGATCGATCGGCCCTTCGATACTGACCAGTTCGCCATCCGGACAAGTATCTGAGAACGTCCGGGCAAATGGCTGTTTTCCAACATAAGTGAGGACGAGATGAGCCGAGATAACGACAAGGGTAACCCCTACAAGGAGCAGGATTGAGAGTTTCTCCTGTCGCTCAAACATAATTGAAGGGTGAGTGTCGGGGGTATAAATTACCGACAGGTTGATATGTTAACACTGTTAACATATCTACCATGTATCCCACACAACTACCACCGTCATCAAAGACGGTGCTTGAGATACTGGATGCGGGTGGGGCGATGACCCACAAAGATCTTGTACAGAAGAGCCACCTGGCACCCCGAACCGTACGCTATGCGTTAAAGAAACTCAAGGAGCGTCAGCTCATCATCGAGAAGTTTAATTTCCGCGACGCCCGTCAGATCATCTACCAGAACCGGGCAGAACAGACAAATAAACTCCAGCAAGCCTGCGTATGACTAAACATACCTGCACCCTAATGCACTGCGATTCCATGGTACGGGTTCTCTTACCCCCGATGAGAGCGGAGATGGTAGCAAGACTCGTGCAGAAGCAGGGGCTCAGCCAGAGTGATGCTGCCAAACGTCTTGGTGTTACCAGGGCAGCGGTTTCACAGTACCTGAGCAGGAAACGGGGCGCGGGCGAGGTGATGATTTCATCCGATATGGATGCTATGATCGACCGGTGGGCACTTGCAGTCGTTACCGGAGAAAGCGACATCAATTTATGCGACGTATGCCAGTGCGCCAAAAAAAAGTTTTAACTCTCTGACTCTTTTCTCAGACGCGGTGTGATCAGCAGCCGATTGTTTTTCCCGGGTCATGTGTCAATACCGGTGGCGCCGGTACCAGATGATCAGGAGCAGCGCTAAAACAACTATGACTATGGTATATTTCAGGTAATCAACGGGTTTTTCCCGGGCCCGTGATGAGGGATTCCAGTCATCTTCGAACACGTTGCTGAAATACCGGGCAACTCCCGGGTGATCAATGATGACACCGGCTTCCCTGTTAAAATTCGGGGAATTGCTGTTCCAGTTGATACTGCTGACAAGCACATACCGCCCGTCCACAATGACTCCCTTGTTATGAATTTTCTCGATCTCATTGAGACCGAGGTCCGCGCACCGCGCTTCAAGGGGAAGATGTTCGCGGGAAGCAAGCTGGTTAATCAACATGACCATCTCGTCGTTGTCATTTTTTTCCGCTGTATTATACCAGTAGGAATCCAGCAGGATCCTGACATGGACGCCCCGCCGGGAGGCATTGATGGCTGTTGCCAGGTACGGGTTCAGGGTGGCAGGAGTGTCGTTGGTGATGTAGGCCTGCTCTATCTCGATATTCGTTTGAGCGGAATTCAGCAGACGGGAGATCTGACTGCTGGTATCCGGCGCAATGACCGGGATCACTCGTGCACCTTCAAACCTCTGCGGGAAAAATTCGGCATTACGCGCTGCAGTATATGCCTCTTCAGCATTTCCGGGGGTTCCCGGGAAAGGGATGACCGATTCATGGCTGATATCGGTGAGAAATACCTGTGAGAAATACCCGGCAAGGGCAGGATCTTCCAGATATACACCCCAGCCACGGTTCCCGCTCATTCCCGTTGGGGGAAATCCACTGAACTTGAAATTTTCACTGGTTACAAAAACCGCTTTCCGGTCAATGACCATATATTTGGCATGATCGTACCGGTAGGGAGCATGCCCCCCCTTGGGAGCTGCCATTTGCAGTGTCACTATCCCGCTCTCGTTCAGTCTCGCTATCATGGATTTTTCTGCAGGGGAGAGACCCCCAACCGGCCCCCCCTCGACGAGGACCGTTATCTCAACACCCCTTAAATGTGCAGCTACGAGGGAGTCCACCATAGAGGGGCTGGAAAACTCATACACGTTGAGAAGGATCTTTTCTGATGCACGATCAACGGCGTACGAGAACTGTCCATCGGAACAATCAGGCAGCACAAACGCTGTCACGGTCACATTGGTAAAAGTCTCTGGTGAAAAGCGGGACTGGCCAATCATGAGCGGCCGTGGATCCCACACACCGTCTTTCTGGAAATGGATCTGCCCTTCACGGGGCTTCACATCTCCGGGCCAGACGATCTTCTGGATCAGCTTTCCGTTTTCATATAAGAGAAGCTCATCCCGGGCATTTGCAAGCCGGAGCGGATCGCCATTGATCACATTTGGAATTACGGGGGAATAGTCCAGCCACTCAAAATCCGGATTCTGACCATGGGTCCTTGCATATGCAGGCCCGCTGCGGGCAACCGTTCTTGTCCCGTTGAGAGATGTGCCCGGGGGGAACCGGAAACCACCATGATTATCGGATACCGTGATTCCGGCAAGGGGACCGGAACCTGACAGTACGATGTACTCATCCATATCATCGGCAAGAAATGGATCCGGGCAGAACTCGGTTATCTGCACGACAGCTCCCGCATGCGCTATACCCACCATGAGCAATGTGAACAGGAGGACCGTGCGCATAAGATGTACGGTTCTCCATGCCTCTTATATAATTTAACGATATAATATTCATGGAATATGGTAAGCTTGGGGCAATTCTGCCAAAAACAGGGAATGCCGGCACTGGTTATCAAGATCGGTGGAAGCCTCTTGTCGCGGATCCCGGAAATCGTTCCTGCACTCAGGGCTTCTGAACTTCCCCTGCTCATAGTTCCCGGCGGGGGAATATTCGCTGATGCCGTGAGGCGCGCCAAGGCAGATGATACAGCAGCTCACTGGATGGCAATTGCCGCCATGGAACAGTACGGGTGGCTCATCTCATCAAATGGGCTGCCTGCAACCGCGCACGTCGAGGTTCCCCGGCATACAACGGTCTTTTTGCCCTATGCATCTCTCCGGGAATATGATCCCCTCCCCCACACGTGGGATATCACGTCAGACAGTATCGCAGCATGGGTGGCAAAAACCCTCGGGCTCAACCTTATCCTTCTCAAATCCATAGATGGCATTGGTATCGGGGGAATTTTGCAGGAACGGGTGTCAGCACCCATAAAAAGCGATGTTGTTGACCCGTTTTTCATCCAGTACGTCCTGGAAAACAAAATACAGGCAGCAATAATCAACGGATCGGATCCAGGACGGTTACAGGATTTCCTGATGGGACTGCCCGTACCTGGGACAACGATTGGTACAACCTTTTAAAGGTATTAAAAGAGATACTATAGGAATCCTTGGAGGAGCTATAATGTCTGATAAAAAGTGTACATCCTGCAACGCTCCGCTTGCAGAAGAGGGCGCAACGGAATTCGGTTGCCCCGCGTGCGGTGTTGAGATCAACCGGTGCTACCGGTGCCGGGAACAGAGCATTCCCTACGTCTGCCCGAAATGTGGATTTGGGGGACCGTGAGACATGGGCAGTGTCGCAGTGATTATGCGGGTCATGCCCGAATCACCTGAAGTGAACCTTGAACAGCTCAAAGCTGCACTCAAAGAGAAACTTCCCGGTATTCAGGATGTGAAGGAAGAGCCGATCGGTTTTGGGCTCAAGTCAATCAAGTTTATCGCTATCGTGAACGATGCCGGTGGCGAAACAGATATGCTCGAAAAGACCATCGGCGCAATTCCCGGTGTTGAGCGGGCAGAAATTCTTGAAGTAACATTAACCTGATCTCAGGTTACCTGTAAATTTTTCATTCTTCTTCCAGCGAGGCAAAGACTTTTTTTGTGCTTGTGCGGATCTTCTCGACAGATTCGCGGAAGGCTATTACTTCCGCTTCATCGAGACGGATCGCGATGGGAAAGACCCCTTTCCGGTTGATACGGGCAGGTACACCAATACAGATATCCCCGATCCCATGCACCTCGCTTTTGATGTACGCGGATACCGTGAGGATACGGTTTTCATCGGACAGGACCGTCCTGACAAGCGACGCAATAGCCTCGCCCGGCCCATAGACCGTGGATCCTTTATTCTGGATAATTGACTGCCCGCTGCATTTAACTGAGTTGATTATCTCCTGGACCGGCAGGTGTGAAAACTCCGGCAGGTTCGAGATCTTGATTCCACCAATCGTGGTAGCAGACCAGAGCGGGACCATACTATCCCCGTGTTCACCAATAATGCGGGTATGAACCTCGCTGACATGAACCTGGAAGTACGAGGCAATGAGTGATTTGAGACGCATCGAATCCAGATGTGTGCCAAGACCAAAAACCTGGTGAGGCTGAAGCCCCGAATATTTCAGGGCAACGGAAGTCATGACATCAACGGGATTGGTTACCATGAGTATCTTGGTATCCGGTGCTATCGCACCGATCTGCCGGGCAAGAGAAGCAATAATTCTCCCGTTACCGGTTGCAAGATCCATCCGGTCCTGGCCGGGCATGCGGGGCACTCCGGCTGTGATGATGACCACATCTGACCCTGCGATATCCTTAAGATTTGTTGTCCAGTTAACCCGGATGTCTGTTCCCCGCGCAGCAAATGAGTCCCCGAGGTCCTGGGCAATGCCTTTTAAGAGAGCCTCGCGCCCTTCCCTGCCGTGAAGCAGGATCTCACTGACGTGGGGGATCGCTGAAATCGCATGGGCGGCAAACATACCAACGTTGCCGGTTGCACCGATGATGGTCACTTTTGCCATGATAATCGTAAGAGTGGGGACGTGTTCTCGATCGACTGTACGTTTCTGCGCTTGCCAAAGCACTCGTCCTCCGCCCCGTTACCCTGTGGGCGCCGAATGTCTGCGGTAAGTCTGCTCCCTTCCGGGCCTGAACCGGTCCCCGCAGCAACAGGTCGCCATTCCCTCCGGAATGTTGATACCCGGCCATCGACCTCACAGGACGAGGTTTCAACGTCAGAATGCACAGGCTCCCACAGGCCGTTGCAGCCTCAGTCAAACTTCGCCCCCCGCGTACCGACGGTTTCGGGTTACAAGTGACGCCGAGCCACCCGGGCTAGTCCCCATATACCTTTGTGCACCGG
>JBAZQF010000017.1:0-47764 GCA_041645355.1 Methanoregula sp.
ATCGACGACGAATCGCTCAATCTTTCGATGAGGAAAAATACCATCAGAGAAACAAAGTCGAAACCGTATTCTCCGTCATGAAAAGAAAGTTCGGAGAAGCCCTTAAGGCTCGAATATACCGACTCCAGGTTAAGGAGATCAAAATCAAAGTAATCCTCTACAACCTCTCAAGATTGATTTCTACTTTGTCTTTTCTTGTTCTCATTGAGGAATTCTACAGAGCCAATACATGATAATCGGAAGAAGAGAGATCGGATAGGGTACCGGAAAGAGCTGCTACGCGGTGAGGATCGATCCCCACATCTGCGAGACGGGCTTTGGTGAGGAGCTGATCCCGCATATGCTGGTCTTCCTGAAGCGCAATGAGCAGGGTTGCGGTCATGCCCACAAAGAGGATGACAAGAACCGCAACAACCAGCCAGCGGTTCAGGAGGCTCTTCATGAAACCTTCCTGGTCATTATCCGCTGGTTTGCGGGATATTCCTGCCTGGTAATAACGACGATCATCTCTTGATTCCGGCACTATTTTGATTTTTTTCTTGATCTATTAGGGTAAATAATCTCTGATACCAGTACACGGTACCGGTCCGGCACATATTTTCCGGATTATCACAAAAATGCCGGTTATGCAGGATTATGACCCACACCAAAAAACGACAGAACAACTGAATTGCATAAGACAAAAGAGAGAGATTCACCGTTAATATTTGCTCTCATCCTGAACCACACTGATAATATTGGCACCCATATTGTCCATGATTTAACATAGGGGTTCTTTCCTTTATCATACCTCGTAAAACACACGCCAAAGTATATCACCGGTCCGGGGCTCTTTTTTTTATTATCAGGATGCCCATACTGTTACCAGATGGCGCGTCTGGCTGTTGTGGGTGTGGGCAGAATTGGCGGCGAGGTTGCTTATTTATCGGCTTCGCTAGGGATCGCAGATGAGCTGGTTCTCTATGACAGTGCCCGGGATCTTCTCCGGGCCCAGGTACTTGATATCGAGCACACCGGTCTTGACATGACCATCAGCACGGACAAAAACAATGTGAAGCAGGCCGATATCTGTATCTTTTCCGCAGGACTGCCCCGCAATCCGGCAGTAAAGACACGGGCGGATCTTCTCGATTCCAACCTTCCTGCAGTCAGGGAGTGTTCCGGGCTCCTCAAAGGGTTTGGGGGGATTCTTATAACGGTTACCAACCCCATGGACATCAATAATTTCTATCTCTGTCAAAAAACCGGTATTTCCCGGGAGCGCTGTATCGGGTTCGGGGGTCAGCTCGACAGCGCCCGGTTTGGCATTGCGCTCCGGAACCGGAACATCAGCGGATTCCCGTTCGTTCTTGGCGAGCATGGCGAGCACCAGGTCCCGGTTTTTTCACGCCTTGATGATCCGGTTGAAGAGATGCAGCGCGACGGGATCCTTACCGAGCTCCGCGGTGCGAGCATGGAAGTTATCAAAGGCAAGGGCGGAACAGTATTCGGCCCGGCTCTTCACCTCGCTCACCTTGTCCGCATGATCCTCTCGGATAAAAGGGACCTGGCGATCTGTTCGGCGGTCCTCGAAGGAGAATATGGTATCAGTGGCTGCTCGCTTGGTGTTCCGGTCCGGATTGGGCGGGACGGAATACATGCAATCGAAGAATGGTCGCTTGATCGCTGGGAACAGACCCACATGAACGAAGCCGGATCCTTTGCATGTCAGCTCTCCCGGAGAGCGGTGTCCTGATATGGCATCGCAGACCCAGAATACCAGTACTGCAATGAATGTTCCCCGTACTCTCGATTCCTTTTCCAGTCTCCGGATTGCCGTCAACCAGGTGGAGTACAGCAATTCACCTGACGGCCCGGTAATACATATTTTCGGAAGGGATACTGGGAGAAAAGCGGTCCGGATCGATGTGACCGGCTTCAAACCGTATTTTTACATACCCCAGGACCAGGCAACAGCCACAACGCTCCCCCCGCAGGCAAGCCTTGAGGTGGGAACCACCTATCGCTCGATACGCGGAGAAGTACTACGGCGAATCTACACCCAGCGGCCGGGCGATGTGCGGGATGTGCGGGAACGGTACCGGCACTTTGAAGCGGATATCCCGTTTGCCACCCGGTTCATGATCGACACCGGGCTGACCGGAGGAGTATGTGCCCCGGCTACAAACGCGGATTACCATGAAATATCCCCAGCTGAAGTAGATACACCGGCCCGGACCTGCATCATCGATATCGAATGCGAGGATGAACGCGGATTTCCTGACCCGCAGAGGGATGCGATCATCTGCATCACCTGCTACGATTCCTTTGACGGCGATTACGTAACGTTCCTGTTTACAAAAGGAGGCACTCCCGCGGAGATAACAAAGCGGGAAACGGAAGGCGGACTTAAAAACGGGTGTTTCCGGCAGGGAACACACTCCATCTGTACCTATGACGATGAAGTGTCGATGCTCCGGGCGTTTGCCGGCTATATCGTTTCCCGGGACCCGGACGTCCTCTCCGGCTGGAACTTTGTTGATTTTGATATGCCCTATATCACCGGCCGGATGGAGAAACTCGGCCTGCGCCCGGACAGCCTGGCCCGGATCCCGGGACAAACCGAGCGCAATGCCCTGCGGGGCCGGGCGCTCTTCGACCTCCTGACCGCCTACAAGAAGATGCATTCTTCGCTCAAGGAATCGTACCGGCTCGATGCAGTTGCGATGGATGAACTGGGCGAGCAGAAAGTCCGGTATACGGGGACAATCTCAGATCTCTGGAGAAAGCAGCCGGCCCTTCTGGTTGAGTACAACTTCAAGGACGTGGAGCTCTGTGTCGGGATCAACCAGAAAGACAACATCATCGAGTTCTACCGCGAGATTGCCCGGTACGTGGGCTGCCCGCTTGACAAGACGCTCAATTCATCGAGTGTTATCGATGTTTATGTCTTAAAAAAAGCATTCGGGAAATATGTTCTCCCGTCAAAAGGATTTGCCAATGCCGATGAGTTCGAGGGGGCTACGGTTTTCGAGCCGAGCCGGGGGGTCCGGGAGAACGTGGTGGTACTTGACCTCAAATCCCTGTACCCGATGGCGATGATGACGATCAATGCATCGCCCGAGACCAAGGACCCGGAAGGCGAACTCAGGGCTCCGAACGGAATCCGTTTTAAAAAACAGCCGGACGGGCTTACAAGGAGTATCATCTCGGAACTGTTGAAAGAACGGGATGAGAAGAAGGCTCTCCGGAACACCTTCGCTTTTGGATCCCCGCAGTACGTGATGTACGACATGCAGCAGAACGTGCTCAAGGTGATCATGAACACCTACTACGGTGTGTCCGGTTATGTCAGGTTCCGGCTCTTCGACCGGGAGATTGGCGCTGCCGTCACCTCGGTTGGCCGGGCAATCATCGAACACACCCGCCGGGTTATCGAGGCGCAGGGATACAAGGTCATTTACGGCGACACGGATTCGTGCATGATCCAGCTGCCCCCGTCGGACCAGGAAACAACCATTGCAACTGCCCGGGCTATTGAGAAGAAACTCAACGAGAGTTATCAGGATTTTGCAAGAACAGAACTGAACGCGGATGTCCACTTCTTCTCGATCAAGTTCGAGAAGATCTATGCCCGGTTCTTCCAGGCAGGCAAGAAGAAGCGCTATGCAGGATCGCTTGTCTGGAAAGAAGGAAAGGAAGTACACGAAACCGATATCGTGGGATTCGAGATCAAGAGGAGCGATACCCCGCAGATCACCAAACTGGTCCAGATGCGGGTGATGGAGATGATCCTTGCCGGGGAAGACTATGCGGTTATCAAAACATTTCTCTCCGATGTTATCAGAAAATACCGGGCCGGAAAATATACGCTGGATGAGATCGGCATTCCCGGAGGAATCGGAAAATCCCTGGATGATTATGATAACGACGATGCGCAGGTCAGGGGTGCAAAATATGCCAACGAACATCTCCACACGGAGTTCGGCAAAGGCAGCAAACCAAAGCGGATCTACATCAGGACCGTAACGGCGAAATATCCCAAGACCGATGTCCTCTGTTTCGAGTACGCCGACCAGGTGCCAAAAGAGTTTGTTGTCGACTGGGAGCTGATGCTTGAAAAGACCATCAAACAGCCCATCTCACGGATCATCGAGTCGCTGGGCTGGAACTGGGACGATCTCGATCCCTCACGGACAACGCTGGCGCAGTGGGGACTCGGGTAATATCGGGATCTTTTACCCTATCGGGCTGAACGGATGCGGAACTTTCCCGGAGGGACCGTAATCTCAAACCGTGCGCCCCTGCCCGGAAAACCCGTTTCCCTGATATTCATACCGGTTATCGCAAGAATTTCCCGGGCCAGGAAGAGCCCGAACCCGGTATGGGTGCCAAATCCCTTATTAAAAATTTTTGCCTTGTTGCTGACCGGGATGCCCTTTCCGTCGTCTTCGATGACCCACGTCATCTCGCCATTTTCGTTCCGGAAATGAACCCGCAGGGTATTGACGCTGCTGCCGTGTCTGAGTGTATTATCGATGATATTGTACACCACCTTCTCTAACAGGGGGTCGGCATAAATCTCAAGGCCTTCTGCTTCATTGATCAGATTCACCTGCCCCATGTCCAGCAGGGATGCGGCCCGCGAGCAGACCGCAGCAAGATCCTGCCATTCGGGGGTTTTGACCCCAAGGTCCTGATAGTCCCTGGCGAATTCGATCTGCTGCCCGAGCATGCCGGCAATCCAGGCAGCCTTGTCAAGAGATTCGCGCAGGGTATCCGGGTCATTTGCCTGCCGGGAGAGTTCAATATACCCCATAAGAACGGTAATCCTGTTCAGGATATCATGGCGGGTAACGGCCGAGAGCAGGTTCAGTTTGCTGGTTGCCCGGGCCAGCGCATCCTGGTGGGCAATACGGTCGGTCACATCCCGGAGAATCGAGATCATCCCCCGGGGTTTTTTACCGGCGTCGAGCAGGACCGCGGAACTGATCTCGGCAAAAAACGAGGTGCCGTCTTTTTTCCGGACAGGGAATACACTGGCATTGGCTGGCATTGATCCCGAGGCAATGAACTGGAGAACCCGTGCCCGGGTCTCTTCCTGTTTTTCGGGTGCAATCCAGTCAAAGATACTGCTCCCCCGTGCATCATCGGGATGGTTAAGGCCAAAAAGGCAGAGTGCCGCCGGTGAGGCATACGTGATCGTGCCCTGTGTATCGGTAAGTGCGATGCCTTCCGGTACAGTCTCGAAGATGGTACGGTGCAGTTTTTCACTCTCTTCGAGGCACTTACGGTTCTCCACCAGATCATTCAGGTTCGATCGCAGTTCCTCCTCGACCTCGGCCAGCTGTTTATTTGCCCCGGCAAGGTCCTGGTTGCGTAACGCGAGCGCTATTTCCGCCTCTTTGCGCCGGGTGATATCGCGGCCCACGGACTGGTACTCGATAATTCTGCCACGGCTGTCGAAAACAGCATGGTCGCTCCATTCCTGCCACCGCACCCCGCCATCCGGCATGATGATCCGGTGCTCCATGGTCGCATCAGCGTTCTGCGGCGTGAGCGAGGCGAAGTGGGTCCGGATGGGGTCACGTTCATCAGCGGGAACGAAAGGTTTGAACCGGTGCCCGATAATCGCCCCGGGATCTTTTCCGAAATACCGGGCGAATGCGTCATTGACAAAGATATAAGTGCCATCGGGAAGGAAGCGGCAGATAAACTCCTTCTGGGTTTCAACAACCGTGCGGTAGCGCTCCTCGCTCTCCCGGAGGGCATATTCATTCTTATGACGTTCAGTCAGGTTACGCAGGATCGCCTGGATGGCAACAATCTTTCCGTCTTTCCGGATAGCAGATGCCCTTAGTTCATAGGGAACAATGATGCCGTTCTTATTCACACCTTCAATCTCAAAGATAGGAGGGACCTTCCCGATCAGGAGCTCCCCGAGATGGAACGCGATCTTCATTCCCGATTCTTTGGTAAGCAGCCCTGCCAGGAAGACATTTCTGCCGAGCATCTCATCCCGTTCAAAACCACTCTCCTCCTCGAACCTGCGGTTCAGGTTCAAAAACGTGCCGCTTGTGTCAACAATGGCTATGAGATCCGCTGCTTCGTCGAACAGGTGCCGGTAGTTCTCCTCGCTCTCCTGCAGGGCCCGCTCGGCACGCCGTTTCTCAGCAGCCAGCCGGATCTTGTGCGCAAGCTCGGCATACTGCGATTTCGGGTCTCCGCCCTTCTGGAGATAGAACGTTGCCCCGTTGTTGATCGCCTCGATCACCACTTCCTCCCGTCCCCGGCCGGTATAGAGGATGAAGGGAGTTGTATTCCCGTTTTTCTTGAGGACTTTGAGAAGCGCAATCCCGTCCATGTCGGGCATCTGGTAGTCAGAGATGATGATGTCATACTCCCGTCCTGCCAGTTTCTGGAGGGCATCCGCTGCCGAGAGTGCCGTATCCACCTGCATCTCACCGCTCTTTTCAAGGAAAAGCCTGGCAATATCCAGCAGGGCCGGTTCGTCGTCAACGTAGAGTATCGAGATCATGAATACCCGTTTTTTGAAAAAACTTATCATTATTTGGCACCGGCCAGTATAAGAGTGTCGGGCAGGACAAAGAGTGACGGGCCGGAGGTACCAACCGGATCCGGTGCCTGGTACCGTGCAGCACAAGCGGGAGTCGGCAGGCGGGAGTCGGAATTCTTACTGCCGGTTGCCGCCCAGCCGCTCGTTCAGTTTCTTAATCTGGTCGCGCAGCGCAATCGCCCGCTCGAAATCAAGGTTCTCCGCAGCGTCCCGCATCTGCTTCTCGAGCTCAATGACCACGTTGGGGATCTCGGTCTTCGGCACGTGTTTGGTATCAGTGATCTCGACTTCTTTTTCCTTAACCGGTTTTCTGATGGTCTGCGGGATGATGTTATGTTTTGTATTGTATGCAACCTGGAGGGTGCGCCGCCGTTTTGTCTCGGCAATTGCCCGCTTCATCGAATCGGTCATGGTATCGGCATAGAGGACAACTTTCGAGTTCACGTTCCGGGCCGCCCGGCCGATGATCTGGATCAGACTCTTCGTATCCCGCAGAAATCCTTCCTTGTCCGCATCGAGGATGCCGATGAACCCGACTTCGGGAATATCGAGCCCTTCACGGAGCAGGTTGATTCCGACAAGGACATCGAACTTTCCAAGCCGTAGCTCGCGGATGATCTCGCTTCTCTCAAGCGTCTGGATCTCGGAATGGAGGTACCGGGTTTTTATCCCGCGATCCGCAAGGAATTCGGACAATTCCTCGGCAAGTTTCTTGGTGAGCGTGGTGATGAGGACGCGATCGCCCCGTCCGATCGTTACCTGGACTTCCCGGATAACATCATCGGTCTGGCCATCGATAGGCCGTACTTCCACTTCAGGATCAACAAGACCGGTTGGACGGATGATCTGTTCAACCGCTTTTCCGGATTTCTTAAGCTCGTACTCCCCGGGGGTTGCCGAGACAAAGACCACCGAGTTCATGTACTGCTCGAACTCGTGGAACTTCAGCGGCCGGTTGTCATAGGCGCTCGGGAGCCGGAAGCCGTAGTCGATTAAGGATTTCTTGCGCGACCGGTCGCCATTATACATCCCGTGGAGCTGGGGGATCATCTGGTGGCTCTCGTCTATGATCATAAGAAAATCGGGAGGGAAATAGTCAAGCAGGCAGTAGGGTTTCTCGCCTTCGCTCCTTCCATCGAAATGCCGGGAATAGTTCTCGATACCCTTGCAGGATCCGGTCTCCTGGATCATCTCGATATCATACCGTGTCCGCTGTTCGAGCCGGTGCTCCTCTATCATGCCGAGCGTTGGCAGGACTTCACTGAGTTCTTTTTGGATCGATGAGATCGCTGCAGCACGGGAACTCTCCGGCGTAACAAAATGCCGGGCTGGGTACACGTAGAAATATTTCAGCTGCTCTTTTCTGGTGCCGGTGTTCTTGTCCACCTCGCTGATACGCTCAATCTCCTCACCGAACATCTCGATCCGGATGATGTCATTGAAATAACCGGGAATGATATCGATGGTATCGCCCTTTACCCGGAACCGGCCCGGCATCAGCTCGAGATCATTGCGCTCAAAAAGGATGTCGAGAAGCCGGCTCATGATCTCGTTCCTTGAGATCTTCTGGCCAACAAAGAGCTCAAACCCCATGTTCCGGAAGTTTTCAGGATTGCCAAGGCCATAGATGCAGGAGACCGATGCAACCACGATCACGTCGCGGCGGGTCGAAAGTGAAGCCGTTGCAGAGAGCCGAAGCATCTCGATCTTCGGGTTGATGGCCGAGTCCTTCTCGATATACTGGTCTTTTGCCGGGATATAGGACTCTGGCTGGTAATAGTCGTAGTACGAGACAAAATACTCGACGCGGTTGTGGGGGAAGAAATCACAGAATTCAGAATAGAGCTGGGCTGCGAGCGTCTTGTTGTGCGCAAGGACAAGCGTCGGCTTGTTCGCTGCCGCGATCACGTTTGCCATCGTGAATGTTTTCCCGGAGCCGGTCACCCCGAGAAGGGTCTGGTATTGCTTATCCTCTTTGAGCCCATGAACCAGTTCTTTGATAGCTGCCGGCTGCGAGCCGGCCGGCGCGAAGCCGGATACGAGCTGGAATTCGGTCACGGTGCTTAGGATCTCGGATTGTGATATTAAAAGGGATCGGGATGCGGCAGGAAAGTGGGGCAAGAGAAGAGGAGGGGATGATCCTGATCAACCATGACAACGGACTCTCCACTTCGGGAAGCGTATCCAAATCACCACGGTCTCATATGAAGATCCGGAACCGCTCAGGATCATGAGCGCCCAATAAAACCTGATCGTTCCATCAGGGTTCAGTCGTTTCGGTCTTTTCGTCTGCGGGCTCCGGCTCTGCAGATACCTGTGGGTCCCGTGAGAGGTACACAAAGAGGATCACCGGGATCAGGTACAGTACCATTGCCGGAACCTTCGAGAAGGAACCTTCCCAGCTGTCCAGGCAGAATCCGACAACCGCAGTTGCAGGGAGGAGCAGCAGGCGCAGTGAGAGGTTCCTTGTCGTCCATACGTCAATTCCGGGAACACAAAGCACAGGCGCCTTTGAGATGTACCTCCAGAGGAGGTAAATCAGGATACCTGATATGAAGACGTTTGCATGGAAGATTACGCCATATGGAACGGGCTCCTCTGATAAGGCATAGAGGAGCGACGTTAACGGGATGAAGAGGATCGAGAGAAGGAATGCAAACGTGAAGACCACGGTGCCCCGGTCAATGACCTGGTTGTGCCCCATGATCTCGAAGAACAGGATATAGAAGACCGCGATAATCAGGAAGAGGAAGAAGAAACTGATTCCATTGTTGATGATGCTCCCGGTATAGGCTGCAAAATAGGTGACCTCATCGGTTATGATACTTGCCGGAATCTGGAAATTGTTCCTGACGATCAGTGTCATTGCAAATGCAAAGACACCGTTGACAAGGATTTCAAGCATGTCCTTTGGAATAAACCCCGTAACACCTGAGCCGGAAGAACCCGTCCCAGCTGAAACAGCGTCATCCTGCTTCATGGCTTTGCCTCCAGGAACTTCCGGATTCGTTCCAGGATCCGCTGGTCGGCAACAATGAAAGCGAGCATGGTCGCGAAGTAAATGTACTGGGTGAAGAGAAGATCGCAGTATACCAGCACGACTCCGGCAAGGGCTGTGAGCGGTATGAACAGCACGCTTGCATGGGTGGAGATGAGCCCGCCTGCCGGCACACCATAACTGAGCAGGGCCGGGGTTTTTAGGCAGTGCAGCCATTCAAAAGCGATCACGAGGCCGATGGCAAGCATGTTCAGGTGAAAGAGATCCGATGCCAGAGGATTTTGGGCAAACAGGGTGGCATGCTGGATCGTGATCGGGATGAAGATAACAAACATCAGGAGGGCGAAGTGGAGGTACAGGAATTTCCGGTCAAGCCAGCGGTACTGGTGAAAAATATGGAACGAGACAATCCAGATCATGGCGAGAATCAGGAACGCATTGAGAAAACTCACAATCTCCGGAAGCTGCATCAGCCCGAACTGGTGCGCCGTTACTTTTGCCACCCAGTCGTCGTAGGTGGGAGTCCGGATATTCCGGGACAGTAAAAAGAAGGCAAAAACAAAGATTGTATTGGTAAGTCTCCCAATATTGGTTTTGCTTACCGGCCCTTCGGCAATCTCTTTTCCAGGCATGTACTCGTATTTTTATGCTGCTTTGGATGAGATAAGGTTCACGATAATGAAAATTTGCCATGCCGGGTTGCCGGGAGTATCCGGAGAGATACGATATACCGCTCCGATTACCGGATTAATATCTTTTAGTTACGGGGAGATACATTCCCAAAAAAATTGTGCGTTTCTTCGCAATAAAAAAAAAGAAAAAACGAGCCAGGACATGAACCCATTCATGAGTTCATGATATCCGGTTTTTATACTGCAGGACGAGAATATCCTCATCCGCACCGCAGGCCCCAGCACCCGTTTGTGGGTATGCTGAGAGCAGCCTGCTGGGTCGGCAGCTCGAATGCAAAATGCCATGCAAGGGCAATGATGGTTCCAAGAACTGCCAGTCCTATGATAAAGAGTATCAGATTTTTCATTGCGTCAGATTGTTGTGATCCGGTCATTTCGTCTCCACTCAGATATGAATAATTTCTGGGTTTTCCCTCAATATATCTCTTCGTTGAGAATGGGAAAAAACTCTGCTTTCACTATTGAAGGGTTCTACCGGGAAACGAATGCGGTTGTGTAAACCAAAAAAGAGAGCCGCGCCTACTCCTCAATCGAGATCGTTGTCAGTTTCACCGATTCGACACCTTTGTGGGACATCAGTTTCTCGGCAAGAGCCTTGAGCTGGGACCCATCTCCATGAACCAGGATCACTTCCAGGCACCGCTCGTGAGTCACATGGGAGTGGAGGGATGCCTTGATGATGTCGTGGTATTCGTGCTCGATCTCAGTAATGGCGGAAAGGAGATTACGCTGCTCGTGATCGTAGACCATCGTAATAACGCCCTCGCGTTCTCCTTTGACATCGGACATCCACTTGTAATACGTGATGTACGTGCGGATTGCGTCGCGGATACCTTCCGAACGGGATGAATATCCGCGATAGTTCAGGATTTCATCGAACCGGTCAAGCAGGTTTTTTGGCAGCGATATACCTATACGGGAGAGATCATCATCCATGGGCTAAACTCACCAATAATGGAAATATCTCTGCTGATAGGTTTTTAATGTTTTGAAAAATTATCTGGATCGTATTACTTGGTATGCAAAAATCTGGAATCCGGAATCTGCCTGAATACCTTGTTCATCTCAATCGGGCAATTTTCTGGCAGAAATAATTTTGTAAGATCAGACCGTCACATTCCGGAATACCCGGACACAGAGAGTTAGCACAATAATCCCCAATACGACGAGTAACCCAATCTGGAAGAATGGAATGATCCCTGCTTCCACCGAGCGGATCGCGTCGATTGCAAAGCTGAGCGGGTTGACATGGGCAATCGCTGCAAGCCACGGGGGCATCACGTTGTAGGGCATAAGGGCACTGGACGTGAAGAAGAGCGGCATCGAGATGAGCGTATTGACCGCGGTATATGTGTCATGGTCTTCAAGGTAGAGCGCTACCGTTGCTGCAAGACCCGAGAGGAGAACCCCGAACAGAATCAGGATCACGTAGATGAGAAAATACTGGGCAGGTGAGAGGATTGAGGCTCCAAGAAGGGTTGCAACACAGAAGATGACCGTTGCCTGGAGGACTCCCCGTATTGTCATGAAGAGGATCTTGCCAAAAAGGATACTCTCACGGGGAGAGGGAAGGGCCAGGAATTTATTGAGAAAACCAAGGATCTTATCGAACATCAGAAGTGCCCCGCCCTGGAGGGAGGAGGCGAGCATGGTCATGACGAGAATTCCCGGCGTGATGAAATCAAGATAATTGCCGGTAAACGTGACCGGAAGAGCGAGCCCGACAAAGATAAGCCAGGCGGCAGGCATGATAAGGAGGGTCACAACCGCAATCCGGCTCCTCGTCCACTTGAGCATGTCCCGCTCCATGAAGTACCAGACGCTTCTCATTTCCGCCTCCGCAGCATGGTCCGAAACCGGTGGTCATCGAAGTTGTGTGGTTCTTCGTGAGCTCCAACAGCAGTTAAGAACACGTCGTCAAGAGTTGGTTCGTGAAGGGAGAGGGCGTGGAGGGACGTGCCGGCTTTTGTTATTTCCTGGGCAATAAGTGGCAGGGCTTCCCTGCCGTTTTCAGCAGTAAACGAGATCTCATCACCGGTCCTGCCGATGAACCGTATCCCTTCGAGGGGAGGGGGAACAAAGGTTCCCGAAATCCTGGCGGTCACCACATCCTTCATCAGCCGGGCCTTCAGCTCCGCAGGAGTGCCGAGTGCCATGATCCTGCCCCTGCTGATGATCCCGACACGATCGCAGAACTGGTCTGCCTCGTCCATGTAATGCGTAGTGACAAAGATGGTCATCCCGCCCTTGCGCAGTTTCTGGATATGTTCCCAGATCTTCTTTCTCGCCGCAACATCGAGGCCGATTGTCGGCTCGTCCAGAA
This sequence comes from Methanoregula sp., assembly GCA_041645355.1. Taxonomy (GTDB): domain Archaea; phylum Halobacteriota; class Methanomicrobia; order Methanomicrobiales; family Methanospirillaceae; genus Methanoregula. Next base: position 12,570 of record JBAZQF010000017.1, read on the forward strand.
AGAGGACCGCAGGTTCATGCACCAGGGCCTGGGCCAGTTCGAGCCTCCGCCTCATCCCCCCGGAATAGTTCTTGACAAGTTCATCAGCCCGGTCGCCCAGTTCCATGATTGCAAGAGCCTCGTCAACGCGGTCGTTCCGGTCCGGGATGCCATATATTTTGGCAAAGAACATGACGTTCTCCCGCCCGGTCAGACGGATATCGATGGCCATGTCCTGCGGCACGTAGCTGAGTTTTTTCCGGACGCTGTCTCCCTCACGCGAGACATCATATCCACAGACCATCGCGCTCCCCCGGGTCGGCCGGAGGAGGGTCGTAAGCATCAGGACCGTTGTGGTCTTGCCCGACCCGTTGGGGCCAAGAAGGGCAAAGATCTCATTATCCACCGAGAGGGTCAGGTCGTCTACTGCACAGAGCGAGTCATAATATTTCGTAAGTCCCAGGGTCTCAATCGCGTTCATAACCATGCCCGGTTTTTGCTCTCATCATCCCTTCCCCGGCTTTGTATATACATCTGACAGTTGGGGCATCACGAACATCCGGTTCGAATCAATAACACAGGCTGTGTCACAACCTGGATTTCTTTAAGAAAATTTTGGGAAACGTTCGACTTCGATATTAAATCACAACATTATTTAACTACTGAATATCACAAATGTTAAGAAACGTAATACTAACGGTGACACCATGCACATTCCCGATGGATTTTTCCCGCTCTCGCAGGCTGCCGTGTACTGGATTATCGCACTTGTTTTCATTATCCTATCACTTCGCTGGGCAAAGCGTGAGATGAGCGAGGAGAAAGTGCCCCTTGTTGCCGTACTTGCTGCAGGAATATTTGCCATCCAGACGCTCAATATGGCCCTGCCAATATCAATCATTCCCGGAGGTGTCAGCGGGCATGTAGTGGGGGCAGCCCTTGCAGCAATCGTGCTCGGCTCACCATTTGCCGCGATTTTTATTCTCACCCTCGTACTCGTCCTGCAGGGTATCTTCTTTGGCGACGGGGGCATCACGGCAATGGGAGCAAACATCATCAACATGGGGGTTCTCGGGGGATTTTTCGGGTTTTACACTTACCGCTCCCTTAATGACCTCTTCCATAACCGGTTCTGTGCAGCATTTATTGCCGGCTGGATATCGCTCTTTATCCCGGCTATTGTCTGTGCAGTTGAACTTGCAGTAGCGGGAACCCTGCCACTTACGTTCGGCCTTGTCACGATGGGCATCTATCACGCGGTAATCGGCATTATCGAAGGAGGCGTTACGGCCTTTGCCCTCACCCTCATCATCCATGCCCGTCCTGATATTATCTCCGGTGAGGTGGTGACAAGGGCTACAAAGGCAAAGGATGCGGTAATCATTGCCGGGATCACGATCGCGCTGGCTATCGCGATCATTGCTCCCTACTATGCCTCGACATATCCTGATGGGCTGGACAGCACATTCCTTTCTGCTTATGGGGCAAAGGATGTGACCACCGTTCATATCGATGAATCCAAAGTCGCGATTGCTGAAGGCGCGGTGGTGGAAAAGACCGGCAATTCATTCTCGTGGCAGGCACCGCTCCCCGGGTATACCCTGCCGGGGCTCGACAAACCCGGCGAGATACTTGCTATCCTGTCCGGGGTGATCGTGCTTCTGGTTCTTGGGTTCGGGATAAGCCGGTTTATTGCCAGGAAGAATTGAGAGGATTTTATTGTGAAAGAAACCCACCAGTAAACGGAATTCCCCATGCACCTCATCGAGACACGCGACCTCGTCTACACCTACCCGGGAAATGTTACAGCACTGCATTCCCTCAACTTCGTTGCTCCCCGTAATGCCCGCATCGCCGTCATCGGATCGAACGGTGCCGGGAAAAGCACGCTTTTCAAGTGTTTCAACGGGATATTCAAACCCAGCTCCGGTTCCGTCCTGATCCGGGGGGAGCCCATCACAAAAGAGAATATCCGCGAGGTACGCAAATTTGTCGGTATCGTCTTCCAGAATGCTGACGACCAGATCTTTTCCCCAACCGTTGAGCAGGACGTGGCATTCGGCCCGACAAATCTCGGGCTGGATGAAGAGACGGTACACCACCGGGTACACGAGGCACTCAGGCTTGTCGGTATCGAAGATCTTGCCCACCGGGTCCCGCACCACCTGAGCGGCGGGGAGAAGAAACGCGTTGCCATTGCCGGCATCATTGCAATGGAGCCGGAAGTGCTTGTTCTCGATGAACCTACCGCCGGCCTTGATCCCAAAGGCGTCCATGATCTGGTAGAGTTCATCAATTCCCTCTCACGGAAATACGGGATGACGGTCATCTTTTCCACGCACGATGTTTCGATGGTCGCAGAAGTTGCCGACTATATCTATGTCATGAACAAAGGACAGTTTGTGGCCCAGGGGAGTGTGGACGAGATCTTCCTGCAGCCGGATATGCTCCAGTCGGTGCGCCTGGATGTCCCGGTGCTGCCAAAACTGGTACGCTCCCTGAACTCACACGGGGTTCCCGTTCCTATGGCATATACGTACGATGATGTCGAACGTGCTCTGGTGAACACCTACAAGGACATGCACGGGGACCGATCCAACCCATGATCGAGGAACTGTTCTATATCGAGAAGTCCGCATACCGGGACAGCTTCATCCACCGGCTCGATGCACGGGTAAAGATCCTGAGCATGTTTGCCATCATCATCGCAATGGTAGCAATTCCCTATTCATCCTTTGTCTTTACTGCGGGAGTTATTTTTTTTGTCTTCCTCGCTCTGCTCTGGCTGCTTTCACATCTGCCATGGATCATCTATCTCAAACGTATCCTGATGGTCCTTCCATTTGGGTTTTTTATCATTGTCTTCCAGATATTCTTTACAAACCGGTATTACCCGGTCTTCCATGTTATCGCAAACCTCCCGTTTGGCATCCATATTTATGCTGAATCGGTAGAGTTTGCTGCCATCCTCTTCATTAAATTCATCGTCTGCGTTTCGGCAATTATCCTGCTCTCCTCAACAACCAAGCTGCATGATATGCTTGAAGGCGCCGGCCGTATGGGGCTGCCGCCGGAGTTCGCCCTCACGTTCGGCATGATGATCCGGTATCTCTTTGTCTTCGGGTACGTGTACAGGAAGATCAACGAGGCGCTGATCACCCGGTGCTTTGACCCGTTCAACCCGGCCCTTCCGTACCGCTATCGTATGAAACAGATCGGGTACACGGTCGGCACAATTTTTATTCGTTCGTACGAACAGGGAGAACGGGTTTACACAAGCATGCTCTGCCGGGGATACGGGAAGAGCAGTCATATCTTTGTAACGAAAAAACCACTTCTGGCAACAGAATGGTCTTTTCTTGCATTCACGATTACCTTTGCCTGTATTGTTCCTGTAGGGATATGGCTGGTTTCATCCCACTGAACCTGGCCTTTTGACAGCGTCACGAACCTTTTTGTATTTCCCATCACCAGATTTCACCATGGCATATCCGTTTGGTCATGGTTTTATCACGAGCATCATGTTAATCGACCGGCACTTTGCCCTCCCGCCGGCCCAGGCATGGCCCGGTGCCGGCGATCATGTTGAGGGGCTCATAGTGCCCGAAAAATTCCGGGGAACCGAAGTGGACGAGCTCGCCACGCTGCTCCGGAAGAAAGTGATCTGGCACCAGCCGGGAACCCTGGATGCCGAAGATGCCCGCGAGGTGGTTGTAACGCTCAACCGGCTCGTTGTTGCAATTGATCACGAACTCGGTATCGCGGATGCTGAAGCCGGGGAGTTCAAGTGAGATCGCGGGTTATTCCTCCCTCGTCATGGATGGGTGAAAACCCGGGTTGATCTCGGGTCTTTCATTCTACCGCTTAAAAAAAACGAACCTGACATCAGGAACGCCCCCCGGATACAGTCCTGATACCCGGTAATAATCCTGTTTGCCAAGTGTATTAGGTCCGGTTAGCGCAGTTTTGACTTTCGTCGTGAACCTGCCAAATGGGGGCAGGGTTGGGCAGTTTCTGGAGTGGAAAGCAGGGTATTTTCGCGAATTTTGCAATTTTTCGGGTTCCCGAAGCGGGTAGTGTTTTTTTAAAACGGCATTAAATGCCTCCGTTTGCCAAAAGGAGTTCAATTTAAGGAATGTGGATCCTGGCAGGGAGAGATGTTCCCCCGGGGTATGTTCTCCGACGGAAGGACCGATCACGGGGTATCCGGCGGGAGGGGATTCGCGGCAGAATTACCTGGACTGGCAGGAACAATCACCTGCCGGGCAACCGGTGCTGCTGATCCCGCCCCGGGCTGCGGTACCGGTGATTTCTCCGGCAGCGGCTGCCCGTCCCGCCCGAGCTCCACGAGGCCGGTATCACAGACCCGGAAGAACCGGAACGCATACTCGGATGAGCAGAACCAGAGCTCCCGGGAGATCTCGCGCGATGACGGGAAGAGCCGGAGGCCGGCGATCTCTTCTGCTGCTTCGCGCTCCAGCCAGCGGGTCGTGCAGCGAAGGTACCGCATCCGTTTGATCTTCACCGGTGCAAAAATTTCCGGATTTGTGATGGTGAAATCAGCGTTCATCCCGGCCCCGCGCTCGTAGTACTGTACATCTCCGCGCTGCCGGGCGATCGGGTCTGCCTTTTCGAGTGCCTTGACCGGATGGCGGCTCATCAAGCAGCTCCAAAAAATTTTCCTGATGGAATCGTTATCGTTTGTATGGTATCATCTTCTTATGGTATTTTTACGGGAACCGGCTGCAGGTAGTTTGAAGAGGGGCTGCCCAGATGTTACAGTAAATATTATTCATACAATTATATAAGTTTTGTAGTAGCGAGTGGAGATTGCTAGAGTGTGTATCCTGAATTCATTTCTCTCCATTGTTACCTGATTGAGCCTCATCGGATGCCCTGCATTATTTCACCATTTTGAGGGTGACCCCCTCACTCCCCCATAGGGGGAAGCATCCCAAGGGGTGCACCCCTTGGCCCCCATTCAAATGAATGGTTTCATACTACTCTCTTGCAAAGCGAAATTTCGGTACTGCGTTCTGGCAAACACCGTAGAGGGGTATGCCGGGGTATTGAAACGCAGATGAACGGGCATTCACACCCGAGTATGAAAATTAAAAAGGTAATTTCAGGAGGGGTCATGAACCTTAGGCCTCGGTACGGCATGGCGGGGCAATTACCGGTTTTCAGACATTAGCAGGTAATTGAAGCGCCGCGGGGGCGTCCCTACGGGGGCGGCGCAAGCCATCATAATGCCGGGATTGACTCGTCCCGGTCTTACTTGATTCGCAAATTTTCAATTGGAAACTCCGGGGAAATTATTTCGGAATTAGACCGGTGGTTTGTTGGAGCGCGACCATTCCTGAAAAAATCCTATGCCATCCAATCGTAAGATCCTGGATTTTTTTAGGAATTGCGACAAAACCTTCACGTCGGAGCATTAAAAATATATTTTTCCCCGAATCTCAACGACCGCAACCGTTTATACACCAACCGACCAATAATTACTGTGATTTCCGTACAGGTTTTTTTCGCTTTTTCGCGGGGTGATTCCGCGTGACCGAGACGTACGATGCATCCCATATCACGGTGCTCGAAGGCCTTGCCCCGGTCAGGGAGCGGCCGGCAATGTATATCGGCAGCACCGATACCCGGGGCCTGCACCACCTTGTCTATGAGGTCGTCGACAACTCCATTGACGAGGCGCTCGCCGGGTTCTGCACCCGGATCGCTGTCGTCATCAACAAGGACGGGTCGCTCATGGTCGAGGATAACGGCCGGGGGATCCCCGTCGATGTGATGGAGAAGAACCACAAGAGTGCGCTTGAAGTCGTCCTGACCGTCCTCCATGCCGGCGGCAAATTCGACAAGGAGACCTACCAGGTCTCGGGCGGCCTCCATGGGGTTGGTGTCTCGGTCGTGAACGCTCTCTCGAACTGGCTCTCGGCCCGGGTGTACCGGGACGGGAACATCTACGAGATGCGGTTCAGTAAAGGCAAGCCCACCTCAGCGCTCTCGACGCGGGAAGAGAGCCTCGCAGAGCTCCTCGCCCGGTACCAGCAGTGGTACGGTGAACCGGCTCCTTTCAAAAGGGCACTGGCTCCCGCTGAAGGAGCACCAGCTTCCGGCCAGCTGGATCTCGCTGCCGCAACGCAGTACCCCACGGGAAACGAGCAGGAGGACCGGGCATCCCTCCTTGCGGCACTTGGCAACAAACTGACCGGCACCCGGATCCATTTCGTGCCGGACGCGACCATCTTCGAAACGACAACGTTCGATTACGACACCCTCGCCCACCGCTTACGCGAACTCGCGTTTTTGAATGCGGGCCTGTCCATCATCATCACCGATGAACGAAACGTTGATTCCACAACGCTTGCCGCAACATCCGCATCCTATTGTTACGCGGGCGGGCTTTCCGAGTTCGTGAAGTACCTGAACGAAGGTATCGAGGTCATCCACCCGAATCCCATCTATATCACGAAAAAAGATGCCGAGAACAAGCTCGAACTCGAGGTCGCGCTGCAGTATACGACCCAGTACGATGAAAAACTCTACACGTACGTCAATTCGGTCAACACCCGCGAGGGGGGTACGCATCTCGAAGGTTTCCGGAGCGCGATCACCCGGGGCATCAATGTTGTCGCGAAACGGAACGGGCTCATCAAGGAGAATGCACAGGTTACGCTAAGGGGCGAGGACGTCCGCGAGGGTCTGACCTCAGTCGTATCGGTCAAGATGGCGAATCCCCAGTTCGAGGGCCAGACCAAGATGCGACTCGGGAACAGCGCTGTCAAGGGAATTGTCGATTCGCTCGTGTACGCAGCGCTCACCGAGTACTTTGACGAGAACCCGGGCGTTCTCAAGACCATTGTTGAGAAGGCACTATCGGCAGCAAAGGCCCGCGAAGCCGCACGGAACGCCCGGGAACTTGCCCGGCGCAAGAGCTCGCTTGAATCTGCCGGCCTGCCCGGGAAGCTCTCGGACTGCTCTGAACGCGATCCCACAAAGAGCGAGATCTATATCGTGGAAGGGGACTCTGCCGGTGGCAGCGCCAAACAGGGCCGGGACCGTAAGTTCCAGGCAATCCTCCCTCTCAGGGGTAAGATCCTCAATGTTGAGAAAGCCGGCGAACACCAGATCCTCAAGAACGCCGAGATCCAGACGCTGATCAATGCCATCGGCACTGGCGTGCTTGAAAAGTTCGATCCCGAGCGTGCCCGGTACCACCACATTATCATCATGACGGATGCCGATGTCGATGGTGCGCATATCCGGACCCTCCTCCTCACGTTCTTCTACCGGTACATGAAGAAACTCATCGAACTCGGGTACGTGTACATTGCCCAGCCGCCCCTCTTCCGTGTATCAAAAGGGAAAGAAGAGAAGTACGTGTATAAGGAGAGCGAGATGCAGAAGGTCTCCGCAGCAATGGGCGAGAAGGGTGTGAATATCCAGCGGTACAAGGGTCTGGGTGAGATGAACGCCCAGCAGCTCTGGGACACAACCATGGACCCCGAAAACCGGATCTTCCTCCAGGTCTCTATCGAAGAAGCGGGATATGCCGATGAGATATTCAGGACCCTGATGGGGAAGGACGTGGAGATACGGAAAAATTTCATCATGCGCCATGCAAAGGAGGTGACGAACCTTGACATCTGAAGTCCCCCCGGCAGAGGAGCAACAGACCCACCGGACGGAGCCAATCAGCATTGAGCAGGAGATGAAGACCTCGTTCATCAACTACGCGATGTCGGTCATCATCCAGCGTGCGATCCCGGACGTCCGCGATGGCCTCAAGCCGGTCCACCGCCGATCGCTCTATGCCATGTGGGACATGGGCAACACGAGCGACAAGCCCACCAGGAAGAGCGCGAGGGTGGTCGGTGACGTGATGGGTAAGTACCACCCACATGGTGACGCTTCTATCTACGACACCATCGTCAAGATGGCCCAGCCTTTTTCGTACCGGCACCCACTCGTGCAGGGGCAGGGAAACTTCGGTTCCGTAGACGGAGATGCGGCTGCCGCGAGCCGTTACACCGAGGTCCGGCTCTTTCCGTACGCCGAGGCGATCCTGCAGGATCTCGACAAGGAGACCGTAGAGTTCGTCCCCAACTACGATGAATCATTACAAGAACCGACCGTCCTCCCCTCGAAGATTCCCAACCTTCTCGTCAACGGGACCGATGGCATCGCTGTCGGAATGGCAACCAAGATGCCTCCGCACAACCTCCGTGAGGTCTGCACTGCCGTCAACCGTTTCCTTGACGACCCAAATATCTCTATTGAGGAACTCCTTCAGATCATGCCCGGCCCGGACTTCCCGACCGGCGGTATCCTGATGGGAGTGGAGGGAGTCAAGAACATCTACGCCACCGGCCAGGGCCGGGTCGTGGTCCGCGGGGTCGCCGAGATAGAAGAGTCTGACGGCGGGAACCGGGGTGACCGGATCATTGTCACCGAGCTCCCGTACCAGGTCAACAAGGCCCAGTGGATTACCGCTATTGCAGAGATGGTCAAGGACAAGAAGCTTGACGGGATCAGCGACATCCGGGATGAGTCGGACAAGGACGGGATCCGGGTTGTCTTCGAGCTGAAAAAAGGCATGATCTCTGCGGTTATTCTCAATAACCTGTACAAATTTACCGCACTGGAATCCAGTTTCTCGGCCTCGAACCTCGCGATCGTGGACGGGGCCCCGAAGATCCTCAACCTCCCGGCCCTCCTTGGGAACTTCGTCCACCACCGGATTGAGGTTATCAGGCGCAGGTCGGAATTCGACCTCAACAAGTGCCAGGAGCGGGTCCACATCTTAAACGGCCTTCTCACCGCACTTGCGAGCATTGATAAGATCATCGCAGCCATCCGCGGGTCGGATACCGTGGACAATGCACGTATTGCGCTCATTGCCGGCTTTGGCCTCGACGAACCCCAGGCAAACGCGATCCTCCAGATGCAGCTCCGCCGGCTCGCGGCTCTTGAGCAGCGGAAGATAACCGACGAGAAGAACGATCTTGAGACGGAAATCCGCAGGCTCGAAACTATCCTGTCGTCCGAAGCAAATATCAAGGACGAGATCCGGCGCGAAACCTCCGAGATTGCACTCAAGTTCGGAGATGTCCGGAGAACCGAGATCGCCCTCGACATGAGCGAGCTCTCCACCGAGGACCTTATTGAGGACAAGACAGTGCTCGTCTCCATAACAAAGACGAACTACATAAAGCGGATGGACCTCGACATGTACCGGAAGCAGAAACGCGGCGGTCACGGTGTCACGGGTATGACCACGAAGGAGGACGATGTCGTGAGCTCGGTCTTTGCAGCCGGCATGAAGGATTACCTCCTCTGCTTCACGAGTATCGGCCGGGTGTACTGGCTCAAGGTGTACCAGATTCCCGAGAGCTCCCGGGTTGCGAAGGGTAAGCCGATCATCAACCTCCTCAACCTGAAAGACGAGGTCATCACAACGGTTATCCCCATCCGCGAGTTCCGGCCGGACAAGTACCTCATGTTCGCAACCAGACTCGGGCAGGTCATCAAGATCCCCGAGACCGAGTTTTCGAACCCCCGGTCAACCGGAACAAACGCGATCCGTCTCAAGGAAGGAGACCAGCTTGTTGATGTCATCACGACAGACAACACCCGGGAAGTTGTATTATCCACCCGGTTCGGGTACGGCCTGCGGTTCCATGAAGACACGGTCAGGGTCGTGGGACGGAATGCATCCGGTGTCATCGGCATGCGGTTCAGGATTAAGGAGGATACGGTCTGCGCAATCACCCTCGTTGACAACGAGCACACGCTCCTCACGATTTCCGACGTCGGCTTCGGGAAGCGGACCGAGTTCGACGACTTCCGCGGGCATGGCCGGGCAACACAGGGAGTCCGGACGATGGTGCTCGAACGCGATGCCGTGGTCATCGAATCGCGGGCTGTGTCAGAGACAGACGAGATCTTTGTCATGACCGAGTCCGGCGTTGTCATCCGTATGCCCGCCAGCGAATTCCGGATTATCGGGCGCGGGACAAAAGGGGTCCGGGTTATGCGTCTCGACGATAAGGACAAGGTTGTCGGTATCGCGATTGTTCCTGTGGATCCTGAGACCGGGACAGAACAGGAACCCGATACCATTCCTCCGGCAGACGGATCATAACCCTTCGTCTATTTTTTTATCGGTAATTCATTATTAAATTCCCAACCGGAAAAATTTTGTCTCCTCACGCTGAATTGAGAGTCGGGAGTACCTATGTTCCGCACGACACTGAAGGTTACCTCAGAAAAGGAAGGAGATATTATAGATATCACAAGCGAGGTGAGGGAGGCGGTAAGGAAAAGTAAAATATCAACCGGTCTTGTCCATCTCTTCGTCATCCATTCAACGGCTGCCCTTACGACGATCGAATACGAACCCGGGGTCCTTTTGGATCTCCGGCGTTCCCTTTCCCGGGTTGCACCCGATGACCTGCCCTATGCCCATGATACCCGGTGGGGGGATGGCAACGGCCGGTCCCATGTCAAGGCAGCGCTGGTCAGCCCATCCCTGACTATCCCCATTGGCAACGGTGAACTCATGTGCGGGACGTGGCAGCAGATAATTCTCCTTGAACTCGATGTAAATGCCGGGCGGGAGCGGACAATAATCTGCACGGTTATTGGGGAGTAAACGGGTTTTAAGGTCAGGCAGGAGCGGAATTTTTTCTGATGGTAGGGTGCAACCTGCACGCCATATTGTGCAGGTTGCTCTTGTCAGTCAGGAGATGTAGCGGTTGTACCGGGCCTGCACTTCAGCAGGGCTCAGCGTCCGGCCAATTATCGCAACTTCATCGATCTCACCATTAAAGAATCTGCTTGTTGTTGTCATGGCGGCTGTAGTATACTGGCCACCAATGGTCAGGCGGGAAGGTGATGGGTAGAGAGATGATGTTGCATAGTTTGCTGACCGTTCAGGTTTACCATTGACATATATCGAAATCCTTCCATTTGTCGCGGTATACCTGCTGTTCCATGTACCGACAACATAATACCAGATCCCTTTTTTGGGCTGGGTCAGGGAATTTACCGATCTGACGGTTACATTCGGTCTGACAGAAAAGGTAAAGTACGGGCTTTGTCCTGCAGCGTAATTGTTGCTGTGGGCAATCCGGTACTGGTATGCTGAATCGCCATACCCTTTCTCAAGAACCACGGATTGCCGGTTTGCGACCGTAACCGATGTCGGATCAACATTCCACTTCACCCAGGCTTCGACCGTCAGGTTCTGGGTGACGTTTAAAGATGGTGAACTTGGTACCCAGAGGAGACTGTTCTGCCCTGACACGGAAACCCATCGGTCACTCGGGTATTCGTATTCCCGCCAGAGGGGGCTGTTCAGGAGCTGGGCTCCGGACAGGCGGGCATCATTATCATAAGGGGAGAGATCTTTTGCTACAGTGCTGGATCTATCATCATCGAATCCGTAATAGACAAGGGCACCCGGAGGAATCTGGCGGGAGAACGGGAGGATATTACCCGAGGGAAGTTTGTTCGCATATCCCAAAAACGAGACCGATCCAACGATGGCAAGACCCAGAACCAGAACCAGTATGATGACTATTGCAGCAATCTGGGATAATCCATCTTCCGACAGTATGTTCATCTGGATGCTCTTTCACCGGATCCCGTACATCCTGCATTTGAATGCAGAATAGATCCGATAGAGAACATATACTAATAATACCCGATAATTGTTTCGGAATAAAAGCGGTATATATATAAAACAACAGTTCTGCAGAACCGTATAGCATACAACCCACATGAGCGCACAATTCCTTTATCCAGAAACGCAGCATGGTAGATGTATGAACAATGAGATCCGGGATGTGGTTACCGGTATGTGCCAGGATCTCGGGATCCCCGTTGTGGGATTTGCCCCTGCCGGAAGCTGGGACAATCCACCGTTTGAACCATGGGTTCCGGAAGAGTTCCGGCCCCGTGCAATATACCCGGAGACAAAGACAGTCATTGTTATCGGCCTGCCGGTCAGTCTTCCCATACTGGAGACTGCACCCTCGATCCACTACCATGAGCTGTATCGGACGGTCAATACCCTGCTGGACATGCACGGCTATACCATTGCAGAAGCCCTCACCCGCAGGGGTTATCCTTCTGTCTGGATTCCCCGGGACGGATATGGTTCCATAGCGATCCTGAAGGAAAAACCCATTGCCTTTTTTTCCCACCGGCATGCTGCATATCTTGCCGGCCTTGGTACTTTTGGAATCAACAATACACTCCTGACAATGGAGTTCGGACCCCGGATCCGGTTTGCATCGGTATTCACTTCAGCAGAGATTTCGCCGGACAAAGTGCTTGAGAAAGATCTGTGCATACGCTGTATGCGGTGCGTTGATTCGTGCCCGGTCAAAGCCCTGAGCGGGGATCCGTACCCCATAGGGCTGACAGAGAAGAAGACCTGTGCGGCACGGTCTGAAGCGCTTGCAAACCGGTTCATCTCCCCGTGCGGGCTCTGCATCAAAGTCTGCCCGGTCGGCGCTGACCGGAAGGTGTTCGGTCGCGAGGACCCTGATATTTATCACGAGGATGACGGGCGGTTCTCTGCATATCACAAGGCCTGGAAACATGTCAGGTCATACGGGGGAAGATGAAGACCATGCCGGTTTTTTGCTGCTGAAATTGATTTTAATATCTCATGCGCCAAATGGAATAGAGCAAATCTTCCTTTTGGAAATTTGCGAGAAATATTCAGAAAAGAATTAATTTACCCCCGTAGTGTAGCGGTCAATCATGCAGGACTTTGGATCCGGCGACACCAGTTCGAATCTGGTCGGGGGTATTTGGATAACACGTTCGGTTCGTACCTGGACTTTTTTCATAACCGGGGTTATTCACCTGAACTTGTGCAATAACAGGACACCGTCGCAAGCTCCATGCAATCCAATCCATGAACAATACGTTCGTTCCCGTATAGGGATCCAGGAAGCTGGTGAGAGATTCCGCATCGGGGATGTATTAGCTGATGGTATTTGGTTCGTTCTCATCGAGCAGCTTCTGCACGAGCGCCGAATCAAGATATGCCCTGACCTCGACAATCCGGCCCGATTCAAACCGGCAGATCCAGCAGTACCGGTTACAGAAAGGTTTGCCGTTCAGCGCTGTGGAGAGTGCTTCCAGTTCAACAGCAGCAGTATCACCGGAGACGAGAATGCCGGTGACCCGGAGCAGCACGCCTTCACGGAGGACACGGTTCAGGCGAGTAAACGTGCCGGCAATGAATGTATCCCGGTTTTGGTAGGTACCCGCAAGCGGGTGAGTACCCATAACCGTCCACTTCACATCCTCGGCAACATTCCTGAAAAATTCATCTGATCCTCCTGTTTCAAGGTGAAGAAAGAATGAGCGGACATAATCTGCTGTAAGGCTTTGCATTAAAAGACTCCCCGGTAAATCGATAAGAAGCGTTGTTATCGGAAGGAAAAAAACCATCGCTCAGTGCTTCCCCGTTTACAATGAAATCCCTGCACGGGTGCTGCCGGATCCGGATTCTGCCAGGATGCAATTCCTGTTCAGAACAGATGTGAACAAATCGCTTCTGGAGAAAACTCCATTTTGTAACTCCCTGTGGATTTTCCCAAAAGGTGAATGGGGGGTCGGATGGGTACAAAACGTGAAACCAAAACCAGTCACTATAGAATGAATTTTGTACGTGGTTTGAAGGGATTCACTTCGAAAAAACAGGCAACCTGGCTACAGAAATTTTTCAAGATCTCCCGTTGGACACTATTCATGTGTACCCGCCTGACCCCCCTGTTATCCCTGCAAAAATTTGACAAAAAATGCTGGAATTAACCTCGTAAGAAATCTTCTGAATCAACATGACGGGGTGGGGGGGTCAGAGGGGTACATTTTGTAAAGCCGGTGTCCATGTCTCGTGCTCCGAACTGAATCCCGGTCCGAAACCCCATGCTGGCCGGGGTTGGATGATTTCATACCCGAGGAAGAGTCCTGCTTCCTGGATGAGATCATGTCATTTTATGAATTTCCCAAGAGCCGGAAGATTTGATTTATATGTCACAACGGGAATAAAGAACGCATGGCATTTACACTGACGTTCCGGTTACGGGTTTACCTCACCATTCTTGTAGTGATTCTCTCTGCCGGGATGATCGGGCTTATGCTCACCGAGCAGTTTTCTCCGCTTGATTCATTCTATTTCCTGATTGTGACGATTGCAACGGTGGGGTACGGGGACATCCATCCTATCACGCCTGCCGGAAAGATTCTCGTCATTGTCATCATCATCACCGGAGTCGGGTGTTTTGTCGGACTGGCGGCAAATACTATCGAAGACATGATCGATGAACGGGAACGGAAGCTGCGTCTTGAGAAACTGAATATGATTATCGGCGTCTTTTATTCAGAAGTGGGAACAAAACTTTTAAAAAAATTCAGCACCCATGACCCCGCCATCAGCAGGATCCGCTCTGCACTCCTTGTCTCCAATAACTGGTCCGATGATGATTTTTCCCGGGCCTTGTCTGCACTGGACAACCATGTCTGTAGTCTTGACAGCAGAACCGTATCATTAGAGGAACTGCATGGTTTTCTCGCGCACCATAAGGGGTTCCTGCTTGCCCTGCTTGAAAATCCCCAGCTCATTGAACATGATCGTTTCACCCCCCTCCTGCAGGCTCTCTTCCACCTGACCGAGGAACTGATTGCCCGGGACACGCTCACCGGCCTTCCCGAAACAGACTATGCCCATCTTTCCGGGGACATTAACCGGGTCTATGGCATACTCATCACCGAATGGCTCTCGTACATGAAATACCAAAAACAGTATTATCCGTACCTCTTTTCCCTTGCCATGCGGACGAATCCGTTCGATGCACATGCTTCACCGGTGGTCAGGTAATTTTCCATTTACCCATTTTAAATAGGTTTTATTCCAGAACCGCAAGCAGGTTTACCTGTAGATGGATGTCATTCTGCAGGGCCGGAAGTGGTACTTCTGATTCCTGCAGTTTTGCCATCCTCCGCATTGCACGTTTCATACTCCGTTCCTGCTCCGGCCCGTTTTCCAGAGGAGAATACAACGCGGGCTCGAGCATCGGCGAAGCCGCAATATTGAATGCCGCATTCACATCGGCATGGGCAACATACCCGCAGTGCGGGCATTCAAACCGTTTGCGGAAACGCCTGCCGTAACTCCCGCACCTGCTGCACCGTTTCGAAGTATAAGCGGGGTTGATGTACAGAACAGCTATTCCCTGCTCGACCGCCCGCCTCTCAACGAGGCGCTGAAGCGAGAGGAAAGATCCATTGTCAAAAGAAAATTCATACGGTTTTTTTGGATCCGTTGCAGGAGTGTGACGGGATGAAAAGAGCTTTTCAAATTTTATGCCAGAGCCAAGCGATTCTGCAAACCCGACAATCTGGCGTGAGATGGCGTTCAACGCAGATTTGAAACGTTTCCGTTCACGGGTTTTGGCTTTTTGCAGTTTCCAGAGTTTACCTTCTTTCCATAATTTTGTACAGTTTCTCGATGACTGATGGTGCGTGTAATGAATGTTTTTTCCCAGTTTCAGTACTTTTCCGCTCACGATATCGGCTGCAACCGCAACAGATCCTGTGGTGTTGAGGTCTACGCCGATCCAGCGGGTTTCTGAAGTTGCGAACGAATGAACGAGTATCACCTTTCACTTACGCGTAATTCAACCGCTGTACGAAAACCTGGTTCCTGTGTGATCCTCTTGGCAGATACCTCCGGTATTAATTAAGCAGTCTCCGGTGAATGCAAATAAATATTGTGGTCTCTTAAGGCCCGGAACGTGAAAACAGATGATATTTATGATTTTTAAAAAGCTCTATGACATCACTGCATATGCCATGATTGAGAGGAGGAACGCAAGGAGGAGCATGGCAAGCGAGAGCGGTGCAACAAAGACGAGCATGGCATTCACGGTGCTTGCCAGCTGGGTGATCCGGTTGGACCCGAAGACCACAATATGCTCACACTGGGCTGTTGCTGCCCCGGCTGCTCCTGGTGCGAGATCATCAACTGCTTCCTGGACACTATGCAGGATATGGGGAAGGATCTCTTTTGCCTCAACCTGCATTCCCACAGGGTTCTTACCGGTGATCGTATTCACAACATGGGAGTCAGTTGTCATCACTTCAGCATTATCAACATGGGTGAGAACCTGTTCGAGGAGAATTTCCCGTACCCCGGCAGCCATGTTATTGCCATCAATCAATATGTATGCGGTCTTCTGGCCATCGGTTTCAACAACAAGGGACTGGATCCCGAGATCCCCGAACCCTTCCTCGCGGCTGTACGGGACCGTCCGGTGCGAGACCCCGATCCTGAACGGGTGAAGCGGTGCGGACAGACTGGATTGCATACCTTCGAAGCACGCCCGCTGGTACTCGGTAGCAGTCAATGTGGCAAGGAGCACAGGGGAGGACAAATCGGTCATACAATTATGGGCATCGACAATGGCCACATGGGGGAACCAGCGGTGTCCCTCGGCCATGATGGTCATGCCGATTGAGAAGTCCAGGTCCTCGGTCCGGTGCGGGGAACGGGTGGTAATGACAAGGATCGAATCACCGAAGCGCTGGTAGAGCGCCTGCACCGTTCCTACCGTGATGCGACCGGATTTCCCTGCTCCCGGGAAATACCTGACATCATTCCTTGACTTCTGGAGGGCATCAATTACTTTTGTTATCTCACTTTCAGAGACCAGGTTGAAATCGTGCGTTGCGCAGCCATGGGCAACAAGGGTCTCATCGGTAAAACTGTCGTGCAGGACCTTGGGGAGGTTGCCTCCGCCGATCTCCCCCATTGGTCCCGGGTGGAGGTTGGGTACCGTGAAGATAACCGGTTTTTTGTCCTGTCTTCGGAAAAAGAAACTTACCTGGGGAACAAAGATCTCCTCTCCGATCTCGCGGAAAAAATCCTCCATACCCTTGGAACCATCGGTCATGTGAGCGATGAATGCATTGACAAACGCCAGTCCCCGGATCTTGAAAGCCCGCTGCAATGGCCGCTCGATCATCCAGACAAGGATGGCAAAACCAAGCCCGAAGACCAGCTGGAGTATGAGAGCAAAGATCCCAAAGGCAGCAACTCCGAACGTGGACGAGAACATGAGCATCCCCGCAAGAATTCCCGGGCCGCTCTGGGTGAATGCCGGCAGGATCATCCGCGGGAGACGGTAATCGGAGATCGCAACAAGGACAAACAGACGCAGGCCGAAGATGAAACCAAGGGAGATGGCATAGAACAGGGGGAGGTACCGGACCGAAAATGCAAGGGAACTGAGGGTGATGATCACGGCAAAGACCGTGCAGGAAAGGGCAAGGAGAGCCGACCGGTTCCAGGTCATGGTCTTCCCGCCGGATTCTATGATCGGCTTGGTCAGGACAAGCGCGGCTATTGCCGGCAGGGTAAATGCGATAGTGCCCGAGAATGGCAGGTGCACCCACGCACGGGCGCTGGCTGCATCGATAAAAAGACCAAGGATGATGATGATCAAAAGGGATCTCGGCCATGATGGGGCAGTGAAGATGTACTTGGTCAGTTGCCCAAGCTTGACATCACTTCCCTGCGACATCAGGAAAACCCTCCGAGAACAAGTTCATGACGACCAGGAGTTGACCGGATTTCTGATGTTGTATAGGTTACAGGCCGTGAATAAAATGGCGCATT
This sequence comes from Methanoregula sp., assembly GCA_041645355.1. GTDB lineage: Archaea > Halobacteriota > Methanomicrobia > Methanomicrobiales > Methanospirillaceae > Methanoregula. The sequence continues at coordinate 30,259 of JBAZQF010000017.1, forward strand.
GAGGGTGAGGCTCTCGTATTCGCCCCCCTCGCCGGCAATATTGATCCGGTTTGATGCTTCCACCCGTTGTAACTTCCCAATAAGTGCCTCATCAAACCGTGCACCCAGAAAGCTTTCATCGAGGCCCTCAGCAGCAGTGACGATAATTATCGCGTCCATTCGCTCTGCTACTTCCCGGACCAGTTTTCCGGTATCCATTTGCCAGAGGGGGGTGTAGAGCTGAAGGCCCAGCCGGTCACAAATTGCCCTGACCCGCTCTGCCTGGTATACTGATGCCACTGCCCCGGCAATCACACCTTCAATATCAAGCGATGATAAGCCCTCTTCGAGATCGGCGAGTTCCTCTTCTTTTCTGCCGTGAGTTTTTATCTCAACGTACTCCATTCCTGCTACACGGGCGATAACCGGTACGGCATCGAGATTTGCTGAGTGAAACATGTAGGAATCGGGATTTTTCGGCCGGGCTGTTACCAGGTACTGCACATCCATTCCATTATCGAGTGCTTTCTGGCAGGACAGGATCGAATCTTTTCCTCCTGAAGTGAGTGCAGCCCAGCTCATCGGTTCATCTCCTCTTTATGGCTTGACCAGATCCCCGAAATGCTGCCGGTACCGCCCGATCATCTGATCCCACGTGGGCAGGTGAGTCTGGCATCCCACATGCTCTACAATAAACGATGCAGTCACGGTCCCAATCCTGCAGCAGGTGAGCGGGGAATATCCCTGAACATAGGCTGTCAGGAATCCTGCACGATAGGAGTCGCCGGCACCAGTAGGATCCGCAAGTGTCACCGGAACAACCGGAATAAAATGCTCCTTCCCATCCGAGTAGAGGGTGCTCCCATCCCCGCTCATGGTGAATATTGCAGTCCCTACCCTTTGAACGATCGACTCTCTTGAGGTTCCAAGAGTCCTGCACATATGCTCGATCTCGTGCTGGTTGGCAAAGAGGATGTCAATGTTATCGAGAATAACATCCAGCTGCTCCTTTGTGTACCAGAAAACATCCTGCCCGGGATCAAAAGAGGCAAACTCGCTCTTTTCTGCTACCCGGCAGTTAAATTCCGGATCTGCCGTTGCCATATGGACAAACGGGAGTGCCGGGGGTTCTGAGTGTGCAAATACTTTTGAAGCCCCCCATTCAAAGAAGGTCATCTGGTCCCCGGATTCATCGGTGAACATGAAAGCCGTAGGGGTGTGGGCGTCGGGAACCTCAAAAAACTGCTGGCAGACACCCAGTTTCTTCATCCAGGTATCATACTCGCTCCCGTAGAAGTCTCCGCCCACGCAGGAGATAAGTGCGGATTTTCCGCCAAGCATTGCGATGCCGGCGGCGATATTTGCGGCACCGCCACCAAAATAGATCTGGCGATCCGTGATATGGGTAGAGCAGTTCTTCTCAGGCAGGTGCGCCACTTTTGAGATATGGTCGATGGCGGTGTGCCCAACAACGGAGATCATTGTTCCTGCACATCCAGTATCTTCAAGGGTATGTCCCGCAGTGCTTTCCCTATCACCGATTTTGCAATCCGTCCGGCATGTTCGGCAGATTCTCCCCTGAAGACTTTCATCTCCAGGACAAGCCCGACAAGTGCCGTGTCTGCCACCACGATTGCACTTGACAGTTCTTTCTCACAATAGGGGCAGGCAAGCATTCCTGCCTCCACTTCCACGTATTTTGCAGCGGGATTCAGGCGCTTTCCTGCCTCGCTTATTGCTATCCCGATAGCATCATCCAGAGACTTGACATCTTTTATGAGCCAGGCCGATTCCAGTGTCACAGTATAATCCGGCATTTTATTATCTCCTCACCACTGTTCGCGGTGCACATGTTCTCCCGTGGGCATCCGCTCCGCCGGGCTTATCGGGGTCTCCCCTTTTCCCGCTGCAAGCAGCGCAATAGGGCGGAGATGCTGGGGCAGGTCGAGGATCTCCCGTACTTCGTCCTCATTGAAGGCTCCTGTCCAGCAGGTATGGATCTTTTTTGCATGGGCTGCAAGCATCATATACGTACATGCAATGGTTGCATCCTCAACCGCATAGAGAATTCCCCGTTCCCCATAGCGCGACATTGAACGCACATAGTTTGCACAGACAACAAAAACCGTTGGAGCTTTCTCCAGATGACCCTGACCGAACGCAGCCTCAGCCAGAGCACCGCGGATCTCCTCTTCGGTGACAACAACAACGTCCCAGGCTTCAAGGTTGCCTGCGCTTGGCGCAGTGCTGGCACTCTTCAGGATATAATCCGTCTCTTCCCCGGTCAGCGGATCATCCTCATACTCGCGAACCGATGAACGGCTTGACAGAAACCCGAAAAAATCAGATGAGTCCATGTTCCTTGAGTACCTGCCATGCTTCCTGCGCAGGAGTGGTGGATGCACTGATTGCTGCAGCAATTTTTTCAGAGGCCTGTTCGGGCTGGTTTCCTTCAACAAGAGAGATTGCCTCGTTGAGGGAATTTATCGCCTTCTGGAAATCCTGACGGCCGGTGTCGCGGAACGCAAACTGGAGCTCACTTCGTATTGATTCCATCATAAGGAGGAGCATCCGCTTCCCCCCCGCCCGTTCCTGTTCCGAAAAGCCGGTAAGTGCAATGGCCAGCTGGGAGGCCATGATCAGTCCGGACTTGGCCCGTTCACCGAACTGGTAGCTGTTTACTGCAGTTGGAAGATCCATACTCACCATGGTTGTTCTGAATAAAATATAGTTATGATACAATAGCAACTGAAAGAAAATTGCACTATAAAATGTGAAAAACCTGTGGGGGGGCGGGTGAACCCCATAACCCATCACGGGCTGAACTATTCGAGCGGTATTACCGTGCTGATTTTGCCTTTGCACCGAGGGCGGACACTTTTGCCCGTTTCATGCGCCGGCGGATCATCGGGTTTGCTGTGGACTCGTTCATGCCGGATCCACCGGACCGGTCGCCACCACGCCTTCCTCCGCGCCTGCCTCCGCGCTGACCGCCCATGGCTTCTGCCATCTGATCAACCTGCTTGACATTCGCGCCTGCCTTGAACCGCTGGTTCGGGCCGGGGGTTTTTCCCTCGCCTTCTTTTTTCGGGACGAGCCGAATCTGACCTTTTACGCCTTTGACCTGTGCCCAGATGGTTGTTCCTGTTTTACCCATAATGAAACTCCTTATGTAATTCTGCTGCCCCACTCATAAATGTTCGCGCTGTCCGACCCGGTTATACCTGAAGATGGACATATCTTATGGTTTTTTTCCTGCAGTCGCGGATTCAATCTCTTTTCTTAAGATCTCGCTCACCACTTTCCCATCAACCGATCCCCGGACTTCTGCCATAACAACTCCCATCAGCGGGCCGAGGGCAGCTTTTCCTTTTTCGGAAACAAAGTCAGAACGTTCGGCAATGATCTTCCGTACAATCATTTCGAGCTCGGTACGGGATACCGATGGCCCGAGTTTTGCAAGCGCGGCTTCAATACTGCTTCCTTCTGCAATGCTGCGGATCAGGTCAGGTATCGCTTCTTTTGCGGCTTTTCCCTCTTCAACCGCATGCCAGAGGGCAAGATATGCTCCATCAGGAATGACCCTGACATCAACTCCCTCGCGTCTCAGTTCCGTAACGGTTGAGAGCAGGGTAAAGGCCGCAAGCTTCGGCTTGATCCCTTCCTGGAGAGCGCGATCAAAAAGAGGGAGCTTCTCGGAGGCAGCCAGTTGCAGGGCATAGTTTTTCTCGATTCCATACTCGCGGGTAAACCGCTCTGCCTTGGTCGTGAGAAGTTCTGGGATAGTAACTGCAGACCAGCGTTCGTCACCGATTATTACCGGCAGGACATCGGTCTCCGGGTACATACGGGCTGCACCCGGGAGGGGCCGCATATACGCAGTGCTGCCGCTCTCGAGCATCTTGCGCGTTTCTTCGGGAACGGGTTTATCGGATAATGCAATCGCAGCCCGGGCGATCACCTGGCGGATAGCGCATGCTGCCTGTTTATCGGTAGCACCGGCAACGAGAACAACACAGTCACCCGCTCCGGCTTTCAGGTGGGATCGCAGAAGGGCCACCTCTTCAGCAGTGACACCATATGCCGGGAGTTCGTCCGTGTGGAAGATGCCTCCCACCCCACACTTTTTCGCATAATCGGACATCTCGCTCCCGAGCCTGCGTTCTGGCTGGATCTCGCAACCTACGAAACCGGCAAATCCTTTCAGGGTGATGGCATGGATCTTTTTTGCCTTTTTCAGGACAGCGGATTTGGTTTCTTTGAAAAGCTCCGTAATGTCCACACCAGAAACGCCTTCAGTTGTTGCCCCCGCTGAGCGGAGTTCATCGCGGATCCGGAGAAGGTTCTGCTGTCGCTGCACCTCTCTTCTGACCACTTCAGCGATCAGGTCAAGTTCCTGTACACCCTTGATCTCAACGCGTGCTCCCTTTGCAATCGATATGTTGACATCCTGCCGGATAGTACCGATCCCGCGCTTCACTTTACCGGTCGAACGCAGGACCATCCCGATATATTCCGCAACAGTCTGGACTTCTTCGGGCGTATGCATGCAGGGCGATGTCGTGATCTCGACAAGGGGAATCCCGAGCCGGTCAAGAGAAAAAACCTCGTCTTTTACGCGCTGGGCTGCCTCTTCCTCAAGACAGATGGTCTCGATCTCCCCTCCACCCGGCAGGCTGCCATTGAATGCTACAAGAGCCGTTCTCTGGAACCCGCTCGTGTTCGAGCCATCGATAACGAGTTTACGCATGGTGTGCAACTGGGGGACGGGTATCATGCCGAACAGTTTTGCAATCGTGAGGCAGACCGTAAGGGCCTCGTCATTGAGGGGGGCAGGGGGCTCCTCGTCATTCTCGACAAGACAGGTTGTATCGTAAGCATAGTACTGGAATTTCCGGTTATTCTTCATCTCTTCCTGTGCAGCCCGGTCGATCTCGCCCATCTCGCTGACCGTTGCCCGAAGGTAGCGGAAGAACTCACCGTTATGATCCTTAACCTCGCGAAGCGTGGTCGGACAGTTGCAGAAGAGTTTTCTCCGGGTATCCAGCTGCTGGTGGATCTCGATTCCGGCCACCAGGCCGAGTGCTCTATAATCCATGGGCGCTCCTCCGCGTGCATTCCCCTTTGAGATCCGCCTGCATGAGCAGGGCAGCTTTCTTTGTATCCGTCTCGTTTCCAAGCACCCACATCATCTTGACAAGTGCGGCCTCTGGAAGCATATCGCCCCCTTCCAGAACTCCCGCAGCCAGCAGATCGCGCCCGGTATCGTAGACCCGGTCACATACCCGGCCGTTCAGGCACTGGGAAGTCATCACAACAACCGTGCCTGAATCGGAAAGGGTTCTCAGTTGCGGGATGAGTGCGGTACCGGTATGCCCAAGACCGGTCCCGGATACGATCAGTCCTGCATAGCCTTCGTACGCTTTCAGGATATCCGGGGACATACCGGGATAGAACTGCACAAGCCCGCACCGGGGTTCAATCCTGTCGTGGAGTGCTGGTTTCTGCGTTCCGCGGCGAACAGCTCCGAAAGCAAGGGTTACTTCGCGGGACGGATACGCGACTGTTCCGATGGGATCCAATCCAAGGCTCCTGAACGCATCACGGCGGGAGGTGTGCATCTTGCGCACCCGGGTGCCGCGGTGGATGGCACAGTGATCATCATTTGTGGTCGCATGCATCACCACCGCCACTTCCCCAAGCCCGCTCGTTGCAGCCGCTGCTGCACAGGCTGCATTCATAGCATTGTCGCTTGACGGGCGGTCAGCAGAGCGCTGGGATCCGACAAAGATGATCGGGACGGGCGTGTCGATCATGAAACTGAGCGCTGCCGCGCTATAGGCCATGGTATCCGTACCATGAGTGACAATTATGCCCTGTGCCCCCCCTTTGATCTCGTCAAAGACTGCCCGGGCAAGATCCTGCCAGATGGCAGGGGTCATGTTCTCTGAAAGGATGGTTGCCAGCGGAATGGTACGGTAATTGGCGATCTCCTTTAATTCCGGGATAGCGGTAAGGATATCGCTTGCATCGAACTGGCTGGTGACCGAACCCGTCCGGTAATCTATCCTGCTTGCGATAGTGCCCCCGGTGGAAACTATGGCAAGGTTCGGGAGGGTTTTATTCTGGGTTACTTCGATCTTCTTTGGGGGGGAGACGGGGGAACGGGTGACAAGGCTGCAGGCTTCCGGTTTCACTCCAATATTATAGCCGGAATCCAGTTTGACAACCGCCATGCTGTCCCGATCCGTGATATAAACGCCGTTTCTCTTCTTCCCGCCGTAATCGCAGTGAACAATATCTCCTGAAACAAATGATTGGGTTATGCTATCCGCCTCCGGGCTTTGGTTATCAGATTGGTCTTCGCCTTCTCCAGGTTTTTGGCTTTTCCGCGGACAAGCACACGATCCGCATCCAGTTTCTTCCGGCACCCCGTTATTGCTGTTTTCGTTGCAGCGGGAGACGGACCCCCGGGAGCATTGCGGATTGTGACAGAACAGGTAACATCAAGCGCATTATCAATGGCCTTCTGGGTGAGTCCTTTTTGCCGGAGCGATATTCCGCCACCCACTTCTTTTGCTGCCGCCTCAAGGGTTTTAAGAGTGAGATCTCCTTTCTGGACTGCCCGTCCGATAATGTTGTGGGCAGTCCGGAACGGTATACCATACGATCGCACCAGGGTATCGGCAAGTTCGGTTGCTGTTGAGAACCCTTTTCCAGCCTCTTCTTTCATCATTCTGGTGTTGAACTGTGCACTCGCAAGCATCCCGGCAAGAAGCCGGGTACTTGCCCGGGCATCCTGCATCCCGCGCCAGAGACCGGGAGTGAGCTCCTGGAGGTCACGGTTATAGCTCATGGGCAGCCCTTTGACGATAATAATCGCGCCGGTCAATGCCCCGAAGACCGAGCCGGTCTTCGCCCGCATGATCTCCGCGGTATCCGGGTTCTTCTTCTGGGGCATAATGGATGATGTGGAACAGAATGCATCATCAAGGGTGACAAATTTCGCAAACGAGGTACTCCAGATGATAAGTTCCTCAGTGAGACGGCTGGTATTTGTCATTAGGATCGAGAGATCCGCGAGTGCCTCGAGCGCAAAGTCTCGGGTTGCAACTGCATCCATGGTATTTATCATAAGACCGTCAAACCCGAGGAGGGACGCTGTATATTCCCGGTCAATGGGGTAGCCGGTTGATGCGAATGCTGCTGCCCCGAGAGGAGAGAGATTGACCCGGGCAAACGTGTCTCTCAGCCGGTCAAAGTCACGGGAGAATGCCTGTTCGTACGCAAGGAGATGGTGAGCGAGTGTTGTGGGCTGGGCATACTGGAGGTGGGTGAACCCCGGCATGATGGTTCCGGCATGCTTGTTTGCGAGAGTAACAAGGACTTTTCGGACTGCCAGGATCTCTTCCATCAGGCCGAGCACGTCTTCTCTGAGCTGTATCCGGATACAGGTGGCGACCTCATCATTCCTGGACCGGCCCATGTGCATCCGGCCACCGGCCTCTGCGCCGGCAGCCTCGATGATGAGTGATTCGATACCCGCATGGACGTCCTCGAACTTTTCATCGAACACTTCCTCCGGAATACCTTTGTCAAACAGCCCGAGCAGGGCCGGAAGTAGCTGATCGGTGATGTCTCGATCGATGATCTTCTGCTTGTCAAGCATCAGCACATGGGCAATATCCACGAGCAGGTCGGCATCTGCGATACAGCGATCGGCCTGCATCGATGAAAGGAAATGCATCATCTCACCGGTCCTTATACCGGACAGGCGCCCCAGCCTTACAACATCAGTTCGCATCCGTTCACCCTTATAATTCCGGGTAATTATTGGTCGCGAAGTGATTAAAGCCACGCCTTGCGTGCGGCCAGTTCTATTGCCCGCTGGACCGATTCTTTAGGAATGATTGTGGCAACAGGGATATGGACGAGCTGCTCTATCACGCTGGATACTATCGGTGCACAGACTATGGCAACCGCACCCTCCCGCTCAGCCCTGACCGCAGCAACGATTGCGTCTTCCATGGTATGGACGGGATACTCCCGAATTTTAACCCGGTGGGTATCTACATCCGCGGTTCTCTCCTCGATGGTTTCAAGGACGGGGCGGGCGACAATGAGGCCGATGAACTCCCCTTCACCGGTCCGGTAAAACTTCCGGATGGCATGGATAATGGCCCGGAGTGTGGAAAGATTTGGCGAGCGCTTCCCGTGGAGGATCTTATACAGTGAACTCTGCGCGATCCCGCTCTTTTCAGATAATTCCCGGATGCTGATCCGGAGATCGTGGCGCAGGAGATCCTCCAGGGCGCCGACAAATTCCTCATCAGAGGTAAGGGCTGCGCGCATAAGCCGGTCGATTGGGTCGATCTGTACCATGTAATTTACACAATAAGGTTAATTCTGGATAAAAATTTTCTTTTTGTCAATCAGATTCACAGTCTTTTTGGAGAACATGTGGACAATAATGCACAAATGAATCTTATTTTGTCATAAAAATTAAACTATTTTATACAAAAGTATCTGAAATTTGCCTTAAGCGCACACTTTTTTATTATTGCCAGAACAACACTCTTCCCATGAAAATGATGAAGATAACAGCAATTGCGCTTATCGCTATTGCCCTGATACTGCTCACCGCCGGCTGCACTCAGCCGGCTGCAACTCCCGGAACAACTTCTTCAGCAACAGCGGCTCCGATCAAGGAGATCCGGATCGGGTACCAGCCCAGCACCCACCAGATGGCAGAGATCACTGCCATGGAAAAGGGATGGTGGAAACAGGACCTTGCTCCACTCGGAGTCCAGAACGTCAGTGATAAACTCTTCCCGACCGGTGCACCCGAGATGCAGGCAATGCTTGCCGGGGATATCGATGTTGCATACGTCGGCGCAGCCCCTGTCCTGAGCGCGGTTGCAACCGGTCTCGATGCAAAGATCATTGCCGGGGTCAACACCCAGGGCTCCGATCTCGTTGTCAGGAATGATCTCGATTACAAAGGTCCGCAGAGCCTGAAAGGCCTGACGATTGCAACATTCCAGGCAGGGACTATCCAGGATACTGTCCTGCGCAACTGGCTGAAACAGAACAACCTCACCCCTGATAAGGATGTCATCATCAAGGGGATGAATGGCGGCGACGCGGTAACCGCACTCACTGCCGGCAAAGTCGATGGTATCTTCCTGCCCACGCCGTCTCCCAGCACGGTTGTCAACCAGGGCAGCGGTAAGATCGTTGCCCACTCGGGCGAGATGTACCCCAACCACACCTGCTGTGTCCTTGTTGTCAGCGGCAAGCTGATCCGGGAACACCCGGAGATTGTCCGGCAGATTCTTGCAACCAATGACAAGGCCGTTGCCTTCAATGCGGCAAATCCCGAAGAAGCTGCACAAATCTATGCCACTAAAACCGGCGCTAAACTGGCAGATGTCACCGCCTCGTTAAAGGAATGGGATGGCAGCTGGGCGTCGGATCCGAATGTCATTGTCGGGCCTGTCCTTGATTACGCAAAGATCCAATATGACCTCGGTTACATCAAGAAGCCCCTGGCAAAGGAAGATATCTTCGACCTGTCGTTCTACAAAAAATAAGGACAGATAATAGAACCAATCCTTTTTTTCTTTGGCGCCCTTGTATAGGTAAGAGCCGGCATGCGGGATCCAATTCCCGGCTGAAAAACCCGGCATGATAATTCAATCTCAATGGGGAGGCAACATTCCTGTGAAACTGTCTGCAGATGGGATCAGTAAACGGTGGCTGGGAGTTATTGCCATCATACTTGCCATCGTTGTATGGGAAGTAATTGCAGCAGGTATTGTCCGGAACTCATTTATCCTCCCGTCTCCTGTCGATGTCTTCACGGCATTTCAGGAACTGGTCGCAACCGGCAGACTCATACCAGACTTCATAGACAGTCTTGTGCACTTCGGTATTGGTCTTGTTGCTGCTCTGGCTGTGGGCATTCCTGTCGGGATTGCGATGGGATGGAGCCGTCGTTTCGATGCATTCATGGATCCGGTAATCGAACTGCTCCGGCCGATTCCTCCGCTTGCCTGGATCCCGTTTGCCATCATCTGGTTTGGCCTCACATCGTGGTCTGCCGGTTTTGTAATTTTTGTAGGCGCGGTCTTTCCGGTTATTATCAATACATACAGCGGCTTCCGGGGGGTTCCGAGAATTTTTGTGGAAGCGGGAAAGATGCTTGGCTGCACGAAAAATTTCAATCTGATTCGGTACATCGCGTTTCCCGCAGCCCTTCCATCAGTAGCTGCCGGCATAAGGATTGCCTGCGGGGTTGGCTGGATGTGCCTTGTGGCTGCTGAACTTTTCGGAGTATCCAACAATGGTCTTGGCATGGCCCTCTGGCTTTATTACAATCTCCACCGGATGGACTGCGTAGTCGTCTATATGATCCTGCTGGGACTTGCCGGGCTTGCTTTTGATATGGCGTTCCGGTATTATATTGAACGTCATTTCCTGAAGTGGCGGACCGGGGAGGTGGCGTGATATGGGCAATCTTGAGATCCGTGATCTGAACCAGTCATTCCCCCGCGAGGATGGATCCCGGTTGGTTGTCCTGGATCACCTTAACTTTGAAGTAAAGGACAAGGAGTTTGTCTGTATTCTTGGTTCCTCCGGCTGCGGAAAGACCACGCTGCTGCGCCTGATAGCCGGTCTCGATGAAGCACAGGAAGGATCGATCGTTCTTGATGGTGAGGAGATAAAAGGCCAGAATCCCAAGGTGGGAATGGTCTTCCAGGAATACTCGCTCTTCCCGTGGCGCAACGTGATGGACAATATCGCTTTCGGGCTGGAGATGAAAGGACTCATAAAAGAGGAGCGCTACCGGATCGCACAGCGCTATCTGGAACTGGTGAATCTCTCCCAGTTCCGCGAGAGTTATCCTTCGGAACTCTCCGGGGGAATGCGACAGCGGGTTGCCGTTGCCCGGGCACTGGCACTTGACCCGGTTCTTCTTCTTATGGATGAGCCGTTCGGGGCACTCGATGCCCAGACCCGGAATATGCTCCAGAAGGAACTCCTCGATATCTGGGAAGAAACAAAGAAAACGGTTATCTTCATTACCCACAGCGTGGACGAGGCAGTGTATCTCTCGGATCGTATCATTGTTTTATCACCCCGCCCGGGCCGGATCTGTCGTATCTTTGATGTGGAGCTGGATCGGCCCCGCGACCGGACCAGCGTGGAGTTCGCCAAGGTACGGCGCACAGTTCTTGATCTTATAAGCCAGAACTGTGCTATCCAGTAAGGTTTAATACGCTCCATCTCCATTTTATAAAAGCAGTTTGTGAAGCGTACCGGCATTAATATCTGATAAGTTCCCGATATTCTTGCCCGCTTTTAGCAATATTACACAGGAGTAGGACGCGATGGTTAGAAAACCGGCAAAGATGTACAGGAACATTTCCAAGAAAGCCTATACAAGACGCAAATATATGGGCGGTGTTCCCGGGAGCAAGATTGTGCAGTTCGAGATGGGCAACCTCTCACAGGAATTCCCCACCGAAGTTGACCTTATTGTCGAAGAAGCATGCCAGATCCGGCACAGTGCCCTCGAGGCTGCCCGCATCACCGCAAACCGCCGGCTGATGAAGGATGTCGGCAGGTCCAATTTCCACTTCAAGGTACGTGTTTTCCCCCACCACGTTCTGCGCGAGAACAAGCAGGCAACCGGTGCCGGTGCAGACCGTGTTTCGGAAGGTATGCGCCTTGCATTCGGCAAGGCAGTCGGCACTGCCGCACGGGTTGAACCGGGCCAGAAGCTCATGACCGTTTTTTCAACCCCCCAGTACCTGGAGAAGATCAAAGATGCACTCCGGCACAGCGGTCACAAGCTCCCTACCCCATCACATCTGAAAGTGAGCGAGATCAAGGTCAGTGGCAGAATCGTTGCAGCACCAAAGCTTGTTGGTGAGAAAGTCGTTGCAGCGCCGGTTGTTACCGAAGAAGCAGCAGCCGCAACAGCTGCAGCTGCAGAGCCTGCAAAGGGTGCGGCCCACGCAAAGGGTGGCAAAGATGCAAAGGCTGCAGCTCCGGCAAAGGGTGGCAAGGATGCAGCACCTGCAAAAGCAGATGAGAAGAAAGGCGCAGCCCCGGCAAAGGGCGGCAAGAAGTAATTTTTCCTCCCCAATTTTTTTTAAATTTTGTGATTTTTTTCTGTCGTTCGCTTCTTCAAATGCTGCGTTTGACCGGTAATATTCACCAATTCTCGCAGTATTCCCGGGTGGCAGCAGGATTGATCATCAGAATTACCTTTGGCTTCATTTTAGAGTTCTGGATTAACGGATCCGACAGGGGATGCAACCAACCATTTTTTTACGCATGTTGTACCTGCCAGATAAAAAAGAGGATTTCACGGAATGCCGGAATTCACCTGACGGAAAACTGAGTGGATTATCGGGTATTAAACGGTCCGGTGGTTTTTAATCCAGCCATTGAGTACAATTCCATCAATTACCGGGTTCCCGTAAAGATTACTGATAATTCCTTCCATAGTGAATACATCCCCATCATAATTTTTCACCTTCAGATGGAATGGTTTTACCATGCCCGGGTTAGTAATAATTTCAAGGAAAATATTCTGGAGATTCGGCAGTTCTTCTTCGAGGAGAAGTGTAGACAACGCCTTTCCCACCAGGTGTTCATCCGGGTATCCCAGTGAATGGTTTATCGAGGGGCTGTCATATCTGATGGTTCCATCCCTGTTGAGGATCGCAATAATATCTGAAGTATCTTCAACCAAAGATCGGAAATATTCCTCGTTCTGCCTTGACTGCTCTTCCAGATTTTTATTCCGGGTGATATTCCGGATATACACTGCATATAACACGACAGCATTATCAGGATTCCGAACCGGGTACAGGGTGACTTCAAACCATTTATCGTTAAATTTTTCTTCGAAGCAGAGGGTTTTTACCTGTATAGGATTGAGATTCCATCCCGCCATTTTCTGGGATAGAATGCCCATTTTCACGAGATCCGAAACATTAGAACCGATCAATTCATGCACATTTTTTCCAACAAGATTTGCAAGAGCAACATTCACCGCTTGGAATTTCCCCGTGATATCGACAAGAAACATAATGTCATCTATTGCATTGAGCAGGACGCGGGTTGTCTCCTCGCTTACTCTCAAAGCATGTTCCATGGTATGCTTGTAAAGCGCCATCTCGATATTTGTCTTGAGTTCCAGTTCCCGGAAGGGTTTCAGGATATAACCAAAGGGTTCGGTGATCTTGGCTTTTGCAAGAAAACGATCATCGCTGTATGCGGTCAGGTAAATTACCGGAATGCGGTATTTCGATTTGATAATCTCAGCCGCCTCAATTCCGTTCATCTTCCCGGCAAGCATAATGTCCATGAGAATAAGGTCAGGATGCAATTCCCCGGCATGTTTCACGGCCATCTCTCCGGTTGGCGCTATTGCACAGACCTCATAGCCAAGGTCGGTCAGGCTTCTCCGTAGATCCATACTGGTTACTGCCTCATCTTCCACAACGAGTATTTTTTTATCATTCATAAGGGTCACCTGCAGTTGGTTCAATGATAAAATCGATATGGTATTCTGTTCCGGATTCTCGGTTTAATGAGATGTTCCCCTGGAGCTGCCGAACTAGTGAATTCACCAGCTGAAGTCCCAGAGTATCAGTCTGTTCGAGGGTCACATTCCGGGGAAGTCCGATACCATTGTCACTTAATGCGAGCGAAAGTCGATCATCTGATTTTCTGATATCAATCTCAATTTTTCCTGGACGGTTGTCGGGGAAGGCATATTTTAAGGAGTTGGAGATCATTTCATTGATGATCAGGCTGAGAGGGATCGCTTTATCAATGGGGATGAAAATATTTTCTGCATGAATCCGAATCTCAACGGTTTTTGAGGAGATTCCATAGGACTGGAGCAGGTTCTCGGCTATTTTTTTAAGATATTCCAGATAATCAATCTCTGCCAGACTCTTGGACTGATAGAGTTTTTCATGCACAAGTGCTATCGACATAACACGATTCTGGCTTTCACGGATAACTTCCCGGCTATTGTCATCCTTGATGAGCTTTGCCTGAAGGTGGAGAAGACTTGAGATCACCTGCATGTTATTTTTTACCCGGTGGTGAATCTCCTTTAAGAGAATTTCCTTCTCTTTTAAGGAAGCCACCAGTTCATCCTGGAGAGCTTTTCGATCAGTAATGTCCCGTGCTATACCGCTGAATCCAAGAAAAATCCCATCCTGGCGGATATGGGGCGTCCCATTGACCTCAAAGATATGCGGTACCTGCTGATGATCCAGAAATGTAAGCTCCACTCCGGAGACCGGCTGCCGGATCCGGATGTTCTCCTCATGGAGCGTATAAAAGAAATTCTCCTTATCCGTTGGCATGAATTCTGCGGGACTTTTTCCCAGGCATTCTTCCGGGGTATATCCCAGAATGGAAGAGACATTCGGACTTATGTACGTAATATGCCCATCCTCGTCAATCTGGAAAACAATATCGTTTGTCTGTTCCACAAGAGAACGGTATTTCTCCTCACTGACCTTGAGTTCTTCCATGACTTTCTTGCGTTCGTTTGCCTCGTTCTGGAGGTTCCGGTTCAGATCGAAAAGTTCCTTGGTGCGCTCCCGAACTTTTTGTTCAAGTTCGGCATAGGCCGTCTGCATAGCATCCTCTGCCCGTTTCCTGTCAGTGATGTCAAGGAAACTCTGAAGCATCAGAGATTTTCCAGAAATCATCACGGGAATTGCCGTTTTCAAAATAGGGATCTTCCTGCCATCCGGATTAACAAGAACACACTCAGAAAAATCAGTATTCGTTCCATTCCCAGTCATTTGATATCCAGATGCAGAATGACAAAGAAATGCATTACATACAGATCCGAGGAGTTCAGACTCATTTTTACCAATCATTCTTACTGCAGCCGGATTTGCATCAATTATGGTATTTGTTGCAGGATCGGTGATTACAAGACCGGTCTGGACGGATTTAAAAATAGTTTTCAGATATTTTTCGCTGCTTACAAGTTCAGTTTCTGCATTTTTCCTCTCTGTAATATCCTCAAGGGTTTCAAGTGCCCCTACGATGGTGCCACGGTCATCCCTTATGGCAACCGCAGTGCCATGAAGCCAGGTCCCATTCTTGCCAAAATGAGGGAAAAAATCTATAAATTCAAATGCTCCGTCCACATACCGGGAGCGACGGTATTTTCCATCATACCAGACAGGTATATCCTCAAGTTTTTCGTCCACCAGCAGATCTGCCAGAAGCGGACGAATTGACGTATAAAATGCTTTCCAGGCATTTTTTGTAAGTCGTATATCATGCGACTCAATACCGCTGTAGCTTTCCAGCGCTTTGTTCCAGTAGATCACCTCATGATTCCCGTTGATCACAAACTGGGGGATGGATGACCCGTCAATGATCGCATGCAATCGCTGCTCACTCGCACGGATCTCATCTTCCATATACTTACGCTCGGTGATATCGCGGGCAATGGACAGGGATAGTTGTTTCCCATGCAACTCAAAGAGGTGGGCATTTACCTCAACAGGATATTCGGTATCATTCTTTTTTTTATAAACGGTATCGAACGTAGCATGTCCCCTCTTCTGGATCGTTCGTGAGAGGGCCGGGATTTTATTGCCATGGGGCTCAGCGATAATATCCAGGTAACTCATCTGCAGGAGTTCTTCGCGGGTGTATCCTAAGTGAGTACAAGCTATGTCATTGGCCATGATGCACCTGCCGGGTAAACCTTCACAGGACATCTCATGGACGAATATTGCATCATTTGCATTATTGAATAATGTCCTGAACAGTTCTTCACTCTCTTTCAGGGCACTTTGCATTCTCCGGCGGTTGACGATTTGCTCGATTTTGTTGGTGAGATCAACGTACATAGCACGGGGATTCACACCTTTCGCAAGATAAAAATCGACTCCTGCAGCATATGCCTCAATGACAACCTCCTCGTCCCCTTTGCCAGTAAATATGATAAACGGGATCTGATTACCCTCCGAACGAAGCATCTTCAAAAACTGGATACCGTTCGTTCCCGGCATCTGGTAATCAGAAATTATTACATCATATGGATTTTTTTTAATTTTATCCATCGCGTCATCAACAGTTGTGGTTGTATCAACGATAAAATTCCCATGTCGTTCCAGGTACATTTTTGTTGGAATCAGGAGTGTGGATTCATCATCAACATAAAGGACACAAAAAGGAGGATTTGTCCCGCTTTTTTTAAATATCCAAGGATGAGCGGGATCGGAATCCTTTCCATGATCCTTCCAATCATCCACCATAGAATAACACCAGATAATAATTGTATAAAAAGCAATAAACTATATCAACTTTATTATAAATTTCTATTACACAGGGTTCACATCCACAATTTCAATTACCATTATGCCCACACCGATATTTTTGTAAAGAGGGAAGAGACCTTAAGAAGGAGATTGTCAGAAGGATAATCCGGAAAAATGGTAAGGCCATATTAATATCTGGGATTCTGGAGGGGCTTTTCAAATGAACCTGTCGGAAAAAATGGGAGTTAAGCAGGGTGTGGATAATAGGTGGTAGTAACAATCGTGGATGCCTGCTGGAATACAAGAGCATTCTGGGAATTGCCGGTGAGTGTCAGCAGATTACCGTTTACTGCATAGGCCGCGGTATTCTGGAGAACATCAAGGTAAGTACTTTCCTGACTGGATGTTGCAATGCAGTACTTTTTTGAGGTGGTGATCGGTGCAAATATCATACCGTCACCTTTTGGAGTAGGTTTTCCGGTCAGAGTAAAGGACGTGAAATAATTATTACACCCGGTATACCCGGTTGCACTCCCATCTGCATTGAGGGTAAGAGATATCTCTGTAGTGGGAACGAGGGGTACAGAGCCATCCTGTATCGCCATGGTCTGAAGAACCCAGTATCCGGAAAGTTGTGGGGGGTATGCGGGCGTAGCAGAGGTTGTCGGCATCGAAGTCGGGAGAGCCGTGATTACCGGTGTTGAAGGAGTAGGTTGAGGTTTCTGCGTGGTACAACCGCTGGCCGTAACACCCAGGACCAGTATAAACAGTAAACAGAGATGAATAAGTTTCATACCCGTGAATTGGATGTTCTCGTATTAAATAATAATTAATAATCACCCTTGGGAGTTTCAAAAGAGAAGGATCTGACAAGGGGCGGTTAATATCAGTGAGTGAAAGATCCAAAATCCAGAGCCTGGGCGAGGTGCCAATAGCATACCCGCATCTGTGCCAGATTGACAGAACAATTGAGCTCATTCACTATTGAAATGAAACTTGGATACGATGCATACAGTATTAATGAACAGATTCTCAACAGGAAAAAACCGTGATTCGATTAAAAATAGAGAGAATGCGGCTCTGTAGAATTCCTCAATGAGAACAAGAAAAGACAAAGTAGAAATCAATCTTGAGAGGTTGTAGAGGATTACTTTGATTTTGATCTCCTTAACTTGGAGTCGGTATATTCGAGCCTTAAGGGC
>JBAZQF010000018.1:0-43941 GCA_041645355.1 Methanoregula sp.
CCGACCCCCCACTAAAACGCCCATAGCACCCCCTCCTTCCCCGGATCACCTCCCAAAACCTCCTGAACCCTGCGGCAGCCACCGATCCTCAAAAGAAACAGGTTCTAAACAGGCCGGTTTTTCTCCATGCAAAATTGCCCGTTCATGAATCGGGCGAAGTGATGCGGTTTTCCATGAGACTTCCCGCAAAAACCCCCGAAACAGGCCGGTCGGGCTACCTCCGGAAGTGGCGATCCGGGCCTGCCGCGAGCCCGGATGGGCGGGTGAGGGGGTGCAGCCCACCATGAGTGCCGGGTAGTCGGATGCCTGCTGTGTCACCACCCATCTACCGAGCGGACTTATCTTACAAACCATGAGAACCGGGCCGGATCACATACACAAGGATCACGACCTGGAGGCTTATTGCGACAACCGCAACAATAAACATCGGGAGAAACGGATCTTCGAGTCCCGGGAAAATCCGGACACTCAACCGGGGCTGGACAAAAAATGTACCAATCGCGACCAGGCCGGTAACAAATGTCAGAACCGTTGACAGTATGATAGAAACCTTCATCCGTTTTTCGGGATTGAACAGAGCCTGCCCAAACGAAGTGAGACGGTAATAAACCCACTTGTGGCCATCTTCCCGCGATTCAATAAGGCCGGCCTCTTTCAACAATTCAAGATGATGATGGATTGTCGGGGGCTTTAAGTCAAGCTCCTTGGACAGTTCGGCATTTGTTTTTTGCCGGTTATGAAGCGATGCAAGAATACTGACCCGCGTTTCAGAGGAGAGACTATCAATCGTTGATTTATCAAGGGTATATTCGGCCGGGTCCTCCATGATAAGAGAATAATTAGAAAAAAATATTATATCAAATTTTCTTATTGGCATCAGATACCAAGAGATGGCCCACGCATCATCTCTATGCAAATTGTTAGATCAAAATCTTCCATTTTCTATTGCATATTAACCCGGCTTCTCCAAACGTCCCATGAAGACTCGTGTCTTCAGAGATATTTGGAATCGTGAGATACATGAAAAAATGGATTATCTTTTCCGGGCTCCTCTGTCTGCTCCTGTTAATCGGGAGCGTATCGGCAGAGACGATTAGCATATCAGGAGTAATTGTTGATGATCAAACCTACGCGTCAATGGCACCCTGTTACACAGATAAACTGATCAAATCGTACGGGCCGGTCCCTGTCTATGACAATGATCAAAAAGTTGTCTCAAAAGGGATAATGGCGGGCATCACCAGTTTTTCGGAACGGGACGCATTGTACAAGAAACTGCATAACCTTTACGAAACAACAAAGGATGCTGTCAACAAGCAGTATTCATATCCGGATGGGCCCGTACTGGCGTACGGATATGATGCTCTCGGATCTGTTGCCGTAGGTCTCATTGAGAACCGGACCGTTGACCAGAAAACACTAGATGGGATTTACTCGATCGTCTCCACGGAAGCAAAAAAACAGGGAGTCGATAACGTACCGGTAATTTTCTATAAAGAACAGATAGCCCAGTTGAACCTGGGAAGGGGCGATACCTGGAGACCGATCATTGGTGGCGTACAGGATTCCAGTTATATTGGCTCGGTCACAACAGGTTTTGCAGCGACACGGGGCGGGCAGAGCGGTTTTGTCACAACAGGGCATGCCGGGGGCGTAGGTACCACAATATACCAGCCGGGTTCTTCATATCCAGTCGGGACCATAACCGTTTCTTCCGGGGGAGTCTCATCGGATTCGGCCTGGGTGCAGTACAGCAACGTTGCCTGGCAGATTTTTGAGAGTTCAGCCAGCCAGCCATGGATATACGGGACAACGGATCCGTACGTGGGACTGGGTGTCACAATGTCAGGTATCACAAGCGGGGGTCACTACCGGGACGGTTCAAAGGGAGACCTCACTTTATAATAGTTTCTTTGGCACAACCCTTGACAACCAATGGTATGCAGATTTCTCATCTGCGGGTGGTGACAGCGGGGCTCCGGTTTATTTTAAGGATGCTAACCAGAACATTCATCTTGTCGGATTGTACTGGGGGATTGGGACCTATTCTGTATTCTCTCCAATCTCCAGCGTCTTGAGTGACCTGAGTTAAGTGTCCTCATCTTTTTAATTTTTCACTCCCCCCCACCCTCAATTACCTCCAGGACTTTACGGCCGATCTCAGTAGTACAGTAATAGCGGCCCATCCGCTCATCTGGTGTCAGGCACTCCACGAGTTCCTTTTCCGTGAGTTCGAGAATTGCCCGGCTCACCGTGGAACGTTCGATACCGATCTGTCTGGATAGTTCGGTCGGGCAATTGGGTTTGAGAAGCGCTTTGAGAACTTTTCTCCGTACACTCCCCCGGCCAACATAACTTACCAGGTTAAACATCCTGTGATTGTGGGGATAAATATGAGATGAATCTACGTAGCAAATGCGTAGCAAATTTTATCCCCTCTGCATACAAAGACACGTATAGGTGCCACGTGAAATCTGATCATATCCGGAAGGATGTCGGCAGGATCGCGGGACCGCAGTCCGGACCTCCCGACCCCGGTTCAGATCTCCTGCTCTACCGCTCCCCGCCAGCAACTCCCGGTCTTGGCATCCCGTCCAATGAAGACACAGAGCTCTTCGTCCATATAATGTCGGGTGGCACGGTCCTCTACTATCTCTGCTACCCCTCTGAACCAACGGGAGGGGTGTCAATCATGCCGCTTGGTTCCCGGCTCGATGCCGCAGCATTCATTCTTGGAAAAGAACACATGCAGCTAGTGCGGCTGACTGAACCGGAACGCAACCGGATCCGGTCCCATTTTCCGGAATTTTTCCATGAGGGAGACTGATAGGAATACGTGACCGAGACCAGGTGAAAAATAAATTTCAGACCCAGCCCACGCAGCGAGAACTGCAAAATGCAGTGGAGAAAATTTTCAGTGGAAAACCTTGGACGGCAAATACCTGCCGTTCATCAGAAGGGCAGATTTGAGAAGCGATTCACAAATCGCTTCGAGCCCCTCTTGAGCGCCAGACCTCCTTCATCTGCCGGCGATAAGATCCGCTGCCTTTTTCCAACCAACAACGCTGTTCAAACCCCCATTCTAAACCGGTTTCCTTTTTGCGTTCGTGATCCGTATCGTGATGACCAAAAGTTCACCATAGGTGAATGAACCCACCACAGTCCGGCAATACGTTCCGGTACTCAGGCACATTCATCCTCTGGTGGAATACACACGCTCGTACTCCAGGACCAGGGTACCTTTCTCCTCTTTCACAACAAGCCGGAACATATCACCAGGATTGATCCTCAGGGACTTGGCAACCTCAGAAGGGATGGTGAGATCGAGGGAGTTAGAACCGTGATGGAGCCGGGACTTCACGATATTTTCCTTGTCGGGCATACCTCCTCATGGGGCTAATGCACATTTAGCGTTTAATGCACATTATGTGCATAAATTTATCTACCCCCGCTCCCCACCATCATTTAAATGTGCAGAGTGAAACCCGATCGCATGGTTGCCGATGGCGACAGGAACTCGAAAGAGCTGCCGCCAGGATCTCCTGACCCACAGTCAGACCTGCTGCTCTACCGCCCCCCTACGGATATTCCGGGTTCCGGCAGCCTGCGCGATGAAGAGATAGAAATCTTCGTACACGTGGTGCCGGGAGACACGGGCATCTACTACATCTACTATCCATCTGAACCAAAGGGAGAGGTCTCTATCATACCCTTTGAATCGCGGCTCGAGGCCGCAGCATTCATTCTCGGGAAAGAAGATGGGGAGCTTGAGCGGCTGACCGAACCGGATCGCCACCGGATCCGGTCCCATTTCCCGGAATATTTTCAGGATAGGGTATGACAAAAATACGTGACGGATACCTGGTGAAAAAATATAAAAAATCCGGGGTTGGCCCACGCTACCGGGAATTAATCATCGCAACAGCGAAGAGGAGATCCTCACGGTTCTCTTCTCGGGTTCCGTGGCCACACGGCAAAGGGAGATTAATAGCACTCTTCTCATCATCCTTCGTCACACAGCGCGATTTAATTGGAGAATACTTCATCCATTAAGGATGACGCAGAGGGATTTGAAAAATCCCTCTTGTCGAACGTCTTGAGACTTGAGAAGACAATAGGTCTTCGAAGATATTTTATCAGATTATCTTCAATCTCTGAAAAATTGAATAAAGTGAAATTTGAGGAGAAGACGAATTCATAAGGATTATTTGACCGCGAAGTATCTGCCGCCAATATGAAGGGCAGATTTGAGATGCGATTCTCAAATCGCTTCAAACCCCACTTGAGCGTCAGACCCCCGCCCATGCACCAAACCCTGCGGCACCCACCTATCCTCAAAAGAAACAGGTTCTAAACAGGCCGGTTTTTCTCCATGGAAAACTGCCCGTTCCCGAATCGGACAAAGTGTAGCGTTTTTCCATGAGACTCCCCCCAAAATACCCCAGAACAGGCCGGTCGGGCGACCTCCGGAAGTGACGATCCGGGCCTGCTGCGGGCCCGGATGGGTGGGGGAGGGGGTGCAGCCCACTATGAGTGCCGGGGATCCGGATGCCTGCTGTGTTACTCCCCTAAAAACCCTCGGGAACCCCCCAACAAAATCGTTAAATATGATTATGCGTACAAATATAATTTGTATGAAAAGTGTGAAATGTGGGAAAGAGGACCTGGTGGATGAGATGATTGCACCACGGAAAGGGGACACAAAACATCTCTTCGGCAGCGTGAAGGTTGGTGAACGCGGGCAGATCGTGATCCCCAAGGAGGCCCGGGAGATCTTTGACATCAAGCAGGGGGATATCCTGCTGGTGCTGGGTGATGTGGAACGCGGACTTGCGCTTGTGAAAGCTGATGTCCTCCAGGAATTCGCCCGGAAGATCCTGGACAGTACAAATAAACCGGATGAGTAAATCCGGAAGGGGCCACGGACATGAAAAATTCCGAAACCGTACCGGAGAAGTTTGGGTTCCTTACAGGCCAGGCAAAAAAAGCCGGTGCCGCGGATGCACGCATCATCCCGGCAAACGAGATCGTTGTCGAGCACCGGGTCCGGGAGAAGTGCAGGACCGGATGCTTCGAGTACGGAAAACACCTGACCTGCCCGCCCCATACTCCTGAGGTTGAGGATTTCAGGAAAACTCTCGGTGAATACCAGTACGCGATGGTAGTAAAATTCCGGTCTGAAGCGGTGTTCCCGGAGGAGCTCCGCAACTCCCTGATGCAGATACTGATCGATCCTGCCACAAAAAAAGAGACCAAAGAATCGGCCTTCGCCTTCCTGACAACGTTTGTCCACGAGGGAAACCGGCTCCATAGGATCATGCTGGACCTGGAGAAGACCGCGTTTAATGCCGGGTATCCCTTCGCTCTTGCCACGGTCTTCGGACCCGGCTGCAGGTTATGCGAGACCTGTAATATCGCGGGCGGGCAATGCAACCGCCCGACCATGAAGCGCCACTGCCCGGAAGGGCTCGGGATCAATGTGGTAAAGACTACCGAACGTGCCGGGATGCCGATACAGTTCCCGGCTCCGCACAACCCGGAGCGGGTCGCGGTCCTGCTCATCGAATAAAAAAATTCTTCGCACCGGCTGGCAGGTGCCCGACCGGGAACGATGAACAAAACGAGATCAATGGTGAAAACAGAAATGAAAATTGTTGTATTAAACGGAAGCCCGAAAGGCGACATCAGCGTCACGATGCAGTATGTCGCGTACATCCGGAAGAAATTCCCGGAACATACCTATGAAGTTCTGAACGTGGCACACGAAATAAAAAAGATCGAGAACGATACCGGGGTCTGGAACAAAACGCTTGACTGCATCCGGTCCGCAGATCTGGTCATCTGGGCTTTCCCGCTGTATTACCTGCTCGTCTCTTCCCAGTACAAGCGGTTCATTGAACTGGTCTTCGAGCGGAAGGCGCAGGACGCCTTTGCCGGAACGTATGCAGCATCCCTCTCAACCTCGATCCATTTCTTCGACCAGACAGCGCACGCCTACATCCACGAAATCAGCGATGACCTTGGGATGAAGTACCTGGGTTTTTATTCCGCAGAGATGAACGATCTCGTGCAAAAAGCGGAACAACAGCGTCTGGAGAAATTCGCATCCCTTCTCATCACCGCAGTACAGGAAAAAATTCCCATCCAGCGGGAGCATGCGCCGCTCGTCCGGCCGGCTCTTGTGTATGCCCCGGGACCACACCGCACGCCACTTGACCTGAAGACAAAAAAACTTGTCATCCTCACGGACGATGACGGCAGTTCGCCCAATCTTGCGGCAATAACGGACCGGCTGAGAGAGAATTTTACCGGTTCTGTCGAGCTCGTCAATCTCCATGATGTGAACATGAAGGGCGGGTGCCTCGGGTGCTGCCAGTGCGCCTATGATAATACCTGCATCTATACCGACGGGTACGTTGACTTTTTCAAAAACACGCTGATGCCCGCAGACATCATCATCATGGCAGGTTCGGTGCACGACCGGTATCTGTCGTCAACATGGAAGCGGTTCTTTGACCGGAGTTTCTTCAAAGGGCATACGCCGGGACTTGCCGGTAAACAGATTGGCTTTGTGATCGCAGGTCCCGGTAACCAGATCCCGTGCCTGAAGGAAGCGCTGACCGCGTGGGCAGACAACGGCGGGTGCCATGCTCATGTTGTCACGGACGAAGTGTTAAGTTCGGGGGAACTCGATGCCCTGCTCGACGCCATGACAACACGTCTCGTACAATGTGCCGATGCAGGATATATCCCCCCGAAGACATTCTACGCAGTTGGCGGCCACAAGATCTTCCGGGACAATATCTACGCGGGCATGAGGTTCGTCTTCCAGGCAGATTACCGGTATTACAAGGCACACGGGATGTTTGATTTCCCGCAGGGGGATCTCAAAACACGGCTTCTCAATGCAATCCTCATCCCGTTGACAAGGATCCCCGGGTTCCGGAAAAAAGTGTTTGCCGATATGAAACACCATATGATCGAGCACTTCGCACCCGTGCTTAAGAATGCCTGATCAAAAATAAAACAATTTTTTATAGGGAACTCTCCCCGTACAAATTTCTCCGGATGAACCGTCCTCACAATATTTTTTGCAGCAAGCCCCGGGAGATGTACCGGAAAATCCCGGACGGCCCCCGGGCAAAAAAAATTCAACCGTACTTTTTTTAAAAAGTGATGCTCTCAACCCGTCATCACCGATGGAGTATTATTGATAATGAGATACTGGCCGTTCTGCCGGGTATAATTCGGCCAGGTGACATTCATCCCCCCGTTCGGGTTGCCGGTCTTTGCAAACCGGGTCCAGATGTCGATGAGATTTTCAGAGACCGATTCCGTTACCGGATCCGTCTTTGGCAACACCTTGAAGATCAGGATCGCCTCGCTGCCATGGAAGGCCCCGTAGGGCTGCCCGGGCAGGACATAGGAGTACTGGTACCGCCAGGTGCTCGTGTTGGTCTCGGCCATGGACTGCGCCACAAACTCGACGGCATCGGTGAAATCATAATCGGTCATGATCTGCTCGAGCCGGGTCTGGACCTCTGCGGTGGAATTCGCCGGGTACTTCGCGAGGACCGCATCTGCATCCTTGCCGAACCGGTTCCGGATAAAGGTCTGGTACGCCGGAACGGTCATATTCGCGCCGGCGGCAAGCGTTGTCCCGTCATCGGCATTGTTCCCGATGATGAGGGGGACCGGATTTATGCGGTGGAGGCGGTACAGGGTGTCCGGGGAATCCGGGATGAGCCAGCCATCGATGGTTGGCTCGAAGTGCCGCATGTTCACCATCTCAAACGGGGCAGCAGGCCATGGTGTTGCATTGGTGAGTGCCTGGTACGGGAGGTTTCTCATCTGGGCAATTGCACCCGGGCCGGAATACCCGAGACTTTGAGCATACGACTGTCCGAGCTGCTCGGCATCGGCTTTGGAATTGAGGGCATCGATCTCAGCCCCGTTCGTCCAGAACGTACCGCTCTCGACAATGGCCTGCGAAAAGAGCCCTTTGCTCTGTGGGCTTGCCAGGTGGATGAGGATGCTCTCCCCACCTGCGGACTGCCCGAAGATGGTCACCCGTGACGGGTCCCCGCCGAACTTGTCGATGTTCTTCTGGACCCACTGCATGGCAGCAATCTGGTCAAGAAGACCGTAGTTGCCCGAGACATTGTTCTCTGACTCGCTGTCAAGCTCGGGATGGGCAAGGAACCCGAGGGCGCCGACCCGGTAATTGGGGGTGACGACAACGACTCCTTTCTCTGCAAGGGCCGTGCCGTTATAGATCGGCATGGAGCCGGCAATCTTGCCGAATGCCCCGCCGTAGAGGAAGACCATGACCGGCAGTTTCTCGTCAGCACGTGTTGCCGGGGTCCAGACATTGAGGTACAGGCAGTCCTCGCTCATATTCAGTACGGGGTCTGCCGCTGTCGGCTGGGGGCATGCCGGTGAAAAGACCTTTGTATCCTTCACGCCTTCCCATGGCTTGACCGGTGCCGGGGATCTCCACCGCAGGTCACCGGTCGGGGGCGCTGCGAACGGGATGCCGGTGAAAACCCGGAGATCGCCCTGCTGCATTCCTGCAACAGAACCGGCATCGGTCTTCACCGTGAGCGCGTCCGTTGTTGATGGGCCGGTATCCGGTCCTTTCTGGGTACATCCTGCCAGGATCAAAAATCCGATAAGGACCAGGCAGACAGCCAGGGTCCGGTATGTCAAGGTAGTGTTGTGCATCCTCGTGCTCCCTTATGCCAATAATCCTTAAAAGGACCGGTCACCCGGTCCTTACGGACATAGTTTCGTTGATGTCGAGATACTGGCCATTCTGCCGGGTATAGTTCGGCCAGGTCACATTCATCCCGCCATTCGGGTTCCCCGTCTTCGCAAACCGGGTCCAGAGATCCACGACATTGTCGCGGACGGTTGGATCCGCCGGCTTCGGGACCGGTACATCGAATAACAGGAATGTCTCGCTGCCGTGGAAGGCCCCGTTGGACTGCCCGGGCAGGATATAGCTGTACCGGTACACGTACGTGTCCGGGCTGATATCGCCCATTGACGCTGCCGCAAACTTCACCGAATCGGAGAAGTCATAGTCGGTCATGATCTGTGCCAGCTGGAGCTGGACTTCGGCAGTTGAATTCGCAGGGTATTTCATCAATACTGCATCTGCATCTTTCCCGAACCTGCCCTGGATGAAGCTGACGTACTCCACAACGGTCATGTTGGCGCTGGCAGCAAGCGTAGTCCCGTCATTGGCATTGTTCCCGATCATCAGGGGGACCGGGTTCTCCACATGGTTACGGTACAGGTTGTCCAGGGAATCGGGAAGAATCCACCCGTCGATCGTTGGCTCGAACAGAACGGTGTGGGTGGTCCAGAATCCCGCTGAAGGGGAGGGCGTGGCATTGATCAGGACATCGGGAGTTAACTTCCGCATCTGAACAATTGCGTCCGGCCCGGAGTAGCCGAGCCCGGCAGCATACTCCATACCAAACTGTTCGGCAAAGGCTTTCGGGTGCGTGGCATTGATCGTTGCCCCGTATGACCAGAACGGGCCGCTCTCGACAATGGCCTGCGAAAAGAGGCCCTTGCTCGTCGGGCTCGCAACATGCACAAGCACGCTCTCGGCCCCGGCCGACTGCCCGAAGATGGTCACCCGGGACGGATCGCCGCCGAACTTATCGATGTTCCGCTGGACCCATTGCAGGGCAACCTGCTGATCCATGATCCCGTAATTGCCCGAGGCATTGTGCGGGGATTCCGCGTCAAGCTGGGGGTGGGCAAGGAACCCGAGGGCGCCGAGCCGGTAATTGGGTGTGACTACGATGACCCCGTTCTCTGCAAGGGTCGTCCCGTTATAGAGCGGCATGGAACCGGCCACGCTCTTGAAGCCGCCTCCGTAGAAGAAGACCATGACCGGCAGTTTCTCGTCCGCAGTCTGTGCCGGCGTCCAGACATTGAGGTACAGGCAGTCCTCGCTCATCTTCAGCGGAGCAGAGGAGCCCGGCTGGGGACAGGTTGCGGAATACTGCGTTGTATTCTTCACGCCTTCCCAGGGCTGTACCGGTGCGGGGGCTCGCCACCGCAGATCACCGGTCGGGGGAGCTGCAAACGGAATCCCGTGGAAGACCCGGAGATTGTCCTGTTGTAATCCGGAAACCGAGCCGGCATCGGTCTTCACAACGAGGGCGTTGCTTTTCACACCACCTGCATCAGATCCTGTCTGGCTGCATCCCGCCAGAAAAGAAAACCCGATAAGAATCAGGCAGCATACCAGGACACAGCTTGTTATTTTACCCGTTTGCATACGATCTCATCCCCCTGTGCCCTGAAGACAAAACGTGCCGGGGTTCCGTTCAAGAGCAGATTGTTCCGGAACCCGTCTCCACGGTGTCATCTGGATCCAACCAGAGTTTTTTTTTCAGAATATGACGCTCCATGAAGTTAACGCTATGTATCCGCAGGTTTGCCAGAATCCCCTTCTGCGTGCCGGTATTCCCGGAACCATGCCCGCCCGCCATCACGTTCCTGCACTCCCCGTTACGTGCACGTTTCGATGCACGTTCAGGTTCCGGCAATTGCCAGACCGTATGTAATGACCGGCTCAAGGTTGCCTCCACACGCGAGATAGTCCGCCCCGGGGTTTTTAGTGGGAACTGATTGGGGGCTGGCCCCGGAAATAATTGAGCAGACCCGCGTCACTATCAGAAGTTACCCTTATCTGACGCGGATGACGAATTGGGTGGCATCCCATCTGTTGTCATCCTTCGTCCGGTTCATCTGAGTTGCAATAACGAGAAAAGCATTCAGATCCCCATATTCTCCATTAAGCCGCGATATGGTAATCCGATTTGGCGTGGTATTTACAAAGACGGACCAGGTATTTATCCCGCATTGGCCTTCCCGGATCGTGGCAACATTCTCATAATTATTACTACCGCAACAGCCGATAGTATTCAGGAAAGACATCTTTGGACAGGGACGAAAACACAGCGATGTTACCACAAGATGTACCTGATTTCCCGTAGGCTGATTTGTGGTTCCATTAATAAAAAAATTCCCGGTATATTCATCCCGGTCTTTTTCTGATATAACCGGATCAACGATAGGATCGATTCGAATCCAGTCCTTTTGTGTATGAGCAGTGAGATTATTTGTGTCCTGTACGATCAGGAGATTGAAACACTCGATTCCCGAGGAATACCTCATGCATACATGGTCGTAGGGGCTGCGATCTCCACCAACTCCATACGTGTCACTGATATAATCGTCCCAAATCTGCCTCGTCTCATTGCCATTGATATAAATCGAGAATTTTCCATAGGGATCTACAGGGCGCTTCATTACTGACGGGTATGGATTCATGAGAGTGTCTGAAAAAACGTCTACCGACTGAGTGGAATTATCAGGGACTGTACCCGTATAGGTGAATGGTTTGCCCTGTACGACCTGATATTCCCACCGTTCGTCAGAGATGCATGGTGTCGGGGTTGGATTCATTTCAATCGAGGGAGAGGTGGGTATTATGACAGATTGCTGAGGCATTGGACTGAAAGTTCCTGCGGGAATAAAATAGATGTTTGATACGGAATGATTCCAATAAATCGCCATTCCGAATAATCCTACGATGCCAACGAGAATTATCACTCCCACAATGATATGCCATTTTTTTGGGAAGTGTGTCATAGAAAAAGGATCGGTCTCCAATAAGATAACACTGATGATAAGTGAAAAAAATATTGCTACTATTTCTTATCCCCATTTTGCGTTTGCCCGGCTGCTCTGTCACGCGATACCGACCGGCCCCCGGGTTTTTAGTGGGGGCGGGGGTGGGAGTTGCCTTCCGGTTCCGGAGTAGCTGAGCCGATTCGCAGCTGCCTTGAGTGGATGTGGATGGTCTTTTACAACCTGCAACAAAAAGCGATTATATCCTCAGGGGAATACAACGTACAATCAGGAATTCCTATGAGTGCTGTTGAACAGTATGTAGTCGATGAGAACGGCAACAAGGTCGCCGTCATCCTCCCGCTCACGGAATATCAGCACCTCAAGGAAAATCTTCATGATCTTGCCAGGGTTGCCGAGCGGCGGGACGAGGGTACGATGAGCCTTGCCGAATTCAAAAAACGCGTGATGTGAGCAGGGTTCATGGAATCGTATTCACTCTTAAAAAGAGTGCAGAGAAAGATCTCCGGAAAATTCCCACAGAAATCGTCCTGCACATTTTTGATTATGTATCTCTTGGATTCTTCTTATTGTCGTCGCATCAGGATGAAAAAGATCACCAAGAGTCCGAGTGCAATGACTACACATGGCACAACAAAGACCGGGTCTATGCGGATTCCTGCCAAAAACCCCTGGATCCGGTAATCAGTCACAGGAGGATATACTGTGTCCATCGAGTCTGACCAGGTCTCATTGGCATCAATTACCCAGATCGTAGTGATCTGCGTCGGGTCATCACGCCCCGCGGACTTTCTTATCGAGAAGACCAGTTGTTTCCCGCAGGAATTAGCCGGTGGGAGGTGGACGGATTTGAAGTCCGCATTTATCTGTCCCTCGTGCCAGTTCCCGACACCACATTCCCGGATAAATTCCATGATGATGGTATTGCCTTTCACGGTCGGGTGCATATTCGTGAGAACTTCGACAGGTGCACCTCCCATGCCGGGATAGATCGTGGGGGTCTCTGCTGCAGATACCGTTCCGGGAACTATCGCGGTTACGAGGACGATTATGAAAATAAGTGCAATCTCTTTCATAAAAAAAAGGATTAGTTGTATCCTGGCAGTTCTCCAAACGGCTCAGCAATCATATCTTCATACATCAACAGGCCATCCCCGACGGGATCTGCAGTATACCGGTTGTCATCGGCATCGGTGTACTTTGTCAAGTTCATATGAGTATTATTCCCCATTTTATAAACCTGTGCGTTATTGAAGGTAATCCAAGTCGGATCTGAATGGACCCATGCACCCGCTATCCGGTTTTCAAGAATAGCGTGCCCATAGGAATAGCCAGTTTCATTAACCCATGTGATACCAAGGAATCGTGATGGGATTCCAAGCGAGCGGCTGAAGGTTACATCCATTGTGGCATATTCATCGCATACCCCCTCGTTTGTATGGTTTTTAATATAGAGATCTGATGCAGCATAGCACAAATTCGTGTCAGTTTTTGTATATGTCATCAGGTCATGTACGTATGTATTCAGTGCATTGGCTGTTTCAAACGGTGAACTGGTGTTGTCGGCTGCGGTTGCTGCTTCCGAGATGATCTCATATCCTTCGCTGAATGGGAAATGGTACAGGTCGCTTGTCTCAAGGTTGTCCCCGCCATCCGGGTCCGGCAGGTGCGATGCATCATTGTTGTATTTTTCAATCCCGTTCAGATCCAGTTGCCCGGACCATGTCACAGTATTGTCGGGGCCCACGGTGATGAAGAATCCCATCGGTTTTATCCCCACGGTACTCTGGTTTCCAACGACAGTGAACGGGATGGAAACCGTCATATTAGCACCGGGGGCGAGGTTCGAATACGCTGCCGGTGTGCCGAACCCGTCTTCGATGGATACGAAATACACCACGCCGCTTGCGGTTGTTGCTCCATAATTGTGTATGATAACGGTCTGGGTAGCAACGGTGTCCTGCGTCCAGTACCAGTTGAAATACCCGTATTCCGGTGCCACCGTCGGGACCATCGCTGCTGCCTTTGCCCTGGTGTTGGTCTGCAATGCAGGCTGAACGAAGTTGATCTTCACCGCTTTCATCGATGACTTCTGTACATCAACAGCATTGTTCCCGGTGGGGAACTTCATATCCGGACTGATAACTACGACCCCCGGATATGCTTTTACCGTTTCTGCATCCATCTTTTTGATTGGGACCGTTGGGACAATAACGCTATATGCCGACATGTCCTTTTGTCCTGCCCATTCATCGAACTGTCCGACCCATCCCGGCGGTGTCGGATTTGTCTCGTTCGTAGCGCTTGCAAGCGGAACAAACACCATTACCAGCATCACTGCTGCGAACAGCAATGAAAATCCTTTCATGTGTTTCATTTCGTTTTTACCTCCGTTTTGTTACGGAAGCACGATCCAAAACCTTCATTAGAATTGAAGTATATTGTTTCATGCCTACGGGTAGGGTCGGGTTCGTCAAGTGTGCAAAACTTATGTGAACCCGTCCTTTCCACTTTTGAGATCAACATTCGGGATATAAATGTTATTGGATTCAAAATTTTAGATACAAATCGATAACGGAATTAGATGCAGGGAATATGCGCCCTGGGACCATGTCAGATACCCCTGTCGTAGATCATATACCGGATACCCTTATCCGGATAAGTGGCAATGATCTGGAGATGGATAGGGACCGTTTCATTTCCTAACACTCCTCTTCCCTGAAGTGATACGGATGCGTCTCTCTGGAACAGGAGCCCTTCTGGGGGAGTAATAACCACATCAAGACGCGACCGTGTAATTACCGACTGGTTACTGACATCCGTTTCGTCAAGGTAAATGTTCACGGATGGGACCGGATCATGCTTTACCTTCAGATCCGGCTTCATGACAATACGGATGGAATCGGAGCCGGAACGGGTTACATCCACGGTATCGGAAATTACGTCGCAACAGGCGGACTGTCCTTCAGAAACACCCCTGTCCATCGCAATGTACATAAGACCCGGGGGGATGATAAGGGCCGCGAGCAGGGTGAGCAGTACAACCCGGTGTCGGTATAACATCTTGGTTATGGCCGGCTTGTGCAGGATATTGTTTCCTTCGGGCTCCTGCTTCTGCTGGAATTTCCGGTACCATGCGCCGATTGCCTGGATGATCCCTGAAACGAGGATGAATCCCGCGAGCGGGATACGCCACGGGTGGAAAAACCGGTCGAGGAATCCCCGTATCAGCAGGGGGTCACCGGCATAGAAGAAAACCGGCGGGTGCGATACGATATCGTGAACGACAATAATTGAAGTAAACACGAGTGCAGTGCATATTCCGGATAATAGGCCAATAAGCACTGGATCCAGCCTGTTGTTTTTGCCAGAGGGTATAACATCAGCTGCAATCACGCCCAACGTCCAGAGGATAATAGCAAACGATCCTATTACCTGGAACTGGTAGAGCGAAGAAAGCGTGTAATCGTAATCAAGGACCGGTGCCCATATCGCTTGCAGGAAAAAATGTGCCACGGCTAAACAGATGCCCCCGAGACACCCGATAAGGACTGTTGCCGATACCCGTGCCAGTAATTGCTCATGCTCACGACAGGCTCCCATGCGTATCACCAAAAAAATTAGAGGACGGGGTTAATTGATATAACCGCACCCGAAATTACATCCACCGTGGCACTCCCGCCATGGCTGAGTCCTTCCTTATCCTGTTCTACGGTGTCTACGAGCCAGACCAGTTTCTGGTTGTTACCGTCCGGGACGACGAGCAGTTTTGACGTGGTTTTTGCTGTTGCACCCATTTCAAAGGAACGCAGGACTGTTGCTTCTGCACCGGCCTGTGACACTTTCGGTGTAGTGTCAATAAGCAGCGGGCGGTCAAATCCGACATACGTGATGGTGTTGTCCATGTCCGGGTAAACGGACACCATGACGGAGG
This sequence comes from Methanoregula sp., assembly GCA_041645355.1. Lineage (GTDB taxonomy): Archaea > Halobacteriota > Methanomicrobia > Methanomicrobiales > Methanospirillaceae > Methanoregula. The sequence continues at coordinate 15,614 of JBAZQF010000018.1, forward strand.
ACAGGGTGTATGCTTCTCCGGACATCTCGTTCCAGTAGAATACATATTCCTTTCCGGCATCGCCGTGGTCAATGATCTTCGAATCAACGAGTATCATCTTTTTGGTATTGAAGGAGCGGTAATTCCTTTCAACGAATTTCTGTACCGGTTCCTTCATACTGCCGATATCCTTTGCATTCATCGACTTTGCCAGTATTGCGTTGCGGATCATCGCAACTTCGATATCGCCGGTGTTTGCGTTGACATAATACCGGTCACCTACCTCCGTTGCAACTTCATACATCTTCCCGAGGGGAAATTCTTTTGTCCCCTTATAAGTGACGATTGCATCGGATGATTCCGCGAATTTCAGGATATTTTCCTTAACGATACCGGTCCCGATGGTATTGGGAGAGATAAGGGTGACTGAACCCTGGCCTGGCTCTGTTGCTGCAACAGAACACACAAGTATCAGCGATATACCGATTACAAGGCCAACCAGTTTTGAGAAGTTAATGCTCTTCATATCAATTTTCCCTCCTACACGACTCCAGCCCGGGCCGGATCGATGATGATATTACTGTTCCCCTGAATGTAATGGGAATTCATTCCACCCTGGCTCCAGTAGCCAAAATTTGCGATATTATCAGTATCAGCGGAGCTGGTGGCCTGTGATACGGAATATCCGTTATCGAGATAGTACCAGAACCGGCCTGACCAGTACCCGACTTGGGGTGACGTGATGTCATCGGCAAACCCCATCGCAGTATCAACTCCCATAGATGTTGATGTGGACAGGAGGTTTCCGTTTGTTGAATCGTAGTCTGATGTGTCACATCCCATGAAAACCGCGAGGGCCATATCTTTTAAATCGTTGGGGTTCAACGACGAAATCCTGGCAAGACCGGGATTGTTTGCCGTGAGTGAGGTAGTTACCCCGCTTTGTTCGTAATTAATAAACCCGGGGCCTCCATGCCCGACAAAGAAGAATGCCTGATCTGAAGGCATCCTCCGTAGGGCACTGTTTGCAGCATCATTCCAGTGATATGTTCCGGAATATCCCATGCTTGAAAGTTTGCTTTCCGCAGTCTGGGCCGTAATCCGGCTGTCCAGACCCCCCGTGTAGATCGCTCCATACGAACTCGCCTGGTAGGCACTCACGCATGGCACGATCGCAATTGCTGCCAGCAACAGCGCCGACAGGAGAATGCCGATTCTTTTTGTTTTCATGTTTTCATTACCTCCGTTTGTAACATTACGGAAGCATGATCCAGACCCTCTTTCTGATAAGAGATAATCCGTCTCATGCCAACGGGCAGGGTCGGGATTCGTCAAGTGTGCAAACATATGTGAACCCGTCCACTCTTTTTAGTAAAGGACTTGAATCGTGTGGATGATCCAAGCGGTTACAAGAATAAAATAGAATAACAATAGGATATATTACAACCCGTATATGAAATTACAAATCCATCGAAAATTACAATGCCGTTAAAATTTTTAACGCAGTTGTAATAAAATGCCGGATAAGAATTTTGTACAGGGTGACACCTTTTGCCACACCCACAATGCAACCGATGAGGCTCCGAAAACATTTCCAAAAAACATCAATCGCTGTCGATACCGAACACCAGATTTTTACCGGATTGACGATGTCGAAAAACCGGGTCCACAATTCCTGACATGTTTTTATTCTTCTCAGACAATATCATGAAACCCGGAGATCTCTTTTCGATGTCATGGACCTGTCGTACGACTCCGAAAAAATACACCGATTGATCCATGAATCTCAGAATGCTGATTCGGTTATCACTACAAGATCCTATAAGAATACCGACCATTATTGGGGAAATTTTGAAAAGAGATGATAGACAACATTGACACATTCCGATACCGTGAACGTTCCTTGGCGGAATCCTGATTCTTTGTCCTGAAACGTAGGTTCGGTTCTGACCTGAAATCACGAATAGTTCATATCCAGAAAAAAGAGAGCTCTTCCAAGATCATTTTCGCTAACCTTGACAGGTTCTCCCTAGTTGTTTGGATCGAGGGTTTCTGCAGAATAACTAAAGGTACAGATCGCGGTGTATCCTGGTAGTGCTTCTGTCCGTAATCATGACCTGAATGTGAGGCGGAGAGGATTCACTGAACGCAACATCCTTACCCTGCAGTATCACAAACGCTCCATCTTTCTGCCCCAGTCCGTCAGTGGGAGTAATAGTAACATTAAGTCCCGATTTTGCTATGAGATCCTGGTTACTGACATCGGTTCCATTCAGGAGAATTCTGAAAGAGTTACGGGACCCGCATGTTGAACTCGCTTTCAGACTTATGCGAATGGAATCTGGGCTGGTGCGGGATACCGTCATATTATCGGGAAGACTTCCAGTACCGCATTGTTCCCCGGGCTGACATGTGTTACCGTCCGCACAATACTGATTCTCATCAACAGGAAGTACATAGAGACCTAGGGGTATAGCGAGGAGTATCCCCAGCAAAGCCGATAATAAAAACAAGGGACGGTATATTCTGCCGGTAATAACTGAGGGCGTGGTGTCGTTTTTATCTGATCCGGACTTCTGGCGGGATCCCTGGTACCATGCACCGAGAGCCTGCAGAATCACCGATGCGAGGATGGTGAGTGCCAGTGTATCCCAACCAATGAATATACGTATCACGTTGAAGAGTCCATTGTCCCAGTAAAAATACGGCAGATTGTATAACCCAAACAGCAGGACGCCGACGAGTGCGGTGAATATTCCGGATAATAATCCGGTCAGGACCCGGTCCCGGCTCGTTTTCCTGCCGGTGCGGAACAGGTCAGCTGCAATCACCCCTAAGATCAATAAAAGGACGATGTACGTTCCAAATTTCCAGATAGGGAATATCGGGAAAACTATTCCGGAATAACAAGAAATATTCAGGAATCTTTCAATTTCATATGCCCAGAAACTAACTGCTGCAAAACAGAGGCCCCCGACACAGCCCCAGAGGATAATTGCCGGTATCTGCGCCCGCGAACGTTCATGAGCAGAAAAAAAACTCATATTTCACCAAAAAATTAGTTGAAGGGGTTTGTTGATAATACCTCTCCGGAAATCGCATCGATAATGACAGATCCGCCATGAGCGAAACCTAACTTGTCATACTCAACGGTATCTACCATCCATACGAGTATCTGGCTGTCACCGGAAGGCATAACAATCAGTCTTGACTGTGTTTCTGCTGCGGATCCCATTTCAAAGGAACGCTCACCGGTTTTCTGGGCATCGACCTGTGATACTTTCGGGAGGGTATCAACGAGCAGTTCGCGATCGGTTCCATGGTAGTAGACCCGGTTATCATCAGGGAAGAACGAGACAGAGGCGAAGGACAGGGTGTATGCGTTCCCGGATTTCTCATTCCATGAATAGACGTATTCCTTGCCGATACCGCCGTGATCAATAACCTTTGATGCGACAAGGGTCATTTTCTTGTCTTTAAAGTTCGTGTAATGCTTTTCAACAAAGGCTTCTGCAACCTTCTCCATACTGGAAATATCCTTTCCTTTCACGGAGTAGTCCGGATCAGCCTGGATCATTGCAGTCTCGACTTGGCCTGTTTTTACATTGATGTTGTAAACATTGTCGGCCTCGGTGGTAACCTGGTATACATCCCCAACGTATGTTTTCATCAGGGTGATACCGTTGATGGCGTCAGCGTCAGATCCCGTGAACTTCTGTATGTTTTCCTTTGCCGCAGTCACGACCAGTTTATCTGAGAGAAGTACTTTTGAGTCCTGGCTATCCATTGCCGCAGCTGAGCACGCAAGGACCAGTGAAAGCCCGATTACGAGACCAATTAGTTTTGAGAGATTGATTTTTTTCATGTGTTTCCACCTTCCTTAACTCCCTGCTCTTGCCGGGTCGATTGTTGAGGCGCAGTTGCCATTGGATCTGCAGGCATAATTGCCCATCCCAGCAAGGTCCCCTCCATAGGCAGTACTGGTATCTGACGTTGCCCGCTGTGATGCGATCTTAACTGAGCACCCCTCATCAAGCCAGTACCAGAACCTCTCTGACCAGTACTCAGATTGCCCGGAATTGATAGTACCCGTCCATCCGAGGGACATATCTACCCCTTCCACAAACGACTGGTACGCCACATTTCCATAGGTATCTGAGGCAACATTAGTATTACATGCCATGTAGACCGCGAGGACAATGTCTGCCAGTTGGCCACTGGATGTTTGCAGGTGCGGATAGCCCGTATCAGCTCTTGCGGTCAGATATGCATCATTTGAATCAGCAAACTGGATTATTCCGGGTGAGCCATGACCGTCAAAGAAAAAAACATTATCGCTTGACATCAGGTTACGGGCGGCAGTCGCACCCGGGTAACCCGTATGAGCCGTTGAAACATAGCCCATATCATACAGTTCATCTGCTGCATCACTTGCAACTTGGTTAGTATCCAGATTGCTGTAGGTGTTTCCGTAACTGCTTGCCTGATAGGCACTCACACCAGGTACAATCACCATTGCTGCCAGCAAAAACGCCGACAGGAGAATGCCGATTCTTTTTGTTTTCATGTTTTCATTACCTCCGTTTGTAACATTACGGAAGCATGATCCAGACCCTCATTCTGATAAGAGATAATCCGTCTCATGCCAACGGGCAGGGTCGGGGTTTGTCAAGTGTGCAAACATATGTGAACCCGTCCACTCTTTTTAGTAAAGGACTTGAATCGTGTGGATGATCCAAGCGGTTACAAGAATAAAATAGAATAACAATAGGATATATTACAACCCGTATATGAAATTACAAATCCATCGAAAATTACAATGCCGTTAAAATTTTTAATGCAGTTGTAATAAAATGCCGGATAAGAATTTTGTACAGGGTGACACCTTTTGCCACACTAACAATGCGACTCCTACAGTTTCCCTTAGCCTTTTCTGGTTACCGCCCAATTTCCAAAAGGTCCGGTAAGTGAATTTCTCCGAGCCCCGAAACGCAGAATCCGTCCAAACGTTGTTAGAGAAAATTCTGTGTTATACTGGCAGTTTATACCCTGTAAATATAAATTTTCGAATGAAATACATATCACAATGACTCCGGGATCGTCACCAGTTCTTTTACTCCCTGTGGCAATCATGTGTCTGCTGGTAGTCATGCCGGCAGGAGCAATGGACTGGGGTATGACAGGGATGGATTCCGGGCATACCTCTTTTTCCCCGGATACTGTCATGCCCCCGCTGGCAGTATCGTGGACTACCGATAACAGCTTTTTGAATACCTACCCGGCCCCTGCGGTAATTGTATCCGATTCTATTGTCTACACCCGGGAAGGTGTGATTAATGGAAGCGGATTTGAGTCATGGATTAGTGCACGCAATACCGGAAATGGATCATTGATTTGGCGGTTTTCCGGCGCGTCACCCGCTGTTGCATACCAGGATCATCTCTTCGCATGGAACAACGAGTCAGTTATCTGCCTGAAAAATGGGAGGGAAGTCTGGCGGCAGCCGGTCACCAGTGTGAATTCCCCGATATTGTACAACGATCTGCTCATCGCCGGAGAGGTTACCGCTTTTCATTACCAGAACGGGAGTGTCATCTGGAACTATCATCCGCAATTACCGTTGCAGGATGCCCGGTACATCAGGATCGATTCGTATCTCCCAATAACTGCGGGAAATAACACGGTCATCCTTGCGATAAATTCAATGGAATCGGAGCAGTTCGATAACAGATCAGGATCTGACCCCAGCACACCCGGTGATTCCCAGACTGTGTGGTCGTACAGATCCTCTCCTGATGAATTATCCGGCACCCTGATTGCGCTTGATGCTGCATCGGGAAAAGAGCGATGGATACAAAAAATCCCGATCCTTATCAAGAGTGCTCCTGTTATATTCGGCGACCGGGTATTTATCGGGGGCAACGGGTCTGTGCAGGCATACCATCTGGCTAACGGGAGTGTGGTCTGGAAGACAGTTCTTCCCGGTTACCAAAGGACATTGGCGGCAGATTCAGAATTTCTTATCGTAGACGAATGGCTCGGCCAAAACCTTACGGCACTTCGTCTTGATGACGGGAAGACCGGGTGGATATACCAGAGTACGGGGAGATCCAGATCGATGTCGGTCTCGGGTCAAATCATGTATATTGTCGGGACGAAGCCTTCATCAGGACTGGTGGCCGTTGACGCAAAAACCGGAAAACAGATCTGGGAACAAGAGATGCCGGCTGACTGGATAAGTCCCTCCCAGCCGGTAATCAGCGATAATATGATCTATGTCACAACCATGACCGGAAAAACTATTGCGTTTTCCCACCGTGACACTCCACAGGACCAGAACTCCCGACCGAATCCCCTGCCTTCCGCAGGAATTGTCCTCTCCATTGGAGCGATGATCTGCATACCTGCTGTCACCAGGAGACGATCATAAGCAGGCCGGGTTATTTTTTTGTATTGCCGGTTCGCTGCGAACTGGGAGATGAAGATGAACACGAGCAGCATCCCATACCATCCGACGATCGCCCCCCCTCCCAAAATCTCCGGTACGTGCCCGTCCCGGTGTCCATTCCTGTTCCGGACAATTGTCAAACGGCATGCGATCACCGGCTCAAGGCAGCATCCCCGCGAGTACGATGCCAGCCCCGACAGATCGTGAAAAAACGCGATCTGGCATCAGCTCTTTTTCAGGTTAAGCCCAGCATGAATCGATGTGTTGGGACTGTAACGGGCGACAACCCAGATATCATATCCTCCTTCAGTAAATCCCGAGGTATTCAGATCTAGAGACCATGTATTATTGCCCTGTCCGGACGAAACAATTGTCGAGTACGTCTTAAATCCACAGAACGTTCCGGGCTCGCACTTCGTAAAATGGTACGGCTCTTTGGTAACTGCAATATCAAGCAAATTTCCTGGTGGCAGAGTAGTAGTGCCGCTGATGGTGAAATGATCCCCAATAGAATAATCAAGGATACGATTAATCGTGATGATCACAGTGTCTGGCGGTAGTGTAGCAGATGGTCGAACTGATCCCGTCTGTGGGAAATTGTCTTTGATACTAGAAGCACCGGAAAGATGACCTGCCCAGTAAATCCCAAGTAAAAGAATGCCGCAGAGGATCAGCCCGACAAGGGCTATGGGAATTATTTTATCAGTCAGCATGATAGTACGGGTCAGTGACGAAAACGAACACGATACTGTCAGCGTCAGATACTATCGTACGGTTCCCGGATGTACGGACATGCGTTTCATCTGGTACCTCAACGCCCTGCTGAGTAACGGCTCCCATCTTTTGGTCTATTACGAATGCTGACGTGATGTTCCTGCTGGAGATGTACACCGTTGCCGTGCAGGTGGCGGTACCCGGCGTTGTCTTGGCTGACCGGGGCAGATATGGCCCTATTCCAGTGATATGTCCCCCTTTCATCAGCATGTCCTGCGCATTGGGATCGGCGAGTGTCGCGGTGACCAGTGCCAGAGTGTCCGACCATATGCAATGATTCTTCTCTTCCACATTCATGGAAAGGTATGGGATCGAGGCTGCCGATTGTAACACCTCTACCCGTAGTGCCGGGGAGATTCGCTCCTGCTCGTATGCCGGGTCACGGGTCTGCACCGGCTCCGGGGTTCCTGTCACCGGGGTACCGGTTGCTGTGACAGTAATGGTTTCGGAGGTATCGCTGGCCTCGTGGATACAACCTGATAGGCAGGCAAGGATAAGGAGCACTAGGAGGACTGCCGGATAAAAAAAGGGAGAGGTTTTCATAGGGTTCCTCAGTTTGCCGTATGGAGTTTCACGCTGGATGGATTTGAAAGGATCTCAACGTTCAGCTGGGTGAGCGGGGCACTGGTTGAGGTAAACCGTTTCAGGACAACAGGTACGGTGTTCCCGTTGTATTTGTAAACCATGTTGTAGAACGTTGTATCGCCAGGGACATCGCTGTTGTCATCGATACCCCAGCCCTCAAGGGTGACATCTATCTGGACATTAGAATCGGGTACATAGTTCGAGTAGAGAGAACGGTACTGCCCGTTTGTCACATCGTAAATCTGGATATACCATTCATTTGTTGCGGAGTACCAGTACAGTCTCCCCTTCATCGTGTCGCCGGTGCTGGCGGTGATCCGGGTAGTCTTGAATGTCTGCATCCCGTCTTTCAGTGCCCATGAGGAGCCAGTCCAGTACAGGCCGGTGGATGGCTGGTTCCATTCAAGGACCGGCTGGACGATTGCTGTTTCACCATACGTCCTGATCCCGTTGAACAGGAATATGGGTTCGGCAGATTCCGATGACGGCGGGCTTGACGGGACAGTCCAGTAAGCATCGAATTGCCGTATCTGTACCATATTGTCATAGGCGTACTCGATCCAGCCGTTGAAATTCGACAAGGTGGCGGCAGCGGTGCCGGATTTCCGGTTGAGGACACGCTCATTGAGGACATTCTGCGTAACGTTCTCGCAGATGACCGTGAGGATGAGATCGTTGCCATTTGTAACGTACGTCACATCACCTTTGTTAATGACATGCGATTCCGGGGGGACTTCCGTTATATATGTTGCCCTTTTTAATCCTGACGGAGTGGAGATCACTGTGGATTCCCTGTCGTCGGCAATAAGGACCTGCCGGCCATCACGGTCAAAGACTGTCGTTATCCCGTTTTGTGCGTGATGGATGATAGCACCCTTTGGGATAGCCTGCAGACCCCGGGTTCCAACAGGGCTGAGCTCTGTGGTCACTTCGACCTTCTTCTGTGTCTCATCAAACATCAGTTTTGGAAGCGCGATCTTGTTAACATCCACAAGACTACCAGATACAGAGGCGGCCAAATCCGCGTCTGCCTCCACCACAGCACTCACCATCGGTACCATCACCATCGCTGCCAGCAGGACGGTGATTATTTTTAAACGTTTCATGTACTTTTTTCCTCCATTTTTTCGATACGCTACGCTCGCAAGGCACAGGAAAATCTTCATAAGAATGAAAGATAATAATCACATGCCTACGGGCAGGACTGGGTTCATCTGACTTTCAACGGTAGGTGGACCCGTCCACTCATTTAGTAACGGACTTGCAACCGTGTGGATTTAAAATCAAGCCGTTACTAAAATAGAATTGATAAACTATTGGATTTATTATAACCCATACATGAAATTACAATTCCGTCGTAAATTACAATGCCGTTAAAATTTTTAACGCGGTTGTAATAACAAGCCGGATAAGAATTTTGTACAGTGTGACACCCTTTGCCACACCAACAATGCGACTCCTGAACTCTTCAACAGTTGTCGCAATCGGAGGAGGACTCCGGCTTCATATCGCCTTCCTCTTCGCAGGTCTTGCTATTCGAATACCGGAGTATTGTGCATTTGCCCTAATCATTTATGCCACTTATACTCTGGATCGTGCCCTTGATTGCAAAGAGGACGCGATCAACAAGAGTGAACTTAAAGGGGCAAACGGAAAAATCGGAATTATCGCATGTGTTGCGGCATTCCTTGCAGGTACAATTCTCCTTGCGCTCGATGGTATCTATCTCGCACCGTTTTTCCCTTTCATTGTCGGTTATTTCTACACCCACGGGATCCGTATCAGATCGTTCAACCTGAAACTCAAAGGAAGTGCCGGTGTAAAAAATATCATTATTGGCATCACCTGGGGAGGAACGATAGCTCTTATTGTAAGCCAGTGGTGCAACTGTTTCGAAACAATTATGGTGATTTTCCTTTTCTATGGATTGAAACTATTCGTCACATCCTGTGTGAACGATTTCAAAGATGTCAAAGGAGATCTGGCTGCAGGAATCCGGACCCTGCCCGCATGTATGGGAGAAAACCTGACAAAAAAGATCCTGATTATTATTATCCTGGGACTTCACGGTGTCATGGCATACGCGGTGATTTTTCAGGTTATCCGGAATGAATGGATTTTATTATTCTATAGTCTGGTCATCACCACATTATTCCTTCTGGTATATTCTTCATCGTTTGAAAAAAATTCCGTATTTATTTTCAGAAGGATGCGGGAGATTGTAATCTACTGGGAATCTGCGATCTCTCTGGGAGTCCGGGTCTGTATTGCAGGTTAATCCAATGCATCAATTTTTTCAGAGTGTTTTTTGTAGTATGAGAAGATACGCTCTCCCAATCCACGAGCTGATGGATCATAACTGACCACATCATGTTTGGCATCAAATACCCCATTATTAAAGAATAATGAAATTGAAAAATACGAATCCGTCACAACAAAAGAAAATTTGATATCATCTTTAGATACATAAAGATCAGACGTAGCGATCTGTAACCACTCTTCAATCATATCGTGATATTTATGCTTCACGATGTTGAATACCCCGGGTGTTAAGATTAATGATGACGGAACCCCGGTTTTTGCAAGACCGAGGAAAAAATCCGGAAATTTTGGATGAACCGTATGGGAGATGCCTTTAATTTTTTTTGATTGGGCGATATTGTTGAGAAACGGATTAATATCAAAAATATATTCATCCGGATTTTCAAGGATCTGGTAATTCCCAAGATCACTGATGGTGAGAAGGATTTCATCCGGTAGTGCCGAAAGATCGTGGTCATTCCAGAATTTTTTATGTTTATCAAACAGTTCGACTATTTTTATAAATGGTCCCAGATGTGCAATAAGCACTTTACCCATCGGAGTTAACTTAAAACTTTTCTCCTCACGTGTGATCAGATGTTCTTCTTCAAGGATCTTGATTTGCGGCAGCATTCCGGTTGAACTAACATCAAGTGCGGTTTTGATCTCATCCCAGTTTTTTGGCCCATTGTTTAATAAGATCAGGAGATTTCTCCGTTTATCGGATGCGGAAACAATGCTTAATAAATCGGTCATGGTTTCTCAGATCAATGAATACTACTAGAATTATCTACTTATGAAGGCAAAAAGGCGTCACCCTCAAAAAAATATTTCCATCTCCTGAAAGTGAGCTGAAGACTAGTTCAATTATGAAGTTGACATGGAAGAATATATGTGGGATAATCCGTTCGAAGGGCATGTCCGGTGCCGGTTCAGGTTCCGGCAATTGCCAGAAGGCATGCGATGACCGGTTCAAGGCTGGATTGTCACGCGAGACCGACCGGCCCCCGGGTTTTTAGCGGGAACGGACGGAACACTGCCCTCGCAATAGTGGCGGGACGATAACGATGTCGGGATCAAAACGATAACACCCCCATCCCAACCGTTATCCCCTCCGGTGTGAACCCTCCTATATGCCCCGGGTCGCCTGCACACTCGTAGTACTGGTCTTCCTTCTTCTTATCCTCCCGGCACAGGCCGCAGAGCTCATCATCACCCAGCCGAGTGCGAACGAAACCCGGATCGCCGAACTCCGCGACTTCTATGTGTACGGGATATTCAAAGGCACGGTCACAAATCCGGGCGATATCAGGATCGAAGTGTACAAAGGCGACACCCCTGCTGGGCTTCCGGTCCGGATCATCCAAAGCCATGTCGACCCGGTATCGGGTATCACCAACGCAAGCGTGATGAACCAGAGTTACTGCACCGTCACCGGGTACTGCACCTGGACGAACGGTGCCATGGTGCCGGACCTGGTTGAAGCGCCGGGCGGACTATTTGACCCGGCCAACAAGCTGGTTGTGACGAACCGGTATTACCTCGGCATGATCCAGGGAGGCGTGACGAAGGATTTCGGGACGACATACCAAGACGGCACCGGTGCACCGCTTGCCGACCTGACAGCGGGCAACTACACGGTCCGTGTCACCGGGCTCTCCGGGAGTTTTGCCGGGCAGAGCGTGAACGAGACGATCACGCTCGGGCTGACCCGGACCGCTCTTGGGAGATTCAGCCCAAAATCGAACAAAGATGCCGTCACGCAATACGCTATCACCCATGACCGACATGTGTATAATGACTGGTTCCCCGGGTATTTCACCGACCCCGACAATGCAAGCGTCTCATGGGAATCCCCCCGGCGCTGGACACCGAACAACGGGATCGAGGGGGTCAATGACCGGCCAGGAACCATTATCGATATGCCGGCTGTTGCAGACAATGCAATGTTCATCTACAACATCAACAGCGCAAGCACATCCTACGGGGTCGAACTCGCTGGGATCCTGAAGTACGGTCTTGCGGACAGCCCCAACACCACGTTCCTTCACTACGATACCGGCGAACCCGTGATGAAGTATAACGATGCCTCCGCCGGGCTCCGTACCCTCGTGGGAAATCCGGTCCCGTTCCCGGCAGGCCGGCGGCTGGTCCTGTACCGGGCAGAGATCGTCAATGCGGGCACCACGAGCCGGGAGAACCTGTACGATCCCGGCGATGTGACAACAAAAAAGACCCTGGACTTTGATCCCGCAAACGGCATCACCGTCACGGCAGGGAACGTGTTCATCCTCTACGGTGCAACGAAACCGATCGCATCGTCCGTTACTCCTGCGACCATCCCGTACCGGTTCACCATCACCAACCGCATTGCAGGGATTGCCTGCACGATAACCGATGGGGCAGGGCATCTGGTCAGTACCGGCATGCATGAGGTGAACCTGTCCCGGATCTCGATAACCGGCAGCCCCCAGCGGTATAACTCGCTCTGGGAGTTCGGGATCGAGGTGACGGATCTAAGCGTTCCCGGCACCTACACTATTCGTCTCTCGGGGGTCGATGTCACTGGGAACCCGGTTGCACAGACCGATGAAACGATCACCGTGACCGTAGTCCCGCAGACATTTGGCTCTTCCCTGTCTGCAATTGCCGGTAACGTACGGGCGCGATTCATGGTACCACCTGTGGGACAATTGTCAGCCTGAAACCTTCCGGGAGATCTGCCGGGAGCGATCCCGCCAACGCTCCCAAATGCTCCGGTACGTGCTCATGCCGGTAATCGCCCAATACAGGCAATTGCAAGACAGCATGCGATCACCGGCTCAAGGCTGCACCGGCACGCGAAAACCCGCGAGGTCACGTCACCCATGTGAGGCAGGGAAGCAGAGTGTATCAATAGAAAAATTCCCGCCCGCGATTACTTCCGGAGAGCCAGCAGATCTTCTGCCGCATCTTTCAGGTACTGGTGAGCATCGTATACACCCTGGTTGTAAAATGCCGGCGCCAGTTTCTCCACAATAAAATCGAGAACCATGCCCGCACCCAGGTTGCCGATCTCCTCGTCCCGCTCCTTTGAAAAATATACCTGGATCTCGGCAATCATCTCGTCCCGACGCTCTTTTGAGAGTTTGATCAGATGTTCGTTTTTCATACGCATCATCCCCAAAAAATAATTTTTAATGTGAAAAATTTTCCCATGCGTCCGTTCAGGATGCCGGCATCTTTTCGTTCACCGTTTTTTATTAAATAACACACGGTTGACGGTGGTCGAATCGAAAAAAATGTGGCTGCTAAGGCCAGAATCCCCATATTTGAATCTCTCAAACAATGGAAATTCAGAGTATCTTCTTCCCGGCATCGGCGCCGGGCTTCACGTGGTAGACCTCGGCAATCTTCATGATAACCGCGGACTTCGGTGCGAGATTGGGCCTGACTTCCTTCATCCACGCCACATCCTGCAAGAAGATCTCGTCGTTTGTGTGGAGGGTCACCGGCCCCTTGATCTGGAAGCCACCCTTCTCTCCCCACCAGGAGAGGGCCACCACCGGGTTCTCGGTCATGTTCCGTAGGGTCTTGTGGAAGTACTGGTCCGATATGAGCAGGGTCTCATCGTCAAGGAGCTTGAATGCCCCGATCGGGACTACGTTTGGCACGCGGTTCTGCGAGGATGTTGCCAGGAACACAGTCTTTGTCCCGGTCAGCGAATCTCGGATCTCTGGTGTCAGTGCAACCATTGCTCTCTTCTCCGGATTAATTGTATTCAATAAAGAGTATTAAGAGTAGGAGTATCCTTTCTGAAACCGACCGGAACCCGGTGGATACACAGTTCTGCCTTTTTAAAAAACTCATCAGAGTTTTAAAAAAATTAAAATTTATCCCCGCCCTCGGGATTGTATTTCGAAGGAACCGCAGTCTGAGTTGGGGCAATAGTTCCCACTGGCTGCGGGGTTGCCTGCGGTGTGGCGGTCACGGTTGGAAGAACGGTGGCCGGGCTGGTGATGGCAGTCCCGGCACCGGTCTCCGTACTTGCCTGGCAGAGACCGTTGATGGATTTGCAGTACGCCTTTGCCAGGTTCTGTGCGCCCGGTTCGGGGGCCCACCGGTTGATATCCGTCTTCTTCCCGAGATACGTGGTGTAGGTGAGTGCATCGCCAAACGACATCGTCGGGTTGGACTTCATGAGGTACCCGAGCACGATCCCGCCGGTCCGGTCGGCGCCGTGGTTGCAATGGACGTAGATCAGGCGTTTCTTGCCGGACGGATCCTTCTCTTGCATCATCACCGAGATATTGTTCACCGTGTCCGCATAACTGCAGAAGCCGTCATTGTTGGTCCAGAGCCGGGCCTGGATGCAGCTTTCGTCATTATTGGGGCAGCCGATCGTGTTCGACCAGATCAGGTTCCCGGTGCCGTTCCGGATCGTGGCCGGGACAAGCGTACTGCCGGTGCAGGTGCTGAACGAAGTATCCCCGCCATACGCAGTTGTCTCGGTTGCAAAGAGGGCCTTGTTCGAATCCCCGGCATTGAGGAGGCTGATATCGATGAACTGGTAATCCGCGAGATTGAATGTCTGGAGATCTGCAATCAGTGCGGCCTTCCTGCTGTCCGTAAAATACTCCGGTGCCACATTCTTTTCGTGCTGGATCATCTCATTGAGTTCATCGTAGGCAAACCGCCACTTGGCGCTATCCAGGCAACCTTCCGTATTTACGGTCCCGCTCCGGAGGATGATAGGTTCGGGCCCGCGGACGAGGATATTGCCGGTCGCTTCCGAGTAATCGACAACGGTCGGGGCAGCAATCTGGTTCCGGTTTCCTTCCTGGAGATTGTAGATGTTCTTGCAGCACGTGGCACCATCCGCAGTACAGTCGGAGTGGGAAGTCACGGTGTCAGCATCGTTCTCCGGAGCAGGGCCAGGAGGCTGGGTCGGGGCAAACAGGGGAGCAGCAATGAGGATTCCTGCGACTGCGGCAACCACGATCAGCACAACGATCAGGGCCCGGTTCAGGGCAGGTTTCTTTTCAGGAGTAATGCTCGTCAATTGAACACTTTAAGATGAGTAGTCCTGATGGATTGTTTGGACGAAGGGGTTATAAATGATCTGAAGTTGGAAAAAAATGAACGGAATTTTCCAACAGGGTGACCAGTTGGTTTTTCCTGGTCCCGGCAACGGGATGCCTGACGGATCGCAGGACAAAAAATGCACCGTGCCAGAAAACCGGATGCCGGTCATTGCACCCCATGACCCATACAGGTTTACCGTTCAGGGTTCACGGGTTTTTGCCCATAACCAAAAAAATCATTTTTTAAATCCGGAACGTCAACACACAGAACGATGAACACGTGTCCCCAGTGCGGTCATGAACTCCTGCCCGGTGATGGCGGGTGCCCCGTATGCAAAAAGCCCGGCATAAAACCGTTCACCATCAGGACGTTCCTCTGGGAGAACTTCCGGCTCTTCACCATGGCCGGCATGATCGGGACCATGATCTCCCTCATCCCCAACATGGGCTCGCGGGTGCTGGGGGAAGGCTGGATCACCCGGACCGATACCTTCCTCCCCCTCTTCCTCTCGGTCATCATCTTCTTTGGTGCCATCTTCCTCACCATCCTCTTTTTGATCGTCTTTGGCATGATCGCCGAGAACCGTAACCGCGAGACGATCCTGCGGACGATCTCAACAGGGAAACGCACCCTCCTCACATGGTACGAAGGGGATTTCCAGCGCCTCATCCTCTACGGCTGCCTCATTCCCATGTGGATCGGGATCACGCTCTTCTTCATCCTCTTAATGCCGCAGATCCCGAACAGGTATTCCTGGCTCTTTGCCGCAGTCACGATGCTCACGGTCGTTCCGCTGATCGTGTACGCCACCCTGGGCTGGAAGATCGGGAAGACGACATCCACAAAGATCCCGGTGCTCCGGAGATTCCCGAAACTGGGGCTGCTGGTCATCCTGCTGATTGTTGTCATCCTCATCCTGCTGGTCCCCTTGGCACTCCCGCAATTGTCCGGCAATGACATAAGCTTCTCAAAAACCATCGCGATTCATCCTGACCAGCAGTTCTACAGCCCATCCATCTCTACGGCAAAAGGGCTCCGGTTTGAAGTGACCAACCTCTCCGGCCGCGAACTGCTGGCAAGCCGGTTTGCCTGGTCGGCCGATTACGGGTATTTCATCAACGTGATCCCGTCCACATCGGAAGTGACGGTGCTGGGTAATCCCGTGGAGATCGACAGCGCCCGGTATATGTACTGGACATTCCCAAAAGACGCGACCATTCCGCACAACAAACCCGTGAAGATCGATCTTCGGATCACGACTATCGCAGACAAGATAGAACGCGGTCACGCCACCGTCTGCCTTGACGGGTTCACGAACGATATCGTGCAGGTCAATGCCACATGCCCGGAATAATTTTTTTATTCATTGGATTACCGTGATATACTCGTAACAGCAACTACCAAAAAATTCCGCACAAAAAAATGGAATGAATACCATGGATCAGAGAGAACGACAACCGGGGCCGGAAATAACCGGCAGAGTCCCGGGATCCCGGACATTCCCGTTTACTATCAGCCCGCTCTCGTACGGGAATGCATCCGCTGCCGCCCGGCTCTATGCGGAGGTCTTCCTGCACGATGAACCAACCACCCGGCATCATGCCCCCGACCCGGCCAGCTTCAGTCCCCTTGCAGACTTTTACGTGCGGACGCTGGTGGATCAGGAGCTCAGCTTTGTTGCGCAACATGAAGTGACCGGGGAACTGTCAGGATTCATCTTCGCATTCGACCTGACCCATGATCCGGCATCGGATGGCGAACCTATGGTCCGGCTCATTGGGAGTTTCCAAAATGCCGTGGCCATGATCGATGAACTGGAAGACCGGCACCTCAACCGGGCAGGGATTGAGCCGGGCACAGTCCTTCACATCTTCCAGATCGGAACGGCAGGGAACCACCGGGGGGCCGGGCTTGCCCCGGCACTGATCCGTCACCTGCTGGATCATGCAAGAGTCCGGGGCTACCGGTCCGCGATTGCTGACTGCACCGGCCCGGTCTCGAAGAGCGTCTTTGAGCGCTGCGGATTTGTGGAACTCGGCCATTCTCCGTATGCGGATTTCCGGCACAATGGCAGGGTATTCTTCAGCGGACTTCCCGGTGGGATCTCCCTCTTAAAAAAAGATCTCTGATCCGCGGAACAAAAAATCTGCCGCGTTACCGGATTGTTTAAAAAAAGATCAGAAATGGGAATTTCCGGCAGCATCCGGATTGTAATGCCCGACCGGGACCGCAGTCTGGGCCGGTGCAATGGTTCCCGTTGGCTGCGATACTATAAGCGTTGTTGGCATTACGGGTGAGATTGTGGTGGGTATCGCGGTTACCGCACTCGTACTCTCAACGGTCAGGCCGGAGATGTGAGCCGGGCAGGTTCCCTTGATTGACTGGCAGTAGGCAAGTGCAAGGGTCCGGGAAGCGGTATTGGGCGGGTGTGCCCTGCCGGCGGGATCGCCCAGGTTTGTGGCTATCGTCTCTGCATCGGCATAACTCATCGAGAGCGCTTTCATCAGGTACCCCATCGTAACGCCACCGGTCCGGTCATTGCCGAGCACGCAGTGGAAGTAGATCAGCCGCTTCTTGCCGGACGCATCCTTCTCCTTCATCAGGGTATCAATCTGGCTGATCAGGTTCGCGTAACTGCAGAAGCCGTCCGCATCCCGGGTAAGCCGGACCTGGCACTGCGCATCGGCGGGATCGTTGGCATTGCAGAATCCCGTGGTCGAGATGACCAGGTTTCCGGTCTGACCATCAATCGTGCCCGGCACGAGCATTGCGGAGCACTGGCTTGAGGCCCCGCCAAAGTCCCGCTGCTCGATGGAGAGATACTGGCTGTCCACGGCACCATTGTCCACGAGGCTTACCACGATCAGCTGGTAATCGGAGATATTGAAATTTTCCAGATTATTTTTCAGGGAGGTGCCTTTTGCCGGCGCAAAGTACGAGGGGACAAATGATCGTTTGGCCGCGATCATCGCATTGAGGTTTGCCCTCGCAAACGACCAGTCATCGTGGTTTTTGCATCCCAGTGTCGTGGGAGGGTTGCCCGCCCCGTTACGAATCAGAAGCGGCATCGGGCCCCGGACAAGCAGGTTGCCGGTCGCCTCGTTGATATCCACGACCGTGGGGGGAACGATCTGCTCACGGTTCTCTTCCTGGAGATTGAACCGGTTGTAGCAGCAGGTGCCGTCCACGGCAAGATCATTGTTTGCGCAGTTTCCGGCACCAGCCGGGAATTCCATATCATTCGTGGGGGGCTGGAGGGGGGAATCCTGGTATGAGGACAATACCCCGAGCAGGAAGTAGGCACCCAGGAGCAATCCCGTTGCAATGAGAACCAGCAGGATGGCAAGACCCCATGAGCCGCACCAGGATTGTATGGTTGTTTTATCGATCATGTGTATATCTCACCAGTTTTTGAGAACTATTCCCGGATATATGCCTGAACCAGTTAAAAAGGTTCGGACTTCGGAAAAAAAACAGGATTATTTTCCCGGGGCCTCACGGGTAATATTTTCTCCGGATATCTGTACACCAATCAAAGTATTTTTTCTCGGGTGGGATTTTTTTTAGGAGATCGGATGATATCCCAAAAATTAACGGGTGACCTGTTTATTAAAAAAACCTCATCCCGACAATGCATCAAGGATTCCCCGGGCCTGCTCCATGCCCTCCGTGATATTGATGGACGTTCCTGCAAGGGAGATCGCCGGAAGAAGGTTTGTGAACTCGGATGAGTGGAACTCCCGGCTCCGTTCAAACGGCAGTTCATAGGACGTCACCCGGATATCGACAAAGGCCGAGCCGTTCACCTTCAGCACGAGGGAGCCTTTTCGCACGAGCGATCCGGTGGCCTGCAGGGCCGGGACACTGCCAATCGTTACGGGAATCACAAACGTGGAATTGCCATTCTCTCTCACCACAATACCGGTCTGTTCCCCATGCCCCAGGTAGTGTTCGGTGTCGTCCACAGAGTAGACATCAAACGCAACCTTGCTGAGCGTTGCCCCGACCGGATTGGGGTTGTAGATAGTAACCGTGGTGTTCACGGTCAGGGTCGCTAAAGAGACATCCGACAAGGCAATATCGTCAACCGTGATCGTGGGCTCTTTCACCGGCGATTCCATGCACCCGGCGCAAAGAATAAACAAAGCAAAGAGAAGGAATACCCCGTACAGGAGATGCGGTTTCATAAGGGAGATTCGGGCGGGGAGCTACATATATCCGCGGTCAAGTGAGTGAACAAAAAAATTCCAGGAACCCGGGCTCACGTGCAGTCTCCTGCGTTTCCTCCCGGTGGAATTGTCCCTTTTTTTAATAGATCAGAATGTTATCCCGGTGTGCAGGCCCCGGTACAGGTATTGTACTGTGCCTGGCAGCGCGTATAACAGGACTGCGCCTTACAGATCTCCGTGCACCGGTCCAGGCCTGCCGTACACTGGCTGCACACATACCGGTCCTCCGACACCTGTACCACGGTACGGGACGGCAAATCGACATTCAGATAATGGAGTCCTCCAACAATACTGCCGGCAACGGCTAGGAAGATTATCACGATAATGAGCCGGGTAAGCGGACTTTGGGTATTTTGTTCCATCCTGCATCTCCACGATATCAGTTCGTACATCCGGTATTAACGGCATGGATAATTAAGGGATATGAGCGAGAGGATCTCTCGCGTTGCCGGGCCGACATAACCGTGTAATCAGCGGTCCTCCCAATCAGGGAAATTCCGCAGGGCGGGCCGGTAGTATCCCCTCTGCAATCTCCGGTAAACGAAACGGTTAATGCGTTCCCTGCACAAACACCGGTTATGCCGGATACACAAGAACCGGAGGGGTCGGAAGAGGGTGGGAAGGCAGAGGCCGGCCAACCGAAAGGATTCATGATCCCGGTCGTGATCCTTCTCTTTGGTATCCTCATTGTCATGGTTGTCTTCATGAACCTGACCGGGCAGAGTACCACCGCGTCGAGTGCGATCACGGAGACCCCGTGGCAGTTGGAATCCATGACCGATTATTATGGAAATACAACACCGGTACTGAACGGGACCGTGCTCACTGCACAGTTCACCCTGGACGGAAGACTGACCGGGTCCGGAGGATGCAACGGGTACTCGGGACGGTACCTGGTGAAAGAGACGAAGATGGTGATCTCCCGCGTGGATCACACAACGCTCGCGTGTCTGGATACTGCTGCAAACCTGCAGGAGAGTTTGTACTTCGGGGATCTGGAAGATGCAGCAGCACTCCGGGTGCATGAGCGGACCCTGACATTGTACGACAGTGAAGGAAAACTGCGGCTGACCTTTGGGCCGGCACATTCAGTGATGTAATTTTTTTTTAGAGAGTCCTTCGCATTTTTGCTGAGTTCCGGTGGAACCCCGCACGGTTTTTCTCGTGTGAATGCCATGCGAAGGAAAAAAGATAACGTGGGGGGAGGCGTACACTGTTGCCCATGAAAAATTTCTGCAGCATCGCATCAATTCTGGTAATCATCTCCCTGCTGCTCGTTACTGCCGGCTGCACACAGGCACCGCCAGCAACCCCCACCCCCGCCGGATCACCGGATTCATTCACCGTCGCACCATCCCCGACTACAGCCTCACTGTCCAACGAGACCATGGTCGCCTTTGTCAAAGAAGCGGTCGCCTATGCAAAGACCCATGACAAAAATGCAACACTCAGAGAATTCTCAGACAAAAACGGGTCGTTTGTCCGGGGCACACTCTACATCTATGCCTATGACTTCGATGGCGTTACCCTTGCCCACCCGTTCAACCCTGAGAAGATTGGCATGAGCCG
The DNA here is from genome assembly GCA_041645355.1 of Methanoregula sp. GTDB lineage: Archaea > Halobacteriota > Methanomicrobia > Methanomicrobiales > Methanospirillaceae > Methanoregula. The sequence continues at coordinate 36,563 of JBAZQF010000018.1, forward strand.
TCTTGACGAGCAGGATGCACTCGGGACGCTCTTCATCACCAACCTCCGCAATGCCGCACAGAGCGGTTCGGGATTTGTGGAGTTCTCGTACATCAACCCGGCCCACAACTCAACCGTCGAGAAGAAACTCGGGTACGTGGAGAAGGTGAACGAGGACTGGTGGCTGGGCTCCGGGATCTATTTTGGCCCGGTGACCGCTCCTGCCAGAAAAGCCCCGGCAACCTCTGCGGAGATTAAGGACTACGTGGATAATGCTGCCGCGTATGCAACAAAAAATGGGAAAGAGATGGCCCTTGCGGCATTCAATAACCGGACCGGCCCGTTTGTCACGGGGGATGTGTACGTGTACGCGCTCGATTATAACGGAACTGCACGGGCCCTGCCGTTCCAGCCGGAACAGGTCGGGACCAGTTTCTTAACAAAGACCGATTCGGCGGGTAAACCCTATACCGCAACCGAGATTCAGCTCGCCCGCGAAGGAGGCGGTTACATCCTCTACCATTACCCGGAGCCGGCCGACAACACCTCTTCAAATCTCAAAATCAGTTATGTCCGGCCCGTTGACGATACCTACTGGATCGGTGCCGGGATCTATACGACCGAAGACCGGCTCATTGATACCGGACTAAAAGCATTTGTCAATGAAGCGAAGGCTATTGCCAAAACGAACGGGAGAGACAAGGCGGTTGCCGAGTTCAACAACCTCAACGGTTCGTTCATCAAGAGCGATCTCTATATCTTTGCCTATGACAACAACGGCACCGTACTCGCGTGGCCTTACCGCCCCGACCAGATTGGCATCAACCGGATCAACGCCACCGATCCCGCGGGCACCGGTCATGTCAGGGCATTCATTGATACCGCAAAAAATGGCGGAGGCATGGTGGATTACTACTCGGTGAACCCGGCAACCAATACCACCCAGCTCAAGATCAGTTACGTCACGGATATTGACGGCACCTGGATGCTCGGGTCCGGGCGGTACCTGGAGCCGGGCCCGGTAATCCTAAGCCCGTAACTTTTTTTCACCCCCATATCTTTTCTCACCCGTAATCCCGGCCAGTCATTACCTATATCCGGCACGGTCGCCCGTTCTGCGATCTTCACGCCAGACCGTGTGATTATTATCGATGAGAAGGAACTCCGGCTCCTCATTTCCGGAGTAATCACAAGCCGTGCAATCGCCGCTTTCAGATCTCCTCCGGTACCTGCCACACTGCTCCCTGTTCCGCATCAAAAAAAAACGGTTTTACCACGGCAGCGCCGGTCGGGATCTCATCTTTTAATTCATCATCTTTTAAAAAAGGGGAATTGGTTAAGGATTATTCATCACAACAGTAGCAGGTCGTGTTCATAAGAAGCTTGGAGTTCTTGATCCACTTGCAGGTACCAAGCCGGTCCCAGTAGTTGATGGTAACAGACCCCTTGGTGATCTTCCCCAGGTCCACCATGTGGTTCAAATCAGTGATGATCTTCCAGTTGTAATTGATCTGGCCGTATCCTTTCGTCCCGGTCCCGACCGGGTAGATCCCCGGGTCCTCCTCAGATTTCAGGTTGGCCGGCGTGTTGCCGATAAATCCCTTGTTGAGCGTATCGACATAGACATAGTCCCGGTGGCCGTCAGAGAATACCTTGATGTTGGAGTCAGGGACCTCTTCGTGCACCCGGATACCGACTTGCTCAAGACCTATATCCTCAAAGACCATGAGGGAGACATCATAGCCTTCCCGGGCCAGTAGTTTTGCAAGAAGCTGGCTCTTCTCGTCCGAGTCACCTGCCTTGTCATAGATCACCTCGATGGGGTACTTCCGGTCGGGGGATCCATTCTCGGCATTGGGGATCTGCTGGACAAATGCCACGATCATCTCAAGATACTGGTCGTCATCCAGGTACCCCCCGTTCTGGTACCGGGCATTGCGGAGCTGGGAGAGCACCGCATCATAGAGTTCATTCATGGACGGGTCTTTTCCATAGGATTCGATATATTCCTGGATCTTTACCGGGTCCGCCGAGTTTGCCGGCAGATCGACCATGGTCTTCTGGGCTCCGTAGTAGACCGACATATTCACCGGGACCCGGATCGTATATTCATGGGCGTACCCGCCCGGCGCATAATTGAACGTGAAGGTGCGGTGTCCAACACGGCTCAGGTCCCCGACAGGAACAATAAATTTTGACTGGCTCGGTGCAGGAGTTGCCCCGGCCACACTTGCCGGACCCGTTGTTATTACCGCTGACGGGAGATTGTCATCTGTCGCGGGGGTTGCTGTCGGGGATATCACCGGGGTCTGGGCACCCGGTATCGCGGGTACATTGATCGTGACCTGGATGCAGCCGGAACAGGTAATGATGAGTGCAAGCAGGAAAAGTGCGGTTATCCCGGGTAATTTCATGACGATACTACGTTTATTTTCATATCCTATTAGAGTGTTGGCTTTTTTATAAAACCAAAATCGATACCTGTAAAACCATCCGCGCTAAAAAATTTCATAAAAGAGGATATGATGAGATTTTTTACCGTATGTCTCCTTGGTGCCCTGCTGATGCTGGCTCTTCCTGCCAGCGCAGCCGACCACACGGTCCAGTTCCAGAACCACTGCTCGTATGATGTCTCGGTCGTGATCGTTGGCGGCCAGCAGTATCTCAATCCCAGTGACAACAAGGTCTACGGCGCATGCCAGTGCCTCCCGGATACCACCTGTACCCCCACCACCAGCTGCCCCGCTGTCGCATGCGGCGAGGGCAACAAGAACACCTGCAGCAGGGGTACTCCGCTTGTTGACAACGGGGGCTTCCTGCTCGCTGCAAAGACCGGCACGCATACGAGCACCATGGAGAAGTCCTGGCAGGGAACCTTCTGGCCCCGGTCCAGCTCCGGCTGCACGCTGGATGAATCGGGGAACTACAACTGCGACCTGGAACTCCAGAACTGCCGGGCATATTATGACGGGCAGCCGAAACTCGAGTGCGGCGGTCATGGCATTGCACTTGCCACCAAGGGCGAAATCAACTTTGATGAGGGAGAGCACGACACCTACGATGTCAGTGCCGTGGATGGTTTCAATATCCCGATGACCATAGAACTTGTCCCCGGCACCTATGACGCGTCAGGCATCCAGCCTCCGCAGTATGCCTGCACAAAAGCCGGTAACGATCACGACCTCATCGGGGAGTTCCCGACCAGCCTGAGCGCAGATAAACTTGAGATGAAGAACGCAGCCGGAACCCCGATTGCCATCCGGAGTGCCTGCGCCTATGCCTCTGCTCTCAACCTCAAGAAAAATAATGGCATGGATATCCTCGATGCTCTCACCAATATGACCTGCTGTATCAATCCGTGGGGATCGGCCCAGGATTACCAGACACACGGGAATATGAAATGCGACCCGGACAACTGGCCCCAGGATATCAATACAGCCCGGTTCTTCAAGCACTACTTCCCCCTGGGATACAGTTACGCCTACGATGACAGCACCTCCACGTATGTCTGTAAGAACAAGGATGCAGATACCCTGACCGAGTATATCGTCACGTTCTGCCCGGCAAACGAAGGGGAACGCACGGTTCTCCCGGGCACAACAGAGCACGTCCATGTGTCGGATGTCGGTGATTCCAGACCCGTGACACCGGAACCGACTCCGGTGCCGGTGGGTACGGTTGCCCCGACCCAGACCCCGGTCCAGCGGTATAATCCGGCACGTGACGATGCCGGACACTTCTGATCCTCTTTTTTCCCGGTTACCGGTCGTGCATGATCCAGACTCCGGAACATTCCGTTAATCTTCTGATGGCAATCCGGAACAGTTCCCGTGTGCCCGGGTAACGACCAAAAAAGAGCGGGAGGGTTGCCGTCCCGTTACGGCTTGTCCGGGTCTCTTAAAAACCGGAATGCATCCCGGGGGATCTCCATCTCGAACCGTGCCCCCTTCCCCGGCTCCCCGGTCTCCGTGATGCTGATACCGGTAATCGAGAGGATCTCCCGGACCAGGAAGAGACCAAGGCCGGTATGTTTGCCGAATCCTTTCGTAAAGAGATGCGTCTTGTCTTCGGCAGATACGCCAATACCGTCATCTTCCATGACAATGATCAGCCGGTCGCCGGATTTTCGGGTAAAGATCCGGATCGTTGTCAGGTGCTCTCCCCAGTACCGCAGGGCATTATCCAGAAGATTGTAAAAGACCCGCTCCAGCAGGGGATCGGCAAAGACCTCGATCTGATCGAGATCGATCTTCACGGATATATCCTGCAGGGGGAGCTCGCTCACCGCTTTTCCGGTGATCCGGGACAGATCGTGCCAGAGCGGTGCATCCGTACCCATCTGCTCGTAATCCTGGGTGAAGGTGATCTGTTCGGCAATCACACCGGAGATCTTCTGCATCTTTTCGAGATAATCCGAGGCAGTCGGATCGGTCACCCGTTTCGAAGACAGGACGAGATAGGATCGTAACGCGGTCAGCTGGTTGACGATATCGTGCCGGGTGATGCTGGAGAGGAGCACCAGTTTCCGGTGGGCCAGTGCCAGGGCATCCGAGGCCTGCCGTAACCGGGAGATGTCCCGGCCCACGGACTGGTATTCGATGACGTTCCCGTCCGCATCAAAGATCGCCCGGTCGCTCCAGAGCACCCAGCGTATGCTGCCATCCGGCAGGACCATCTGCGTGGTATCCGAGATGACCGGTCTTTCGCGGGTCAGGGAACCAAGAGTCTTATGGATATGCACATTCTGTTCCGGAAGCAGAACCGGGTGGAAGGGTTTTCCGATAATATCCTCGCGGGTCATGCCAAAGAAGCGGCAGTAGGCATCGTTCACAAAGACATGCGTACCGTCAGGCCGGAACCGGCTGATCAGTTCGGTCTGGTCTTCCACCACATTCCGGTACCGTTGCTCACTCAACTGCAGGGCACGCTCGTGCAGCTGCAACTCGTGGAAGAGCAGATCGAAGGGCCGGGTGATGCCGATCACAACGATTGCCCGGTAGATGAAATAGACCGAGGCAAACCGCAAGATAAACCCAAGGGAGTTGGTGAACTCAAAACCCGTCCGGGACAGGACAAAGGCGAGTTCACCAGAGACCAGCAGGACCTGGGAGATGACAAGATAGTTCCATACCTCCGGATCCAGGTGTTCGCGCCGCCGGACAAGGAAGAAGAGGCCGATGATCAAAAGGAAGGTGATTATCCCTTCACTGGCGATCTTGAAGGGCGTGTATCCTACGAATAATGTGTCGCAGGCAGGAAAGGACCGGGAGATCAGGATGGTGTACAGAAATATGCCGGTGATTGCTGCATAGGGAAGTGCAAGGGCAAAAGTATCGTATTTTCCATCCTTTGTCAGGGTGCGACCAATAAGGATGAACGCGACCAGCAGGGTAATGCACTGGATATACCGGGCTGCGATCCAGATCTGGATGGCCAGATCAAAGGTGAGACCCTGGAATTGCGATGAATTGATCACCGAGATGGTGAAGAGCGCATCGATGATGCCGGTGAACAGTACCGAGAGCCCGATTGCCACGAGAAAGACATCTTTGACATGCCACCGGGCATTCCATACGAGCGAGACAATGGCGATCGCAACCGCGAGGCTCGCAAGTTCGATGATAAGAATCAGGAGCTGGAAATTCTGCTGGCTGACAAGAACAAAAAAAGCCAGAACGAAGATCGCAAGGGCAGTTCCGGCCAGGATCGGCCAGAGGGACTTCTTGCGGTCGGGCATGTTCATGGGGGTATTCATTGCATTTCACCCCACTCAAGGGTGATCGGGGAAATCAACAGGTATCTTCAGATGTACTGGAACCAATCCATTCCGTTATCCAGCACTGGGTAATGCCGGGTAATAAATTGAGAGCATGAGTACGGTATACTATTGAAGGTGCAATACAATCAGCCGGTCATCAAAGAGCAGGCGGTCGATCCACTACAAACAGGGCCCGCAGGATCCACTGCCGGGGATTAAAAAAAATTATGAGAAGATGGAGAAGTCATTCTTGGTTGCAATGACTTCGATGATGGGCTTGAGAGTTGCTTCAGAGACACCGAATTTTTCCATGTACATCTGGAGGATCTTCTTCTCTTCTGCGGCAAGGATACCATCGGCCATGGCAATGTCGCAGAGAATTGCCAGGGTTGCCAGCTTCTGCTTCTCATCGAGAACTGCTGCCACCATGTCGATGACCGCGGGGAAGCCATTGGCCTTCATGACCTGCATGGCAGTGTCGATGGACTTTTTGTCGCCACGAACGATCTTTGCAAGGTCGTTGATCTCGGCCTCATCGATAACGCCATCAGCTGCAATCACAGTGATTGCGGAGAGCACAAGGGCGGATTTGGGCGTAAGCGTTGCAGACTTTCCGGTTAATTTATCAAAGATTCCCATAATCATTCACCATACTTAAATTTCTCTAGTACGTAGTCCGGCATGCTTCATCACCGTTTCGGTTACGGGAAGAGATGCAGGAATGTTCAGGGAAAGGATGTCACCGCGCCCTTACCGTGCCCACAGGGTGAAAAAAAAGGATTATGTGGTTTTATTTCCGGTCCTGGCATACATGTTCCGGCAGGCGACCAGCAGTATCACCAGAAAGACCGGGTACAGCAGATCGAAATACATAACGGTACCGGCATTGTTGGGCGCCGTGTTGCCATTAACCACCAGTTCCCAGACATGACCGAGGCCGGCACCCATGCAAAAGAGCCCTGCACCGGCGATCATGGCTATCCAGAACTCTCCCCGGAATTTCAGGCAAAGCAAACCCACGATTCCCATGGCCATATCCCATATCCCGACCTCGCGCTGGAACGGGCTGCCGACAGGCCAGCCAATGGACTCTGCAACCTGGTCGGGAACGAACAGGTGCCCGATTCCTCCGTACAGGAGAGAGAGACCCAGTCCCACGGCCAGCTGCCACATCAGAACAATTTCCAGTGCTGCAACACCGGTGTATTTTCGCGCGTAGATATGTATCGCAGCAATGATCGCCCCAAGCAGGGGAAAGAAGATCGGCCAGAGGATTTGCATAACTCCCATGACAGTTGTTGAGAGGGCATTGGCTAAAAGTCTGTATGAATCGAGCGGATACCCTCTCTAGGGTTTTACAGTATGCCCCGGGATTGGTACATCCCCGGGCAGGAAAATGTATAATTTAAAATAATTAGAACCGGGGTTTCCGGTGCTTGGGGAGGCAGTCGCGGCAGTAGACCGGGCGGCCTTCGGTCGGCTTGAACGGAACTTCACATTCCTTTCCACAGTCCGAACATGTTGTCTTTGTCATTTCGCGGGGGCCGAAATCTCTGGGGCCCCTGTTCCCGCCAAAATTATTTGATCCGTACATAATTCTTTCTCAAACAGTTCTGTTACAACTGTGCTTGAATATTGATCG
>JBAZQF010000019.1:0-31077 GCA_041645355.1 Methanoregula sp.
AATTCAGCGGCGATCTCAAAGCAAGAAGATTCCGAATTCAGATGAAAGAAATCGCTAACAAAATGATTGTATGTAACATTCACAGGTTCTTATTATATCTCTCTGTTGAGGTTTTCTACAGAGCAATTTTTTGTAATTTTTTAATCAATTGTATTGGTACTGTTCCTGATACCGAATAGGAAATACACTCCAAGCCCGATAAGCATCCAGATAATAAACCGGAGTTGTGTAACAAATGGAAGCATCAAAATCAGAATGCAACAGGAAATGATACAGAGGAGCGGTACAACCGGCATCAGGGGACATCTGAACGGGCGTTCAAGAGCCGGCTGGACTCTTCGTAGCATAAGTATCCCTGCGGCAACGATAATAAATGCCGCGAGGGTACCGATATTTACCAGTTCGGCAATCACATCGAGCGATATGAAACAGGCAAGGACCGCCGTGATAATCCCGACAACCAGGGTAATTTTGGCCGGCGTCTGGAATCGCTGGTGAAGATCCGAAAAGACAGAAGGGAGAAGTCCGTCACGGGCCATGGCAAAGAAGATCCGTGTCTGGCCATAAAAGGTTACAAGAATAACCGAAGTGATTCCGCAGAGCGCTCCGATGGAGATCAGTGCAGCACCCCAGGGCATGCCAATCTGGTTGAGGGCAAATGCAACAGGAGCACTTGTCTGGATGTAATCCCCGTACGGTAACACTCCTGTCAGCGCTGCGGCAACGCACACGTACAGGATCATCACAATAACCACGGACCCGATGATCCCCCGGGGCAGATTTTTCTGGGGCTCCTCAACCTCCTCTGCCGCAGTAAGTACTGCATCAAACCCGATATAGGCAAAAAAGACAATTGCTGCTCCTGCAAAGACCCCGCTTATGCCAAACGGCATAAAAGGATGCCAGTTTGAAGGATTGATATGGATATAGGTAAGCGCCAAGAAGATCAGGATTACTGATATATTGACAATAACGATGATCGTATTCAGGCGTGCGCTTTCACGCATGCCGATGATCAACATCGCTGTAATAAGCAGGATGATGATGGCGGCCGGGAGGTTGATCAACCCTCCGGAAACACCGGGAGGATTAACAAGATAGGGGGGAAGGTCTACCCCGACATTGGTCAGCAGGTTCACGACATACGCTGACCATCCGATGGCAACTGCAGAGATGGATACCGCGTATTCAAGGATAAGGTCCCACCCGATGATCCAGGCCCAGATCTCACCAAGGGATGCGTAACAATACGTGTAAGCACTACCGGCAACCGGGACCATTGCAGAAAATTCTGCATAACAGAGTGCAGCAAGAATACAGATGATTCCGGAGATGATGAACGACAGGATGATGGCCGGACCGGCATATTCTGCGGCTGCTACACCCGTGATGACAAAAATTCCTGTCCCTACGACCGCCCCAATTCCCAATAAAAGAAGTTCATAGGGTCGCAGTACCCGCTTGAGTGCTTGCTCTCCCTGACAATGTTCCATCAGGTTACTGATGGATTTTGTCCGGAACATCATGTGATTCCGAATGGATTCCCAATGCGGGGTCATAATAGTGTCCAAAATTAAATTTCAGGTTCCAGAAGGATGAATGCAAAGACCGGGGTATGCGCTAGGGCATACAGAAGGACCGGGGGAATTTTCCTTGTCATTAAATTCCCCGGCAGTCTGCGTTTTGATACCTGCGTCATGCGGCAGGTAAAAAATCTATTCGATCACCCACAACCGGAACCGTTTCCATCCATGCGCCTGGGGGATTCCGAAATGATCTGAGTGAGAGTTGATATTCCGGATAGCGGATGGATGAAAGAACGTTCCTCATATGCAGAGGAAGTATTTGCTGCGTTGTGTGCATGACAACTAATTATCGGCTATAAACTCGGATAAACAAAGCGATAATTGAAAAATTTTTTTCAGTTATCTTCCAGTCTATCCGGATCACTTTCTGAATAATTTTGGTCAAAAAGGTTGAGACCGGTGGGGCAGGGGAATTAATAATCCAAAAATCTCATTTTATTATTCATGGAAGAAAATAGTGTTTATCCGTTCCTGCTGTTTATCGCACTCGCCATTATTCTGATAGTAACTCCTGTTTCTGCCGGTGCGGGTTCTGGTTTATCAGAATCTAATGTGGTAAGTGTACCTGATAATGCCAGCATCGGGATCTATGTTCTCGATTTCAACCGGGTTGACATGGAAGCCGGGACCGTGGGGGTGGACTTTTACCTTGAACTCAAATCCGATTCGCCCATATCAATTGACGATGTGGAACTGATGAACGGAATGTTGTCATCGGTCAGTGTCATCCGCGATACACCGAATGACAAAGAGTACCGTATCGTTGCCATCATGACTGCCGAGCCCAACCTCAGTCGGTACCCGTTTGACTCTCATAACCTCACGATCCGGTTTGAACCCAAGAATAAAACAGAGCGGGAAATGGTTCTTGTTATTAACCCGTCAACAAGCGGGATATCGGAGGAGGCCGATCTCCCGGGCTGGACATTTACCAACAGCAATTATTATACTACGGTGAACACCACGTACCTCCCGGGCGAGGTTCCCTATTCCCGTGCAGTCTTTAGTTATGGTATCACAAGAGACGCCACGTCAACGCTCCTGAAATTTTTCCTTCCGCTCATGCTCATTGTCATCGTCTCACTCGCATCCCTGATGCTAAAAGGCACATCCCGGTTGGGACTGAATGCCTCACTGTTCCTTGCCGCAGTACTTATTCACTGGCGCGTTGCCGATGCGATACCACTTGTCGGCTATGCAACATTCCTCGATCTGTTCATGATCATCACCTATGCGACGCTCGTCATGGTACTTATCTCCGGAATCCTGATCCTGAAATTCATGGAGACCAAGGATATGGCCCGTATTGAGCGGACCAACTACTGGTCGATCCGGCTTATCCCTGCAATTTCCATTGTCCTGTATATCCTGCTCTTCCTGACACTGGTGATTTGACACAGGAGCGGTTGATATGCTCCCGGAGCGGGGCCAATATCTCATTTTTTGATGACTTTTGGTAAGCATGAAATCCGAGAGATGAAACATCGGATTTTGCTGATCCTGCTGGCACTTGCTGGAGAATAACTATCATCATTTTTTCGCTTATCGATGGCGTTAAGTACAACCCTCCCCAAATTCCGGTAGTGGAAATATAAGGTATACTATGCAAACCCGCGAAAACCCGGTCCCCCTCGTATTCAGGGATATTGATGAAGACGCCATTGACCGGAAGGTCTGGTGGCACATCATCCCGTTTGTCGCGATCCTGCTTGTGATCGCCATCCTTGACCGGGTCAATATCGGCTATGCTGCGCTGACAATGAATGCCGATCTGGGGATCGATCCTGCGCTGTTCGGGTTCATCTCCGGTATTTTTTTTGTCAGTTACGTGATCTGTGAAGTGCCCAGCAACCAGTTTCTCGTGCGGACGGGGGCCCGCATCTGGCTCACCCGTATCATGATCAGCTGGGGAATCATTACAGTCCTGATAGCATTCGTCCAGACGCCGGTCCAGCTAGCCATCCTCCGCTTCCTGTTGGGTGCAGCGGAGGCCGGGTTCACACCCGGTATCATGCTCTACCTCACCTTCTGGTTCCGGAAGAACAAAATCTCCCAGGCCCTCGCCGTCTTCTTTGTTGCGATCCCCCTTACCATGGTGATAGCATCACCCGTCTCCACCATGATCCTCTCCCATGCAGCATGGGGAGGTTTTGCGGCATGGCGCTGGCTCTTTGTATTTGAAGGTATTCCGGCGATTGTATTGGGGGCCCTGATTCTCGTGTACCTGCAGAACTCTCCACAAGAGGCCACCTGGTTAAAAGGGCCCGAACGAGCATGGCTTGTGTCCCAACTCGATGCGGAACGTGTAAAAAATGAGACGCCACGTCTCATACCATTCCGGCTACTTGTTGCAACCCCCGGGATTGCGCTCTTGTGTACAAGCAGCTTCATCGTGGGTCTATTTCTCACCAGTCTTCTCTTCTGGATCCCTCAGATCGTGAATTCGACCGGACTCTCAGGGTCTTTAGCTGAAACAGGAATTCTGGTGATGATCCCCTATGCTCTTTCCGTGATCGTGATGTACCTCTGGTCACGCCGCTCCGACAAACGTGGCGAGCGCCGCTGGCATGTGGCAATTCCCTTCATTTCAGCAGCAATCTTTCTGGTCCTCCTGGCCGGCCCTCACAATTCCCTCATCGGATTTCTTCTCCTTTCAGGGGCGATTGTATCCTGTTATGCTGCGTATGCCCCGTTTTTTGTACTGGTCATGGAAGGTTTCGCTCCCGGGGTTCGCGCTTCCGGTGTGGCTTTGGTAAATGCTATTGCATCGGTTGGATCTTTCACCGGCCCGGTACTTCTGGGTCTTGTGGGGGGGAATATCAACAGCCCGGCTACTGCAGTATTGTTTCTGATCCTCGGGATCTCCATCGTCGTCTGTGCAATCTTGCTGGTTTGGAATGATTTGAGTGGGCGGATATGGAGAATAGGGAGATCTTACGGGGGATTTCGAGATAAAACCCGATAAAATAATTCACGCCCGAATTCTGGATATTTTACTCGGAACTCGCGGACATTATGCAATCGATTCCCCTACATCAGAAACCCCCATTCACATCTGGTAATTTTATAACCCGGTAAAAAACAGGTACGTATCAAACAAGGTGATAATAATTTCACGCGGTATCTCCCTGGCAGACCCCACCAGTATCACCGGTCAGCGCCTTATCCTTGCGTCCGTCTCACTAGCATCCCTGCTTGGTGCGCTCGATATGAGTATCGTGAACATCGCAAATCCTGCCATCATCAAATCCCTTAATGTCTCGATAGGGATGGGATCTCTTGTCATCCTTTCCTATGTGCTCACGATATCAGTTCTTATCCTCCTGATGGGGAAACTGGGTGATCGTATCGGGTTCCGCGCTCTCCTCTTAGGAGGATTTGTCATCTTTGGCATTGGATCATTCCTCTGCGGGATCTCTACCTGTATCCAGTGGCTGATTGCTGCCCGTATCCTGCAGGCTGTTGGTGCTGCGATGTTCTCCGCAATCGGGCCGGCCGTTATCACTGAATTTCTTCCGGAGTCCCAGCGGGGAAAGTCTCTTGGATACCTGATCTCGCTCTCCGCTGTGGGCTTTGCCCTCGGCCCCGGCATTGGTGGATTTATTGCCCAGTATGCGGACTGGCACTGGATCTTCTTCCTTAACATCCCGATCATTATCCTCGCCCTGATTCTTGGATGGTACTGCATTCCCCGGCAGACACGTCCCCCCGTGCAAAAAAAGATGAGAATATCCGGGCCGGCCACGTTTGTCATCGCGTTACTCTGCATCCTTCTCGCGTTCTCCCTCTTTCAGGTGCCAAGTACTCCGGATCTCATACTTATTCTGCTGTTAGTCATCGGTGTTCTTTCCGGTATCATCTTCTGGCAGATTGAGCGGCGATCTTCCAACCCCCTCATCAGCCCCACACTTTTGAAAAACCGGGACTTCCGGGCAGGGATTTTGTCGTGCCTGATCATCACGATGCTCTTCTCCGGCATCACATACCTGATGCCCCTGTACCTTGTCAACTCCCGCCATCTTGACCAGTTCACCGCAGGATTGATCATGACCGTCCCGGCACTGGTCTCCATCTTCATTGCTCCGATCGCCGGAAGCCTTTCAGACCGTCATGGAGCGATCCTTGTCTCATCTGCTGCGATATGGCTTACTGCGATTGGGTTCCTCATCTTTGCCACGTTCAACCCATGGACGGTTGTATTCCTGATCGTTGCCGGTATGATCGTAACCCGTGTTTCCACCGCGGCCTTCTTTGGCCCGAATGGAAAACTGATCATGAACCATTGTCCTGAGGGAACGATTGGCAACGGTTCTGGTGTCATGATGACCGTCCGTCACATCGGACTTGTATTTGGGATCGCCCTCTTCCAGAGTATCTTTGCCCTCAGGATGTATGCGATGGGGGTTCCCCGTGACGGGACGCCTCTTGTGTCAAAACTTACTCCGGCAATGTCGGAGCTCGGGTACCAAGCCGTCTACTTCACGTCGTTCATCCTATGCCTGATAGTCATCCTCATTCTGAGAAAAACAAAAGAAGTACCTGATGTTATAGAAGAGTGAAGGGATCAGGTACTTTCTCCAGTTATCACGGTCAGATCATGTTCGGGACACATAATTTGGGAATATTTCTCTTTGCCTCAATTGCACTGAACATTATCCCGGGTCAGGATTCACTGTATATTATCGGCCGTAGCATTTCGCAGGGAAGAGTGGCGGGCATTGTATCAGTAATCGGTATCGGAACCGGCTGCGTGGTTCATGTCCTTGCTGCCGCGATTGGGCTCTATACCCTCCTGGCACTCTCACCCCTCGCATTCACGGCAATCTGTATGGCAGGAGGACTTTACCTGATCTGGCTTGGGATCATGACGGTTGTCCGAAAAAAAAATATCGGCCCATCCGTCACATTTGAAAATATACCCGATTCAAAATGGGAGATCTTTCGGCAGGGGATGCTCACGAACCTGTTGAACCCGAAAGTAGCGCTTTTTTTTATAGCCTTCCTGCCCCAGTTCATCGATCCGGTCTCGAATCTTGGATCCCTCTCCTTTCTCTTTCTCGGATCGATCTTTCTCTGCACGGGTGCAATCTGGTGCATGATCCTTGCCCTCAGTGCATCAACCCTCTCGGACAGGTTCAGGAACAATCCAAAAATCCAGCGTGGCTTTGAGTATTTCACGTGTATTTTGTTTGTAGGACTGGGAATTGGCGTCCTGCTCGGGCACATCTAAACCGACATGGTGCTCGTATCCGTAGTCCGTATTATGAAATTCACGGAAACCAAAGATGCGGTTCGCGGTGAACTTGTCAACTACGTGTCACTCCGGATTTGCCAGAGTGAAAAATTCTGATGGTACTTGATGATGCGAGAGGTACCATTGTGCCACGACAGGAACACGATGTTATCCAAAACATCCAGAGGATCATCTCAATCACTTTAGAGAAAAGAGACAATATTCCAACATCTGTCGCATAGCCAAAAATTTTATGCGCCGGGAAATGACTGTCCAGTGGACTGTTCACCATAGGGCATCGAGAAGTGGAGCTGCTCGATAACCCACCGGCTCCCGGTGTTCCGCAGCACCATCGTCACCCTGCCCCGGAGGGTCTCTTTTGTTTTCCCGTCTACCGTATACGTCATCGTATTCCCGGAAGTTACCCAGGCAACCCTGCCATCGCCAAAAACCTGCTGGTCTGGATATTCAATCGAAAGCAAGGTCGCCTGGCTCATGTCGCGCCGGATATGCTGGATAAAATCGTCATGGTTTGAGATCACTTCGTCGGGTCCGCTGCCAAACCCGCTGATGCCCGTAGCGAAGAGTGCCGATAATGCCCGGATGTCTTTCTTCCGGTATGCTGTGGCATACTGCTGAATGGTTGCGATCACTTCAGCTACCTGAACGTCCGTAAGTGTCATGAAACATGATTGTCAATGCCGATCTCTTATCTTTTTTGGTGCAAGTAAAAAAGAGATTGTGAGGGATACCTCGTATCAGGGATCATCAACCACGATAAAACCCAGTATTTTTTTAATCATACCATCACCTATTGACTATGTCATGTCACAACCAATCCGGAATATTCTCCCTATTCTTGCTGCAATCCTGGCCATGGGAATAATCCTGTCAGCCGGTTGCGTATCAGAAAAACCAGCCGGGGCGACCCCCACTACACCGTCCGAAGATACCCTGACTTTCTATACCGAACAGTTTCCCCCGTACAACTACCTGGAGAACGGAACGCTGAAAGGCATGTCCGTTAACCTTCTCGAAGCGATTACGGAAAAAACCGGGAGAACGGTAACCCGCGAAAAGATACACCTCGTCCCGTGGACCGAGGCATACCAGGCGGGACTTACCCGGAACAACACGGTACTCCTCTCCACCGCGAGACTTCCCGAGCGGGAGAACTTTTTCAAGTGGGCCGGACCGATTGACTCGTATTCCATGGTCCTCTTTGCACGACCTGACCGGCATATCAACCTGACCGGGCCGGAAAACTTGGCAAAGTACAGGATTGGCGTGATCAGGGACGCTGCCGGGATGAGGCAGATGCTCAAGTTAGGTGTAAACGAGAGCCAGCTGGCAATCGAGACCAATGCTTCCATACTGATTACAAAACTCCAGAACGGTGAGATCGATCTCTGGGCTTACCCGGAGCCCACGGGACGGTACCTGACCGGGCAGCAGACCGGTGACCCGTACATGTTCGAGATCGTCTACACCTTATCACCGCTCGATCTCTGGTACGCGTTCAGCAGGGATGTCCCGGACTCAACCGTGCAGTCCTACCAGCAGGCACTGGATGCCCTGAAGACCGACAAGGGTTCCGGCGACATTACACCCTATGAACAGATCGCTGCCCGGTACATCCGGTAGGCCGGGCATTGTGAGGGGCGACATCCTTTCTTTTTGAATACTTCCCATTCTGATCCTTACCGATCTCTGATTCCCCCGGTTGATCTTCTGACTGACACGGTTTTTTAACCAACACACCGTTTCGAAAAATTGTATTCCGTTTTACGTTGATGGAGCATGGCAGCATGTACCACTTTTGGTGGAGCGACGCTGGGGTAGCACGGGTAAACAGTGAGTGATTGTCACCTGCGATAAAAAAAAGGTGTAATTTATGGACTTTTCGTTATGATGATTCTGACTGGTGCTCCCGGTTCTTTTTCTGAATATGATCAGGGTACCAGATTGTAAAGACTAAACCAATGGCCAGTACCGCAAGGTGAGCACCGCCGGCAACCGATGCAAAGGATCCCGCTCCGAATTTTGCATAGGTGGCGAGAGCAAGGTTGATGAGAAACACAGCACCCCACACACTGGTCATCAGGATGTTCACCGATTTGAAGGCCGGGTGGTTCCAGCGGGACTTATCAACCATATCCTTTGCATACTGGATCGTGAACGGTACGCCGGCAAGGAGTGACCCGAATGCAAGAAGTGTCAGGACTAGATAGACCACGATGCTTATGTAATCCGCAATCGCCGTGATATGCAGTACCGAAATACCTATGAGGGCACCGGCAAACATCAGGATATTTACCCAGTTAAGATAGAAGCCCCGCTTCAGGGTCTTATACCCCACGACCAGCGATACAATCACCGCAGCAAGAAGTGCGATCTGGGTACTCTCTAACGTATTTCCTGACAATATTCCAAAAACGATGAGCGGTAAAAAGCCGAGGAGTATTCCCAGATTTTTCATTGTGAGAGATTGGTGTCCCTTATCATCAATACGATTGGTTTGAGTTTTCTGAAAATTTCCGGGGGGCAGCACCGGTGCAACGATACGGGCATGGAACCGGCCCCGTCGGGTATTCCCGGACCCACGTATACGCTCCTGATCGTCTCGATCGCTCTTGCCAATTTTATGGCAGCATTCGATTCAACAATCGTCACGATAGCGCTTCCGGTGATTGCACAGATCTTCAGTCTCCCGGTAACCATGGCGAGCTGGGTGATCACCGTGTACGTGCTGGTCATGGCTGCGTACGTGCTCATCTTTGGCAGACTCTCTGACGTGATCGGGTACAAAAAAGTGTTCCTGTACGGGTTCTCTCTCTTCACGATCGCTTCATTCGCCTGCGGGTTCCTCCCGTAAATTGTTAACTCGTTTCCCATCTTCATCGCCTCGCGTGCGGTCCAGGCCATTGGCGCCGTTATGATCGTGTCGGTCGGTCCGGGTAAAATCCGGTGATACCGTCACAGAAGGGCAGGTGATCGGCCTGATGGGTAACACCGGCAACTCCGACGCCCCGCATCTCCACGTTCAGGTGATCACGGACAACCCGGCGGTCCTGGGCGGTGAGGGCTACCCGATAGTCTACCGCTCGTTTAACGTGACCGGCCGGTTCGATGAAGATACCATAACCGGTACGTTCTTCAGCAAGCCGATCCCCCAGCAGGACCGGCTCATGGAGAACGACGTCGTGGTCAGCCTCCCCTGAAACTTTTTTTTCCCTCGTGTCCCTGCGTTGCGGGATGCCGTCAGAGACAGCGGATCCGTATATCGCGTATGGTGACCATATCCCGGATTCCTCGATCTCCGGGGTAATTTCTTTTCCCCGACACATCCCATCTCATGACCGGCTCCTGTGGCGTGGAGTATACATACCGGCACTACCCGGACTTCAGTTCACCAAGTGTAGCACGTTCTTTGCAACAGACCAGCGGGGTTCGGCCGTGTCCGGGATATTGCCCTGCACCCAGTAATCGTACTTCTTGTCCAGCATCCCGTAGTCCTGCTCCATACGGATCCAGTAGTTCAGCGCCAGAAGATAGGACTCACTGCTGTTCTTTGCAACTGCGTATGCGTACAGCATCTTGTAGGCATCGTGGGGTTCAACAATCGCCACATCGTAGAACGGGTACTTCAGGGTGAGAGTATACCCTTCCTCTGCGGGAATCATCAGGACATCTGCCTTACCCTCCTCGAAGAACTCCTTCGGTGAATCGATGGTGACGATCGTTGCGAGAGGCAGTCGCTGCCGTACGACATCGACAATCCCCGTGTTGTTGTACACCGCAACCTTCAACCCGTCCATTGTCTGCACGTTCTCCAGATTCGTGAACGCATCCTTCTTTCCGTCCGGGACAACGAACGCAAGATGGACGGCAACATAGGGATCCGTGAATTTCAGCTGCTCGAGCCGGTCCCGTTTCACCATCACGGCAGACATGACCAGGTCGCAGTAGCCGCTCTCGAGGGCTTCAGGCATCTCTGACGGTTCTGTGAGCGGGACAAATTCGATTTGTGAGACATTCAGCTCCCGGGCCAGATCATAGGCCATCTCGATATCGTATCCTACCAGATCGCCCCGTTCGTTGAAGAAGGCAAAGGGGACGTTGTACTCATTGTACCCGACACGGAGCACACCCCGCTCCCGGATCTGCCGGACCTCATCTCCGTCACCATACTCTGTGGGATTGATAGGGGGAACATCCGCCCGTTTGAGGTAGACCGTTGTGTTCACGAGGCTGTCCAGCCGGTTTCCTGCCGGATCTGCGGGCATCTGGATCCCGGTGATCTGCTCATCGTCATGGTAGGTGCCGGCCAACATCTGGGCAAACCCGGCATGCAACCCGAAGATCATGAGGGCTGCAAGCCCGATGACGACCAGAGCGGACAGGACCGCACGCTTCCACCGGAACCGGGCTTGGTTCGTAGTAAGGGCGAGCGTGATGATGGTAAACGTGAAGATCGACATTACCGTTAAGGGAGCGACAATGGAGTAGTGTATCACACTCGCACTGACGAACATGTTGTAGGCATCTGTCGGGAGATGCAGCAGGGAGAGGAGCGGCATCACCGCGAGATTGGCTGAACCGAACAGGGTGGGGATCCCAACGAGGACGAGCTCTGCCTGCTGGATGAGATTCAGCGGGTTCTGGTAACTCCAGGCAACGAAGAGGATAAACAACAGGGGGGCGAGTTCGCCCAGCATCGGGAATGTATAGGCGATCGGTACCAGGATCCCGGTCTGGGACTGGATATCCTCCCGGGCCGGATCCAGGGGCGGATCGGTGGCCCGGTCGCTATCGCTTCCGCGGGTGTCACCGGGATCCATCTGCCTGCTCTCGAAGAGATTCTTCACCTTGTCGGCAATCAGCGGCAGGGTGATGAATTCGTTGCCGGTCGCGAACGCAAGGATCACCGGCTCCGATGCAGCGGAGAGAATGTCCCGGTAACGGAAGCTGGTGAAGCAGGTAATCAGGAGGGGCATGGCAACGAACCCGATCAGAATGCCGGCCGCAGCGAGGGTGATCAGGTACACCTGAAGATCTAAAAACCCCTCGAACGTTAAGGACCCGATGAAGACGGTCGTGATGACAAAGATACCAACAGGAAAGGTCCAACTAACATACTGCATTATCCGGCTGAGCGCATCCATGAGGACCTTCAGGACGTTCATCACCGGCCCGTTCCCGTTATCCTGCATGAGGGCAAAACCCAGAAGCAGGCAGAAGATCACGGTGGCCGGAATGATCCCGTCCGATAAGGAACTGAAGGGATTTGAGGGTATGAACTGGCTGGCAAGGTCGATACCGGTCTTTTCGGCCAGGGTCTGGGTGCTGAAGAACGAGGCATCCATTCGTGGGGGAAATGCCATCTGGAATGCGAAATACCCGGCAATGCAGAGGATCCAGATCAGCAGGATGACCAGGGCCGCCTTGAGCACAAAGGTCTTTGCCGTGTCCCGCTTCAGGCTCCCCACACCGACAATGAGCGCGATGGCAACGGAAGGGAGGACGGTGATCTGCCAGATCTTGATGAATGCATCGGTGAACGGGGCCAGTACCGAGCAGAGTTCGCCGAAGAACAATCCTGTAAAAATTCCGAGGATGACACTGATCAGGATCCAGAGAGAGAGACTTAAGCGGGGCAGTTTCATGAGAGTGGGAGTCTCCGGTTTTTGATCCGGTATCTGCGGGATGCCGGATTTTTCAGGATAATGGATATTATTTTTTTGTATTATTTAACCGTTACAAAATGAGATCGGGTATTCCCGAGCACTTCTGAAGAGAAAAATGTTGGGAGTGGTATGGGTACGGGAGGGGCCCCGTCCCAGAGAAAAAAACAAAGAGATGCGTATGCCCGCATGTTTCCTTCTCTCCCTCTTGAGTATGGTGCAGAAGAAACAGATCGCCATCACGACCGCTGTCGGTATCCTGGCCGACACCTTTTGAATTCCAATCTGGCAGTCATTGCCGGCACCGAATATCCTGGTACCCCCTCGATATCGGGTATCCTGCCTGCAGGTGATCAGTTTACCCAGTGCAACGCGTTCCGGACAACAGACCAGCGGGGTTCAGTGATTCCCGGGATCTTCCCGAGCACCCAGTAATCGTACTTTTTATCCAGCATCCCGTAGTCCATTTCCATACGGATCCAGTAGTTCAGTGCAAGAAGATAGGATTCGCTGCTGTCCTTTGCTACCGGGTACCCGTACATCATCAGGTAGGAATCATAGGGTTCGATGATAGCCACATCAAAGAACGGGTACTGCAGGGTCATGGTATACCCTTCCTCCGCGGGAATCATCAGGGCATCCGCCGAACCATTCACAAAAAACTCCTCCTGCGAATCGATCGGGACAATGGTTGCTTTGGGGAGCAGCTGGTGAGCTACCTTGACAAGCGCGGTGTTGTTGAAGACAGCAACCCGCAGGCCGTCCATCTTCCTTACGGAATCCAGATTCGTGAACTCTGCTTTCTTCCCGTCCGGTACCACGAATGCCAGGTGGACGGTGACAACCGGGTCGGTGAATTTCATCGCATCGAGCCTGTCCGCGTTCACCATGACAGCAGACATGATGATGTCGCAGTAGCCGCTGTCTAGGGATTCGGCAAGGGTGGTCCCGGTAATAGGGACGAACTCGATCCGGGAAACATTCAGGCTCCGGGCCAAGTCATAGGCCATCTGGACATCGTAGCCAACAAGTTCGCCCTTGCGGTTGAAGAAGACAAACGGGACATTGTTGCTATTGTACCCGACACGGAGCACACCTCTCTCCCGGATCTGTCGGATCTCGTCCATTCGTCCAGGGGGCAGAGGAGCAACAGCGGGGACATCCTCCTTGTGCCGGTAGACCGTCGTGTTCACGACACTGTCCATCCGGTTTCCCTCTGCCATAAGGGGTAGTTCGACATTAGAGATCTGGTCCCCCCCGTGATAGGTTCCGGCCAGCAGCAATGAAAAGCCCGCGTGAAGCCCGGCAATCATGAGGACTGCTGCCAGGAGACAGACCAGGAGCGAGAGGCCTGCCCTCTTCCACCGGAACCGGAACTGGTTCTTTGTAAGGGCAATGGTAATGGTGGTGAACGCGAAGATCGATATCACGCTTAACGGTGCTACAAAGGCCTGGCGCAGGATCCCCGAACTGATGTACAGGTTGTACGCATCTGCCGGCAGGTGCATTAATGAGAGGAGTGATATCACCGAGATCTTGGACGAGCCAAAGAAGCTGGGGATCCCCACAACGATCAATTGTACCTGCTGGGCAAGATCCAGCGGGTTGTTGTAAAGCCAAGCCACGAAGAGGATAAACAGGAAGGGAACAAGCCCGCCCAGAAGCGGGAAGGTATAGGCCACAGGCACCAGGATTTCGCTGTACGACTGTACGTCTCCCCGTTCCCGGTTCAGATCGGTTCCGCTGCGGGTATTCGAATCATGGTTTTTGTCAGGGTCCGAATCGCATCCGTTATTGATATTGGGAGTACGGATTTGGCCCTGGAATAGTTTCTCCACGCCTTCGGAGATCTGGGGCAGGGTAATGAACTCTGTACCTGTCGAAAATGCAAGGAGCATGGGCCGCGAGGCAGCAGCGAGGATGTCCCGGTAATGGAAGGGGGTAAAACAGGTGATGAGAAGGGGCATGACGATAAGACCGAGCAGGATGGCAGCCGCAGCAAGGGTGATTAAGAATACCTGAAGCTCCAGGAACCCCTCGAATGTCAGGGTCCCGGCCATCACGGCCGTGATGACAAAGATGCCCACGGGAAATGTCTTGGCAATGATATGCGTCATGCGATCGAACGCCCGCAACAGGGAGCGGAGGATGTTCATGACAGGCCCGCTCCCGTCATCCAGCATCAGGGCAAAACCCAGGAACAGGCAGAAGATTACGGTTGCAGGGATGATCCCGTCCGCTAACGACAGGAAGGGATTTGACGGGATGAACTGGTCGATGAGGTTGAGATCGGTTTTTGCGGACAGGTCCTGGGTGCTGAAAAAGGATGCCTCCATCCGTGGGGGAAATGCCAGCTGGAAGGAGAAATAACCAATAATACAGATTACCCAGAACAGCAGGAGGAGTAAGAATGCCTTGAGAGCAATGGCTTTTGCCGTATCCCGTTTCAGGCTCCCGATACCCACAATCAGTGAAAGGGCAACGGAGGGCAGGATCGTGATCTGCCAGATCTTGATGAATGCCTCGCTCACCGGTTTCATGATGGAGCAGAGATCGCCAAAGATGAGCCCGGCAAAAATTCCCAGTAGGAACCCTATCAGTATCAACGCGGTAAGGTTCGGGCGGGGCAGTTTCATGGAAGTCGTGGTCTCCAGTCCCTGATCCGGTATCTGCAGGATGCCGGATTTTCAGAATGATGGATATTATTTTTTGTATTATTTAACCGTTACAACATGAGTTTGATGAGCCCGGCTGAAGATTTGAGGGACCTGCCTCTATTCGATAATCCCTGCTGTCGTAATACAATTTTTTTTGTATAGGCCTCCACATCAGCATCGGCAGTATGGCTACCGGTAAATTCTGTCTGGAATAACTGCAGGTGCAGCTCGTTCAGGGCCGGCCACGTTTACCAAATAGGCGGGGAATACCTCCCACAATCCAGATGGGGTAATTACGATTGGGAGCAACGTGTATGAGATCATTATGAAAACATTCCATGGTATTATTCTGGCCGGCATTGTCTGTGTCATGCTGATGGCAGCCGGCTGCACAAGTTCCGCACCTGCGACCACAACAACACCGGTTGTAACAACTGCCGCCCCGGCACCATCTCTTCTTACAGGAACACCTGCAGTCACACCGGCTCCGGAAGCCCTGCCATGGTCCGGCACCTGGAACAGTTCCTGGCTTGAGTCCAATGGAAACCAGACGCCATCCGTACTGTCCCTGGTCCAGACCGGTTCCAAAATATCCGGGACCTACCATTATTCGTATCCCGATGGAGCCTCCTATAATGGCTCACTCAATGCCACGGTACGGGGAGATTCCATTGCCGGAACCTATTCCGAGACGGATAATGATACCGGATTATTCATCTTTAAGCTGTCCGAAGATCAGCACACATTCACCGGCCGGTGGGTACATGCAGTGAACGAGAGTGAGCTCTCGAATTCAACGCTCACCTGGAACGGCATCCGGCAATAATTATCCAACAAACTCTTCTCTTTTTTTAGTTTCAATGTACCTGCGTGCGGGATCCGTCCGGCCTTCCCGGCAGAATAATTCTTTAATGCCGGTGGTTCAAGGTATCTTCTGGTGCACTATGATACCAAGACCCTCCCCCCTCCTCCTCGCAATTGGAATTATCCTGATTGCCTGCATGGTCAGTGCGGGATGCACGCAGGCGGCGTCATCTCCACGGACCGATGCGGGTGCCCGGCAGGACTCCCCTCCGGCCGATGTCAGCGACCGGCTCCAGAATCTCAGCGAGATGGCGATCCGTGAGGCCGGTATCCCCGGCATGCAGATCGAGGTCTCAACGCCGCACTGGACCTGGAACAACGCTTTCGGGAACGCATCGCCCGTCACCGGTGAACCGGCGCAGCCCGGCATGCGCTTTCTGATCGCCAGCGTCTCCAAGACCTTCACGAGTGTGGCGGTCCAGAAACTTGCCGAAGAGGGAAGACTCTCGCTTGACGATCCCATCGACCGCTGGCTGGAGCCGGGCCTCGTTGCACGAATCCCGAACGGCCATGCCATCACCATCCGCCAGCTCCTCGACCACACGAGCGGCATTGCCGATTACAACGAGACGGCAATTAATCTCCGGGAGCTCAGCGATCCCGACACGCCGGTCCCGTACCAGGCCGGCCTCACGATGGGACTACAGGACAGCCCGCTGTATCCCCCGGGGACGAATTACACCTACTCGAACGTGAACTATATCCTCCTCACGCTCATCGTTGACAAGGCAGCCGGTGTCCCGTACGAGGACTATGCGACCAGGAAGATCCTTGTTCCGGCCGGCCTCAACGAGACCTTCTTCCAGCATACCAACCATATCCCCGGCCCCCACATGCGGGCGACCATGCCCGCAGGTGACGGATCGTTCATGGACTTCACGGACTGCTATGTCCTGTTCGACCGCGGGGCCGGCGATATCGTCAGCACGGCGGCCGACCTCAACCGATTCCACCGGGCGCTCCGCGAAGGGAAGATTATCAACCGGAGTTCGCTTGCCCGCATGGAGATACCCACGCCGCAATCCGGGAAGGCCGGCTACGGTCTCGGGTACGCTACCGAACGTATCTCTCCGTCGAATGTAACCGTACAGGGGCACACCGGGGGCTACCCCGGGTCGTTTACGTTCTGGTATTACCTGCCGGAGGAGGACACGTACGTTACCTGGAACCTGAACGGGATGGGGACTTCGCAGACGGGAGTGGCCGACATACGCAGGACAATCATTACGGCCCTGCAATGAGGGGCAGGGACTATTCCCCTTTTTTAAAACAAAGAAATGCTTAAGCCTGACTGCCGCCACTTCTCATCCGGAACTATGGTGCAGAAGAAACGGATCGCGATAACGACTGCTGTCGGTATCCTGACCGGCGCATGGTGTGCCGCAAGCCTGCTTATTGCAGCACCCCCGGGGATCACGCCCGAGCCGTGGTTCATGCTGATGATCTTCTATGGCCGGGTCCTCCAGGGTATGGTGATCGGCATTGCCGACGGGATCCCCGTACGCCCGGTTCTCCGGGGAGCCGGGATCGGCGCACTGTTCAGCCTCCTGCTCTGCATCGTCCCCTTCTTTGCCCACAACTATTTCGGGGCCGCCATGCTCCTTCTCTTTGGCATTATCTACGGCATTCTCGCCGATGGTATTGCGAGCCGGGCGGTACGGCGGGGTCCGTTTTTTTAAAAGCGCGGATATCCCCGGGAACCGATACGACTGAGGAATGATAATACGCTCACAGGGAAACGGTGTACGGGAGAATTCCTATGATACTGGTTGATGCAGAATGTTTCATTGCGGTCGAACACCGCGGCGATTTCATCAGGGAAGTAAAGAAGATCGTTCCGACCGTGCTTCGTGAGAAGGGATGCACCCGCTACGAACTGATGCTCGGTATCTCCGGGGAGTCTTATCATTTCATCGAGCAATGGGAGAGCAGGGAGCACCTTGACGAGCACATTGCACAGCCCCACATGCGGGAGTATTTCACCACGACTGCGCCCTGGCAGTCCTCTCCGACCCGGCTGACAATCTACGAGATCGCCTCCTCCGAATCGGTCACGATGAAAGCGTGAGGGGAGCGTATGGGGGCATGAACCCGGAACACGGGTACAACTTTTAAGTTCTCCCTCCCCATCATCGTGTATATACAGGTGTTCATCCGGTGAGGCGTATCCGATGACAGACTCCTTTTCCCCGCGTGCCCGGCTTGTACTGTTCATGGTCTGCCTTGCGATCTTCGGAAGTGTCGTTACCACAGTCCACGATTATGCCGTGGATCTTCCGGCGCAGAAAAGCAATGCTCCCCCGGATAATGGTACTATAAATCCGAAACTCAAATGCGACATATGTGAGTACCACTGCAAAGACGCACCGGATTTCTACGCATGCATGTCCGAATGCAGCCTGATCTGTTAGGGCACATCGCACAAGCTCCCCCATGCAGGAGTATTTCAAAAAGACCATCCTCAAATTTCAAGGTGGGGGATTACAAGGTGAGACCGGGTGAAGCGCCAGAACACCGACTGCTGCCTTCCTTCATAATCCCCGAAACCGGAACCCGCGTTCCGGTGCGATCGTATTGGCCGATCAGAATTCCTGACTTTGGGTCCGGCTACCGGTTTACAAAAAAGAAATTTTTTTTATGCTCTCGCGACCGTGATGGTCCAGTAATTCTGCGGGATCATGATGGATGGATTCTCCGTGCACGCATCGCACACGGCAACAGGGATCTGGATCGTGTTTCTGGTGATCACAACCTCATCAGCGCCCGGATCGGGAGTGAGCGGGACATCCACATCCTTCTGGATGACATAGCGGTACGCATCCAGGTTCCGGGAGAAGAAGTCACGGTACTGTTCCCGTTCTGCCGTGGTCGCGTTGTACGACCAGTCAGCACCTTCCGCGACTGTGACATCAGCGGGAATCCACCCGTAGCCTTCCACATAATACTCCGCCCAGACATGCGTGCCGGCCGGCCCGAGGATCATCTGGTAGCCGACCGGGACCCGGGCCGGGATACCGATCGATCGGCAGAGGGCCGCGAAGTACTGGCTCTGCGCCCCGCAGTCCCCGATCCCGGTCTCAAGCACGTACACGGACCGCGGCTCACCGGTTGCTTCGAGCTGCATGTGCGGGGCATGGCTGTAGGGGAGCGAGTCCGAGACATACCGGTAGATCTTCTGCGCCTGCAGGTACGGGTTGGTCTCGTTGCCCACGATCTCCTGTGCCTTCTGTTTCATGGCCGGCGTAAGGGCAATGTTTGCTGTCGGGGCCGTGTACTTCCGGTATTCCGGATCGCTCGTGTTGTAGGGCAGCACCTTCGCGGGATCAACCGTGAATCTCTGGGTGTACTCCGTGAAGCGGAAGCGGGCGGAGACATTCACGAACGGATCGCGGATCTCCGCAAGCGGGATCTCGAAGTACGCAAGCCCGAGGTCTGCGCCCGTGCCGGTCGTGGACTTCAGGTACTGCGCCGGTTCAAGCGACATGATGGTCACGTTCTTCTGGGGCCCGTACTCGATCGGCAGCGGGACCCAGAGTTTCAGCGTTCCGTTTGCCGGGAGCTGGTTGCGGGGGATCGCGATCTCCTCCTTCCCTTCCCATGCCACCGGGTCACTGTACGGGTCGGCGCCGCCGGTCTTCTGGGCGAATGCCAGCGGGGTCAGTTCGTCATAGAACGGGGTGTAGTGCTTTTTTGCATTCGCGTTCTGCATGATGGTCATGTTATGGAACACGATGTTGGAGATCGTATCCTCAAAGTACCATACCTCCCCGTCCGATAGCAGGGTCACAGCCCCGGGATCGTCCAGCAGGGTAGCCCGCTGTGCAGCCGAAAGGTCCGGGAAGATCTCAGCCAGCATCCCGTCCATGGTGCTCCGGTTGTACGGGTAATGAAAGGTCATCAGCTGCATCATCATGATCCGGTCCCGGGCGTTCTTCGCGGCGGCGATATTACCGGCCACCGTATAATTCTCCTGCGCGAGCCGGAAGAGTGACGTTGCGGCATGGAGATTGTTATCCTGGAATTCGTGTTCAGCCTGTGCAAAGAGAAGATCGCCCGGGGATTTTTGCGCCGGTGCTGATGGCGAGGAGGTACAGCCGGCGGTGATGATCGCGAGGGCAAGGAGAACGAGAATGGTTACGGGCAGGATTTGTTTCATAGGACATCACGGGTGCGATAGTAACCGGACGGGTGCGATGGGGATTAAGGTTGGGGATGTGGCGGGTAAGGACATCCTCGCGGCATCCGGAGGTGACGGTTCAGGTGTCACGGCATTCGGCAAGTCGGCCGGAGCCGGGCAGGGTACTCCCCTTAAAGGTGTCTTGCCAAGTATTGGGGAAAAAGAATTCTTGTGAATTTATATACATCATTCACCCTTACACTTCTACAGGAAGACGATAATATTCACGACAGATACCAGGGAATGGGAGAGAGGCGGGCACAGAGTCATCTCATCAGCGAAACAAGGCGACGCCCGTGGATCTTTCTCGCGGTCATCTTCGCGGTTTTCTTTGTTGCACTGCCAACCGCGGTTATGGCCACCGCGGAAGTTCCCGCGCTGCAGAACACCACCCGCCCGCAGATCGTAGAGACCGGCGTGTATGTGATGGATTTGCAGAGTTTCAATGTCGCTGATGGTACGTTCGGGGTCAATTTTTACCTTACCCTGGCATCAGATTCACCCGTTTCTCTGACAGATCTCGAAATTGTGAACGGGCGTGTAACCTCGGTGGATGCCCTCCTCGACACTCCTGATGAGAAAAGTTACCGGATCTTTGCAGCTATGACAGCCGATCCCGACCTCCACCAGTACCCGTTCGACCGTCATACCCTCTCGATCGAGATCGAGCCAAAACTGCATGATGAGCGCACCATGATGCTCGTAGTTCACCGGAACTCCACCGGCCACGAGCCGGATATCGGCATTCCGGGATGGCAGATGTCCAGAGAAGACTCCCGCATCATATCCCGCTCCTATGGCAAGGATGAGGCCCCTTATTCCCGTGCAGTCTTCAGTTATCATATCCGGAGAGACAGTACATCAACACTCCTGAAATTTTTCCTTCCCATCCTGCTTCTCCTCGTAGTCACGTTCTTTTCGCTGGCGATGAAAGGCTCGTCGAGGCTGGGACTGGGTGCTTCGATGCTCATTGTCGCTGTGTTCATCCACTGGCGAATATCCGATTCCATCCCGCTCGTCGCGTATGCAACCTTCCTGGATGTGTTCATGGTCATCACGTATACGACGATTGTCATGGTACTGATATCAGGGATCCTCATCCAGAAATTCACGGAGTCCGGGGATAACTGCCGTGTTGAACAGGTCAGCCGCTGGTCATTACGGACCATTCTCCCGCTTTCCATTACCCTGTATTTCCTGCTTTTCCTTTCTCTTCTGCTCTAACTATGGAGCAGGTCCATTTTTCCCTGCTCCCGTTCAGGCAGTGTCATTGTCATGACGGGGCTCCCGTTTGCAGTGCCGTGATCCGGAATGCAGGAGATCGAGAACAATGATACCCGTACATGACTGACGGTGCGGTGTTTTTCTGGTTAAACCTTGCAAAATCGCACGGAGGTGTTATGCAAATTTCCCCCTCGGGTATTCTGCGAGGAACAATTCGCGGCAATCCCCATCGGGCCCGGCGAGTGGTGGTTCGGAACTCTCTTTCACGGGTATTTTATACCCGTCATGACAAAACTGGAAAGCAGTGAGGATAAAACCATGTCAGAATCCCAGCGTTCCCCGCTCGCCAGCCTCGTGCTGTTCATATGCTGCTTAGCGATTGCTGCAAGCCTCTTTGCCGCTGCTCACTATCTTGTCATCGATCTCCCGGCGCAGAAGAACATGCCGGCACCGGAGAATGCGGGATCCAGCAAATCAAACTGCGACCTATGCAAGCACAACTGTAAAATCGACAAAGATTACTTCTTCTGCCTGTCGCTATGCCAGGAACTTGAATGTTCCGAAAAGTTGTAACTGCTGGCCCGGGAGGGATCTCTCCGGATTCTGTGGGTGGGTGGATATCCCCCGTTCCGAGCCGGTAATCGGCCGGAATGACTACCGGTTCCTTCCCGATCCATGGAGCTGGCTGGCCACCTTTTTTCGATAAGGAACCATACTACCTTTTTTTGGGGAACCTCATACTGGTGATACACCATGATCCTTGTTGATGCCGAATGCTTCATTACACCGGAATCCCGTGGCGATTTCATCCGCGAAGTCCGGAAGATCGTCCCGATAGTGAGAAGAGAGAACGGGTGCACCCGCTACGAATTGGTTATCGGGATTTCCAACGATTCCTATCATTTCCTCGAAGAATGGGCGAGCAGGGGGCATCTCGATGAGCATATCGCACAGCCCCATATGCGGGAGTATTTTGAAAAGACGAATCCGTGGCATGCGTCCCCGACACTGCTGAAGATCTACGAGGTTTCGTCCACGGAATCGGTCACGATGGGTGACTGATCCGTGGAGCGGGGCGTCGGAAATCCATACGAATACCCATTGCCGGACACGCAAACGAGGGCGCAGGAACGCCCGGCCCCGGTAATACCTGAAGAGAAAAAAGGGTGAACCCGAAGAAATTCCCGTTTTACCTGAAAGAATTGGAGTTCAGATACAATCACCGTCACCATGACCTTTATGATGATCTCGTGAAATGTATCTCTTGAGTATTCGCTGGTGGCTTCTATTCAGTAATCACCAATTTAATGAACCGGTCTTCATGATCCGGTACGTGAGGTTCCGGGCAGACCGGGGGACCCGGTCGAGTGTCTGGCTCAAGAGCCTGACTACTTCTGGTTCTTCTTAAGAGGAGGCTCCCGTGCGGGAATAATGCTGACAATACTTTCGGGGATCTTTGATTCCAGCGAGGTCCTGATCCGGTCAATGCTGTCCTGTACATCGGACATCGGCCGGGTTCCTTCGAATTCCAGGAAGATCTCGATATAGATGCTGTGGCCCGACCTGCGCGAGCGGACACCGTGGAGCGCGGTATAGTCATCGAAAAATGCCGCAAGCTCACCGACAATCACCATCTGGAGTTCTTCATCAAGGGTCTTGTCAAGAAGAGCCGGGAGGGATGACGAGAAGATCCGGTATCCCGATGTGACGATGACCCCGGCAATAATGAATGAGGAGATCGGATCGATATACAGGGACCAGGCATAGGCTGAAAGCGCAAGTGTCGCGACAACCGAGAGAAGAACAAAGAAATCCGAGAGCGCCTTGGAGCGGTAGAGACGCCACTGGGAATGAAGGATGGGTGAAGGTGAGATCCGGTACAGCCGTACGTTCTTCCTCCAGAGCCAGACGTTCTTGCTGCCACCGAGAATGAGAAAGAAGATCCCGATGAGAGCCCCTTCGAGGACAATCTCACTCGGCACAGCAATGCGGTACAGCGCCATGGCAATGACAAAAGCAAGTGAGATGAACATGACCCCGCCCGTGATCAGGGAGGCGAATGTCTCGAATTTTCCCACACCATAATCATAGGCACCTGCTCCGCCGTCTCCCATCTTCCGGAGGGTCAGGTAGGAGAGGAAGGTTGCCAGGATCTCGTTGGTGGCTTTGATTGCATCCGCATAGAGGACGATGGACCCGGCAAGGATTGCAGCAATGATGCAGGGAATGATGCTGATAATATCCAGGATCAGGCCGACAAGGAGTGTACGCTGCTTGGCGGCATGCATGTTTCCGCCGGTATCCTCCGGTGCAGATTCCTGGGCCATGCGAATTTCATGGTAGACTCTTTTTTACTCCCAGATAAAACGACCGCCGGGTTCGTATTGCAAGCGGGTAAACCCGGCACTGATGCCGTACGAAGGAAAAACAGCACAGCTCGGATGCGGCAAAATCCTGCCGGGCATAACCATTTTGCATGAGAACGGGAAAGGATATACAATGCACTCCGGTTCTCCTGACGCGGCAACGGATACCGCACCTCATCCCGGTATAACCTGCGTATGCCTGTTCCTGCCGGGCAAAACCGTTTCATTCCTGCAGGCAGCACCCGTGACGGGTTTGAGGATACGATGAGAAAATCCACCCTTCTCCGGAAGATGATAACATCGCCTGACATGGAATTCCTCATGGAGGCCCACAGTGGCATCTCGGCAAAAATTGTTGAGGAAGCAGGATTTAAGGGCATCTGGGCAAGCAGCCTTGCCATCTCCGCCTCCCTGGGCCTCCGCGACAATAACGAAGCCTCCTGGACCCAGGTTGTTGATGTCGCCGAGTACATGAACGATGCCACAACGCTTCCGATCCTGCTTGACGGGGATACCGGGTACGGTAATTTCAATAACGCACGGAGGCTTGTGCGAAAACTGGAATCAAGGAATATTGCGGGAGTCTGTATTGAGGACAAGGTATTCCCCAAGACAAATTCCCTTGCCAGCCGTGAGAAGCAACCCCTGGCCGATATCAGTGAATTCTGCGGCAAGATCCGGGCCATGAAAGATACCCAGGAGGACCCGGATTTTGTGGTAGTTGCACGGGTTGAGGCATTTATCGCCGGCTGGGGACTGGAAGAAGCGCTAATAAGGGCCGATGAGTACCGGAATGCCGGTGCAGATGCAATCCTCATTCACAGTAAAAAATCCAGTGCGGTTGAGATCGAACAGTTCATGAAGGCGTGGAAGAACGTAACCCCGGTCATTGTCATTCCCACAAAATATTATTCGACACCACCTGAGAAACTGGCCTCGCTGGGAATACGCACGATTATCTGGGCAAACCACAACCTGCGGGCTTCCATCACGGCCATGCAGAAACTGTCACGCCAGCTGCATGACGAGCAGTACCTGATCAATATCGAAGATACCATCGTTCCCGTGGGCGAAGTGTTCCGCCTCCAGGGTGACGCTGAGCTGGAGGCGGCAGAACAGGCATATCTTCCTGTTGCCGGTAAGACGATCAATGCAATCATCCTTGCGGCATCCCAGGGAAAAACACTCGGAGTACTGACGGCACATATCCCCAAAGCGCTCCTCCGAATCGGGGGGAAACCGATCCTTTTTCACCAGATCGATCACTTTACCCAGATGGGGATCAAGGACATTGTCGTTGTCCGGGGGTTTGCCAAGGAGAACGTTGTTTCCGACAAGATCAGGACTATCGATAACGACGATTTCCGGAATACCACGGAACTGGGATCGCTGTACCTGGCAAAAGAGGAGATCCGGGAGTCCTCGATCATCTCCTACGGGGACCTTTTCTATAAGAGTTACATCTTAAACGAGCTGGTCAACGATGACAGCGATATCACCATCATCGCCGATGCGGATTATTCCCGGGACTCCGGGTACCACGAATACGTGAAGACCAGTATCCCGTACTCCAAGAAGCTGTTCTTTAAAAATGTCAGTCTCAGTCAAATCGGCCCGGACCTGGAACCGGGTGAAATTTGTGGGGAATTTATCGGCATCTTCAAGGTCAGCCGTACCGGCGGGAATATAGTCCGGGAAACTCTCGAACAGATGCAGGACCGGAAGGATTTCGGCAGACTGCGCATGAAGGATCTCTTCATGGAGATTCTCAAGAAGCATCCCGTCTGCGTCAAGTTCATCCAGGGGAACTGGCTGGACATCAATACCATCGCCGACCTGCAGAGAACGGATGAGATATAATGCTGGATCCCGGGCAGTTTGTTCATCAGCTCAAGGATCGGGGCTTCTCTTTTTTTTCCGGCGTACCGTGTTCGTACCTGAAAGGCCTCATCAACAGTGCCCAGGATCGCGGGGAGTATATCATTGCAGCAAACGAGGGGGACGCGGTTGCGGTGTGTGCGGGAGCGTACATGGGGGGAAAGAGACCGGTGGTGCTGATGCAGAACTCGGGGCTGACCAATGCCATGTCGCCCCTCACATCGCTCTGTGCCGTGTTCAAAATTCCCATGCTGGTATTTGTCAGCCTGCGGGGAGAAGAAGGCGTTTCTGATGAACCCCAGCATGCGCTCACCGGAAGGATCACCATCCCCCTGCTCGAACTGATGGGCATTGCCTGGGAATATTTATCGGACAATCCCGAAGATGCCGCCGGACAGCTGGACCGTGCAGCCCGGATCATTGAACCGGGGGAGATGTTCGCATTTGTTGTGAGAAAAGGCACCTTTGCCCCGTATCCAGCTCCCCGGAATGAAGGGGTGCATGTCCCGTCCACCAGGACAGAGAGCCCTTCCGGCAGGGACGACCCGCCCCTCCGATCCGATGCCCTGGACGTGATCCGTTCCGCAAAAGACTGCCATACATTCCTCATCGCGACAACGGGATACACCAGCCGGGAGTTATCCGTAACAGGAGACGAGAGGAACGAGTTTTACATGATCGGTTCCATGGGCTGCGCTGCATCGATCGGCCTTGGCCTGGCACGGGCCCGGCCGGACCGGTTCTTCATCACGGTAGACGGGGACGGGGCACTCCTCATGCGGCTGGGAAGTCTTGCAACGATCGGCTGGTACCGCCCCAAAAACCTGCTCCACATCCTCTTAGACAACAACTCCTATGAATCCACCGGCGGACAGATGACGGTCTCCGGTGCTGTGGACTTTACCGGAACTGCCGCATCGTGCGGGTACCCAAAGGCCGTGCACGCACATAATCTGGAAGAACTTAATCGGTACCTGTCTGCCTGGAAGCAGGATCCGGAATTAACCTTTATTCACCTGAAGATACAACAGGGAACGTGCGAGAACCTGGGACGGCCTGCCACGCTGCCCCCGCAGATGAAAGAGCGGTTTATGAATTCCCTGGGGGGACCGTAACGGTGACACCGGGTTTGTTCAGCCGGATGAACCGGGACCAAACCTCCGGCCCCGCAGCCTCCCTGCTGCCTGCACCGGACACAAGAGAGTCAGAACCATGAAACGGAATATCCTCTTAAACCCGGGACCTGCCACCACGACCGATACCGTGAAAGCTGCACTGGTAGTGCCGGATATCTGTCCGCGGGAAGAGGAGTTCGTGCAGGTCCTCTCCGGGATACGCCGGGACCTGGTGAAGATAGCCGGGGGCGACGATACGTACACCACCGTCCTGTTTGCCGGATCCGGAACGGCCGTCATGGATTCCGTGATCAACTCCGTGGTTCCGGAAAACAGAAAAGTCGCTGTCATCGTGAACGGGGCCTATGGCGAGAGATTTGTGGCCATTGCACAAACATATTCCATCCCCTGCGTTCCAATCCGCTTTGACTGGGGCAGCCCGATCGACCTGGCGGTTGTTGAAGAAGTGCTCAAACAGGACCGCACCATCTGCTGTGTCGTGTTCGTCCATCACGAAACAACCACCGGGATCCTCAACCCATTGAACGAGACCGGTGCCCTGGCCAAGAGGTACCAGTGCACCTTTATTGTCGACGCCATTTCGAGTTACGCCGGGGTGCCGATCGACATCAGGGCCTCCGGCGCCGATTTTTTGCTCTCAACCTCAAACAAGTGCATCCAGGGAATGGCAGGCATCGCGTTTGTTATCTGCAAAAACGATGCCCTGGAAATGATAAAAGGGTACCGGAAGCGTTCGTTTTATCTCGATCTGTACAGCCAGTACCAGTATCTTGAAACCACCGGTCAGACCCCGTTTACCATGCCGGTCCAGGTTGCCTATGCCCTGCAGCAGGCTATCCGGGAATATTTTGAAGAAGGGGGTGCTGAACGCTACCAGCGGTACAACGAGAACTATACAATGCTCCGGTCGGGTCTGCTATCCCTTGGTTTTTCTCTGCTCCTCACAGAAGAGCTCGAATCGCACATCCTCTTAACGGTCCTGGAGCCGGATGATCCCCGTTTTGATTTCACCCGCATGCACGATTTTCTCTACAGCAGGGGATTTACCATCTACCCGGGAAAGATCCGAGAGCGATCGTTCCGGCTCTCGGTCATGGGCGCAATTTATCCGGAAGATATCCGGGCATTTTTGCAGGCGCTCGGCGAGTATCTTGCTGCGGTGAACGTGAAATTATAATGGTATATCCTGGTTGATGTAAGACGCAAAAAAGAGGAAGATATTTCGCACCAGTCCTCTACAGAAATATATGGCCGACCTGGACCCATTCTTCCACAAAATAAATTCCTGGTCCTTCACCCGGCACCGGGTCTGGCACCGGTGCCAGCGCCAGTATTATTTTGAATACATTGCCCCGTACGTCAAATCAAATCCGGTCGTGAATCCGGAAAAGATCCGGTACCTCAAGAACTTCACGTCAAAATTTGTCGTGCAGGGCCAGCTCATTCACGATATCATCGACCAGCAGATCCAACTGCATTGCGAGAACAAACCGATGGATCCGGCCACGGCAATGAGCGAGTTCTCAAAGAAAGTTTTGCGGTACAAAAATATCGGCGGCGAGACATTCACCGAATATCACAATGGCGAGACTACCCCCTCATCGTTTTATGCCTACATTGATGAGAACGGCAAGACCTGCCTCCAGACCTTCTTCGGGAAATGGCCGGACTACACTGCCCGAGAATGCCTCCGGCACGAGACGTTCGATCATTTCAAAATCGGGGATGTCGGCGTCATCGTCAAGGTGGATTTTGTCGGGAAGATGCCGGACGGCACGCTCCTCCTCTCGGACTGGAAGACCGGGCGGGACGATGACGAGTACGAGTCGGAACTCCAGATGGCGGCGTATGTGCTCTGGGCCATGCAGTATTACCGGAAAAGTTGTGACGATATCCGCACCGAACTGGTATTTCTGAAGACCGGCGCGACAAAACCGTATTCATTCTTCTGGGAGCAGCTTGCCGTGATTCAGGAGATGATCCCCCGGGAATTTGGCGAGATGAATGCTTCCTATGAATATGGGGATTTCCCGGCAACACCTTCGCAGCGGGAGTGCCTGAGCTGCAAGTTTGCGGAGGTTTGTCCGGACGCCGCGATCACGAGAAAATAAAATTATACACTGTTTTCTGCAACGGCACGAATAAAAAATTTATGAAAAATTGATTGAAACGCCCCATCATTCTCATTGCACTGCGTCCAGGGGATACTTCCCCGCACTCATTTTACACCCGTTTACCTTTTTCCAGCATCGATCACGATCGGGTTCGAAGACCTGCAGCCGTCTCATCCTCAAATTCGAAGAACCCCCTGGGTTCTTCTTCTGCCCCGAGTCTGAAGACCACCCGGCATTCGGATGATGGGTCGGCTTTTTAAAAAGGTGAGCATGTTACAAGCGATTTTCGCGTGAAAAATTATTATTTTTGAGAGAGTGAACTGTCGGATACTATGTGTGGCGGTATTGGGGAGGACTCATGACTGAGGCTCCGTAGATCCGTTTCATGGGTATTTTATACCAGCCATGACAAAACCAAAGAGTAGTGAGGCCGAATTCATGACTGCTGCACAACAATCCCCGCCTCATCCTCTTCATCGTCTGCTTAGCGATCGCCGCCACCATCGTTGCCACTGCCCACTACCTTGCTGTTGACCTCCCGACGCAGGAAACTGCATTGCATCCCCCGGCCAACAGCGAATCGTGTACCATTAGTTACAAGGGATCCTGCGCCTATATCCGCGCCACTATATGCCGTGTTGGCGGGACAGATCTTGACTGGCTTGAGTCGTGTATGAAAGATTACGGCTGCTGCGAATAGGAATGGAACGGGGAGCCGTACGCGGGGACGAGGAGCCCCTGCATCCTGCAGCCATCCGGAACTGCAGTTGGAAGATCATGGCAGAAAAAATTCCATTTCACCAATCCTGATCTACAGTCCTGCCGTACTTTTCATGGATAATCCGGAAGTGTGAACATCCCATACCATCCCCAGAAAATCCCCGCTTGCACGCCTCGTGCTCTTCATCGTCTGCCTTGCGATCCTTGGCAGTGCTCTTGCACCCTCCACTATGCTGCCGTTGACCTGCCACAGCAGAATGCCAGCCCACCCCCAAATAACTCGCATAAATTGAGTAAGTGCGATATCTGCCTGTCCAACTGCCAGTTCGTAACTGATCGCTTCAGATGCTTGGAGGGGTGCGACCTCATATGTTAGCCGTACCTGAACGCTGCCTGAGCGAGGAATATACCGGTGCAGAGGGACTTCATCCCGATATCAACGAGACCGTGAACGAGCAGGGCATAGCCACGTTTCTTTTAATTTTTTCCGGGTCTGGCATCATCTGCATTAAAAGAAATATTGCAGGATAACCAAGGTTACATGGATCACGGCAAAAACGATGGTAACGGCAGGCATGTGAAGTTTCCATTCTTTAATCGCCCTGTACATCCCGGCAGGATCCCGTTTGCGGGCTTACCCGATCATGCCCCCGGATATATCAATTCTAAAAAACATCAAAACGGATCCTCCCGGGAACCGCGTCGATCGTCCTGCACCGTTCCCGCCAATGGATTGCTCTCTTAAAATGGTGGCTGACATCGTTGATGATGTGATTCCCCCGACCAGCCCGGATAAAACGCCAATGACATGCTCCCTGCCATCGGCATCGACAGGGAACGACTCGGTTCTTTTAAGGAACTCGTACGGGCGGGTGACCAGTGAATGATTCCTGCCGGTTCGAACCGGGAACGACCGGGAAAGTCAGGCCCTATCCCGACCCGACGCTCGTGAAGCAGCTGCCTGAAGAGAATGAACCGGGTGGTGCGAAAGAAAAACCCGGGTGCGACCAACGGAATATCGTCAGGCTTTTTTAAAGGCCCGGATAATGTATTGGAATCATGCGATTTTTTTTTACCATTATTCTCCTGCTCGTTGCCGCGACGCTGATGGCTGGATGCACTACATCTGACTCGGAGGCCGCAGCATGGAACGACAGGGGAGTTGCCCTGAATGAACAAGGAAAATATAACGAATCTCTCGATGCATACAACCAGGCCCTGAAACTTAACCCGAACAATGCCTCGGTATGGATCAACAAGGGGGACGTCCTCTCCGATCTGAAAAATTTTAACGAATCTCTCGAGGCATATAACCAGGCCCTGAAACTTAACCCGAACAATGCCTCTGCATGGATGGACAAGGGTCTCGTCCTCTTCAATCTGAAAAATTATAACGAATCGCTCGAGGCATACAACCGGGCCTCGATAATCGACCCGG
>JBAZQF010000020.1:0-30899 GCA_041645355.1 Methanoregula sp.
ATAATCTTAAACGGTTTTGTCAAACGCGGATCTGTTCTTGATCATATCACCGCAGAAAAAAAACCTGCGGGCCACACCATATCCAGAATAAAACCATTTTTGCACCGGTGCATTGTAGGCAGTGATGCTACCTGCCTGTTGGCACCGCATGACAACATCCCAGGAATCCAGCAATGAGAGAACGAAAAAAGAATCCAGAAATTAATGGCACCCGTACCGGGTATGTGATCCGGTTCACCTGCCCTGCATGCACTGCCGAGAACATCATCATCACCAAGACCCCGCGGGATCATTACAAGGAGAGCCGGGATGCCAGCTGCCGGAAATGCCGGACCCGTTCCACCATCCTCACCCCGTATATGACCCATAAGATGGATGCCTATAATGTACCGGCCGATGTGCCGGGTATTGCGCCGTGATTAGGGTCACGGGATAATTCTTTTTTTAATCCGGGGAGATCGCCGGCCCTTTTGCGATCCGGCACTACACATTAAACCGGTCAGGCCCGGCCGATCCTGTTGGTATGAGGGCTCAGGAACGGGCGTTTCCGGATCATACAAAGAGATACCAGATGATGCCGGTACAGACAATCGCGGTTGCGATCCGGAACCACCAGGACTTCCATGTGGGCTGGCTGTCGGCAAAATCATATGAGAGCAGATCGGTATCGTTCTGCTGCATCATTCGTTGCAGCCAGGTGCGGGTCATACCGCACGCTCCCGTTTTGAAAAAATGATGCCGGAGACACGCTCCTGCAGGTTCCGGGCCCGGAGTACTCTTACGGGCCGTGTGGATCTCGCGGTGCGGGTCACAGCAGTCCGCGGGCCTCATCGATCAGTTCTATTGTATAGGCATGGGGATAATCACATTTCTTGAAGGGGGCAGTTCCCCGGATATAAAAGCCAAACCGGGTGTCCCGGATGTGATTGGAGTACAGGAAATTCAGCATGGCGGCAATGGACATGGACGATCGTTCGGGCAGGTGATGGAATTGTGCAATATCCCGTGCGGTGACCACGGCACGGCTGATGTGGTTCATGAGCAGGTAGGTACAGATGAACCGGGCACAATCGTATCTCCTCGTTGAATCTGTCCGTCTTCCCCCCATCTCCTGCTCCACTCTTACACTCCCATTGCCTCATCGGGAGAAAGAGTTATGTATCATTCACCGTTTCAAAAGCAACCTGACGCGATCAGGTACCCGCTCACGTCAGGTACCACGGAGGACGATCGTCCGTTCTCTGGCGGGCACCATAAATCCGCAAAAAATGAGTGCGATTTATGTGCTCACGGGTATCTGGTCATTATCCTTAATTTATACTGAATCGCCCGGTTTTTATTGAGATGAATCCAAATAAATACCATGAACCAATCCTCAGTTTCATTCCTTGTGGTGCTGGCACTCAGCGTTTTTCTTTGTACTGCCGGCTGCACACAAACCCGGACCGGTGATCCTCCGGGAACACCGATCAGTACTGATACCATACAGCCGGAGACCTATGTCTCCAATGAGACGCTCGTCGCCTTTGTAGAGCGTGCGGTTGCCTATGCCAAGACCCATGGCCGGGATGTGGCCCTTGCAGAGTTCAACAACAAAAACGGGTCGTTCATACAAGGGGAACTCTACATCTATGCCTATGGCTTCAACGGCACAACGCTCGCCCACCCGATCAACCCGGAGTCGGTAGGGAAGATCCGCGAAGGGGCGAACGGGGTCTTTGTCACGGAGATGGGATCTGCAGTCCGGAACGGGAGCGGATTCTACCGGTTCACGTACATCAACCCCCTCCACAACAACACGCTCGAATCCAAACTGGGATACGGTGCACAGGTAGACGATGACTGGTGGCTTGGTTCCGGGGCATACAAGGGACCGGTCAACCAGACCGGCTGAATGCAGAGATCCCGTCTGAACATTGTTCCGGGTAATCACCACAAC
The DNA here is from genome assembly GCA_041645355.1 of Methanoregula sp. Classification (GTDB taxonomy): domain Archaea; phylum Halobacteriota; class Methanomicrobia; order Methanomicrobiales; family Methanospirillaceae; genus Methanoregula. The sequence goes on from JBAZQF010000020.1 coordinate 1,940, forward strand.
CTCATCTGATATACCGTGATCCGGAGTGGATCACCCACCTTTTTTATTCTGCCCGCGAATAACCTTGCATGGAAATTACCCGACCGGGAACGGATAATGCAGGATTAAACCTCCTGATCATCTCCATCTCTCTTGCAACCTTCATGTCGGCACTGGACGGAACGATCGTCAATATTGCCCTGCCGACCATATCCGCGGCCTTTGATATCTCGTCGACCACGGTCAGCTGGATGGCGACCATCTACCTCCTCGTACTTGCCGGCTGCGTCCTCATCTTCGGCAAATTGTCCGATGGCATAGGATTCAAGAGAGTCTTCCTCTCGGGATTTCTTATCTTCACCATAGGATCGCTTTCATGCGGTATCCTTCCCGATCTCCTCTCCTCATTTCCCGTGCTCGTGGGGTCACGTGCCTTCCAGGCCATAGGAGGTGCCATGATCACGGCGATAGCGCCCGCGATGGTGGCTGCGTACATCCCCATGAAGATGAAAGGAAAAGCCATGGGAATTATTATGACGGTGGCCGCACTCGGGACCGCCATCGGGCCTACCATCGGTGGCGTGCTCACCCAGTACCTCTCCTGGCACTGGATCTTCTTCATCAATGTACCGGTGGGAATTGTCGCGATCCTGCTCGGCGCAAAGGTGATCCCGGCCTCAACACACCACGATATGCCTGCCGGTTTTGACAAGTACGGTGCCTTGTTGATCTTCACCGGCCTTGCGGCCCTGCTCTTTGCCGTGTCGGAAGGCGTGACTCTCGGCTGGACATCCCCGGTCATTCTTTGCTCCCTTGCACTTGCCATCCTTACCCTCGCGTACTTTGTCTGGCACGAACTCAAAGTCGCCGACCCGTTACTGGAACTCCGGCTCTTCAAAAACCGGAATTTCCTGATGACAAACCTCATCGTAAGCCTGCTCTTCTTCAGCTTTGCCGGCATCAACTACCTGCTCCCGTTCTATCTCCAGTACGTCAAAGGGTATGGCGTCTCGGATGCCGGGCTGATCCTCACTGCGCTCTCGATTGCGATGATGATCGCCGGTCTTCTCTCCGGGGCATTATTCAACCGGGTGGGCGGCAGGAAACTCTGCATCATTGCCGGTATTCTGCTGGTGATCGGGTATTATATGCTGACGCACCTCCGTGTTGATACCCCGACCGGGTACGTGGTGCTCTGCCTGTTCGTGCTGGGTTTCAGCCTGGGCATGATGATCACGCCGGCCTCGAACATGATCATGAACTCGGTGGGAAAGCGATACCAGGGCATGGTCTCCAGCCTCACGAGCCTTGAGCGGTTCGCGCCCTTAACGCTGGGCATTGCCTTTGCCAACCTGGTCTTTATCCAGGGGATTGCTGTGATCGCCGGTGAAAAGGGGATCACGGAGAGTGCACCGGCAAACATCAAACTGGCCCTCATGACCGCCGGGTTCGATCTCGCCTTCTTCGCCTCGCTCGTGATTGCGGTGATCATCCTCATCCTTGCCATCTTTGCAAAGCAGGAAGTCCACCCTGATTACCTGTCAGGAAACGATGAGGATGTCCCGCCTGGGATCATATAAGAGAATTGAGTCAACTGTTTTTCGTATTTTTTTAACCGGTTTCGGATGAACCGGATTTATGGTGCCTGCAACTCTGATCCAAGACACTCCTGAAGAGACCGGATATTCCCGTATACCCCGGTTATTTTTTATCGATCATCCTCACGTGATTTTCCTGTTCTGACACTCCAGATACAAAGGGTGAGCATACCGGAGCGGGCCATGGATTACCCTCCGATCAGGATGTAATTCTGGGGGCGGGTCTTAAAGGGGAAGAATCATCATACCCCGGTGCATATTGCTGCATAGGAGCAGGTGCATGCAATCCCCGGGCCAGACATTTCACGATGCAATCATTGACTTTTTGCCGGATGCCACGTTTGTCATCGATCGGGATGGCAAGGTCATTGCCTGGAACAAGGCAATGGAGGTAATGACCGGGGTTTTGGCAGAGTCCATGCTCGGCAAGGGCAACTACGAGTATGCCCTCCCCTTCTACCGGGAACGTAAGCCCATGCTTGCCAACCTGATATTCATGCCCGAGGCGGAGATCGAACGGCGGTATGATTCCGTGGAGCGGATCGGTGACACGCTCGTAGTCGACATCTTCATTGAGAATTTCCAGCCGGGCGGTGCCTTCTTCTGGGCGAAAGCGAGTCCGCTCTATGACCCGCAGGGAAATGTCACGGGTGCGATCGAGACCATCCGGGAGATCACCGACCGGAAACGCATCGAGCAGGAGATGGTCCGGACCACCCGGAAGATGTCCGAGATCATCGACTTTTTGCCGGATGCAACATTTGTCATCGATCTGGAAGGTAAGGTCATTGCGTGGAACAAGGCAATGGAGATGGTGACCGGTGTTCCGGCGGAGTCCATGCTCGGCAAGAGTAATTACGAATATGCCCTCCCGTTTTACAAGGAACGCAAGCCGATGCTCGCGAATCTCATCTTCATGCCGGAGGTTGAGATCGAAAAGCGGTATGATACGATCGAACGAATCGGTGACACGCTCGTAGTCGATATCTTCATTGAGGATTTCCAGCCGGGCGGGGTCTTCTTCTGGGCGAAAGCGAGTCCGCTCTATGACCCGCAGGGAAATGTCACGGGTGCGATCGAGACGATCCGGGACATCACGATCCGGAAACGTGCCGAGCAGGAGATCGTCCGGTCAAAACGGAGTCTTGCAGATATCATCAGTTTTCTTCCCGATGCCACGTTTGCCATCGACCGGGAGGGGATTGTCATTACCTGGAACAAGGCAATGGAGGAACTGACCGGCATTCCTGCGGCCTCCATGATCGGAAAAGGGGATTTTGAATATGCCACGCCCTTTTACCATGACCGGAGACCCATGCTCGCCAACCTCATCTTCATGCCGGAGGCCGATGTAGAAAACCTCTATACCCATGTGGCACGGGAAGGGGACACGCTTGTTGTGGACACGTTCATCCAGAACCTGCGGGGCCGGGCAGGCAGGTACTTCTGGGCGAAAGCGAGTCCGTTGTATGACCCGCAGGGAAACATCACCGGGGCCATCGAGACGATCCGGGACATCACCGAACGCCGCGAGATGGAGGGGAAACTTGCCCGTTCGAATGCCGAACTCCAGATTGCCGCAGATATCCAGAAGAGCTTCATGCCGGAGGTCATCCCCCAGATCACGGGATTCGATATCGCAGCCATGACCGTGATGGCAAAGGAAGTTGGCGGCGATTTCTTTGATGTGATCCCCTTCGAGATCATTGCCCTTGACAAAGGAACGCTCGGGCTCATTGTTGCCGATGTCTCCGGAAAAGGCGTACCGGCTGCCCTCTTCATGGCATTATCCCGGATCGTGGTCCGGGTGAATGCCCTCTGGCACCGTGACCCGGCAAAAGCGATCTTTGACTCCAACAACATCATTGCACAGGATTCAAAGTCCGGTATGTTTGTCACCCTCTTTTTCGGTACGCTGAAGGAGAAGGACCGGACCCTGACCTATGTCAATGCCGGCCACAACCCGCCGGTGCTGTTCCGGAGCCGTGACGGTACGATCGAGGACCTCATGCCTACCGGTATCGTGCTGGGGGCCGTTGAGAACCGGGAGTATTATTCAGAGTCCGTGACGATCAGTCCGGATGATGTTCTCGTCATGTATACGGATGGCGTTACGGAGTCGATCAATGCGCAGGAAGAGTTATTCGGCGAAGAGCGGCTCTATGCGATCTTACGGGAGAACTCCACGCTTCCGGCACGGGAGATCATTGATCGGATCTTATCGGGGATTGTGGAATTCACGGGGGATATGCCGCAGTTTGACGATATCACACTGCTCGTGATCAAAGGAACCCGGTGAACGGACGAGTGCATAAGAACCGGTCCATCGATTCTCTGTGAACCGTGCGTACAAAACGATTCGTCCCCGGCCGTCATAACAAAAAATTCATTTCCAAAACCCCCGTTCAGTTGTTCCATTCCCTGCAATGCCCACCCCTCATCTTCGCCACCCATAGTGCAGGTTTATTAACCCTGAACTTCTTGTTTTCTGCATGTACACCCGTGAGGCCTCGGCCCTCGATCTCTTTACGGACTCGATCCGGCTCATGGGCGATGCCACGCTCTGCGGCGTCATGGAGTTCGACCGACCGCTTGATCCGGGTATTCTTGAAGAGGCGGCACAGGCCTGTCTTTGTGCCCACCCCATCCTTCACAGCCGGCTCGTACGGGGCCATGGTCCGGCCGTCTGGGAGATGCTGGAGAAGATCACCATCCCCCCTGTGCGGGTAGAGGAGTGCCCTGAAGACTATCATCCATGGGTCGTCGGGCCGGTGGATCCGTACGGACCTCTCCAGGTCCGTGTGCGGTTGCTGCAAAGACCATCCGGGGATGTGATCGTCATCAACCTTGCCCATGCTGCCGCGGATGCCTTTGGCCTCCATACGCTCATGCACCAGCTGCTGGAAGAGTACATAATGCCCGGCAGCATCCCTCCCGCAGAAGGAGGGATTCCGGCACGCGACACGCTCTGGACCCGGGCACTGGCACGGGACCGGATACCGGGCCCGACCCCCATGGCCATGATCGACCCGATGTGGCCCGACCCGTTCGGGCCTTCACAGGGGATCACCTCATTTCACCGGGCGTGTCTCCAGCCACGGGAACTGGAAGCCATCCGCGCCCATGCAAAGGGTTGTGGAGGAACGCTCAACGATGCGCTACTGGCTGCTTATTACACCACGATGAGCGACCTCACGGGCTACCGGGGACCGTTCTCCCTCTTCTTCCCTGTGAACCTCCGCCAGCACCTGCGGGATGGCTCCCGGGTGATGAGCAACCAGGCCACCAATGCCTGCATCCCCCTCGAACGCGCCAAAGGAGAGGGGATGGCGGAGATCCTCTCCCGCATCATCTGCGGGACACGGAGGCATAAGGAGGGATGCATCGGCATCCCCGAGCAGGTGGAGATGGATGCAGGCTGCGATCCGGCGGGCCGGAACATTCAGGCAATGGTGGAACAGATGGCATCCCAGCAGGACCGGGGGCTTGCCGATATCTTCATCTCGAATCCCGGGTTGCTCACCCTGCCGGATGCAGAAGGGCTCACCAATGCCTATGTCTGTTACCCGGGCGGTTTTATGCCCACAACCTGTTTTATCACGAGCACCTTCCGGGACCGGATGACGGTAACGATGGGCTACCAGGATGGCCTGAAAACAAGAGATGGAACGAGACAAGCACTGGATCTCTTCCTGCATCATCTCCGCTCGCTTGAGGATGACGGGATCCGGGTTTGAGAATACTCCCGCTCTAAAATATCCGTAAGGGCCTTCCCCTACGAAATCCCGTACCGTTACCGGAACAGTTCGTGCAGGGGGAAGCGGTGCGGACCAAGTCGTCCATCAAAATTCGATGCCCCGATATGGGTTGCCTTCCCGCTCTCCGCCGCGGCCCGGATACCGGCCCTCATGGCAGCCTGTATCGCCACGTCATCTGTTCCGTTCATGACGATCTCGTAGATCGAATTCACGCCCTCGGGAACAAGGGAGTCGGAGATCCTGCCTTTCAGGGTGGGGCAGAACATATGGTTGGTGCTCGCGGGCATCGGGAACCGGTAATTTTTGCTTGCTACCTTGGACCCGCTCTTCACAATGCCCCCGGCAAAACTCATGATGATGCCCTCCCTGCCGGTAATGGCGCGGGCGCCTGCGGTCGCTGCCGCAAGCGCTGAGGACTGGTCCTTACCCATGATAAGGAAATTTCCCCCGGCAATGCCCTTCACGGTGCCAAACCGCTCCTCGCCAATATAATCGCCCTCCATCACCGGGATCTTCCAGCAGTTCCGTTCGCCCACAACGCACCGCTCCTCGTACCGGTCCCCGAAATAGTGCATCCGGATTGCAAACCGTGAAGGGGCATCCGGCAGGCCGTCAAAGGTGCTGGCGGTCGGTGCCGGGAGCACGCACTGGGAGACCCGGGCCGCAACATTCATCTTCATGTTCTTCTTCTCGGCACAGATCAGGATCGAGATACCCGGCCGGTTGTCCGGTGTCTCGCCGGGGGGAATCTCACGTTCGATCCCTGCTTCGCAGGGACATGCGATCTTGGAGCTGGCAAAACCGGTTGCGTTCGCGGCCGCAGTGTATGCCCATTCCCGGGTGGCTGCAGTGATGATGATCCGTGAGATCCACGTCGGGAATGCCTCGGCAAACGTATCAAGGATCTCTGTACCGTTGATCTTTATAGTGGCCATGTCCCTCAGGGATATACGATCCCGTCCTCCGTTACAATATGATCCATGCGGACATCGGTCTCATCCAGCGGAAGCGAGGTGTACTCCTGGCAGGCAAAGGCGATGCCGATCTTGCGGAGATCGGAGAATTTCTCAAGGAACCGGTCATAGTAGCCGGCGCCGTACCCGATCCTCCCGCCGGTCCGGTCAAAGCCGAGCATCGGGAGGATGATCGTCGCCACCTCCTCGCCCCGGGCCGGGATCTCACTGCCGATCGGTTCAGGAACGCCGAACGTGCTGGGGACCAGGGCAGCAAAGTCCCGCAGGTACGAGAGCCGGAGGCTCACATCCTCCTTGACAATAATCGGGACGATCACCGGGTTGTTGCGTCTTAAAAGCGCGGTGATGATCGGCACCGTGTTGACCTCCTTCTCCTTTGAGGTATAGGCCATCACGGTTTCATCATCCCGGATGAGGGTCATGAGATGGCGGCAGATGGCCTCACTCTTTGTCAGACGGGCTTCCGGTGCCATGGCGTCCTTGCGTTCCCGCAGGATCGCCCGTATGCTGCTTTTCTGCTCCCGCATGGGCAGTAGTAGAGAACGGAGGTATTTATGTTTTTCCGGATTCGTCTCCAGTTAAAAAAAAGGTCATCGTCCGGTACGGGAATAAACCCTGGGGAGATGGTTATAAACAGGGGTTACAATGAGATGGAATTTTAAAAAAATTACTGGATACTCTCCAGCTTCTTTTCGAGCACATCAAGTCCCCTCTTGACATCGTCCAGGGTCTTGCCCCCGGTGAGGATGATCTTCCCGGACGAAAAGATCAGGACAACGATCTTGGGATCATGGATACGGTACACAAGCCCGGGGAACTGTTCGGGTTCATACTCGACATTCTCGATGTTGAGCGTAACGGCCATCTTGTTGAGATTGATGTATCGGTCGAGATTGAATGAGCAGACCATATTGGTAACGGCAACCCGGGGCTCTTTTAAGGGGGTTACACCTGCTGCTTTCAATGATTTAAGGACAATGGCAAGCCCTTGCGCAAGCGCCTTGTCATTACGGACGCCGGTGATCACAATCTTGCCCGATGAGAAGATCAGGCACGCAATCTTGGGATCCGCGATACGGTATACTGCACCGGGAAACCGCTTCTTATTGAGTTCGCAGTTCTCGGTCTTCTCTGAAAAGTCCACAAGATCGATGGACTCCGCAATGACACCGGATGCAACGATGTTCTCAATCTTCAGGGACTCATATTTTTTTTCGACCATCTTCATTGAATGACGTCCAGTACACCATAAGACTACTGGACAACCTTTATGAGGGGTCCGGTGGAGTCCGTAAAAATCCAGATTATTATGGAGCATTGATGCAGGGGCGCATCACAGGTCCGGTCAGATTCTTGTGAGCGGGCATCTGTGCTGAAAGGGTCAGGTTCATCACCTGCACAATTCTTAAAGATCAACGGGAATCTTGGTAGTACGGAAATGCTCGTCTGGATTTACTGGCTCGTCTGCCTCACCCTTGTCACGTACTCATCCGTGTATATCATCCGGCATTATCCAAAGTACGCTTTCACTGCGCTGGTCGGGTTCTATGTCATCTACCTTGCAGCATCGCAGATCCTGGCCGTGCGGATCGTTGAGTTCAATCTCGGGTTCATTATTCTCGCGGCACCCGCGGCAGTCTTCATCTACCCCTTCATCGCCCAGGTGATCGACATGATCAACGAAGTGTACGGTGTGGCGATGACCCACGTTGCCATCATGATCGCCTTTGGCACGCAGGTCCTGCTGGTCATCTTCTTTGCGATGATAAATTCCCTCACTCCTGCACCGTTCTTTCCCTATGAGGAGGCATGGCAGGGGATCTTCAGCATGAGTATCCGGATCACGGCCGCCAGCTGGATTGCATTTTTGATCTGTTCGAATGTGGATGCATACGTCTTCGATACGATCAAGAAGAGGTTCCTTGTACGGGAGAAGGCATTCCGCCGCGGGACCATGGCAAACCCGTGGGTATGGCTGCGTTCGAGCGTGAGTGATGCGGTCAGCCTCTCGCTTGACTCGCTCATCTTTGTCGTGATCGCATTTGCCGGTGTGATGCCCCTCATGCCGCTTCTTGTCGGCCAGATCGTGATGAAGAACATCATCGGGTTCATCGACAATCCCTGGTTTGTCTGGTACAAATCCATGCTGAACAAGGATGCGGGACCCGGTACAGAAAATCCAGTATCACCCCCATAAGCCCGGGGTTCTGTCCGCGTCTCACGAAACAGATGCAACTGCGAGATGAATTGCCACGGTCATTGCAATCATGGGAAAACGTACCCGATCGTTCCCCAGTTTTCCCGGTTTGGTATCCGGACCGGGAATTTTTCAGGTTTGATCGTCACCCGGGATAAATAAAAAAATGAAAAAATCCACCGTATGATCCATTTTTTTGATGCTGAACGGAAATATCAGAAATTAAAAAACGGATGCAGGTTATGCGCCGACCTGTTTTGTCTGGAACTTGGGCCGGACTTTCTCAGAGAAGAATTTCCCAATCTCATCCGAATGCATGAGATCGGCATAGATCTTCGGGGGGACGCCCGAATACTGGTACACGTACCCTGAGGAGAACTCGATCTCCAGGATCTTTGTGCTGTCATCATATCCCACCGAGCGCAGAATCCGGGACTTCACCGACAGTCTCTCCACGATATCACCACTGACTAACAAGCGCCCTGAGGGGTTAATGGTTTTTATCCAGGTTTGTGGGACATCAGGATCCATGTCGGTGATCAGCCCCAGTTTGACGATATCACACTCAGGGTCCTTCGTGCGGTGTAAACGGGACCGGAACATACCCCCGCCCCCAATCAGGCTGATCCACAAAAAACATATTATCCTCATGATACGATCCCTTTCTTATGAAATCCGGTGTGAGTATTGTGGAGGATACCGAAGAGAACCGGCAGATCTGCCGGAAGACCTGCCATGCATGCCCGAGCTACCGGCAGAATTCTTATGGACGATATCAGCCTGACGCACTCTTCTGTGCCTGCGGAACATCCACAGCCCCGTCAAAGAAAGAGGCCGGCTGCTATTGTCCTGCCTGTGAACTCTATGCGAAACACAGCCTGGTCATCGGGCACTTCTGTTCCAAAGGATAAACGATTATAGTATCCTGTTGGTGATCATTGCTATGCTCAAGAGCGGTTGCATACGGATCAGCCCCGGTTTTTTACCCGTCAATCCCAAGTAAAAAAACCTATAATCGATCATCGCAAAACTGAATTCTCATGTTTGAATCCAAACAACCCGCGGTAGAAGATACCGAAGAGAACCGGCAACTCTGCAGAAAATATTGCGTCAATTGCCAGAACTACAAGAAACATTTCCTGGAAAAACACCAGCCCACCGAACTCTTCTGCGCCCGGGGACAGTCATCGGCCACCTCTATGAAAGTGATTGGCTGCTTCTGCCCGGCCTGCGAGCTCTTTACGAAACACCATCTCCGCGGCGGATACTTCTGCGTACGGAGATAGGCGATCTTTTTAGCCGGATCGTGTTCTTTTAAGAATTGAGAAATTTTCCGGATTTTTTTAATTTTAAAATCCTGATAATGGACTGGATTTTCAATTGCGCTACAGATATAATTTGATCCGGAACCACCCCTCCCATAAAGATATGTATGCAATTACCGGGGCCGTTTCCGGCAATCAATGTACGATTTAGTCTTCCCGGGTGACCCCAACGCGCCATGCTGCCCCATCGATCCCTGCGGTCTCCCAGACAGCTACCTTGGTGACGTTCCGGCTCCATGCACGATCCCAGAATGTATAACGTCCGGTAGCCGAAGGCTCCTGTACAATCCGGTTCACAATTTCCTGCATGGCAGGATCCGCATAGATCGAATCGGTGAGAATATTTTTCCCGATCTCTTCTGGGGTTGTGTCGTAGATCTCGGTTCCTTCTGATTGGATGACCCAGACATCATACAGAGTACCGTTGATCACCGGTTCGATATGCGGCTTCAGGAAGACCTCCGGTTTATAGGTGATATCAACATAGCCGAGGTACGTTCCGGATGCAGAGAAGACCGGGTACGTCTGAACTACCGCATTGAACCCTTCAATCAGGGGAAAGACCCTGCTGACTGTGGGCGCCTGCTTCATGTTTGCAGTTCGTACGTGCTCCTGCCCGCTCAGGTTCGTTCCGGCATAACCTGTATATTCTTCAGGTACTGCGGCAAGGACAATACCTTCGGGCGAGATAGTCCATGAAGAGAGTGCCCACGGGTACTGCTGTAAATTATCTGACAGGGCATCCTCAGCGCTCTTGCCGGAGAGGCCGGTTACGGAGAGCGTCTTTGAAGTATTCGCGAGCCCGGCCCTGATATCGTAAAGACCGTTGTTGACTGATGCGGTGATCTCTGTGGCTGTCACATTCATGTCAGCGGTCTCCGGTTTGGTCGCAGGAGTCGAACATCCCGCAAGCAAAACGGATGCAGCAATGATACCGAGGATCGCAACCAGGGGAAGAACGTTCATTCCTCCTATATTGCCCATGAATCCCAGATGAATTTTTTGAAAAAATGATATGAACGATCCCAGGCCAAAGGGGTCTTCGGATTCATACCTGAGCAACTATCCCGCTATTCCAGAACCGCTCCCACAATACTGCCGGCAATCCTCAGTGCTTCCATCTCACTGTCGGACCATGCGCGGGGAATTGCGGAGAAGATTCCGATGAAGCCCCAGAGTGCATTGTCATTGAAGAGAGGGAGCATGGCCATTGCTGATATTTTGTATTTTTTAAGGAATTCGTGTTCCTCATCCGGTAACATCACCGTATCCCCGACAAAGGAATTCCCCGTATCCTGAAGATCCCGGCAGATCGATGGCGGGATATCAAAGGGCATATCACATCCAAAATGGTACGGCAGAACTTTGGGAGTTCCCGAAGCCTCCCAGAAATACTGGACGGCAACTCCGCTTTTTATGTCCGCCTTATGATCCTTCTTGAGGATCACCAGTGCGCTTGCATCGACTGCAAGTCCCACCTGCTCCAGGATATCGGTAATGCCGCTCTCGATTGTCCTGGGATGGTTGGTTTTTGCTTTGTTACTCTCTTTCTTGTGGCGCAGGAACCATTCGATGGCAAAACAGGTTGCAAAAAGAATTGCATCGCGTTTTTTTATCTCCATCTCGGTCCGGTGCTTGTGCAATGCAAGCTCTATGGCGGAATGTAATTCACGTTCATTGAATGGCTTTAAGATATAGGCAAAAGGCGATGTGATCTTGGCCCGGTCAAATGTGGCATTATCTGCAAAGGCCGTTACAAAAATGATGGGAACATCATATTCTGAGAGGATTTTATGGGCGGTCTCGATACCATCCATCCCTGATCCTTCCAGGATGATATCCATAAGAATGAGATCCGGGGCGAGCACCTTCACGCGGGCGAGCGCTTCTTCACTGCTGCCAATGGTTTCGGGTACGGTATATCCCATCGCATTGAGCCTGAAGCGCAAATCTTCTGCAACGATCACCTCGTCTTCAACAACCATGATCGAACTGTTCTTCATTGCGGAGCCCTCCGATCTTCTTTGGGGATCGTCAGGATGAATTCCGTTCCGTTCTGACGTGAAAGTGTAATTTTTCCTTTCATCTGCCGGGTCAGCATCCGTACCAGGTTCAGGCCAAGGGAGTCAAGATGTTCCCAGTCCGTTTCTTCCGGAATACCCACCCCGTTGTCCTTTACCCTGAATACAAGCTTATCTCCTTCTTCCGCTCCCCTCAGGGTAATCTCACCGCTGCGATTATCGGGGAATGCATATTTGAATGAATTCGAGACGAGTTCATTCATGAGGAGTCCCACGGGAATTGCAGAATGAATCGAGATCGAGAGGTTCTTTACGTCAACAGAGCAGGTAATCCGGGATTTATCCACGCCATACGTGGTCATAAGATTGGAGACCAGATTGTTCAGGTAGCTATCAAAGTCAATGGATGCAAGATCGCCGGACTGGTAGAGTTTCTGGTGAACCAGTGCCATCGACTGGATTCGCGACTGACTGTCATTCAGGACTGCAACCGATGCCGGATCGGTGGTCTTCTGAGCCTGCAGGAACAGGATGCTGATGATGATCTGGAGGTTGTTCTTTACCCGGTGATGGATCTCCTTGAGCAGGACCTCTTTCTCTATCAGAGAATCTTTGAGGCCGGCCTCTGCTTTTTTCCGGTTATCCACTTCAATCACAAGGGATTTGTTGGCATTGTGAAGCTCCGCGGTTCTCCCGAGGATGCGCTCCTCAAGACTGGCATTCAGGAGCGCGAGATCGTCTTCTGCCCGTTTGCGGAGGGATATATCTTCAAGAACGAGGATGAAGTATTTGGGTTCTCCCAGATTATCGGTAACTGCTGACAGGAATACCTGGCACCAGGTGGTCTGACCGGTGTTCATGAGTACCTGCATTTCGGCAGAATATCCGGACAAATCATTGCCCTGAATTACCTGTTCAATTTTATCAAAATGACGGAGCTGGCCTTCCGGGGTTATAAGATCCCGAAGCGTCATAGCGGACAATTCATTGGATGTAAATCCGAGGATCCCGGAGAATTTCCGGTTGGACCGGGATATCCTGAAATCCGGCAGGATCTCGGCAATACCCACGGCAGCCTGGTCAAAGGTTGCAGATAGCCGTTCCTCGCTCTCCCGCAGAGCTTTTTCCACACGCTGTCGCTTCAGGATATCCTTTATGATTGCAAAGAGGCCGATCACCACAAAGATGTAACCCGATGTCCTGATCATGACTATCGGGAGCTCGTCATAGATCTCAATATCAGATAACAGTAAGAGATGTGATACTGAAAACAGGACGTAAGCAAGCCCGAAATAAAGTGGTGTCGGTTTTCCAATCCTGATGTATCCCCAGACACTCAAAGATACAACGATGATGCTCAGCAGGAGATTTACCAGCACCATAATATCGAAAGGTAAGATTGTTATCATATGCATCGCCTTAAGGTCAATCCGTATGTCCCTGCACGATTTATCCGCAGGTTTTCCGGCTTTTAGCAGAGATCATTCAAGAGGATTCTGCAGTACTCATACCTGACCATAAAACAGTTTAAATAAAGCGATAACTGCATTTATTTTTGCAGTCTAAATTTGCCTTTTTTATTGAAAATGACTTTAATTTGAGTGCAATTTTTTTTTCACTTATCACGTGGTTTAACCTGTTTTAATAAAAAAAGAAGAGTAAGGCCAGAAACATGGTCACACAAAATGCACGATTGTGCTTGTGATTGGAGTGATATGATGAAAATAATCCGAATGTTTGCAGTCCTTGTCGCTGCAGTATGCATACTATCGTTCCTGCCTGGTGCTGGGGCGATGACGATCCAGCTGGATCCGCTTTCGACTACCTCGGTTTCTTCAGCATCGGTCAGTGCTGCTTCAGTGAATGACAACTACCCGATCACTGAAGAGCAGGCCAAAAACAGCATACGGATCTTCATGAATGACCTGACCCTCGATCCGATGCTCATTGACACTGGTAGTATCGAGATTGGGAATTATTATATATTCAAAATTGACCTGGACAGTTACACGGTGAACCAGAACACTGGTGTTGTTGAATTTGTTCACTTTGGAGCACATAATCCGGATTCCGCGGTAATGAATGTTACCCGTGACCAGGCATATGCGATTGCAACAGGATATGCAGGTCAGAAATACGAAGGCTTTGCCGGGAAAACCTGGAATCTGGTTGTTGATCGTGTGTATGAAACTTCAAATTATGAATACAACCAGACCTCTCAGACATACGAGCGGATTGCACTCAAAGCCTATGACTTTATCCTACGTGAAGAGCAAGACCATGTCCTTCTCCCGAGTCTTGTCCATGTCCGGATCAACCCGGCGACCGGTGCAATTGTGGACTACTGGGGAGTCAACCGTGTCCTGACCGTATCAGATCTTACGGGCAAGATCACCCTGTCCAATGCAATACAGAGTGCAACGGATTACACCTACAGTTCGTTCAAAGTAAACTCAGCTGAAGGATACCTAGCTGTGGTCACTCAGTCCCAGAATGTCGAGAGCCTGGCATGGGTCATCACCCTGCATGGAACCTACACCTGGGATCCCAATTATAATGACACCTATACCGTTGTCGTTAATGCGGATGATGGGTCAGTACTCGGTGGCACGATCTGGCCGGAATACCGGATCAACTATCTCTGATAGGGAAATAATCCGGGGGCGGGGTTCCCCGTCACGGATTTTTTTTATGCATCATTATCTGATTACACCTAAATGAGCCGGGAAAATACGTTGATGAAACGATCCCCTTCAGCCGTACCATCATTACCGGGCTCTTTCTGCGCCGGTTCTTGATTCACAAACGCCTGCTGAAATTTTTTTGTCATCATCTTTGAAAAAGAATTTCCATCGCAATCGGGATCACAAACAAAAAAATTCCAGAACAATGGTGAACCGGTAAAAATTTTCCCGTCAGTTCCCGGTTCGCAAACCCCCCGCTATTCATCAGATTTCACACCCTGTCTCTCTAACTTTTACGACGTAAAACCTCGCCCCCCTTTTACAGGGTCATAGTGCCCCTCCGGCCCTCATATACCCCATCAGAACGTGCCAAACCTCATCCGGGCACCCGATCCGCCAACCGGACACGGCTAAAAAGGCAGGTCATTTCTCCGACGTAAAACGGGCAAATAATGAGTGAATTCCACAGGTTTTTTCCTCACTTTTGCCCGCTTTTAGCCTGCGGACCGGAAAAAGAGGGTAAGTAAAGCCCGTAAAAGGCCCGGATTGGTGCATCACCCAGGTGATGGTGCTCTCCGACGTGCGACAGGTAAACAGATCTGAAGATCGGCTGGTGCCTCCCTTCAGGTTGTCGAGGCTTTCAGCCTCTCCAATCCTGGTGCAGGAGAAGATATTCCTTATTTCAAGGGACCATGCAACGGGAGTATCCGGAGAACATTTGGAAAAAATGTGCAAAGATCGTAACCCCCGGTAAAAATTTTAAAATAATTTTGTGCCGGAAATTCCTGAAAAAAACTGTACAAAAATTTAAAAAAAATCGGTAAAATTTTACCGTGCCGGCTTCGGAGAATTTTTTTAGCGTAGATGCGTGCAACAATTTTTTTCAGTCATCAACAGCGTTATGATTGCCCCGACTAAATCAGGATTGTAAGAGTACGGGATCACGGGGTTTGCATATCCCGGAACATCGTTCGATCAGCATCCCTGGAAAAAGGAGCATGTATGCAGGAGACGCCGCACACGGGATACGGGTATAACCGGCTCCTCAAGGAGATCTGTTTAGCCCGGCCGTTCACCTACCTGGCGGTTATCATCTTAAGTGTCTCAGGGATGCTCTTCTCCCTCATCAGCCCGCTGATCATGCGGGCCCTGATCGATGATGTGCTGATCGGGAAGAACACTCCCCTTCTCATCCCGCTGCTTGCCGCCATGGCGGGAATCTTCTTTGTCTCGGCCCTCTCGAATTACCTGTCCGCCCGCGTCAGGGGAACATTAACCGTACACCTGTACCGGGACTTCTCGTCCCGCATCTTCTCCTGTCTCCAGCAGGCGGAGTATGCATCGGTCAGGAAATTCAAGACCGGCGACCTGCTGACACGGGTGACGGGGAATGTCATGACGGTTGTCCAGACCGCGATCCGGACCATCCCCCAGATCCTCATCACCGGCCTTGGGATCATCCTGCCGGTTGCCATCATGGTAAGCCTGGATGCCGGGCTCGCGGTTGTCGTTATCGTGCCGGCACTCCTGTTTGTCGTTTCCGCACTCTGGTTTGGGAAACGGATGAAAGAGGCCCAGAGGCCGGTTCTTGATGCGGACGCAGGAGTCCAGTCGTACATCAAGGAGAACCTGGCATCGGCCCCCCTGATACGGGTCTTCGGTCTTGAAGGCTGGGCACAGGAGAAGTACGACCAGCAGTTGGCGGGTTACACCGATACCTCGGTTGCGGTCATCAAACTGGTCTCGCTCAGTTCTGCGGTCACCATGCTCATCTACAGCGTTCCCACAATCCTCATCCTAACGCTCGGGAGTTTTTCTGTCTTGGAGGGAACGCTCACGGTCGGGACGCTGACGGCGTTTGTCGCATACGTGAGTCTCTTCCTCTCGCCCGTCCTGCAGGTCTCGGATCTCTGGAACTCCTACAAGAGTTCCCAGGCATCGTACGACCGGATCGGCGAAGTGTTGGAACTCGGTGGCGGTGCGGAGGGCAGTGTTCCGCTGCCCGTAGACGGACCGGGAGATATCCGGTTAGAGAACGTGGGATTCTCGTACGATGATCGGGTCATCATCAGGAACTTCAACGGGCATTTCACCCGGGGGATCAATTACCTGGTCGGAGAGAACGGGTCGGGGAAATCCACCGTCTTGAAACTCCTTTGCCGGTTATATTCCCCGGACCAGGGCAGGATCACGATCAACGAAAAGGACATTGCATCAGTGCGCCGGGATGATCTGCGGTCGTACGTGTCCATTGTCTTTTCCGATGCCCTGATCTTCGACGGCTCGATCTACGACAATGTCCTGATTGGGGACTTGTCGGCAACCCGGGAGGATGTGGTGCGGGCGGTTCACCGGGCCGGCCTCGACGACCTGATAGAGACCCTCCCCCGGCACTATGATACGGAAGTGGGGGAGTCCGGCCACAATCTCTCGAGCGGGGAGATGCAGAAGATCGCGCTCGCCCGGGCCCTCCTGCGGGATTCACCGGTCATTATCTTTGACGAGTTCACCCGCTCCATTGACGAAGAGTCCAAACGGTCCATATATAAAGTGATCCGGCAGCTCGCTGATAAGACTGTGATCATCGTGACCCATAACCGGGGCGATATCCAGGAAGGCAGCACCATCGTGTACATGACCGGGGAACCGTGACCGGCCTGATCGGGAATCCTTTGCACGATCTCATTTTTTTGCCCGGACTAACGGGTGCACAGATACGTGAAAAAAAGAAAAAAATTTCTTAACGCCATGTATATCCTGCTTTAAGGGAGAGGTAGGTTGTAGCAAAATATCCTTCAGGAACAAAACGGCAACGGAGGTGAAACGAAACATGTGTGAGAAACTTGGAGAATCTGTAACCGGGCCCCTCACCACGGCTGCATCAGGGGCCTCAACAGGGGTTGTAACGATGAACGCACTCTGCGGCAGAACTGAGTGCTCCTCCTACGGAAAATGGTGGTGCCCTTTCAAGGGTGGTAAACCCCTCTCATTTTTTTAACAGCATTTTTTCAGTGCAATTTTTTTTCATTTAACGCCAGGTATATCCCGATTTAAGGAAGAGATAGGTTTGTAACAAAATACCTTCAGGAATAAAACGGGAGCGGAGGTGAAATTAAACATGTGTGAAAAAGCCGGGGAATCAATCACGGGACCACTCACCACTGCGGCATCGGGTGATCCAACGGGAGTTGTAGTGACTGGCTGGGCCTGTAACAAAACTCAGTGCCCCTCCTACGGAAAATGGTACTGCCCGTTCTCGTGGTAACCCTGAATCAAAGCACCTCTCTACTTTTATTTTTTGGATTCTGATGTTAGTTTGTCAGCTGATCCGATACACGTTCCAAAACGGGATCATACCAGCGGCCCCTGTCATGCCGGTTTACCGGAAACACCGGAACCATGGTCCGTATAAAATATTAAAAAAAGCCAGGTAATTTTAAAAAAATCTGGCTCTGCAGAATTCCCTCATACTGATGAGAACCGCTCATGTCGAGATCAATCGTGAGTGGTTATAGAGGATCACAGTGATTTTGATCTCCGTAACGTGGAGCCGGTAGTTACAAGCCTTGAGATTCACCGGACTTTCTTTTAAGGACAAAGAATACGAATTCTACCGTATCTCTATGAGGGTATTTTTCAATATCGAACGATAGAGTGAGCTAGCTTCGATAATAACCGGAAATTCGTTTGCCTTACATTTTGAGTGCAAATTTTTTTTCACTCATCGCCAGATATTTAGCACAACGTGCATATTTTTCCCTATGACATCCCGGAAATGATGTCTGCGATCCCATGACAGATCGCGAAGCCTGAGCTACATCTGCCGGTTCCGGTGATCCTACGGGACACCGGCTGATGGCAGTTTCGGGGACCGGCAGGATTTCCTGCCGTCAATCATGGTCAGCACGATGAATGAGACTCTCAAACGAGGTGAATGGGACAATGTTTGACTGGGCTATATTCCTTAAGATCATCATTGCAGTCATTCAGGCAATCTTCCAGAACCTGCCCCCCATGTGATGCGACAGGACTGGACTCCCGTGAACCGGCAGGGGATCAACCCGTGCTGGTTCACCGGGATTATTGACCGAATGATTCACCTCTCACCTGAAACCTCCTTTTGTTGATTATTTCGGGGAGAGACCTTACCCCACAACCCAACTCTCTTGGACTCACGGCCATGATTCCTATTCCGCTGTTGTTTTTTCTGCCAGTCTCAACCTGCCCACGGGGCACAGGATCTTCTCCGGTTGATGAATAACCGCAGCAATTTTTTCACTTAACGCGAGAGTTATGTGTTTCCCTCCCATTTTTTAATAACAGTTGGCCGGGGCACCGGTCTTACTGGAGAAGATCCATGAAGTACACAGTATACATTATCGCAGCACTTCTCATCTGCTGCCTTTTTATTGGCAGCGTTTCAGCAGTTCCCGTTATTATAGGATTCAAGGATTCATCTCAGGTAAGAACTGCATCCCAGAACGGAATTATGGTAATAGCGGCCACCGGGAATTCCGTAACTTACGGGACTTCAGTATCACCGGTCGTTTCAATCGAATCCACAACGCACATCTATCCGGATATTCATGCCGCTGCTGCGGATCTTTCTGACAAGGAGATTGCTGCACTCAAGGCTAGCGGGACGGTACGGTACATAGAACCGGACTATCTGGTCACTGCCTATGGACCCACCATGCCGTGGAACATAAAACAGATCAATGCCGACACGGTCCAGGCTTACAATACAACGGGGCAAGGTGTGAAGGTCGCTGTAATTGATACGGGGATCGATTATACGCACCCGGATCTTGCCGGGGCATATGCCGGCGGATTCAATGTCTTATCTCAATCTTCCGATCCCCTGGACGATAACGGCCACGGCACCCACTGTGCGGGGATCCTTGCTGCCGTGGGAAGCAGCAAGGGGATTTACGGCACTGCTCCGGGTATCAGCCTGTACGGTGTGAAAGTTCTGTCGGACAAAGGTGAAGGACATGTCAGCGATGTCATTGAGGGTATCTTCTGGGCAAAGAACAACAGTATGCAGGTCGCGTCCATGAGTCTTGGATTAAGCGAGGATTCACGAGCACTGCACGATGCAATCGATGAGGCATCGACCAGCGGTGTACTGATCGTAGCAGCTGCAGGAAACAGTGGAGTTCCCAGTGGGGCCGGAGATACCCTTTCATATCCGGCAAAATATGATGGTGTCCTTTCCGTTGCAGCGGTGAACAAGTACAACCATCGTGCTTCCTGGTCCAGTACGGGAAGACACATTAGTATCTCCGCGCCGGGTGTGAATATCAGGTCAACTATTCCCGGTTCAACGTATGCAACATACAGCGGGACATCCATGGCAGCCCCCCATGTAGCCGGAGTTGCTGCACTTGTTTACAGCGCTCATCCGGACTGGACCAATGAGCAGGTTCGGGATCAGATTGTCAGCACAGCAACACCTCTGGGCAATTCGTGGTTCTATGGTGCCGGGCTTGTCAATGCAACTGCTGCAGTAAATATCTCAACGCAGATCTCCGTGAGTGACTCTGGTATAGGTGAAGTTATTACAGACGATCAGGGTACAGATGAAGACAGTCTGCCATTCTCGTGGGGCCATGGCATAGCAGAAGCGGCTGCCTGAACTGCCATAAAGCATATTCCGCCCACCCTCTTTTTCAACGGATCTTTTCAACGGTCTTGGAAGAGTGTGCTCTTTGATTCTTTGGCATGAGTGCAGATTTTTTTTCACTTAACGCGTGATTTAACCCCCTTTGGGGAAAATAAGGACAATAAGACCCGATTATTGGTCTCTCAAACAGCACACTCTTGTGCAACATGCTTGGAGTATTACCTATGAGAATAACAAGATTATTTGCAGTTTTAATCGCTGCAGCATGCATGCTTCTGGTCCTGCCATATGCCGGAGCCATGAGCATCCAGATGGATCCGATTTCAGATGCCGGCACCGTTGCCGTTGCATCCGTGAATGACAACTACCCGATTTCTGTGGATGACGCCAAGAACAGCGTCCGGGTTTTTATGAATGATCTGACGCTTGAGCCGCAACTGAGCTCTACCGGCAGCCTCCAGGTCGGGAACTATTATACGCTCACGGTCGATTCTGATTCCTTCAGTGTGAACCAGAACACCGGTGTTGTCGAATTCGTACATTTTGCATCCAATGCGCCGAAATCCGCTGAACTGACTCTTTCCCGGGACGAGGCATACGCAAAGGCAACGGTATATGCTGGTCAGAAATATGAGGGCTTCTCCGGGAAATCCTGGAAGATTGTTGTTGATACGGTTTACTCAGATTACTACTATGTGACGAACGAAACCACGCAAAACTGGGAGCGGGTTGACATCAAGGCCTATGACTTTGTCCTCCGCGAAGAGAAGGACCACGTCCTCCTCCCGAATCTCGTCCATGTCAGGGTTAACCCGGCAACAGGAGCCATTGTTGACTACTGGGGCGTTGACCGTTTAGTGACTGTTGAACTCAAGAACTCCATTACCCTTGCAGAAGCAACCGAGACGACTGAGAACTATTACGGGTTTGACAAGTCATTCTCCGTCCGTTCATCCGATGCCTATCTTGCCGTTGTTACCCGGTACCAGAATGTCGAGAACCTTGCATGGGTTGTGAAAATAACCGGATACTGGAACGACCGGTACGAAGAAACCTACTATGCCGTTGTCGATGCAAATGACGGGAGTCTAATCGGAAACAGCTGGAGCGGTATCTGGCCGGAGTCACGACTCGATTATTACTTCAACTAAAAATCCTTTCAGAACCGGGGATATCCCCTTTTTTTTATCATTCATTGGATGAAAAGTGTTTTTTAACTGGCTGCAGTCAAGCAGGTTTCCACTATTACTTGTGATCGGGAAATAACCCATGGCGATAACGGAAAAATAAATTTCACTCATCGACGGAATTAAAGTACTGCTCACTGATATTTAGATAATACATGGTGATATTGATGAAAACACCCTACCTAATCGCAGGCATTGGCTGCATACTTATCCTTGCAGTAGTATTGATCGCCGGCTGTACCGGGAGTTCTGGTACAACGATTGCTCCGCAAACATCAGCGGTACCTCCAACAACCTCAACCACGGTAGGTATCGTTCCCCTGTTTACACCAGCAACACCTGCTACAGAACCGGTCACCTTGGATGGATCTATTACCGCCGTCCGTACGGTCTATGTGAACAGCACCGCCAACGGTGAGATTGTCACAATTCCCATGGGCGAACGTATCGTAGTCCGGCTGAAAGAGAACCCGACCACCGGCTATACCTGGAATGCAACCGCAGCAAAAGGACTTGACATTTATTCGGATAATACCATTGCTCCGGACACTGCCCTGATCGGTGCACCCGGGTATCATGAATGGATCCTTTCACCACAGGCCGTGGATACCTACACATTCAAGGCCGTCTACTACCGTCCATGGGAAGAGCCCAAGGCAACTGATGATTCATTCAGCATGGTTGTTCTGGTAACAAAGGATTAATTCAGACATTCTTCCTTTACATTTTTTTATTAAATCGTATCGGGAAATCTACCCTTGTGGGCTGACGTTACAAAACAATGAATGCCCGGTTATTTTCCCAAGATCTAACGAAAAAAATTTATTTATCGTCGGGATTATGGGGTATCCCCACACAAGAATCCGAGTGTTCGTTTGTAAAAAAATCCCGTGACTACATTGCTCTGACGGCAAAAATGCATAGATTAATTGAAAATAGTCAACGATAACCGAAAAAAAAACTTCACTCAACGCTGGATTATTTTATTTTCTGCTCTGAATGTTCCATACCGGATGAACCGGGTGGGATACCAGACCATGACGAAGATTACTATGATACCTGTCCTCCAGTACCGCTGGACACTGGAATATTCCGGTGGGCAGACCGTTCTCGTCTATTATGGTATGCAGAACCTGCCGGAAGAACAGCGCCAGAAGATCGATCTGGATACCAAAACGGCAGAGATCCTCCGAGCCTGTGACGGGAAACTGACTCTTGGCGATCTGCTGAGACATTATAAACAAACAATGCTTTTCTATAATCTCATGGCGGAAAAAATTGTTGTCGACCTGCCGGTGAAAAAAACCGGTTGATAGACAACCTCTCATTTTGTGTTCTGTTTTGATAAGGATCCTGCCGCTTTCATAAATATAGGATAATCTATGATTTTTTTCACTCATTACTTAAAATAAACAATTCAATAGACCCCTTTATTTCCAGTCCACGCCCGTCAAAGCGCGGTATGGTCCCGTTTACTCTGATCAATTGCTGAAAAATATTTTTCACTCAACACCGAGATTATATTCTTTTGCAGAGATATTCTGGTGTGCAGATAAAAATCCGCGGTCCTCAAGGATGCCGGCTCGCATACTGCAGCTGATGCCCAGGATCGAATGGTGGATAATCTGCATCCGTAATCGTGATATGATCAAACGGCCCTTGAACCGGGACACATCCGGCAATGGGTCCCCTCTCACTTTCATAAGCAGGGGAGACGGAGCAACCTCATTAATTATCGCTATCCTGCCAGACCTTGTGTTTGTAGCGCTCTTTGCAATCCCATTTAACATGGGGTAAACCGGGGTATGAAGGAGGATCGTTGCCGGGGAGATGTCTGGTACCCTCCCGCCATTTACATGGTCTGAAGTATGCCTTTCATGCCCATTGAAATAAAAAGATAAAAAAATCTGGCCCTCCACTCGGTTTGTTCAAAATAACTGGACGTATGCGATTCGGACCAATCGCGGGCAGTCACATAACCGCAATTTTTTTTAAAACTCATCCTCCGATGAGAGTCCGGACCATAAATGAACGGGTTCTGATCTTTTTCCGGGCGTACCGCAGGAGATACGCGGTGACGATCATGCCGGTGATGAGTAGCAGGTACCCTGCCAAGAATACATAGAGCGGTACCTGAAGTTCGAAAGGTTCTATGACCCGTGTGATGATGACCATATGCAGGATATAGATGGCAAGTGAACATTCTCCGAGAGCCCGTATCGGGTCAAAGCCCCGCCATGTGATCGGAAGGGTATCCGCAATAATGAAAAGACAGAAGATCAGGCCGGTAATGAAAAGCAAAAATCCTGTTGCCGGGGGATAAAAGAGCTCAACATATCCAAGACGTGTCAATAACGGGCCGGGCACAAGGAACCAGACTATGGATCCAATGGCAAGGACGCTCACTGCCAGTATCGCCAGTTTCCGTTGCGCAAAGGAGATGATCGTTCCCTCATGCCAGCGGAACATACCTGCCTGTGCTCCCAGGAGTGCGATAAACAGCCAGGGAAAGATCGGGAACCAGCCGTCAATAAACCACTGGGACAGAACTGCGAAAATATCCGGCAACATTCCGCCATGTAAGAGAGAACTGGCGGGAATCATGATCGGGAGAGAACTGGCGGGAATCATGATCGGGAGAGAACTGGCGGGAATCATGATCGGGAGAGAACTGTACCCGACAATTCCTCTGAGCAGGAAGGCTGCAATAAGGATCCCTATTAAAATTGCCAGTCTTGTTCTCTTACCGAGTGACAGGAACAGATAGGCCAGCGGGAGGGAGATTCCGATAAGGTACAATACATCGGTATCAATGAACGGTACGAATCCCATGACAAAGAGATCAAGGAATGCTGCAATACCGATGACAAACCCCCCGCGCAGGAGGAAATACGACAACGTATAGTGTTTCGTGCGACAGGATAATGCGACCATCATCCCTGATATGAAAATAAACAAGGGAGCTGCAACTGAAGAGACCAGGCGCAGCCAGAATGGCGCCGGGGGAGCAAGAAGGTAGGGAATCAGGTTAGCCCCGACCATGATGGTGATTGCAAGTCCCCGCAGGAGATCCACCGGAATATCCCGAAAGGGATGTGCATGGGGAGTTACGATCTGCGTCATAGTATTTCCCTGATCTATCCGGAGTCTATTAAAAAATCGTTATCTATAAGTGAAAAAAAAATTTCAGTCAACGCTTGATTTAAGCCCCTTTGGAAAAAAGAACACATTAGACCAAAAATATGGGTTAATGTCCCGGGGAAACCATGAACATTGCAGCCTTCTTCAATCACTCCATGTTTAAGAAGAAGCCAATTGCATCGGCCGATGAGGGAGTGAAAAACGGTCATGGGCTCAAACGCGTATTGAAACCCTTTGACTTAATAATGCTCGGGGTTGGTGGTATTATCGGAACGGGAATTTTTGTCCTGTCCGGCGTTGCCGCTGGTCTTCATGCCGGCAATGCCCTGCCGATCTCCTTTATTATTGCAGGCACGGTCTGCCTGTTTGCCGCACTCTGCTATGCGGAATTTTCCACCATGATCCCGGTAGCCGGAAGTGCCTATACCTACTGCTACACCGCACTTGGGGAAGTCTGGGCCTGGATTATTGGCTGGACGCTCATCCTGGAGTACGGTCTTGCCGTATCCGCTGTGGCTATCGGCTGGTCGGGGTATATGTCATCGCTTGTGACCATATTCGGATTTCATTTCCCGAAATTCCTTACCCAGCCATTTGGCGTTAATGGGGGCATCCTGAATCTTCCTGCAGTGCTGATCGTTCTCTGCCTTACCCTGATGCTCGTTCAGGGAACGAAAAAAAGTGTGCGGCTGAACACGATCATTGTTATTTTTAAGATCGGTGTGATCCTGCTGTTTATTCTCCTTGGGATCACCGCCATTTCCCTGGGGAACTATGAACCCTACATGCCCCCGGATGGCTGGCTGGGAATCTTCTCCGGGGCGGCAGTGGTTTTCTTTGCATTCATCGGGTTTGATGCCGTTGTCACTGCAGCAGAGGAGATTGAGAATCCCCAGAAGAGTCTGCCCATAGGTATAATCGGGTCTCTTGCAGTGTGTATGATCCTTTACATTCTCGTTGGCATAGTGCTGACGGGTGTTGTTCCCTTTGCCGAACTGGCTCAACCGGGAGCAATAGAGGCACCGATCTCATATGCCCTCAACAGCATTGGAATTTCCTGGGGTGCAGCTATTGTTTCTGTAGGGGCCCTTGCAGGAATGACTTCGGTGATCCTGGTTATGCTCTTTGGGCAGAGCCGGATCTTCTTTGCCATGTCCCGGGACGGTCTTCTGCCCGCACTCTTTTCAGCAGTCCACCCGGTCACTCACACGCCGGCAAAATCAATCCTCTTTATCGGGATCATCACAGCCTGCGTCGCAGGACTGTTTCCCCTGGCCACCGTAGCCGAACTGGTGAATATGGGAACGCTGGTTGCCTTCTCCATTGTTGCTCTTGGCGTGCTTATCCTCCGGTACAAAGTACCTGAACTGAACCGGCCATTTAAGTGTCCCCTGGTCCCCTATGTCCCCCTCCTCTGTATCGGGGCATGCGGATTTCTTATCCTGAATCTCAAATTTATCGCGCATCTGATGTTTGTTGTCTGGCTCTGTATCGGGCTGGTTGTGTACTTTATGTATGGGATGCGACACAGTGAAAACCGCACCCTGTTTAAGACCTGTGACCCTCTGCGAATCTCAGGAGATCCTGTCCCGGAATCTCCGATGCTCCATTTTAATGAGATCGATATCCCGCTGATTGCCCTGACGGATCCGGAAAAATAAGGTGGGACCCTCGGTATCTCATAGAGTATACGAATGAACTCGGTTCGCAGGTTCCCTGTTCAAAAATCAAAACCTGTACCTATATACCAGAAAACAAAAACAATCAGAACAGATGTGTCCGGAATCCATGGAACCTGCAAACCGCGATGTTGTTCCAAAAACGGCGTTCCTCCTGTTATGGAGCCTGGTCCTCGTTCCTCTATTTTTTTGTATCTGGATCTTTTTTGTTGATTCAATCAAAACATACCAATTGTATGGAAATGTCCTGGAGGTCGGAATTGCTCTCTTCTGCATGTGCTGCTGTCTGTATGCCTACCGTACGTGGTCGGAACGGATCATATTATTGCTCGCAGCGTTTGCCTTCCTGGGGTATGCGTTGTCCAATACCTACTGGTATCTCTACACGATAATTATTGGAAGGGAGACGGTATTTTTTAATATTTCCCAGATGGGATTTCTGGGTTTCATGTTCTTTTTTATTGCTGCATTCTGGTTCGAATTTCCCAAAAAGCCCTGTCCGCGATTTTCTCAGATCGCTCTTGTTGGTCTTTTAGTGTTCATCACACTCGTGATCATAACCATTCTGGGAATTAACGGCGCGAGTGTACTCTTATGGATCCATGTCCTGTTCGTGATATTGTTCATCAATAGTGCGCTGGAGCATGGGGTTTACCGGTACTCCCTGCTCTGGGTCGGTATCTTCATATGGAGTTTTCCATTCATCACGTCTGCAATACGGGATGCATACCTTGTCACACATCCCGGGGATGCTATAATTGGCCTGTTTGCGGCACATCAGTTGACATTGAATGAGTTTCTGAGTATTGACGGGCCGCTCATTGTTCTGTCATTCCTCCTGATCCAGATGGGCATTTTTACCTATCTCAATGTGCCAAAAGACTGACGACACCATGCAGGATGTTAAAATGATGCACGCATGGATGCAATCGGATACGGAACGTTAGGCATCAATTACTCTTCAATCTCTCTTTTAAAGATGCTGGGGAGATCTACCTGGTAACAGGTGAGCAGGAAGAAGAAGAGGACCAGCGGGAAGCTGAAGTCTATGACACAATCGATCAGACTGCCCCTTACCCACAACAGATTGTAAATCGCATGGATGGTAACGGCAAGGGTATAGAATCCGAAGAGGAGAACGGGAAGTGCCTTCCGGTCAAAGTTCCGGATAAGGACGATACCATACCCAATGATCCCACAGGTACATCCATGCAAAAGTGATGTTGAGAACGACAAGCCCAGAACTGTCAGAATATTCCCCTCCCAACAGGACGTGAATAACTCAGGATCAAGCCCCTCACAGGAGGACATGAGTGATGCGGGATCAATCGTGTGCCAGTTCTCCAGAAGAGAGAATCCGATTCCCACGGCCATCGCATAGACCAGCAGGTCCCTGTTGCTGTTTTTTATACCCATGATTGCGGGGATGATGATAGGAAGCGCTTTGAAAAATTCCTCAAGGAGTGGGGATGCGACGAGTTCAGGATAAGGCAGAATGGAGAGAGGAACTGTTGTTGTAATTAAATCGTAAAGGATAATAACGGGGATTGATACGACAATACCCCAGACAAGATATATCAGGTATTTTTTGCCCTCATGCCCGATAAATGCCATCAGGAACAGGATGGGAAACAAATACGCAGCCAATAGGACTGCATCCCCCCCAAGTATCTCTATACCCATTTCAGGTCTCCGTTAATTGACAACCAGTGACACTTCCCTGTCAACATTGTTATCGTGAAATCTGTAGCCGGTATGCAACCACATCTCTTTACAGATATCAGGTGTTTTGCACATAATAAGGCCGGGGTTTTGATGGTGCTTTTGGGAAAAATGATAAGTGAAAAAAAAATTTCAGTTATCAGATCGTATATATGAGGTTGACGCGAGAATAAGATATTAAAACAGTTTGCAAGGGGGATTTCATGGAAGAACTAGATGACGGGGGAAGTATGGTTCATCAGAGAACGGAGTATCCGGTTAATCCGACGGTACCTGAAATGGGTATTGGTCAAAATCCCTCCACTGACGAATCACTCAATATGACTGAAGAAGTGATTTTTCTGGAACCCGGGCAGGAGAAAGCCCAGAATATTGTGAAAGCAATGTCTCACCAGAATGCCGGTGAGGTGGTGCAGCTTCTTTCAACAGAGGGGCCGCTCCGGTTATCTGATATTGCAGAACGACTGAACATCTCCTTAAACGCTGCAAAGTATCATATTGAAAACCTGATGACTGCCGGCATTCTGGAGATCTCCAATACCAAATACAGTGTCAAAGGGAAGAAAGTGAAGATCTACCGGCTGAAAAACCAGGTCTTCATCGTAGCTCCCCGGATGAACAGTATTGCGCAGGTCCGGACAGCACTGATGAAATACAGTGCAGCTCTCCTCATCTTTGTAGGAGTATTCTGTGTTGTATCGGTCCAGGGGATTGTCACATTGCCAACCGTTCGTATAGACCGTTTCGCGTCACTCCACCTCGGATCAAGTGAGGCCATGCTGGTCGATAGTACAGTGATACCTGCCCTGATCATTGCAGCAACCGTAACTATGCTCCTGCTCGTAGGTTACGAACTGCACACAAACTGGAAGAACCGTAAGTCTCCGATCTGATCATCGATGCCGATGATCCCGTTCGGAAACAGATTTTTTTTATTTTTTGTGCTCTGTAGAAACCCTAATCTAAAAGCGTGTTGTACCGACGACCGAAAGATCAAAGGTACAATGTCTCCTTTTCATGATTGTGAAGTCAAATAGAAAGGAGACAATAAAGAAATCAGCGAGCCGGA
>JBAZQF010000021.1:0-14663 GCA_041645355.1 Methanoregula sp.
GAAAAAACTATGAGAGCAGAAAAGATGACCTATTTCGATTCGGTGATCCCGAATGCATCGGCAGCGATCAAGAGCGTACGCGACCAGGGTAAAAAATTCGTCGGGTTCTATTGTGTTTTTGCACCACAGGAACTCATCGTTGCTGCCGGTGCCGTACCGGTAACCCTGTGTGCCACCAAGGAAGAACCCATAGCTGACGGGGAAAAATACCTGCCCCGGAATTTCTGTCCGCTGATCAAATCCTCCTATGGGTTTGCGATCACCGAGAAATGTGCGTTTTTCAACAATTCCGAGTTCATTATCGGCGAGACAACCTGCGATGGCAAGAAAAAGATGTTCGAGCTCATGGAGAAGTTCAAACCCATGGTTGTCCTCGAAGTCCCGCAGAGTGCAAAGGGCGAGACCCAGAAGCAGTACTGGCGTTCGGAAGTAGCCCGCTGCAAGCAGGAGATTGAAAAACGGCTTGGCGTCACTATAACGGACGAGAAGATGAAGGCTGCCATAAAGGAACTCAATGAGCAGCGGGCGCTCATGCGGGAACTGGCATTACAAAACACCGCAAACCCGGCACCGCTATCAGGAATGGATCTCCTCAAAGTGATGTGGGCAAGAAACTTTACCTTCGACCGGGCCGCATTCAACCAGCAGCTCAAAGACCTCATTGCTGAGATCAAAACCATGATGGCTGCAGGTACGGGAGCCGCACCCGCAACAGCAAAACGCATCATCGTCACCGGTGTGCCGACCGGTGTCGGTGCGGAAAAAGTGATTAAGATTATCGAAGAGTCGGGAGCCGCTGTAATCTATATAGAAAACTGTGCCGGCATGAAGCAGTACCTGCACGACGTTCAAACCAGCAACTCACCACTCAATGCGATTGCCGACAAGTACCTTGCCACACCGTGTTCCTGCATGAGCCCGAACACCGGGCGGCTCGAACTCCTGGCAGAACTTGCAAAGGAATACCATGCAGATGGGGTTGTTGATATCACCTGGGTTGGCTGCCACACCTACAATGTTGAGTCACGCGTCATCAAGGAGTATCTGGCACAGCACGGGAATGTGCCGCTCATCCAGATCGAGACTGATTATTCGCAGGGAGATAATGCCCAGATCAAGACCCGCATCGAGGCATTCCTTGAGATGATCAAAAAACACTAATACTCTTTTTTCTCTGTTTCCAAACGGTGCTCCCATGCAAGAATCGCAGCACCGATTGCCCCGGCATAAACCGCATCGTGCGGGACAATAACCGGATGGCCGAGTTCCAAACCCAGACGATTCACGATATCCGCATTCTGTGATACTCCCCCAGTAAAGGCTATCGGGGGCTCCGGATGGAGAGAGGCAACCATAGATGCAGTCCGGCGTGCGATGGATGCATGAAGACCGGCGATAATTGCGTTTCTTGGAATTCCCTGGTGGATCAGGCTGATCACTTCTGATTCGGCAAAGACCGTACACATTGCATTGATCCGGTGCGGTTCTGCACCGGCAGCATAGGCACTAAGGCTGTCAACAGGAATTCCAAGTGCCTGCCCCATAGTCGAAAGGAACCTGCCCGTCCCCGCCGCACACTTGTCGTTCATCACAAAGTCCTCAACCCGCCCCTCGGCTGAAAGTAAGATACCCTTGGCATCCTGACCCCCGATATCCACCACAAACCGACATCCCGGCAGAAGGTGGAATGCTCCCTTTGCATGGGTAGCAATCTCGGTGAATGTGAGTGTGGCAGTCGTAAGACAGCGGCGTCCGTACCCGGTTGTTGCGATGATATGAGGAGGTGCGGATAGTCCGGCATCCATACTCGTTTCAGTGAGAAGGGCAAGGGCCGTTTCCTCCGGATCCCATGCAGCATCCGTCATCCTCGCGATATAAGAAGACCCGTTGTAGATCACGACCTTAATGCGTGTCGAGCCCAGATCAATGCCTGCAACCGCTTCGGCATCATCCTGTTTTGGAGTAAGGAATTGTGACATGAAATCCGCTCTCCACATTTAGAATAGTTTTATCCAACGCCCTTCATCATCCAGTCTGTCCCTGAGTCCTTGTAGTATGTGATTTGCTTCCCCGATTGTACAATGCCACGCAATTCTGTCACCGTTATCCAGCGCAACACTGCCGATCACTGACAATCCCAACCCACACTCGATACAGAGATCTTCTTTTTCCATAAGTCGTGGCAACTGATCGAGAAAATTCCTGCCGAACATGAGTGAACGGAGCGGACGGGATATGTGAGAGTAATAGAGAAACTCCTCATCCCTGCCGGAAAGGGAGAAGATACAGTACTGCCGGTCATGCCGTGAAAAAATCTGGTGAATGGCCTCAATCATGAGCGGGGAAGCCATCAGGGATTTTGCCCCGGCTTCTTCTTCATACTCACCCGGTAAAGGTTGTTATCCACTTTCCGTATCTTCACATCATACCCGGAATGGGAGAACGGCACATCGATCGTGTCCCGCTGGTCACGGCGGACGATGCATTCTACGGGAGCATCTGATCCTGCTTTTTTTAAGAGCATCTTTAAGCGGATCATCAGGTTCGTGCAGGTAAGGTTAGAAAAATCCGGAATCTCTGCTGGTGCTCCTGTCATACGTTACCATCCCTCATCAGAAGAAGATGACCCGCTGGTGGTTTGCCGAAATGCCGCTCGGGGGATAGAAGAGGAGCTGTCCCAGTTCGTGAGGACCGATATCAAGCACCGCGTTCAGCTTCTTATTCTTTGCAATTCCCCGCTGGCTAAGTGAAGGTAAGAACCCGAAGAACTGGAGGTTCTCACTTCCTGCAACAGCATCGATTACCTCCTGCAGGTTGAAAAAATGTGTGCCCTTCTCCATCTTATGGTCGCCCATGAGAGCGTACACACCATCTTCGATAAAGATGACCCGCGTCCGGATACCCTCAAATGCACAGGCAACAGCAAACGAGATGGCGCCGAATGCCTCTTCCGTACCATACGGGCGCCGGGTAACGAGAATAGTAATCGGAGGTTTCCTTCCGTTGTCAGGCAGCGGTAATGAGGAGGACTGCCCGTCTTTTTTCAGCTGTATAGAGGCGCTGTCCTTTGCAAGGATGATATGGTTGCGTTTGAACTGATCGATGATGTCCTTGAGGTTCCGGATCTTAAATGGTTTTATCGCACAGGTCGAGATCACAACACCGTGCCCATCGTCCCACGTACTGTAACCACGGGCCGCAGCACATCGTCCGCAGGCAATCATCTGGCAGGATAGCCCCTTCTTCTGTGCTTTCTCGTTCACTACCTCAAGACCATTACCAATATTCTCACATTCCGAGGGATTCTGTCCGAGATGTCCAAGATGAACCCCGTCAAGATATGCGTAGAGATCTACCGATGCATGGGCTTCCACCCCGGCAGCGAGAAACATGAGGGCGGCATGGGCCGACTGGTGCATGTAAGGCGATTCCATCTGGAGATAACCGACAGTACTCGGTACCGGTTGTTCATGCTGCCTCGCATACTTCATCACATCCTTCCAGAACGAGGGCTGGCCGTTTAAGGCAAGGCTGTTCCGGTCAATCACCTGGTCGGGATTTTTCATCTTTAAGCGTTCGATGGATATGCCCCGGAGTTCCAGTTCATTGCAGTCGCAGACAATCTTCACCGAAGGCATGGAGAGGATGATCTCCCATGCGGAAAGTGTCTGTGGATTCTGGAGACTGTAAAGTGCATCACCTGTCAAAAAAAATGAAAAAACCGTATCCTTGGGTTTTGAACTGTGCAGGAGATTCTCCGGGTTCAGCTTGACGAAGAAAAATTTTAAGCTCTCCTCAATCCAAGAGAGACGTTCCTGTGTCAGTGGACTGCCGAGCAGGAAAAAATGTGATGTCATGGGGAATTTCTCTTATACTGTTTCTTAAAATCTGGTTATATATCGGTTTTGTTAATTATATCCAGTTGTTTTTTCGTAAGCCGTATCTCCCACAGGCCCGATGAGATCTTCTTTGTTTTGATTGTCATGCCTGCATCCTGTGCAAACTGCGGGATGGAGGTAGTTGCAGCAGAGGGATGGTCACAGGTAATGACCAGTTCATCCGAGGGGTTCAGTGCCGCTGTGGCTTTCTGTACAGCCATAAGGCAGTACGGGCAGACTTTTCCGGTAATGTCAAGAGTTTTGGTTGTCATGATGTTCACCATTATCAGTTACGCGATTCCCAGTCCTTTTAAGAGGGCTACTCCCCAGCCGGATACCCATGCTGCGAATACGACAGCCCCGATGCACATGCCAATGACAAAGCAGAGCGATTTGATATTGCCTTCCGATGTCATGACTACCTGCCGGAGCGGGCAGCCGCCGAGAAGGACACCGATGAGTCCCACAGCAATACCGCCGATAATGGAAAGAACAATATACCCGACCACGGTGAGGTTTGCCGGCGCACCGGGCACGGGCATGAGCCCTTTTCCTACCAGCCAGAAGAAATTCTCAAATGCTGACGGCGTTATGAGCCAGAAGACAAGGTACCCGATAAACGCCCCGCCAATAAGGGCGAGATACCCGTACAGGAGCCGGGTGTGTTTGAACATGAAGAAGTCACGGAATCCGCCAATCGAACAGAACCCGGACCGTTGTCCGAGCCACCCGATGAGAATACCGAAGATAATCGTGACAATGGGGACGGCAATAATTGCAACATCCTTTGAGAGCCAGCCTGCAGCTACCATGGTTATCCCTCACGCTCCGCCATAGCGGTGGCAATTTTTATTCCCACAAGGACACCGGCAACAATGGCCACGAGCCCGATCAACGCGACCACATCGCCGTACCCGATACGGAGTCCGATGCGGTAGGGACAACCGCCCATGAAGAGGGCAAAGATCATGAAAAAGAGCCCGCCCAGCAGGTACCAGATATATGATACAGCGCTACCGGTCTTGGTCTTGAATTCCGTATAATATTTTGCCGAAGCAAACGCCCCAATCAGGACACCAATGACGGTCATTACCGGCAGAATTGCGTTCTGCGAGATTGCGGCAATGGCGAGTTTGGTCCCGGCAACCGCATTGACGCCATCGTTGACAACATCACGGGTGTGGCAGGCAACACAGAACCCATAGGCTTCCGGTCCTCCGGCACTAATCAATAAAACCTGTACTAACGCGGCAAGGATACCGATTGCGAGCCCGACTAACAACGGGTTTCGTGCAAGAGTATCCAGATATGAGGAATGTTCTTCTTTTCCTGCCTTGGTTTCGGCCATGATCATACGTTACGGGCAATGGTAAATAAATTTAATGAAATTAATCGGTAAGTTAACTTTAAAAAATTAATACTGGCATTTCAGATTACAAGAAACCCTAACAGTCGCGCGGATAGTTCAAAGTAATATCATCACAATCTGTCGCGATGCTGACCGAAGAAAGCCGGGGAATTTCGTCCTCATGCATTTGAAAAAGAATGGAAGCAGGGAGTAAAGAAAAAAACAGAATTATTCTGATGTGTTCTCGGCAATCTTTTCCCGCACTTCATCGATGTGCATGACCATATCAAAAGCAGGTCCGGTGAGGCAGTACCCCTGCCGGTCGAAGGCATAGACCGGGAACTTCACGAGCTCATCTGGTACTGGCTGAGCGGTGAGCTTTTTGAAATTTATCAGGTCGCGGGGATTCAGGCCGATCTTGTCGCAGAGCTCCTTGAGCTCTTTGATCCAGCGCTTTAAGTCCCGTACATCCGAGCCATCCCACTTGAAGATCTGGTAGATCTTCATGTAGGTATCCCGCTCGAGGATAATATGGGTGGAGGCTTTGTCTGACTTTAAGTAGAAGTCAAGGAAGGTCCGGACATCCTTGATCTGTTGGGCGTTCTCGTATGCAATCGCCCGACATTCCTTGTTGAGTTCCTTTGCCTCCTCAGGTCCAAGGTTCGGGCCCAGTTTCCCGATATCTCTTGAAAGGTCCTTGAGGCTCTCTTCAGCATCCTTAAGCTCGCTGATCATGTCCTCAAATTTCTGGTTAAGCTCAACTCCAAAAAAAGCCTCCATATACTCGGACTGCTTCGTCATAGATTATTATTGGTAACTATATGCTATAATCATTGTTACAGTGACAATCTCTATCAGTTAACACGCCTTATATCTCCATGTTATGGCACGCCCACCCAAGTCCATCAATCAGGATCTCTTTACCCGCGGCGGGATCATCACCGAACGCGACCCCGATTTCTGTATCGTCCGCCTTCGTATGCCAGCGGGTATGATCACCCCCGCCCAGATGAAAGAGGTGGGGGAGATTGCCGGCCGATATGGTGTTGAGCGACTCCACCTCACCACCCGCCAGACCATAGAGTTACCGCATGTGGATCCTTCTGTCCTTGAAGGGCTCCTTGCCGAACTGGAAACAAACGGCACACCCCTCGGAGCAGAACGGGAAGAAGTAGTGAACATCACCGCATGTCTTGGCACCCGTAACTGTAAGTTCGGAATCATCGACAGTGTTGGTCTCGCAGAGAAGATTGATAAGAAATTTTTCGGAAAAGAACTCCCGGTAAAAGTACGGATTGCCATCTCCTCGTGCCCGAACGGCTGCGAGAGCGAACGGCTCAACGAAATCGGTATCACCGGCATACAGAAACCCATCCGGGACCCCGGGCTTTGTACCGGTTGCGGCACCTGCGCCCACTATTGCCGGGAAAAAGCGATTCATGTCCAGGACGGCATTATCGTTCTCGAAGAAAACAAGTGCATGGAGTGCGGGTTCTGTATCATGCCCTGCCCGTTCCATCTCATCCGGGGCGCTGACCCGGAGTATCGGATTACTGTTGGTGGCCACCGGGGGCGTCACCCGAAGCTTGGACGAAATCTCGTAACCGTTAAGACCCAGGACGAGGTGATCAAGGTTGTTGACAAGATCATTTACTGGATCTACCGGCAGGCTTCGATGGGCTCAATGTTGCCGGAACAGTTGGATGAGCTCGAATTCGATGAGTTCAAGAAGACGATCATAACGATGATCGATGGATAGGCTTTTTATCGGGCTGATCAGGTTAACATTCTTTTTTTAACATTGCGCCGGATTCCCGCAAATCTTATCGTGTCCCCCGTTCTAATGCCGCGTGAGGCACCCTGAAGTGCCCGGGAGAGTACAAACCATGAACATGGTCTGGGACAGGTACGTATCCAACGGGATCCGTGAACTTGGGTACGATGTCACGACACGGACAATGGCAGTGGTATTTGCAGACAAGACAACACGGTATCACGCACCGGTACCCTATCCGCTCTATGCGTCAATCTTCCACGCAACCTTCCCTGAGCGGCTCTATAAGCAGACCGTAGCCGGAATTATCCCGACAGTCAGCGGGTCGTGAGTCCGGAACTTTGACAAG
This sequence comes from Methanoregula sp., assembly GCA_041645355.1. Lineage (GTDB taxonomy): Archaea > Halobacteriota > Methanomicrobia > Methanomicrobiales > Methanospirillaceae > Methanoregula. The sequence continues at coordinate 7,350 of JBAZQF010000021.1, forward strand.
GTTTAACGAAACGATGCAAGTCTCCTGTACGTTACGATCCGTTTTTCTTCCGGTATTCCGGTGCACTGTATAGACATGAAACACACCGGATTACGGCACCAGGAAATTTTTTAGAGACTAAAAAAGTTACGTGAACGATGGGTTCACTTCAGTAGCTGATTGTCCGCATCGCAGAAAGCGTATCGGGCATCATTTTGCGATAATATGACTTGGGGTGACCGCACGTCGGACACTTCCAGTCTGCCGGAATGGCGGAGAAGTCCGTGCCCGCCTTAATCGGTGCTGCCGACATGATCTTGCACTCGTACTTCTCCATTGTGGAAGTGTTGCACAGGATCGTAGTGAATGCCTTTGTCTCTCCGACTGCCGGGTCATAGATATGACCGCACATCATGCACACGTATTTGTCCATTATGATAACCTCATGTATGCCCTGATAACAGGTAACATAATCCTATTATCTTTCACCCCTTATTAGGGTATTGAAATTGACGGGGAATTCAAAAAGAGAGACCGTCTTTTTCTAGTACCGATAAAAAGAACCAAGTCGAACCATGATCAAATCTACAGCAATGGCAGAGTGTCCGGTAGCAGAGAAAAATCCGCTCATCTATCTCAACAACGCGGCGAGCAGCTGGCCAAAACCCCCGGAGGTCCTTGCAGAAGTTGCCCGGTGCCTGCAAACTCCTTTTTTCGAGCACGGGCGGTCAACCGCCGGGGGAGCAATAGACTATCCCTCTGCAACCCGCGATGCACTTACCGTCTTTTTCCATGCTGAGGAGCCGGACCATTTTATTTTCACGCAGAGCGCAACGGATTCCTTAAACCTTCTCATCCACGGGTTTGTAAAAAAACAAAACACGCCTTTCCATGCAATCACGACCGAACTGGAGCATAACTCCGTACTCCGCCCCCTGCATACCCTTAAAGGAGAAGGGCGGCTCTCCCTCTCAATAATCCCATTCGATGACGGTCGCGTCACCCTGCAGGAGATCAAAAAAGCCATACTTCCAGATACCCGCCTTGTCGTTATGACCCATGGCAGTAACGTGCTCGGCACCTTACAAAACATACGGCCGGTAGCAGAATACTGTGCATCAAACGATATTTTCCTCATCATTGATGGGGCCCAGACCGCAGGCCAGATTCCCATCAACCTGTCAGAGATCCCTGCAGGTGCATTTGTTTTCACCGGGCACAAGGCGCTCTTCGGGTTTCCCGGTATCGGGGGATTCTTTATCCAGGATCCCGGGACGATTGTTCCGGTCCGGCAAGGAGGTACCGGCACGGATTCCCGTACACTTGCCCACCCGGGGGATATGCCACAGAAGTTCGAGGCCGGCACCCCGAACTACCCTGGTATTGCCTCGATCCTTGCCGGCGTCCGCTCCATCGAACAGCAGGGACAGGATGCAATCACCCATAAATGCCGGAGCCTTACTGCACTCTTCATCAGGGAACTCACAAAGGATCCGGCTATCACTCTCTACACCCCGGCTCCCGATCTCCCGGTCGTCTCTTTCAACATCCAGAATCTCGACAACGACGAGGCCGGCTACATCCTTGTAAAAGCGTACAACATCATCACCCGCACCGGCCTCCACTGCGCTCCGCTCGTTCACGACCGGATCGATGGCGGGAAAGGATGTATCCGGGTGAGTTTCTCCCATCTTAACACGCCAGAGGAATGCCGTCTGGCTGCAGAGGCCGTGCGGGAGGTGGCAGAACACGCGAATCGTTAAGTCTGTCCAGACCAAGGTCTGCGTCGACGGGTCACTCATGAAGGAATTCGTGCTTGATGAACCACTCTCTCCTGATTTTCTCCGGTTTCTTGAATTATTCGGTACAGTGAAACAGTACCCGCACCTCCGGCGCCCGTACTTCTCGTTTACCCAAGAGCACTTCATTTCAGTCAAGGGATTTGAGGGGGATGCAAACATCGAGGTGAGGTACCGGAAGGAAAACGCAGACCTGATCGCCGATTATTTTCATCTCCTGCTCTATTATGCCGGTCAGGGTAACCAAGGTATACAGAAGATGCAGGAGATCACCGAATCGATTCGCACAAAGATGAAGACCCGTGTGCCGGAACCGGGGGATCATGCGTGAACCATGTGGTCAGTATCTTCGACCGTTATGCCGATGAGTACGACCAATGGTTTGATACACATAACGAGATCTTTGCAGCCCAGAGCGATCTCGTCCTCAGGTATTTCCCCCTCACTGACTGGAAGTTAGAGATCGGCGTCGGTTCCGGCAGGTTCGCATCCCGGCTCGGGATCCGGCACGGTCTCGATCCATCGCCCCGGCTGCTCGCGATGGCCCGGCAGCGAGGGGTGGAAACGGTTCAGGGCAAGGGAGAATTCCTGCCCTACCGGACCGGAACATTCAACTGCGTCCTTATGATGACGGTCATCTGCTTCCTGGATGATGTTGCCCGATCATGTAACGAGGCCTTCCGAGTTATCCAGTCCGGGGGGATGCTTGTTGTTGCCTTTATAGAAAAGGATGGGGAAGTTGCCCTGCGGGAACGGGCCCGCAAACCTGCAGGCCGGTTCTTACAATATGCAAAGTTCCTTGCCACGGGACAGGTGATGGCAGCACTCGCCAATGCGGGCTTTTCCGGGGTTTCTGTCAGGGAAAACCTGCACGGTTTTTGTATAGTAACTGCACGAAAAGAGTAGCGCACACAAAATCCGGTGAGAGGAAAGTATTCCTTCACCGTGTATGTGACATGTGCGAAAAAAATTATTGTTTCATGTAGAGATGGCCGTAGACGGTCTCTCCCTTGCGCTTGGGGTGGCGTTCCCCGAGGTCACCGATATAATCGGTGAACTTTGCCTTGGTGCCATCGACTTCGAGCTCGACGTCCCTGACCGGCTTGTAGCCGGGCATCATGACATTGATCGAGCCAAAGACGTAGATCTCTCCCTTGACAAGCTGGCCACCGACACGGCGGTTCGCATTGCCCTTTAAGATGATCTTGCCACCTTCCATGTGGGTACCGAGATGGATATCGACATTGCCCTCGATGATCATCTCGCCACCGGTCATGAAAGTCGCAACATCGGAGCCGGCATTGCCCTTCACGCGGAGAACTCCCCCGCTCATGCCCCTCCAGTCGCCACGGTAGGCAGCGCCGAGGTAGTTGCCGGCATTGCCGTTGATGGTGAACTCGCCGCCCGCCATTGCAAGGCCGCAGAATGAGTGGACATCCCCGTTGACAACGAGTTTGCCGCCCTTCATCCAGCTGCCGGTGTACATATCGCAGGCAGAGTTGACAACTACTTCACCGGCAGTCATCTTCGCGCCGATGTACTTCATCTTCGTGCAGTCGCCGTTTATGACAATCTTTGTCTCTGCTGCCGTTGCACCTGCTTCTCCCGTGATGGTGAAGTAGTCACCCAGGGTCGTAATTTCCTTACCCTGGAAAGCACCGAGTTTTGCTATCTGGTCGGCCTTTTTGCCGGCGAATACATCCGGGTTGACATTCTCGCATTCAAGGAAAAGTTCCGGTGCGTTCTTTACAGTCAGTGTAACAGTGTTCATTTTTTTTCACCTCACTGGGTTGCATCCACACTGATGATGTGCTGGTGCGGTGCATAGCTCTCGGGGACCGAGTAGTTGTTCTCGTTCACGCTGTAGTAGCGGAGGAACTTCTCCCGGACATCGTGCATGACCTGCTTATTCTCCTTGACTTTCGCATCCACCCAGAAAGTCTCCTTCTGGCCCATGTCTACGACCTTGCCGCCTTCGACACAGATCTTGCCACTCTTGAAGAGGTAGGCAACGTTAGCGAATGCTTTCTCGATCTCGGCACCGCTGGACGGGAACTTGTCGGGGTTTATGTTGTAGATGGCGATGTCGGCGTTCATGCCGGGCTTTAAGCCACCGTAGTCCTTTGCAAGGCCGAGAGCCTTTGCAGGACCTGCACGGGTCATCTGGGCGAGCTCGTAGAGTGAGATCTCGCGGTCCATGCCAGACAGGTTCGTTGCGGAGATGACCTTGTCGGCTTTCTTGAAGGAGTTGAGCCGCTCGTTGCGGTACTTCGCGCTCATGAGCCACGCGTAGACACGCGGGTACCGGGTGAACGGTCCTGCATTCGGGTGGTCGGTTGTGATGAAGCAGCGCATCGGGTCCTTTGCATAGAGTGCAATCTCAAGCCCGACTGCCCACTGGCTGGCAAAGACAGCATTGTCCGGATCGTAGATGAAGGGTACGACACCAGCTGCGGTCTCGAGTTCTACGTCCACGTTGAACCACTTTAAGTGGTTGAGACCGTGGAGGTGGTGTTCGAACGGACCGTCAGCAGTCATCGTGGTGGTCTCGTCGAGAGTGACGTTACCGGTATCGATGGTGAGGTTCTTCTGCTTGTTGACGTAGTCCATGACCTCTTTTGCACCAGATTCGAAGTCGCCCCAGTTCGTGCCCTTGTAGGAGTGGAACTGTAAGTGCGTCGAGTGCATGACCTGCTCGCGGCCGAAGTTGTTCTTGGGCTTGACACCTTCTGCAAGCTTCAGGGTGTCAATCGTGGTCTTGTAGTTGCCGGGATTGCCGAGATCATTCTGGTGGATGTGCATCGAGTGCGGCAGGCCGAGGTACTCGTTTGCCGCCATCAGGCCGGTAATAATCTCTGCCGGGGTGATCTCGAAGTACGGGACCGGGTCGTTGATAGTGAGACAGTTCAGTCCCCATGCCCAGGCTTCCGTGCCACCGGGGTTAACGACTTTAACACCGTAGCCTTTGGTCTGGCGAAGCACCCATGCAATGTATGCTGCGGTGTTCTCGATCTCCTGGTTCTTGAGGTATTCAAGGATGAACCAGTTGTTACCGAAAACCGGGAGTGCGGCTTCATCGATAATGGGGGTATCGTGGATCTCTTCGTGGACGTGGCGGGCATACAGCGGGGGCATTGCCGCTTCCATGGCGAACGTGAACCCCATGCGGGCGTACTCGTAGCCGGTCTTGAAGACGGTTGGAATTGATTTGCCACCCTCGATACGGGTGATGCCAGCCTTCTTGTGGGAGTCGAAATGCTTGTCTTCGGGGCGGTACCAGCGGCCGGCGTTGACCTTGGGACCCGCAACGTGGGCGTGGATCTCAAGGGCGCCTGCCATAACGGTCTTGCCGGAGGCATCGATGACTTTTGCACCGGAGCCAACCTTGTCAACAATTTTGCCATCCTTTACGGCGATCTCTTTCTTGTCGCCTTTGATGCCCTGAACCGGGTCGAAGACATGGCCGTTCTTGATGATATATTCAGACATTTACGCACCTCCCTTGGCAAGGAGTTCGTCAACACGGTGGTTGATCTTTGTCAACAATTCCTCGTCTGTCAGTACACCCTCTGGCGGGTCGACAACCTTACGGGTCTCAATCGGGACGTTGTCCATACGATAGGCACAGCCACCGACTTCGACGCCAACCATGGCGACCGGGATGTGGATGTCCGAGATCTCAGTCGTGCAGTTTATGTGTGGGTCGACCGTGACAGTCGGCTTTCGGGAGCTGCTGATCATCGCATCGACCGGGAAGTGTGCACCGGGGTCGGTTGCGATATAGAAGCAGGCCTCGACTTCGTTGCGGTTGAGGAGGTCGACAGAGGTCGTCTCACCGGTCTGGTGGCGGGCCTGATCTCTTCGCGAGAGGTCGACTGCGTACGGGAACCCGTACTGCCAGCCGAGCACTTGGCCGGAGCCGGTAACGTTCCAGTGACCCCGCATGGCCATGATCGCGAATTTTGTGAAGTCGTTCATGTCACGGGTCAGGTTGATGGCGATATCGATGTTGTGGTTCCTGCCCATGGTGTGGGTAAGTCCCATGCCGAAGAAGATGATGCCGAAGCGGGCTGTTTTTAAGTCCTCAACGATCTCGATGATCTTCTCTTTTGGTACGCCGCCAACGGTGTCCGGGAGTGCCTCACCGCGGGCCGCGGTCCTGAAGGCGTTTAAGAGTTCGTAGTCATAGCCCTGCTGGACCTGGATGAACTCATCGGAACACTTGGCGGTATCGGTATACCGGCAGTCCACCGTGTAGATCTTACGTCCCTTGTGGCCCTTGACGGTGAAGAAACCACGGGGGAAGATCGAGTACCGGGACATGTGGCGGGGGTGGGCGTGAGCCGGGTTGCAGCCCCAGAAAATAACCCGGTCCGCACGGTTCTTGACTTCACCAAGCGTACAGCTTGGGACACCTACATCTTCAATGGCGATAAGGGACGACCCGTGGCAGACAGTTGCGCAATTATCGACAATGCCGCCGACCTTCTCGGCGATTTCGTGCCCGATTGACATGGCCTGACAACTGGTTGATGCCCAGCCGTACATCAGGGTCTTTCGTGACTTGACGAGCATCTTTGCGGTCCAGTCGATCGCCTCATCGTAAGTGATCTCCTTGTATGAGCCGTCAGCTTGTCTCATCCGCGGGCGCCTTACGCGGCCGGGGAGCCTCTGGTGGTTGAACTTTTCAGCGCCGATGGCGCATGCGTTCTTGACCCCAAGGATAGTCTTGTTGTCATCGGATACAGTGACGATAAGGTCATCGCACAGCGTACCGCAGAACGGACAGATTACATCAGTTACATCTTTTGGCATTGCTCGTCACTTCCTTATGAGTCCGCAGGCATCCTGCAATACCTCGACTGCACCCATAATGCGTTCGTTTGCAGCGATCTCAACGTCAACCGGGAATCCCTTAAAACAAGGCTCGCCCGTTGAGAATGTGTAGGCAGGGACGATCCTGTTTGCCCAGGGTCCCATCGGGATGTGGGCAAGGCCCGGAACAAGGTCCTCGCGGGTCTCGACAGCTTTTACAATAACGCTGCCGACCGAGCTGGTAACCTTGACATTGGTATTCTTCCATACCCCGAGTTTCTTCATGTCATCAGGGTGCATGTGCATAATCGTGCAGGCATCGAAATATTTCTGGGATGTCTTGCCTGCTTCCATACCGACACCCTGCTGGATGGTCCGGCATGTGATCATGTTGAGGGTAATTCTCTTTTCCATAATATCTCCTCGAAAAATCTGGTCAGGCCCTGACCGGAAACTCGCCACCGGTACCTTTACCGGAGAGGCTGATCACTTCGTACGGACACGCTTCTACGCACACACCGCATCCTGCACAGAGTTCAGCCTTGAAATCGAGGCTGACTGCAATACCATCCTGTACCTGGTAGATTTTTTCCTTGGTAACAGGGTCGAGCGAAAAGAGCTCGAGAGCATTAACCGGGCAGGCAACAACACAGTTGTTGCACCCGGTACAGCGTTCCATGTTTACATGAACTGCAAAAGCCATGCACATCACACACAAATT
>JBAZQF010000022.1:0-12783 GCA_041645355.1 Methanoregula sp.
CGTTCTCGTGCTCGCAGATGATGAACAATGGGTCTGCTGATACAATATGATGACCCGTTGGAGCACTGATGCATGTCGGAGAGACCCGTCGATCGTGAGTTCAAATCTCACCAACCCCACGTTTTCTCTTAACGGTTTTTTTGACCGTGCAGGTCTTTGTTTTCTCGTTTTTTTCCCTGATTTAAAGAGATAATCGCCCCCCTCATCTCCCGAATGAGTCCCCGGCCCGATCTTTTATTTTCCCGGCACGCAATTCTCCTGTATGCAAGCAGAACTGCACCTCGTCGATGCCTTCACCAGCTCCCCGTTCCGCGGGAACACGGCAGGTATCTGTATCCCGGATGGCCCGGCCGATGCCGCGTGGATGCAGCAGGTGGCGTCAGAACTCAAGCATTCCGAGACCGCGTTCCTTTTTTTGGAGGGCGCGAACTGGAACCTGCGCTGGTTCACTCCCACAGAGGAGGTAAAACTTTGCGGCCACGCCACCCTCGCCGCCGCATTCGTGCTCTGGGAGACCGGGCGGGTTGCGCGGGACAAGGCAATAACGTTCGATACGCTCTCCGGTAAACTGACCGCCCGGAAAAACGGTGACTGGATCAGCATGGACTTCCCGCAGGAACCGGTTGCTGAGTCCATGCCAATCCCCGGACTTGGCCAGGCGCTCGGTGCCGACCCGCTGTATACCGGCAGGAACCGGTTCGATATTCTCGTGGAACTGCCGCTCGCGGATGATGTCTGCAGTCTCGAACCCGACATGGACGCGCTCCTCGCCATCCGTACCCGGGGCTTCATTGTTACGGCAGCCTCCGATCTCCCGCACTTCGACTTCGTGTCCCGGTTCTTTGCCCCCGCTGTCGGGGTACCGGAGGATCCGGTCACCGGCTCGGCCCACTGCTGCCTTGCGCCGTACTGGGGGGAGAAACTCAAAAAGACCGAGATGGTCGGGTTCCAGTGCTCCCCCCGGGGCGGATCGGTCCGCGTGAGGCTCGAAGGCGACCGCGTCATCCTCGAAGGCCATGCGGTCCATGTCTTCTCGGGAAAACTCCTTATCTGATTTTTTTATGCGGCGTTATTGCCGCTTCGGTTGACAAAAAAAGGTATGAGGTGGGGGCTCTGCCCGTTTTATTCTCCGGATTTTATCTTCGATATTTCCTGCAATGCTCTCTGCTTGTGGACGTAGCCCGGATACCATACGGTAAAGACGATAGCGGTAACCATGAAGACCCATTTCAGGTTGTCCCAGAATGCAATACTTGGGTCAGGCCGGAGCAGAAGGAAGGCGTCCACCGCAAAACCGAGAGTGAATGCAATTCCCCAGACCGCGGTGATGATATAATTTACATGCATGAAGGGCGCGCTTCTGGCACGCTCGGGTTCCACGCCTTCCCGGGAATACTGGAGGGTGAAGGGGAACCGGAACAGGATCGTTGCCCAGCAGACGATCGTAAGGGTCAGCATCGAGAGTACTGCAATATAGTTCGCGAGCCAGTAGAGTTTTAATCCGATGATAAGGATGAAGAACACGGCCATGAACACGAGAGTTACAACCGACAGGATGTAGCCCTTGAGAAGCTGCTTGTAACTCGTCAGGAGGGTGAGTACAATACCGACGATAAAAGCAAGGGTCAGGCATACCAGGGGATTTCCCAGCGGGGCCATAGCAACCAGGCTGAACGCGATCCATGGCACGAATGCGGTAAGAAGCGTTATTATGTTCATTATGTTCAAAAAAAGGATTTATTGGGGAATAACCCTTTTGTTTTTCGTCCACCGGTGCAGCGGGAATCACCGGTACCTGCCGGTTCCGGGGGATCCGCAGGCATTCCCTCCGGATCCAAACCCGTTTTTTCATCCCGATGTCACCCGAATGTTCGCTCTACGCCATAAAAGACGAAGGGGAGCGTCATGTAAATTGCGGTACTCCAGGTGTTTCCCGAAAGGGCGAACAGGATACCAACAATGGACACCGCAGGGAGGACGAGGTTCCGGAACCGGATCTTCCGGATGTAGGCCGGTGTCAGCGTTGGTTCAACGAGCCGGTTGTGATCCGTTGCATACCACCACTGGACGGACAAGCCTAAACCGATGAGAAGGAGATTTACCTCAAAGACCATTGCACCGACCGGGACTCCGGAAAAAGCGCCGGAAAAAGATGCTGAAAAGGGGAGGGATGCAACAAACATGAGCGTTATGAGGTTGATCCAGGTGAATATCTTGTCAGGAGTCCGCACTGAATGGAACTGCATGTGCTGGCTGAGCCAGAACGCTCCCAGGATAAGAAACGCGAGAATATAGTGAAGGAACGCGGAATAGAGGCCGATGAGGACCCCCAGCGCATAGGCATTTGTCGGTACCAGTGTCGCCTTGTCCGGCACGGCAAGGCCGATGACAAGGAGTGTCATCGCAAACGCGAAGATACCATCCGAGAGCGCTTCGAGCCTGCCCTTCGAGAGATGGGATTCGAAATTTCCGTGGGTTTCCTCTGTCATAATTTCCCTTTTCCGTACTGGGAAGTGATCGGATTTATGTGCTCGGATTTTTTTTGAAAAAAAGCTGGTTAGTATCTGCACTTTTTGACGTTGATTAAAAAAGACAGAATTTAAGGGCGTTTCCATTGAGGTTCTCAAAAAATATCCGATAAAATACCGTTTGTGAAAATGATGACGGGGGCTCCCCCCACTCATGGCATGCCCTTGACCGGGATTACCGGTAAAAAAACTCCGGGCCGGATCAGTGCACCTTTCGCTGCTGCTGTTTTTTAACCGCAGCATCAAGGCCGTCGAGTGCCGCGGGGAGGCAGTCGAGCACGGTGACAAGGCCGGTCAGGTGCAGGTTCATCATCACGGCGCCGACAATCTCGTCCCGGGTTGCACCGGCCCCGTACGCCATCATGGCATGTACCCGCACGCCCTCCGGGTTCCGGATCGAGGTCTGGATGGCGATGTTGATCAGCTGCTTGGTCTTGGAATCAAGACCATTCAGGGTCCGCTGCACTTCTACAAGGTTGTTGAACCGCTCTGCAAGTTCCGGGCATTCCTTCTGGAAAACCTCAAACGGGCTTTTCTTATCCATGCTGCACGCTCCTCTCTTCAGTAGTTGCTGATACCCTGCAGGTAAAAAATGCTTGCACTGCCAAAAAACACCCGGGCTGCGATCCCAAAGCCTGGCCTTTTTGGATCATCCTTCTGGTAAATTTATCATAGATTGCGGGCACAATAGTATCTACAATATTCGGAGAGTTCCATGTATTTAGTCGGAGAAGCACTTGTAGGGGATGGCGCGGAACTGGCGCACATCGACCTTCTGATGGGCGAGAAGGAAGGCCCCATCGGTTCAGCGTTTGCAAACGCGATCTCACAGCTTTCGGTAGGGCACACACCCCTTCTTGCGGTAGTCCGCCCGAACCTGCTGACCAAGCCGGTCACCCTCGTCATCCCGAAGGTCACCTTAAAGGACATGCACCAGGTCAACGAGATGTTCGGCCCGGTGCAGGCTGCGGTGGCAAAGGCCGTTGCAGACAGCGTTGAGGAAGGCGCTTTTGGCGATGTCGACATCGAGAGCCTCGCAATCCTCTGTTCCGCGTTCGTACACCCCGAAGCCAAGGACTACAACAAGCTCTACCGCTACAACTACGGCGCAACCAAGCTTGCAATCACCCGCGCCATGGACTCCTTCCCGGACAAGAAGACCCTCATCCACGAGAAAGACCGTGCAGCCCACGCAATCATGGGATTCAAGGTCCAGCGCCTCTGGGATCCGCCCTACCTCCAGGTGGCATGTGATATCGTTGACCTCGGCAAGCTCACCTCCGTCCTTTCGGCACTGCCCGAGAACGACCACCTCCTCATCGAGGCAGGAACCCCGCTCGTCAAGAAGTTCGGCCTCAATGTCATCTCCGAGATCCGGAAGATCAAGCCCAATGCCTTCATCATCGCGGACATGAAGATCCTCGACACCGGCAACCTCGAGGCCCGCATGGCAGGCGATGCAACCGCTGATGCGGTCGTGGTCTCCGGCCAGGCACCCAACTCCACCATCGAGAAGGCAATCATCGAGGCCAAGAAGATCGGCATCTACTCGGTCATCGACATGCTGAACGTCACCAACCCGGTCAAGCTCATCCAGAGCCTCAAGGTCAAGCCGGACATTGTCGAGCTCCACCGTGCAATCGATGTCGAGGAAACTGCCCATGCCTGGGGAGACATCGCAGCACTCAAGAAAGCGGCCGGCGGAAAACTCCTGGTCGCAACCGCGGGCGGTATCCGCACCAGCGTGGTCAAGGACGCCCTCAAGGCAGGCGCCGATATCCTTGTTGTCGGCCGTGCAATCACTGCCTCGAAGGATGTCAACCATGCAGCTGACGAGTTCCTCGAGCAGCTGAACCGGGAAGAGATCGACCAGTTCAGGATTATGACTGACTTCTGAAGTCAGCATAATGGATATTTTTTTAATTTATCAATTGTAGATTACATCCTATCCTAAAAGAGGGTGAAAATTCTAATCTCGCCATAGACTATAATTAAAAGTTCCAATCGTTTGGCTTCTTTTGTCATTTAACGGTTAAATTTTGAGTTTATTATCAGTACTATCGAATCGAACCACAACCGATCTTATCTGATACATGTTGGATCTAGCGAATAATATATACGGTAATTTACTAAAGAAGAGGTCCTGTTCACCATTCAGACGGGATAGGCTCTGTCGTTCCCCTTAAAAATCTACTTAATACTTCAATTCTGCCATCTAAATAGGCAATATCAACAACAATATTCATTTGACGAGTCTGTTCTTTTTCGATTATTTCTGCATCTTGACTTTTCTTTTCATTTTTTTCAGAGTTTTTGTAGAATCGTTCAATTCTCGCTAAATCTCTTCGTAACCGTTTTAGTCGATCTTTTAAATCGGAAATTTTCACCCCATATTTTGAATTAAACAAAATATAATCCAATTCGTGAAGCACCCCATCTTGATACATCGTAGTAAGAAATTTTTCTCCCTGATTTTCACAATCCTTAAAATGAATTTGAGATATGCCATTCAACTGGCAATGATAACAGTCCACAACATCGGGATCAGGAATCAACTTCTCACTAACTAACATATCATTCAAATCTCTTGAGAACGCTATAGCATTCGCCTTAATAATCTGAACACCATTTTTTTTCCATTCAGCTATAGTTTCTTCGGAAGGATCAATATCAACAGCATAAGATAATCGAGAAAAATCCCCCAAAGATTTTGATAAATCTGAAAATAGCATCTTGATGTTAGGATCACGCATACTGTAACCGATAAATAAGAATGTCTTTGTTGCCATCAGATCCTTCAATTTTGTAAAGACCGGACTATGCATTTTTGAAGAAATGAGATCCTCGTAATCGTTTTGAGTTATTATCATAGTATAGGGACGTGTCACACAGCCGTGAATTTTTAATATTTGCCTTTTTTTATCATCCCAAAATGGTATATCCCGATCCTCAACCATCGGAACTAAAACATTTAATCTTCTTTCAAAGAAAGTATCCCAATTGGTTGTTACAATTATTCTAAAAAAGGGATTTCGAGCAATTTCCAAATGAGTGAAGGTAGTTGTATGTTCCTTTTCAGATCCATCAAGGAAACTTTCAAGTCGCCCTATAATTTGTCTTATCAATAAATTTTTTTTACCTCCATCTTTGATATTGCAATAATGTTGCATTACTTCAGGAAATGGAGGGTTTAATTCAGAAGAGAATTCACATTCGTTCTTGATAATTTCATAAAATGTGGGTTCACCAGAATTTGATTTTCTTTCGGTTGAGATACCCGCTCCAGCAAATATGATGCAATTTTCTCTCTTAATCTCATCGTATAATTCTGGAGGTATCATTATCTGATCTTGAATAGTGCACCATATTAAGGATTTTTATTAATATTCATCATTTCAAATGTTTCCATTTCTAATTAACGGCATTTATTTAGTCTTTTTACTTCGAACAAAATCCGCCCAATATAAAAGAAGTTCACTAAATGAAACAATGTATCGACTTCGGACAGATCTTGTATGTTTTTTACAGCTTGTTTCCAATCTCAGTTCATACCATCTCTAACCCGCCGCGGGGGCTTCCTGCCGGGGGCGGCGGGCGTTCATCGCTCCCGGGGGTATGGGGGCATCAGCCCCCATCCGATAAATGAGCCCCCTCCACAAAATATCCCCACCGACCCCCATCCATCCATACCCAGCGATGAGCACAACTCATAGGAGTAAATCCGGCCCATATAAATTAGAGAAATAAAAGGGCAGTTGGGGGGGTCGGAGGTGAAAAAATAATTTCAAACGCCCGGGCCACAAACGAATCGGGCGCTACTGGTACCTGGTATATATGACGGTTATCTGTCGGAAACCGGGGGTGCGAATCATTCGCGAGGACCGTATCCGGCCGGGTATTTGTACCCGCCCGACCCCCCATAGCGGATCATTCATGGAACATGAAGCGCTGGAGTTATACCAGGAAAATTCCGGAAAAGCCCGGGCGAAAAAAATGTTTATCCCTTGGTTTTCAGTGCAGCGGTATTGGAAATGACTGCCCCGTTGCTGGAAAGCGTGAACTGATCTCCGTTCCACCAGATTTTTGTCTTCGGATTGTATATTTTCTGGACAGCGCTCAGTGTCCCGTCGGTCTCATTCACGGTTATAACCAGGTACCCGACCGTATTTCCTACTTTATCCGCTTCCCGGACCGGATACTCGATGGTAAGTGCGGGATCTGCTTCCGACTGGTTGAAGGCGCTGCCTACCGCACCCCCGTTACCGGCAACTATCTGCTGGACACCCTGCTTCTCTCCCCGGACGTAAATGTGGGCATGCCCGCTGAAATATGCCGTTGCATTATGATTCACGAGGCTGTTCCAGAAGATATCCCGCAACACGGGGTGAACCGCGATATCGTACCCCCGGTCATCGAAATCATCTTTCACCAGGTACGCCGGGGTATGGCCGTACACGAAAGTGAACGGCCGGGTATTGGTGGTCAGCTCCTGGTCTACCCAGGTCTGGTTCACGGTCTCTTTCTTGCCATTGTGAGGATAATACTCATCCAGTGCAATGAATTTCGCACCTTTCCAGGTGAATGAATACGTGAGATTCTCCTCGCCCGGCGGGCCGTTCTTCGGCATGCCGGCAGCAACGGAAGTGCGATAGGCGTCAAGGAGAGGCATGACCGTCTGGTCGGGACCGTCCTCGTGGTTCCCCCGGATTACATAGATCGGTGCCCCGCTGCCCGTAGTGTAGTTGTGGATCGGTGCAACGATATCCATCCAGTTCCTGAACTGGGCCTGGTAATTGGTTGCAACGGGTGACGAATTCGAGATCATCCATCCGCTCACGAGATCGCCGTTGTAAATAACCAGCTCAGGTTTCTCTTCCGCAACCGCAACGGCAATGGGAATCAGGTACGGGCTGACCCCCGTCAGGGTGTCCCGGGTAATATCCCGGGAATCCCCGAAGACCACAAATGTCCATGTACCACCGGAAGGGGTTGGAGACACGGCGGGACTGCTGGTGGCCGGCACAGGTTTGGTCTGGGGGGATGATGACTGAATACATCCTGCGGTGATGGCAATCATTATAATTATCAAGAAAATGGAAAGGTGATACAATCTCATGCACGTAACTGCCTTACTCAGATATATAACAATGACGATACGATAATCAGACCTGGTATAAGGGCATCCATCCTTTTTGAAAAAATTATGGAAACACAGAACCTCATTTGATGTATTATTCAGAAATTTTTGATCTTTTCCAAAAAGCGGTTCTGTGTAAACCGACATGAACCGATAGAGTTCACACCCAAACGATGAAAATCAGTCAATCACCCGGAATTAATATGAGTCCCCCCGCCTCAGGGGCCCTCGCGGGGCACGGCGGGGAAATTACCGGTTCACGGAATACCGCTTATTGAGTCCGCCGCGGGGCGCCCTTCGGGGCGGCGGCAATTATCTTAAAGGGGGCATGGGGGCATCAGCCCCCATCATTCAATTTTAAGCATGAGTTTCGTGGGAAATCCTGGATTTATGATTGGTTTACGAGTCCTCTGTGATAGTTATGAGGGTGACCCCCTCACTCCCCCAGTGGGGGAGGTCGCCCAAGGGGAGATCCCCTTGACCCCCTTCCGTCACAAGGGATTTTTGATCAACCTTTTCACCCGGCGAGGGTCCGAAGAGGCTCCCGTAGCAATACTATAAGCCCTCCCTCATCGCATGTGAGGTTATGCTTGATGAGTTCTGTGAAGGGAAACACTGCGATCAGTACGTCCCTTCAGAAGGCGGATCTTTTCCCCAGTGCCTTATGGTGCAGAGGGAATTATCCCGGGTTGGTCACTGCCCTCTCCGGTACGATACGGTTGTGCCTAAAGCGATGCCAGTTACTTCCCACAACGAAGTAAAAAGCGAACCACGGAAGAAGGGCGGGTTTCAGAGCCGGTCCAGATAATCTGAAGTTTTTTGGGCTCTCCTGTAAACCCTGATAAACACCAGGCTGAATGAACCGTACGGTCAGCCCTCTCTTTTGTTTCCGGCGTTTCCCGGAACCGGCCCGGCCAGGAACGCTTTCATTGGCCTTTTCACTGCCATGAAAATGAGCTGGACGAGAACGGCATTCACGACAGCAGCCATCGCTACCCGGTTCAGGAAACTTCCCAAAAACTCCGGCTGCGTAGCAGGGAGTGCAGGGTTAAACAGGAAGACCAGGAGAAGATATGCAAGGCCGCTTGCAAACGTTGCAATAAACGAGGCAACGAGCGGCGAGGTAAACCGGAGTTTTCCTGCCAGGTACGTAAACGCAATAAAGCAGACAATGATTCCCACGGGTTCGCTTATGAGGTTAAAGAAGGCCATAAACCCTGCTGCCGAAAAAGACTGCCCGCCAAGGATCGTGGCAACATGCACGGGACTCGTCAGGATATTGAGAACCCCTGAAAAGATCCCGATGGCAACAACTTCTCCGATGCGCAATGGTACCAGCAGAACAATGAGACAGTAGGCAACGATGACAAACTCGATACCAGACGGGAGGGAGACTGCCCTGGCAACGACAGGATAGCCATAGTTCAGGATCGCCCCGCAGACGAGAATCGCAGCAGTAACCTGTGCCTCTTTTGCGTTCATGATCGAATGTTTCCTTACGATATATCCGGCTCTGGAAGTTTTAAAAAAACCGGTCCGGTGGCACGACGCACCCTTCCCCCGCCGGGAAGAGGAATACCGCTCTGCAGGGGATCATAAGTCCTGTTATCTGTTGTATCAGCCGCTCAGGAATTCATACCGGGGCATCCGGTAATCGGGTAAAAAAGCTTGCCTGGCATGTAATGATAGAAGATATATTTAAAGAAATTGATTTTAAAATAAATTCATTTGAAAGTTTTGAAAGGAATCTGCTTTATGAAATGAACGTTCCGGCTCAATGCAACAACTTTTACTATCAGGTAATTATTAATAGAACCCGGTTATTGTTACACACATGACACAGCGGTATCCCGTTTGCAGGATCAAATGAAAGCGGAGCTGCATGGCAGAAAATGCACCGGGCTGCCCGGTTATTCTGTCACGTAACTGTCGCATCCGGCCCTGATCGTGATATTCAGGACTGTGTCCGGTGGAATGCACATGACTCTGAACAACCGTTTATTGTTCATTATTGCAGGGATCTGTATGATCGCCTGCATAACGGCACCGGTCAATGCATGGCAGGACCTGGTGTTCTCACCGTTTGTGGATACCGGGCTTTACCCGGACCAGCCCCTTTCAACCATATCCCAATCAACCGGGGTTAAGTATTACACGCTGGCATTCATCACGGCCGGAAGTTCGGGAGATCCCGCATGGGCAGGCGTAATCCCGCTTGGCAACCAGCACTATCTCGAAGAAGTGAAGAAAATCAGGGCGTCGGGAGGCGATGTCATCATCTCGTTCGGCGGTGCATCCGGCTCGGAGCTGGCCACAACGGTTACGGACGTTAGCACGCTCCAGGCCCGCTACCAGTCGGTGATAGATGCGTATGATGCAACCTGGATCGATTTCGATATCGAGGGCGGAGCGGTCGCGGACGCGGCCTCGGTTGACCGCAGGAATATCGCAATCGCACGGCTCGAAGCAGCAAACCCGGGTCTCCGTGTCAGTTATACCCTTCCCGCTGAGCCGGACGGCCTGACGGCAAACAGCCTTTCCCTCCTCCGGAATGCCCGGGATAACCGCGCCCGGGTGGATGTCGTGAACATCATGACCATGGATTTTGGATCCTATTACGCTCCCAGTCCTGCCGGGAAGATGGGCGATTATGCGATCGAGGCTGCCGAAAGCCTGGAAAAACAGCTTCTGGTAATATACCCGGAAAAGAGCCCTTCGCAGGTGTACCGGATGATCGGCATCACCCCCATGATCGGGCAGAATGATGTCCAGGCGGAAGTGTTCACTCTTCATGATGCACAAAAAGTCGTGACCTATGCAAAGGAACACGGCATCGGGTTCCTTGCGATGTGGTCCCTTGGCCGGGACAATGGATCCGGTGCCGGAGCATCCTGGGCATCGCCCACATCAAGCGGCCTTGTCCAGGATGAATTTGCATTTGCGAAGATATTCAATACCGCAACCGGGTCCCTGCCGGTAATTACCCCGACCCCGGTGCCAACGGTAACAATCACGGCTGCTCCCACACCCGTCCCGACTGCAACACCCCCCGGTACTGCAGCCGCATGGAGTGCTGATGCAACCTACCTCAGCGGAGACCGGGTTACATACGGGGGAGAGACCTATACAGCGCAGTGGTGGACAAAGAACGAGATTCCCGGTAAAACTGCCGCATGGAAACGGGTAACTTCCGCGAGTTCCGGCCCGGTTCCATGGGAAACCACCGCAGTGTACACGGCGGGTGACCGGGTCACAAGCAACGGGGTCGTGTACCAGGCCCAATGGTGGACTTCGGGAGACATTCCCGGAACGGCCGGGGTCTGGAAACAAGTGTCTCCCGTGACGGTCTCCCCTACGGTCACAGCGGTTACCCCGACTCCTGTGCCGACCATACCAGTGACATCAACACCCACATCCGTCCCGACTGTAACACCTCCCGGTACTGCAGCCGCATGGAGTGCTGATGCAACCTACCTCAGCGGAGACCAGGTTACATACGGGGGAGATACCTATTCAGCGCAGTGGTGGACGAAGAACGAGATTCCCGGTAAAACTGCCGCATGGAAACGGGTAACTTCCGCGAGTTCCGGCCCGGTTCCATGGGAAACCACGGCAGTTTACACAGCGGGTGATCTGGTCATAAGCAACGGGGTCGTGTACCAGGCCCAATGGTGGACTTCGGGAGACATTCCCGGAACGGCCGGAGTCTGGAAACGGGTGACTGCGTAGAAGTGCAAATAGAGACATCCCCGAAAAATTCTCTTTTTTATTGGTGACTGGTTAACCAGAGCCACCCTGTTTGAAAATTGTGAAAACTGCAGAAATTGCTGATCTGTCGAATTCCTCATCAATTACGATGGGGGTATCAGCCTCGAGCCCATATCGGATATTCCGCCCGCACTTGCCGGATTAATTAACCGCCAGCAACAATTTGTATTCATGAGTACGGAGATCCCCTGGGACAAGTCACGGATGGAGTTCAAACCGGTGGACATGATCATATCCAGCCATGGCGGGATGCAGTTCACCGCTCGCACCCTTTCGGGAGAGATTACGTTCCCGATAGAAGCCCCGGTCAGCATGGGCGGGGAAGGAAAGATCCCAAACCCCATCCAGTACCTCATCGGCTCACTCGGGGGCTGCGTGGGCGTGAAGATCCTGCTTGCCCTCGCGGACAAGGGTATTGTCCCGGACGAGATGACGATCGCGATCCATGCAACCCGGAAAAAGACCATGCCCGCATTTTTTGACAAGGTCCACCTGACAATCACGATCCGGGCCGATGTTGAAGAATCGGTTGTCTCAGGGATCACGGAGCAGACCATCGCCCGGCTCTGCCCGATCGCAGCCATGTTTGCCGAAGTCGGCGAAGTGACGGCGGAGCACCGGATTATCCGGAAATAACTGTTCCCGTTTTTTACAGCACCTGCCTGACCCCGGGTATGGCCCGGATTCGGTGCGCAAGTACAGACGCACAGCAGACAGTGAAGAAGAGTCCGGTGGCAATCCTGGCGGAGCCGGAAACGGTCAGGTGCCGGTAATCAAATCTGTCATTAACGGTATCAGGACACAGCTGATCGGACCCTCATGCCCAAACGATACCCGGCTACCCTATCCCGGTATTCCTGGTTGAGGCTTTTTATCTCGCTGTTCATGCTAAAGATGGTCCCGTACCTGCCGCTATTCTCCAGTACGGCTTCCAGCCGGGGGCGCATTGCATCGATCCGGTACGATATCTCCCGTGCATCCCTGACATCAATCCCCAGTTCAGTCAGGCTTCGCAGCGTGAAGTTGCGCTCCCGGGATTCCCGGTCAAACACCAGAACCCGGGCACTAACCTCTGATAGCCAGAATGGTTCGGTCATGCCCTCAAGCGAGAGGTCGAAGGCTGAAAGCGAGGTATTGACCTTCCCCTGCATCCCCTCGCGGGTTCCGTTAATAAAGAGCAGCTGCAGGTCGGTCTCTTCCTCGAAATGGCGGGACTGGACACTCATGTCATCTCTTAAATCATTTATCTGGTCTGCCGTCAGCACAACGGGAATTGAGGCAGCGGCGGCCAGGTAATCATTCCGGATCTCGCGGAGCTTCTCCGAACCGGCCATCCCGCTTATGGTGTCG
>JBAZQF010000023.1:0-9569 GCA_041645355.1 Methanoregula sp.
ACAGGTCGGGCAGGATCAGGATATCGTGCAGTGCAATGCTGTGCAGCCGGTTGGCCAGCTGGAGGATGTGACGGAGCATAAGTGCGTCCCGGGGGATCTCGCACTTGATGGATGCTTCCATCGCTTCGGTCGCAGCAAGGTTGTGGGCAATCGGACAGATACCACAGACACGTGATGCGATCTTGGGGACCTGCTCGGGCGTCTTTCCGACGGCAAGCTTCTCGACACCCCTGACCGGGGTAATGGAACACCAGTTACCCGTCTCGATGATGCCCTGGTCGTTGACCTTAAGGACCATCTTGGAGTGACCCTCATGTCTTGTGGTTGGGGAAATCTCTACAACTTTCGACAATATTATCGCCTCATTTTATGTTGAGTTGTTCGTATTGCTGTACAAAATTACTCTATACATCTCTCATCTCTAGAGATAGGTGAGCGTACAAAGTACGTTCATCTCTATCTTGTACCGACCCTTTTATAACCTTTATGACTTTATCTGCGGTTATAAAATAACAAAAATTCTCTCTTATTCTGCTAAAAGAGCCTGAATTACCGCACTTTTCAAATGGAGGCAAAGATATACTGAGATAGTTGAAAAAATAAATTATATTTATATCAGAACATATGGTCCTGCAAAACCCGTGCAGGAAATTTAGTGGTCCACTTGCTTTTCGCCATTCAATTCATCGACCAGTTCGGCAATCGTGGCCCGCCGTTCGGCATATGCGTCGTGCTGGTGGATGCTCTCTTCGTTGGTCTGCTTGATCGTGACCACAGAATCCCCTGAAAGATAGTCAAATTCTGCAAGCACTTTCTTTGCCATCTCGCGGACACAGTCTTCCACAAACCGGGGATTCTTATGCGCGTTCAGCACCACCTGCCCCTCATCCCCACGCTTTAAAAGTTCGTAGATGCCGCTGCTCATCGATTCCTTGAGAATACTGATGATCTCTTCGAGATCCACGTGCTGGTCATCATCAGTTTCAATGCAGAGGAATCCCCGGCCCCTCTGGTTGTGAGTCGCCATCGGGACTTCGGCAAAGAAGGATTCGATGGCCCCCTTTTCAACATTGAGGCCCTGCAGGACCCGCATGGCCCGTTCTTTCATGATATTCTGGGCGCACGGGCATGCGGTCATCCCGGTTACTTCAGCGCCGATACTCTTCCGTACGATTGGTTCACGGAACGTGCGCCGGGCAACAGCCCGGGCATGCACTTTCACTACTTCGTGGCAGACCGTATGGCTGACCGGCGTCTCGCGCTTAACCATGAACTCGCTGCGCATGAACACTTCGGTACGGTCAGCATACTCGTGGCGATCCAGGAGTTTTCGCGCAACAACGCTGCAGAGTTTTTCTATCTGGTTGACATCGCCATCGATGGCCTGCTGGAGGACCTCATCGATCACTTCGAAATTACGGGAAAGGTTTGCACCCTTGAGACTTCCGGGAAGATCCACATAAACGTCAAAATTTGAGATGAAAATTACCGGCCGCTTCTCGTGCCGGTGGACTTCAACGAGTTTTTTTACGTTTTTTACACCGACCCGGGTGAGGTTGATCCGGACATCAGGCGATGTTGCCTGAACGTCCGGCAGTTCTTTACTGAATGATTTATCCGGGGCCTGTTCAGTTTTTTTAGTCTTAATAGGTCATCGCATCCAGATGGTTTTTCGTGTGCTTCTTTAGTTTTTTCATATAATATTTATGTGCTTTGTTGCTGATATGAAAGGGATCACCTATGTTAAAAAAGTACTATGAGGCGGACGCAGATCTCGGTGTGCTGAAAGGCAAAAGAATCGCCGTGATCGGTTACGGGTCGCAGGGAAGGGGGCAGTCGCTGAATCTCAAGGACAGCGGGCTTGACGTTGTGATCGGCCTGCGCCCCGGGAAGAGCTGGGATGCTGCAGCAAAGGATGGCATGAAAGTGATGAAGGTTGCTGATGCGGTGAAGGGCGCGGACATCATCCAGATCCTGGTTCCCGACGAGCACCAGGGCGCGGTCTTCAGAAACGAGATCCAGCCCCATCTTACCGCAAACAAGTGCCTCATGTTCTCCCACGGATTCAATATCCACTTCGGGCAGATCGTCCCGCCGGAAACCGTGGACGTGATCATGGTTGCCCCCAAGGGACCCGGCTTCATGGTCCGGCGCCAGTACGAGGAAGGCAAAGGGGTGCCGGCCCTCATTGCAATTCACCAGGACCCTACCGGAAACGCGCATAAGATTGCTCTTGCATATGCCAAGGGTATCGGAGCCACCCGTGCAGTAGTTCTCGAGACTTCGTTCCGAGAGGAGACCGAGACTGATCTCTTCGGCGAACAGGCAGTTCTCTGCGGGGGATGTACTTCGCTTGTGAAAGCCGGGTTCGAGACTCTTGTTGATGCAGGGTACGAGCCGGAGATGGCATACCTCGAAGTTCTTCACGAGCTGAAACTGATTGTGGACCTCATTTATGAGGGCGGTCTTACCAACATGCGCAAATATATCAGCAACACTGCCCAGTACGGCGATCTCACCCGCGGGCCCCGTGTTATCGGGCCGGAAGCCTACGAGGCAATGCAGGAGATCCTCGAAGAGATCCAGAGCGGGAAGTTTGCCCGGGAATGGATGCTTGAAAACATGGTCAACCGCCCGGTTTTCAATGCCCTTACAAAGGCAGATGAAGAGCACCTTATCGAGGAAGTTGGAAAGGAAGTCCGGGGTATGATGCCCCAGTTCAGAAAATAATCTCCTTTCTTCAACTCCCTTTTTAATCATAAGGGAAATCCGGGATATTCCCGTACCGGAAAAACTCATTGGCTTATCATTTTTTAACTGGTCTTCCCATATTTAAACGGATGAAGATCTGCATCATATACCACAGCGAAACCGGCAACACCCGCCATGTTGCACAGCATCTTGCAGCGGCTTGTGACGGGAAACTGATTGAAATTAATGATTCCGCCAGCTACAACCGTCTCACCGGGTTTCTTGTACGGTGCAAGATGGCACGGGGTGAAGAGAAGACCCCTGTTGAGCCATCGTCTATCGATGTTTCCGGCTTCGATCTGCTGGTATTTGGATCCCCGGTATGGGCATTCAAGCCTACGCCGGCGATTCATGCCGCAATTGATGCCCTGAAAGGGTGTGAGGGAAAGAAAGCGACCGCGTTCTGCACACACGGAGGCAGACCCGGAGAGACTGCCGCAGTCTTTCAGAAATGGATCGAAGCTCGCGGGATGAAATGCGTGGGAAATGCCAATATCTCACAAAAAGATATTGAGAACGAGAAAAAGACCCGGGAAATGGCTGCAATCCTGATAAAAAACTCCTGACCTCATGGAATTCCTGACAACCACCTGAATGTGCTGATACCGCATCCCGTATCTTTTTTGTTTGCCCGCGGATTGTCAGGATCAATGAACAATTTTTCTCGGGGAATCACACATATCCCTTTTGAAAAAACGGCTGAGCCGGAGTGATTTCCTTCCGGGGAAAGCCTTTTTGTCGACAGGCGCCGTTATACTATACTATTATGACGGACCCGTATGAAAAACTCCTCAAACAGGCATATTCCAATATAACGGAAAAAACCGAATCCTCTGAACGTTTTGTAGTTCCCGAGGCAAAGGCATACGTTGAGGGCAAGACCACGGTTCTTGAAAATTTCACCGAGATCGTCGGGAAAGTCCGCCGCGAGCCGGATCACCTGATGAAATTCCTTCTCGGGGAACTGGGGACGAGCGGGAAAATTGACGGGAACCGGGCGATCTTCAATGGCAAGTTTGAGATCACGCTCATAAAAGCGATCATCAAGAGCTATGTTGAGGATTATGTTATCTGCTCGGAGTGCGGCAAGCCCGATACCCGCCTTGTCAAGGACGACCGGGTCATGATCCTCCGGTGCGATGCCTGCGGGAGTCACCGGCCGGTACGCAAGCGGAAAGCAAGGACAGAGCCGGTGTCTGAGAACCTTGAGGAAGGAACGGTTATGGACGTCGAGATCCAGTCGATCTCGAAACGCGGCGATGGTGTCGTCAAGATGGGCCGGTATATCATGTATGTCTCGAACGCGAAACCCGGCCAGAAAGTCAGGATCAAGATCTCCCGCATCTCGGGCTCGATTGTATTCACTGAACGTGCGCCTGAAGAATAATCCTTTTTTTGGGTCCCATTTTACGGGATCGCATCAGATCCCGGTACTATCATTTTCATGCCCGGATAACCCGTTGATCGATACCCGGGTTTTTTCGGGGCAAATGAATGCAATATCCCCCGGATGAATGGTGAAAAGGCAAAAAAAGTATGGTATTATCAGGAAAATCAGTTTTTCTTTAATCCTTTGATGAGTTCATCGCAGTGGCTGCTGATACGTTTGCAGGCCTTCTTGAGGATGGGAAGCGGATTTTTCTTGCCCTTTGTCGTGACAAGCAGTTCGGGATCCGAGAACTGGAATTCTATCATGTATCTTGCAACGTCCACGTCCGGATCACTCAGGAGCTCTTCGACAAGAGTATTCATGAACGTGTGGCCCTCACCCTGGATGATGAGCCGTACCTTGTCTTTCTCGAGTTCGAGTACCTTTACAATCATGCACCTATGTTTGGGAACCTGAAAACTATTAAGGTATGGGTAAGGTATGAGCTGGAGCGGGTTTTGTTCCTTCGGCCCGGCGCCTGTCCTTCGGGTTATTTATGGAAATTCGAAGGACTCACCGTCTTTTCCGATGTGGGGGAGATCCCAGGGAAGGAGATGACTCATATGAACGCAGCGATAATCTTTCGGGGATAACTGGTTTGCAAGGGTACAGGCATCAAGATAATTCATGTGTTTGGTGATGGTGATGCTTGATGGTACGATTGCGTCAATGAGGAGAAGATCGAGATTGTGCAGAAGGTCCAGGCTCTTTTTCGGGATGTCGATGTTGGTGTCGGAAGTGAAGGCAACCCGCGAATCCCTGGTTTCCAGGAGAATTCCGCAGGTGAATGCAGGGGGATGCTTGACTATGAAAAGGGTCACGGTCATCCCGAAGATCTCAAACGGTTCGTACGGTTGTACCGCCCCTTTCTCAAAGTGAAGGAACCGGAACGTTTCTGCGCAGTAGTCCAGTACCTGTGGAGCCGCAAATACCGGAGGAATATTCTGGACCCGGTAAAATTCCCCGAATCCGATAAAATGATCATAATGTCCGTGTGTCCAGAGCACGGCATCGATATGCGGTGAGCCTGCGCGGAGGAGCTGGAAGCGGAGATCCGGCGAGGTGTCGATGAGAAGATGCCTGCCCCCATTCTCAACAAGGAGTGATGTCCGGAGGCGTGTCAACCCTTCGGCTTTCGCGCGGGTGCACTGGGTACAGTCACACCCTACGCGGGGAGTCCCTACCGCATCCCCCGTGCCAAGAAGGGTTATCTTCATATTACAACCAGTTCAGGTGGCGGATGGCTTCCCGCGTCCTTACCATGGTGATACCTTTCTCGATATCACTGCGGACAATGGTCTGCCGCTTATCCATGAGTGCGGACAGGATCGCCTCTTTGACCATCATGCGGAGATCCGAGCCCGAGAAGCCTTCTGTTTTCGATGCCAGTTCCTGGTAATCGAGTTCGCAGGGAAGTGAAGCAGTGACCTTTTTAAGGATATTCTTTCTCATCTCCTCGTCAGGAAGAGAGAACTCCACCACTTCATCGAACCGGCGCCATGCAGCTTCATCAAGGAGCTGAGGGTGGTTGGTTGCACCGATCAGGAGTACACCGTTTTTTATGAGGTTGATCTTGTCGATGTTTTTTAAGAGGGAATTAACCGCCCGCTTCATGGCTCCGTGGTCATCGGCGGTCCGGCTCTTGGCTACAAAATCGAACTCGTCGATGAACAGGATTGCCGGCGACAGTTTCTTTGCCAGTTCGAAAATACGGTCAATATTCTTGGAGGTCTCCCCGAGGTACTGGGAGGTGATCATGGAAAGCCGCACTTCAAGGACGGGCATGTGCATGGCCCGGGACATGGCAAGGGCAAGGGAAGTTTTCCCGGTTCCCGGGGGGCCCACGAAGAGGAGTTTTCCAATCTCGTAAATCCGGTGATGCTGCAGGAATTCCCGGTGGGTAATCGCATGCTGGATCTTCCCGATGATCGCCAGTTGTTCGGGAGTACATACCAGGTCCCCGAGGTGCTGTTCGACCTCTTCGGGAGCGTTGATGATAACAAGATCGAGAGCCCCTCTGAGTTTTTCATCTTCCCCGATTAGTTTGGACAGGCGGGCGTCAAGATGAGCCTTGGTATCTTCAAAGGGCGGGTTTGCGGCCCGGACTGCCTTGTACGAGATGCCCGTATTATCCAGCCGCTCAAAATAAAATGCAAGGGCCGGGTTGTTCCCGACAAGGGATTTTCCACCCTGTTTCAGGAACCACTGCGCGGCAGGCTCAAGCGCCGTGATACGGATCCTCTGCCCGAATTCCTCATAGGCAATGAACGGGTTTGCGGCAAGTTTCTGATGGGCATCCGCAATCGCGAGTGAACGCTTGATCAGGCCATCACTGACATAGACCGGTCGCTTCACATCGGATGCGCTGGTGACGTTAAAGATCTCGCGGCACACAGGCGTCAGGTCATTGATATCAAGCTCTGGGCTCTGGTTGACGATTTCGGCGGTCAGAACAACTTCCATTATACGCAGGATTTCAGAATCACCAGACATGGCTGTAACCTCAATTATTCTTTTCCTGAATGAATAAGGCTATCTCATCGTGTAGTCACGACGCAGCCGTCACTGGTCACGAGCATGGTGTGTTCGTGCTGGGAGACAAGCGATCCCGGAATGTCGGCAAGAACCGGGTACCCGTGCAGGATCTGTGACCTGACAAGCGACGGGAAGGTAATATCCAGTTTCTTCTCTCCCATCCATCTGCGGGCAAACGGCAGACCGTGACGGTCCCTGATCTTCTCCATCACCATCCGGGCCGCCGGTATGCGCACCGGTTTCTGCGAGATTTGCGAAAAAATCTCGACCCGGGTTTTCTCGCCCACATGACCGCTCCCGGTTGTTGCGAAAGGTTCGATGGCAAATACCATTCCCTCTTCAAGCAACACCCCCCCCTCCATACCGATATTGGGGATTGTCGGAGAGCGGTGGAGGATATACCGGTCCAGCCCGTGCCCGGTGAGGTTTGAGATGGGGCGGTATCCTCTACCTTCGATCTCCTTCTGGACTGCTGCCCCGAGCTCTCCTGCAGTTACACCGGGCCGGACCATTTTTATCGCTGCCTCCAGTGCCTGTTCGGATGCTTCCAGCAGGAGGGAATTGCGGCCAAGATCGACGGTTGTTGCAGTATCCGCAATGTACCCGTCGATCTGGACTCCAAGATCCAGTTTTACTACATCCCCGCTTGCGAATACCCGTGTATCCCCATAGGATGCGGTATCGTGCGCGGCATCCTCGTTTAATGAGATATTCAGGGGAAATGCGAGACCGGCCCCTTCCTCGCGGACCCGGTTCTCTATGGACTCAATAATCTCAAGGTACGACGTGCCCACCTTTATTTCCTGCGCACCCTGACGGAGAATTCTGGATGCAATACTTCCCGCATCGCGGTATTTATCGAAGATCTCGTCCTTCATACAACCAGATCCTCTGAAAAGTTTGTGAAGGTGTCAAAGCCCTTTGCAGTAACCGCCCCGATATCCTCCAGCCTCACACCGCCAATTCCGGGATAATAGAGGCCGGGTTCTATGGTGATCACGTTCCCTTTCTCAAGGGTTTTTCCTGCCGGGCCAACGGTTGGCAGCTCATGGATTTGCAGCCCCACCCCGTGTCCGAGATTGTGCACAAAACCCCGTGTATCACTCTCATAGCCGCGGTCCCTGAAAAAATCCACGACCGCCTGGTATACTTCGGCGCCCCCGGCCCCGGCCTTTACCCTGGAGATGCCCAGGTGTTTTGCCTCCCGCAGTGCAGTGTACA
Organism: Methanoregula sp.; assembly: GCA_041645355.1. Lineage (GTDB taxonomy): Archaea > Halobacteriota > Methanomicrobia > Methanomicrobiales > Methanospirillaceae > Methanoregula. The sequence continues at coordinate 7,937 of JBAZQF010000023.1, forward strand.
TCTCCCGGATTTCCTGCGAGGGCTCCCCTTTTACCACCGTCCGCGTCATATCCGCATAATAACCGGTCTTCTCTTCAACCGGGAAGAGATCGATAACAATGGGCTCGTCCGCTTTCAGGGCCCCTGTCCCCGTCATATGGGGAATCGCGGTATCCTCCCCGCAGGAGACGATCGTATCCACAGCATTGCATGCATGTTCGAGGAGGTGGGAGTGCATCACGAATTTCACATATTCCGATGTCAGGGGTGCCCCCTTGTACCAGAGTATTCCTTTTTTAACGGAAGATTTCCGTATCAGGTGGATTGCCTTTTCCATGGCCGATTCCGTGATGCTCTGGACCCGTTTCATTGTTGTAATTTCAGGCCGGGTTTTTCTGGCCCTCATCGACAGGACGGTTCCGGAATCTACCGTAACTGAGCAGAAATCTGCAAGCGCAGTGGCCATGCCCACGGGGAACTGGGGGGGGACGAGGATTTTCTTTCCTGCCATATCCGCAATCATCCTTGCTGTTGCCCGGACCGGATCCTTCTCGGATTTCATGATCTCGGGAAGTCCTGCCTGACCACGTGTCATCACTGCTGCTTTCGATTCACGGGATGCGCGCCCTGTTTCCATCTGGGAAACGATGATCACTGCCCTCTCGTCCGCTTTTTTAAAAAAGACAAAGGGATCGCTTGTCGTGAACTGCGCCAGATAGCGCATATCGGCGTCCCGCGAAGAGGCGTACATGACAAACGCATCGGCACCATGCTCCCCGATTGCTGCTGAAATGGGATCCATCTGTCCGGATAGTATGCTGTGAAACGTCAAGTACTTTTATTCCCGGGTTGACTTGATCGTGTAATGGATCCAAAAACCAAAGATCAGTTCCGATGGAAATTTTACCGGTTGGCAGTGCAGCTGAATATCATCATCCTTCTTGTAGCCCTGTCAGTTCTCGCTGTGTTCTTCTTCCCCGGACAGTTCCGCATTCCCGCAGTCATCATCATGCTCCTGCTCGCGCTGGTTATCGCAATTAATTTCCGGAAAAAATATTATGAAACAAAAGCATGGCTTCATGAGCAACCGGATAATAATAAACCTCAATAACCCGGGGTAGCACCTGATACATTATGCTGGAAAAGATGAAGGATGAGATCGAACTTTTAAGCCGGCATATCGAAGTTGCCCGCGCGGTGGTTGATCACCAGCCGATCGGGATCATGAAGTTATCCGAGCTGCTGGATCTCCCGTCGCACCGGATACGGTATTCTCTCCATGTGCTGGAACAACTGGGATATATCCGCGCATCCCAGGAAGGAGCGGTTGCCACTCCCCGCACGGTAGAATTATTCTCCCATCTCAATGCGGACCTGGATAAGCTGATCCACCTGCTTGAAACCATGAAACCGGGAAAAAACCGGCGCTAGGTAATCCTATGCGCGATCTCAGGATATCCTGCCTCTCATAGTTACCTTTAAAAGTACTCAAAAAGAATCTAATAAGGCGCATTGACGCTTTGGGATTGCCTCCCTAACTCAGTTGGTAGAGTGTCGGACTGTTAATCCGAATGTCACAGGTTCGAGCCCTGTGGGGGGCGTTTTGGGGGCCCGTAGCTCAGTCCGGTTAGAGCGCCCGGCTCATAACCGGGCG
>JBAZQF010000024.1:0-9021 GCA_041645355.1 Methanoregula sp.
ACTCCCCCTCTCCCTTTATATAGAAAAAATATCTCTCTAAAATCAATGCTTTTGACCTTATTCTTTCATACTTTATTTGACACTACCGAAACACTCGTGTGTCGAGGTTATATGAAACCGTCACGAAGCAATATGCCTTAAAGAGCATTTCAGAATCCCAGGGCTTCCCGAATTTCATCCGGGATGGTGAACATCATTTCCATATCAGGCGCTTTCACAGCGACCTGTTCTGTCCTGCCGCGGGTACATATTCTTCCGTCGCTTTTCAGCCTGATTTCGAAGTCTACGACGATTTTAGTTTTTCCCTCAACCACAGTGGCTTTACAGATAAACTCATCCCCGTACCTCAAGGGATATATGTGTTTTGTGGACGTCTTGATGATGGGAAACAGGCATTGTGTCCTTTTATAAAACTCAAAGAGATCAACGCCAAGATTAGCGAAAAGGGCCACCCTGGCATTCTCAAAGTAATTGAAATAATTGCCGTGCCACACGATCTGCATGGGATCGACATCGTAAAATGGCACCCTGTGAAGTATCTCGTAGCTATGATGCTGGCTCCGGATCATGGCGTTTTTACTTTTCCTATTCTAATCTGGGTATTAATCTGTTCCTACGTTGCACAGCAAGATTCGTTCGATCTTTGTCCGGTCATATTTGCCTGTAGCCGTTACAGGGATTTCTTCCACAACGACAATACGCCTGGGAACGGCATAGGTTTCGCTGACCGAGGCAAGATGCCGCCTCAATTGAAGCGCATCGAGATGAGTCACCACCAAGGCGGCGAGTTCGTTTTGACGCCCTGTCTCGCTGGGGAGGGCTATAACCACAGCATCACGAACCCCCGGTATCTTTTTCAGTTTAGTCTGCACAGCGGCCAAGTCAATTCTTTTCCCCCCGATCTTGACGATATCGTCCGCCCTGCCCCGGAGGATGAATCGCTGATCTCCGTCAGAATCAGCACGATCGGCTGTGGCAAAGAAGCCGTCTCCATCGAGGGATAGGGTCGGAGATATGAATGCCGATCGAACATGCAATCTTCCATCCAGTATCTTCCAGTCTACAGTTTCCAGTGGGTTCCATGATTCGCCGTCCCTCAAACGATGCCTCGTAGCCACCCCTCCCGTTTCCGTTGATCCGTAAATCTCTATAATGTCCAAACCCGTTTTACTGTGAAAATATTCGGCGTCCTCTTTATTCAGCGCCCCGGCTGAGGAGAAAGCAATCCTGAGACCGTGCCGCTGCAAATCATCCACCTTTAAAACACGGTAATGCACGGGAACGCTGACCATAACGGATGCCCTGTAATCACGGGCAACCCGGAGTATCTCTCTGGGAAAGGCATATACTCCATCAAGAACGCGGGCTGAACAGATAAAAGGAATCAGTACGGAATAGAGAAGGCCGTAAATATGCCGGGGCGGTACCGTTGACAGGAAAAGATCGTCGGGAGATATGTCGAATTTCTTTGATAAATGCAGGGCCTCTGCAAGCATATTCCGAGGTGTCTTGGACCATACCTTCGGCTTTCCCGTTGATCCGCCCGTAAAAAGCATGAGAAAGGGATCATCCGGATCGATGAAGGTATCGGAAATTACGGAGTCATGGTGCAGCATAGAAGGAATTATGATCTCAGTGCCGGAGGGGAAATTACCAGGACGGTCCGTGAGAAGAAATGACAAAGGCAGAATCTCCAGGACTTCCTCAATAACCTGCCGGGAGAAGGCATAGGGAAGAACAAGACGGGGACCGCCGGCAAGCGAAGCAACCAGTGCAGCAGCCAGAAGAGCTTTATCGTCTGTACAGAGACAGATCGTGGCGCGGCTTTTTTCCGAGGACAACTGGAGATGACGGATCCCAGCCGCAAGGCGATAAACCGCTTCATAGGTGCATCCGTTCAGGATAAATTCCCCGGGCAGGTCCCTTGGATGGGAAAGGATATTCCTATACCCTTCCGTTCCCGTGAGGCAATCAGCCATCTCAGGATGTGTCTTCATCTTTAATTTCCCTTGACTTCTCTTATCTTTCTATTTAATATCTTTACTCAAGTTTCGCACCCCCTAGTACATCGTTTCATAAATACATATGCAATACTGTCATTTCGAGCAAAGCGAGAAATCTTAATGAATATGCATTATTAGAAGATATCTCCCTTCGGTCGATATGACATCTTAATTACGAAACGTTCTACTAGTGCGGGTTTGCGACATATAATTACTTCTTTTAATTCTATTTTATAGTAGTTAAGGACTCCATTTTGTGTTATATATAATTGCCCGAATTAAATATAAATATTCACAAAAAGAGTCCTTAAAGTTATGTCTACCACAACGTTCAAAAAATTCAAAGGAGAAATTGAAAATTATCTAGATTAACGGCCAAAACAATATCGAATTAAAAATCGACAACGCTTTTTTTGGATCATAAGACATGCCAATATTGCCTCTGGACATTGAGAAACTGATACCTCACCGGGACAGGATGAAACTGATCAATGACGTTCTGGATATAAATGCCGATGCGGCCGTAACGTCATCCATCGTATCCGATCAATGGCCGCTTTGTCACGGGTCTTTTGTCGATCCCATTGTCCTTATCGAGATCGTGGCGCAGACGGCGGGGGTCCATATAGGCTGGAAAAGAGGCATTGACAAGAGTGTCGGCGGTCTAGGATGGCTTGTCGGGGTTAAGAGCGCCGATTTTTTTTTGGATCGGATTCCACTTCAGACGGTACTGATCACCACTGTGAAAAATCTTTATAGTGCTGAAAACTATAATGTCCTGGAGGGAATCGTTATGACAGGAAGGGAACTCCTGGGCCGGATTCAGATACAGGTATTCCGGTCCGAATCCGATTGAGCATTAATATCATGACACGTCATGAGGAGCAAGACAGCATGAACGAAGAGCATGTTGCCCTGGTGACGGGCGGCAGTCAAGGCATTGGCCGTGCCATTGCTGTTGAACTGTCGGAAGCAGGATATGGAGTCATCATCACGCATAAATCAAACGATGCGGCGGCCGAGGAGACCCTGGAGATCATCCGATCTAAAGGCGGTAGAGGAGAGAAGTTCCGGTTTGATGTGGCCGATTCGGGTGAAGCGGCAAAACAGATGGATGAAATCATCTCCCGCTATAAAGACATTCGCGTCCTGGTTAATAATGCCGGAGTCGCTGCCGATGGCCTCTTTATAATGATGCCTGAAGAAGACTGGGACAGGGTGATACAAACAACCCTGAAAGGCTTTTACAATGTAACAAAACCGGTTATGGAAAGGATGGTCCGAAACCGCAGGGGATCCGTTGTTTCCATTTCGTCCGTGTCGGCCTTCATCGGGAACAGGGGGCAGGCCAATTACGCTGCGGCAAAAGCCGGATTGATCGCCGCCAGTCGCGTTTTGGCGTCTGAAGTGGCAAGATTAGGCGTCCGGGTCAATGTGGTTGCGCCGGGACTGATAGATACGGAAATGATTAAGGGTGTCCCGGTGGATAAAATTAAAGAAATTATTCCCATGGCAAGAATCGGAAGACCGGAGGAGGTAGCAAAGGTTGTCCGCTTCCTGTGTTCAGATGATGCCTCTTATATTACAGGACAGGTTCTTTCCGTAAATGGCGGTATGTTTTAATGGATTTTACGATGATAGACAGCAGAGCAACAAAATGTGTATTCCTCATTATGATGATTCTATCCTGTCCTGTTATGCTGGGGTGGGCAGACAACTGGGAGGATATTCAGAAAGAATCGGCGAGGATAAAATCGGTCAGCGCCCATTTCTCTCAGGAAAAACATCTGCAGATCCTTACCAAACCCCTTGTTTCAAAAGGGCGTTTTTATTTTCAGGCCCCCGATTCGATCAGATGGGAATACACCTCTCCCGTAAAAAGCGTTTTGCTGATGCACAAGGGGAATATCAAACGATATACTATGGGCAGTAAAGGTATTGTCGAGGAATCGGGCGGGACCGTTGAGGCGATGCAAATCGTCCTCCAAGAGATCAGTCTGTGGAGCAAGGGGCAATTTACCGGGAATAAGCATTTTTCGGCGACCATAAAAGGAACAAAGGGACCGCAGATTATCCTCACACCTAAAGAGAAAGGGCTTTCGGCTATCATCTCACGTATCGTGATAAACCTTTCGGCAGACAGACCGGGGGTCATGAAATCCGTTAAAATCGTCGAAAATGAGGGGAATTACACCCTCTTTGAATTCATCGATGTGCAGATTAACGTGAATATCAGCGAAACGTTGTTCCGGGAAGTGGGATGAAAGCCTTTATGTTATTTGGACACCGGTTCCTCATATTGATGGCAACGGTCTTCCTCATTTCCTGCAGCTCCCTCTCTGTCATCAGACATACGGACCGGGCGGCAGCGGCGGATGCTATACAGAGATGTCGCCGGCCATTCCTCGATATCCCCTATCGTGTCGTGCACTCTATCGAGGCGGCGTTACCCGGCGGCAAGACGGGAACGGTTGTGGGCGTCACCGTTTTTGACCCGGCGGCGGGAACGATCCACAGCGTGATCATGACTATCGAGGGGTTTGTTCTTTTCGAGGCCCGGTATGAGAAAGGAGGTCTGCGTGTGGATCGGGCGGCGCCGCCATTTGATAGAGGGCATTTCGCCGCACATATCATGGAGGACGTCCGTCTCATTTTTCTTGCCCCTCAGGGACGGCTCGCCGATGCCGGCGTGCTTGAAAACGGATCGTCCATCTGCCGGTACTACGAAAATCAGGACAGGATTGTAGATGTGGTCGTCCATCAGGATGATACCTGGGAGATCGAAACATATCGCACCTCTCATGAACGGCTGCGTAAAATCAGGGCCCTTTCCGTGCAGGACAAAATCCCCGGAATATTGGAACTGACCGGTTTCGAATCCAGTAATTATTCGCTGCGCCTGAAATTGATCAGTGCAGAGCCGGTGAGTGCTCAGGGACAATGAGTCGGAAGTCAGAGGTCAGAATAGAACGGGAATTAATTTGAAATTCAAACTGATATATCCGAAATGGAAGAAACTGGAAAGGCAGACGGAATTCCACCTTCCACCCCATGGACCCGTCGTCTTTGCCGCGACGATACCCCATGATGTGGAAGTTGATTTTACGGATGAAAATGTGGAATCCATCAATTTTGGCGATTCCCCTGATTTCGTCGGAATATCAATGATGTTGACCAGCCAGGTCGAGAGGGGATGGGAGATTGCCGATGAGTACAGGCAAAGGGGGATCAAGGTCATCTTCGGCGGTATAGCTACGATGCTGCATGCCAAGGAAACAATGCCGCATGCAGATGCCGTCTTTCTTGGCGAAGCGGAAGGTAAGATGGAGGGGGTCTTCCGTGATTTTGCTAACGGCCGGCTGCAGAAACGCTATGACTACATGACCGATTTCCCCCCCACCGAATCCATCGGGACAGCAAAAAGAGACATATTAAATCGTGAATTGTACTATTATAAGGGAGTGCAGATGGTGGATCTCGTTCATGCCTCACGGGGATGCCGTTTCGACTGCTATCCCTGCTGCGTGTCCTTTCTGGGGGGAAGGAAGTTTCGCCCCCGTCCCATCGATAGGGTGGTGGAGGAATTGGCCGGGATTGACAACAACCGCCTGTTCATCGTGGACAATTCTTTTGCCCAGGACAAGGACTGGGAACGGGAGCTTTTTACCGCCATGATTCCCCTAAGGAAAAAATGGTGCTGCCATCCCATTGAGGATGATGATGAGATTCTCGATCTTGCCGTCAGGGCGGGGGTCTGGTACGTCTATCAGGCCATCTTCGACACGTCGGATTATATCAGGGATCGCATCCGGCGCTATCATGAACACGGCATTGCCGTGGAGGGAACAATCATCCTGGGCCTCGACGAACATACGGAGAACGACATCCGGCGGCTCGTAGATTTTCTTATGGAGATCAAGCTGGACCTCGCCGAATTTACTATCCTCACGCCGTTTCCACACACCCGTGCCTTCGAGGACCTGCATCGTGCCGGGCGCATTTTCTCTTACGACTGGAACGATTACACGGCAGACAAGGTGGTTTTCCGGCCCAGAAACATGACGCCGGAAAAACTCCAGGAGCTTTACCATTACGCTTGGGATACATTTTATCGGGATGAACCCCAGACTTACAAAATGTTTAAGCTTCTGCAGAAGGTCAGCGAAAAGGAAAAAGCTGACGGGACTTACCGTGGCCGCAACCGGGAACTGATGATCCGCAGGTTCGGGAAAATTGAAGAGAGCATCGGAGGCCAGTCGTGAAGCGACGTGTGACGGGAGAAATAACCATCAGTCAGAGACCACTGACGCTCGAACAAATGGTCGCCGTCGCCCGGGGAAAGGCCAGGGTGAAACTCAGCCGGGAGAGTTCCTTCCGCGAAGGCATCCGCCGGAGCGAGGCCATGCTCCACAAAGCCATCAACGACGGTATTCCCGTCTATGGCGTCAACACAGGGTATGGCAAGTCCTGCGGGAAACGCCTGACACAGGACCAGGTATTGAAACACCGTAAGGACAATATTATTCGGTTTCACGGCTGCGGCACCGGTGAACCTATCGGCGTTCCCGCCACACGAGCAGCGATGCTCTGCCGGCTCCTCTGTTTATCCAGAGGGTATTCCGGTGTTTCTTTAGGGCTCTTAGAGCGGCTGACGGCCTTTCTCAATCACGGGATTACGCCCATCGTTCCCTGTGAGGGATCCGTGGGGGCTTCCGGCGATCTGACCCCTATGTCCTATGTGGCGGCGGCACTGACGGGGGAGCGTGAGGTCTTCTACCGGGGGCAGCGCATGCCTGCCGCTGAGGCGCTGAGCATAGCGGGCCTTGCCCCGTATGTATTTGCCCCGAAAGAGGCCATCTCGATGCTGAACGGCACGTCCACCATGACGGGGCTGGCCATCGAAACTGTGGAAAGAGCCGGCAGAATCCTCAATGCCGGCATCTGTGCCACGGCCCTCACCGTCCATACCCTGAAGGGGAAGGCCCTCCACTTCCACCCCGTCATCGGCGAGGCAAAACCCTTCCCGGGGCAAGTTCATGTGGCCCGGCGACTGACGGACTTACTCCGGCTGAAAAAAAGTGTTGCCAATATCGAGTCTCAGTCCCGGGAAAACCTGCAGGACCCCTATTCCGTTCGGTGTGCCCCGCATATCATCGGGGTCCTCTACGATGCTCTGACGTGGATCCGGCAATGGGTCGAGATAGAGGCAAACAGCGCCAATGATAACCCCCTCTTCGATCCGGAGACGGGTCAACCGCTCATGAGCGGTAATTTCTACGGCGGCCATATCGCCTTTGCCATGGATGCACTGAAAGCGGCCTTGGCATCCGTAGCAGACATGTCAGACCGACAGGTGGCCCTGCTTGTAGATCCCCTTTTCAACCGTGGGCTACCGGCGGACCTGGTGCGGGCTGCGGGAGAAGACTTCGTTTTTCACCACGGCTTCAAGGCCATGTCCCTGTCCGCGTCAGCACTGGCGGCAGAGGCACTGAAGCTGACCATGCCCGCCGCATCTTTCTCCCGTTCCACAGAATCCCACAACCAGGATAAGGTCAGTATGGGGACTATCGCCGCCCGCGACGCGGAACGGATCTGCACCCTGACGGAGCGGGTGCTGGCCATTCACCTCCTCGCCGCCGCCCAGGGTTGCGATATCCGTGGGAACATTGCTGTTCGGCCAAATCTCCTGGCCCTTATCCGTAATATCCGCTCCCTGTCGGAGGCGGTACTTGAAGATCGCGAGATGGACGGAGACATCGAGCGCCTCGCTCGGGCTATTGCCGAGTCGGAGATGTAGGCTGTTAGACTATTAGACTGTAGACTGTTAGACTATTAGACTGTAGACTGTAGACTGTTAGGCTGTAGGAACGGTCCATACGCAACGACTAACAGCCTTCAACCTAAACACCTGAGCAGTTATGCCTCATGAAACGAAAAGACATGATATCCGGTAGACCTTTGGTTTTGTGCCATGATGGATGACTTCCGGCAAGCCCTCATCGCCGGGTTCGAGCGCCTCACGGCCTGGGCAGATATTCTGGACCGAATCAATGTTTTTCCCATCGCCGATGGAGATACCGGCCGCAATCTCGTCATCAGCTTAGCTCCCCTGCGCCGGCCCGACCGGGATGGGCAGGCCATGGCCCGTGATATCCTCCTTTCGGCCCGGGGAAATTCGGGAAATATCGCCTCCTCGTTCTTCCAGTGTTTTATACAGGCCGGTTCAAGGGAAAACCTACCCGATGCCGTCCGGCTGGGTCGTGAACATTCCCGGCAGGCCGTGTCGGATCCCCAGCCGGGAACGATGCTGAGTTTCTTCGACGCCCTTGCGGTGCTTCTTTCCAATACCGATGTCTTCTCCGACCATGGCCGGATTTCCGATGTCCTGGTGCACCTGGAGGCCGTTGTCCGGGATACAACGGACCAGCAGCCTAAGCTTCGGAAGGCCGGGGTAGTGGATGCCGGCGCCCTCGGTCTGTTCCTATATTTTGAAGGATTCTTCCATGTCCTCGCAGATGGCCGAATACCCCTCCGTCCCCTGACGGAGACCTTTCGGGGCAGGCTCCAGGTCTCGCCGTCCTATAGCGATGACCTTGAAACGGGTTACTGTGTGGACACGGTCCTCCAAAGTGAAGCGAATGCAGCAGAGGCAGGACAGATGCTTACCTCCCTCGGTGAGTCCGTCGTCGTAACTCGGAAGGATGCCTATCTTAAGATACATTTCCACACTCAGGATAGTAAAGACGCCCACCGGAAAATTGCCCGCCTTGGCCAGGTCATCGGCTGGACGGAAGATGATCTATACCATCAGACATCATCTTTTGGCAGCGAAAGCCGCGAGCCCATCATCCATATCATGACCGATGCGGCGGGTTCCCTGAACCGGGAGAATGCTAAGGCTTTAGGGATAAGCCTCCTGGACAGTTACCTCACCGTCGGAGATTGCTGCCTGCCCGAAACCTATTTCAGCCCTGAGGAACTCTATAGCGCCATGCGGTCGGGTCTGCGGGTGACGACT
>JBAZQF010000025.1:0-6562 GCA_041645355.1 Methanoregula sp.
AGGGTTTTCCGATAACGTCCTGTTCAGAGATGCCGCAGAATTTGAGGGCAGAGCGGTTCGCGTCAATGAGAGTTCCGTTTGGAGTCATGAGCCCGATGAACTGGAATGTCTGGTCAAAGACCGCCCGGAGAATGCGTTTTGTATCAGCCTCTGCGGCCCCGGAACGCACTCTTTCTGAATTATCAAAAAAATTCTCCAGAAGATACTGCCTGCCGTTAAGGGTGATGAAACCTGCAGATTTGATGATAGGGAGCCGGTTCCCGTTTGCCTGCAGGAGGATGCGATCCGACCGATCTATAGTCTGTTTCAGGTCAGTGATCGGGCACCTGCCCTTGTCGGCAGGGCAGATAAATTTGTGACAGACTTCCCCAATAATATCCTTTTTGTCAGTACCTATCATCTGAACTGCTGCATGGTTGGCATCGATTATGCGATGTGACTCCGGATCAATGATCACCAGCCCGGTCTGGACCTGGTCAAATATGGACTGGAAAAATGAATTCGGATCTGGATCTTTGGAATGTTTCTCTCTCGGTGTGCCGGGTAGCCCTTCCATAGAAACTCCTGGATAGGCTTGATTTTATAAACTGAATGAATATACTTTTCTATCATCACGAATTGCCGCGGGTACGGGTTCTCATGGTTGGGCTAAAAACCGGAGAACCGGGCCGGCCGTTTACTTGTTCACCGGATTTTTCAGGAATAAATCCCGCCAGAAATGTTCATCTGAACCGCGAGGGTATTTTTCCTGATTACAGGCCCCGGGTTCATCTAACCGCCAGGTTCAATGCCAGTCATGGCAGGTGCAATCAGCTGACCTCTCCCATTTCAGTATTATATATCCCGACAGGGTCCATGCATATCTGTCAATACACAATACAGGAGATAAAACCATGGACATTACCCAGACTATAAATGAACAGAAAGTCTTTTTGAGGGCCTTGGAAGGAATACCCCTCATGATAGTCGCGATCATTCTGATTGCTTTCACTACGTACATCCTGAAAGAATCCTGGTAACCGCGGACTATTTTTTTTGGAGCGCAAACCGTGCTCCTGTTTACCCTCAGAACAGGTAACCCCGTTTTTTACAGCTATGTCCGGGCACCATCCCGCTTTGCACGGGATCTGCAAAACAGAACCCCGATACCGGACTCGCCGCAAGTCCGTACATTACTTGCCGGGATCCCCCGGGTTCTCTTCCGGACTGATCAGTTCTCCTTCTTCCATATCGTCTTCATTGCACCAGACCTCGATAACCTGCGTTATCCCGGCATACTCCTGGTGGTAATCGCCGACAGTTGAGCCCGGGCTCATCGGCACAGAACTTGCCAGTTTCCCGTCTTTAAACCCATAGAGTTTCCGGAATTTCCATCCCGGCCCGAGAACTGCGGTCCGCTCGTAATAGACATCCTGTGCCAGTTCGTGCGTAAAGAAGACCCCGCTCTCCCATTCAAAGAGCGGCTCGCGGACATATCTCCGGATGTACCAGCGCAGTTCGGCAACCAGGGAGAGGGCGCTGCTGAGAGTGGAACACGTAATATACACCCCGCAGGATCTCTTTTTCGGGTGGTAAAACCGCAGCACGAGCCGGCTCGTTTCTGATGAGAAAAGGGTATGGTGGAGGTCGATGCCTTCCTTCTGGATCAAAAGGATATTCATCGGTTCGCCACCCGGAACCGGGATGCGCTGGGCATACGGGGGATCAGGTATACATCCGGTTGTCCGTAACCGTCTCGTTCCTGACTTTCCGGACCGCATCCACGAAATCAACCATCCCGACGTTCTCGGCTTCCCGGCGGACCGCCATCATGCCTGCTTCGCGGCAGATTGCCTCGAGTTCGGCACCGGTTGCCTTCTCGGTCCGGTTTGCAATCTTCTCCAGGTCGACATCGGCGAGGTGCATATTCCGGGAATGGATCTTCAGGATCTGAAGCCGGGCCTCCTTGTCAGGGACCGAAATCTCGATAAGCCGGTCGAACCTTCCGGGCCGGAGGAGAGCCGGGTCAAGCATATCGGCCCGGTTCGTTGCTGCCATGATCCGGACATTGCCCCGGTTGTCGAACCCGTCCATCTCCGCGAGGAGCTGCATGAGCGTCCGCTGGACTTCGGCGCTGCCGCTTGTGCCGTCATTGGTCCGCATGCTGCCCACGGCATCGATCTCGTCAATGAAGATGATCGCTTTCTTGTGCTCGCGGGCAAGCTGGAAGAGTTCGCGGACAAGGCCGGCACCTTCCCCGATGAACTTGTGCACGAGCTCGCTTCCGGACATGCGGATGAATGTTGCGTTGGCCTCGTGGGCAACCGCTTTTGCGATCAGGGTCTTGCCGGTACCCGGTGCCCCATAGAGCAGGATACCCTTCGGGGGTTCGACACCGATCCGCCGGAAGATCTCGGGTTTTGTGAGCGGGTATTCCACCGCTTCGCGGACTTCCCGGATTACATCGGTGAGGCCGCCGATATCGGCATAGGTCTCCTGCGGCTTGTCCACCAGTTCCATGACCCTGACACGGGAGTCATAGATGTTCCCGATAACCTTGACAATCGAGAGGGCATTGTTCACCGCAACTTTTGCACCGGGCTTTAAGATAGGCCGGATATCTTCCGGTGCATGGGTGAGGTATTCCTGGTTGTTTCCCTGCTGCCGCAGGTAGATCTCCCCGTTCTCGAGGATATCAACAACAACGGCAACAAAGAGCGGCATGCGCTTGAGCTGGTTGTTCTCCCGCTTCAGCTGGCCGTTTTCCTTTGTGAGATCGTCAACCTTCACCTTCAGATCAAGGAGGGTGGCCTCGAGCTCGTTCACCTGGATCTGGTACTTGAGCTCCTGCGAAGGCGCAGTGTTATTGACGGCTGTCTCTTCCATATCAATCTTATATTTTCATCTTCAACCATTTATGTGGTGTGATTTTGCTAATCAGGGGAAGAGGTATTTCACGGGGCAGAGGGGCAGGGAATCTCCTCGTGAGCCCGGCGCCGATCTCGTTTCTGTCAGGAGTAGACCCGGAGACCGGAATCATTGTTGAGAAGGGGCACCCGATACAGGGCGCGTGCATTGCCGGCAGGGTTCTTGTATTTCCTTACGGGAAAGGTTCAACCGTTGGATCCTATGTCCTGTATGCACTGAGCCGGAACGGGCATGCGCCTGCAGCCATCATCAACCAGGAAGCCGAACCGATCATTGCCACCGGTGCCATCATAAGTAAGATACCCATGATCGATCGCATCGGCGTCCCGCTTGACCGGCTCAAAGACGGGACCCGCGTTACGGTTGACGGCGATACCGGTGAGATGGAATATGAGGGTATCATCTCCGGTGCCTGAACTGCATTTTTTGTTTCTTTGCACAAGCATCAAATAACCCCCGCTCGTATTTTGTGGTATGAACTATAAACTCGCAGTTTCTGTTATTCTCCTGATCTGTGCAGCCATTGCTTTTGCCGGGTGCACAACCCCCCCGGCAGGTACCGCAGCTCCTGCAACAGGATCCGGATCAGCCGCCGCATCAACCTCGTCTGCTGCTGCGCCTTTTGTAACCCAGCCGACGGACGCCCTTCCCTCGTACAATGTAGTCACGGTCGATGTCGGGGAGAAAGACTACCTGGGGAAGATCCCGGTCATCTTCCAGGGCGGGCAGGGTATGAACAGTGTCAAGAGGGTCGATATCAGGATGACCCGGACGGATGGTTCAACCCAGGCCGAGTCGATCGTGAACATTTTCAAGGGCGCTGAAGTCAATCTTGACGGGACCCGGGGAACCCCATCCCTGAACGGGCAGCCCGACCGGGTCGAGGTCTGGGTTGCAATGAACAACGGTCAGACCTACAAGGTAGCTGACGTTATCCGGGAATACCGCACCCGCGGATGATACGCGGGTTTTAAAAACGCCCTTTTTTTACCCCCCCGGACAAACCGGTCATCAGCATGCAGGTCAACTGGCGGCTTATTGCGGCAGCGCGGAACTCGTACGCGGCGCTGTATGCGGCATGCGGACAGTCAGGGTATCTCCTGAATCCTGTTGAAGTGCCTGCCCGTGATGTGACCTGTTACAGCCTCAACTCAATACATGCCGGGCATTTCCTGGACGAGATTGCCGGGGCCGACTGCATCACGATAGCCGGCGGTCCTCATGCCACGGCCTGTTACAAAGATCTTACCCGGTATGCCGATTATGTCATTGTAGGGGAAGGAGAGTACACCCTCCCCCGGCTTCTCGACGAGCTTGCGTGCGGGCGAAGCGGGCGGATACCCGGTGTTGCAACCGGTGATTATTACGAACCGGCTGAAACCTGCGTCCGGCTCGACGCATACCCGGCATTCTCCGAGATAAAAGGATATGTCGAGATCAGCCGGGGCTGCCCGTTTGCCTGCGGGTATTGCCAGACCCCCCAGATCTTCGGGCACTGCATGCGGCACCGCTCATCCGACGAGGCAGCCCGGTACGCGAACCGGTACGGGCAGGCCCGTTTCGTGTCACCCAATGCTTTTGCCTATGGCTCGGATGGCATCCATCCCCGGTGGGACAGGATTGAAAGTCTCCTCAAAAAGATCACAAGCGAGATCTATTTCGGTACGTTTCCCTGCGAGGTGCGGCCGGAGTTTGTCTGTGCCGAATCGCTCGATCTGGTCAACCGCTACTGTTCCAATACAAAACTCCATTTCGGGGCCCAGTCAGGAAGCGATGCTGTCCTCAAAAAGCTCAACCGGGGTCATACATCCGCTGATGTCATACATGCGGTTGAACTGTGCAGGGACTCTGGGATAACCCCGATCGTGGATTTTATTGTCGGCCTTCCGTTCGAAAGCGATGAAGACCAGGAAGTGACCGCTCGCCTGATCCGCTGGGTGGCACGGTCCGGAAAAGTCCATGTCCACCGATTCATCCCTCTGCCCGGGACACCTCTTACCGGGAGTTCTCCGCGCCCCCTCCTGAAAGAAACGGAAAATCTCTGCGGGAAACTCGCACTCGGGGGAAAACTGACCGGTTCCTGGGACGATCCTGAAGTAAGGTTTTCCCGGTAACGGGGGATATCGTATCCGATGCACGAGAACTCCTGCGGGTTCCTGAATGGGATCGATGGCATCGTGCCGGCTGAATACACTCTTTTCAGGAATACTTATACCCGGAAAATCTAAAGAATGAGTATGTGTTTTAAACGGTTGCTTTCTCTATTTGGCATCATAACCTGTATCGTTCTGGTCATGGTATCCGGATGTACTTCTGCAGTAACAACTCCGGCAGTCCAGAACAAGACCCCTTCTGATCCTGTCATCGGACATTGGGGTGGACTGATGGATACGGTATACATTACCCTGGATGTCTACCCGGACGGCACCGCAACCATGGCGGGAACCGGATCGATGACGGGATCCCAGATCGTTCCCGCGTCATGGACCAGGAACCCGAACGGGACTTACACCATACTTACCTCAAACCCCGGAGTAGCTACCGTTGATGGAAACAAAATGGTCATATCCAGTGGCGGTGATGATCTCGAGCTGACGCGGGGCTCAATCAACACACCCAAATAAAGAAGGATCTCTTTTTTGCTCTGGAGAAAACGCTGGTCATATATTTCGATGACCCCCTTTTGCGCCACCAATCCCCCATTGGGGGACAAAGGCGCAGTGCGATAGATCCAATTAAGTTACCGGTAATACGTCGTTATCCCATGAGAGGCGCCCCGGGCGTGCGGGGGCAAATCCCCTAAAAGCGTTGAATTTTTTCAAATCATTTCCCATTGAAAATGTGCAAATCAAGTAAGACCGGAACGAGTCAATCCCGGCGTTATGATGGCTTGCGTCGCCCCCTTATGGACGCCCCCGCGTGGCTTCAATTACCTGCTGATATCAAAAAAACAGGTAATTGCCCCGTCTTACTGTACCGAGGCCCTGAGGCTCATGAGCCCTCCGAATATTCCCTTTTTAATTTTCATAATTTAGGTATGAACGCCCGTTCATGTACCTTTCATGCAAAATGAGGGTGACCCCCTCACTCCCCCAGGGGGGGAGGCTGCCCGAGGGGTGCATCCCCTCGACCCCCGTCCCGATTCTGCTGAGCACTTTTTTTCATTTTTTTTACCATAACGCGGTAGCACGAGTCCTGCGGTCTTGGGATAAACAACAAAAACAGCCTGACTAAAAGGGCCATTTACCGCCAGCCGTTTTCCGGTATTATGCCCACCATCCGTTTCTGCGGCACGTTCCCCCGATTCGTGAAAAAACGCTGACCTGACTGCGCGGTATATTTACGTTTGCCTGTTTTGGAAGACTGCAAACGGATGCTGATATTGGGGATTTGCCGACGATAGAATTTCTATCCGGGAAGGAAATCAAAAAAAAGAAGAATTTTTACGCCGGTATTCGTCGTGCCAACTGGACGATAGGGTTTTTTAGACCCCCTTCAAATGATATACCATGAAAGATGTGCTTCTGATAGCAGATCTCCATGGTCAATTCGGTAAAATTGATTCATTTCTGGAATTGAATCCGGAAGCGGTATTTATTGCAGGCGATATCACCAATATGGGTCCAGTTGACGCGGTCGATGACGTGCTCTCACG
>JBAZQF010000026.1:0-5568 GCA_041645355.1 Methanoregula sp.
TCCACCGTTTTCCAGTGTTCACCTTCAAGCGTCTTTTTGATCAGGGTAAGGGATGCATCCCGGCTGTCAGCGGGAAACAGGATATCAAGCGGCTGGCCAAGAACGTCTTTTTCAGTTCTTCCTGTTATGTATTCGAACGCATGGTTGAACCGGGTAATCCGGAACTCCGTATCCCATACGATAATCGGGGCATTGGCATAGTTGAACAGGTTATTGAGATATTCCGTTGTCTCCCGCAGTTCGTTTGTCCGTTCTTCTACGCGCCGTTCAAGGTCACGGTTAAGGTTCAGGATTTCCTCTTCCGCCCGCTTGTATTCGGAAATATCTTCATGCATCAGAATTACATCGAGGATGTTTCCGGCTGCATCTTTGACCGGGTAGATCCGGGCATCTACCCATTGTTTACCCCCTTTCCCGAACAAATGGCGTACATCATATTGTGCGGCAGGAACGGAAACGGCTTTCCCGCTGAAACCGGTCTGGATGTATGGCATTAATCCCAACTGAACGAGCTCATCATCCCGGAGTATATTGTAATCGTTAAGATCCGACAGGGAAAGCCCCCACAGGTCTTCAAAAGCCTTGTTTACCCGGAGTGTCCGGCCATCAGGAGACATTATCTGAATACTAACCGGAGACTGTTCCACCATCGTCCTGAATCGCGTTTCGCTTTCTGTCAGTGCATCTTCCGCCCGCTTCCTGTCGGTGATGTCCCGGAAGTACCACACTCTCCCGAAGTATTTTCCCGTTTTGCCCATCATCGGGGCCGAATACCGGTCAAAAACTCTCCCGTCTTTTAAGAGAATATCCTCCCGGCTCTTCTCTTCCCGATGCTCATACAGGTACCTGACCAATGCAATGAATTCACCGGGATTTTCCAGCTTGCCGAGAACAGACTGCAATGCATGCTCATCGGACCGTGATGCAACCACGTCTTTTGGAATGCCCCACATCTCTACGAACCGCCGGTTGAACGAGATCATCTCTCCCTGTTCATCAACGATCAGGATACCGTCAAGGGATGTCTCCTGCTGGGTTGAGAGGATGATATTTTTGAATGCGATCTCCTCTTGTGCTTTTTTACGTTCGGTGATGTCCTGGATTACACCCAGGACTTTGATAGCATTACCCTGTGCATCCTTCTCGAGCCCGGCTACCGAAATGATCACTTTTTGTTCGGATCCATCTGCGGGGTTGATGGCAAATTCAAGATTGTACTCCTTTCCCTCATGGATCAGGTCAACAAGCGCCTGGTGGACCCGCTCGCGTTCCGGGATGCAGGCTTCTATCTCATCGATGGGGAAATCACCAGCACCCTGTTTAAGCCCATAGATCCGTGCCCCCTCGGCAGATCCCCAGATTTTACCGGTCTGCAGGTTATATTCCCAGCTGCCGGTGTGACCAACCGCCTGTGCCTTTATCAGCCGCTCTTCATTCTCATGGAGCTTTTTTTCCATCTGTTTTCGCTCTGTCACGTCCCGGAAGATGCCGAGCAGGTACTGCCTGCCTTGCAGAGTGACACTGGAAGTGTTGATATCAGCAAAAAAGACCGTGCCGTCCCTGCGCAGTACCGGGATGTCAGAAGACATCTCAATCTCCCCGCGGACCAGCTTCCCGAACTGCTCAATTACATAGGGCAGATCTTTATGGGGGTGAATATCAGATATCGAAAAGCTGAGCAGTTCTGCTTCCGTATAGCCGGTCTGCTTCCGGATTGCCGCGTTTGCCATCACAAACCGGTGCGTTTCCGGATCGGCAACAAGCATGCCGTCCCGTGCAGCGTCAAAGACTGCGCGGAATCTCTGCTCTGTTTCAGCGACTGCCGCTTCTGCTTCCCTGCGTTTTGTGACATTCATGGCGATGCCCATGAACATCTTCGGGGTCCCCGTTGCAGTGCGGCTCACGACCTGTCCCCGGGTAAAGGCCCAGGCCCAGTTTCCGGCCTTGGTCCGAATACGGTGTTCGCTCTCGTAAATAGGGGTATCGCCCCGTAAATATGCCTCGGCCTTGGCCGTCCATACCGGAATATCTTCGGGATGGTGATAGGTCAACCATTCCGGCAGGGTGGTTGGAAGTTCCCCCGGGGTATAGCCAAGCATTATGTGGAACTGGGCATTCAGGCAGACATCGTTACGCTCAAGATTCCATTCCCATATGCCTGCATTGCCTACATCCAGTGCCAGGGAAAGACGTGACTCACTCTCCCTAAGCGCCTCTTCTGCCCTCTTGCGCTCGGTGAAATCCTCGACAAATCCTTCGTAATGGCTGGGCTTGCCCTGCTGATCAGGGACGATACGCATATACAACTTTCCATACCACAGACTGCCATCCCTGCGACGATAGCGGTTTTCTGTACTGACAATTCCCCCGGCATCCCGGACAGCGTTTGCAACGGCGTTGTACCGTGGGGGATCAGCATAGACCTGCTCCGGGATGCTGGTGATGGATACTACCGCCTCTTCCGGAGAATAATACCCCAGCAGATTCGCCATAGCAGGGTTTATATCGATAAATCTTCCTTCGAAGGTTGAATGGAAAATGCCGAGAGCTGAATTCAGATAAAGATTATGATATTTTTCCTCGCTCTTTTGCAGTGCTTCCTCCGCCAGATCGCGCCTGGCCCGCATACGCAGTGTGGTGATACCAAAGGCCAGGTCGTCCGCCAGCTCTTTGAGGATTTTTACTTCTTCGGTGTCGAATGCATCTGGCTCACCGGCATAGATGCCTATCGCTCCGAACGTCCTGCCTTCACAGGTCAGCGGCAGGGCTATGATCGATTGATAACCGCGCTTCAAGGCCTCCGCCCTCCATGGAGTAAACGCAGGATCCACGGGAATGTTGCGTACTATAGATGGTTGCCCCGTGCGGATTGTGGTACCGCCCGGGCCGCGACCGCGTTCGGAATCCGCCCAGGTAACCCTGGCAGACATGAGGTATCCCGCCTCGTCGCCTGCATGGGCTACCGGGCGCAGGGTCTTGGCCTCGTCCTGTTCTGCAAACCCGATCCATGCCATACGATAACCGCCAGATTCAACAGCGATCCGGCAGATCTCGTTCATCAGCGTTGTTTCGTCCGTGATGTGAACCAGCACCTGGTTGGAGTCGCTGAGCATCCGCAGCGCACGGTTCATTCGGGCAAGTGCCGATTCCGCCTGCTTGCGTTCGGTGATGTCCCTGCCTACCGACTGGTATTCGGTCACCGTTCCGGAAGGATCAAAGACCGCATGGTCGCTCCACCGCTGCCACCGGATCAAGCCGTCCGGCATGACGATACGATGTTCAATAGTATCGACCGGATGGTCCGGTGTCAGGGACTGGAAAAACCGGTGTACGCGTATACGGTCTTCCGGATGAATCTTCGGCCTGAACCGGTGGCCGAGGATACTATCCCGGGGGATACCGAAATACCGGCAGTACGCCCCGTTAACAAAATTTTGCGTTCCGTCGGGAGTAAACCGGGTAATGAATTCTGTCTGGTCCTCGACAATATTCCGGTACCGTTGTTCGCTCTCCTTGAGTTTTTTCTCGATCTGGTTGGCTTTAACGGCTTTTTTTATCTGGTTTACGAGTTCGGCAAACTGCGCCTCAGGCTCCCCACCTTTCTGGAGGTAAAAGTCAGCACCGTTGTTGAGCGCCTCGATAGCTATTTCTTCCCGCCCTTTTCCGGTGAACAGGATGAACGGGAGCGAGATATCGATGGCACGCACCTTTTTTAAGAGCGCGATCCCGTCCATTTTCGGCATCTGGTAATCGGAGACCACTGCGTCATACTGGCCGGTGGCAATCATTTTCAGCGCCTCCCTTCCCGAGCGTGCACAGTCAACGGAAAATCCACGGTTATCTTCTATGGAATGTTTGCCGACTTCGAGAAGCATGGGGTCGTCATCGACATAGAGGATGCGATACATAATGGCAGTCAGATAATATGTCTAACGATTGTTCTTGTACATATATTTTTATATGGTGATTTCCTGCTTGCCGGGACATACCCCCCAGATGCGTGACCCCAAGAGAAAATAAGCCCACTTCGGGCCCCGTTTCGCTTCCGGCCAGCCCGGTCCATTCGGGAAAACCATTTAAACTCATGCTTTTTTAGTTCCTGTAAAAAACATTCCCCCTAATCGCTCCGTTTCTCAAAATTCAGCAGAATTGCACCTCGTATAGCTGCCACCAAAGACCCTTAAACCGTGCCGGTTTTACTACCTGTTTTACCCTATCCTGGACCCGGAAAGGCTGCCGGAACGCGGATACGGGGGGCGGTTTTTACGGGGGAGATCTGAAAAAGTGAGGTTTTAGGTAGTTATTCGGGGTAAACCGGTCCCAGAAACGGGTGAGAGCAAGGCGAACCTGTGCGACATGGCTGGCACTCCGGGCGCATGGGCTTCCCCAACGGTAACTTCTTGTATAATCCATGATGACGCTTCCGTCATGTTCACTCGTCCTTATTCCGTTCGCTTGCGTTCACTGCACTCCTACTTGCTTCACATCACCTCGCTGTTTTCCGGAGTTTCCTGTTGATGGGATGACGCCCCTGGCTTGTCGCGATGCTCCGGCGCCAGCGGCTGCCCCGGCCCGCTCCTCACACCATGCTCCGCATCGTATTCGTCGCTGTTGATGCGAAAACACAGATGCTCAGTAACTCGCTCGCACAACGCACAGGGGGCCCGTACTCGCCGCTGATGCGGCTCTCTCCCACCTACGGTTTCTGTCCGGTTGGTTTAGGAAACGTAATCACAAACTTCGTACCCGCAGTCCGGTCGATCGTCACCGTGCCATTGAGCTGATCGGTCAGTGAACTGACAAGCTGGAGCCCGAGCGTAGCCTGGTTCTCCAAAGTGATGTGTTCCGGAATCCCCGGACCATTATCAGCTACTACAAAAATCAGGGTGGCACGATCTTCGGTAGCAGTGATGGATACCTTGCCGTCTTCCTTCTCCTTAAATGCATACTTCAGGCTGTTGGTGATCAGCTCATTGCTGATGAGACCGAGGGGAATGGCGGTGTTCGCATCCACATAGATGTCATGGATGTCAAGTTCGAACCGGGCACCCCGTTCCCTGGCATCGTACGACGTGAAGAGCACTGTTCCCAGGGCACGGATGTAGTTCCCCAAGTCGACATGGGATAGGTCTTTGCCCCGGTAGAGGTGTTCGTGGACGAGCGCCATGGACCTCACCCGACCCTGGCAATCTTTTAATGCTTCAATGGTCGTGGGTTCATCGATCTTCCGGATCTGTAAATTGAGGATACTTGCGATGATCTGGAGATTGTTCTTGACCCGGTGGTGGACCTCCTTGAGCAGGGCTTCCTTCTCGATAAGCGAGGCTTCGATCTGCACGGACATCTTTTTGCGTTCTGTGATATCCATACCCTGCGCAATCGTTGAGATGATCTTCTTGTCCTCATCGAGAACATTTGCCGAATTCCAGAGCACCATCAGGATTCTGCCATCTTTGGTAAGAATCGGGATCTCCACCGTTTTCCAGTGTTCACCTTCAAGCGTCTTTTTGATCAGGGTAAGGGATGCATCCCGGCTGTCAGCGGGAAACAGGATATCAAGCGGCTGGC
>JBAZQF010000027.1:0-5072 GCA_041645355.1 Methanoregula sp.
AGGCAAAGAGGTGATTAATCTTTTTAATTGCATTTGTTACGATTTTTATACAATAGCGGGATTGGTTTCTGGATTTATATGTGCGATCAGTCTCATGAGAATGGATATCCGGCGAGATGTTCGATCGTGAATCCTCCTTTGGAAAAATCCCGCAGCTACAGGATTCTCTTTTTGGATTTGTAATGGGAATTGCCATCCTCACCGGTCACTGCGATCGACTCCCCCGGGACAGTTCCACCAGTTTCCAGTGCGTTGTACCCGGAAAATCATCGAGGTCGGGTGATCGTCACATTCGATCTCGGATCACCAACCGGGGGTCGAAAAGCTACCGGATGACGTGATATGAATCCTTTGACGAAAAGGAACGGAACTGGGAGGTACGATTCATGGACGGGTCGGTTGAGATACCCTGATTGTTCCTCCAAAAAGATCTCCTTACGAGGACAGGCTTGCGGGGGCATAGCGCACCCAGACAATACCGTTTGCAAGCATCTCGGTAGCAAGGTGCCTGAGCGGGACCTGAAGTCCGGAAACACCGGCACGGTGCGGATCGAACATCGTGGCATCCGGTGCTCCCCCGGCAAGGAACGGGTGGATGAGAACGCTCACTTCGCTCACAAGGCCGGTCTTGAGGAGCACGCTGTTTAAGGTTCCACCGCAATCGGCCCGGACAACCCTGACACCATACTGTCGGTGCAGATCTTGGAGCGCCGCACGCATATCCACCTGATCTTCTCCGGCAATAATCGTATCAATCCGCTGTTCCTTTAAGTAATCCAGATATTCTTCGGGCGTTGTGGCAGAACAGAACGCCACAAGATCGCGCATGTAGGGCCAGGTCCTTAAGGTGTCCCAACAGCGGATCTTTCCCTTGCTGTCGGCAACAACCATCAGCGGCCGGGGATCATGCTCAAGGGTCTCTTGTGGTTCGAACATCTCCCGGTGTTCTGCCGGTACTTCGAGCGATGGGGCGGCAAGGATCGTGGAACTGCCGAGCAGGATCGCATCCGGGTTCCACCGGGCGGCGAGGGAATAATAGAGTTCCAGATCGGCAGGAAAATTCGTAATACGGCCATCGAGGCTGGTTGCGGTGTGGAGGATGACACGGGGTTCCATGGAAATACCTGTCGTACAATTGCCGATACCGAGTATAAACGTGAGGTGCGGGACGTGAAACTGGAATGGATGGCACACCAGAACCCTGCAAATCCCCCGAAAAAACGAACCGGACACTGAACACGACGTCGTACTGATTTAATTAAATCGTAGTATGCGGTGTAAATTATATATTGATCGGTGTACATATAGGTGGTTGTCAAGCGGCACCCGGTTGTGGATGGCCGAGGGGAGGTTCCTGTGGGCGTGCAGGTATGCACGGGAAAAGACGGGACCAGCCCTGCCGGTTCTTGGGGCTCGTGTCGTATTGGCAAACGAGAAGACACGAGAGGTAACACATGGCATGCAATAATTGCGAAAACGGATTCCAAAGCAGCCAGAGCGTGGTTGTCTCGGTACAGAAGTCCGGGTCACAGGCACTGCTCTATGTACAGAACCAGGGGAGAAACATCGTCCAGATACGGAGGATCCTCCTCTGCTACACATCAGGTGGCGGTAGCGGTGTCCTGTACTTACGGCCGCCGCCTGACCCCATCTCCTGGACGTACCCGTCAGCATTCCTTGAACCGGGAATCACAGCGCTCTATTACTCGCTCAACACAGCAACGGGAAACATTGTCCAGGCACAGGCAGAGTACATCGAGATCGAAGGCCGCAGCCGGAGCTGCGCGACAGGAATGTGAGGTGAAAAATGACCGCAAAATACTGGCGCCTGACAGTCCAGGGCACGCTATCGCACGACAAGATAACCGAGATGCTTCCCGAGGGCGGAGGAAATATCCTGCGCATCCATACGGAGAAAGGAGAAACTTCCGTTTACTTTGCAGCAGAAAAAATGCCTTCTGCCGAATTAGCCAGGAAAGCAAAAACTGCCGGCAAACTTGAGGAAGTGGATCTCAAGGATGTTGTCACGATATAATAAACCGAATACGGACGGTCACGCAGATCGTTGACCCTAACCGTGACCCTTTTTTCAACGAGACAGAAACAGAATCATCTCAGGCCTCACGGCATACGATTTCGCGAGGAGACGATACCCCATAGTTCACGGAGCGTCCACTCATCGGTGAAACCCTACAGGGACATACACCGTGAAAGAAGAAATTGACCCAGTCGGGTATGATTCCCGGGGAACCACGGGCATCCGTAAAGGAAAAGACGTTTGTCAGGATAACTGAGGGGCGTAAATAGATACCAGGCCGGATTCATGCGAATATTTAATAGGATAAATGAGAATAATTTATTTAAAATATAACAACAGTAAAAAATTGAGCAAAATAGTTGTAAACAACGCATGAAGATCGGTGATTCTGAAAAGACTCGCCGACATCTGACGGGCGTTTCATTATTTTGCATTCATGGAAGGAAAGAGGTTGAAAAGATGCCAAAAAAGCGTGAAACCAAAAAAGAGATTGGTATGGATGGATTACCGGATCAACCAGTTCCCTGTCCACCCAAACCACTCAAATGCCCGCCGCTGCCGGTCACATGTCCGCCGAAACCTGTGATTAAATGCCCACCATTACCGGCATGCCCGCCTAAACCGGAGGTTATCTGCCCGCCGCTGCCGGTCCTTTGTCCTCCCAAACCGGAACTCTGTCCACCTAAACCGGTCAAGTGCCCGCCATTGCCGACATGCCCACCGAAACCGGAAGTGTGTCCGCCGAAGCCGGTCAAATGCCCACCATTACCGGCATGTCCACCCAAACCGGATCTCTGTCCACCTAAACCGGTCAAGTGCCCGCCGCTCCCATCATGCCCGCCGAAACCGGAGGTTATCTGCCCACCCAAACCGGAACTCTGTCCGCCTAAACCGGTCAAGTGCCCGCCACTGCCGGTCTGCTCGCTGAAACCGGTCACCAAGTGTCCGCCGAAACCTGTGATTAAATGCCCACCATTACCGGCATGCCCGCCTAAACCGGAGTTCATCTGCCCACCCAAACCCATATACACCGATCCCGGGTTAACCGATCCGGAACCATTTACTCCCGGGTTTGCAGCAGATGCAAAAGGAACGAAGAAGGGCAAGACAAAGAGAAAGGAATAAAAATTCCCCATTTTTCTATCGCATTCAGGATTCGAGAGTATTTGTCATGACGAGGCTGTTCTATGTATGATACCGGATCAGTACCCTATTTTCCCTTTGCCTGCAGGTATGAGGAGGGGGACTGGATTATCAGAAACCCGCTCAATAAACAGGAGCGCAGGATAAACATCTCCGCGTACCGGCTCCTGCACCATTGCAACGGGAGTCATACATGGGGTGAGATCGT
This sequence comes from Methanoregula sp., assembly GCA_041645355.1. Taxonomy (GTDB): domain Archaea; phylum Halobacteriota; class Methanomicrobia; order Methanomicrobiales; family Methanospirillaceae; genus Methanoregula. Next base: position 3,390 of record JBAZQF010000027.1, read on the forward strand.
CCATGAGCTGGCAACAAAATACCAGGATTCCGAATCTTCGATACATGCCCAAGCCGAACCGTTTTTATCGGCACTGACAAAGGAGGGGATGCTCTGGTGGAGCGGACAGACGATCGCATGGTGGCCCCAGCCTCCCCCGGTTTTTATTCTCTGGAACATCACCAACCGGTGCAATCTCCGGTGCCTGCATTGCGCTGTGGGTTCGGGTGCACCAGGTAACGATGAACTGAGCCTGGAACAATGTAAAAAATTCATCGATGACGTTGCTGCCTATGGCGTGACTTATCTCATTTTGTCCGGCGGAGAGCCTCTCATCCGGCGGGATTTCTTTTCTATTGCTGATTATGCATATGAAAAAGGGATAACATTCCAGCTTGCAACCAATGGTACGTTGATCACCAAAGAGAAGGCACGGCATCTTGCTTCTCTTGAGGCCTGTGCTCATGTAAGTCTTGATGCCGTTAACCCCGAGACGCATGATAAGTTCCGGCAATCTTCAGGTGCTTGGAAACGCACTACCGAGGGTATCCGGCATCTTGTCGATGCTGGTGTCCCGGTTATTGTCGGTGCAGTAGTGACCAGGATGAACATTCATGAAATACCGGACCTTTACCGGTTTTCAGAGACATTGGGTGACGTGACATTCCGTATCCTGCCGTTCATCCCCTATGGCCGTGGCAAAGACCAGCAGGATCTTGAAGTGACACCAGAAGAGATGCGCACACTTACTGCACCTCTTCTTGAAATGAAAAAAACCATGAAAACAGACCTCGTTTCCATGGAATTTGAATGCACATTCGGCCAGCCACTTCTGGATCGGCCAGATCCTCATACCCACATTGGTTGTGCCGGTGCTGTCTCTTATTGTGAGGTCATGGCTGACGGCCAGGTATTTCCCTGCAGTTTCTTTGATGGTGTGAAAACAGAGAATATCAGAGATATCCCGTTTCCATGGATCTGGGAAAATTCACGGTTCCTGAACTATTTCCGGAGCCTGACCATTTCAGACATCAAAGGTTCCTGCCAGAAATGCGACTGGCTTTCCCTGTGCCGGGGGAGTTGCATTGCTGCCAATTTTGTTCATGGAGATATTTTCCAGTCCAATTGTCATTGCTGGCTGGTATATGAGCAGTACCTGAAAGAACACGCAAGCCGCAAACCTGCGGTCCCGTACAACCGGAAGAAGAACAGGAACACCAGAGCATCCGCTCGGTCATGAAACATTACTAAAACAGATACCGTGTAAGAAGGAAAGTGATAGCAGCTTGGTATGGTTCCCGGGGACTCGCGTACCTCAGTACAGCATACTACGTGTTCCGGCTTAACTTCTGGGTTCGGAATGAGACCAGGTGTTTCCCGAAAGCTATGGCCGCTATCACTAAATTTTGATACGTATCATGAAGGTCGTGAACCTTGTGCTGCCCCATGACGGACAGGATGATATTTTTCGTGAGTCTTCGCTCTCAAGTGACAGTTCACAAAAGACCGTGTAATAAGGAAGGTGATAGCAGCTTGGTATGGTTCCCGGGGACTCGCGTACCTCAGTACAGCATACTACGTGTTCCGGCTTAACTTCTGGGTTCGGAATGAGACCAGGTGTTTCCCGAAAGCTATGGCCGCTATCACCACGATTTTGCTTTGTTTTTAGATGCAGTGAAGAACGTTTAAGTCCTTCTCCTCACC
>JBAZQF010000028.1:0-4049 GCA_041645355.1 Methanoregula sp.
CGTACCGACTGAGTTCAACCGATCTCTACATTCCGGGGAACACGGTAACTCTTCCGACGACCAGCCTGCCGTTCAGCTTCAAGGATGGACTGGTAACAACCTCGGCATCAACCACCGGTATCTCTGCCGTCACCTTTACTGTAACAAAAGATGGCGGAGCGGCGATGACCAAATCCGGTTCCTCCATCACAACCCAGTACAATATCAAGTCGGGTAATTATGATGTAAGCGCGACGGGCACTCACTCGGGCGGCAATGTTGGTATAGATTACAGCGTTGCAGGAACCGTTGATACCGGTGCACCTGATCCGGCTCCGCTCAACTTCACGGTTTCATCCGACATCTATTCCGGCCACCTGACCATCCAGGTTCTGCAGGATTCAACCAGCAAACTGTCCAGTACGTTTGTTATCGCCCCGACACCGACCCAGTCCGGTGGTGGCGGCGGTGGCGGTAGCGGTCCGGCACCAGCCCCGGCACCTGCACCGGCACCGGTTGTGAATTCTGTGCTGGCAGGTCGGTTAGGATCTACCGTGGCATCTCTGGTAACAACGCAGGCAAACTATGTGTCAACGCAACTTCCGGACGGTACGGTTAGTTCAGCACTTACCCTTGATATCGGTGGCATCACCGGATCACCCGGTGGCGGAGCGGTCAGTGTCAGCCCGGGAACCACGGTTACCCTGAGTTCGGGTGCACCCGCAACAGTTATCGGAGGGGCTGCGGTTAATCTCGGAACTCTCCCTCTTCCAGGAACTGGCACTGTTACTAGCGCAACCAATCTGCCACGTTTTGGTATCAGCCTAGATGGAATTGTGACGATGAGTGCTGGTCTAAGTACTTCATTCTCAAGGTTTGCATAATGAATACGGTGAAATAAAATGAAGAAAACAACATTATTCATGGTCGGCATGATCTGTATGATCTGCCTGGTTCTGGTACCTGCGGTATCGGCTGCAGACCAGATCCCGTTCAACCGTTCAGCAGCGAAAGTCGGTGACGCGTTCTACTCGGGGAGTACTATCGTCACAACTCCTGCGGGTGCAACATTCTCCAAGCCGGTAACCGTCTCGTTCACGCTCACCCCGGACCAGTGGAAGCAGGCTCTCGAAGTAACGAACGGGAATGCAGCATCGATTGTTATCGCCTCGTTTAATTCTTCGACACAATCCTGGGTCCGTGAAAGCCAGACCACCCTGACCACGGGCACCGATGGCAGCCATGTCGTCTCCGGAACTACGACCCACACGGGTATCTTCTCGGTGTTCTACATTGTGGAACCGCTGTCGGGAGCATCGTCTGCGAGCCCCACACCCCAGACATTCGGCCAGATGCAAACGCCTGACGGTGGAGGCGTCCAGACTCCTGCAGCAGCAGCAACCCCGGTCAGTACCCCGGTGAAAGCCCCGGTCTCAACCAAACCCACCCAGAGCCCCATGCTCCCGGGCATTGTTGTGATCGGGCTTGTCGGGCTGGTCGGGTATTTCATTGCACGAAAGATCCGGTAGGATGATTATAAACCCCATCATTTTCTTTTTTCTGGAATTTTTCAGAATGTATTTTTGGATTCCCGTTATTGTCCGGAAAAAATCCCTGTTATGGTCCTGAATGTCGGATTCAGGCTTCTTGTACGTTCGATAACGAAAAATTTCCTGAAGATCTTTTCTCATCCGGAATTTTATTTCGGGTCTTCCGGTTAGTATCGGTCATTTTGATTACCCGCACCGCAGATCAAAGGGATGCCTTCTCGATGATTCAATTACCGGACGTGACGATCCGGCAGGTATTTTTCATGAAAGAAAGATATTCCGTTGCCATCGCTTGCAGGGGTGATGCCCCGGGGGTGGGGGCACAAGGGTAAGCGGAACCGAAAAGATTGTCGGATTTTTTTAGAGTACGGAAATTATCCGTTACTGCAATTCATCTTACCTGATAGTTTGTGGCATATGTCATGGGATTCCTGTAAGGATCCGGCCAAACCAAATGCCGAAGGTTTATCTTATATAAAACTTATAAGATGCATATTATCAATTGGGGTTATATGACTATGAGAAAACCAAGTAGCTTGCTTTTAAGCCTTGTCGTGCTGGCCTGCCTCTGCCTGGCCCTCGTGCCAGCGGTGTCAGCATTTACCGCAACGCTGATCTCTCCGTCCGACGGCTCGACAGTCTATCCGGGAACGGTAATCAAGATCAACATCACGGGTCTGACTACCAGTGATAAACTCACGTACCGACTGAGTTCAACCGATCTCTACATTCCGGGGAACACGGTAACTCTTCCGACGACCAGCCTGCCATTCAGCTTCAAGGATGGACTGGTAACAACCTCGGCATCAACCACCGGTATCTCTGCCGTCACCTTTACTGTAACAAAAGATGGCGGGGCAGCGATGACCAAATCCGGGTCCTCCATCACAACCCAGTACAATATCAAGTCGGGTAATTATGATGTAAGCGCGACTGGTACTCACTCGGGCGGCAATGTTGGTATCGATTACAGCGTTGCAGGAACCGTTGATACCGGTGCACCTGATCCGGCTCCGCTCAACTTCACGGTTTCATCCGACCTCTATTCCGGCCACCTGACCATCCAGGTTCTGCAGGATACCACCGCGAAGTTGTCCAGTACGTTTGTTATTGCCCCGACACCGACCCAGTCCGGTGGTGGCGGTGGCGGTGGCGGCGGCCCGGCTCCGGCCCCAGCTCCGGCACCGGCACCGGTAGCTCCGGTACAGCAGCAATCTGTGCCGTTAGCAGTATCTGCGCTGATAACCCTGGCCCAAGGACAGGCAAATTTCGTGTCTACTCCAATTACTGGTGGCATGATCAATTCAGCAACCACCATTGATCTTGGGAGCGGAGGCCTCGGCATCAGCGGCGGGACCATAGTTATCCAGAATACTGGTACCACATACACCGGACCTTTGGGAGCGGGTGCGATGAATCTCGGAACTATCGGTGGTACAGGAATTGGTGGTTTTAGTGGATCTGGAAGCGGTCTGAGCAGCTTCGGTATCGGTCCTGGTGGATATACGGTGTTAGGTCAAGTTACAATTGTAACAAATATTGTATAATAAATTTGGTGATATAAAATGAAGAAGACAACATTATTCATGGTCGGCATGATCTGTATGATCTGTCTGGTTCTGGTTCCCGCAGTATCGGCTGCAGACCAGATCCCGTTCAACCGTTCAGCGGCGAAAGTCGGTGACGCGTTCTACTCGGGGAGTACTATCGTCACAACTCCCGCGGGGGCCACATTCTCCAAGCCGGTAACCGTCTCGTTCACGCTCACCCCGGACCAGTGGAAGCAGGCTCTCGAAGTAACGAACGGGAATGCAGCATCGATTGTTATCGCCTCGTTTAATTCTTCGACACAATCCTGGGTCCGTGAAAGCCAGACCACCCTGACCACGGGCACCGATGGCAGCCATGTCGTCTCCGGAACTACGACCCACACGGGTATCTTCTCGGTGTTCTACATTGTGGAACCGCTGTCGGGAGCATCGTCTGCGAGCCCCACACCCCAGACATTCGGCCAGATGGCAACTCCTGCCGGTGGAGGAGTCCAGACTCCTGCAGCAGCAGCAACCCCGGTCGGTACTCCGGTGAAAGCTCCGGTCTCAACCAAACCGACCCAGAGCCCCATGCTCCCGGGCATTGCAGTTATCGGGCTTGTCGGGCTTGTTGGCTATCTCATCGTGAGAAAGAAAGAATAATTCTCACAGAACCCCTTTCATTTTTTTCGTGTTCGGAAATATTCAAAATCTCATCGACTGTTCTCCTCAAAACCGAACCGTTTCTCTAGCTATTATCTGGAGTTCGGATGGTAGAGAAAATGCAGATGATTGTGCATGGGATTCCCGTAAGGATCCGTCCAAAACAGATGCCGAAGGTTTATCTTATATAAAATTGATAGAATGCATATTATCAATTGGGGTTATATGACTATGAGAAAACCAAGTAGCTTGCTTTTAAGCCTTGTCGTGCTGGCCTGCCTCTGCCTGGCCCTCGTGCCAGCGGTGTCAGCATTTACCGCAACGCTGA
>JBAZQF010000029.1:0-3034 GCA_041645355.1 Methanoregula sp.
CCATGTCAAGAATCCCCACACCCCCGGTCATCTCTTTCAGTTGCGCAATGCCGAACGGCCTACTGTTGACTAAGTAGCCAAGAATGAGGAATCCGGCCAGTGCGGCAAGGATCATCCGTCCTGAAGTGATAGCGATGATCCGGTCCGAGACTTCGTCAAGGATCCGCCGCCCGCTGGTGATGCTGGTCACCGCGGTTCACCCCGCTGGATGAGCATATCCCTCATCGTCACATCCGGGTGGTGATACCGTGGTTTTCCGGTAGTCCTGCCACCGATCTCAATCGCTCCGGTCGGGCACCAGTGGATGCAGGCATAACACTGGGTGCATGTGTTCCCCCAGACAACGGAGTTCGCCCCTACCGTGATATTCCGCGTAGGACAGATCCGTTCACATGTTCGGCATGTATTGCATCTCGCCGTTGCATGGAAACGACGGGTGGTTCCGTATACGGAAGTTGCAAGCGTGCGGGTAATCTTTCCTCCAATACGGAGCAGAGCTGAATCTGCACCTTCAGGCATTGAGACCTTTCGATCCCGTATTGCCGCTGCGATTGATGGGATACGACTTTTTTCATCGGCATATTTTTCCTCACGGCGACTGGCATCCCCCATGAGGTCGATAGGTCCAATGTAGTTCTCCGGCATGACAAAGACAAAACCCGCCGAAAGGTTTGTACCCTTCTCTTCGAGAAGTTGTCTCAGGTTAAAAAGAGCACTTCCCGGCCGTTCCCCGCAGGTAGCGATACCGAAGATATAGGGACTGCCCGTTAAACGGATCTGCTGCACGAACTCCTTGACGATTACCGGCATGTCAAGGAAGTAGACCGGAAACGCGATCCCCACGACATCAGCTTCAATGATGATTCCGCCAGGGGTCATTGCCTGTCGGAGGGGTATGAGTTTTGTGTCTCCAAGTTCTGTTGCAAGGTCACGGGCAACGGCGAGTGTGTTACCGGTGCCGGTGAAATAATAAATGACGCTCTTCACAATTCACCTTTTAGTTATTTCTGTTTCCATGCGTAGCTGATGACATTGTTCGGGCAGGTGTCCACGCAGCTGCCGCAAAGGATACACTCCGCGTTCTCCATCTCGCCTTTCCGGACCTTGCCGTTCACGTCAAGACCCATCGGGCAGTTCTTCGAACATCTGTTGCAGTCAATGCAGCGGGAGGCATCGGCAGAAATCTGCAGTGCCGGCCAACCAATAAGGTTCCGGATCTTCCGGCCCGTAATCATCAGGGCAGCGATGGGGCAGAACACGTGGCAGAACCCGCGTCTTCCCATGAAGTACGCAACGATGAAGATAATACCAAAGATAATTCCGACAATCATCAGGACTGGAAGGGACGAGATCGAGATGCCGTTAACCGTGCCATAGAGTGGATCGACAGAACGGATTCCCCCAGCGCCATAAAAGGAGTACGCGATCACGGCAAGCCAGAGCACTGTGACCCCATACTTGATATAGTTCCGCCAACCCTCCTTCACGGTATGCTTCACGACCGGTGAACAGATCTCCTGCCAAGCCCCCATCGGGCAGAGCCACCCGCACCAGAGCCGTGCAACGACAAGGGAGAAGATGAAGAGCAAGAGATAGAGCAGCAGGCTGCCTGTTGCAACACCTTCTGGTGCTCCCATCATGATAACGATAGGTGAGATGTAGAAGATCGTGATCGGAATGAGGAGGAAGGAGATGATAAGGATCCATTTACGGATATTCTGGCGTGACGATGCAGATTTTTGAGACATGTTTTTTTCTGGCATGGTAATTTCCTTAATTCATGATGATTTTTTATGAGGGTATGATCCCCGTGTTCCACCGTTATGCCGGCATCTCCTTTCTTGTATCCGTTCTCTCTCTACCGGTGAGCCGCTTCATGGTGTTAGCAAACTCTTCTGCATTCCTGAGGTCTTCGGCATCAGGCTTACCCTTGTTAAGACCCCCGAAATATTTTAAGAAACTGTTCGTGTTCCACCCCGCACAACCGAATTCACCTATGACCATGTACCCTTTTTCCTGCAGTTTTTTTCGTATCTGCGAGTGGTTATTCTTAACAAAATCCCCGCCAGCAAAAGCGGCCGGGGCTCCATAGGTTGAGAATAAGAAGGCTTTTTTATTGTTCACGTTAGACAGCCGGTCGGCAAGGTCAAGGATGGAACCATCGAATGTTGCACTGTATATTCCTGAGCCAAAACCTACAAGATCGTACTCCGCGATCTCTTCTGGCTTCACCTGCTGCGGTGTTTTGACCTCAGCACCAAGCACGTTTGCAACGACGTTTGCGATCTTCTGGGTATTTTTGTGATGATAGGAAAACACTATCACGAGTGTTTTTCCCGTTTGCGGATTTTTGAGTTTGTTTCCATTCGTTTCCATTTTTTAGTTTCCCTGATTAACCCGGAAATGCTAGGGTTCATTTCCCCGCTGGGTTTTCATGTCTTCAACTTTCAGATCCGGATGACGGTACCGTCCTCTCCCTTTCGTACCTTGCAGCATCCCGAGTTGGATCGCCTCAACCGGACAGAAGTGCCGGCAGGCACAGCAGAGTTCGCAATGGTGCCCCCATGATGGCCGCTTATTGACCAGAGTAATGTTTCCCACCGGGCAGACCTTCGCGCAGGTCCCGCAGGAAGTACAGGCATCGGACACGGAGAATTGTGTATCCATGCCGTGGCCATTTCGGGAGAACGAACCGTAAGTGATGCATTTCATTAGTGCCGACACCGGGGAGAACCTAGGCGGTACAGCGATACCCTGATCAATCAGTCCGGCAATTTCTGTCAGCCGGGCTTCTGCAGCCTGCAGGATTGTTTCTTGTTTTTCTAAGGATGCGATTTTCCCAACGGGTGGGAAATTCCCGGGCATTGGTACTGCAAAGGCTGCATCGAGCCGTTTTGCCTGCTTATTGAATAAAATCCCGTTCAACTGATGGAGGGCCGATACCCCTATCCTTCCCAGCGTGACTATTGCAAATGTATAACCGACACGGGAAAGATTGAGACGCCTGGAAAAATCGGCTACAATAAGGGGCAGC